>NZ_JARPAF010000003.1:339282-339629 GCF_029594735.1 Nitrospirillum amazonense
CACCCTGGTCAACAGTGGCGCCTCGGTAATCCTGGACAGCCTGGTCAGCGTCACCGGTGCCTACAGCCAGACGGCCGGCACCCTGACCCTGACGGATCCCGCCCATGGCGGCCTGGCCGTCAGCGGCGCCGCAAGCCTTAGCGGTGGCACGGTCGTCGCCCAATACGGCGCCACCGGCAACTATCTGGCCGGCGTGGACACGCTGGTGGCCGGCGGCACCGGGTCCAGCTATACCGGCGTGGCGGTGCAGGGCTCCCTGACCGGGCTGTTGGTGAGCCAGGGCGTGGTGGGCACCAATTTGCTGGCGGTGGTCGGCAACGACTATGTCGGCGGTACCCTGGGTACGC
>NZ_JARPAF010000003.1:339729-340192 GCF_029594735.1 Nitrospirillum amazonense
CGGCACGGTGGGCGGCTTCTCGGGCGGCACCATTCGCAACAGCCTGAGCAACCTGGCCTTCGCCAGCGGTGCCGTCAGCCTGGCCGATGCCATCGACGTGACGGGCCACACGGTCAGCAACACGGGCGCCAGCCTGACCCTGGCCGGCGACGTGGCGGTGACGGGCGCCTACAGCCAGACGGCGGGCACGCTGGCGGTGTCTGGCCATGTCCTGTCGGTCAGCGGGGCGGCGCAGGTGACGGGCGGGGTGGTCGATGCCGGGATGAGCGGCACGGCCAACTACCTGGCGGGCGACAGCGTCACCCTGATCCGGGGCGGCGACGGTTCCACCTACACCGGGGCCACGGTGGTCAGCGGCCTGACCGGCCTGGACGCGCTGGGGTCCACCAGCGGCAGCAACTTGGCAGCCGTGGCGGGCAACGACTACATCGGCGCCAGCCTGGCCACGCTCAGTGTCACGGGC
>NZ_JARPAF010000003.1:340292-353183 GCF_029594735.1 Nitrospirillum amazonense
TGGCGGCGGCGGGCAACGACTACATCGGCGCCAGCCTGGATACGCTGAACAATACCGGCACGCTCAGCAGCCCGACCGCGCTGTACATCGCGGCCACCGGCGCCCTGGGCACCTTGGCCAACAGCGGCACCATCAGCGGCAACGTCGTGAACCTGTCGGCCAATGACCTGGTGGTCGCGGGCGGCACGGACGCCGCACCGGGCGCCCTGACGGGTGGCACCATCACCAATACCCGGTCCGATCTACGCTTCGTGCGCGGCGTCATGATGCTGAACGACCGCATCACCGTCGGCAGCCACAGCGTGGTCAACAGCGGGGCCACCTTGCTTGTGAACAGCGCGGTCAACATCACGGGCAGCTACAGCCAGACGGCGGGCAATCTGGTCATCGGTGTCAGTTCCACCACCAGCTACGGCGCCCTGGTGATCAGCGGCAGCGCCAGCCTGACGGGCGGGTCGGTGACCCTGGCGGCGGTCAATGGCGGCCAGCTGTCGGCGGGCAGCTACACCATCGCGTCGGCCGGCTCCACGCTGACGACCAGCAACCTGACCCTGACGGCCGCCGGCTACACGGTCACCAGTTCCACCATCACCGCCAACGGCGCCACGGACCTGGTCCTGACGCTCAGCAGCGGCAGCGGCGGGACCACCGGCCCCACGGGTCCCACCGGCCCGGCCACGCCCAGCACCCGGTATACGGCGGTGGGCCTGGCGGCGGGCGGTCCGGCGGCGGGCACCGGCCGGGCGCTGGACGTCATCGCCAACAGCGGCAGTGCGGCGGCCCAGGCCTTCCAGACGGCGGTGCTGACCCGCCTGTCCAAGCTGTCGGGCGAGGCGCAGCAGCTGGCCGTGACCCAGCTGTCACCGAGCCAGCTGACGCCGCAGATCAACACCTTCTCCGTCACCCCCTCCACCAACGCCATCAGCCAGCATCAGCAGCATGCGGCGGCCTACATGGATGGCCCAATGGGGGATGTAAACGGCAAGGGGGCGGCCGCCGGCTCCGATGGCCAGCAGGGCGCGGTGTGGGGCGAGATCCTGGGCGGCGGCGTGCTGCGCGGCAACAATGCCGACGCTGCGGGCTATAGCGGGACCACGGCCGGCTTGGTCATCGGCGCCGACTGGTACGCCAATGACACGGTTATGGCGGGCCTGGCCTTCAGCTGGCTGAACGGCTCGGTCAACGGCGAGGGCACCGCCGCCGGCAGCCAGACCAAGGCGGCCAGCTACCAGCTGACGGCCTACAGCGTCTGGCGCCCGGATTGGGCGGACCAGCGCCTGTCGGTCGAAGGCCAGGCCAGCTTCGGCTACAACCATTATGATCAGCGCCGCTGGATCGGCTTCCTGGGCGCCCGCGCCAACGCCAATTATGGCGGGGAGCAGTACCTGGGCAAGGTGACGGTGGGCTACGACCTGCCGGTCTCCGCCAGCTTCACCCTGACGCCGCAGGCCAGCCTGCGGGCCGTGCGCCTGACCAACCACGCCTATGACGAGCATGACGCCGGTCTGGCCAACATGGCGGTGGGCGCCCTGAAGGTGGACAACCTGACGCAGGAGCTGGGCGCCAAGCTGTCGGGTAAGATGGACACCGGGCTGGGCCGGCTGCTGCCGGACCTGCGCCTGGTCTGGGTGCACGACTATCTGAACAGCCCCATCGCCACCACGAGCGTCCTGGCCGGCACCAGCTTCGTCAGCAGCACCGGCCGCACCGCCGCCGACGGCCTGGGCATCGGCGTGGGTGCCACCCTGGACCAGGGTGATGGCTTCAAGCTGCGGCTGGAGTATTCCGGCGAGCTGCGCCGCGATTACCAGAGCCATGCCGGGGTTCTGCGCGCCACCTTCGACTTCTGAGGTGGCGATTTCCAACCGGTTCCCTGCCAAGTCCCGCCAGCCGCCAGCGGCGGGGCAGGGGGCCGCCGGCCGGATGTGTGGACGGGCTTATTCCCGCTAGCCCTCGCCACACGTCCGGCCGGGTCTGGCCAACCGCCGGCTGGACCGCGGCGGTTCTCGCGCAGGGCGATGTGCGGCTATAACCTCTCCGCGGGCCCGGGTGGCGCGCATGCAGAGGGGAGCTTTTTGAATGATCGAACGCATCGGCAAGGCGCAACGCTGGAGCGACGCCGTCGCCGTGAACGGCCTGGTGTTCCTGGCCGGCCATGTCGCGGATAAGACGCGTGGCCAGTCCGTCGCGGCGCAGACCGAGGACGTGCTGGCCCAGATGGACGAGACCTTAGCCAAAGCCGGCATCACCAAGGCCAACCTGGTCAGCGTCACCATCTACCTCGCCGACATGGCCGGCTTCGATGAGATGAATTCGGTTTGGGACCGCTGGGTGGATTCCGACAATCCTCCGGCCCGGGCGACGGTCGAGTCACGGCTGGCCTATCCCGATTTCGCCATCGAGATGACCGCCATCGCGGCGCGGTAATCCCCATGGGCGCCGGTCGGGATGGCCAAGGATTAGCTGCGGCATTTCCCGGCCGCGCCCGCTACACTCTCGCCCGATTTTGCCCACCTGATATGGGTCGGCGGCGGCGGTAGAGGGTACTTATGGTGTGGGATGAGCGGCGGGGCGACCGGCGGGGGCAAACCAGCGACACGCGCCGGCCGGCGGATATCGATTACGCCCGGGTCATCCACTCGGCCAGCTTCCGGCGGCTGCAGGGCAAGACCCAGATCCTGAATTTGGGAGACAGCGACTTCTATCGCACCCGCCTGACCCACTCGCTGGAGGTGGCGCAGATCGCCGGCGGCATCGTGCGCCAGTTCCAGCACCAGTTCGTCGGTCACCCCGCCCATCTGCATCTGCCGGACATCGCCCGGATCCAGGCCATCGGCTGCACCCACGACCTGGGCCATCCACCCTTCGGCCATGGCGGGGAGGTGGCGCTGAACTACTGCATGCGCGACCATGGCGGTTTCGAAGGCAACGGCCAGACGCTGCGGGTCCTGTCCCGGCTGGAGAAGTTTCCTGAGGGGGCCGGTGCCAACCTAACGCGCCGCACCCTTCTGGGCGTGCTGAAATACCCCGTGGCCTACCGTGAGGCCGCCAATCCCGCGGTCAGGCCCGGCCTGGACGCCAGGGCCACCACCATCCGCATCATCGACCGCAGGGCGTCCAAGCCGCCCAAATGCTATATGGACAGCGAGGCGGATGTGGTCGACTGGATCCTGGCGCCCTTGAGCATGGCCGACCAGGACGCCTTCCGTGCCTATGTCCGCCAGGACGGCAGGCATCACAAGCCCCTGCACAAATCCTTCGACTGCAGCATCATGGATCTGGCCGATGACATCGGTTTTGGCGTGCATGATCTGGAGGACGCGCTGGCCCTGCGGCTGATAGGGCGGGATGACTTTACCACCCGTGTGCCCCGCGAACCGTGCGCCGCCTTCCTGGACACGCTGCGCGGCCCTTATGCCGAGGAGTTCGGGGGCGACGCCTACACAGCCTTCGTCGACCGGCTGTTCGGGGAGGAGGACCAGCGCAAGCTGTTCATCGGCCGCATGGTCCACTACCTGATCGCCAGCTGCCATATCGACACGCGGGAGGCCTTTCAGGAGCCGCTAATCCGCTATCGCGCCGCCATGGATGACCGCGCGCGGAGCTTCCTGGACGCGCTGAAACAGGCGGTGATGGACATCGTCATCCTCAGCCCGGCCGTGCAGCAGCTGGAGTTCAAGGGCCAGAAGATGGTGGTGTCGGTATTCGAGGCCATGGCGTCTGAGCCCGCGAACTTCCTGCCGCGCGAGGTCTATGTCTGCTATCGGCAGGAAGGGGACAGCCCGCGGGTCATTTGCGACCACATTTCCGGCATGACCGACAACTTCCTGATGAAGACCTACGATCGGCTGTTCAGCCCGCACATGGGTTCCGTTTTCGACCAGCTGTGAAGCTCCCCAGGGCAGACGTCAGCGCTGCGGCGGGTCCGCCGCCGGCCCTGTCGGCTCATTGGGAAGGGGTGGGGCCTCCGCCGGTACGGTGGACACATTGGCGGGCGCATTGGCTGCTCCCGGTGCCGCCTCGCGTGCCACCGTCGGTTCCGGCCGCTTGGTGGCTGGGGCGGCGCCCAGCGCCGGCTTGGCCGCCTCGGCCCGGGGGGCGGGAGCGCGGCTATGGTCTTCCGCAGCCGGCTTGGGCGCCTCTTGCGGGTGGCCGTCGTCGCCTGTGTTCAAGATGACGGGCAGGCCGTCGCGGCCGCCGATGATGATGGTCTTGGCGTTGGGGGAGGTGGCGAAGGCGCTGGTCGCCTCGATGCCGCGCAGGCGCAGGTATTCCGGGGTGATGGTGTTGGCCACCGTCGCCTGGAAGTCCCGAATACCCTCGGCCTCAATGCGCTTGCGGTCGCGTTCCTTGGCCTCGCGGGCCAGGCGGAAGTCGTACTCCTGCATGATCTGCTGCTGTTCGGCCTTGCGCTCGATGGCGGCGCGCACGCTGTCCGGCAGGGTGACGCTGGAGATCAGGATGTCCTCCACCCGCACCAGGGCCGGGCCGTGGCCGCTGGCCATCTGTTCCTCCAGCGTCAGGGTATCGGGCGCGGTCTCCCGCGTGGGCAGGGGGAATTCCTCGCGGTCGCGCTTCAGCAGATAGGCCTGAATCTCCGCGCGGTTCAGGGAGTAGAATTCCTCGGGGCTGTGCTGCGAGACGAATTCGTAGAGCAGCGAGGCGATCTTGGGCCGCACCAGCGTGTCGGCGTAGTCGGGACCCGCCAGCTTGTGCACCAGGCCGGCGGCATGGGGATTGATGCGGAAGCGCACCGACATCTCCACCTCCATGGTCAGGCCATTGGCCGCCACGGCGGGATAGGTGCGCGTCAGGGTCTGCAGCCGGCTGTCGTAGATATAGATCTGGTCCCAAGGGGCGATGACGTGCGTCCCTTCCTCCAGCACATGGTCGGTGACGGTGCCGTTGCCGAAGCGGTGCCACAGCACGCCGACGGACCCGGCGGGCACGGCGACGACCACCGCCGGGGCGAGCGCCAGGGCGGCCAGCAGCAACAGCAGCCCTGCGGCATAGAGCGACAGGCTGTTGGCGTCGGCCCAGCGTTTCAGCCGTTGACGTAAGGAATGCGGGCCGTTCTTGGCCCCGGGTTCGGCCATGGTCATCGTTCGGTCGGCGTCCGCAACTGGTCACGCACCCGCGAACTCTGCCGGCCCACCGCCTGGATCAGGAAGTTCAGCAGGGGCGTCAGGATCAGGGCCAGTAGGAAATGGCCCATGAAGCCGATGGTGGTGTTGCGGCCCATGACACCACAGAGGATGCAGGCCAGCAGGTAGATGACGATGACGGTCAAGGGCATGAGGTGCGCATTCCCGTGCGAGTAGGCTCGTGCAAGTGGTAGGCCTCGGAATGGAATGGCTGACGCCGGTTCCATTCCAAGGTTACCACAATTCAAACGCGATCAGGCGGCCGCAGCAGCCGCCTGCGCCGACTTTCCACGCACTTCGTTGAACTTCTCCTTGAAGAAGTTCGTGACCTTGGCCGGGTCGAAGGTGAGGAAGGTGCCGCCGGAGGCGAAGTGCTGCGCGAACACCTTGCCCAGGGCGTAGGTGAAGGCCGCGTTGAAGGCCGGCTGGGTCAGCAGGCCCAGGACCGGGCCAACCAGCGGGATGGCCTTCAGCGTGTGGCGGAAGGCGAAGGAGCCCAGCAGGCTGCCGCCCAGCGTCGCCGGGGCGACGGTGGCCAGCAGGGTACCGATGGCGGCCTTGCCGATGTCGCCGCGGAAATCCACGCCGTAGTGCTTGGCCAGTTCGCGCAGCAGGTTCAGCTGCACGCCGGCCAGCACCGCGTCATCCAGCAGCACGACCGGGATGACGGCCGAGCCGGCCGCCAGCAGGACGTGGGTGCGGATGATGTGGCGGACGGCGACGTCATCCGCCACGGCCACGGCCGCGTGGGTCGTGTCGGCAGCGACCGCGTCGGCCGGGGCTTCCGTGGTGGTGGCCGTGGGGGACACGGCCTCGGGGCCGGCCGCCGCGGCCTCTTCTGGGGTTAGTTCTTTCTTCGTGACCATGATCTCACGCTCCAAAGAAGACGTTGAGGGGGGACCGGTCCGGACCACGGGTCCGGCTTGTTCCATCCCGGAAGGGACGGCCCGATGTGACTGGCCGCCGGCAAGGGCCGGCAGCCCGACGATATGGGCTAACCAATAACGGGCTCATGACAGCGGTTCCCCGGTTGAGGAAGCCGCCAATGCGTTCTTTAAAAATAGACTGTGAATAAGGCGGACGTAATCGTCGGGATTTTCCTGAATGAAAAAATGACCTCCTTTCATTGTTTGCAGTTGGAAACTGCGAGCCCTTACCGTTTCCCAGGCCGCGACCTCGTTGACCGCGACGGTCGTGTCGGCATCGCCGGCCAGGGCCACCAGATCGAGGGGCAGGGGGGCGGGGGCGGCCACCTGATAGCGGTCGGACAGGGTGAAGTCCGCCCGCAGCAGGGGACGCATCAGGTCCATCAGGTCCCGGTCCGCCAGCACCTCGGGCGGTGTGCCGCCCAGGCGTTGCAGCTCCTGGTCCAGGCCGGCGTCGTCCAGCTCCCACACCGGCGTGCGGTTGGGGGGCAGGTGGGGCGCCCGGCGGCCGGAAACTACCAGGCCTAGGGGCGGGCGTCCCTCGCACGTCAAGGCCTCGGCCACCGCGTGGGCGATGGCGGCCCCCAGGGAATGGCCGGCCAGGACCAGGGGGCGCTGCGGCAGGGCCTTCAATGCCGCCACCAGGGGCGGTACCACTTGATCCATGCGAGCGGCGGCCGGTTCCTGCCAGCGGCCTGGCCGGCCGGGTAGCAGCACACCCCAGACGTCCAGGCCCGGCGGCATGCCCTTGGCCAGAAAGTTCAGCGCGTTCAAGCCGCCGCCGCCATAGGGGAAGGCGACGATGGTGCCGATAGGGTTCGTGTCCCGGATCAGGGGATGCAGCCAGCTCATGCCGGGACCTCCGCCGCTTCAGCCGGGGTGGTTTCGGGCGGTAGGGGATGGACCAGGCGCAGGCGTCCTTCCGACATCTGGTAAACGCGGTTGGCCAAGTCGAACCAGCGCTCGTCATGGGTGACGCAAATGACCACCTTGCCCTGCGCCTTCAATTCCGGCAGCAGCTGTTCGTAAAAGACGGCGCGGAAGTGGGGGTCCTGGTCGGCCGCCCATTCGTCCAGCACGATGACCGGCTTGTCTTCCAGCTGGGTCAGTACCAGGGCCAGGCGCTTGCGCTGCCCGGTGGACAGCCGGACGGTGGTGAAGGCGCCGTCGGCCACCGCCACCTTGTCCTGCATCTCCAGCCGGGTCAGCAGCTCACGCACCCGTGCCGGATCCGGCGACGCCACGCCGTACAGTCGGCGCGACAGATGGTAATCGGAGAAGATGGCCGAGATCCGGTCGCGATAGTCCTGCAAGGCCGCTGCCGGCACGGGCGCGCCATTGACCAGCAGCGTGCCGTGGTCCAGCGGCATAAGGCCGGTCAGCAGGCGCAGCATGGTGGATTTGCCGGAGCCGTTGCCGCCGGTGATGAAGGTGACCTCGCCGCCGTGGAACTCCGCCGTCAGCGGCCCCACGGCGAAGCTGGGCGTGCCGTCATCGTTGCGATAGGCGAAGCCGGCCTCGGCCAGGGCGATGGACCGGGGGGCGGGCAGCGCCGCCACGCCATGGGCCGGTCCCCCATCCAGGGGCGCGCGGCCCGCCGGCACGGGGGCGTCGGCGGTGACGGCCCAGCGGCCGGCGGCCTCGGCCAGGCGCCGCTCCATGTCCTCGATATTGCTCAAGGCCCGCTCGGCCATGGACACCATGGGCGTCACGAAGGACACGGTGCTGATGGGGCCCACGATGAACAGGGCGGCCGTCGTCACCGGCACCACCACCTTGTAGTATTCCGCCGATACCAGGGGCACGACGAAGACCATCAGGCCGATCAGGGCGTAGAACATGGCCTCGATCAGCGAGAAATTGCGTACCCACTGGGTCTTGGTCTCGACGTTCACCCGCCGCGCGCGGGATGACGCCGCCCCCACGGCCCCCACCAGGGCGTCGGCCCGGCGGCGGCTCATGCGCGCCTCCTTGAAGCCCTGGGTCAGGTCGGTCAGGCCATCGAAGACGTCGGCCTCCGCTTGGCCGGATTCCGCCAGCATTTCCTTGAACGAGCGGGTGCGGCGATAGCGGATGGAGACCGCCAGGCCAGCGAAGGCGAAGGCCAGCACGCAGGCCAGGGGCGACAGGTAGGCCAGGTAATAGGCCAGGAACACCAGCATAACCGCCTGCTGCGCGCCCACGGCCAGGATGGGCAGAACGCGGGCCAGGATCTGGGTATCCTGGATCAGCACGCCGTGCAGGGCGGCGCGGCCGATGCGCTCCACCGTCACCAGGTCGGCCCGGCGCACCGCGTCGAACACCCGCATGCGAAAGGTGTGGATCAGCCGTTCGGCATCGCGCGACGCCGTCACCAGGATAGCATTGTGCGACACACAGAACAGGGTGATGGTCACCGCGTACATCAGCACCAGGCGCGCGTCGACCTTGTCCGCCTCCTGGCTGGCCGCCGCCACCAGGCCCAAGAGGGCGGTGGTGGCGACGGCCGACACCAGGTTCATGAAGGTCAGCATCTTCAGGTTCTGCGGGATCTCCCGCAGGACGACCTTGGCCAGTCTCATGCCGGCACCTCCCGCCCATGCCAGGCGGTATCCAGCGGCACCTCGCGCAGGCGGCCCTCCTCCATGTGCAGGCGCCGATCGGCCACGTCGAAATACTGGTCGTCGTGGGTGACGGCGATCAGGGTCAGGCCCCGTTCCTTCAGGGCCGGCACCACTTCGCGATAGAATTTGCGGCGAAAGTGGGGGTCCTGGTCGGCCGCCCACTCGTCCAGGATCAGCACGGGCTTGTGCTCCAGCAGCGCCGCCACCAGGCCCAGGCGCTTGCGCTGGCCGGCGGACAGGTCGCGGCGGGCGAAACGGTCGCCGTCCACCCGCGTCACCCGCTGCATCTCCATCCAGCGCATCAGTTCATCGACCTCGGCCGTATCCAGCGCCGGCACGCCATAGAGGCGGGCGAACAGGTGGAAATCGGCGAAGACGGTGGCCATTTGCTCGCGGTACGGGTCCAGCCGCTGCGGCCCGATGGCCAAATCGTCCACCATCAGCCGGCCGCGCATGGGCTGGTACAGGCCGGTCAGCAGCTTGATGAAGGTGGACTTGCCGGAGCCGTTGCCGCCGGTGATGAACACCACCTCGCCCCGCCGCAGGGTCAGGTCGAAGGGGCCGACGGCGAAGGCCGGCTCACCGGCCGGGGCCGGGAAGGTGAACTCCACCCCATCCAGGCGGATCTCGCGGAAATCGGCCGGCAGGTCCAGGGATGGGGCGTCCTGGCCCGGCTCAGCCAGGGCTGCCAGGTCCTTCCCCAGGTCCAGCATGCGGCCGGCGGCGCCATCGGCGGCGGTCATGACCGCCAAGGATTGCATCAGGCCGAAGATGGGTGTGGACAGGAAGATCACCGCCGCCGCGACCTTCACCATCTGCTGCGAAAAGCTGCTGGAATAGTGGGGCAGCACGAAGACCAGGATGCCCAGCATCAGGTTGAAGACCATCTCGCCGAAGATGAACTGCTGCCAGGTGTGCATGTGCACGCGGCCGCGCTGGGCCATGGTGCGGTCTGAGGTGGTGACGAAGATCCTGTTGAGGTCGTCGCTGCGGGCACTGCTCAAGCGCTGTTCCTTGAAGCCGTCGAACAGGTCCGACACGCTTTCGAACAACGCCTCCTCCTCCGCCATCAGCAGGACCTGCTGTTCCTCCAACGCCCTGCTTAGCCGGACATAGAACCAGGCCCCGCCCGCCAGCACGGCGGAGATGACGAGGAAGGCCAGCGGCGACAGCACCGCCATGTAGACCAGCACCGCGATGACAGAGAGGACGGAGCGCAGGGTGATGGCCATGAACTCGGAATTCTGGGAGATCAATTGCCCCGCCTGGGTCACGCTTTCGAACAGTCGGGCCTGGCCGAACCTCTCCAGCTTCAACAGGTCGGACCGGCGCACCTGGTCCACCAGGCGCATGCGCACCGTGTCGACCACCTCTTCCAGATAGGCGGCCATTTGGGTGACCATCCAGCCTTCCGTCGCCATGTAGGCGGCAAGGCTGGCCAGGAAGGCGCCGGCCAGGACGAAATTGACGCCCGCGCGCTGCTGCTCCGCGATTTCGGAGGCGGCGGCGTTGACGATGACCAGGATCAGAGTGCTGGACAATGCCGATCCCGCCGCCGCCAACAACAGGCGCCGGATGCGGGCGGGACCGATAAGCTTGATCAGGCGGAGAAGGTTCACGCGGCCCGTCCTACGCTGGGGGCGTCCGCGCCACCATAGGCGGACAGCGGAACGTCATCGTCGACGCGGATGCGCCAGACGTGGCGTTCATGATCCGCGAAGGCGGTGCGGCCGTGCAAGGCCATGTGATTGTTCACAAAATGGATGCTGTCCGCCGGCATGGCGATCTGCAGCAGGGCCTCGGGCCGCCGCGCCTCCGCCAGCAGCAGGTCCAGCGCCCGGCGCACGTCCGGCGTGTCAGCGGCCGGGTGCAGGGCCAGCCCCTTCATCAGCGTGTCGGCGCGGAAGCGGATGCCGGGCCGCTCGGCGAAGATGGTGGCGAAGGTCACCTCCACCGTGTCCGTTCCGCCGTTGGCGGTGAAGACGCCGGGGATGCGGAAGGGCAGCACCTTGCGCGACAGCAGGTCGATGGCCCAGCGTCCCTCCTCCGTCGCGGACAGCGACCGCTTCAGGCATTGCAGGTCGCGCACCAGGGAGACGCCGCCGCCGCAAGCCGCTGGGCGGATGTAGTACAGCATCATGTACCGCTCCGGCCGGGCGAAGTACTGTGTGTCGGTGTGCAGGTCGGCCTCGTCGGCGTGCTCGGAAAAAGTGGTGGCCGCCTTCTGCTGTCGCACCTTCACGTCCCAGATGACGCGGCGGTTCACCTGGTCCGTCGCGGTCGGACGGCCCATGCAGGCCGCCAACGCGAACAGCACCTGGGCCCGCTCCTCCAGCTCCAGGTGCGCGAGGCCGGCTTGGCGCACGGCGATGCCGCTGTAGTCGGTCTCCAGGATATGGCATAGCGCCTCGGCCATGGCGGCCAGGGTAGGACTGGCCGCGGTGAGGGCGGCGCGCAGGTCCATGGGTGCGGCGGGCGGCACCAGCCGCTCGATCCGGAGGTCGGGGCCGTAGAAATCCCGCAACGCCGCCTGCACGCACAGGCGTTCCCGCTCGGGCACGGGCGACAGGGCGAAGTCGCCGATGCGGAGGCCTAGGTCCTCAAGATGGGTCAACATGGCTCGTCACCGTCTTGGAAACAGGATGGGCTGAGGGGTTTGGGGAAAGGTCAGTAGGCGTCACGGGCGGCCTCCATCATCGCGGCCAAGCCGTCGGCGGGCAGCCCGTCCGGCCAGTGGAAGCCCAAGCGGGCCAGCAAGGCCTGGGTCTTGGCGGTCGCCAGCTCAGTGCGGCGGTCGCGCTCATGTGGCGATTCCTGGCGATAGATGCCGAAGGTGGGCAGCAGCTCGGCCAGCGGCTTTTCCATCGCCGGGTCGTTCAGGGTGGCCTCGATCCGCGCCAGCAGTTGGCCGTAGTTACCGGTGCCCAGGTGATCGGCCATGCCGGGCGCGGCGCGCATGACCTGGGCCAGGAAGTCGCGGCGGGCGTGATCGACGTGATGGGTGTGGTGGGCCAGATCCGGCGCCTGCGCCAGGGCGACCACCGCCTCCGCCACCTTGTCGACATGGCACAGCCAGGCGTGCATGTCCTCGGGCACGAAGCGCAGGCGGGTCAGCGCCGCCGTCAGGCGGAAGAAGGCGTTCTGTCGGATGTTGCGCTGAAGGGCGCCCCCTTCCGCCGCGAAGACGACGTTGCCCACGCGATGGATGCTGGCGTTGGCGATCTCGCCCCGCGCCGCCACCACCAGATGCTCCGCTTCCTGTTTGCTGCGGACATAGTAGTTGTCGTCCAGCGTCGCGTGGTGTTCGTCATACTCGGTGTACAGGCGGTAGCCATCGTCGGGCGATCGGCCGCACACCGACAGGGTGGAGATGAAGTGCATGTCGGCTGTGCGGCCCGTGCGCCGGCCACGCTCAACCGCCAGGTCCAGCAGGTGGCGGGTGGCCAGGACGTTGTCGGCGTGGCTGTCGCGGTAGTGGCCATAGTGGTTCACATTGGCCGCGCAGTGGAGGATGGCGTCGGCCTCCACGGCCAAGGCATCATGCCGCCCCTCGGCCAGGCCCAGGTCCGGTGCCCGCAGGTTACCGGCCCAGGCTTGGACCCGGCCGGACGCCAGCAAGGTGGCCACTGTTTCACTATCGAAATAGTGCGCCAGCGCCTGGGAAAGACGGGCATGCGCCTCCGCGTCGTCGCGGCCGCGGACCAGGGCAGTGATGCGGCGTGCCGGGTCCGCTGCGAGGTGACGCAGCAGGTAGGCGCCGAGATAGCCGGCGGCCCCCGTCAGCAGGACATGGCCGTAGGGACGGCTGGCTACCGGGGCCGAGGCCGCCAGGGACTCATACCGCTGGCGATACGCGGCCAGCAACGGCTCCAGCGTGGCCTCGCGTTCCGCCTCGAACGCGGCCTCGCGGGCCTTGAACGCCTGCCAATGCGCGCGGGCGCCGGCGATCAGACCGGTCAGCTGGCCCGCTTGTGGACGGCAGCGCCGGGCAAAGTCCTCCAGCCGGGGGTTTTCGTATAGGTCGTTGACCGTGCACGCAAATTCCCGGCGCACACGGTTGACCATGGCCGTGGCGCGCAGGCTGTCGCCGCCCAGCTGAAAGAAGTCATCCTCCCGTCGCAGGCCGCCCACCTTCAGCACGGTGGACCAGATGGCGGCCACGCGTTCTTCCACAGGCCCTTGGGGTGGGGTGCCGGTGCGGTGATCGCCATCCATGGA
>NZ_JARPAF010000003.1:353283-354978 GCF_029594735.1 Nitrospirillum amazonense
CCGGATCCATGCGGCCGATGGTGGTGGCCGCCGTGTTTTCCGTGGGGCCGTAGCCGTTGTAGCAGGCCAGGCGGGCGGCGTAGTGGCGGGCATCGGTGGCGATGGGCGCCTCGCCCACGGTCATCAGGATGCGCAGGGGTGGCAGGTCCGCCTGCTCGAACAGCCGCAGGTAGGATGGTGCCATGGTGGCGACGGTGATGCCCCGGCCGGCGATCAAGGCCGGCATCGCCGCGATGTCGTCCATCTCGGCCCGGGTCAGGGGCGACAGGGCGGCGCCGGCGCCCCAGGCCATGACCACGTCGGAGACCCACAGGTCGAAGGTGGGGTCGGATCAACACGGCCCACCGTGGTGGCGGCCGTATTTTCCGTGGGGCCATAGCCGTTGTAGCAGGCCAGGCGGGCGGCATAGTGGCGGGCGTCGGCGGCGATGGGCGCCTCCCCCACGGTCATCAGGATGCGCAGGGGCGGCAGGGGGGCCCGCTCGAACAGGCGCAGGTAAGAGGGCGCCATGGTGGCGACGGTGATGCCCCGGCGGGCGATCAGGCCCGGTATGGCGGCGATATCGTCCATCTCGGCCCGGGTCAGCGGGGACAGGGCGGCGCCCACCCCCCAGGCCATCACGACATCCGAGACCCACAGGTCGAAGGTGGGAGCCGGTGGAGCCGGAGGTGTAGAGGATGTAGGCGGGATCCGCGCCGACATCCTGGGGCATGTCCTCGTCCACCAGGGAGACGTCCCGCACTTCCTCGGGCCGCAGCAGGGGCAGGCCCAAAGCGGCCAAGGCATCGGGCGGGGTGTGGCCGTCCAGTGCCAGGATCATCTGTGCGCCGGCATCCTGGGCGATGAAGGCCAGTCGGTCGCCCGGCAGGTCGCTAGTCAGGGGCACATAAGCGCCACCGGCCCGCCACACCGCCAGCACGGCGGCGGGCAGGGCGGGGGAGCGGTCGGTCAGAATGCCCACCACCTGGCCCCGGCGCAGGCCCAGCCGGCGCAGGGCGGCGGCCAGGGCGCCGATCTCGGCATCCACCTCGGCGTAGGCGCGCACACCGGCGGCGGTGATGAGGGCGGGCGCCTCAGGCTGGGCCCACCGGTGGAGCCGGAGGTGTAGAGGATGTAGGCGGGATCCGCGCCAACGTCCTCACGCAGATCCTCGTCCATCGGGGTGCCGGCATCCCGCACTTCCTCTGGTCGCAGCAGGGGCAGGCCCAGGGCGGCCAGGGGGTCGGGCGGGGTATGGCCGTCCAGCGCCAGGATCAATTGTGCGCCGGCATCCTGGGCGATGAAGGCCAGCCGGTCGCCCGGAAGGTCGCTGGTCAAGGGCACATAGGCGCCGCCGGCCCGCCAGACCGCCAGCACGGCGGTGGGCAGAGTGGGGGAGCGATCGGTCAGGACGCCTACGACCTGCCCCCGGCGCAGGCCCTGCCGGCGCAGGGCGGCGGCCAGGGCGCCGACCCCGGCCTCCACCTCGGCATAGGTGCGGGTGCCAGCAGCGGTGATGAGGGCGAGCGCCTCAGGCTGGGCCTGGGCCAGATCCTGGAACAGGCGGTCGAAGCGGGGCGCGGGCGGCATCAGGGCGGGCCCGTGCTCCCACAGCGCCAATTGGGCGGCCTCATCCGGCAGCAGGGTGGGCAGGGGCTGGTCGGCAGCCCCTTGCGCCACATGGCGAGCCAGGGCCGCCAGCGACAGCGCCCAGCT
>NZ_JARPAF010000003.1:355078-356587 GCF_029594735.1 Nitrospirillum amazonense
TTCCACGGTTTCGCGCTCATAAAGCGCAGCGTCCACCAACCATTGCAGTACCAGGCGGCCGTCGGCCAGGGCCTCGTGCGTCAGGGCCATGTCGTGCGCGGCGGCCAAGGGGCTCAGGCGATAGGTGGGGCGTTCCGGGATGGCGATGGTGGCCGTCGTCAGCGCCCAGTCCGCATTCCCGCCGTTGCCGACCGCCATGGGCGTCTCGCTGACCAGGAGGTTGTACAGCGGGTAGCGCCCCGGCTGGACCAGGTCGGGGTGTTGGCCCCGGAAGTCCGCCAGGATGCGGGCGGTGGGATAGCGGGAATGGCTGAGGCCCTCGGCCAGCGACTGCTGCACCCCCGCCAGGGCGTCGGCCAGGGTGTCGGCATCGGCCAAATGGCAGGCCAGGGGCAGCATGTTCAGGTAATAGCCCACCACCCGGGCCTCATCCGCCGTCTCGCGGGTGGAGGCGGCGGTGCCCAGGGTGAAGTGGGCCCGGCCGGTGCGCCGCCGCACCTCGATGGCCATCAGGGCCAGCATCAGGGCATGCAGGCTGGCGCCCTGGCCCTGGGCGATGCGGCGCAGGGCGGCGGCGGTGTCGGCGTCCAGGCACAGGCGCAGGCTGTGGCTGCCCTTCGCGGCCTGGCCGCTGCGGCCCAGCGGGCGCGGCGCGTCCAGCGGCCATTCATCGAAGGGCCCGTTGCCCTCCGGCGCCGGGCTGGCCACCAGATGGTCCAGCGTGTCGCGCCAATAGGCGGCGTCGGCATCGGCCGCCGGGCTGGCCAGGTAGGCCTGCTCCCGCGCTGCCGACAGGGCCAGGCCGCCCGACAGTGCCTCCAACGCCTGTCCCTCCAGCAGGGCGGTCAGATCCTCGATCAGCACGGCCAGGGACAGGCCGTCACCCACGGCGTGGTGCAGGCCCAGCCAGAACACGGCCCCCTCCGGCGTCCGCACCAGGCCGGCCCGCCACAGCGGCGGCTGGCCCAGCGGGATGGCCGTGGCGGCATGGCCGCGCGCCTGGGCCAGCGCTGACTCGGCATCGGCCGCCGTCTCGATCAGGAAGTGACGATCGACCAGCGCCCCGGCGGCGCCCGCGTCCAGCACCGTGCGGCGTAGAATGTCGTCACCAGCCTCCTCGAAGTGGCAGCGCAGGGCGTCATGGTGGCGGACCAGGCCGGTCCAGGCCCGGCGCCAGGCCGCGTCATCCGGCACGGCGCCTGTGGCCGTCAAAGCCAGCGTCATGGTGAAGGCGCGCGTGTCCAGCCCGGCGCCCTCCGCCACCCAGAACTCGCGTTGACCTTCGGTGGCGCGGTCGCTGCCACTGCCCACCACTACCGTTTCGCCCTGGCCCAGCTGGGCCACGCGGCGGGCGAAGCCGCGCAGGGTGGGGTCGCTGAACAGTTCGCGCGCCGGCACCGGATGGCCGAAGGCCTTCTCCAGCTGGTGCGACACGGCGATGGCCAGCAGGCTGTGCCCACCCAGGCGGAAGAAATCGTCCTCCCGACCCACGGCGCCGCAGCCCAGCAC
>NZ_JARPAF010000003.1:356687-357256 GCF_029594735.1 Nitrospirillum amazonense
CTGCTGCAGGCGATAGTCGTCGATGCGGGCGCGCAAGCTGGCCTGGTCGACCTTTCCGGCCATGGTGGTGGGGATGCTCTCCACCGGGATGACGGCGGCCGGTAGCATGTAGCTGGGCAGGCGCTGGGCCAGCACCTCGCGCCAGGCGGTGTTGTCCGGCAGGTTGGCGCCGGTGGCGAAGGCGTAGAGCGCCTGGTTGCCGGCGGGATCCTTGTGCACCAGCACCACGGCCTGGCGTACGCCCGGCTGCGCCTCGATGGCGGCGGCGATCTCGCCCAGTTCCACCCGCTGGCCGCGCAGCTTGACCTGGCCGTCGGCGCGGCCCAGGACCAGCAACTCGCCCCCGGCCGTCCAGCGACCGAGGTCGCCGGTGCGGTAGCGGCGGCCGTCGGCGGCGGTGGGGAAGGCGCGCTTGGTCAGGTCGGGTCGGTTCAGATAACCCTGGGCCAGGCTGGCGCCGGCCACCCAGATTTCGCCGATGGCCCCGGGGGGCACCTGGCGGCCCTGGGCGTCCAGGATCATGACGCGGATGTTGGGCAGGGGCCGGCCGGCCGCCAGGCGGGGCGCGT
>NZ_JARPAF010000003.1:357356-357463 GCF_029594735.1 Nitrospirillum amazonense
GAGGCCAGGGTCAGCACGCGGTCGGCCGGCGTGATCCCGAACCGCTCGCCCATGCCGACCGCCAGGTTCATCAGGCCGGCATGGGTGATGACCACGCCCTTGGGCGT
>NZ_JARPAF010000003.1:357563-367889 GCF_029594735.1 Nitrospirillum amazonense
CTCCGCCGTTTCCCGGTCATAGACGGTGGCGTTGACGAACAGCTGCAGCGCGTGGCGGCCGTCGGCCCGGGCCTCATGCGCCAGCACCATGTCCTGGGCCGGGGCATTGGTGGTCAGGCGATAATCCACCGCCCCGGTGGCGGGGGGCTGCTGTGGCACGAAGCGCCAGGCGGCGTTGCGGCCGGCGTCGCCGCCCATGTCGCCCGGATTCTCCGTCACCGCCATGTCGAACAGCGGGAAGCGGCCGGGCTGGACCAGATCGGGGTATTGGCCCCGGAAGTCCGCCAGGATGCGGGCGGTGGGATAGCGGGAGTGGCTGAGGCCGTCGGCCAGCGACTGCTGCACCCCGGCCAGAACCACGGCCAGCGTGTCGCCCTCCGCCAGCTCCCGCCACGCCGCCGCGATGCGCTCCTCAACCGGCCCCTGGGGCGGGCCGCCGACCGGACCGGCGTCAGCCCGCGCGCCCGACAGGGCCAGCAAGGCACGCAGAGCCGCGCGGTCGATCTTGCCGGACGTGGTCATGGGGATGGCGTCCACCACCAGCAACGCGGCCGGGATCATATAGGCCGGCAACCGATCGGCCAGGATCTCGCGCCAGCCCCGGGCCAGCCATTCGCGGGAACCGCCGGCCTGCGGGCGAACGAAGGCCCACAGGCTTTTGCAGCCGGGCTCGCCAGCGGGTTCGCCACTGGGTTCGCCACTGGGTTCGCCACTGGGGGCGGCCTCCAGCACCACGACGGCCTGGGCCACGGCGGGGTGGGCTTCCAGCGCCGCCTCGATCTCCCCCAACTCGATGCGAATGCCGTTCAGCTTGACCTGATGGTCGCGCCGGCCCAGCACCTCCAGCACCGGCAGGCCGCCGTCATGGCCGCCACGCCAGCGGCCCAGGTCGCCGGTGCGGTAGCGTCGCTGCTCACCCTCACCGATGAAGGCGGCGGCGGTCAGGTCGGGGCGGTTGAGATAGCCCTCCGCCAGATTCAGGCCGCCCAGCCAGATTTCGCCCACCGCTCCGGGGGCCGCCAGGGCGCCGGCGGCGTCGCGGATCTCCACCAGGGTGTTGGGCAGGGGGCGGCCGGTGGCCAGCACGCCGTCCAGCCCAGCCACGGGCAGGTCGCCCATGGTGCTGGTGATGGCGTTTTCCGTGGGACCGTAGGCGTTGACATAGCGCAGGCGGTTGCCATAGCGCGCCACGTCACCAGCCAGCGGCGCCTCGCCGCCCGTCACCAGGATGCGCACGCTGTCAGGCAGGGCGCCATCCAGCAGGCGCAGATAGGTGGGCGTGAGGTCGGCCACCGTGACACCGCGATCGCGGATAAGGTCCAACAGAGCTGCCGGCCGCTCGATGACCTCCGCCGTCGCCAGACACAGGGTGGCGCCGAACATCAGTGGCAAGCCGATGTCGGACAGGGACACGTCGAACGCCGGGGAGGCAAACATCAGCGTGCGGTCGTCAGCGGTCAGGCCATAGTCCTCGCCCACGCCCAGCAGGGTGTTCAGCAGGGCGGCGTGGCTCACCCGCACACCCTTGGGCAGGCCGGTGGAACCGGAGGTGTAGAGGATGTAGGCGATGTCGTTGGACCGCCCCTGCGGCAGGGCGATGTCGTCCTGGGCCGCCCGCTCCAGGGCCGCCAGCCCATCCGTCGTCAGGTCCAGGATATGGGCCACGCCCCCGTCGCGAGCCATGAACTCCTGTCGCTCCGCCGGCAGGTCGGCGGCCAGGGGCAGATACACCGCCCCGGCCTGCCAAAGGGCCAGGAGTACCGCCGGCAGGTCGACGGCGCCGCGCGGCGCGACGACGGCGACTACGGTGCCCGGCGTCGCGCCCTGGACCACCAGGCCGCGCGCCAGCCGGTTGGCGCGGCCCAGCAGCGCGGCGTAGGAAACCACGGCCCCGTCCGCCAGGATCAGGGCGGGATGCTCTGGCCGGGCGGCCGCCTGCGCGGCGATCAGGTCAACCGGGCGGGCATCCGGCCGGAAGGCGGCCGAACCTGCCTGCCAGCGCGCCAGCAGCGCGTGCTCGGACGGCAGCGCGGTGGGCACGGCGCCGTCCATGGACGGACGGTCCGCCAGCCAGGCGGCCAAGTCCAGCAGGCCTTTCAGCCAGTGATGTGCGGTATCAAAGTCATAGATGGCGGCGTTCATCTGCCACTTCAGCACCAGGCTGCCGTCAGGCAGGGCCTCATGCGACAGCGCCATATCCTGGCCGGCCCCGTGGGGCGCCAGTTCATAGTGAATGCCCCCGGCCTCGACGGCGCTGAGCCGCACCAGACGGGTGGCCGCCTGGCCGGCGTCACGCGTGCCGGTCAGGTCCGGCGTTTCGGTCACGATGATGTCGAACAGGGGGAAACGGGCGGGGTCGCGCAGGGTGGGCCGCTCGCGCCACAGGTCATGGCACAAGCGGGCGAAGGGGTAGCGGGCATGATGTAGCGCCCGTGCCAGATCATTCCTTACGATATCAAAACGGCTGGCGAGGTCCTGGTCGGCCGTCAGGTGGAAAGCAACGGGCACCAGGGTCACGGCATAGCCCACAGCCTCCGCCACCGCCGCATCCTCACGCAGGGATACGGTGCTGCCGATCAGGAAATCACTACGGCCAGTGCGGCGGAACACCTCCGCTCCCAAGAGCGTCAGCATCAGGGCGTGCAGGCTGCCCTGGCCGCGGCGGGCCAGGCGGCGCAGGGCGTCGGCCTGGTGGGCGGGCAACACCGCCTCCAGCCGGTGGCTGTGGGCGGGCGCATCCAGACGGCGGGGATGGTCCAGAGACCACTCCGCAAACGCCGCGTCGGGCAGGGCCTGCAGGATCGCACCCCACGCCTGAGCATCGCGGGTGGCGCAGGGACCGGCTAAATAGGCCACCTCTTGCCGGGCCAATGCCACGCCATCCACGGCGGGAGCCCGGAACTCATCGCCGCGCAACAGCGTGCCCAGGTCACGCAGCAGCACCTCCAGCGAGGCGCCGTCGCCCACCGCATGGTGCAAGGCCAGCCAGAAAAGGGTTTCCCCTTCCGCGACCGTCACGACACCGGCGCGGTACAGCGGTGCCTGGCGCAAGGACAGCGGCGCGCACTGGCGGTCGCGGATGTGGGCCAGGGCCGCGGCGCGGTCGGTAACGGCGGTGAATTCCAGTTCCGCGATCACGGCGTCCCCAGGGGCATCCCCAGGGGGCACCACATGCCGGCGCACCACGCCGTCCGCGTCGGCGGCGAAGGTTGTGCGCAGGGCGCCGTGCCGCGCCACCAGCGCCTGCCAGGCCGCGTTCCAGCGCGCCGCGTCCGGCGGTGGTCCCTCCACACGGCGGGTCAGCGGCATGGTGAAATGACCTGTGTCGAGGCCCGCAGCCTCCGCCACCCAAAACTCCCGTTCGCCCAGCGTGGCCAGGGTGGGGTCCACATCGGCGATCGCGGTGCTGTCCGCGACGATCTCCGTCACCGCCAGATGAGAGGCGAATTGGGCGAGGGTCGGCGCGATGAACAGGTCGCGCGCCGGCACAGGGCGGCCCAGGACCTGCGCCAACTGGTGCGCCATGGTCACGGCCAGCAGGCTGTTGCCGCCCAGGGCAAAGAAGTTGTCCTCCCGCGCCACGCGGGGCTCACGCTCGGTCAGGCTTGGTCCCAGCAGGGTGGCCCAGACGCCGGCAACCGATTCCTCCAGCGCGGTCGCCGGCGGTGTGCGCGTACCTTCTTCCAGGGCCGGCGCCAAGGCCAGCAGGGCGCGGGCGTCAACCTTGCCGCTGGCGGTGGTGGGGATCGCGGCTACGGGGGTGAAGCTGGCTGGGATCATGTGCGCCGGCAGGCGGGGGGCCAGCCAGGCCTGCCATGCGTCGCGGGTAGGCAGGGCCTGGTCGTCCTTCGCCACCAGGAAGGCGCGCAGGGCCACATGCCCGGCATCGGCGGAGACCAGAACGGTGGCCTGGCGGATCGCGGCATGGCCCAACAGGGCGGCCTCGATCTCGCCCAGTTCCACCCTTTGGCCGTGCAGCTTGACCTGCTGATCCATGCGGCCCAGCAGTTCCAGGCGGCCGTCGGCCGTCCAGCGGCCCAGGTCGCCGCTGCGGTAGGCGCGGCCCTGGTCCGTCATGACGAAGCGGTCCGCCGTCAATTCGGGGTTGTTGAGGTAACCCTGGGCCACGCAGGCACCGGCCAACCACAGTTCACCTACCTCACCCGGCGGCACGGGCCTACCGTCAGCCCGGCGCAGGCTGACGCGGGTATTGGCCAGGGGGCGGCCGATGGACAGGGGCCGGCGTGGATCGGCATCGCCCTCCACCAGGCCGATGGTGACGATGATGGAGGTCTCGGTCGGCCCGTAGGCGTTCCAGAAGGCGATGGGGGGGCCATGCCGGGCGGCATCGTTGTGACGCGGCGCTTCGCCACCGGTGTTTAGGATACGCAGGCCCTGGAACGGCGTCTCGGCGCTGACCCGCAGGTATGAGGGGGCATGGAAAGCGCAGGTGACGCCCAGGCGGGTGTAATGACGCTTCAGCGCCCAGGGATCGTCGCGCAGCGCCGGGCTGATAGGCACCAGGCCGCCGCCGTTCAGCAGCGCCATGCCCAGCTCCCAGGGGCTGGCGTCGAAGCCCGGGGTCGCCACCAGACTGGTACGGTCGGCGGGAGTCAGTCCGACCGTACCGGCATGGGACAGGATGGTGTTGACGTAGCCGCGATGGGTGACGGCGACCCCTTTGGGCCGGCCGGTGGTTCCCGAGGTGTAGATGATATAGGCTAGGTCGTCCGGCCCGGCGCCGGCATGGTCCACAGTCGTGGCGGACGGCAGGGTGCCCGCGTCCAGCACGGGGCCGAGGCCCATCAGCAGGGCCGGCGGCGGTGTCCGTCCGTCCCCGGAGGGAACGGTGATCAGAACCTTGGCGCCCGCATCGGACGCCATGTAGGCTAGGCGCTCGGCCGGCAAGTCGGCGGCCAAGGGAAGGTAGACGGCCCCCGCCTTCCAGATGCCGAGAATGACGGCCGGCAGGGCCGGCGCGCAGTCGGTGAGGACCGCGACGACGCGATCCGGCCCCAGGTCCAGGGCCAGCAGGCGGTTGGCGACGCCGTTGGCGGCAGCATCCAAGTTGGCGTAGCTTTGGGTTTCCTCCAGGGTCACCACGGCCGCGGCGTCCGGCTGACGCCGGGCCCAATCCTCGAACAGGACCTGGGCACCGACGGCCGGCCGCTCCACGGTGGGGCCGGCTTCCCACGCCGCCAGTGTTGCCGCCTCGTGCGCCAGCAGGGCCGGGGGCGACTGGCGCAGCCGGTCGGGATCGGCCGCAAGCCATTCCGCCCAGGCCACCAGGCTGTCCAGCCAGGCTTGCGCCGTCGTGGCGGCATAGACGTCCGGATTCCAGTGCAGGACCAGGCGCAGATCATCGCCGGCCTGGTCATCGGCCACCTCGGCCCATTCATAGCTGAAGGCCAGATCCACACCGGCCAACGGCGGCAGGCCCAAGCCGGGCAGGGGATGGCGTCGCACGCCGTCCGGGGCACCTTCCGTGGCTGGGGGTGGGTTGGCTGTCAGCGTGATGTCGAACAGGCCAGGGCGTTCCGCCGCACGGCGGCCGGGCCAGCGCTGCTGGAACTCCCGCGCGATCCAGCTGCCAGGATAGCGGGCATGGGCCAATGCGGCGCGCAGCGTGTCGCGGCTGTCCGCCAGCCGGCCGGCCAAGGTGTCGTCCGCCTTGCTCAGCACCAGGGGCAGCACGTTGACATAATGGCCAATGGCGGTCTCAGCCCCCGAGGGGCGGATGGAAAAGCCGCTGCCGATGATGACCTGCGGCCGGCCGCTGCGCCGTTGCGCCTCCCACCCCAGCAGGGCCAGCAGCAGGCCGTGCAGGCCGGTTTCCGCCTGGCGGGCCAGGCGGGCCAGGCCCTGGGCCGTGGCGGCGGGGATGACGGCGTGGCAGGGGGCGGCGGGCGCCCGTTGGGGCGTGGCGGGGCGGTTGTAATCGGTAGCGAGATCCGCCAGGACGTCATCGCCGCCAGCCGCCGCTACGTCCAGTTGGTCCCGCCAATAGCGCTGATCCGCCTCCCGCGCGGCGGAGGCCAGGTAGCGCGCCTCGGCCGTTGTGGCGGCCCGGATGCCGTGCGCGGCCGGGCTGGCGACCTCGCCCCGTAGCCGGCGGGCCAGGTCGTCCTGCAGTTGGCCCATGGCCAAGCCATCCACCACCGCATGATGCGCCGCCACCCAGAACAGCAGGCGCCCCCCGTCGGTGGGGAGGCGGATGAGGCCGGCGCGCGCCAGCGGCGCCTGGCTCAGGTCGAAAGGCTCGGCCACGGCGGCGGCCAACCGGCTCCATGCCTCATTCTCGTCGGCACAGTCCCAGAGAACCGGATCCGGTGCCGTCAGGTGAGCCACGGTGTGCCAATGGACGCCACCGTCGGCCTGCTCATTGAAGGCGGTGCGAAAGGCGGGATGGTCGGCGACCAAGCCGTGCCAGGCGGCGCCCCAGTCTTCAACCGTGTCCCGCCCTCCCGCTTTTTCGAGCACCCGGACGACATGGTGCCCGACCCCCGCCAAGCCAAGGCGATGGGCTAGCCAAAAATCGGCTTGGCCCGCGGTGGCGGGCCCCTCGTTCTCTGCGCCGCCATCGTCGGTGACGGTACCGCCAGCCGCCAGATGGGTCGCCAGGCTGCGCACCGTCAGGGTGGACAGCACGTCCTGGACCGTGGCCGCGTGGCCCAGCGCCTGCAGGCGCAAGGCCACCTCGATGGCGCGCAGGCTGGTACCGCCCAGGCTGAAGAAATTATCGTCGCGCAGGATGAGGCCCGGCCCCAGCACCGCCTGCCAGGCGGCGGCCACAGCCTGCTCCAGATCACCCTGGGGCAGGGTATCGGGCGTCGCGACACGGGCCGAACGCTGGTCGCGGGCCAGTGTCAGCAGGGCCTGGCGATCGATCTTGCCGGCGCTGCTGGTAGGCAGACGGGGAAGGGCGATGACGCGTGCAGGCACCATGTACGCCGGCAGCAGGGTCGCGAGATAGGCCGTCCAGTCGGTGCCGGGCGACACCGTTCCGGCCACGAACCCCACCAGGCCGCCGTCGGCCAGCACGACGCTGGCATGGGTGACGCCGGGATGTCGGGCCAGCGCGCGCTCGATCTCCGCCAAAGCCACGGCCTGGCCGGAGACCTTGACCATGTCGTCGCGACGGCCCAGCGCCTCCAGCAAGCCATCCTCGCGCCAGCGGCCCATGTCGCCGGTGCGGTACGCCCGGCCGAAGGCGGTGTCGACAAAGGTGCGCGCGGTCAAGTCCGGCTGGTTCAGATAGCCGGGCGATAGGCCCTCACCCAGGACATGGACCTCGCCCACCTCACCCGCGGGCACCAGGTTGCCGTCGCCATCCAGGATAAGCACCCGGATGCCGGGGAAGGGACGGCCACTGGGCAGGCGGTCGGCATCGGCCCAACCCTCCGGCGTGACGCGCAGCAGGCAGATGGTGCCGCACACCTCCGTCGCGCCGTGCATGTTCCAATAGGCGATACGGTCGCCATAGTGCAGGGCGTCGGCGATGTTGGGCCGCTCCCCCGCCGTCATCAGGCAGCGCAGGCCCGCAGGCACGCGCCCGTTCAGCAAACGCAGGTAGGAAGGGGTGAAGGACGCGACGCTGACCGCGTGACGCTCCATCAGCGCCAGCAGGGCAGTCGGATCATCCAGAAGGGCGCGGGTGGCCGGCACCTGGGCGGCACCCAAATACAGGGGCAGGCACAGCTCTCGAAAGCCCAGGATGAAGCCCGGCGCGCTGGACAGCAGGAAACGGTCGTTCCGGTGGAACCCCTGCGCCTGGGCGTGGCCACGCGCCATATGGTCGATGCCACCATGGCGGATCAGCACGCCCTTGGGCCGGCCAGTGGAACCGGAGGTGAACAGGATGGCGGCGATGTCGTCGGCCGTCCGCCGCGGGACCGACAAAGGGGCCGTATCGCGGGCTTCGGTGGCCAGGACCGTGACCGGATCGATCAACCCGCCGGACAGCCCAGCCAGCCGGTTCATGACCTCCACCGGCGGTACCAGGCTGTCCAAGGCCACGACGAAACGGATGGCCGCATCCTCCACCATGGCCAGCAGGCGGGCGGGCGGATGGTCGGCGGCCAGCGGCACATAGACGGCGCCCGCGCGCTGGATGGCAAGGAACACAAACGGGAGTTGTTCTGAGCGGTGCACGAACACCCCCACCGCCTCGCCCGGCGCCACGCCGTGAGCGGCCAGGGCGGCGGCCAGGACGTTCGCCTTGCGGTTGACGTCGGCGGCGGTCTGGATGCCGCCATCGGTCAGGATCGCCAGATGATGGGGGTGGCTTTGAGCGTGGCCGTCAAAGACCTGATCGATGGCGATGAAATGCTGACGGTCGCGTGCAGGCTCCGGCATCGTTGACAGGCCGTCGTCTCTGATGGCTTTAGCGCCTAGAACAGACCCGGGCATAGGAACACCATCGGTGAATTTCGGATAAATAGATGGGCGCGATAAATAGATGCCGTCCGCAACAGCGGGCGAAGGCCGCGTTGCCCCATTAAAGTCAAGACCAGTACACGCTACGTAACCGATATTCTAATTTATGAGTTAAGCTATTGTATTGATTTTCCGGAATATGTTGATCATTCATGAACGTATTAAGGCATTTATATAAACAAACCTTGATTTTTTACATGCGCGTCAAATCGGTTGGGATGCCTCGGTGTGTAGGCTCAGTTAACGATCAAGTTCATAAAAGTTGCATTAACGTGATATCGATGCCCGCGCTAATGGGTGGCATGGGTATAGTGCGGCATGCGGAACATCACAAGGATTATTTCCCTGCCACGTTGTATCCAATAGCCTTAACGCACGCTTGCGCCAGCCGCGCAGCGTGCGGCTGACGGGATAGGGGCGACAACTGTGACGTGTGGCAGAGGGAAGGGGGCGAGGGCGGGGCTGTCGGCTCGTCACTCAATCGCCGCTGCCGGGCGCTGTTTCCCGCATCTGCGTGAGGACGGGAAGCACCAGCAGGGCGACCAGGGCGATCATGACGCCGGGGATCAAGGGCCAAGCCGTGCGGATCACCAGCGCGTGGGCGACGAAAGGGGTCAACCCGCCGAACAAGGCCGTTGCCCCGGTGGCACCCAGGGCCAGACCGGTCAGTCGCCCTTCCCCGGGAAACTGCTCGGCCGTCGCCACGGCGCCCACCGCGCTGACGCCGCCGGCCAGGGCTGCCAGCAGGATGGCCCCGACCAAGGCCCTGCTGGTGGACCCACTCACCATCAGCCAGAACAGGGGCGCCGGCAGCAGCGTGCTTCCCAAGGTGAGGCCGATCAGCACGGGCTTGCGCCCCACGCGATCTGACAGTGCGCCGATGGCCGGCGTCACGGCGATGACCGCCACGGCGGCGATGGTGGACAGCCACAGCGACATGTCTTCGCTCAACGACCCTGTGGCGGTGAGGAAGGCCGGAACATAGGTGATGCCAACATAATAAGTGATCGACCCCAGCGCGGAGACGGCGAATGACCGAAAGATGCCCGCGCGGTGGTGGATGAGGGCGTAGACCAGGGGCCGGGCCGGCGCCGCCCCGGCCGCCGCCTGCCGCTCGAAGTCCGGCGACTCCTCCATCGCCGACCGCGCGATCCAGACACCACCCGCCAGCGCGGCCCCCACCAGGAAGGGGATGCGCCAGCCCCAGCATGCCAGGTCCGTCGCGTCCAACAGGTGCACGGTCAGCGCGGACACGCCGACAGCCAGCAGGCCACCCACCTCGCTGGCCGCCGAGGCGCAGGAGGTGACCAGGCCCCGCCGGCCCGGCTTGGCCCCCTCCAGCAGGTAGGCGACGACGCCGGTATATTCCCCACCCACCGAGAAACTCATGACACAGCGCAGCAACAGCAGCAGCCACCCCGCAAGGGCACCAATGGCCGTGTAGGTCGGCAGGAGGGCCGTGGCCAGCATCGCCAGGCTCATCATGGCCATGGACAGCAGCATCATGCGCCGGCGCCCGACGTGGTCGCCGACGTGGCCGAACGCCACGGCCCCCAGCGGCCGCAGCAGGTAGGCGATGGCGAATCCCGCCAGCGCGGTGATCAACGACCCCTTGCCATCGCCGAAAAAGATGCCGGCGATGACGGGCGCGAGATAAAGGTACAGCGTGAAGTCATACCATTCCACCACTGTGGAAAATGCCGCGATCGCCATCGAGCGCCGCGAAACGGTTGGACGTGCCTCGGGCAGGGGCTTGAGGTCATCCACCAGGGTTCTCCCTTGTCACCAATTCGCGCCGCGCCGTTCCTGCACAAGGGTAGCGGCCTTCATGTGCGCACTCCAGGACTGATGCCATCGGACCGGAATGTCGCGCTTCGGGATTGAATCCAA
>NZ_JARPAF010000003.1:367989-369532 GCF_029594735.1 Nitrospirillum amazonense
CCGCCTACATACGGTGTTTCAACCGGATAGAAGTGTCAGGGTGTCCCGCAAAGTAGAACTGTCAGTGCTGGGGGTAGGGCGGGCAGCGGAGCCGAAGGCGCAGCGGACCGGCCTACCCCCGCAAGGCGCCCCGGCAACCTCCGCTTACGCCCCGGTTTGTCCCCGGTCTTGACGTAACCAACGCGCTCGCTGTTGGTCTGGACCTTCGGTGCCGGCATCGCGTCCTGCGTCTCCCGGATCTCGGCCAGCACCGCCGACAGCCGCTTGTTCTCAACCACCGCCGCGTGGCTCACCCGCTGGTTCTTGTCAAACGCGGTGTAGGGCAGGGCCACTCCCTGCCAGCGGAACTCCAGCCGACCGTCCGCAAAGGCGTAGCTGTCCACATACTGACCCACCAGGACCCGCGTCACCGCCGTCTCCGCCAGCATCACCCGCCGCCGCTCATACGACAGCGTCAGCTGCCGCCCCACATACCGCCGCTCCCGCCAGCACAGAATGTCCCGCAGCCGCTCCGCCGACACCGTCAGCGGACGGTGCACATCCTCCGGCCGCGCAGGGGCCACCGCAAACCGCCCGTTGAACCGCTCCATGAACCCGGGCAGGAAGGCATTCCCCGCCGCCATGTCACTGATCCCCGCCAGCCGCAACTCCTTCACCAGCCGGTCCTGCAGCGTCCGGTTCACCCGCTCAACCCGCCCCTTCGCCTGGCTGGAGTTCGCGCACAGAATCTCGATCCCCAACTCCGCCAAGGCCCGACCGAACTGCGTCATCCCTTGCCCCGTCCGCGCCTCCGCCTTCGCCACCCGGAACACCGTGTGCTTGTCGGAGTAAAACGCCACCGGCCGCCCATGCCGCGTCACATACCCCTCCAGCGCCGCGAAGTAGCTGAACGCGCTCTCCGACGCCGCGAACCGCAGTTCCATCAACCGGCCCGTCGCATCGTCGATGAACACCAACAGGCTGCACGGGCCCGCCCGGTCCTCAAACCACCGATGCTCGCTGCCATCGATCTGAACCAGTTCGCCCAAGCGCTCCCGGCGCAGGCGAGGGCGGTGAAACTGACGCCGCTGATGCCGCGACACCCACAACCCCGCCGCGGACATCCACCCCCGCAGCGTCTCCCGCGATACAGCCAGCCCATGACGCTCCGCCAATTGCTCCGCCGCCAGCGTCGGACCAAAATCCGCGTAGTGCCGCCGCACCAACTCCAGCGCCAACTCACGCAACCCAGCACCCAGCTGACGGTTCGACGGCCGCCCTCGCGCCTGGTGCACGATGGCACCACCACCGCCTGACCGATACCGGCCCAGCAACCGCCATACCTGACGCTCGCTCAAGCCCAGAACAGCTGCCGCTGAGCCAGCTGTCAGCCGGCCACCCACAACATCAGACAGCACCTCAACCCGACGAACATCCCGGTCGCTCATCACCACCCAGCCCACCGCAGCCTCCCACGTCGGACACAGCCAACCGGAAGACTGACAGTTCTACTTTGCACAGGCCTGACATTTTAACTTTGCGCTTACATACGGAAAACCGATAA
>NZ_JARPAF010000003.1:369632-643616 GCF_029594735.1 Nitrospirillum amazonense
GGGTAATTATGGAAAAGAACCCTTGAGCGTGCCCTAGAGGCGACGACAGTTCATATGCGTGCCGCTTAGCCCCGCTTCGGTGGAAGCCGGGCCGTGGACCGGCGGGGAATGAGCGTGGGGGCGGAAACCCTGATCCTGTCGCTCACGGCGGTCGGATCCTCTGTCAGCAAATCAAGCGCGACCGATGCGATCTGGTCGAAGGGCACCCGCAATGTGGTCAATGGCGTTGGCAGGTGGCTAACGATGGGGATGTCATTGTACCCCACGACGGAGACGTCGCCGGGCACCGCATACCCCATTCTGGCAAGCGCTGACAGGGCGCCGATGGCCGTGTTGTCGTTGACCGCGAAAACGGCGGTGGGCTTGGGGTCCAAGCGCATCAGGGCCAAGGCCGCCTCCGCGCCGGACTCAATGCCGAAAGTGGACTCGACGATGTAGGCGGGGTCCTGCGACACCCCGGCCTCGGCGAGCGCCTGCTTATATCCCTCAACGCGACCGTGCGCGCTGGATGCGTAAGAGGGACCGGCAATCAGGCCAATATGGCGGTGCCCCAAGTCCAGGAGATGCCGGGTGGCGAGGTACCCACCCAACATGTCATCCCCGACGGAGGACAGGCTGCGGCCATCCGTGCGCAGGGCGAGGACATGAGGCACGCCGCGCCGCGTCAAATCGTCCGGGAAGTCGTCATCCTGCCGGGCGGTGGACAAGACCAGGCCGTCAACCCCCCGCCGCAACAGGGTTTCCGCCGCCACCCTGTCGGCCTTGGGTCTGTCGTCCGTCGTCGCGACAATGGCGAACCGACCCGAACGGACGCAAGCCTTGGTGAGCGCCTCATAGAGCATCGCCATCGCCGTGTCGGTCAGGCGCGGCACGATCACGCCTATGGTCATCGTCTTTCCGCGCCGCAGGCTGGCGGCCGAGACATCACGGATATAGCCAAGACCGGCGGCCACCTGCCGGACCCGCCGAGCCGTTTCGCTGTCCGACTGCGGCAACCGCTCATCGAGGATACGCGATACGGTGGACTTGGACACCCCTGCCGCCGCCGCCACGTCGTGCAAGGTCACACGCCCCGGGGTCCCTCGCACCGGGCCGCCAGCCATATCTTCCTTTTCCATCAAGAGACTCTCCCCGCCATCGACCTGATGCCACCGCGCAGGCCCTGCCCTGCCTTCTGTATGCCCCAAGATCGGGCTTGACTCCAGTAAGCTTTGGATCGATCGTGGGAACGTTCCCGCGATCGATCCCTACGCAGATGATGGGATGTCGCCTGAAACCGATAACTGTGAGGAAACCCATGAACGCGCCCATCTCCCGACAGGAGAAGTCTGCCTTTCGCACCCCCGTCATGGATTTGCGTGGCCTGAGCCCGGCCCCGGTGACAGCCTTCACCAAGGACGGCAAGGTGGATTACGAAGCCAACGCCGCGCTGGCGAAATGGCTGGTCTCCATCAATGGGGTGAAGAGCCTGGTTTGCCTTGGTCACGCCGGTGAAGGCACCTTCCTGACCCAGGATGAGCAGGTGAAACTCATTGAAACGCTGGTGGAGGCGGTGGGCGGCCAGGTTCCCATCATCGCCGGCATTACCGGCGAAGGCACTGAAGTGGCGGCAAAGGAAGCGCGCCGCGCCGCCGACGCCGGCGCCATCGGGGCGCTGGTCTACCCGTCCCATGGCTGGCTGCGTTTCGGCTTCCAGGACGGGGCGCCGCAGGATCGCTACAAGGCCATCCATGAAGAGTCCGGCCTGCAGTGCATTCTGTTCCAGTACCCCGACGTCACCAAGGCCAGCTACAACCTGAAGACCCAGTTGGAGATTGCCGCCCAGCCGGGCGTCGTGGCCACCAAGAACGGCGTGCGCAACATGCGTCGCTGGGACACGGAAATCCCCGTCCTGCGCAACGAGTTCCCCGACCTGCAGATCCTCACCTGCCATGATGAGTACCTGCTGCACACCATGTTCGACGTGGACGGCGCGCTGGTCGGATACGGCAACGTGGCGCCTGAGCTGTTGGTGGAGTTCATCGCCGCGGGGAAGGCCAAGGACTATCCCAAGGCCCGGAAGATTCATGACCAGCTGCTGCCGGTCACCAAGGCGATCTATCATCGCGGATCGCATATGGAGGGCACGGTGGCCCTGAAGATCGCACTGGTCGCCCGCGGCATCCTAAAGAACGCGACGATCCGCTCCCCCCTTCGGGACCTGTCCCCTGAAGCGGAGGCTGAGATCAAGGCCGCGCTGAAGGCGGCGTCCATCATCTAATTCCGGCTGCGAGGCACCCCAGGCCCGCTGGGGTGCCTTGACCACCCATATAAAGACAATAAGACATGCCATACGCCCGGTACGCTGGGGCGGGAAGGCGTGCGTCCAGAGGGAGGGGTCAAATGGATATGATCTTGATGGACGACGCGAAGCGACGGAGCGCCACGTCCATGACCGAAGGTGCCCGCCTCATCGCCCGGCTGGAACGCCTGCCGGTAACCAAGCCCGTCATGTGGGCGCGGGGATGCGTCGGCATGGCGACGTTCTTCGATGGGTACACGACCATCGCCATCGCCTATGCCATGCCCATCCTGTCGAAGGAATGGGCGCTGACGCCGGCGGCCACGGCCGCCATCATTTCCTCCGGATATTTCGGCCAGCTGATCGGCGCGGTTATCTTCGGCTGGTTGGCCGAGCGCCTGGGACGCCTGCCCGTCCTGGCCATCGCCATCGCCATCTTTGCGGCCATGAGCTGCGCCTGCATCTTCGCCTGGGACGCGCACTCCCTCATGCTGTTCCGTTTCCTCCAAGGGATAGGAACAGGCGGCGAGGTTCCCGTGGCCAGCGCCTATGTCAACGAGTTGTCAGGCGCCAAGAAACGGGGGCGTTTCTTTCTGCTGTACGAACTGCTGTTCCTGGTGGGCCTCACGTCCGCCGGCGCCATCGGCCTGGTGCTGGTTCCGGAGGCCGGGTGGAAGGCCATGTTCATTGTGGGCATGGTGCCAGTCGCCCTGGTCATACCCTTGCGCTTCTTCCTGTCGGAAAGCCCACGCTGGCTGATCGGCAAGGGGCGGCTGGCCCAAGCGGAGGCCATCGTGGCCCGCCTGGAGGCGAGCGCGATCCGCAGCGGCAAGGCTCTGCCGGAACCGGCCGTTGCCACGACGGTGATCGCTCCAAAGGCCCAGGGCTCGGTGAAGGAGCTCTTCGGTCCCCTCTATGGTCCGCGGACGCTGCTGCTGTGGGTCATGTGGTTCGGCGCCTATATGATCAATAACGGCTTGGTCACCTGGCTGCCGACCCTTTACAAGACGGTCTTCAATATGCCGGTCGGGCAGGCCATCGGTTATGGCTTCATCACCACCGGCGCCGCCTTGGTGGCCTCCTTCATCTGCGCCCTGGTCATCGACCGGGTCGGTCGCCGCCGCTGGTATATCGGTGCCCTGGCCTTCGCCGTCATCCCGCTGGCGGCGCTCTACCTGCAGGGGGCGAGCAGCGCGCTGACCGTCCTCTTGCTCGCCACCCCCGCCTTCGCCGCCGTCCAGACCGTCACCTATTCCCTCTACCTTTACTCCGGCGAGCTGTACCCGACGCGCCTGCGCTCCTTGGGGGCCGGCCTGGGCAGCGCCTGGCTGCGCGCCGGATCCATGGCGGGACCCTGGGTGATCGGCATGGTCGTCGCGCAAGGCTCCGTGGCGCCCGTCTTCCTGGTTTTTGCCGCCGTGTCGGCCTTCACAGGCTTGGCCGTATGGCTGCGGGCGCCGGAGACGACCGGCAAGTCCCTGGAGACCCTGTCACCCTAAAGCCGGGGCAAAGGCATCCGAACACACTTCGACATTTCAACGGAACTTCGCGCGAGACGAAGTCCGAAAGGGGAGGCTTTATCCATGAAAACGCTGGCGGCGCTGGTGGGGTGCATCGTCTTGGGCACGACCCCCGGCCTGGCTGAAACCACACCTGAAACCGTACAAGAAAAACCGGCTATCACCGCTGAAGGTCAGGCGGCGCCGAACACTGAAACCGATCGTGCCCGGGTCATTCCCCAACTCCACATCCTCCCACCGCCCGGAAGCGGATTCACGCCCCCTCCTCCCGACGGACCTTTCAGCGACATCGGCCAAGCCTTGGCCGACCGGGGCGTTTACCTGCGCGCCCTGGTCGTGGATGAGTTCGCGGCCAACACCACGGGCGGCCAGGGACAGGGCAAGGCCAATTCACTGGCCACCCCCTTCGGCACCGACCTCGACCTCGATAAGATGGTCGGCTGGTCGGGCGCGACATTCCATATGTCGATCAATGACTCCATCGGCACATCCCTGGCCGCTGAGCATACCCTGAACGCCGTCAGCTTTCAGACGCGCTTCAAGACCTACCACAACATGCGCCTTTCCGCCCTGTCGCTGGATCAGGACTTGTTCGATGGCAAGATCAACATCACCGGCGGGCGCGTCTCGGCGCTGACCTTCTTTAACGCCTCAACCATCTACTGCAACTTCCAGAATAATTCCGTCTGCTTCAACCCCGCCGTCCTGCCGATCCAGAACAAGACCCTGTCCTTCTTTCCCTACGGCACCTGGGGCGGGCGCGTGAAGGCCAACCTGTCCAAGACCTTCTACGTCCAGGCGGGGGCGTTCGAAGCCAACACCTCTCTCATCCCCACCAACGGGTTTGACTGGTCGACCAAGGGCGGGACCGGGGTGCAGACCGCGGGGGAGATGGGCTTCCAGTCCGCATCACCCCTGGAGGACCATGCCTATCACGTGCGCCTGGGCGGTTTCCGCAACACCTCCCCCGTCTCCGACCCGTTCCTCAACAGCCGCGGCGTGTCACGCATCGCCTACAAGGGCGCGGCGCTGGTCCATGACGAAGGCCAAACCGGCTGGTACGCCATGGGGGACATGGTCGTGGCCCGCTTCAGCGGGGACCGGCAGCGCAACCTGACGCTGTTCGGCGGCATGATCGGGTCGACTGCGGACTACACCCAATTCAAGAAGCAGACGTTGCTGGGCCTGGTGCTGACGGGGCCATTCGAAAGCAGACCGGACGACACCTTCGGCATCGTCGGCAGCTATATCCAACTGGGCCCGCGTGAGGTGGATTTCCTGCGCGCCTCGCGTGCCGCGGCCGGCGGCACGGATCCCGTGCACAACGCCGAAGGCATTTTTGAAATCAACTACGGCTACAAGGTCGCGCGCGGCATCAAGGTCAGCCCCAACATCCAGTACGTCCTGGACCCGGATAACATCCTGCGGCCCGGCGCCGTTCATCAGTCCAAGGACATCCTGGCGTTCGGCGTGCGCCTGTCGGTCGAGCTGGGCGCCGTGTTGGGTTTCCCCGTCTGGCGATAGGGTAAGCCTTGAATATGAGGATCGTGACGGGCGACTTGATCACCACCCCGGCATGCGCAGCACCGGCTTCACCGTCCGCCCAGCTTCGGCGTCGTGGATGGCCTGGTTGATCTCCGCCAGGGGATAGAAAGTGATCAGCCGGTCGAAGGGGAACTGCCCGGCGAGGTACAGGTCGATCAGGGCCGGGATGAACTGGTGCGGGTCGGCGTCGCCTTCCACGATGCCGCGCACGCTGCGGCCGCCGCTCATCAAGTGGCCGCCGTCCACCGGCAGGATCTGGCCAAAGGGCATGGCGCCCACCAGGCCGCAGACGCCGCGCGGCGCCAGGCAGCGTACGGCGTCGCCCACGACGGCCAGGCGGGCGGTGGTGTCCAGGGCATAATCGACGCCCATCCCACCGGTCAGCGCCATGATCCCGTCTACCACTGAGGTGCGACCGGGGTTGAACACGTGGGTGGCGCCCAGCTCTCGCGCCAAGTCCAGCCGGGCCTCCACCAAATCGATAGCGATGATGGAGGCCGCCCCCATCACGCGGGCCGCCATCACGGCGCTGAGGCCGACCGCTCCGGTGCCGAAGACGGCCAGGGACCGGCCGCGCGCCACCCGCAGGGCGTTCATGACCGCGCCCGCCCCGGTCAGGACGCCACAGCCCAGCGGCCCCAGGATCTCCAGGGGCGCCGTCGCTGGCACCTTCACCACGTTGCGTTCAGGACACAAAGCATGGGTGGCGAAGGAGGACTGGCCGAAAACGTTGCCGCCCAGCACCCGCCCTTCCCCCGGCCCCGGCCAGCTCAGGCCACTGCTGCCATCGGCGCGCCGGCCGCTGAAGTTGCGGCCGAAGAAATCATGGCAATAGGCTGGAATATGGTCGTGGCAGGAGGGACAGGCGCCGCAGGAATTGAAGCTCATGACCACACGGTCGCCCGGGGCGACGCGGGTGACGCCCGCCCCCACCCGCACGACGATGCCCGCCCCCTCATGCCCCAGCACCGCCGGCGGCGGCACCGGCAATTCCTGGTCGCGCATGGCCATGTCGGTGTGGCAGACGCCGGTGGCCACCACCCGCACCAGCACCTCATCCGGACGGGGGTCCTCGATCTCCACGGTTTCCAGGGTCAAGGGGGCCTTGACGCCGTGGGCCACGGCGGCGGTGATCTGCATGGGTCGCTGTTTCCTCAGCAAGTCAGAAGGGATAGGCGGGGGCCTGGGGCTGGGTAGTGGTCCAGCGCCAAGTGGTGAACTCATCCCAATTGGCGGGGCCGCTGATGCGGCTGCCGTTGCCGGACGCCCCCATGCCGCCGAAGGGCGCCTGGGGTTCGGCCACCACGGTCTGGTCGTTGATGTGCAGGTGGCCCGTGCGCAGGCGGGCGCCCAGGCGGGCGGCCCGATCGACATTGGCGCCGATGACACCGGCCGCCAGCCCGTAGGTGCCCCGGTTGGCCAGATCCACCGCTTGGTCATCATCGGTATAGGCCGTGACCACCGCCACCGGGCCGAAGATTTCCTCCTCGAACGCCGGCATGCTGGGAGTGACACCGGCCAGCACGGTGGGGGCGTAGCAGCGGCCATCATGCGTGCCGCCAGCCAGCAGCTTGGCGCCGGCCGCCACGCTGGCCTCGACGATGGCATGCACCCGGGCCACCTGGCCCGGATCGATCAGCGGGCCGACGGCGACACCGTCCAGCGGGTCGCCCACCGGCAGGGCCCGCGCCTTGGCCACCAGGCGCTCCACCAGGGCGTCGTGCAGGCTGTGGTGCACCAGGATGCGGCCCGTGCTCATGCAGATCTGGCCCTGGTGTAGCCAGGCGCCCCAGGCGGCGTTGCGGGCGGCCAGGTCGATGTCGGCGTCGTCCAGGATGACCAGGGCGTTCTTGCCGCCCAGTTCCAGCTGAACCTTCTTCAGGTGGCGCCCGGCCAGCTCCCCCACCGCGCGGCCGGCGCCGGTGGAACCGGTGAAGGTGATCATGGCGATGTCGGGGTCGGCGCACATGGCCTGCCCCACCTCCGCCCCGCCAGGCAGGATGTGCAGCAGTCCCGGCGGCAGGCCGGCGGCGGCGAAGGCCTGGGCGATGAGGAAGCCGCCGGAGACGGGTGTGCGGGGATCGGGCTTCAGCACCACGGCATTGCCGGCGGCCAGGGCCGGCGCCACCGCGCGGATGGACAAAACCAGCGGGAAGTTGAAGGGGGAGATCACCCCCACCACGCCCAGGGGCACCCGCTCCGCCACGCTGGTGCGCGGCGGGGCCGAAGCCAGGATGTGGCCGCAGGGCTCCAAGGCCATGGCAGCAGCGTGGCGCAGGAAGCCCAGCGCGTGCTCATGCTCCACCTGCGCCTTGCCGCCGGCGGACCCGCCCTCGCGCATCAGCCAGCGCACCACGGCGTCGCCCATGGCGCCCATCACCCGGGCCGCGTCCTCCACCACCCGGGCGCGGGCCGCAGCGGGCAAGGCGGCCCAGGCCGGCTGGGCTGCCCTCGCGACCTGGGCGGCGGCGCGGACATCCGCCGGATTCGCCCGCCCCACCAGGGTGAGGAGCCGGCCGGTCGCCGGCTCCGTCACCTCGATCACCCCGCCCCGGGCCGCGACCCAGGCGCCGGTGAAAATCCGCCCCTCGCCTCGGGCATCCCCCGAGGTGTTCCACGGGCCGTCGAGGCGGGCGTCAGACGCATCGGACACCAACTGCTTGGTCATTTCTTCTTTCCCGGGATCAGTATTTGTATTTCAGGGTGGCGAACCACTGGGCCGGCGGGCTGTAGGTGCCGAAGATGACGCCGGCGGCGTCGTTCTCGTTGCCGGTGGTCAGGTAGCGGTCGTTGGTGATGTTGCTGCCGCCCACCGTGGCCTGCCAGCGTTCGTCCGCCGTGGTGTAGGTGACGGAGGCGTTGACCACGTTGGTCGACTGCCGCTCCAGCAGCGCGGTGTTGGCGGTGTCGTTGTACATGGGATTGGTGTGGGTATAGTCGACGGTGACCCGCAGGCTGGCGCCGTTGGCCAGGCTGGCGGTGTAGGCCGGGCTGACGCTGAACTTCAGGTCCGGCGTCTTGGGCAGGCGGCTGTCCAATGTCACGCCCACCACACGGGGATCGACGCTGGTATAGCGGGCGTGCAGGTAGCCCAGCGTGCCGTCCAGAGTGAAGCCGCCACCCAGCAGGGCCTGCGCCTCCACCTCGCCGCCCCAGATTTCGGCGTCCCCAGCGTTGTGCAGGGTGGGCGACACCCCTTCCTGGAAGTTCAGCTGGATGCCGGTGTAGTCGGTGTGGAAACCCGCCACGTTCAGGCGCAGGCGCCGGTCCAGCAGTTCCGACTTCACGCCCAATTCCACCGTTTCCGCCTTTTCCGGGCCGAAGCCGGGGGCGGTGCCGAGCGGGTTGGACAGGCGCGTGGTCCAACTGCCCGACTTGAAGCCCTTGGACCAGGAGGTGTAGGCCATGACATCGTCGGTCAGGTGGTATTCCGCTCCCAGCCGAGGCGTGAAGATGTAGAAGTCCTTGGTGTTGACGCCGGCGGGGTAGTAGCGCAACGGCTCCCCCGACACGGGGAAGCCCAGGGCCGCGCGGCAGGCCTCCGACACCGGATAGCAGCCGGAAATCTTGTAGTTCAGGCCGTTCAGGTCGGATTGGAAGCCCTCGAACGTCTTGTGTTCCCAGGTGTAGCGGCCGCCCAGCGTCAGGCCGATGCGGTCGGTCAGCTGATAGTTCAGGTGGGTGTAGGCGGCGACCGAGGTGGTATCCAGCTTGTTGGGCCCATCCAGCTGCAGCAGCCCTTCGTCGAAGGTGACGTAGTCGTGCAGGTTGCCGCCTTCGTTGAAGAAATAGAGGCCGTTGACGAAGTGCAGCCGGCCGTCCAGGGCCTTGCCCGTCAGCTGGAATTCTTGCGAGGTCTGGTGCTGGTCCATGCTGAACGACAGCTCGGCGATGGTGAGCGGCGAACCGTCGGCGTCCAGCCCCGTGCGCCACAGCAGGCGGCGATAGGCGGTGATGGACTTCAGGTCCAGATCCTCGCCCAGCTCCCAGTCCAGGGTGTTGGCGATGCCGTAGGATTGCAGGCGGGAGAAGCTGAGCCCGTTGCCGTAGGTCTTGTCGATATCGCCCGTCAGGAACTGGTTGCCGAAGGTCAGGCGTGGACCCGTGGTCAGGGCGGTACCCACCACCGCCCGGGGAATGGTGCACAGGTTGGTGAAATTGGGGTTGCCGCCCACGCCGCTGATCGCGTTCAGGGTCGCCACCGGCAGGGTGACGCAGGCGTTGTAGAGGGCCGACAGGCCGCCACCGGTCACCGTGCCTAGCAGGCTGTTGGCCGTGGCCGACTGGTCCTCCTGCGTGTAGTCGGCGACCAGCGTGTCGGTGACGGAGCCGGAGCCCTTCCAATAAAGCTTGGCCCGCACCGTCTGGCTGTTCTGCCCGCCTTGGGTATCGGAGGTGCCGTTGCCGGAACGGGAGAAGGCGGCCGCGTCGGTCACCGTGCCCGCCGCCCCGGGATAGGGCACCACCTGCTGATAGCCGTCCCGTTTCTTGGAGGAAACGGTGATGGTGCTGAACAGGGTGTCGGTCAGGGGGATGTCGGCGGAGGCGCCGACATCGATGCGGTTGAAGCTGCCGCCGGTGATGGCCGCCGTGGCGTGATACTGCTCCGACGGTTGGCGGGTGACGATGCTGATGGCGCCGCCGATGGTGTTGCGGCCGAACAGCGTGCCCTGCGGGCCCTTCAGCACCTCGATATGGTCGACGTCCATCAGGTCGCTGTTGGCGCCCACGGTGCGCGCCAGATAGACGCCGTCGACATAGACGCCCACACCAGGGTCCAGGTTGAAGGCGAAGTCATCCTGGCCGATGCCACGGATGGAGGCGGAAAGGACGGAAGTGGAGCCGGAGAAGGGTGAGCCCGCGTCCAAGGTGACGTTGGGAGCCAGGCCGCCGATGCGCTGGACGTCGTCGATGCCCTTGCCCTCCAGGGCGGCGGAGGAAAAGCTGGAGACGGCGATGGGCACGTCCTGCACGTTTTCCGCCCGCTTCTGCGCGGTCACGATCACGTCCTGCAGTTGGTCGACCGCTGGGGGCGTTTCCGCCGCCAGGGCCGCCGGGGCCACCACCAGGGCCGAGACGCCGGCCAGCAGGCCCCAGCGCCGCAAGCCCGGCACATGCATGGCTATCCTCATCCTCATCACCTCCCGTTCCTGTCCGGGCCTTGGAAACCGGCCCGGTTATCGATGACGACAGAAGAACACGGGGTGCCGCACCGGATCTTGGAACGGAGCGAAGGGGATTTGACGCGGGGCGAAGGAAAGGACACCGGGTCATTGCGGGCCGCGATAGTCACCCCAGGCGACCCGCAGCGCCGCACGCGGATCGCCCTCCTCCCGGTCCGCCGTATCGATGATGCGCGTCAGCCGGGTGTCCGCGTCGTATGTCGGCCAGCCGGGCGACATGCCGTCGGCGAAATTCAGGAAGGCTCCCTGGAAGCGCTGGCTGACCCGCTTGGACGTCTGGCGGCGGAACAGGTCCAGGCGGCCCAAATCCCCCTCCCCCGTCGTGCCGAACAGCAACGGTAGATCCAGCGCGTGGGTGGCGCCACCGAACATCAGGCGGGCCAAGGGCGTCGCATAGTCGATGCGGTACATCCAGGTGTCGGCGACGTCCGCGTGCCCTTCGGCGATCAGGACGGACGGCGCCCAGAAGATGAAGTCGCCCCCCATGTCGACCGCCGACCGGCGGGAGGGGTAGCCGCAATAGGCGGGGGCCACCCGGCCCCGCACCGCCGGGTCCGTGGCCTGGAACATGGCGTCCAGCCGGTTCACGCGGCTGGGCAGCAGGGGCAGGCCCTTGTCGAGGATCGCCCCCTCGCGCGCCATGGTGCCGATGACCAGCGGTATGGGATGAGCCCTTCCCTGGCGGAACGCGTCCACCGGATGCCAAGGCAGGAAATCGCCGTCGATGACCGGTGAGGTCGCCAGGACGCCGGGGTAGGCGTCCGGCCCCTTGTCAAAGAACAGGCGGAACGACGCCTCCACCAGGCGATCGGCGGGCAGGTCGTGCAAGGCCCGCCCCACGGCCGCCTTATCCTTATGATCGATCTGCAACGCGGTCAGCAGGTCGCGCGCCAGACCGGCATGCCGCTGCGGGCCGTAGGCGCACTGGGCGGCCGGACTCATCACGAAGGCGCGGTGGAACAGGCCGGCGGCGACCGGTGCACACATGAGGCACAGCACCGACATGGCGCCCGCCGAATGGCCGGCGAGGGTCACGTTGGCCGGATCCCCGCCAAAGGCGGCGATGTTGCGCTTCACCCACGCCAGGGCGGCCACCTGGTCACGCAGGCCCACATTGCTGTCCAGGGGGCGGGCGGGCATGGACCACGCGCTGAAGTCGCTGAAGCCGAAGACGCCGATCCGGTAGTTCAGGCTGACGAAGATGACGTCGCCGTCCTTGACGATGCGGTCACCGCGATAGAGCGGGCCGCGCGAGCCGCCCAGGGCGAAGGCGCCGCCGTAAAGCCAGACCACCACGGGGCGGGGCGCCCTGGCGGGCGCCAAGGGTGCCGTGATGTTGAGGGTCAGGCAATCCTCGGATATGGGCGTCGTGTCGCCAGCGCCGCCCATGTGTTCGAACCCGCGCGGCTGCATGGGAATGGGGCCGAACTCATGCGCCGCGCGGATGCCCCGCCACGGCACGACGGGGCGTGGCGCGCGGAAACGCAACTCCCCCACCGGCGGTGCCGCGTACGGGATCCCGCGCCAGGCCCGCACCCCATCCTCGACCATGCCGAGGACGTCACCCCCTTCCGTCCGTACCCGAAGGGTGTCCGCCTGATCCATCGCCAACATTCGAGTCCCCTTGGCCAACGCACCGCATGCGGGCCCCGAGGGGCCGCTGGACGCAGCTAACCATGCGCGTGGGCGGGAGTTCTTGGCACCGGGCGAAAGGAACTTGGCGTGGGGCGAAAAGAAGCCCCGGCCAGCGTCGCGGCGACATTTTCGTCATCACAATTGTTGTGTCATATAACAATCATGGCTATGCTGACGGCAAGCGGCATTCCGGTGGGCAAGCGGCCCATTCCGCGGATGTCCGAAACAGGGAGGAAAAAGAGCCATGGGCCTCATGGAGCGCTTTTCCGTGGACACCATAGCGCCGGAACAGCGGCGGGCGTGCTGGAACGACATCGTCGCCCAGGCCTTTCCGAATGTGGCCGTCGATCCCCGGGATGAAGGCTTCACCGCCCATCTCGTCCGCCAGCCCCTCGGGCGGCTGGACTTCGCCTATGTCAATTCCAGCCCGGCCAAGGTGTGCCGCCTGCCGCAGGGCCGACCGCAGGCGGCGGAGGAACCCTATTTCAAGATCCACGCCCAACACCGGGGCAGCAGCCTCAACCGTCAAGGGGGGCGCGAGGCTTGGCTGAACGACGGCGACTGGACGCTGTGCGACAGCCGCAGCCCCTATTCCATCGCCTTCGCCGACACCAACCAGATGCTGGTGGTGAAGCTGCCGCAGTCGCTGCTGACCCGGCGGGTGCCGGATCCGGAACGCCTGGTCGGGGTGCGCATGGGGGCCGACCGGCCGGAGTCCCGCATGCTGCTGTCGCTGCTACGCTCCCTGGCGCCGCAGGCCGATCTGCCGACGGAACCGGGCTGGACCGGCGCCGTGGCCGACATCCTGCTGGACGTGCTGGCGCTGGCCTGCCGGGGCGACGCCGCGTGTGAGCCGGCCCCGGACGGCGACGGCGTTCCGGTCCAGGGCGCGCTGGCCCACTGGACCCGGCAGGTGCGGGGGCATGTGGACGCCCATTTGCGCGACCCCTGCCTGAACAGCGCCCGCATCGCAACGGCGCTGGGCATCTCATCCCGCTATGTACAGATGGCGTTCGCCAGCCTGGGCACCACCGCGACCGCCTACATCCTGAGCCGCCGCCTGGAATTGGCCGCCACCACGCTGCGACAGGCGCGCTACACCGCCGGCGGCACCATCAGCGACATCGCCTACGATGTCGGCTTCAACGACCTCTCCCACTTCAGTCGCAGCTTCCGCGCCCATTTCGGCGTCAGCCCCCGCGCCTACCGCGCGGGCCGGGTCGCCGCCTGACCCCATGATCGAATTAACCAACCCAAAAGGGGTCGTGCGACCCCGTGACAGGAAAACAGGACCATGACTGCCGATACCGTTGCTTACCATGTCGCCGATGGCATCGCCTGGGTGCGTTTCAACCGGCCTGAAAAGCGCAACTGCATGAACCCCGCCCTGAACCGCCGCATGATGGAGGTGCTGGACGAGCTGGAGTTTCGCGACGACGTCGGTGTGCTGGTCCTGTCGGGTGAGGGCAGCGCCTGGTCAGCCGGCATGGACCTGAAGGAATATTTCCGCGAGACGGAGGCCAAGGGCCTGGGCGCCGTGCGCCAGTCGCAGCGGGAAAGCTATGGCTGGTGGCGGGCCCTGCGCTGGTACCAGAAGCCGACCATCGCCATGGTCAACGGCTGGTGCTTCGGCGGCGGCTATGGCCCGCTCTACGCCTGTGACTTGGCCATCGCCGCCGAGGAGGCCAAGTTCGCCCTGTCAGAGATCAACTGGGGCATCCTGCCCGGTGGCGGCGCGACCAAGGTGGTGGTCGACCTGATGCCCCTGCGCGACGCCATGTACCATGCCCTGACCGGTGAACTGATCGATGGCAAGAAGGCCGCCGAATGGCGACTGGTGAACGAGGCGGTGCCATTGGACCGGTTGCAGGACCGGGTGACGCAGGTGGCCAGGATGCTGCTGGAAAAGAACCCGGCGGCGCTGAAAGCCACGAAGGACGCGGTGCGCCGGGTCAAGGAAATGACCTACGATAATGCCGAGGACTATCTGGTCCGCGCGCAGGAGGCGGCCAATTTCCATGACAACACCGGCCGCAAGGAAGGCATCCGCCAGTTCATCGACGAGAAAAGCTACAAGCCCGGCCTGGGCGCCTACCGGCGGGGATGAGGGCGCCTTCCCCTTTCCCCCGTCCATCCCCCTCGGCAACCGCGAAGCCCGCCGCCATGACCGTGCCCCCCTCCTTCCTGCCCGCACCGGATCCGGTCGCCTTCCAGGCGGCGGCGCAGCCGGACACGCTGGCCCTGGCCGACCTGACCAGTGGCCGGCGGTACACCTATGCCGCGCTGGACCAGGCGGTAAACCGCTGCGCCACCTGGCTGGCGGCGACGCTGGGCGCCCCCGCCGGCCAGCGCATCGCCGTCCTGGGCCGCAACGATGCGGCCATGATCGTGCTGCATCTGGCCGGCGCGCGGCTGGGGTCCATCTTCGCGCCGCTGAACTGGCGCCTCACCGTGCCGGAACTGGCCTTCCAGGTGCAGGACGCCGAACCCGCCCTGTTGCTGGCCGATGCCGAGTTCCTGGAGAGCGCCCGCCGGGCGGCGGATGGCACGGGGACACGGGTCATGACCCTGGCGTCGGCCGAAGCCGATTGGGACCAGGCCGTCCCCGTCCGCCCGGCCGGCCCGCCCCATGCCGACGCGCCCAGCACCCTGCTCTACACCTCCGGCACGTCCGGCCGGCCCAAGGGTGCCCTGCTGACGGAAACCAACCTGTTCTTCACCACCGTCAATTTCGGGCTGATGAACAGGATCAGCGGCGGTTCCGTCGTGCTGTGCGACATGCCGCTATTCCATGTGGTGGGCCTGGTGTCGCTGGCGCGCACGCCGCTGACCCACGGCGGCACGCTGCTGGTGTCGCGGGGGTTCGAGCCTGCGGCCACCCTGGCCCGCCTGGGCGACCCGGCGCTGGGTGTGACCCATTACATGTGCGTGCCGCAGATGGCCCAGACCCTGCGTCAGCACCCCGATTACGACGCGGAGCGATTGCGGCGGCTGGTGGCGCTGTGCACAGGCGGCGCCCCCATGCCGGCCGCGCTGATCCAGCGTTTCTGCGACGACGGCATCACCATCGCGGACGGCTACGGCATGAGCGAGACCGGCACCGTGCTGGGGATGCCCATCGGCGACCGGACCCGCATCGCCGCCAAGGCCGGATCGGCCGGCATACCCGGCCCCACGGTGCGCCTGCGCCTGGTCGATGACGAGGGGCGGGACGTGGCCGACGGCGAGGTGGGGGAGCTCTGGATCAGCGGCCCCAACCTGTCGGCCGGATACTGGCGGCGGCCGGAATTGCCCACGCTGGCCCAGCTGGACGGTTGGCTGCGCACCGGCGACGCGGCCCGGCGGGACGCCGACGGCTATTACTACCTGGTGGACCGCAAGAAGGACATGTTCATCTCCGGTGGGGAGAACGTCTATCCGGCGGAGGTGGAGGCCGCGGTCATGGAACTGGACTGCGTGGCCGAGGTGGCGGTCATCGGCGTGCCGGACGAGCGCTGGGGGGAAGTCGGCTGGGCCTATGTCGTGGTTCGCGCGGGACAGACCGTGACGCCGGAGCAGGTGCTGGCCCACCTGGATGGCCGCATCGCCCGTTACAAGCGTCCCCAGCGGGTGCTGATCGTGGACAGCCTGCCCCGCACCGGATCCGGCAAGGTGCAGAAGCATGTGCTGCGGCAGCAGGCGGCGGCGGATTGACGCCCAAGGAAAAGGCTGGCGGCCCGGTGACGGACCGCCAGCCCGCCCCTCACCTCAGAACTTGGTGTCCAGCCGGATGTAGACCTGCCGGCCCAGCGCATCCTCCAGGCTGGGCAGATAGCCGGTGAACTTGGCCCAGGGCGGGTCGCGGTCCAGCAGGTTGACCGCACCCACGCTGACCCGGACGGCATCCGTGGCCTGGAAGGCGTACTGCGCGTCCCACACCACCCAGGACCCCACCGTGGCCGAACTGGCCGCCCCCAGGTTCACGCCGTAATCGTCGACCACGCCGGAGGTGTAGCGCATGGTCAGGGTGGCGGTGTGGGGCCCGTGTTCCCATGTCAGATAGGTGTTGTCGCGCCAGCGCGGCGTGACGGGGGCGAAGCTGTTGGCGTTGCGGTGGCCCACCACTTCATAGATGGGGCCGCCAGGATTGTTCTGGATCTCATAGCTGTGGATGTAGGCCAGCGTGCTGCGCAGGGTCAGTTCATGACCGTCCAGGTCCCAGGTATAGGCGGCGGAGACGTCGATGCCATCGGTTGTGACCGCCCCGGCATTGAAATAGCCGACATTGACACCCACCAGCGTGCCGCTGGCGTCGCGGATGACGGCCGGCCCCGTCGGGTCGGCGTTGATCACGGCCTGGGCGTTCTGCAGCGCGATCTTCTTCTTGAAGTCATAATTCCAGTAATCGACCGACACCTCGGCATGGCGGATGGGGTTCCAGGTGATGCCCAGGTCGTAGTTGGTTGAGGTTTCCGGCTGCAGCTTGTTGTTGGGCACCGTGTTGACGTTGCGGAAGGTACCCTTGTCCCCGGCCACCAGCGGGTCATACAGGTTGGACGTGCCGCTGGTGGCAGCACTGCCCACCGATTGGGCCAGGGCCGGGGCGCGGAAGGCGGTGCTGGCCGCGGCCCGCAGGGTCAGTTCCGGCGTCGCATGCCAGTTGACGCCGATCTTGGGGTCGACGCTGTCGAAGGGGCCGTAATCCTCATATCGGATGGCGCCGTCGACATAGAGGTCTTTCAGGATGGGTAGGCCCAGCTCGGCGAAGCCGCTGCCGATCTGGCGGGTGCCCGATCCCGACACCCCCGGCGGCAGGTAGGCGGTGCGGCCGCTGGTGCGGAAGGCGTCATAGAGGATGGAGCGATATTCGTTACGGAACTGACCGCCCACGGCCAGCGCGCTGGTGCCCCCCGGCAGGTCGAACAGCTTCCCGGTCACCACCCCCTCCGCGATCATGTATTCCGACACGGTGCGCGAAGTGGTGTAGGTGAAGAACTGGTCGATGACCGCCTGGCTGTTGACCTTCTGGTCCTTGCCGAAGGGGCTGAAGTAGGAACAGCCGTTGGTGCCGGGGGCGAAGCTGGCGGTGCCGTTGAAGGACACCGGGCACCCGGCGCCGCCATAGCCATTGACGGCGTATTGTAGCGACACCAGGTCGGTTTCCTTGACGTCGTAGACCTGCTGTTCACGGGAATAGACGCCGTCCAGCGAATATTCCCAATCGCCCCACAGCTTGCCCTTGGCGCCCAGCACCAGGTGGGTGCCGGTTAAATCCGTCTTATCGTCGTCATGGGGACCGTTCACGCCCATGACACGGCCGAGGAAGGTGACGGGGACGCCGAAGGGATTGCCGGGGTTGCTGGCGGGCACGATGATGTTGCCGCGGGTGATAGGCGTGCTGGCCACCCCGTAGCGGTCGGAATCCTGGAAGTAATAGCGGCCTTCGAAGAAGATCTGCTGGGTGTCCGTCAGGTCATAGGTGCCGCGCACATGCGACAGCACCTGCTTGTAGGCCGGTTGGATGGGGTTCATGGCCTGGTAGCTGAACTGGCAGGCGCCCAGGGGGAAGCTGTTGCCCACGAACACGCCGCCGGTGCCGGGAACATCACAGCTGGGGTCCGCCACCTGCACGTTCTTGGTGGCCGCCACCGTGGGGTTGGCCCCGGCGGCGACGCGGGCCGCCACGGTGTTGTTGTACAGCTGGGTATAATCGATGGCGCCGTTGACGCCGTTGTTGATGACGACGTCGCCGCCGCTGGCCGTGTGCGGGGCCGAGGACAGGATGAAGTTGCCCGGCTGCGACGTGCCCGAGGGGCTGTAGAAGTTCGTCACCCGGCGCTGGGAATTCTGCAGGTTCTTCTGGTGTTCGTAGCTGAACGATCCCACAACGTGGAAGCGGTCGCCGCCGCCGCCGAACATGCCCTCCGCTAGATACTTGGGCGCGCCATCGATGAAGGTGTACTGCCCGCCCGCGGCCACGCCGTTGAACTTGTCATCGGTGATGAAGTTCATGACGCCGGCGATGGCATCGGAGCCGTACAGGGCCGACGCGCCGTCCAGCACCGTCTCCACCCGCTGGATTTCGATCAGCGGCACCAGGGTATTCAGATTGACGTAGGGGTTGAGATTGCTGTCCGTGTCCGTGGCCGCCGTGCGGTGGCCGTTCAGCAGCACCAGGGTGGAGGACGGACCCAGGCCGCGCAGGTTGGCGGAGCGGGAGCCGTGGTTTTCCGGCCCGCCCTTGGACAGATCCTGCGCGCCGCCCATGCTGCCGATGTTGGCCGGGGTCAGATTGGTCAGTTGGCTGAGGTTGCTGACGCCCGAGCGGCTGATGGCGTCGCGGTCCAGGGTCTGGGTCGGGTCGGGAATATCGGCCTGGCTTTTCACCTTGAGATAGGTGCCGGTGACGACGATCTCCGCGATGCCATCGTCGGTCGAATCCGCATCCTTTTGCTGGGCCATGGCGGGATAGGCCCCAGCGCACAAAGAAATGAGCCCCACGACCGAAGCGGTCGCCCGCAGATGAGCTGCAAATCCAGGCGCGGATACACTTCCAATTTTCATTATTTTCCCTCCCCGATTGGCGTTTTATGCCGGCCCACGGCGGCATCGCCTTCTCTATTCATGGGGAGTATTGTAGGGGCCGTTAGATTTGTAAAATTTGTTTTTTACATGCATTAATAAACTGCACTTATCAATGCAACCATCACAAAACCGCCACCATCGGCATGGCAACGATTGTGATGAATGAGGTTGGCGTGATAAGGAATTTATATGGATGTCAATCTTCGGCAGATCCGCGCCTTCCTGGCGGTGGTCGGGCTCGGCGGCTTTACCCGGGCCGCAGGCGCGCTGAACATTTCCCAGCCGGCCCTGACCATCCGCATCCGCCAGCTGGAGGACCAGATCGGCCTGCGCCTGTTCGACCGCAACACCCGGTCGGTGCAGCTGACCCGCGTGGGTCAGGAACTGCTGCCCGTGTTCCAGCGCCTGATGAAGGATTTCGACGGCGCCATGGCCGACATCCGGGAATTTTCGGAAGAGCCGCGCGGCACCATCCGCGTGGCTGTGTTGCCCAGCTTCGCCGCCGGGCCCCTGCCGGCGCTGATCGCGGACTTCCGCGCCCGCAACCCTCGCGTCTCCTTCGTGCTGAAGGATGCCGTGGGCAAGCGTGTGCTGGCCATGGTCCGCAATGAGGAGGTGGATTTCGGAATTGGCGTCGGCGGTGTCGATGAGCCGGACCTCGATACCATCGACGTCTTCGAGGACCGCATGGTGCTGGTCTATCCCCGCGGCCACGCGGCGGGGGAACTGCCCCTGGCCTCCGTCCCCGTCATTTCCCAGTTCCCGCTGGTGCTGATGGACAAGGACACCAGCGTCCGCCGACTGGTGGATGAGGCTTTCGCCGGCGCCGGCTCCATCGCCACCCCCGCCTGCGAGGCGACGTACATGTCGACGGCAGTCAGCATGGTGCGCGCCGGCCTGGGGCTGGCCATCCTGCCGGCCTCCGCCATCGAAATCCGGGGGTTCGCCGACATCGCCACCCGGCCCATCGACGATGCCGGATTCGTCCGCCGCATCGTCATCATCAAGCGCCGGGGCAGTTCGCTGCTGCCGGCGGTGGAGGAATTCACCAAGGTGCTGCTGGCGGCGGCCAACTCCTGCGCCACGCCTTCGGCCCCGTGCCTAGATGTCGAGGTCCAGGATGGCGGAGCTGAGGCACTTGCCATGGGCGTCCAAGGCCAATGAGCGTGTGACGCCGCCGCCCAGCGTGCGCGTCAGGACGAAGTTCAGCGCCCCCAGCCCCGGCAGGGCATAGCGCATGACCTCACCCTGGACCAGGGTGCCAAGGTGCTGGCGCACCCGTTCCGCCGTCACCGCCGCCTCCAGCCGCGCGTAATCTTCCGCCCGATAGGCGATGACGGAAATGTTGGAGGTGTTGCCCTTGTCGCCCGTGCGGGAATGGGCCAGGTCACGCAGCTTCATGGCTGAACCTCCAACATATGGATTTGCGGGCTGACAAGGTCGCGGGGGATCAGGGTCGACTGCACGGCGATGACCTCCTTGGCCATCTTGGTGGCGCCGCCGCCGCCGGCCGGGCCGTTGGTGTACAGCCCCTCCACCTCGTTGCCGATGCGCTCGGCATCCTTCAGGGTGTGGGTCCGGCCAGCGACGCGCAGGCGGACCTCATAGGGTTCGGGGGCCGCGGCTGACAGCTCGGGCCCATGGATGGCGTCCACGCCGATGAGGTCCAGCCGCAGCTCACGCAAGGGCAGGCCGATGATGCGCAGGCGTTCCGCCACGATGTCGCGGGCCAGGCGCGCCCGTGCCAGGGCGCCGGGACCGGCGTAGGAAATCTGGCCCTCGCCGATGTAACCATCGCTGTAACCCAGCGAGACCTTGAGGCTGCCGGGCCGCGCGGCCCCGCCGCCGCCATCCACCCCCACCTGGTCGGGACCCGCCTCGGTGATGGACACGCCGCTGAAATCGGCCGCCACGTCCGGCGTCAGATAGCGCGCGGGATCGTGCACCTCATACAGCAGTTGCTCCCGGCAGGTGGCGCCGGTAATCAGGCCGCCGCTGCCCGCCACCTTGGTGATGGTGACGGCGCCATCGGCCGCGACCTCGGCGATGGGAAAGCCCAGGCGCGCCAGGTTGGGCACGTCCTTGTAGCCGGGATCGGCGAAATAGCCGCCGCTGACCTGGCCGGCGCATTCCATGAGGTGGCCGACCAGCGTGCCCTTGCCCATGAGCGTCCAATCATCCGCCGCCCAGCCGAATTCATGCACCAGCGGCGCCAGGAACAGCGACGGGTCGGCCACCCGGCCGGTGACGACCACGTCGGCCCCATCCTTCAGCGCCCGCACGATGGGCTCCGCCCCCAGGTAGGCGTTGGCGGCCACCAGGTTGTCCGAAAGGCTGGACACCGGGGCGCCGGTTTCCTCAATCGTCAGGTCCTGGCGGGCGCGGATGATCTCCGTCACGTCATCGCCGGTGACGATGGCGATGCGCAACGGCCCCAGCCCCAGGGATCGGGCAACGGCAGCCACGGCGGCGCCGGCGGCATGGGGGTTGGCGGCCCCCATATTGGTGATGATGGTGATGCCATTGCGCCGGCAGGCGGGCAGAACGGCCGCCATGCGGTCGGCCAGCAGGGGGTCGAAGCCGGCGGAGGGATCCCGCCGCTTGGCCAATTGGGCCAGGGCGATGGTCCGTTCGGCCAAGCATTCGAAGACCAGATAGCGGATGTTCCCCGCCTCGGCCAGTTCCACCGCCGGCTCGATACGGTCGCCGGAGTAGCCGGCGCCGGTGCCTAGTCTGACGCGTTTCAACGCGGATGCCTCCTGGTCGCGGATCCCTAAAGGGGCAGCACGCCGATGACGACGGCGACCACCGTCATCAGCAGCGTGGCGCCGAACAGGTAGGGAATGCTGAATTTCTGGTGCTCCCCCAGGCCGATGCCGGTTAGCCCGATCACCAGGAAGGTGGCAGGTGTCAGGGGGCTGACGGGGAAGCCGGTGGTCATCTGGCCCAGCACGGCGGCCTGTGCCACATGCACGGGCTGGCCGCCCAGGCTGCCGTGAACCGAGGCGATGACCGGCAGGATGCCGAAGTAGAAGGAGTCAGGATCGAACAGCAGGCTGAGCGGCATGGACAGCACGCCCAGGATGACGGGGATGTGCCGCGCCATGCCGGACGGCATCACGGACACCGCCGCGCCGGCCATGGCCTTCAGCATGCCGCTGCCCTGCATGATGCCGGTGAAGGCGCCGGCCGCCAGCAGGATGCCGGCCATCATCAGCGCCGCCTTGGCATGGGCGTCCACCCGCCGGCGCTGTTCCGCCACGTCGGGATAGTTCAGCATCAGGGCCGCCACCGTGCCCAGCATGAACATGACCACCGGATCGACCCAGCCGCCCACCATGACCGTCATGACGGCGACCGTCAGGGGCAGGTTCAGCCAGAACAGCCGGGGGCGGCGCAACGCCCGCTCCTCCGCCGTCAACGGCCGTTCAGCGACCGGGACGGGCCCGGCGCCGGCCCCCGATCCAACCAGGGACAGACGGCGTTCCTCCCGCCGACCCAGCCACCAGGCGGCGGCGAAGACAAAGGCAAGGCCCGCCGCCTGCACCGGCAGCAGCGGCCGAAAGATGTCGGACACCGGCAGGTGCAAGGCAGCGGCGGCGCGGATCATGGGGCCCGTCCAGGGCAGGAAATTCACCCCCGCCGCCAGCGAGGTGACGCAGGCCAGGATGCGTCGGTCCATACCCAGGCGGTCGAACAGCGGCAGCATGGCGGGAATGGTCACCAGGAAGGTCACCGCCCCCGACCCGTCCAGATGGATCAGCAGTGCCAAAAAGGCGGCACCCACGGTGATGCGCCAGGGCCGGTGCCCCACCAGGCGCAGGATCCGGCTGATGACGGGGTCCAGCATGCCGGCGTCGGTGACCACGCCGAAATAGAGGATGGCGAAGACGAACATGCCGGCCACCGGGGCGATGGCCTTGATGCCGTCCAGGATGAACCGGCTGGTCTCCAGCCCGAAACCGCCCAGCAGCGCCCCGGTGACGGGCACGACGATCAGGGCCACCAGGGGCGACAGCCGGTTGCTGAGGATGGCCAGGAACAGGACGGTGACCGTGCCGAAACCCAGTACCGCGATCATGCCTCTCCCCCTTCTCTCGCGTCCGGTTCAGCCCGGACGTCGTGGCCCCTGGCGCCTGATGGTTGGATCCCTAGGGTTAAGGAGCAGGACCCGATAAGGGAAATAGATTTGTTCTATATTTGCGATAGTAAAGTTTAATGAATTCCGCGCCGGCCCGCCGGGGTCGGGCGGCAGCGATAATCAAAATCTATCAATCGCATAAAGTTAATCTAATTCCTTCCACCCTTCCGCCGTGGCATTCCCGGGAACAGAACACGGGAACAGGCTGGGGAGGATGAGCATGCGCGTGATGACCTGGACGGGGGCGGCGGCCGGTGCCCTGCTCACATGGGCCGTAACGACACAAGCGGCCCAGGCGGCCCCCCCAACCACAGACTGCGCCAGCCTGGCCGGGCGAAGTTTGCCCGAAGCGCGCATCCTGTCGGCCGAGCCCGTGGCTGCCGGCCCCTACAAGGCGCCTGACGGCACCGTCACCTTCCCCAACCTGCCCGCCTTCTGCCGCGTGACGGCCATGGCCGAGACGGATGTGAAGGTGGAGGTCTGGCTGCCCGAAACGGCGTGGAACGGCCGCTTCCAGGGCGTGGGCAACGGCGGCTTCGCCGGCAACTTCAGCTATTACGCCATGGGGCCGGCCCTGCGCGCCGGCTATGCCGTGGCCGGCACCGACACGGGCCATGGCCCGGCGGAAGGCAAGCCGGGTACCCGCCTGGACTGGATGCACGACCCCACCCAACTGGCCAACTGGGGCCACAACTCCATCCACCGCATGACCGTTGCAGCCAAGGCCATTGTCGCCGCCCGCTATGGCACGCCGGCGGCCAAGGCCTATTTCGAAGGCTGCTCCACCGGCGGCGCCCAGGCCATGACGGAGGCGGAGTATTTTCCCGGCGACTATGACGGCATCCACGCCGGCGCACCGGGCATGAACTACACCCGCCTGATGATGAGCTTCCTGTGGAGTTCGCGGGCCACCCTGCTGGACCCGGCCAGCACCCTGCCGGCGGAAAAGCTGACCCTGCTGCACCAGGCGGTGCTGAACGCCTGCGATGCCGCCGACGGCGTCAAGGATGGGCTGATCGAGAATCCGCAGGCCTGCCGTTTCGACCCGGCCGCGCTGCAATGTAAGCCTGATGCCACGGATACCTCGGCCTGCCTGACGGCGCCGCAGGTGACCGCCGTGCGCGCGCTTTACGCCGGCCCGCGCAACCCGCGCACGGGTGAGGCGATATATCCCGGCCTGGTGCCGGGCAGTGAATGGGGCTGGGACCTGCAGCAGGGCAAGTTGCTGGAGGCCTACGTCATCCCCCTGTTCCAGAACATGGTTTATGACAACCTGTCCTGGCGCTGGCAGGACTTCGACTTCGACCGGGACGTGACGCTGACGGACGAAAAGGTCGGCGCCACCATCACCGCCGTGTCGCCCGACCTGTCCGCCTTCAAGGCGCGGGGCGGCAAGCTGATCATGAGCCAGGGCTGGGCCGACCAACTGAACGCCCAGACCTATCCCATCCAGTATTACCAGGCCGTGGCGGGCACGTCGGATCCGGCCCAGGCCCGGGCGCGGCTGGGCGGCTACTTCCGTCTGTTCATGGTGCCGGGCATGGGCCACTGCTACGGGGGGCCAGGTCCCAACCGTTTCGATGCCGTAACCGCCCTGCGCGCCTGGGTGGAACAGGGCAAGGCACCGGACCGGCTGGTGGCGGCCAAACACGAAAAGGACCTGGACCCCACCTCCGCCGTGCTGCGCACCCGGCCCCTGTGCCCCTACCCCGCGGTCGCCCGCTGGATCGGCAAAGGCTCCAGCGACGAGGCGGCGAACTTCACCTGCCGGTGACGGCTCAGGCCAGCATCATGCCGCGCGCGGCGGCAATGCGGTCGGCGATATGCTCGCGCACGGCGGCGATGCGCCGGGTGTGGTGGCTGTCGGGATGGCTGAGCAGCCAATAAGTGCGGGTGAAGCGGATGTCCGGCAGCACCCGCACCAGTTCCGGAAAGCCCGCGGCCGCGTAATCGTGCAGCACGCCGATGCCGTGGCCCGACCGCACCGCCTCGATCTGGGCGACGACGCTGCCGCATTCGTAATGACGGTCGGTGTGGCGGCCGACCTCCCCGGCATAGTCCAGGGCCCGGCTGTAGGCGAAGTCCTCCACATGGGTGACGAACAGCCGCCCGGCCAGATCCGCCGCCGCGCGCAGCGGGCCATGGCGATCCAGGTGCCTCTGGCTGGCGTAAAGGCTCAAGGAATAGTCGGTCAGCTTGCGCACCATCAGCCGGCCGTGGTCCGGCTGTTCCAGGGTGATGACCAGGTCCGCCTCGCGCCGGGAAAGGGAGAAGGTGCGCGGCAGGGGCACCAACTGGATGGTCAGGCCGGGATGCCGTTCCGCCAGGGCGCCCAGTTCCCGCGCCAGAAAATAGGTGCCGATGCCGTCCGGCGCGCCCACCCGCACCGTGCCGGTCAGCCGGTCGGCACTGCCGGAGAGGATGGAACCGGCCTGCAGCAACTCGGACTCCATGCGCTCGGCCGCGGCCATCAGCGTCTCACCCGCCGGTGTCAGGGTGCAACCCTGCGGCCGCCGCTCCACCAGCAGCACGCCCAGGGATGTTTCCAGCGCCGTCAGGTGTCGGGCCACCGTGGCGTGGTTCAGGCCCAGGCGCTGGCCAGCCCCCAGGATTTGCCCAGCACGAGCGACGGCCAGGAAGACGCGAACCTGATCCCATTCCATAGGCCCGTCCAAACTATAAAATCCGCACAACGAAGCCGCGACATTGCAGGTTGATGCGCAGTTCTGCAAGCCGGATAAGCGAGGGGATAAGACCCGGCGGAGGAACGAGCGTCATGACCAAATCCATCCCCCATCACATCGCAGGCCGCCCCCAAGCTGGCCAGTCCGGCCGCACCGCGCCCGTCTATAACCCGGCCACGGGTGAGGAGACGGCCCGCATCGACCTCGCCTCCGTCGATGAGGTGGCGGCGGTCGTGGCGGCGGCATCGGCCGCCTTTCCCGCCTGGGCCGCCACGCCGCCCTTGCGCCGCGCCCGCATCCTGAACCGCTTCCTGCGCATCCTTGAGGACCGGGCGGACGAACTGGCCGCCGTCATCGTGTCCGAACACGGCAAGGTGCATTCCGACGCGCTGGGCGAAATCCAGCGGGGCATGGAGGTGGTGGAGTTCGCCACGGCCGCCCCCACCCTGCTGAAGGGCGAGGTGACGGAAAATGTCGGCACGCGGGTGGATAGCCATTCGCTGCGCCAGCCCCTGGGCGTGGTCGCCGGCATCACCCCGTTCAACTTCCCGGCCATGGTGCCCATGTGGATGTTCCCCGTGGCGTTGGCCGCCGGCAACACCTTCATCCTGAAACCTTCGGAACGGGATCCGTCGGCCGCCCTGGTCATCGCCCGGTGGCTGGAGGAAGCGGGCCTGCCCGCCGGCGTCTTCAACGTGGTGAACGGGGACAAGGTCGCGGTCGACGCGCTGCTGACCGCCCCGCAGGTGCAGGCCATCAGCTTCGTAGGCTCCACCCCCATCGCCCAGTACATCTATGAGACGGCCGCGCGCCACGGCAAGCGCTGCCAGGCCCTGGGCGGGGCCAAGAACCACATGGTCATCCTGCCCGACGCCGACCTGGACCAGGCGGTGGACGCCCTGATGGGCGCCGCCTACGGTTCGGCGGGCGAGCGCTGCATGGCCATTTCCGTCGCGGTGCCGGTGGGCCAGGCCACGGCCGACGCCCTTGTCGGCCGCCTGGCCGACCGGCTGCGCACGCTGAAGGTGGGGCCAGGCACCGACCCTCAGTCGGAAATGGGCCCCCTGGTCACCCGCCAGCATCTGGACAAGGTACGTGGCTATATCGAGGCGGGTGTGGCCGAAGGCGCTAAACTGGTGGTGGATGGCCGCGATATCCGTCTGCAGGGCTATGAGAATGGCTATTTCCTGGGCGGCACGCTGTTCGACCACGTGACGCCGGACATGAGCATTTACCGGGAGGAGATCTTCGGCCCTGTCCTGTCGGTGGTGCGGGCGCACAGCTACGACCAGGCGGCCCAGTTGATCAACGATCACCCCTATGGCAACGGCACCGCCATCTTCACCCGCGATGGCGACGCCGCCCGTGAGTTCGCCCACCAGATCCAGGTGGGCATGGTGGGCATCAACGTGCCCATCCCCGTGCCCATGGCCTTCCATTCCTTCGGCGGCTGGAAGCAGTCGCTGTTCGGCGACCACCACATGCATGGGCCCGAGGGCATCCGCTTCTACACCCGGCTGAAGACCATCACCACCCGGTGGCCCACGGGCATCCGCGCCGGCGCGGAGTTCGTCATGCCGACGATGAAGTAAGGGTTGGGTCTTATACCAAGTAGCGATGATCCTGACCTATGGCCAGGCCCATCGCCCTCAATCGCCGGCGCCGCCATCCGGCGGCTTGGCTTCCGCGCCTCACGGCGCGCGGCGGCAGTCGCCGCCGATACCAAGGAGCGATGAATGGAAATTATCGCTCCTTGGTATTACTGCTCGGCCAGGCTGAAGATACGCTCCGCCGGCACCCATTTCTCCCCCAGCTTGGCCCAGGGTAGGGGGCGCTGAAAGGTATCCATCAGCGCCTCCCACGCCTGGACGTCCGCATCGGCGATATCGGCTTCAGCCTTGGCCTCGGGGTCGTAGTCATCCGTCACCTCCACGATCATCGCCAGCCGGTCGCCGCAGAGATGGATTTCCATCTCCAGGATGCCGGCCCGGCGGATGGCGCGCACCACGGCCGACGGTACCTTGCCCGGCGCGTGCCACTGGCGATAACGCTCGATCAAGGCGGGATCGGACTTCAGATCCAGTATCAGGACATGGCGGTTCATCATTGTCTTTCTTGTAATATTCACACCTTAACCGGTGCGAAGGACGGCGGCCGGTCGGCCGCGTCGGCACCGAAGCGGGGGTTGGGCTTCGGCCCCATCTGGAAGGTCAGCCGTCCGCCCGCCGCCAGGCTGGCATGGCTGATCCAGCTCTTGGTATAGGCCGCGCCGTTCCAGGAGACGGACTGGATATAGGGACTGTCGGGCCCGTTGCCCGGCGCCTCCACCACCAGCCGGCGGCCCTGCCCCACGGCCAGCTCCGCCCGCCGGAACAGCGGCGAGCCGAAGACGTAGATGGGCGTCACCGGGTCGACGGCATAGAGGCCCAGCGCGCTCATCAGGTACCAGGCGCTCATCTGGCCGCAGTCCTCATTTCCCGCCAGCCCGTCCGGCTGGTCCTGGTGCATGGTGCGCAACAGCATGCGCACTCGCGCCTGGGTCTTATGAGGGGCGCCGGCGTAGGCGTAGAGATAGGCCACGTGGTGGCTGGGCTCATTGCCGTGGGCGTATTGGCCCACAAGGCCGGCGATGTCGGGCGGCGCGTCCGCCGGCATCTCCGAACTGGTGGTGAACAGCTCATCCAGCTTGCGCTCGAACGCGTCGGCCCCGCCGAACATGTCCATATAGCCGTAGAGGTCATGCTGGTTCAGGAAGGTGGCCTGCCAGGCGTTGCTCTCGGTGAAGTCCCGCCACCTCTTCATGTGGCCCATGGCGCGGGGATCGAACGGCTCGATCCACTTGCCGGCGCTGTCGCGGGCGCGCACGAAGGTCAGCGCCGGGTCGAACACATGGCGGTAGTTGCGGGAACGGTCGGCCAGGGCGCGGGCGTCGTCACGGGCGCCGGCCCCCGCCGCCAGATGGGCCAGGGCCCAGTCATCATAGGCGTACTCCAGGGTCTTGCTGACCGCCTCGTCCACCGTGTCGCTGGGGATGTAGCCCAGGCGGCGGTACTCGCCCATACCCAGGGTGGTGTCCTCGAACGCGCGCTTGCGGAACACTGGCCAGGCGGCCTTGTAGTCGATGCCCTTGAAGCCCTTGGCCTGCGCCTCCGCCAGCACGACGGCCGAATGCCAGCCGATCATGCAGCCCGTTTCCCGCCCCTGCAGCGGCCAGACGGGCGGGCCGGCTGGGCTTTCCACCGCCATGCGCACCAGCCCGTCCACCAGGTCGGGCACGCGATCGGGCTGCACCAGCGTGAACAGTGGGTGCAGGGCGCGATAGGTGTCCCACAGCGAATAGGTGGAATAGGTGTGGCGCCCCGCCGGCATCTGGTGGACGGCGTCGTCCATGCCGCGATAGCGCCCGTCAACGTCGCTGAACAGCGTGGGCGCCAGCAGGGCATGGTAGAGGGCGGTGTAGAAGATGCGGCGATCGGTGTCGCTGTCCGCGTCGATGCGGATACGGGACAGTTCCGATTGCCAGGCGTCGCGGGCGGCACCGCGCACGCGGTCGAAATCCCAGCCGGGAATGTCGCCCTGCAGGTTGCGCAACGCGCCCGCCTCGTCCACGGCGGACAGGCCGACCTTGACCAGCAGGGGCGCCTGGGCGGCGTCGGGATAATGCAGCGCGCACTTCAGGTTGGTGCCGGCCGCCTGGGCGCCCGCCACCGGCTGGTCGTCGGAATACAGCTGGGCCGTGGCGAAAGGCCGCGACAGCTTCAGGGCGAAATAGATGCGGCGCCCATCGGCCCACTGATGCACTCGCCGACCACCCGCCAGGGTGTCGTTGCCCACCAGCCGCAGGCTGGCGTCGGTCACCCGCGTGGGCACGCCGTGCTTGTCCTGCATGCCGTGGTGGAAGTCGATCAGCAGGTGCGCCCCGTCCTTTCCCTGCGGGAAGGTATAGCGGTGCAGACCGGCACGCGCCGTGGCCGTCAGTTCCGCCGTGATGCCGCTATCCTTCAGCCGCACGCGGTAATAGCCGGGCGATGCCTGTTCGTCGGCATGGTCGAAGCGGGCGCGGTAGCCGCCCTCGGGGGCCTCAAGGCTACCCGGCTGCAGCACCACCGGGCCGACCCTGGGCACCACCAGCACGTCCAGCATGTCGCCCACGCCGGTGCCGCTGAGATGGGTGTGGGAAAAGCCCATCAGGGTGCGGTCATCATGGTGATAGCCCGAGCAAGAGTCCCAGCGGCCGTTGTCGGTGTCCGGGCTCAGTTGCACCATGCCGAAGGGCACGGTGGCGCCGGGGTAGGTGTGGCCATGCCCGCCGGTGCCGATGAAGGGATCGACCCAGCGGGTCAGATCCTGGCCTTCTTCCGCCCGGGCTGCGGTTAGCGGCAGCCCGCTTCCGCCCAGCAAGGCCAGGCCGGCGGTGCCCCCCAGCAACGTCCGACGTGTCAGCATGATCTTCTCCTTCCCCATCGCGTCCTCGCCTGCTCGCGGGGCCGCTCACGGCGCCGCCGTCCCACACGGGGATCGGCGGGCTCATTGTGTGGACACCTATTCCTTGACCTGTCCGGGCAGGTCCCAAATCTGCGCGTGGACGCCAGCCAGGCTGGCGTCCGGAACCGGGTGCAGGTCGAAAACGACGACCTCGTTCACCCCGACCTTGAGAAAGCTCTCCGGCACGAACAGGGTGCGTTGCGGCCCGACCGACCAATGGCGGCCGAGGTTATGGCCGTTGACCCAGGCGTAGCCTTTGCCCCAGCCACGCATGTCGAGGAAGGTGTAACCGGCCTCCTTGATCTCGAACGTGCCGCGGTGGAAGGCGGGGCCGTCGCCCGTCATGCCAGCCCGGAACGCCAGGCCGTCCAGGTCGTCCAACGGCAGCCCCTCGTGGGTCCAGCCCTGCAAAGGCTGGCCCTCCAGCGTCACCCCGCCGATAAGGCCCTTCTGGTCCCGGCCGATGCGCTGGCCATAATTGACGTGCCCCATGGTGTCGATCAGGACCTCCAGGCTGTCCCCCGCCTGGACGGACAGGGTGATTTCCCGCTCGTTCAGGCGCCGGTCCAGCACGCCGACGCGGCGGCCGTTGACCGACACCACGGCATAATCGCGAACCTCGCCGATGCGCAGGGTGCCCTTGGCGGCCTTGGCGAACCGGTGGCGATAGCGCATGAGCCCATGGCTTTGGCCCAGCGATTCCAGCGTGCGGGGGACCGACGCCGCCACCGGCCTGCCGAACAGGGGCATGACCGCCGCCGTCTCCGTCAGTCGGAAGCGGGGGATTTCCAGCGCCTTCTGCGGCGCCGGCAGGGGGGCGAACCGCTCCGCCGGCAGGTAGCGCCTCACCACCTCCAGCACCGCGCTGAATTTCGGCGTGGGGCGCCCGGCCTCATCGAACAGGGCGTCATAGTCATAGCTGGAGATGTCGGGCTGATAGGTTTCGGTCTTGCGATCGAAGTTGGCGCCGGCATCGAACCCGAACGACGTGCCGCCATGCGCCATGTAGAAGCTGACCGAGATTTGGCGGTCCAGCATCCATGTCAGGCTGTCGAGCAAGGGCGGCGCCGGCATCGCGGAATGCACCTCGCCGAAATGATCGAACCATCCGCCCCACAGTTCGGTGCAGATGCGGGGACCGGACGGCTTGAACGCGGCGTAGCGCTTGAACTCCTCCTCCGCCTTGTCCGTGGTACCGAAGTTGACACCGTTGATCAGCGACGGCAGGGCGCCCTTCTCAATGACCGACGCGCCGTCCACCGTGTACAGCGCGCCATCGAAGCCCGCCGACCGGATCTGGTCGCGCACGGCCTCCATATAGGCGCGGTCCTGACCGAAGGAGCCGTATTCATTCTCCACCTGGGTCATCAGGACCGGCCCGCCCTTGTCGATCTCCAGATGGGCGACTTCCTGCCCCAGCCGCTTCAGCCAGCGGCCGGACAGGTTCATATAGGTGGGGTCCAGCGACCGGGCCTTGACGCTTTCGTCGGGGAAAACCCAGGCGGGCAGCGCGCCGCCGTCCCATTCCGCGCAGGCATAGGGCCCGACGCGCAGCAGGACGTGCAGGCCCTCCTCCTGCGCCAGGGCCAGCCAGGCGGACAGGTCCAGGTTGCCGGTGAAGTCATACCGCCCCGGCGCCTTTTCATGGGCGTTCCAGAAGACGTAGGCGCTAAGCGTGTTCAGGCCCAGGCTCTTCAGCTTGCGCAGGCGGTCGCGCCAGTCCGCGCGGGCGATGCGGGGGTAGTGCAGTTCCCCGGCCAGGATCTGCAGGGGCTGGCCGTCCAGCAGGAAGTGGTCGCCGCTGGTGGTGAACCGGCTGGTGCCGGCCCGTGCGCCCGTGAAGGGCGCCATGGCGGCAGCGGTGACACCGGCGGCGCCGGCCAGGAAGGTTCTGCGGGGGATCATGGCTGTCCGGTTCAAGAGGTCCTGGGGAGGCGCCGGTCAGGCGTCGGCATGCGTGTCCTGTTCACTCAGCGCAGGGGCGCGCGCAGCAGCGCCGGCTTGCGGGCCAGCAGGTCGATCATCAGTTCGCCGAACAGGGTGTTGGCCCAGGCGAACCAGGATCGGGTGAAATGGGTGGGATCATCCTGGTCGAACGCCTCATGCATGAAGCCGGTGCCGGCGTGCGTGGTCTTCAGCCAGCCCAGGCACTGGCGGATCTCCGCGTCGTCGTCGCTGGTCAGGGCGCGGACGATGATGGCCATGGGCCAGATCATGCGCAGGCCCTCATGCGGACCGCCGACGCCTTCGGCGGCGGTGCCCTGGAAGAAATAGGGGTTGTCGCCGCTCCATACCCGCGCCCGGGTGCGGCGGTACAGGGGATCATCGGCAGCGCAGCAGCCCAGGTAGGGCAGGCCCAGCAGGCTGGGCACGTTGGCGTCGTCCATGAACAGGCGGTTGCCGAAGCCGTCGACCTCATAGGCCCAGATGTCCTGGCCGGCTGCGTCGGACAGACGGCCATGGGCATGCACCGCGGCCTCCACCTCCACCGCCAGGGCCAGCGCGTCCTGGGCCAGCGCTTCCTCCCCACCCACGGCGCGCCAGAGGGGCACCAGCAGGCGGAGGGCTGTGACCGCGAACAGGTTGCCGGGGATGTTAAAGGCATACAGGCAGGCGTCGTCCGAGGGGCGGAACATGGCGTGGATCATGCCCACCTTGCGCGTGGGGAAGCCGTAGCCGTCCAACGCCAAGGTTTCCGTCGGCGTCTCCGCCTTGCGCTGAAAGCGATAGGGGCCGGGGCCGTCCTTGCGTTGCTGCTGGCGGAAGGTGGCCACCACCAGGCGCATGGCCGCCCGCCATTCCTCATCGAAGGGCGCCACATCCCCCGTGGCCCGCCAATAGCCATGGGCCAGGCGGATGGGATAGCACAGGCTGTCGATCTCCCACTTCCGCTCCGCGACGCCGGGCTTCATCTCCGTCAGGTCGCCCACGGCCCATTTGTTGGGGGTGGTGCCCTTGGGGTCCGGCAGGAAGGCGTTGGCGTAGGGGTCGATCAGGATGCAGCGCGCCTGGCGATGGATCAGGCCCTGGAACACTTGGCGCAAAACGGCGTCGTTCCTGGCCAGCGGCAGGTAAGGCCACACCTGGGCGGAGCTGTCGCGCAGCCACAGGCATTCGATGTCGCCGGTGATGACGAAGCTGTCGGCCTTGCCATCCAGCCGCCCCAGTTCCACCGTCGTGTCCAGGGTGTTGGGGAAGCAGTTCTCGAACAGCCAGGCCAGCTCCGGATCCGCGATGGCGGCCTTCACCCGCGCCAACTCCCGCTCCACCGCCGGGCTGGACACCTTGCGTTGGGCCGGCGGCGGGCGCCGGCTGGCAAGGGGGGCGGCATGGGTGCGCTTTGCCGGCAGGGCTCCTGCCAAAACGCCACCCGCCAGACCCCACAGCGTGTCACGACGGCTGATCATCCCGCGTCCCTCATTTCGGCCCCGTTCATTTTGGCAGGGCCTGGCGACCCTGGATGTCGACCGTCTTCTCGATGCCCGGGGTGAAGTCCGGCTGGCCGCCACCCACGAAAACCTGATAGCGCCCCGCCTCCACCGTGCGGTTACCGGCGGCGTCCACGCCACCGATGTCCCGGGGCTGCACCTGGAAGGTCACGCGCTTGCTCTCCCCCGGTTCCAGGTGCACGCGCTGGAACCCAGCCAGCAGGCGGCGCGGCGCCAGGGGGCCGGACGGCGGCGTGACATACAGCTGCGCCACCTCCTCACCCGGATGGTCGCCTACGTTCCTGACCGTGACGCTGGCCGTCAGCGGCTGGCCGGCCGGCAGATCGGTCGCGGACAGCGTCAGATCGTCATAGGCGTAGCGGGTGTAGCTGAGGCCGAAGCCGAAGGGGTACAGCGGCGTGCCCTCGAAATAGCGGTAGGTGCGCCCGGCCATGGCATAGTCAACGAACGGCGGCAGGTCGCGGACGGAGCGGTAGAAGGTCACCGGCAGGCGGCCCGAGGGGTTGTTGCTGCCCGTCAGCGTCTCGGCGAGCGCCCGGCCGCCGCGCTCCCCCGGGTACCAGGCGGCCAGCACGGCGTCGGCATGATCCTGCGCCCAGGTCAGGGCCACGGCGCTGCCGGACATCAGCACCACGACCAAAGGCTTGCCGGTCGTGGCCAGGGCCTCCAGCAATTGGCGTTGCGGCAGGGGCAGACCGATATCGGTGCGGTCGCCGCCATCGAAGCCCGGTACGGCGATGCCCAGTTCCTCCCCCTCCACGTCCGGCGACAGGCCGACGAAGGCGATGATGGCGTCTGCGCCTTTGGTGGCGGCCAAAGCCTCCGCCCGCTGGACCTCCGCCGGGGCCAGCCACATCAGGCGCACACCCTGGTCCTGGCCGCTGTGCACCAGCTCCAGGCGCAGGCGGTGGGGGCTGGTGCCCTCGACATGCAAGGACACCATGAGGTCACTGTCCTTGCCGGTGCCGGGGTCGTTCAGCACCAGCCGGCCGTCCAGGTACAGGCGCACGGGGTCATGCCCTTGACAGTCGAAGCAGCGGTCCATCCGCACCGCCAGGGTGTAGTCGCCTGGCCCCGGCGGTACCAGCAGGCCGGTCCAGCGCACGGCGTAGCGGCGCGCGTCCATGCCGGGAACCGGCGGCACCTTGTCCCAGTCGAAATCGACGGTGCGGTCGGTGCGGGTCAGGCGCGGTTCGCCGCTGAAATCCAGGCTGTCGAAATAGTCGCCGGTCAGGCCGGCCTCCGCCCCGCTGCCCGCCCCCGTCTTCAGCGCCGTCTCCGGCACCAGCACGGGCACGCCCTCCGCCAGGGTCGACCCTTGGGCGTAGCGGACGGTGCCCACGCCCGGGGCCATGCGCAGCGCCGCCAGGGGCGTGTAGGCTTGGACGGCGGTGCCGTGATAATTGGCCTCCAGCACGCCCAGCGCGTCGGCGTTAGGGCCAACCACTGCCAAGTTGGAGCCGGGGGCCAGCGGCAGCGCGTTGTTGCGGTTCTTCAGCAGCACGATGGATTTGCGCGCCGCCTCCAGCGCCAGGGCGCGGGCGTTCACGTCGTCGATGCGCTCCGCCCCGATGTCGGCGTAAGGGTCGGCGGCGGTGAAGGCGCCCAGCCGGGCGCGGGCGGCCATGACGCGCCGCGCCGCCTGGTCCACCGCACCCTCCGTCACCAGATGCTGGCTGACGGCGGCATTCAGGTCTGCATAGGCGTAGCGGCCGCCGCCGCCGCAGTTCAGATCAGTGCCAGCCAGCAGCGCTGCGGCGGCCGAGCCGGCATTGTCGGCGCGGTAGTGGTGGAAGCGTGTCATGTCGTCCACCGCGTCGCAGTCGGACACGACATAGCCCTTGAACCCCCAATCCCGCCGCAGCCGGCCGTTCAACAGCTCCGGATCGGCGCAGACGGGGGTGCCGTGCAGGGCGTTGTAGGCGCACATGACGGACCCCACCTGCCCTTCCGTGACGGCCGCGCGGAAGGCCGGCAGGTAGGTCGCCTCCAGATCATGGGGCGAGACGTCGACATCGAAGGCGTGGCGCCCGGCCTCCGGCCCGCTGTGCACGACGAAATGCTTGGCGGTGGCGATGGCCTTGGGATGGGCTGGATCCGGCCCCTGGATGCCCTGGATGAAGGCCACGGCCAGCCGGCCGGTCAGGTAGGGATCCTCGCCATAGGTTTCCTGCCCCCGGCCCCAGCGCGGGTCGCGGAAGATGTTGATATTGGGCGACCAGATAGTCAGGCCCTGGTAGCGGTCATGATCGGCTTTGGGGCCGGCGGCGTTGAACTTCGCCCGCGCCTCGGTAGACACGGTATCGCCCACCCGGCGCAGCAGGTCGGTGTCCCAGGTCGCGGCCAGGCCGATGGCCTGGGGGAAAACGGTGGCGTAGCCGGCACGGGCGACGCCGTGCAACCCTTCGTTCCACCATTCGTAGGCCGGCAGATCCAGGCGCGGGATGACGGGGGCTGCGCTTTGAATCTGGCCGATCTTTTCGGCCAGGGTCATGCGGTTGACCAGCACCTCGCTATCCGTCTGCGACCAAGCCCCGGTGGGCAGGACCAGGGACAGCAGCGCCGCCCCCAGCGCGAGAACCCGCCTCACGACCGCGCCCCCTTGGTGGCGCCGGCCAGGGAGCGCACGGACAGGGCCTGGCGCAGGGCGGCGATGTCGGCGGCACTGCGCACGGCCAGCGTCACCGTCTGGCCCGGCAGCAGGTCGAAGGCGTTGTCCGACAGGCTGGCGTCCCTGTCACCGAATTCCACCCAGACGCCACGCGCCAAGCGCTGCGCCTTGATCGTCAGGGTATAGCCGTCGGCGGCGGGCTGCAGGTCGGCGGTCAGCCCCGGATCCGTCAGGGCCAGGTCGATGGCATCGGCGAAATAGACGATCTCGCGCGATATCGGCTGGCCGCCCTGCAGCAGTTCTACCACCGCGACGGTGCGGGCCGGATCGGCCCCCTTCAACAGGGCGGCATCCTCGAAGGTACCGACATCCGTGCTGGACAGCGGCGCCAGGGTGACCGGCGTGGTCCGCTCCTGCCGCACGGTGCCGTCCAGATCCATGACCCGCAGGCGCCATTGCACCGCCAGCGACGCGGTCAGGTCCGACACCAAGTGGATGTCGGTCTTGCCGTTATGGCGTTGGGCCGCGGCCAGCAGCGGGGCGTAGAAGCGTCGGGCGTGGAACTGCAGCGCCTTCCACCGGCCGAAATAGTCGATGCTGGACCAGGAGGCACCCGGCCACACGTCATTCAGCTGCCAGTACAGCGAGCCCATGCTATGCGGCCGCGAGGCGCGCAGATGCTCCGCCGCCATCTGTATGCCTTCCGCCTGCATCACCTGGCTAAGGTAGACAAAGGCGGCGAAGTCTTTGGGCTCGCCATAATATTTGCGGATGTAAAACAGCAGGCGGTCATTGCCGCTGCCATTGGCGAACTTCTGGTGCGCCCGCATGACCGGCGAATTCGGGCTGGCCAGATCCTCTGCATTGGCGAAGGCGCGCACCGTGCGCATCACGGGGAAGGATTGCAGGCCGTACTCGGACTGGAAGCGCGGCGTGGTGTCCAGGTAATCCTCCAGCGGGGCGGAGCCGGACCACACCTTCCAGTAGTGCTTGTCGCCGTCGTCCATCTGGTCGGCGGGGCCGTCGAAATCGGTGCTGGGGGTGCTGGCCCAATAGGGCACGCCGCCGGCATACTTGGCGACCACGCCGCGCAGCACGTCACCAAACAGCACGGTCATGCCGGTGACGATGCGCTCCCGCTCCACCGGGGCGATGCTGTCCTTGAACGTCTGGCGGTCGGGCCAGGATTCCCAGCCGGTCTGCACCTCGTTGTTGCCGCACCAGAGGACGATGCTGGGGTGGTCGCGCAGGCGCTTCACCTGGTCCACCGCCTCGGCCCGGCTGCTCTCGCGGAAGGCCACGTCATAGGGGGTGATGGCGCCGCCGAACATGAAATCCTGCCACACCATGATGCCCATCTCGTCCGCCAGGTCGTAGAAGGCGTCGTCCTGGTAGTGGCCGCCGCCCCACATGCGCAGCATGTTCATGTTGGCGTCGCGGGCCGATTGCAGCAGGGCGCGAGCGGTTTCCGCCGGCACCCGGCTGGGGAAGCTGTCCATGGGGATCAGATTGGCGCCCTTGGCGAAGACGGGGATGCCGTTCACCACGAACTCGAAGCTCTTGCCCCACTGGTCCGGCGCGCGGCGCAGTTCCACCTGGCGCAGGCCGGTGCGCCGCGCGGAGGTCGCCACCACCTCCGCGCCATCGCTGATGGTCGCCTTGAAGGTGTAGAGGTCGGGCGCGCCATAGCCCACCGGATACCACAGGCGGGGATGGTCGATACGCACCGGCAGGCTGACTTGGTTGGTGCCGGCGTCCAGCGCCACGTCCTGGGTAACGGCGGGCAGCGCCGTGCCATCCGGCGCGGTGGGGATGACGGTCACGCGCACCGTGCCCGGCCGGTCGGCGGCGATCTCGAACTCCGCCCGCACCGCCGCCGTCTCGGTTCCCACCTTCTGCTGATCGACGTGGAAATCGGCCAGGCGAGGGCCATCCCAAGCCTCAAGCCGCACCGGCCGCCAGATGCCCAGGGTGACGTAGCGGGGACCCCAATCCCAGCCATACTGGTAGTTGGCCTTGCGCACGTAGTTGGAGGTCTGCTTGCCCACCGGCTCATCGCCGAAGGCACTGTCGAACTCGCCCGGCAAGGCATAGGGCTGCTTCAGCAACCAGGGTTGCAGCTTGGCAATGGGGGAGTGCAGCGCCACCGACAGGGTGTTGGCGCCGGGGCGCAGCGCCTGCTTCACCGGCACGCGCCAGCGGCGGAACATGTTGTCGGCCGATAGCAACGGTTTGCCGTTCACGCTGACATCGGCGAAGGTGTCCAGCCCCTCGAACACCAGGTCGACATGGTCATGGCGCAGCGTCGCCTCATCCACGGCCAGGGTGGTGCGGTAGTCCCAGTCGGCCAGGCCAATCCATTGCAGGCCCGCCTCGGCGTCACGGTAGAACGGATCGCCGATGCGGCCCAGGGCCAGAAGGTCGGTCTGCACCGCGCCAGGCACGGTGGCCGCCCGCCATTGCGTCTCTCCTCCATGCGTCTTGGCGGCCGGATCCTGCGGCGCCAGGCGGAAGGTCCAGCCTTGGTCCAGGTCCCGCGTCACCGGCGCCGCTTCGGCCAGGCCGGGCGCCATCAGCGCCAAGACGAACGCCAGGGACAGGGAGCGGTTCAGGGCGCGCGGCATGGGAAATTTCCTCTGGTGCGGCATCAGCTTAGTCATGGTTCGGCCTGCAGGCTGACACTTCCGATGGCATATAGCGGACCATGGATAGACGCGGTGTACGTCAGGCATAGGTCATGCTCCCCCGTCGTCACCGGCAGCGGGGTGGTCAGGGGGAACTGTGCCGGCGCCTTGGCCGGCGATGGCAGGGGCACGGTGGCGGCCACCGGCCCGTCGCACCCGTCCATCCTCACCACCAGCTCGCCGTTCGGCGTGGCCGCGGGATGGCTGCGCACCTTGACGGCGTCATGGGCCAAACCGTAGTTGCGCGGCAGGCGGGCCGCCTGCACCGTCAGCGCGGTGACGCCGTTCAGCCGGGCCTTGGGATAGACCCAGCAGGCATCGAACAGGTTGACGTTGAACACAGGGGCGCGGGTGGTCGCGTCCGGCGTCAGGGGAATGCGCAGGCCCATTTCGCCTTCGGGACAGGCCGACAGCTCCCCACTCTGCCGCGTGCGCAACGCATCGGCGGTCAGATCATATCGGCGGGGGGCCGCCAGCATCTGGCCGGCGTCGCTGAACACGGCCGCGTTCAGGATGGCAGGCAGGGTGAGGTGCAGCGGCGCCTCGTAGCGGGCGGACGCGGGCGTCGGCGCGCTGCCGTCGGTGGTGTAGCGGATGGTGCCGAAGCTGGTCTGGTTGGACAGGGCCACGGTGGCGGAACCGGCGGCCAACGCGGCGTTGGGCCCGCCCTCCACCGTGAAATCGACGGCGAAGGCGCTGTCGGCTGCGTCCACGCCCAGGTGACGGTAACGGGCCAGCTGCGCCGGCAAACGCCCCAGGAAATCCCGCCAATCGCGCCGATCCTTGGGCGACCACAGCCCTTCCGCCAGGGCGTCGATGCGGGGGTAGATGGCATGGGTCACATGCCACGGCGTCATCATGTATTCCGTCCAGAGGTTGCCCTGACCGCCCAGCACATGGCGCGCCTGCTCCGCATCCAGTTCCGCCGGCAGGGCGTCGTAGGCATAGATGTCCGCCAGGGTGACGATGGCCAGGCGGCCGGACGGCTCATCATTCCGCCGGCTTTGCAGGCTGTCCAGGTACAGGGTGGGCGCCGGGGACAGGATCACGTCGTGGTTCATGCGGGCGGCATCCACGGCACCCTTGGTGCCGCGCCAGGACATGATCGTGGCCGTGGGCGGGATGCCGCCTTCCAGAATCTCGTCCCAGCCGATCATGCGCCGGCCATGGGCCGCCAAATACTGGCCCACGCGCTCGATGAACCAGGTCTGCAGCGCGTTTTCATCCTTCAGGCCCAGGGCCCGCATGCGTGCCTGCACCTTGGGTGAGCCCTTCCACTCATCCTTCAGCGCCTCGTCCCCCCCGACGTGGATGTAGGTGGAGGGGAACAGCGCCATCACCTCATCCAGCACGGTCTGGATGAAGGTGAAGCTGGCCTCATCCACATTGAACAGGTAGGGGTTCACGCCCCAATCCACCGCCACGGCGGGCCGGGCACCGGTGACGCCGATCTTGGGATAGGAGGCCATGACCGCCTGGCCGTGGCCGGGCATGTCGATCTCCGGCACGATGGTGACATGCCGGGCGGCGGCATAGGCCACCAGGTCACGGATCTGATCCTGGGTGTAGAAGCCGCCATAAGGCCCCGATACGACGCCGGGCCCCGATACGACGCTGGGCGGGGTGCGCCAGGCGCCGATCTTGGTCAGCTCCGGATAATGCTTGATCTCCAGCCGCCAGCCCTGGTCGTCGGTGAGATGGAGATGCAGGCGGTTCAGCTTGTGCGCCGCCATCTGGTCAATCAGGGCCTTGACGCTGTCCAGCGGCTGGAAGTGCCGGGCCACGTCAAGCATCATGCCGCGCCAGGAAAAGCGCGGCCAGTCACGGATTTCCTGCGCCGGTATGGTCACCGGCCCTTGGTCCGCCCCAGGTGCGCCCTCCGGCGTCAGCAGTTGGGCCAGGGACATGGCGCCGTAATAGAGACCGGCCTCGTCCCGGGCGGTGATATGGGCGCCGCTGGGCGTCACCTCCAGGGTGTAACCTTCCGCCTGGGTAACCGGCGCATCGGCCTGAAGGGCCAAGGTGATCGCGGCCCCCTGCCGGGCCTCGCGCACCGTCAGGTCCAGCCCACGGACACGGCGGACCTGATCGGCCAGTTGGGCGGCGGCGAACCGGGCCTGGGCGTCGCCGGCGGGCACAGCAATGACCGCCCCCGCCGGCAGGGTGAAGGTGCCCTGCCCGGAATTGACTTGGGCCGCGAGGGGAATCAAGGGCGGCGGTGCCGTCTCCGCGGCGGATGCCATCAAGGGTACGCCCCCTTGGTCGCCCACAGCGACACCCAAGGCCATGGCCAGGATCGCCGTCGCGGTCCGCTTCCCCAGTCCCCTCACACCCGTCCCCTTTCGTGCGTCAGCGCTGCGACTTGGGCAGCTCGTCCCAGACCTTGGGATCTTCCGACCCCAGGACCCAGGAGCAGAAGCCTTCCAGGCCGTATTCCTTCACCAGGGCATAGCGGTCGTGGAAGCTGCGGGCTTCCGGCATGAACACCCATTCCCGCATCTGGTCGCGGTAGAAGTAATAGAACGCCTCATGCTCCACCGGATCCCACTGGATCTGCGCGCCATACTGCTTGGCCTGCGGGATGGACTCGTCGGCGTCGAAGTAGGCGCCGGCGATGTTGGACGCCTCGGTCCCGTCCGGCTTCACCGGGTTGTCGGTGTACCAGCGGTAGCCATAGAGCGGGATGCCCAGCGACAGCTTTTCCTTGGGAATGAACTGCAGGGCGTACTTCAGGTGCTCCATCACCCAGGGCATGCCGGCGACGGGGCCGGGCACGGTCCAGCGGGTGTGCTCGTCATAGGTCATCAGGCAGAACAGGTCGACGGCGTCGCCGATGGCCTTGTAGTCGAAGGCGCCGCGCCAGAATTCCCACATCCACTTGGAGAAGGGGCCGCGGCCGGCATGCCCCGGCGCGTTGGGCACCACGGCGATGGATAGCTTCAGGCCGGCGCCATGCAGGGCGGTCGCCGTCTGCTTGATCAGTAGGGTAAAGGCGTCGCGGTCGGTCCAGGCGATATTCTCGAAGTCGAACTGATAGCCGATCAGGCCGTGTTCCTTGGCCTGCTGCAACAGCGAGGCGATCATGGCCTTCTTGGCCGGCTCACTGGTGATCAGCTCATGGAACTTCTGCTTGTCCACCGGCGAGATGATGGGCATCACCGGCACCTTGTTCTCGTGGGCCAGCTTCAGCACATAGGGGTTGGGCTGCCCATACACCAGACCGTTCTGGTCGACGCCGTACCAGGTGGGAACCAACAGGTCGATCTTGTCGATATGCTGCTCGAACGAGTTAATCGATTTCTGGGTTTCCATCATATAGAACAAGGCGGTAGGCGCCTTAGTCCCAGTGGCGGCCCCAGTGGCGGCCCAGGCGGTGGACGCGGACCCGGCGGCCACCAGCATCAACAGGCCGGCGGCCAGCGTTCCCAACAGTCGTTTCATGACATCTCCTTCAAGGCGGCCTTGACGCCGCTCACTGCATTTCGATGCGGTAGACGTAGGCGGCGATGGCGCTCGCCGGCCGCTGCGGCAGGGTCAGGTGCAGGCCATCGGCATCCTGGCGGAAGGTCAGCGTGCCGCCTCCGGTACCCAGCAGGGTCACGGCCTTCACCTTGTCCTCCGCCTTCAGGCTGTGGATCACGGCCTCCCCTTCCGCCGGCCAGCCAAGCTCGATGGCGTAGAGCGCCCCGCCCTTGGTGGTGAAACGGAAATCCTGGGCCGTGTAGGGCTTGGTCTTGGTTTCCTGGAAGGAGCCGCTGGCCACCTCGGTCGGGCCTTCGCCGAACTGTCGCCAGGGCCGGGTGCCGTAGATGGCCTCGCCATTCACCGTCAGCCAGCCGCCCATGGCCATCAGCGTGTCCTGCGCCCCTTGAGGAATGCTGCCATCGGCGCGCGGGCCGATGTTCAGCAGCAGGTTGCCGTTCTTGGACACCACGTCGGCCAGCAGGTGGATCAGCGCCTGCGGCGATTTGTAGGTGTCGTTCTCGACGTAGCCCCAGCTGTCGTTGCTGATGGAGGTGCACGTCTGCCAGACGCGCGGCTGGATGCCCGGCAGCTGGCCACGCTCAATGTCCAGCACGCCGGCGCCTTCGGGGAAAGCGCCGATCTTGTAGTTGACGATGGCGGATCCGCCCAGCTTGGCCTGGCTGTTGTAATAATAGGCCAGGAACTTGGGCAACGTGCTTCGGAACGCCGGGTGGCTGATCCACCAGTCGAAGTAGATCAGGTCGGGGTGGTAGAGATCCACCAGCTCAGCCGACCGGGCCAGCCAGTCGCTGAGCCAGGCCTGCGATACCGGCGTGAAGTCGCCGAACACGTCGGCGTCGTCCGACCCCTTCTCCTTCACCCGCAGCTGGGCGGGTCCGTAGAAATCGGCGTAGCGTGGATCATTGACGTCTGAAGGGATCTTGCGCCCTTCGTCGAAGAACCAGTCATGCTCCGCCCGGTGGGACGACAGGCCAAGATGCAGGCCCTGGGCCCGCACCGCCCGCGCCAAGTCACCGATCAGGTCGCGCTTGGGCCCCATGCGCACCGCCGACCAGTCCGACAGCCTGGTGTCGTACATTGCGAAGCCGTCATGATGTTCCGCCACCGGCACCACGTACTGGGCACCGGCCGCCCGGAACAGGGCGGCCCAGGCGCGGGGATCGTACTTCTCCGCCTTGAACAGGGGGATGAAGTCCTTGTAGCCGAACTTGTCCTGGGGGCCGAAGGTCTTGATGTGGTGGTCGTATTCCTTGGTGCCCTTGGTGTACATGAGGCGCGAGTACCACTCGCTGCCAAAGGCAGGAACGGAATACAGGCCCCAGTGGATGAAGACACCGAACTTGGCGTCCGCATACCATTGCGGCACCTGATAGGTCTTCAGCGAGGCCCAGTCCGGCCGGAACGGGCCCTGCCCATCCCCCTGCTCCACCTGCTTCAGCTCGGCGGCGACGTCGGACACATGCTTGGCGCCGCGCTTTTCGCATTGCAGATCGATTTGCGCCGGCGACAGGGTGTCGGCGGTGGGAGCGGTCGCGGGCGCTGATGGCTGCTTGGCCGCGAGAGCCGCCCCTGCCGGAACGGACAGCGCCGTCGCCAGCAGGCCGGCCCGGATCAGGCGCCCCCCGGTCAAGCGTGAAGAGCGGCGGATCATAGCTTGGCCTCCGGTTCGGACAGGTGAGTCGGTCGGCGGGCAGTGGCGCTGCCCCGCCGCAGGGGGCGGATCTGTCAACCGCTCCATTCTGCCAAATTTTTTCTTTAATTTAAAAAAGAATGGGCCGCCGCCAAAGCGCGAGGCGACGGCCCAGGGGAGGGAGACTTACATCTTGTAGGACATGCTGACGGAGTAAACGCTGCCGTTGCGGTAGTAACCGATCGGCGCGGCCTTCGTGCCGCTGTACGAGTAGTACAACTCGTCCAGCAGGTTGGTGGCATTCACCGTCGCCTGCAGGTTCTCCGTGATGCTGTAAGTGGCGGAGAAGTCCAGCTGCATGTACGAGTCGGTCATGTTGTTCGAGTTCAAGCGACCGATGCTGGTGAAGTAGGACGAACGCCACCCCAGGCTTACACGCGCCTGCAGCGGCCCCTGCTCATAATAGGGGATGAAGTTCACTGTGTGCCGCGACAGGTACGGCATGTTCAGGCCACTGGCCGTGTCGGCGATCGCATAAGTGTAGTTGGTCTGGACACCAAACCCATAGGCGATGTTCGTCTGATAAAGGGCAGAGAAGCCCTTAACATTCGCATCAGAGAAGTTCTGAGGCGTTGTGATCGAGTAATCATGAACCAGGCCGTCGCGCTGACTGACAAGCGGGACGTTATCCTTCGTGACGCTCACGATGTACGACGAAATCTGGCGGAAGAAGAATTCGCCAGAAACCAGTGAGTCCTTATTGAAGTACCACTCCGCGGAAACGTCGTAGTTGTTCGATTCGTACGGCTTCAGGTTGGGGTTGCCACCACTGCCGTTAAAGCTGGTGTCATCCTTCGAGAAGGCGCCGGCGTAGTCGGCGTAACGCGGACGGGCAATAACCTTGGCGGCGCCGAAACGAACCACCACATCGTCCGTGGCGTCATAAGCGACGTTGAAGGACGGCAGGAAGCGGCCATAACGGTTATTCGTGGTCACCGACTGATAGCTGTTGCCGTTGTCACTGGTGTTCCAGAACTTTATATCGTCGTCACTGTGCACATAGCGCACACCCAAATTACCGCGGTAATTGGTGCCGGCAAAGTTGGCCTGCACGTACGCATTCCCATTCTTCTCGGTCACCTTATATTCGGAACCGTAATCCCGATAGTAGGTGGTGTTCAGCCCATCCAGATAGTTAACCACCGCTTCTTTGCTGATGGTGGAGAAGTGGATGAGGTCGCCGCTCGCATTCAGGTCGTCGAACACGCTGCTCGGCACCGGCGACGCGCCCAGACTGGTCAGGGAAACCGCGCCATTGGACATGGTCCGGCTGCCGTAGGCGCGGACAGTGTTCAGGTGGTCGGTGTATTTCACACCGGCCTGGACGCTGGTGATCGGACCCAAGTTGATATCATGGGTCACGTCCATCTGGCCGTAGGCCTCGGAGTCGGCATTCAGCTGAGCCGCGATACCGCCCGCTTGCCCGCCCGCAGCCCGGGTCGACAGCGCATTGCCGGACGCGGAGCCATTGGTGTAGGTGACGTTCGTGTTGGTGCCGTCATACGCAAAGCTGTACGGCGCCGACGAATAGAACGAGAGCAGATATTCGGGGTCCTTGCCACCGAAGGCGCGGGTGTAGCCGACGTCGGTGTGGACCTTCCAATCCTTGGTCGGCGTCCAGGTGCCCGCCAAGTTCAGGCGAGCGGTCTGCACCGTGGTCTGGCGATAATTCGTGTCCAGTTCGGTGTAGGCGCCATTACCCAACGTCGCGTTGGTGATCAACCCGTCCTTCACCGTGGCAGTCTGGAACGCACTCTTGCTGCCAGCCGGGTAGATAAAGCGAGATTGGCTGAAGTTGTTATAGTCGCCATGAATGTAGATACCCGACAGATCAAAATCGAGGGTGTCGGTCGGCTGGTACTGAATGGCGGCCTGCACGCCCTCGCGTTCACGGGTCTGCTGGAAGTAGGCGGCGTTGATGCCAGCCGGGTACTTGGCGGAATTAATGTCGCCGCCCGTGACGGCCACATTCGGATTGGCCGCCGTGATGTCCTTGCCGCTGCCATAACCGAAGAATTCGATACCGGCGCGCGACAAGTCTTCCTTATCGTAAGTGCCGGCGACCATCACGCCGAAGTTGCTGGCGGCGTTCTTCCAGCTGTAGAGCAGCGACCCCCGCGGATTTCCTTGCTCAGACCGCGTGTTGTACGAATAACCGACCGAGCCGCGCAGGGTGTTGGCGTCCAGATCCAGCGGCTTGCGCGTGTGGATGATGACGGTACCACCCAAGCTGCCTTCGTCGATGCGGGCTTCCGTCGACTTGTACACCTCGGCCTGGTCGATGATTTCCGGCGACAGCAGGCTGTAGTTGAAGGTGCGGCTGTTCGGGTCGTTGGGGTTGCCGCCCCAGTCGGCCGAGGCGATGCTCTGGCCGTCGACCAGGATGCGGTTCAGCGCCGGGTCCGTACCCAGGATGCTGATCTTCTCGCCTTCGCCGAACTGGTGATCGACACTGATGCCGGGCAGGTGCGACAGGGATTCCGCCACGTTGGTGTCGGGGAACTTGCCCACGCCCTCGGCCGAAATGACGTCGACGATAGCATTCGCCTCGCGCTTCACCTCGATGGAGCGCTCCAAACTCTTGCGGATACTTGTGACAACGATCTCTTGCAGATCGTCGTCAGCATTGGCATCCGCCGCGTACGCCTGGATGGATATGAACGATGTCGCCCCCACGCCCATCAGCATGGTGGTAACCAAGGCATACTTCTTAATTCCCATGATATGGTTTCCCCTGCTGCGCTTTATTTTTCTGAGTTCTGCCGATGTCTTTGATTTCGATCCGATCCGTATCGGCATTACTGCGTCGGTGTTAACGGTAACCAAAGTGCCGCAGAGCCCCGCGCTCGTCAATTTTTTTTTAATTTGCTTTCATAATTCCTCTTTTGCCCTGATGATGAGACAAACGGGCGATGGCGGAAGTGAGGAGTACCAGCAGGATGCGGGCCGGCCGGCCCATCCCGTCCGGGAAGCGGTGACAACGCCCCCGACACTGATCTACCCACCCGTTCCATTCACGATCACGGACAAGGATGGCGCCCATGGCCCCTGTGAAACCGTCCCCTTCCCCGCATCAGAACCGCGCATCCATGGTCGTCATCGGGGTTCTGTTCTTCATCTTCGGCTTCGTCACCTGGCTGAACGGGCCGCTGATCACGTTCGTGAAACTGGCGTTCACGCTGGACGACGTGAACGCCTTCCTGATCCCCATGGTCTTCTACTTGTCCTACCTGTTCCTTTCCCTGCCCTCCTCCTGGGTGCTTCGGCGGTCGGGTATGAAGAAGGGGATGGGGGCTGGGCTGTTCGTCATGGCCATCGGCGCAGCACTTTTCGGCGAATGCGCCACGATTCGGGTCTATCCCGGCGCGCTGGCCGGCCTGTTCGTCATCGGCGCCGGCCTGTCGCTGCTGCAGACGGCGGCCAATCCCTACATCAGCATCCTGGGGCCCATCGACAGCGCCGCCCAGCGCATCGCCGTCATGGGCATCTGCAACAAGGTGGCGGGTATGCTGGCGCCGGTGGCCATCGGCGCACTGGTGCTGAGCGGCATCGACACCCTGGACCAGCAGGTCAAGGCCGCCCCCACGCCGGAGGCGCGGGAGGCGCTGCTGTCGGCCTTCGCCGCCAAGATCCACCTGCCTTACCTCACCATGGCGGCGCTGCTGGCTCTGCTGGCCGTCTGGGTGGTTCGCTCCCCCCTGCCGGAAATCTCGGCCGAGTCCAATGCCGGCGGCGGCCAGTCGCGGGACAGGGACACCCCACCCCTGAGCCGCATTCCCCATCTATGGCTGGGCGTGCTGTGCCTGTTCCTTTACGTGGGGGTGGAGGTCATGGCCGGCGACGCCATCGGCACCTACGGCCATGGATTCGACCTGCCGCTGGATGAGACCAAGTTCTTCACCTCCTTCACCCTGGCCGCCATGCTGGCGGGCTATCTGGGCGGCCTGGTGCTGATTCCCCGCGTGCTGTCGCAGGAACGGTATCTGGCCCTGTCCGCGGCCCTGGGCGTGGTGCTGACCATCGCTGCCTATGCCACCCATGGCTACGCCTCCGTCGCCTGCGTGGCGGCGCTGGGCTTCGCCAACGCCATGATGTGGCCCGCCATCTTCCCGCTGGGCATCCGCGGCCTCGGGCGGCACACGGAGATCGGCTCCGCCTTCATGGTCATGGGCATCGCCGGCGGCGCCGTCCTGCCCCAGCTGTTCGTGCAGCTGAAGCAGCACTTCCCCTTCCAGGCCGTGTTCCTGGCCCTGATGGCACCGGCCTACCTCTACATCCTGTTCTTCGCCCTCTATGGCCATCGCGTCGGCCGCAAGGCCGCCATCGCGGCTCCCTCCCTCGCCTGATCCTTATCGCTTCTTCTGAAAAAGCTCATGACATCCGATCGCTACTATCTGGGCGTCGATGGCGGCGGCACCAAATGCCGTGCCCGCCTGCGCGCCCCCGACGGCACGCTGCTGGGTGAAGGCCTGGGCGGTCCCGCCAACATCCGCCTTGGCCTTGACCGGGCCTGGGCCAGCATCATGGAGGCCATCCAGGCGGCCCTGGCACAGGCTGGCCTGGACGCCGCCGCCTTTCCCCGGCTGCACGTCGGCCTGGGTCTGGCCGGCATCGTCACGGCGGCGGACAGCGTCCGCACCCGCGCCGCAGCCCCCAGATTCGCCAGCGTTTCCGCCGAAACGGACGCCCACGCCGCCTGCCTCGGCGCCTTCTCCGGCCGGGACGGCGCCATCCTGATCGCCGGCACCGGCAGCGCCGGCTATGCCCTGATCAACGGCCAAGGCCACGCCGTGGGTGGCTGGGGTTTCGAGGTCTCCGACGAAGGCAGCGGCGCCAGCATCGGCCGCGAAGCCATCCGCGTCGCCCTGCGTGCTCACGACAGCCTGGCCCCGGAAACCGGCCTGACCCGGCAAATCCGGCAGCGGCTGGGCGGCTCGCCCGCCGCTATCGTCGCCTGGGTGAACGATGCCGGCCCCGCCGATTATGGCCGCCTGGCCCCGGATGTCCTGGCGCACGCCGCCAAGGGCGACGTGGTCGCCTGTACCATCATCGCCAAGGCCGCCAAGGAGTTGGAGACCTACATCCGTCACCTGCACGCCCTGGGCGCCCCGCACCTGTGCCTGATGGGCGGGCTGTCCGCCCCGCTGACCCCGTGGCTCAGCCCTTGGGCACGGTCCCTGCTGGCCGATCCCGAGGGCGACGCTCTGGAAGGGGCCTTGCTGATGGCCCGCCTAAACATTCCCTCTCCCATCGCCAAGAGCGCCCTGCCATGACCCTTGATAACCTGATGGCTGACACCCTGATGGCCCCCCTTATGGCCAGCGAGGCCGCCGAAACCCCGGATGCCCTGCGGCGGCAGATCGATCGTTGCGCCCCCCTGTTCCAGGATCTGGGTGAGCGCCTGCGCCACCTGGCGCCACGCTTCGTCGTGACCGGCGCCCGGGGCAGCAGCGACCACGCCGCAACCTACGGCAAGTACCTGGTTGAAACCCGGCTGGGCCTGCCCGTGGCCTCCATTGGTCCGTCGGTGGTATCGCTGTACCAGACGCCGCTGCACCTGAAGGACGGACTTTACATCGCGGTGTCACAATCGGGTCGCAGCCCGGACCTGTTACGCCTGACGGAAACGGCCAAGGCCGGCGGTGCCTTGACCGTGGCCTTCGTGAATGACGAGACCTCGCCCCTGTTCCAGATGGTGGACGTGGCCATCCCGCTGTGCGCCGGCCCGGAAAAGAGCGTCGCGGCGACCAAGTCCTATCTGACCTCGCTGTTCGCCTTCCTGCAGATGGTGGCGCATTGGAAGGCGGATCCGGCCCTGCTGGCCACGGTCGCCGACGCCCCCGGCTGGTTGGAAAAGGCCATGGCGCTGGATTGGTACCCCGGCCTATCGCACCTGGCGACCGTCCGGGGTCTCTACATCATCGGCCGGGGGCTGGGTGCCGCCGCCGCCCAGGAAATGGCCCTGAAGTGCAAGGAAACCAGCCGCCTGCATGCTGACGCCTTCAGCGCGGCCGAGGTCATCCACGGCCCCCTGGCCCTGGTGGGTCCGGACTTCCCCGTCCTGGCGCTGACACAGGATGACGCGACCCTGGCGCCCACCAGCGATGCCATCCGCCGCATGGTCGGCCTGGGCGCCACCGTGCTGTCCACGGCGGGCGACATTCCGGGCGTGGTGGCGCTGCCCGCGGTGGCCGGCGTGCCGGCGGAACTGGCCCCGCTGACGGCGGTGCAAAGCTTTTACATGGGCATCCACCGCATCGCCGCCGACCGGGGCCTGAACCCCGACGTTCCCCCCAACCTGGCCAAGGTGACGGAGACGGTCTGAAATGCGCCAACTTCTGACGGGGGCCCGGCTGTTCACGGGCGACGTGCTGCTGGATGACCACGCGCTGCTGCTGGCGGGGGCCGAAATCCTGGACATCGTGCCGGCCGTCGCCAGTGTGGCGGGCGCGGCCCGGGTGCCCCTGCCCGAGGGCAGCCTGCTCGCCCCGGGCTTCATCGACACCCAGGTCAATGGCGGCGGCGGCGTACTGTTCAACGACACGCCCACCGCGGCCGGCGCGCTGGCCATCGCCGCCGCCCACCGGCGGTTCGGCACCACGGCGCTGCTGCCCACCGTCATCACCGACGACCTGAATACCATGATGGCAGCGGCGGAAGCCGCCGCCGAAGCGGCTGCCGTAGCCGGCGGCGGCATCATCGGCGTCCACCTGGAAGGTCCGTTCCTGAACCCGGAACGCCGGGGCGTGCACAAGGCGGCCCACATCCGCCGACCCAACGGCGTCGATCTGGACCGGCTGTCCGCCCTGCCCCGCCACTTCGGCGACCTGGGCCGCGTGCTGCTGACCCTGGCGCCGGAGCAGGTGGACGATGGTGACATCGCCCGCCTGGTGCGCGCCGGGATCGTGCTGGCCGGGGGGCACTCCGCCGCCAGCCATGAACGCACACAAGCAGCCTTGCGCGCCGGCCTGCGCGGTTTCACCCACCTGTTCAACGCCATGCCGCCCATCAGCAACCGGACGCCGGGCATCGCCCTGGCGGCCATGACCGCCAAGGACGCCTGGTGCGGCCTGATCGTCGATGGCGTGCATGTGCATCCCGACCTGCTGGCGCTTGCCCTGGCCGCCAAGCCCCGCGGCAAGATGATGCTGGTCACGGACGCCATGCCGCCCACCGGCACCGACGCAACCACCTTCACGCTGTATGGTGAGCGCATCCACCGGCGTGATGGGCGGCTGGTGACCGACGACGGGGTGCTGGCCGGCGCCGACATCGACATGGCGCAGGCGGTGCGCAACGCCGTGCGCCTACTGGGCGTGGAACTGGAGGAGGCGTTGCGCATGGCGTCGCTTTACCCCGCCCGCTTCCTGGGCATGGACGGGCGACTGGGGCAATTGGCCGCCGGTTTCCAAGCCGACCTGGTGCTGCTGGACGCGCAGCAGCGGGTCCTAGGCACCTGGGTCGCCGGCCAGCGGGACGGCGCGAGTGCTCCCGCCTGAGCGATCGGGGATCCGGATAGGAGCATTATATTTTATATGCTATCCTACTGTACAAATGTGCAATAAACTTTCTTCGCCCGACCGCAATTGCGTCATTGTGTCTCTGACAGCGGTGTCTCATCATCGGGTGGAATAAAGAAATTAATTTGAAAAAGGGAACCCGGCCGCATGCAGCCGCCCCTCCTCCCCCACCAGACCGAGCTTCATCCTACGCTGGGGGCCAGCCTTTCCGGCACGAATCTGGAGCGCGCCGGCGACCATAACCAGCGGGTCATGCTGCAGGCCATTCGCGTCAGCGGTCCCCTGACCCGGGCAGACTTGGGGCGAATCACCGGCCTCACGCCACCGGCCATCGCCAATATCACCCGACGCCTGCTGAACGAAAGTCTCATTCTCGAGGTCGGCCGATTGCAGGGCACGCGGGGGCAGCCCGCCATGCGCCTGGCCATCAATCCGGACGGTTGTTTCGCCATTGGGGTCAATGTCGACCGTGACCATGTGACCCTGGTGGTCCTGGACCTGCTGGGCCAGGTGCGGCACCGCGCCGTGCTGGAGGTGGACTTCCCCCTGCCCGACGCCGTCGCCGCCTTCTTCAAGTCGCAGGTGGAGGAATTGGTGGAAAGCCAGGCCTTTCCCCGCAACCGCCTCATCGGCATTGGCGTGGCGCTACCCGATGATCTGGGCCGGGTGAACCTGCCAAACCGGCCGAAGAGCTTTGAGGCGTGGAGCACGACGGACATCCCCGGCCTGTTCACCGCCACCCTGCCCCTGCCGGTGTTCATCGAAAACGACGCGGCGGCGGCGGCCTTGGGGGAACTGCAGTTCGGCTACGGCCTGCGCGACCTGAGTTTTTTCTACGTGCTGATCAACCAGGGCCTGGGCGGCGGAATCGTCATCGACGGGCAGTACTTCAGGGGGGCCCAGGGCCGTAGCGGCGAATTGGGTTTTCTGCCCATCACCTCCCCCCGTACGCCGGCACGGACGTTGGAGGAGGCGGTGTCACTCTCGGCCCTGTGCGCCTATCTGGCCGCCCGGGGCCGCGCCGTCACGCGGCCGGAACAGCTGCTGGATCTCGACACCGTGGGCCAGCAGCTACTGAACGATTGGCTGGACCTGGCCGCCGAGTTGCTGACCACACCCATTGTGGCAGTCAGTTGCCTGGTGAACCCAGAGGCGGTGTTCTTCGGCGGCCGCCTGCCGGCCCCGCTGATCGACCGCCTGGCCCAGATGATCAATGACCGCCTGTGGGCGCACTCAGGCGCCATCCCCGTCATCGTTCCCGTCCGCCGCGCGGCCACGGCCGTTGACGCGCCGGCGGTGGGGGCGGCCTTGTTGCCCTTCAATGACCGTCTGCTGCCATCCCGGACCACTCTCATGAAAACGGCAGCCGACTGACTGTATTAATTATTTCATTTTGCCTTTTTAATGGGTATGGTTTGTTTAGGGAGACATCCGAAGGCCTCGAGCAAGGGAGGGGGCCCGGACAGCGCACCATTCCCCCATCCGTTACCAGACGGCCTGCGAGAGGGCTTACGCATGATTCAAATCGGGGTCGATTTCGGCGGCACGAAGATCGAGGCCGCCGCCCTGGATCTCAACGGCCGCTTCCTGTCGCGGCTGCGCGAACCCAATCCGGGCAGCTATGACGCCGCCATCGCCACCATCTGCCGTCTGATCCAAAAGGTGGAGGCGCAGGCGGGCACGCAGGGCACCGTGGGGATCGGCGTCCCAGGCTCGATTTCCCCCCAGACCGGCCTCATGCGCAACGCCAATTCGGTTTGGCTGAACGGTCGCGTCTTTCACAGCGATGTCGCCGCCGCCCTGGGCCGTGAGGTCAGGGTCGCCAATGACGCCAACTGCCTGGCCCTGTCCGAGGCCGTGGACGGCGCCGCCGCCGGCGCGCGCATCGCCTTCGCCGTCATCCTCGGCACCGGCTGCGGCAGCGGCCTCGTGATCGATGGCCGTCTGATCGAGGGCGCCAATGGACTGGCCGGGGAATTGGGCCATATCTCCTTGCCTTGGCCCAAGGCGGATGAGGTGCCGGCGCCCGACTGCTGGTGCGGCAACAAGGGCTGCCTGGAAACCTGGGTGTCCGGCACCGGCTTGAGCCGGGAGTTCCGGGCGGTCACCGGCCGCAAGTTGGATGCCGAAACCATCATCCAGAGCATGCGCCGCAACGAGCCGGATGCCGTCGCCGCCTTTGATCGCTTCATCGACCGGCTAGGCCGCGGCCTGGCCGTGGTCAGCAACATCGTCGATCCGGACGTCTTCGTCTTCGGCGGTGGCCTGTCTAACGTCACCGAAATCTACGACCGGCTGGCCGGCGCCATCCGGCCCTATCTCTTCACCGATGTCTGGGAAGCGAAACTGGTCCCGGCCCGGTGGGGTGATTCCTCCGGCGTGCGCGGCGCCGCCCGACTGTGGGAACGCACGCTGTAATGCTGCCCCCTCGGCTCTGGGCCGCGGTGGTCATGGCCGCCATGGCCGCTGCCGTGTCACCCATCGCAGAGGCCGCATCTCCCCTGGACTTGTCGGCGGCTGTGGTCGTGGCCCCTGGGGTCGAGGGACCGGAGGCCGCCGCCATCGACATGCTGGTGGATGAGGTCCGCAAGCGTACCGGCATTGCCTTGTCCCAGGTGCCAGTGGCACCCGACACGCCGGCGCGCATCGTCATCACGCATGCGGTTGGTAAACCGGAAGGCTATCGCCTCACGACCCGACAGCAGGGACAGCGGATCGTGCTGACGATCGCCGGCAACGATAGCCGGGGCGTGCTGTTTGGCATCGGGCACCTGCTGCGCACCCTGTCGATGACCCCGGGCCACATCGTCCTGGACCAACCGCTGAACCTGTCCACCAGCCCGAACCAACCGGTACGCGGCCACCAGATCGGCTACCGCTACAAGAACAACACCTATGACGCCTGGACGCTGCCGCAATTCGAGCAGCAGATCCGCGACCTGGCGGTGTTCGGCGCCAACGCCGTCCAGCTGATCGCCCCGGCGTCGGACGACGCGCCCAGCAGCCCTCTGTTCCCCGCGCCGGCCCTGGAAACCACCCTGGGCATCGCCCGTCTGCTGGACAAGTACGGCCTGGATTGCGACCTGTTTTACCCGGAAATGCGCCAGGACTATGCAGATCCGGCCACGGTGGCGGCGGAGCTGGCGGCGTTCGAGGATCTGGTGCGGCGCTTCCCCCACCTGCACGCCGTCTACGTCCCGGGCGGCGACCCGGGCCATACGCCACCGGACCTGCTATTCCCCCTGCTGGAGCGGCAGGCGCGGATCCTGCGGCGGTATCACCCCGGGGCCCAGCTGTGGGTATCGGGCCAGGGATTTGACGAGGCGCACTACGAAGCCTTCTACCGCCTGCTGGCGCGGCGCCCCGCCTGGCTGACCGGGGTGTTTTTCGGCCCGCAGTCGCGCGATCCGTTGCCCGTGCAGCGCGGCCGCATTCCCCGGCGCTATCCCATCCAGTTTTATCCTGACATCGGCCACACCCTGCACGCCCAGTTCCCCGTGCCGCACTGGGATTCGGCCTTCGCCCTGCTGGAGGGGCGGGAGCCCATCAACCCCCGCCCCCGGGATGAAACCCTCATCTTCCGCCACTTCGCCAGCCTGACGGCCGGGTTCGTGACCTATTCGGAAGGGGTGAACGACGATGTCAACAAGGTGCTGTGGACGCGCCTGGGCTGGAACGCCGCCACCCCGCCGGAAGAGACGCTGCGCGACTACGCCCACTATTCCCTGGGCGGGGCGGAAGGAGACCAACTGGCCGCCCTGATTCTGGCGCTGGAGCGCAACTGGTCAGGCCCCATCAAGGACAACAGCGGTATCGCCGCCACGCTGCAGGGCTTCCAGGGCCTGAAGGAACGTTCCGGCCTGAAGGACAACTGGCGCTTCGAGTCCCTGCTCTACCGTGCCACCTACGATGCTTACGCCCAGGCGCGGGCCCGGGCGGAGGCGCGGCGCGAGGCCAAGGCCCTGGACGCCCTGGCCCAGGCACCCGCCCGGGACAGCCGCGACGCCATGGCGGCGGCGACCGCCGCCCTCGCCCAACCTGACGATGCCGAAACCGGCCGGCTGCGCGACCAGCTGTTCGACCTGGCCGGCCGCCTTTACGCGCATGTGGGATTGCAGTTGAGCGTTCCCCGCTACGGCGCCTCGGGCGTCGAGCGGGGCGCCAACCTGGACCGGGTGGACACCAGCCTGAACGACCGTGTCTGGTTGACACGGCGCTTCGCGGACATCGCCGAACTGCCGGATGAGATGACGCGCCAGGCGCGCCTGGCCGAGATCGTCACCTGGCGGCACCCGGTACCGGGCAGCCTGTACGATGACCTGGGGAACCCGGAGCAAGAGCCGCACCTGGTGCGGGGCAAGGCCTACGGCCAGGATCCGGAACTGTACGACAGCGCCATCGACGGCATCGCCGACCGGACCCCGGATGACGGCTGGCGCCTGTCCTGGATCACCTATGCCGAGACGCTGTATGAGCGCCCCATCCACCTGCGGTACCAGCGGCTGGATCCCAAGCGCCATTACACCCTGCGCGTCACCTATGCGGGCGAGGATTACGCCCTGCCCATGCGCCTGACGGCCAACGGTGGCATCGAGATCCATGCGGCCCTGCCCAGGCCGGCGAACCCGGCGACCCTGGATTTCGACATTCCCCAACAGGCCACCCGCAACGGCCGGCTGGACCTGGAATGGACGCGGCCCCCAGGCCTGGGCGGCAGCGGACGGGGACACCAGGTGGCCGAGGCCTGGCTGATCCCCCGGCCCTGAGGCCGTCAGCGGATCACGACACCCAGCTCGGCGAAGGCCACCTGGCCCTCGCCCCCCGCGGCCCGGGTGATTTCCAACCGCAGGAAGCGGCCGATGCGCACCTCGGGGAACATCACGCGCTGCTCACCCGTGTTGGCGGCGATGTTGGCGAACTCCCCCGCCACCACCGGCCCCCAGGTCTTGCCATCGGCGCTGACCTGGAAGCGGTAGTCGCCCGGCGCGCCCACCCCCGGGGGACGCTGGCCCGCCGGCAGCAGGGTGACACCCTTCAGCGGGCGTATGGCCCCCAAATCCACCACGACCTCATGCGGCAAGCCCCGCCCGCCGGTGACCCACAGGCTGCCGAGGTCGTCATCGATGATCGCCTCGGCCCCCGGCGCCGTGGCCGACACCACTCGCCAGTCCGCCTTGGACACGTCGAACCGGCGCATGGCGACGCCGCTGCTGGCACCAGTGCGCGGCAGGTGGCAGATGGCCTGGACGATACCGCCATCCGGCAAGGGGAAGGGATCCTGGTAAAGGGGGGAGCGTAGGCTCGGAACCTCGCCATCGGTGGTGTAGTGCAGGATGGCGCCCGGGATGTCGCTGGACAGCGCGACCAGGCCCCGGCGGTCGCGGCGGATGCCCGGTTCCTCCACCAGGTCGGGCAGGTGGAACAGCGCCACCTCGCGGATGGCCGGGCAAGCGTCCGCGTCCAGGATGCGCAGGCGCAGCCGGGTGGTGCTGACCGGCGCGGGCAGGCGCACCAGGCGCTGGCTGCCGATGGCGGTGTAGCGGGCGAGTTCCGCCCAGTTGCCCTGCCCGTCGTCCCAAACTTCCAGCGTGAAGGCGCCGATCCGCTGGCCCAGCGGCAAATATTCGCGCAGGCGCACGACGTTGAAGGTGCGCGCCTGGGGCCATTCCAGTGTCAGGTCGGCGGCGTGGGCGGTATCCGGCGGCGCCCAATAGCTGTCCGCCCGCCCATCCAGGACGTTGCCGGGGTCAAAACCGGGCCCGCGTACGGCATTCGCCTGGACCACGGCCCCTTGGGCCAGGTCCGTGCCGAAGGTGGCGCGCAGCAGATCGCCCCAGCCTTTCAGCACGCTGGCGTCATGGTCCGGAATGCGGCCGCGCCGGTCCGGCGGCAGGTTCAGGATCAGGTTGGCGCCCCGGCCGACGGACTCGAAATAGATCCGTGTCAGGCGCCCCACCGACTTCACGTCGGCATCCTCGCGCGCATGCCAGAACCAGCCGGGCCGCAGGGAAACGTCCACCTCCGCCGGGCGCCAGTGCGTCCCGCCGCGCACGCCATGCTCCCCAATCTCCTGTGTGTAGGGGGTATCGCCCACCGTGGCGCGGCAGGGGTCGCCGGCATACCCTTCCTCATTGCCAACCCAGCGCGCATCGGCGCCCCAAGGCCCATGGGCGTCGCGGCCCCAATTGCCCCAGATGACGGCGTCCGGCTGGTATTGCCGCACCAGGGCCCAGGTGTTGGTCCAGTCGTAATAGCTTTCGGCGTCGATGGAGCGCTTTTCCCGCGCCCCGCCGTAATAGCCGTCGCCCCCGTTGGCGCCATCGAACCACATCTCGAACAGGGGGCCGTAGCCTGTCAGCAGCTCACGCAGCTGATTGTGATAATAGGTGATGTAGGCGGGCCGGCCATACTCCGCGTGGTTGCGATCCCAGGGGGAAAGGTAGAGGCCAAACCGCAGGCCGGCCCGGCGGCAGGCGGCCGCCATCTCCCCCACGATGTCGCCCTGCCCGTTCTTGTAGGGGCTGTTGCGGATGCAGTGCTCGGTATGCCGCGTGGGCCAGAGGCAGAAGCCGTCGTGGTGCTTGGCGGTCAGGATCAGGCCCGTCAAGCCCGCCGCCTTGGCGGCCCCGGCGATCTGGTCGGCGCTGAAGTCCGTGGGGTTGAACAGGGCTGGCGATTCATCGCCATAGCCCCATTCCCGATCCGTGAAGGTGTTGATGCTGAAATGGACGAAGGCGTAGGCCGCCATTTCATGCCAGGCCAACTGCCGTGCCGTCGGCACCGCCCCCCAGGGTTGCGGCGCCGGCACCTGCCCCGCCGAGGCGCCCACCAGGGACAGCGCGCTGGAGGCGGCACCGGTCGCCAGGACGGCACGGCGCGACGGCAGGAACGGGCGGGACATCGGCAGGCTCCCCGGTATGGCTTATCATTAATGAAACTGAATTAAATTAATGATGCCATGCTTGCGGAAGCGTTTAAAGACCTAAACCCGCGTGGCGGTGAAGGACGGCGGCCGATCCTCCGCCGCGGCACCAAAGCGTGGGTTGGGCCTGGATCCCATGGTGAAGACCAGGCGGCCGCCCTGCACCAAGTCGGCATGCCGGATCCATGTCCGGGTATAGGGCTTGCCCTGCCAGGCGACCGACTGAATGTAGGGGCTGTCCGGGCCGTTGCCGATGGCCTCGATGGTCAGGGTCCGCCCCTCCCCCACCGTCACGTCCACCCGGTCGAACAGAGGGGAGCCGAAGACGTAGATTGGGGTAACCGGATCGACGGCGTACAGGCCCAAGGCACTCATCAGGTACCAGGCGCTCATCTGGCCGCAATCCTCATTTCCGGCCAGGCCGTCGGGATCCGCCCGGTACATGGTCTTCAGCAGGCTGCGCACACGCGCCTGGGCCTTATGGTGGGCGCCGGTGTAGGCGTAGAGATAGGCGATGTGGTGGCTGGGCTCATTGCCATGGGCGTATTGGCCCACCAGGCCGGCGATGTCGGGGGGGGCGTCGTCCGGCAGCTCGGAACTGGTGGTGAACAGCTCATCCAGCTTGGCCTCGAACGCCGCCGGGCCGCCGAACATCTCCATATAGCCGTAGATGTCATGCTGGTTCAGGAAGGTGGCCTGCCAGGCGTTGCTTTCCGTGAAGTCGCGCCACTTGCGGCTATGGCCCATGCCGCGCGGGTCGAAGGGCTGGGCCCAGCTTCCGTCGGTAAAGCGCGGGCGCATGAAGGTCACGTCGCGGTCGAACAGGTTGCGGTAATTCAGGGAGCGTCGGCGCAGCGCGTTGGCGTCGTCCGCCGCCCCGACGGCATCGCCCAGGCGGGCGATGGCCCAGTCGTCATAGGCGTACTCCAGTGTCTTGCTGACCGCCTCTTCCACCGTGTCGCTGGGGATGTAGCCCAGGTGCCGGTATTCCGGCAGACCGCTGGTCTGGGCCTGGAAGGCCTGCTTGCGGAAAACGGGCCAGGCCGCCTTGTAGTCGACGCCGGGTATGTTCTTGGCCGCCGCCTCGGCCACCACCACCGCCGAATGCCAGCCGATCATGCAGCCCGTCTCGGTACCCTGCAGGGGCCACACGGGCGGACCAGCGGGGCTTTCCTCCGCCATGCGCACCAGCCCACCGACGATGTCGCCCACACGGCCGGGCGGCTGGGCCAGGGTGAACAGCGGATGCAAGGCGCGATAGGTGTCCCATAGGGAATATGTGGAGTAGTTGTTGGCCCCCGCCGGCAACTGGCGCACCGTGCTGTCCATGGCGCGATAGCGGCCGTCCACATCGCTGAACAGCGTGGGCGCCAGCAGGGCGTGGTAGAGGGCGGTGTAGAAGATCTTGATGTCGGCGGCGTCACCACCCTTGGTGATGGCCAGCCGGCCCAGTTCCGCCTCCCACGCCGCGGCCGCCGCCGCGCGCACACCGTCGAAATCCCAGCCGGGGATTTCCGTGTCGAGGTTGCGCAGGGCGCCGTCGATGTCCACGGCCGACAGCCCCACCTTGACCAGCAGGGGGCCGCCGTGGGCGTCGGGCAGGTCCAGCACGCACTTCAGCGCCGCCCCTTCGACATCCTGCGCGCCCTCAGGCATGGCGTGGTCGTTGCTGTAGAACCGCGCGCCGGCGAAGGGGCGCGACAGCTTCATCGCGAAGTAGATGACCCGCCCCTGCCCCCATTGGTGGACATGGCGCCCGCCCACCAGCGTGTCCTTGCCCACCAGGCGCAGCGAGGCGCCGGTGATGCGGGTGACGGAGCCGGCGGGGTCCTGGAAGCCGTGGGCGAAGTCAATCAGCAGGTGGGCGCCGGCCGTGTCAGGGAAGTAGTAACGGTGCAGGCCCGCCCGCGCCGTGGCCGTCAACTCCGCTTCGATGCCGCTGTCCTTCAGCCGCACGCGGTAGTAACCAGGCGTCGCCTGTTCGTCCGCATGGTCGAAGCGGGCGCGGTATCCTTCATCCGGGCTTTCCAGCGTACCGGGGTCCAGGCGGACGGGGCCGACCCGGGGCACCACCAGCACGTCCAGCATGTCGCCCACGCCGGTGCCGCTGAGATGGGTGTGGGAAAAGCCCAGAAGGCTGCGATCCTGGATATGATAGCCGGAGCAGGCGTCCCAGCCGGCGGTGTTGGTGTCGGGGCTCAGCTGCACCATGCCGAAGGGCACGGTGGCGCCGGGGTAGGTGTGACCATGGCCGCCGGTGCCGATGAAGGGGTCGACGTGGCGGCAAAAGCCCCCGCCGGCTTTCGGCCCCGTGCCGGCGACCGCGGTGCCGACACCGCCCGCCAGCGGCACCAGGGCCGTGGCAGCCACACCGCCCAGCAGGTCACGCCGTGTCATCATGGAAAGGCCCTCCGTCATCATCGGCTCAGGTCAAAGGCTGGCGCAGCAGCGCCGGCTTGCGCGCCATCAGGTCCAGGATCAGTTCGCCGAACAGGCTGTTGGCCCAGGCGAACCAGGGTCGGGTGAAATGGCCGGGATCGTCCTGGCCGAAAGCCTCGTGCATGAAGCCGGTGCCGGCGTGCGTGGTCTTAAGCCATACCAGGCACTGGCGGATTTCCGCGTCGTCGTCGCTGGTCAGGGCCCGCACGATCAGCGACATGGGCCAGATCATGCCCAGGCCGACATGCGGCCCGCCGACCCCCTCCGCCGCGCGGCCCCGGAAGAAATAGGGGTTGCGGCCACTCAACACCCGTTGCCGGGTACGCCGGTACAGCGGGTCCCCGGCGTCACAGCAGCCGAGATAGGGCAGGCTGAGAAGGCTGGGCACGTTGGCGTCATCCAGGAACAGGGCGTTGCCGAAACCGTCGACCTCATAGGCCCAGACCTCCTGCCCCTCTCCATCCGCGATGCGGCCGTTCCGCGTCAGCGCCACCGCCACGGTGTCCGCAAGGCTGTGGCAGGCGTTGGCCAGGGCGATGTCGCCATGGATGGCCTGCGCCATGTCGGCGAGCTGGCGCAGGCTGGCCACGGCGAACAGGTTGGCAGGGACGAGGAAGGGCAGCACGCAGGCGTCATCCGACGGCCGGAACATGGAATGGATCAGCCCGACCTTGGCCGTGGGGGCGCCGTAGCCGTCCAGCGGCAGCGTGTCGCTGGGCGTTTCGCTGGTGCGCTGGAAGCGGTAGGGCCCGGGCCCGTCCAGCCGCTGCTGCTCACGGAAGGTGCGCACCACCTGGGCCATGGCCTGGCGCCAGGCGGCGTCGAAGGGGACGGTGTCACCCGTCGCCCGCCAATAGCCGTGGGACAGGCGGATGACGTGGCACAGGCTGTCCACCTCCCACTTCCGCTCAGCCACCCCGGGCTTCATCTCCGTCATGTCCTCCTTGGCCCAGCTCAAGGGCGTGGTGGCATCGGCGTCTCGGCTGAAGGCGTTGGCGTAGGGGTCGATCAGGATGCAGCGCGCCTGGCGGCGGATCAGCCCCTGGTAGAGGTGGCGCAGGGCCGCGTCCCGCCGCGCCAGCGGCAGATAGGGCCAAACCTGGGCGGAACTGTCGCGCAGCCACAGGCAGGGGATGTCGCCGGTGATGACGAAGGCGTCAGGGCCGCCGTCCAGGGATCCTAAGGATACCGTGGTGTCCAGGGTGTTGGGATAGCAGTTCTGGAACAGCCAGTAGAGTTCCGGGTCGGCGATGGCGGCGCGGGCATCCCGTATCACCGCCTCCACCGCCGGGCTCATGCAGCCCCGGGCGGCGGGTGCGGGGCGCCGGCCGGCCGGGATGGGCGCGGCGGCGGCACGAAGCGGACCCGACAGGCCCATACCCACGCCGGCCACGGCCATAGTCAGCACATCTCGGCGATTAGGCATCCACAACCCATGTCCGGGGCCCGTGATGGGAATGGGCCGGTTCCGCCGGCCTCATCCCCCGCAGAATAGGGAAAGGCCCTGGTGACCGCCACCAGGACCTTTCGTCTCAGCGCAGGATCAGTAGCTGTACTTCATGCTGACCAGGATGGTCCGGCCCGTCTCCACCACGTCGGAGATGGCCAGGCTTTCCTTGCCGATGTGCGACCAGTAGGAGACGTCGTCGAACAGGTTGGCCACCGACAGGTCGGCCCGCACGCCATAGCCGAAGTCGTAGCCGGCATGCAGATCCACCCGCTGGGACGAACGGACCCACAGGTCATCCCAGCTGCTGCCCAGGCCCAGGTAGTCGTACTGGGCCACATAGGCGCCGGTGTAGTGGTAGATCAGGTCCAGGGTGAAGCCATCCTTTTCATAGAAGGCCTCGATATTGGCCATCCATTCCGGGGCGTTCTGGATGCGCTCGTTCGGGTCCAGCCCGGCGGCCTTGGTATCGACCGAGGTCCACTGCCGCGTGAGGTTGGCACCGATGCCGAAACCGTCGAACGGCGCCGGCATGTCCTGGAACTTCTGCCGGGCGGACAGTTCGACGCCATAAACCTGGCCGTCCCCACCGTTGGTGGGATGATGGAAGATCACGGAGTTGCTGTTGGTGACAGCCGGGTTCGAATAGGTGCTGCCGTTGTCGTAGATGTAGTTGGACAGCTGCTTGGCATAGCCCGCCACAACCAACGTACCGCCGTGGCCGCTGTCCCACTGGCCGGAGACGTCGTAATTAACGGCGGTGATGGCCTTCAGGTTGGGGTTGCCCTCGGTGATGGTGGTGACGCCGTTGGAGATGCTGGTCTGCGACCCGCCGCCCAACTGCACGAAGGGCGGACGGGTGTAGCTGGTCCAGATGGCCGCGCGGTAGACCGAATTGTCGTCGGGCCGGTAGTTGGCGAAAATGCTGGGCAGGGGCTCGTTGTAATGGGTGCCGTTATAGCCCCAGTGGCCCGCCAGCTCATTGCCGTCGGCATCATGCGGCGTCACCCAGAAGGTGTTGTGGATGGCCGTGTGTTCGAACCGGAAGCCCGGGATGACCTCCAGGTCGTTGAACTTCAGGTTGGCCATCACATAGGCCGCCGTGACCGCCTCGGTGCCCTTCTGCGTGTTGCAGTTCCAGTTGTTGACGTAGAGGCTGCTGCAGCTGTCCAGGTTGCTGGGGCTGGAATAGGTGTTGTACAGGCGGAACAGGGCGGCCTGGTCGATGACCGGCACCGGCCAGTTGTAGACGCCGGGGTAGACCGCGGAATAGTTGCCGTTGATGATGCCCAGAGAACCAAAGGTGCGGCCGTCGGTGAAGTTGCCGTTGTACCAATCGCGGTTGGTCACCTGGCGCTCGCTGTCCTGATACTTCACGCCGAACTTGATGTATTCCAGCGGGCCGGCGTTCACGTCGTACCGGGTGTCCAGCTTGGCGCCGCCGCGCACCTGGCCGCTGTACTGCTCCGTCAGTTCACCCCGGTCGCGGGCCGGCAGGCTAGCGACATTACCCAGCTGCGAGATGATCTGCGAGCCGACCAGCGGATAGGGCAGGTCGTTCACATATGTCGCCAGGACGTTGTTGCCGTAGGCGAAGCCGTTGCCGTCGTTCTGAGTGGACCGGGTGGAGATTTCGATATGGTTGGGGCGGTCGTTGTCGCCCCAGCTCAGGAACACGCTGGGGCTGAAGGTCCAGTTGCCCCACTTCTTCTCCCCGCCCAGCTGGGCGGTCGCCAGATCGGAATATTCCGGGTTGGTCTCGTACCACAGGCGGGTGGACAGGTACTGGATGTTGGGGTGGTAGAGGCCCGTGCTGCCAATTTGGTCGTAGGTCACATTCATGCCGACCAGCTGGCTCAGCGTGCTGTTCTGTTCCGTCTGCGCCACGGCGTAGCCTAGGCGGAAATAGGCGCTGGTGGTGTCGTCCGGCCGCCAGTCCAGCGAGACGTTGCCGCCATAGCGCTCGGTATAGCCGGAGGAGACGCCGGCGTTGAAACCCGTGGTCTCCAGATTCTTGGACGGGTCCAGGTTGCTGGGGTTGCTGCCATCGGCATTGGCCACGGCGAAGGCCCAGGCGTTGTCGCAGCAAGTGGACTCCATCACCGCGCCCATTTCGCTGTTGGCGTAGTGGCGGATGTCGTAATAGGCGCTTACATAGACGCCGAACTGGTTGTCGCGGCCGAACTTGCCCGCCGCCTCACCCGCCAGGCCGTAGCCCAGGCTGCTCTTGTTGTAATCCTCCGCCCGCGTCTCCAGCCGGCCGCTGGCCGTGAAGCTGAACATCAGCGGCTGGTTGTAGTCGAAGGCCGTGGGCGTGCGGAAATCGACGGTGCCGCCGATGGCGTCGCCGTCCATGTCGGCCTTGGACGTCTTGTTGACGACAATCGTGTTCAGGCCGGATGGCGGCAGCAGGCTCAACTGCACCTCGCGGCTGTAGGGCATGCCCTGGGCGACGTTGACGCCGTTGATCAGGTTGACGTTGTACTCGCCGTTCAGGCCGCGGATGGAAGTGAACATGCCCTCACCGCGCGAGGCGCCGTCGATGCCGCCCACGAAGGACTGGCCGGTGTTCATGACGTTCACGCCGGGCAGCAGCCCCAGCGCCTCGGCCACGTTGTGCACCGCCGTGTGCTCCAGGTCCGCCGCCGACATGACGTCGACGGTGTTGCTGGCGTTCATCTGCAGGCTGGAGGCTTGGTAGCGGTTGGCGGCGACGATGATCTCTTCCAGGGCGGCGGTGTAGGCCTCGAAGCTGACCGTCACGGCACCATCCCTGGGCACGGTCACGCGGGTCGAGCTGGTGTGCAGGCCGGGGCGTGAGGCGGTGACCGTGTAACTGCCCTCGGGAATGTTAGCCAGGGTGAAGGTCCCGTCCTCGCCCGAGGCGGTGGAATAGCCGGTACCGGGAATGGTGATGGCCGTGGCGGCCAACGGCTTGCCGGTGCCCGGGTCCACGATCGTGCCGGTGATGCTACCTGCGATAGCCGGCAGCGAGAACGCCATCACCGTCGATCCCGCCAGAAGGCCAGCCCTGAATTTGCCCAGGCCCATATCTTGCTCCCCGATTTTAGTGGAGCGGCGGCCGGTTTCACCGGGGCAACGGTCCCCGGGGAAAGGGTGGTTCAGCGCGCCGTTCTACCTACACAGGAACGCCTGGCCGGCGGCCAAGTCAATTCATTTTTTCTATTTTCTTTATTTTTGATCTAAAAATTTCATTCTATGCCGCCCCTCATATGAAACCTGGGCTCATGAAGATGGAAGGGGGGGCCGGCGAAGATATTGGAATTGCTTGCATTGCCGGATCAAGCCATACGGCCGTATCGGTCAATAGAGTGGCCATGCCTCAAGGTGATGTTTGACATGGGCGCGGGAAAGCGCGCTTTCCCTAGTCTTGCGCAGGCGCATCGCCACCTGCCGATGTAAAGCCCCGGACCATACGAACCCTTGGATGCGCCAACGGTTTCAGGCGGCACCGGACACCCCGCCCTTTTGCCGACTCGCGAAGGTTGTCACCGCGGCGGCCAAATGGAAAATAATTTCCACAATATCGTGTTTGGGAATATATTTATCGAAACAGGCTCCGCACACGACAGGGAAAGCCGACGCCATGGCCGTCATCCGCCGCCGCCTCGCCACCATTCTGGCCGGAACCGCCCTCGCCACCCTCATGGCGCTCGGGACGCAAGCCAGGGCGGATACCGCCCCGCCGGGCATGGCCCAGGCCTATGCGCCGACGGCGGAGAACCTGGCCGCGCGGCAGTGGTTCCAGGATGCCCGATTCGGCATCTTCCTGCACTGGGGCCTGTATAGCGAACTGGGTGGCGCCGGCAAGATGGGTATCGCCGAATGGATCATGGATGAGAACCAGATCCCCGCCCGCCATTACGAACGCCTGGCCCGGTTCTTCAACCCCACCGCCTTCGACGCCGACGCCTGGGCCCAGACCTTCAAGGCGGCGGGCGCCCGCTACGTCGTCATCACGTCGAAGCACCATGAGGGCTTCGCCATGTTCGCCAGCAAGGCCAGCCCCTACAACGTCGTCGACGCCACCCCCTTCCATCGCGATCCGCTGGCCGAACTGGCCGCCGCCTGCCGCAAGGCCGGGCTGAAGCTGTTCTTCTATTATTCGCAGCTGGACTGGCACCATCCTGACTATTTCCCCCAGGGTACGACAGGCCATGCCTCGGAACGGCCGGCCGGCGGCGACTGGGACCGCTACATCGATTTCGAACAGGCGCAGCTGCGCGAGCTGCTGACCCATTACGGGCCTATCGGCGGCATCTGGTTCGACGGCTGGTGGGACCAAAAGGACACGGCCATGCGCGACCGCTGGCGCCTGGATGAGACCTACCGCCTGATCCACAGCCTGCAGCCGGCCGCCCTGATCGGCAACAACCACCACCAGACACCCTTCCCCGGCGAAGACTTCCAGATGTTCGAGCGCGACCTCCCGGGCGAGAACAGCATGGGCTTCAACAAGGCCGGCGTCAGCGCCCTGCCCCTGGAAATGGCCGAAACCATGAACGGATCCTGGGGCTTCAACATGATCGACGACCAGTACAAGTCGACGGCGACCCTGATCCGCAGCCTCGTGGGCGCCGCCGGCCGCAACGCCAACTTCCTGATGAACACCGGCCCCATGCCCAATGGCGAGCTGCAGCCGGAGAACGTCCAGACGTTGAAAGAAATGGGACAATGGCTGAGACGCTATGGCGAAAGCGTCTACCAGACCCGGGGCGGCCCCGTGACGCCGCGCCCCTGGGGCGTCACCACCCAGGCGCCGGGACGCGTCTATGTTCATGTCCTGGACTGGAAGGATGGGCCCCTGTTCCTGCCCCTGACCCAGGCCGTGCGCAAGGCGACCCTGCTGCGCGACGGCAGCGCCGTGCCGGTACAGCCCCGGCCGGACGGGCTGGAACTGACCCTGCCGGCGGCGACGGGCGAGGCCATGGACGGTTGGGACCGGGTGATCCGCCTGGATCTCAGCCCCTGACCGGGCCCGTCAGCGGCGCATGATCCAGTCGTGCGCGGGGTCGTTGCGGAATATCCAGCGCCGCTCCGGCCCCGCCATCACGTTGAGGTAATAGAGGTCGTAACCGTGGGGTGCGCCCACCGGATGATAGCCCCGGGGGACCATGACCACGTCGCCGTCCTGCACGCAGATGGTCTCATCCAGGCTGCGATCGTCGGTGTAGACGCGCTGGAACGCGAAGCCCTGCGGTGGGTTCAGACGGTGGTAGTAGGTTTCCTCCAGCGCCGTCTCATGCCCGGCCTCGGCCGTGTCGTGCTTGTGCGGCGGATAGCTGGACCAGTGGCCACCGGGGGTGATGACCTCCACCACCAGCAGGCTGTCGGCCGGCTTGCCCTCCGGCAGGATGTTGCGGACATGGCGGGTGTTCGTGCCCTGGCCCCGCACCTCGCGCGGCATCTCATCCGCCGCGATGACGCGGGCCTGGGCGCCGGCCCGGCCCGGGGCGGTACAGACCGCCAACTCGACGGCATTCGTCGCCACCACACCATAGGACTGGCCCGCCGGCACATAGACCGCGCCCGGCGCCTTGTCCTCGAACACGCTGGCGCGGCCGCCGACGGGGCCCAGGTCCTGGTCCCCCGCCGTCACCCGCGCCGTGCCCGACAGCACCACCAGGCAGGTCTCGCGCCCCGACTCCGCCCCGTCGAGGGTCTGGCCCGGCGCCAGCCGGTGCAGGCGGAAACCGACATGGGTCCAGCCAGCACTTTCCGGCGTCACCTCCAGCACGCGGCCATCGCCGCCGGGCGCCTGGGAACGCACCAGCAGGGGCGACGCGCTCATGACGCCACCGTCAGACCGGCACCCGCCGCCGCCTGCTGCAGGTGGCGCAGGCCCATCTCGCCGTACTGGCGCGGGTCGGCCTTGGCGGGATCCTGTTCCGCCTCGATGATGACCCAACCGCTGTAGCCGATGTCGGCCAGGGCCCGCATGACGGCGGCATAGTCCAGGCGGCCGTCGCCGGGCACCGTGAACATGCCGTCCAGCACACCGTCCAGAAAGCTGCCACCCCGGTTCATCAGCGCCTGGAACACCGGCTGGCGTACGTCCTTGCAATGGACATGGGCCACGCGGGCCGAATGGGCGCGGATGACATCCACGGCGTCGATGCCGCCCAGGGCGGCGTGGCCGGTGTCCACCGTCAGGCCCACCGACGGGCCGGTATGGGCCAGGAACTGGGCCAGATCATCCGGCCGTTCCACCACTGTGCCCAGGTGATGGTGATAGGCGAAGCGCAACCCCTGCCCCGCGATATAATCGGCGACCTCGGTCAGCCGGCGGCCGAAGACGGCCCACTCGGCGGCGTCCAGCCGGGGCGTCTGCGCCAGCGGGCGGGCGCGGTCGCCATGGATGGCGTTACTGGTCTCGGCATGGACAAAGACGGTGCTGCCCATGGCCTTCAGCAAGGCCAGATGCCCCTGCAAGGCGGCAATCTCGGCCGCCGCGTCATGGGCCAGCAGGTTGCCGCTGTACCACCCGCCCACCAGGTCCAGGCCATGAGCGGCCAACAGGGGCCTCAGCGCCTGCGGATCGCGGGGGAACTTGCCGCCCAGCTCTATCCCGCTGAACCCGATGGCGCGGGCGTCGGCCAGCACCGTTTCCACCGGCGTCGCCCCGCCCAGTTCGGGCATGTCGTCGTTGATCCAGGCGATAGGACTGACGCCGAAGCGGATGGCCCCAGAGCGGACGGACATGGCGGTTGATCTCCCTAACGTTGGTCTTTTGTCTTCTCGTCATACGCCGCGCGGGCCTGGCGGACGGCCGCCCGGTCGGACACCTCGGGCACGGCCACGTCCCACCAGGCGCCGCCGGCGTCGGTGGACACGGCCGGGTCGGTGTCGATGACGATGACGTACACACCCTTGCCCGATCGCGCCTCGGCCAGGGCAGCCTCCAGCGCGGCAATATCCGCGACCTTGCGCGCCGCGGCGCCCAGGCTGGCGGCATGGGCGGCGAAGTCGATGGCCGGCAGGGCCGCGTGGCGCGTATCGGCCAGCAAATTATTGAAGGGGGCGCCGCCGGTGGCGCGCTGCAAGCGGTTGATGCAGCCGTAGCCGCGGTTGTCCAGCACGGTGATGGTCAGCTTCAGGCCCAGCATGACGGCCGTGGCGATCTCGGAATTCATCATGAGATAGCTGCCGTCGCCCACCACGACGTGGACCTCGCGATCCGGCTCCGCCATCTTCACGCCCAGGCCGCCGGCAATCTCATAGCCCATGCAGGAATAGCCGTATTCCACGTGGTAACCGCCGGGCCGGCGCACCCGCCACAGCTTGTGCAACTCCCCCGGCAAACCGCCTGCGGCGCAGACGACCACCGCATCCTCGGCCGCCTGGCGCCATAGGGCACCCAGCACCTGGGCGTCCGTGGGCAGGACGTTATCGCCCCCCGGGGCCCCCGGCGCGGCCATCGCCGCCTCCCACGCCTGATCCCAGGCCAGCGCCGGGTCCGCCAGGGCCCGCGTCCAGTCCGCCGGCACGCGCCAGCCGGCCAGCAGCGGCGCCAGGGCCGCCAGCACGGCGGCGGCATCGCCCACCACGCCCACGGCACCCTGCTTAGCCGCGTCGTGGGCCGAAACGTTGACCTGCACCAGCGTGCGCGCCGTCCCCCGGAACAGGGCGCGGGATCCGGTGGTAAAATCCTGCAGGCGCGTGCCAATGCCGATGACCAGGTCCGCCTCGGCCGCCGCGGCGTTGGCCACGCCGGTACCGGTGACGCCCACGGCGCCCAGGTTGGACGGGTGATCCCAGGGCAGTGCCCCCTTGCCCGCCTGCGTCTCCGCCACCGGAACGCCGGTGGCCGCCGCCAGGTCGGCCAGCCGAGCTTCCGCCCCAGCGTACAGCACGCCGCCGCCGGCAATGATCAACGGCCGCCGCGCACTCCGGATGCGCACCACCAGGTCGGCCAGGTCATAGGGGTCGGCCGGCGGGCGGCGGATGCGCCACAGGCGGGGGGCGAAGAAATCCTCGGGATAATCCCAAGCCTCGGCCTGCACATCCTGGCAAAAGGCCAGGGTGACGGGGCCGCAGGCAGCGGGATCGGTCAGGACCGCCATGGCCTTGGGCAGGGCGTCCAGGATCTGCTCGGGCCGCGTCAGCCGGTCGAAATAGCGTGAGACCGGCCGGAAACAGTCGTTGGCCGACACCGTGCCGTCGCCGAAATCCTCGATCTGCTGCAGTACCGGATCCGGCCGGCGGCTGGCATAGACGTCGCCCGGCAGGAACAGCACGGGCAGGCGGTTGACATGGGCCAGGGCGGCCGCCGTCACCATATTGGTGGCGCCCGGCCCGATGGAGGTGGTGCAGACCATGGCCCGCCGGCGGCGCGCCTGCTTGGCGAAGGCGATGGCGGCGTGGGCCATGGCCTGCTCGTTATGGGCGCGATAGGTGGGCAGGGCGTCCTGGCTGGCCTGCAGCGCCTCCCCCAGCCCCGCCACGTTGCCATGGCCGAAGATGGCCCAGCAGCCGGCGAAATAGGGCACCGCTTGCCCGTCCGCGCCCTCGACCCGTTGCGCCGCCAGATAGCGCACAGTCGCCTGGGCCGCCGTCAGGCGCAGCACCCTGCCGCTCACGCCTTTTGCCCTTCAGTCACGGCCGCGCGGGCCTGCCGCCAGGCGTCCACCAGGGTCTTCAGCTTGCCCGCCATCATGGCCACCACCTGTTCATCGTCCAGCCGGTTGGCAAGCCAGCCGCGCGCAACATCATAGAAGATGGTCCGCCCGACGGCGAAGCCCTTGACGATGCCCGAGGGGGCCGCCGCCTGGAAGGAGGCCAGCAGTTCCTTCTCCGGCGCCGAGAGGCCCAGCAAGACCACGCCCCGGCAATAGGGGTCGTTTTCCAGCACGGCCCCCTCGATATTGCGCCAGGCTTCGGGATCGGTCACCGGCTCCAGCTTCCACCAGTCCGGCTTGATGCCCAGGGCGTACAGGCGGCGGATGCCGCGGGCCACCGTCATGGCATCGACCGGCAATCCGGCCGGCACGATCATCTCGACCAGCAGTTCATGCCGCGTCTTGCGACAGGCATCGAACAGGCGCAGCAGCTGCCGCTCCTGCCGGTCGCGCAGGTCGGCGGCGTCGTCCGGGTGATAGAAGACCAGGCACTTGACCACATGGTGCAGCGGCCATTCCGCCAGCTCCGTCGCCACGTCGGCGGAGCTTTCGAACACCAGCGGGCGGGACTTGGGTTCCTCGATGGGGCGCCCGATCCAATAGGGGTCGTCGGCGGAACTGGCCAGGGCCGCGAAGCCATAGCGGCCATCCAGCAGCAGGCCGAAGCGGTCGTCGCCGCCGGCCACCGTTTCCACCGCCCGCAGGGCCAGGGCCTTGAACAGCGGGATGCGGGCCGGGTCGGCGCCCAGCTCCGCCACCAGATCCTCGAACTGGCTGCGGTGGTCCACGGCCAGCACCGTCAGCTCGTCATAGCGCCGCCGTCGGGTGGTGGCCCAGTGGATGTGTTCCAGTTCGGCGCTGTCGCGCAGGCGGTGGGGCAGGCTGGGCTGGGCCAGGAACCATTCCAGTTCCGGCCAGGTGGGCATGGCGGGGGCGCAGCCGTGGCGCGACACGACGATGGCGCCGCAGGCGTTGCCCCAGGCGCAGCAACGCTCCAGCGGCTCATCGCGCAGCCAGCCGCGCAGGAAGCCCGCCATGAAGGCGTCGCCGGCGCCCAGGACGTTGAACACCTCGACCGGGAAGCCGGCCACCACGACGCCCTCTGCCAGGGTGGCCGGAATGGCACCGGGGAAGGCGGTGCAGCCACCCGCCCCCTGCTTGCAGACGATGACGGCGCCGGTCTGGGCGCGGATGGCGCCCAGCGCCGCCAGCGTGTCGGTCACGCCGCCCAGGATGTGGATTTCCTCCTCCGTGCCGACGATCAGGTCGCACAGCGGCAGCACCTCGCGCAGGCGGGTGGTGACGCCCTCATGTGCAACAAAACGATCCTCGCCCCGGTCGCGGCCAGCCAGGCCCCACAGCACCGGTCGGTAGTCGATGTCGAACACCACCCGACCGCCGTTTTCTTTCACCAGCCGTGCCGCCGCCACGCTGGCGGCGAAGGCCTGGGGCTGGGACAGGTGGGTGCCGTTGATCAGCACCGCGCCGGTATGGCGCAGCCAGTCGCGGTCCAGATCCTCCACGTCCAGCGCCATGTCGGCGCAGTTCTCGCGATAGAAGATCAAGGGAAAGTTTTCGCGGTCGCGGATGCCCAGGACCACCAGGGCGGTCAGCCGGTCGGGGTCGGAGACGACACCGGTGACGTCCACCCCTTCCCGCTCCAGCTCTTCCCGGATGAAGCGGCCCATATGGTCCGCCCCCACCCGGGTGATAAGGCCAGTGCGCAGGCCCAGGCGGGCGCCGCCGGCCGCGGTGTTGGTGGGACTGCCGCCCAGGTACTTGGCAAAGGACGCCATGTCCTCCAGCCGGCCGCCGACCTGCTGGCCGTAGAGGTCAACGCTGGATCGGCCGATGGCGATCAGATCCAGCGACTTGGGACGGGTTTGGACGGGGGATTGCGCAGAAGACGCCATGCCGGTTCCAGCCTTGGGGGCGCCGGATCAGCGCCCGATAGAATGGAACGTATATTCCACGTTTCATGTTTTTGTAAATAACGTATCGCCAAATGGGTCAGGCTTTCCGGCGGCGGGGCCGCGATACGCCCCTGGCGCTCGCCCGTTCGCGCTCGAACGCCAGGCTGATCACCAGGGTTTGCGCCAGGCACAGCGAGGCCGCCAGCGACCGGAAGCCGCGCACCTCGGACTCGCGCACCTGCAGGACATGGACCGCCATCTTGGCCATGGGGCTCACCAGGCTGTCGGTGATGGTCAGGACCTTGGCGCCGGCGCCGGCCGCCGCCTCGACGGCGTGCACCGTTTCCTCGGCATAGGGGTGGTAGCTGACGGCGATCAGCAGGTCGGTTTCCCCGACCGCGCCCATCTGCTGGCTGGTCAGGCCGCCCACGCCATCGACGAAGATGGTGCGCTTGCCCACCTGTTGGAATGAATATGCCAAATAGGACGCCACCGGGAACGCGCGCCGAAAACCCATGATATACAGGGTTTGCGCCTGGTCGATCAGCTTCACGGCACGCGCGAGGTCGGCCTTGGTCATGGTCTGGCCCAGGTTTTCCAGCGCCAGCGTGTCGCGTTCCACGAATTCCGCCAGCAGGTCGCCGTCGTCGCCGGCCCCCGCCTGGTGGTCCAGGGCGGCATTGAATTGGCGCACGCGCTCGCCATAGCCCAAGGCGGTGTGGTTGGCCAACAGGCCGTCGCGCAGCAGGCGCTGCATGGGCATGGCGCCGGAATAGCCCAGCGCCTTGGCGAAGCGGACGATGGCCGAAGGCTGGACGCCCGAGCGTTCCGCCACCACGGCCAGGGTTTCCAGCGCGAGGTCGTCCGGATGATCCAGGACAAAGCGTGCGATCTGCTGCAGCCGCTTGCTGAAGGTGTCATAGCGTTCCAATATGGCGGCCCGCAGCTCCTCGGCCGTGCGCGGCACGGTGGCACTCCCCGTCATCGCCCCTCCAAAATCCTATGTGGCCCCAAGAATAGACTCTCACCGGGTGAAGGCAACGCCACCCGGCGTTATGGATATTCCATCATACCCCATGGTATGATATTTTCATTCCATAATGTGATGATGACCGCCCCGCTGGCGCCGAAACCGGCCAGCCGGGCGGCCAGGCCTTGACAGGGAGCCTGCATGTTCGACATCGCCATTCTGGGGGCCGGCCGCATCGGCCGCATCCACGCCCGCAACGTCGCGGCCCACCCGGCCCTGCGCCTGAAGTACGTCACCGATCCCAACGCCGCGGCCAGTGACGCCGTGGCGGCCGAAACCGGCGCCGCGGTCAGCGACCTGGACACGGTGCTGGCGGACGAGGGCGTGCGCGGCGTGATCATCGCCAGCTCCACCGATCTGCACCTGGACCAGGCCGCCCGTGCCATCACCGCGGGCAAGGCCGTGCTGTGCGAGAAGCCGCTGGACATGGATCTGGCCCGCGCCCAAGCCGCCGCCCCGGTCCTGGGCGGCGACGTTCCCCTGATGCTGGGTTTCAACCGCCGCTTCGACCCGAACTTCGCCACCCTGAAGGCCCGACTCGAGGCCGGCGCCGTGGGGGCGCTGGAAACCCTGCAGATCACCAGCCATGACCCGGCCCCGCCGCCCGTCAGCTACATCAAGGTATCCGGCGGGCTGTTCAAGGACATGGCCATCCACGACTTCGACATGGCCCGCTGGCTGCTGGGCGAACCGGTGGTGGAGGTGTACGCCGCCGCCAGCTGCCTGGTGGATCCGGCCATCGGCGAGGCCGGGGACGTCGACACCGCCAAGACCATCCTGCGCACCGCCACGGGCAAGCTGTGCGTCATCAGCAACAGCCGCCGGTCCGGCTATGGCTATGATCAGCGCATCGAGGCCTTCGGGTCCAAGGGCCTGCTGCGCGCCGACAATATCCTGGAAAGCAGCGTCTCTACCTGGGGCGGTGCCGGCGGCAACCCGGGCGCCGCCAGCGACGCCTTCCAGAACTTCTTCCTGGACCGCTATGCCGAGGCCTATCGGCAAGAGGTGGCCCATTTCGCCGAGATCCTGGCCGGCACGGCCAAGCCCAGCGTGGGGTATGCCGACGGCGTGGCGGCCCTGGCCCTGGCGGAGGCCGCCGCCCGATCCGTCGCCACCGGCCAGGCCGTGCGCCTATGACGACGGCCCTGGAGCCTGCTTCCCAACCGGCCCTGAGGCCCGTCCGCGGCATCGGGCTGGGCGGCGGCTTGGCCGCCAACATCCTGAACATGGTGGGCATCGGCCCCTTCATCACCATTCCCCTGGCCATTTCCGCCATGGGCGGGCCGCAGGCCATGCTGGGTTGGCTGGTGGGCGCCGTGCTGTGCGCCTATGACGGCCTGGTGTGGGCGGAACTGGGGTCCGCCTTCCCCCGCTCCGGCGGGCCCTACCATTACCTGCTGCACGCCTTCGGCCCCGCCCGCCTGGGCCGGCTGTTCAGCTTTCTCTATCTGTGGCAGTCGCTGCTGATCGGTCCGCTGTCCATTGCCTCGGGCACCGTGGGTCTGGCGCAGTACGCCAGCTTCCTGGCCCCGGACATGAAGCCCTGGCACATGATGGCCATCGCGGCGGCCGTCTGCCTGGTGAACACCGCCCTGCTGTACCGCGACATCCGTTCCATTCAGCGCCTGTCCATCGCCATCACGGTGGTGGTGGTGGCCGCCTGCCTATGGATCGTGTTCAGCGGCGCCCTGCATTTCGACGCCAGGCTGGCCTTCGACTTCCCCGAAGGCGCGTTCAAGCCCACGGGCGCCTTCTGGATGGGCATGGGCTCGGCCACGCTGATCGCGGTCTATGATTACGGCGGGTACAACAACGTCTGCATGATCGGCGAGGAGATCAAGAACCCCGGCCGCACCATCCCCCGCGCCGTGCTGCTGTCCATCGCCATCGTCGCCTTGCTGTACCTGGGCCTGAACCTGTCCATCCTGGGCACCCTGCCCTGGCAGACGGCGCAGAAGTCCGGCGCCGTGGTGGCGGATTTCATGCAGGTGATCTATGGCCGCTGGGGTGGGGTGGTCGTCTCCGTCCTCATCCTGATCGCCAGCTGGGGGTCGGCACTGGTGGTGCTGCTGGGCTTTTCCCGCGTGCCCTACGCGGCGGCGGTGGACGGGCGCTTCTTCAAGCCCTTCGCCCGGCTGCACCCCAAGGGGCGCTTCCCCACCGTGTCGCTGCTGTTCATGGGTGTGGCGTCCGCCATCGCCTGCTTCTTCTCGCTGGCCGACCTGATCGCCGTGCTGATCGTCATCCAGACCCTGTTCCAGTTCACCGCCCAGTGCGTGGCGGTGGTCATGCTGCGCCGGCAAGGAGCAGCGGCCCCGGGGCAGTTCCGCATGCCGCTGTACCCCCTGCCCGTCATCATCACCATCGCCGGCTGGCTGTATATCGTCGTCACCAGCCAGCCCCGGCACATCGCCATCGGTATCGGCATGCTGGCGCTGGGTGTCGCGATCTATCTGGCGCAATCGCGGCGCGAGGGGGCCTGGCCCTTCCGGGTGCCAGCCTGGCGAGCGCCATGACCGCGACCAAGACCCATGACGTGGCCGTGGTCGGTGAGCTGTACATCGACCATGTGCTCAGCGGCTTCACCACCTGGCCGCAGCCGGGGGAGGAGGTGGTGACCGACGCCTACACCCGCGAGGTGGGCGGCGGGGCCGCCAACACCGCCTGCGGCCTGGCCCGCCTGGGTCGCGCGGTCCAGCTGGTGGGCATCGTGGGCGAGGCCGATGCCGCCTGGTTCCGTCAGCGCCTGGCCCCTTATGCCCTGGACACTGGCGGCCTGCGCATCGGCGACGGCGCCACCGGGATCAGCATCAGCGTCTCCACCCGCGAGGACCGGTCCTTCTTCACCCATATCGGCGTCAACCGCGCCCTGCCGGCCCTGCTGTCCGACCCGGCAACGGTCGCCGGCTTGACCCGAGCCCGCCACGTGCATTTCGCCCTGCCGCTGGATCGTGCGGTGGCCGACGCCCTGCTGCCCGCCCTGCGGGACGCCGGCTGCACCACCTCGCTGGACGTGGGTTTCCAGCCCGGGTGGCTGCCCGATCCGGCGAACCACGCCACCTGCCGCGCCGTCGACCACCTGCTGCCCAATGAGAAGGAAGCGGCGCTGTTCTGCGGCAGCGACGGGACGGAGGACTATCTGTCCATGGCCCGCCGCCTGGCCCTGCCCAATCCCATCCTGAAGCTGGGGCGGCGCGGCGCCCTGGGCCTGGACGGCGCCGCGACCCTCAGCGCGGCCCCGCCCCCCGTGGACGCCATCGATACCACCGGCGCCGGCGACGCCTTTGACGCGGGCTACATCGACGCGCTGCTGGACGGCGCGCCGGTGCTGGAACGCCTGCGCCGCGCCTGCATATGCGGCGCCCTGTCCACCCGGGTGGCGGGCGCCTTGGGGGGCATCCCCGACCGAACGGAACTATGGAGCACTTATGAGCAATCCTACCGATCGTAAGATCGCGATGATCGGCGGCGGCGGCGTGCGCACCCCACTGGTCATCTTCGGCATCAACGAGGCGGCGGAGGCCCTGGGCGCCCGCGAGATGGTGCTGTACGACCCGGACCAGGAGCGTCTGAAGGTCATCGCCGCCCTGGGCCGCGCCGTCGTCGCCAAGGAGGGCGGCAGCCTGGTCATTCGGGAAGCCGCTGCCATCGAGGACGCGGTGGAAGGCGCCGATTTCGTCCTGAACAGCGTGCGGGTCGGCGGCATCGCCTCGCGCGCGGCGGATGAGCTGGCGGCCATCAAGCACGGCTATCCCGGGCAGGAGACCACCGGCCCGGCCGGCGCCGCCATGGCGCTGCGCACCGTGCCCGTGGCCCTGGACCACGCGCGGGTGGTGGAGCGGCTGGCGCCCAGCGCCTGGATCGTCAACTTCACCAATCCCGCCGGACTGATCACCCAAGCCGTCAGCACCCACACCAAGGCGCGGGTGGTGGGCATCTGCGACACCCCCACCGAGCTGCTGCACCGCATCACCCTGGCGCTGGGCGCCCGGCATGACGAGGTGGTGTGCGACTATGTCGGCCTGAACCACCTGGGCTGGGTGCGCCGCATTCGCCTGCGCGGCGAGGACGTGACCGACCGTGTGCTGGACGACGACCGCATCCTGTCGCAGCTGTACACCGCCCCGCTGTTCGACTTCGCCATGATCCGCACCCTGCGGCTGATCCCCACGGAGTACCTGTTCTTCTACTACAGCCGCCGCCGCGCGCTGGAGAACCAGAAGCGCCAGGGCAGCAGCCGGGGCACGGAGGTGGAGCAGTTGAACCACCAGCTGTTCGCCACCCTGAAGGATCGCCTGGGCGCCGACGATGGCGAGGGGGCGGTCGCCGCCTACGCCGCCTATCTCAACCGCCGCTCCGGCTCCTACATGAAGCTGGAGGCCTCGGCCGGCTCCGCCTTCGACAAGGACGCGCCGTTTGACGAGGATCCCTTCCGCGTAGCCAGCGGCTACCACCGCATCGCCCTGGACGTCATGACGGCGCTGTGCGGCGACAAGCCCGCGCGCATCATCGTCAACACCCGCAACGACGGCGCCGTGCCCAACCTGCCGGACGACGACATCGTCGAAACGCCCTGTCAGATCAGCCGCGACAGCATCATTCCGGAACCGCTGGAGCCCCTGCCCGACGAAGTCCACGGCCTGGTGCAGTCGGTGAAGTCCTATGAGCGGGCCGCCATCCGGTCGGCCATGAACACCGACCGGCTGACGGCGCGCATGGCCTTCCTGATCCACCCCGCCATTGGGGAGTGGGAGCCGTCGGACCCGCTGCTGCACGACCTGCTGGACCGCTGCATCCACTGCTGATCCCAACCGCTGATCAGGCACCGCGAGGGAGAGGATCCAGCGCGGTGCCCGGCCAGCGGTCAGGCCTGACGCACCGCGACGTTGCGGCTGAAGCCGAACTCGGCCCCGGCGGGCGTGCGGAACACCACGTCCAGGCGCCGTACGCCCGCCCCGGGGGCCAGCGCCACGGTCAGCGGCCCCGGCGGTGCCGCCGTCTTGCGGCCCAACAGGCGGCCGCCCTCATAGACGTCGCAGGACCCGACCAGGCTAAGGAACGCCACGCGGCCGCCCTGGCGCCCCACCTTGGCCTGAGGGGTGAAGCGGACGGAGCAGAGGGTATAGCCGTCCGCCGTCTGCGGGTCATGCGCCCAGCGTGTGCCGAAGTCGTCCCACGCCGTCATGTCCGCGTCGCGGTAGGCAAGCGCCCCTTCCATCGTGGCGGCAGGGGGAGCCGCGTACCAGGTATCCAGGATCAGGTCGGAGGGAGCGGTCGCCTGCTCCGTCGGGGCCGCCGCCGCCTCGACCGCCATGCGGGCACTGGCGGATTTCAGGCCGGGCGCGATGGCCGTCAGCGTGAGGGCCCCACGGCTACCCGCCCGCGTTTGCACGATGACCTGAGCCAGGCCGTTGAACAGGGCCCGGCGGGTGCCTTTCTCGGGGGCGGCGCTGTTGGGATCGCCGTTGCCCAGGCCGATGATGTCGCCCCCCTCGATGGTAAAGGTGACCATGTCCTGGGCCAGCGGCACCGGCCGGCCCTGGGCGTCGATCGCCTCCACCATGACGGGCGTGGCGTCCAGCCCATCGCCGCGCAGGCGGTCGCGGTCGGGCGTCAGTCTCAGGGCCGCGGCCGGGCCCGTCGTCTCCACCTGCGCGCGGGCCGTGACCTTGCCCCCGGCATAGCCCACCGCCTCCAGCCGTCCCGGGGCGTAGGCCACCATCCAATGGTTCATCTCATAGGGGTCGACCGCCTGCCGGCCCTGGGAGCGGCCATTCAGGAACAGCTCCACCTCCTCCATGTTGCCGCAGGCCATGACCTTGACGGGCCGGCCCTCCCGCCCCGCCCAGTTCCAGTGCGGCACCAGGGCCAGCACGGGGCGGTCCGTCACCCATTGGGCCTGGTGGATGTGGAAGGCGGCCTTGGCGAAGCCGCACAGATCCATGATGCCGTAGAAGGAGGAATTGGAAGGCCAGCCCCAGGGCGACGGCTCGCCGTGATAATCGAAGCCCGTCCAGACGAAGCCGCCGGCGATGAAATCGCGCGTCGCGATCGCCTTCCAGGCGGCGCGGTGGGTGTTCCAGTCCTTCACCGGGTCGTCATAGCCGGCGATGGTGCGGCTGTCCTTGTCCGTCACATAGGCGCCCCGGGTGCTGAAGGCGCTGGTGTCTTCCGACGAGATCAGCGGCACGTCGGGATGGGCGGCATGGAAGGCGTCGTACTTGTCCTGCTGGTAGTTGAAGCCGACCACGTCCACCGCCTGGGACACGTTCACCGGGGTGAACAGGCCGCCGTTCATGGCCGCCGTCACCGGGCGGGTGGTGTCCAGCGCCTTCACCGCGTGGGCCATGCGCCGCACCATCTCATACCCGGCGGCCGATCCCTGCATCGGTTCCTCGTTGAACACCGACCAGAGGATGACGGAGGGATGGTTGCGGTCGCGCCGCACCATCCATTCCAACTGGGCCAAGGTGTCGGGCGACGGGTTGAACTGCCGGTTCTCATCCATCACCAGCAGGCCATGACGGTCGCACAAGTCCAACACCACGGCCGATGGCGCGTTGTGGGTGCAGCGGATGGCGTTGCAGCCCAGTTCCTTCAGCCGCCGGATGCGGTAATCCCACAGCGCGTCGGGTATGGCGGTGCCGACGCCGGCATGGTCCTGGTGCACGCACACGCCCTTGATCTTGAGCGGCCGGCCGTTGAGAAAGAAACCCTTGTCCTTGTCAAACCGGGTGGTGCGAAAGCCGCAGGTGGTGGTGACCGCGTCCACGCACCGGTCCCCCGCCATCAATCGGGTCTGGACGCGGTAAAGGGTGGGCGCCTCCACGCTCCACAGCCGGGGATTGGCCACGCCCAGGTCCAGCCGGGCGACGCCCTGGTCTAGGGGCGTGATGCTCACCGGCGCCTGGCCGCTGGCCACCACCCGGCCGTCGGCATCCTCCAGCGTGCTGACCACCATCATGGCGGCGGGGTTCTTGCCGCTGTTGTAGGCGGTGACCTCCACCGGCAGCACCCAGCCGTCCCCTTGCGGCACTGGATGGGCATAGACGCCGTCGGTGATGATGTGGACGGGATCGCGCTTCACGATGCGAACGGGGCGGTACAGGCCGCCCCCCTCATACCACCAGCCTTCCATGGCATGGGCGTCCACGCGGATGGCCAAGGTGTTCAGGTCGTCGCCGAAGGTGGCGAAGGGCGTCAGGTCGATGGTGATGCCGTTGTAGCCGCTCCAGTTCCGGTCCACGACGGTGCCGTTGAACCAGAGGGTGGCGTGGGTGGCGATGCCGTCGATCTGCAGCTCGATATGGCGGCCCTGGTCGGCCGGATCGAAGCGCAGGACGGTGCGGTACCAGGCGATGCCGCGCCGGCGGTAGCCCTGGGCCCGGTTGGCGTCGGCCTCGATGGGCTGAAAACTGACGAAATCATGGGGCAGACGCACGTCGGCCCAGTCGGAATCATCAAAGCTGGGGGCGGCCGCCCCCCAGGCCTTGCCGGCCTTGGCGTTGTCGTAGGAATCGTCCTGGCTGAGGATCTCGGGGAACGGGATGTCGCCCTCGAAGAAGCGCCATCCCTGGTCCAGCGCCAGCACCTCGCGGGGACTGGCGATGGGTCGCGGCGCCATCGGGGATGCCGCGAAGGCGCCCACAGCGCCGATGGGGTCGCATCCGCCCACCGCCACGGCGATGGCGCCACCCGCCTTCAACATCTGCCGCCGGCTGATACCCCCGTCCCTGACCGCCACCGCGCCCTCCCCCGCTGATTTAGCGCCGATGCTACTGGGCGGTCCGGAGTGTCGCAATGACTATTTCATATTTATAGTATTTGGAAATTACGTTCCATCCAGGTGAGCATCAGGACAACCGCAGGCGCGGTGTCAGCATGAGGCAAAGCACCGCCCCCAGGGAGGGCAGGATGGTCATGGGCAGGATCAGGCCCAAGGCGGAAACGACCGTCTGGCGATCTCCGGTCCGCCAGACCAGGATCTCGCTGACCACCAGGATGGCGACGGCACACGCCACCTTGATGCACAGGGTCAGCAAGCCGAATACCTGTGTTGGCGCCAGGCGATGGCCGGACATCGCGGGTGACGCGGCACAGGCCCCGGCAGCCGCCCACAACAGCATGCTCATGCCCCCCAGGCCTGTTCCCAGCAAACCGGCAGCGGCGGCGGTGAGCGGCAGGCTGTGCGCGCCGGAGACCAGGAAGGTCAGCGCCCCGGTGATGGCCGCCGCCGCCGAGGCGCGAAACGCGGCCGAGGGGCTGTGTCGGTCCACCACCAGCGTCCACAGCGGCTGCCCCACCAGCCCGCCGATGGCGACGCAGGCCATGACGGTTCCCCGCGCCAGGGAGGAGGTGAGGACGGTGGCGGCGAAGTAAGGCTCCAGCCGCGTGAATACCGAGGCCGTCCCAGACAGGACGAACTCCGCCGCCAGCACGGCGGCCAGGGCCATGGGGAACCGGAATTGCGACAGGAAAGGGCGCGTCATCGCCGGTGCCGACGGCTCCAGGGCCAGTCCGCCACGCGCAGCCCACCAGAACCAGCCGGCGCTCACCATGCCGAGCCCCCACAGCACCAGGGCGAAGACGGCAAAGGCGCGCGCCTGTTCCAACCCGCTTCGGGCCAGCAGCAGCGGCGCCGCCACTGCGACGGACAGGGTGGCGAGGCCGGCGCCGACGAAGCGCAAGGCCGACAGGGCGGTGCGCGCCCTGTCGCCAGCGACCATGCCCAGCACGGCGTTCTGCGGCACGTCATACAAGGCGTAGGTCAGGCGGAACAGCAGCCCGGTGCCCAGCGCATAGAGGATGCGCCAACCGGCGGGTACCAGCCCGGTGGCCAGGAACAGCAGCAGCGACGCCCCCGCGAGGACGCTGCCCAGGACGTGCAGGCGGGCGGCGGCCGGAACGGTCGCCGCCCGGCGCCGCAGCACATGCCCCATCACCATATCGGTGGCGCCATTGATCACCAGCGACACCGCCAGCACGGCCCCCATGGCGCGGGGCGGCAGGCCGCACGCCTCGGTCAGGAAATAGGCGAACAGCAGCTCGCTGCTGTACCAGATCAGGCTCTTGCCATAATGGCCGACGCTGTAGGCGCGCCACACGGCCACCCGCAGCATCCGCGCCCATTCCGGGCCGCCATTCCCATCCATGCTGGACATCCGGCCCACCCGGCTTTGTTCGGGCGGCACACTAGCCCGTCCGCCGTTGCGGCTTTATGACAGGATATCAGGCGAAGAACGCCTCCCGCAGGGGCATGACGGCGGCACCCAGCGCCACCGGGTCGCCCAGCGCCTCGGCCACCACCACCGCGGGAAGCGGCGGCGGATAGCCCCGGCGATTGGTCGGGACCGGCACGACGATACGGTCGGCCAAGGCCTGGGCGATGGAGGGGGGCAGCCGGCCGCCGATGACGATGAGGCCGGGATCCATGCTGTAGGCCAGAAGCCCGCACAGCATGGCGAAGGAGGGCTGCGCCTGTTCCAGCCAATCCGCCACACCCGCCCATCCCACGTCGATGGCCTGCACCATTTCCTCAACCGTCGCGAAAACGTGGCCGTGGTTCTTCAGGCAGGTCTGCAACAGGTCCAGGTTGGCATACGTCACGCCGGCCAGCGTCCAGATGCCGCCGAACTCCCCCGCGTTACCGTTCTGGCCCCGGAAGGGCTTGCCATCGGCGATGATGCCGCCGCCGAAGCCATTGGTCAGGTGCAGGTAGGCGAAGTTGCGGCAGCGCCGGCCCACGCCGAACAAGCTTTCGCCGATGGCGGCCACGGTACCGTCGTTGTCCACACGGACCGGCAGGCGCAACGCCTCTTCCAGGATGGGCTCGATCTCCACCATCGCCCAATCGTCCAGGTAGGCCGGTGGGTTGAACAACCGCCCCCGCCCTACATAGAAGGCGGAAATGCCCACGCCCACACCCACCAGGCGCCGGGGATCGATCCCTGCCTCCTCCTCCAATTCCCGGCGAAAGGCCCGCAGGCGTTCCAGCACCACCGGCCGCGCCATGGTGGGCATGGCGGCGCGCCGCTGCCCCCGCACCGTGCCGGTGAAATCCATCAGAGTCATGGACACGGCGTCGCCCAGCAGCGACACGCCCAGGGCATAGGCGAAATCAGGGTTGAGGGAGACGTGGACGCTGGGATGGCCCGGCCGGTCCGCCTGCCGCGCCGCCGTGCGTACCAGCCCGTCTTGGTGGAACCCCTGCAGCAGCCGCGTCACCGTCGGCTGCGACAGATCCAGCGACCGGGTCAGTTCCGCCTGGCTCAAGCCCCCGCTTTTCAGCAGCAAATCCAGAATGCGCCGTCCGCCCTCGCTGACGGGCCGGGCCACCGAAACCATAGGAAGGGTTGGTTCTGACTCAGGAAACATCCGCATGGGAACAGGCAGCCGGTAACGGGTGACGACAGCACCATAGAGACATAAGCCCCCGCCGTCATCAAGGCGTCATACATTCCGCATAGTATGCATGCTGCATACATTTAACGCGCCGTGGGCGCCCGCGGTTCCATCCGCGGTTCAAGGGCCGGAACAGGCCAGGGGAAAGAAATGAGGTTGGGGACCATGCTCTGTGATAAACGCCGCCGGCGCGTGCTGATGGGGTCCGCGCTATCCTGGGGGCTCCTGCACGCGACGACCGTCTGGGCACAGCCGGGCACGGGTGCGGAAACGGCCGCACCCGTCGATACCACCGACAGCCCGGAAGAGATCATCGTCACCGGCGTGCGCCGGTCCAATGCCAAGGCGATCGACACCAAGCTGAACACGCCCGGCGTCACCGACGTCATCAGCGCCGACGACGCCCAGGCCCTGCCGGACCGCACCATCGTGGAGGCGCTGCGGCGCGTGCCCGGCCTGTCCGTCCTGCCGGCCACCGACAACGAACACCCGCGTGATGAGGCGGCGACGCCTGTCATCCGCGGCCTGGGCCCCGCCTACAACAACGTGACCATCGACGGCGTGCCCATCGCCAGTCCCGGCACGCCCAACGGCAACCTGGGATCGATGGGGCGCGGCGTGCGGCTGGACATCCTGCCCACCTCCATGATCAGCGAACTGCAAGTGACCAAGACCTTCACCGCCGACCTCGACCCCAATGCCGTGGGCGGCGCCATCAACCTGAAGACGCGCAGCGCCTTCGACAACGGCGGCCGCCCCTTTTTCACGGCGGAGGGCGCGCTGGGCATGGCCAACGACCATGGCCAGCCCCGCAGCCAGGATCCGCTGGGCCGGCGCATCAGCGGCACGGGCAGCATGACCTTCGGCCCCGACCATATGTTCGGCGTGGTGGTCTCAGCCAATTACCAGAAGCTGGACAGCTTCACCGACACCCACATGACGACGGACACGGTCCACTATAATTTCTACAACAGCGCCGGCGTCCTGCAGAGCAACAACAACCTGGGCAACGGCATCGCCGTGCCGCAGCAGGACAAGTATTGGTATGTGGAAGACAGCCGCCAGCGCGTGGGCGTGACCACCAAGCTGGAAGCCCAGCCCACCGACACCCTCTACGGCTTCCTGACGCTGGGCCATTACCGCTTCGTCGACACGATGGAGCGCAACGAAGTGATCCTGGATCCCCGCAGCACGGCGCGGGTCTACAACCAGACCCCCACTTCGGGCAGCTATCCCGGTGGCGACGTGGAGGTTGGGTTCGAGCATTCCAACATCATCACCAGCACCAACCTGGCACAGGCGGGCATGGACTGGCACCCGGCCGACAACCAGGTGCTGTCGGTACGGGGCGACATGTCGCGGTCAACCTATCGCGAGCCGTTCGACATGGTGAAGTACATGAGCGGGGTGAGCTATCCCGCCCCCGGTTCAGCCGGCGCCATCACCTCCAGCGCGGCCAAGCCCGCCTATGGCTTCACCTATGACACCAGCCAGCTGAACCAGCAGTTCGCCATGCCGCCCAGCGCCTACTACAACCTGTCGAACTATGGCGGGCTGTACTGGCGCGATGCCAAGCGGTCAGCCGATGACGACATCAAGAACGCCCGCGCCGACTACCGCTACAACATGGGGGCCAAGGACCAGGGTCTGGGCTTCGCCGTGGGCGCCAGCTTCACCGACGACCGCCCCGACTACAACGTCTGGCGCAATGACTGGGAGCCGAACAACACCGCCGGCCGCGTGCTGCTGGTGGACGCCGCCGGGCCGGCCGGCGCGCCCATGAAATATTCCAATGGCCTGAACTTGCTGACCATCGACCCGGCCAAGGCCTGGGCCGTATTCAACGCCAACCCGTCCTGGTTCAACCTGACCGACCAGTCGTCCTTCAACAACCAGGACAACTTCAAGCACACGGAACAGACCGTGGGCGCCTATGCCACCGTCGCCTACGCCCTGGAGGACTTCCACGCCCAGGTTGGCCTGCACAACGACAGCACCGACCAGGACACGGTCAGCCGGGCCAAAATCTCCGGCGCGTGGACGGACCTGAAGACCAGTTCCAGCTACGACTACCTGCTGCCATCGGCCCTGGCCAGCTACGACATAACCCATGACCTGGACGTGCGCGTGGGCGCCAGCCAGACCATAGGCCGGCCGAGTTACGACAGCTACGCCGCGCGCACCTCCATCAGCTTCACCAACGCCTCCGACCTGGGCAATCCCAACGCCACCGGCGTGTCCGTCACCATCGGCAACCCCAACATCAAGCCGCGCCTGTCCACCAACGTCGACCTGGCCTTCGACTACAAGCTGCCCAACGAGGGCGGCGGCCTGCTGTCGCTGGCCCTGTTCAACAAGGACATCAAGGACGAGATCTTCACGGCCAGTTCCATCGGCTACACCTACCAGGGTGTCACCTACAGCAACGCCGTGGTCTCCACCCCGCAAAACGCCAGCAACGCCTCCATCCGGGGCGTGGAGTTGAACGCCATCGTCAACTCGCTGGAATGGATCCATCCGTGGCTGCGCGACTTTGGCGTCAGCGGCAACTGGTCCTTCATGGAGGGGGAGCTATCGGTGCTGCAGTCCAGCGGCGCCAGCCGCACCTTGAGCCGACTGGTGGGCCAGCCCAACCAGACCCGCAACATCCAGGTCTTCTACAGCGACAGCGATTTCGAGGTCCGCCTGGCCTATAACCGCCAGGGCAAGGCCCTGCGTTCCATCGTGCCTGACATCGCCTGGCAGGATCTGTACTGGGCCCCGCGCGAACAGCTGGACCTGCAGGCCAGCTACAAGGTGCGCGACAGCGTCACCCTGTTCGGCGAGGCCAGCAACCTGACCCACAGCCGCCTCACCAGCCTGGTCGGCCCCAACCAGAACCTGCTGAAGGACAGCTACTCCGTCCCCACCGTGTTCTGGGTGGGCGTGCGGTTCACGCCGGACCTGTGACGGACCGGAAGCCCCGGGGCGACGGTCCCCGGGGCGCTTCTCCACCTTATCGACGCGAGATCACCCCCGTGCGGTTCACCCGACGCCATCTCCTCTCCGCCGGCGGCGCCACCGCCCTGCTGGCCCCTATCCGGCGGGCGCTGGCCCTGTCACCGCCCCCCAACGGCGGTGGCCTGGGCGATATCCGCCATGTCGTCATCCTGATGCAGGAAAACCGCTCCTTCGATCACTATTTCGGGACGCTGCGCGGCGTGCGCGGCTTCCACGATCGGGCGACCGCACCCGGCAGCAACGGCGATATCTGGCGGCAGGCGGACGGCCAGGGCGGCCATGTGCGCCCCTTCCCCCTGGATGGCGCCGCGACCGCCGCCCAGAACATTGCCTCCCTGCCCCACTCCTGGGTGGACGGGCATGCCGCCTGGAACGGGGGCCGCAACGACAACTGGGTGCCGGCCAAGGGGGCTTTGACCATGGCGCATTATACCCGCGCCGACATTCCCTTTCACTGCGCCCTGGCGGACGCCTTCACGATCTGCGACGCCTTCTTCTGCTCCACGCCCAGCGCCACCAATCCCAACCGCATCCATCTGATGACGGGCACCCCCGACCCGTTCGGCAGGGCGGGCGGCCCGGTGCTGAAACAGCCGGCGGAGGGACCGGACTTCCAGCCACTGAATGGGCCGCCCTTCTCCTGGACCACCTATCCCGAGCGCCTGGAACAGGCCGGCATCTCCTGGTGCGTCTATCAGGGGGTGGACGCGGACGGCCCCTTCACCATCGACGTCCAGGACATGATCCGGCCGCGGCATCGCCCGGCGGTGGATGAGAACGACGGTGTCAGCTGCTTCAACGCCCTGCGCTTCTTCACGCAGTTCGCCCACGCCCCGGTGGGGTCGCCGCTGCACGCCAAGGCGATGACGCGCCGGCCGCCCAGCGTCTTCGCCGCCGATGCCAAGGCGGGCCGCCTGCCTGCCGTCTCCTGGCTGATGCCGCCGCACAACCACTCCGAACATCCGCGCTATGCCCCGCTGGACGGGGCCGCCTATATCGCCACGGTGCTGGAGGCGCTGACCGCCAATCCGGAAACGTGGCGCCACACCGCGCTGTTCGTGCTGTACGATGAGAATGACGGCTTTTTCGACCATGTCCTGCCACCGGCCCCGTCGGCGGGGCCGAGCGGCGGCCTGTCGAACGTGGACCTGACGGGCGAAATCAACGCCGGTGATGGCCAGCCCTTCGGCCTGGGCGCCCGGGTGCCCATGATCGTCGTTTCCCCGTGGACTACGGGCGGCGCCGTCTGCTCGGAAGTGTTCGACCACACCTCGGTCCTGCGCTTCCTGGAGGCACGGTTCGGCGTGGCGGAGCCCAACATCAGCCCCTGGCGCCGGGCAGTGTGCGGCGACCTGACCAGCGCCTTCGACTTCGCGCAGGCGGCGCAGGCACCGGCGGCCCTGCCGGATACGCGCGGCTACCGCGCCGAGGTGGAGGCGCAGGCCCACCGGCCAGAACCGATACCCCGCCGTCACGATACGCCATTGCCGCAGGAACCCGGCCAGCGCCCGCTGCGGCCCACGCCATATGACTTGGCGGTGGATCTGGTCGCGGCGCTGGGGCGGCCTCCCTCTCTGGTCTTCCACAACCGGGGCCGGGCCGCCGCCGTTTTCCATGTCTTCGACCGCCTGATGCCCGGCGCCGGCCCGGCGCGGCACACGGTGGCCCCGGGCACCAGCCTGCCCACGCCGGTGCCGCTCAAGGCCGGACAGGGCTGCGAGGTGCTGGTGCTGGGCCCCAACGGCTTCCTGCGCCATCTCACGGCCGGCCCGGACATGGCTGGCCGCTTGTCCCTGTCGGCTACACCCAACGCGGCCGACATGACGCTGACCCTGACAGTGCATAACCATGGTGGCGAGACGGTGCGATGGCACCTCGCTGACGGCGCCTACGGGGCCGCACCCGTCACGGCGACGGTCGCGGCCGGGGCATCCCAGGTCCTGTCCTGGCCCACCGCCGCCCATGACGGATGGTACGACGCCACGGCGACCCTGACGGGCCCCGGGGGGCAGTTGAGCTGGCGCCTGGCCGGCCATATCGAAACCGGCCAGTCGAGCCGGTCCGATCCGGCGTGGGGGGTGTCGAGCTGAAAGGTTGGTACGTCCCGCCCGTCGTTCTGACATAAATGCGCGGATGTATGCGGTGCCGGTCCGCCAGCAGGATAGCCTCGCGCACGGGCGGCGACAGCGTGGCGCTGGGCCAGCCACCCCGCCCTTCCTGCGCCGCTTCTTCTGATCACGGAAACTCGTTTCCGATAGCCACGTACTGGAAGGAGGCGGCCACCAGCACCATGAGATGCCACAGGACGTTATGATAACGCACGCGGTGCGCCAGATAGACGCCGACGCCCAGCGTATAGGTCAGCGCGCCGGCACCAATCCATGGCCCAGTGTCGGCCAGCAAGCGGCCGGACAGCGCGGGGATCAGGGGCAGGCCGATCCAGCCCAGGCCAACATAGAGGATGAGGCCCAGCCGTTCATGGCGGCGGGGCCACCCCAGCTTCAACAGGATGCCCGCCGTGGCGACACCCCAGACAATGCCAAGGGCCACGGTGGCCGTCACAGCCGGCAGACGTGTCAGCAAGGGGGTGTAGGTACCGGCGATGGCGGCGTAGATGAAGGCATGGTCCAGCCGCCGCAGATAATCCTTGAGCCACCCGCCGCCTATCAAATTATAAGCCGCGGACGCGGTGAACATTCCCGCCATGGCCAAGGCGTAGATGGCCACGGCCGTCAAGCTGCCGGCGCCGAGGGACCCTAAGCGCGACAGGACCAGCCAGGCACCTCCCGACCATCCGGCCGTCACGCCCAGCAGGTGGACGACGGCATCGGCGGCGTACTCACGACGGCTGTAGACGGAACAGCGGAGATGGTCGGGGTGGGTATCGATGGCGTCCCCCCTGAAGGAACGGGCCCCGTCAGCGGCGGCGGGGTGGGGGGCGGCGGGCGGGGGCGGCGGACCCGGGCCGCTCGTCCTTGTGCCGGTAGGTGATGCGCCCTTTGGTCAGGTCATAGGGCGTCATTTCCACCGTGACGCGGTCACCCGCCAGCGACCGGATTCGGCTCTTGCGCATCTTGCCGGCGGTGTAGGCGATGATCTCATGCCCGTTTTCCAGCTTCACGCGGAAGCGGCCATCGGGCAGCGCCTCTTCGACATAGCCGTCGAATTCGAGAAATTCTTCCTTGGCCATTGCATCCTCCCAAATAGGAAAAAGGCGGCGGCACGCCTAGGCATGCCGCCGCCGCTCGTCCAGATGAGGAGGAGATCAGATGGCGCGCAGGTTCTCCGCCGCGGTCTTACCCTTGCGCGGGTCGCGGACGGAGTCGAAGCTGACCTTCTGGCCTTCGTTCAGGCCGCTGAGGCCGGCGCGCTCAACGGCGGAGATGTGGACGAAAACATCGGCGGAGCCATCCTCGGGCTGGATGAAACCAAAGCCCTTGGTGCTGTTGAACCACTTGACGGTACCGGTGGACATGGGATTGCCTTCTGGGATTTTTCCCGTTCGGAGCTGCCCGGCGCGAGAGTGCGGACGGGCATCAAAGTCACGACAGGGAAAAGAACCGGCGTCAGCCGGTAGATGGCCCAGTAGCAAAGTCGACCGGCACAGCATCCACCCGGCGGCGCGAAACCACAAGCATTAACGCACGCCCTTCAGAACATGGCTGTAACCCGCGCCCTCTCCTGCCGTGGGTATTGTGGCACCGAAATTCCGCACCATGACGGATATGTTCGCCTTCAACCGGCCGCTCTTCCTGACCGAGGACCCTATTTTTATGTGGCAACCACTCCGGATGTGTCCCTCTGAAGCGGTCGCACCCTAGACCCCCAACCGGCGCAGGTCGGCGTCGATGGCGGCGGCGTAGGCTGGGCCGAAGAGCCGCAAATGGACCAGCAGCGGCCAGAGCCGGTAGACCGGCAGCCGCTCGCGCCACCCGGGCTCCAAGGCCAAGGCGTCAAGGAACGACGCCGGCGGATGGTCAAACAGGGTCAGCATGGCCGCGTCCACCTCGCGGTCACCGACGTAACAGGCCGGATCGATCAGGCCGGAAACGCGAGTCCCGGACACCAGCACATTGCCGCCCCATAGGTCGCCATGCAGCAGCGACGCCGGCGGGCATCGCGGAACGTGATCGCCCAGCCGGTCGGCCAAATGCTCGATACGGGAGCCGAGGCCGGCATCGACATGAGCGATGTGGCAGCGCAGCCGCTGCTCCGCCCAGAAGCCAGGCCAGTCTTCGGCGCGGCGATTGGGCATGGCCACAGAGCCCAGGCAATGGTCATGGGACCAGCCATAGGGCTCATCGGCGGACGCGTGCAGCCGGTTCAGGCAGGCGGCCAGATCGTCCCAGGCCGCCGCCGGCGTGCCGTCAGCGGGCAGCTTTTCCATCACCAGCCATCCGCCATCCGCCGCCAGCACCGCCGGCGTTGGAACGCCGGTTGCGGCAATGGCCCGCAGCATGGCGCCTTCCCGTCCGGCGCCGTCGCCGTGTTTGGCGACCACGCACGCGCCATCCGACAGCGTCAGCTCATAGACAACGGAGAGATCGCCCCCCGCCAGACGGCGCAGAGACAGTACGCGCCGCCCTAGCAGGCCAGATAAGCGATCCTTCAACGCATCCATGTCACCCCTCATCCGTCACAGGCCTGAAAGAGCAAACAACCAGGCGGCCCAGATCCCCAGGGCCAGGCAGGGCCCAAAGGGGATGGGCGTGGCCGCGTCCACGCGCCGGCCGGCCAGGCGCAGCGCCGCCATCGCCAGCAGGCCGGCCAAGGCGGCGGTCAGCAGCACCTGGGGCAAGGCGGCGGGGCCGACCCACGCCCCGCCGGCGGCCAACAGCTTGGCATCCCCCCGGCCGATGCCGTCACGGCCCCGGAAGCGGCGGTACAGAACCTCCAGCAACACCAGGCCGGCATAGGCCGCCGCCGCCGCCGCCAGCCGGTCGATGGGCAAACGCCCGTCCTGCACCCATGCCACCAGGATGCCCGCCATGATCAATGGCAGGGTCAGCACGTCGGGCAGGATCATGTGGCGCAGGTCGATCCATGCCAAAGCCAGCAAGACCCAACCCAGGCCCGCCCCCGCGCAGAGCGTCAGGGAATCCAAGGGCATCAGGAAGGCCAGGCACAGGGGCGGCAGGACGGCCGCCAGCTCGATCGCCGGATGGAAGGCGCCGATGGGCGCCGCGCAGTGCCGGCACCGTCCCCTGGACCATAGGTAGGAGAGAATGGGCACCAGGGAGGCAGGACCCAGCGTATGGCTGCACCGGTCGCACGCCGACCGCCCCCAGACAACGGACCGCCCTTCCGGCAGCCGGGTCACGACCACCCCCAGAAAGCTGCCGACGAAGGGGGCGGCAATCAGCAATGTCCAAAGGGTGATGATGTCCACTTTCCCGTTTCCCAACGCGTCCCGGGGCTCCATGGGACCGCCCGCCATACCCCTCCGATTCGCGAGGGAATTTCAACAGCCAATCGGCACCGGCAGCTGGAAATGAGCCGTTAACGCCGCTGAAACGGCGCCACACTTTTGAATCTTTCAAAATTTTAAGTACAGGTTCGATGTCACCGGTTACCTGTCCGGATAGACGACACACCCATCCTTTCGATGGCTTGCGCACGACCGCAGCACATTCCTGCGTTCCAGGTAACAATGTATACCGTTGCATCATGTTTAAAGTTGTAAGCGAGAGCTTTCCCCTTTTGGACAGTTAGATTCGAATTTTGTAACCATTGCGGCCATATGAAATCAGAACATGCGGCAGTAACGTTGAGAACGACATCGATAACATTTTAGGAATTAACCACTTCTTTGACTCGACAGTGCGGGATTATACAGCCTCCCGAAGAAACGCGCCCGCTCAGGCGGCGCTACTGCAAGAGAAGACGGGGCATGTCTCTCGCAAGTTGGGGGCTTAAAATGACAGCTCGTGCCTTGCTCGCGTCCTTAGGGGCGCTGAGGGTTTTGTTTGTCGGGTTAATTATTAGCGGTATTTTAGGAATGTCCGCTGCATGGGCGGATAATGGCACGGCATTGCCGCCGTCCAACCGCATCTCCATCAACCTGGGCGAAACGCCATGGCGCTTCCTGAAGGACAGCGACCCGGCCAACGCCATGGATCCCGCCTATAACGACACCCCCAGCAACCCTAATCCGAACGAGGTATGGACTTCGGTCGGCGTGCCCCATTCTCCCAGCGACAACGACACCTTCCTGAATCTGAAGTCCGGTGGCGGCCAGGGTCAGCTGACGGGCAACATCACCTGGTACCGCAAGCACTTCTCGCTGGATAACGCCTACAAGACCCGCAAGATCTTCGTGGAGTTCGAGGGCGCGCACATGGGCGCCCGCGTCTTCATCAACGGCCATTTCATCCCGGGCAACAGCCTGGTGAATCCCAACGCCACCCACGTCGTTGGCTTCGTGCCGTTCATCGTCGACATCACGGACTATGTGAAGTTCGACGGCGCCGACAACGTGCTGGCGGTCAAGGTGGCGCGCGGCGACACCTTCTTCACCAACCCCAATTTCTCCGGCGCCTTCCGCTTCGGCCAGGCCGACAGCGGGCTGTTCCGCCCGGTGTGGATGTACATCACCGATCGGGTGCACATCCCGCGCAACACTTACGCCGTGCTGAACACCTGGGGCACCTACGTCTCCACGCTCAGCGCCAGCGACGCATCAGCCACCGTTCGGGTGCAGACCAACGTCGCCAATGAGTACGCCAACGCCCAGACGGTGACGCTGAACACCCAGATCGTGGACGCGTCGGGCAACGTGGTGGCGTCCGCCCAGGACACCAAGACGCTGGCCTCGGCGCCGCTGCCCGCCGTGCCGGCGCAGAACGCGCCTGAAACGGCCCCGCCACCCGCCACCTTCGACCAGACGCTGACGGTCGACCACCCCACCCTCTGGTACCCGAACAACAGCCAGTGGGGCCGCCCCTACATGTACACGGTGGTGCACACCGTCAGCGTGGACGGCGTCGTGGTCGACGCCACCACCACGCCGCTGGGCATCCGCACCATCGCCTGGGACCAGAACTTCCCCATCATCAACGGCCATGCCCATTACCTGTGGGGCGCGTCGGGCCGCTACGACTACCCCGCCCTGGGATCCGCCGTGCCGGAGGAACAGCAGTGGCGCGACGTGGCCCTGCTGGCCAACGCCGGTGGCAGTCTGTACCGCCCGGGCCATTCCGCCCAGGGGCCGGAGTTCCTGGCCGCCGCCGATGCCTTTGGCGTAATGATGGTCCAGCCCAGCGGCGATGGTGAGAACGGCTTCGCCCACCTGTGCCCGGGCGACACCTATGTCGGCAACTGCACCGCCTCCACCCTCGACATCGAGATGAAGAAGGAGGTGCACCGTGACATGATTGTGCACGACCGCAACAACCCGTCCGTGCTGGCGTGGGAGGCGGACAACGGCGTCACGGACACCGGCTTCGCCCGCGCCCTGAAGTCCCTGTCGGAAACCTGGGACCCGGTCCTGACCCGCGCCCAGTCCGACCGCACGCCCGATGCCGCCAACGGCGACATCCTGGGCTGCTCGGGCGACGGCTGCGACATCGGCGTGAAGCGCGACAACCCCAACGTTCCGGCCTGGGGCTCGGAATACTGGGACAACGGCGTCGGCCGCGACCTCTACGACTTCGAACTGCCCTTCGCCGCGCTGTACATGAAGCAGTGGGTGCAGAGCGTGGCCATGAAGTCCTTCGGCATGGCCCACTGGTACCTGGCCGACACGCCCGGCGAGATCGTGACCCAGGTTGACGGCCCCGGTTCCCCCACCGGTTCCGCCAGCGGCCACACCCCCGAAAGCATCCGCGGCAACGGCGCCTCGATGATGGACGCCAACCGCATTCCCCGCCTGCTCTACCACATCTACCAGGCGGCCTGGACCCCGTACGACACCCGGCCGGTCGTGAAGCTGGCCTATCACTGGAACCGCGTGGGCCAGGTGCGGGTCAACGCCTTCTCCAACTGCCCGTCCGTGCGCCTGCTGCTGAACGGCCAGCGCCAGGGCGGCGACATGACGCCCAACCCGCTGACCAGCGACGTCAGCCCGGACATGACCCAGAACACCACCCTGCTGCCCACGCAGGTGCATTGGGACGTGATGTGGGCCGCGGGCACCCTGACCGCCCAGTGCCTGGACGCCAACGCCCGCGTGGTGCTGGACACCGCCGGTAATCCCATCCAGGACACCCAGGTCACCGCCGGCACGCCGGACCACATCCGCCTGACCGTCACGCCGGAACTGGTCCGGCCCAACGGCCAGCCTTTCGCGGTGCAGGCCAACGGCACCGACGCCGCCTTCATCACGGCGGAGGTGGTGGACGCCAACAATGTGCGCGTCCCCAACGTTTCCCCCACCCTGACCTTCGCGGTCAGCGGGCCCGGCACCTACCGCGGCGGCGCCGACCATTACGTCAACGACGGCCAACCCGACAGCTATCACGCCCCGGGCGACCCCAACCTGACGGCAGAGGGCGGCGTCACCCGCATCGCCGTGCGCGCCCAGTTCACCCCCGGCACCGTGACGGTCACCGCCACGGCACCCGGCCTGGGCGCCGGTACCGCCAGCTTCCAGACCGTGCCCACCACCGGGCCCAGCCTGGGTGTCAACGGCAACCTGTCCGTCCCGGCCACGCCTGCCGGCCAGCTGTCCATCGTCACCCCGCCACAGGACCAGACCGTCACCGTCGGCCAGACGGCGACCTTCACGGTGCTGAGCGCGGGGGCGGCGCCCCTGAGCTACCAATGGCAGCGGGGTGGCGTCGCCATCCCCGGCGCCACCAGCTACAGCTACACCACCCCCGCCACCAGCCTGGGCGACAACGGCGCCGCCTACAGCGTCATCGTCTCCAACGCTTCGGGCGCCAGCGTTACCTCCACGGCGGCCTTGCTGACCGTGGTGCCGCCCACCGTGCCCACCGTGCTGACCCAGCCCAAGGGGGCAACGGTCATCGCCGGCCAGAACGCCAGCTTCAGCGTCCAGGCCAACGGATCGCCGGTGCTGAAGTACCAGTGGTTCAAGAACAAGGTCCTGATCGATGGCGCCACAGGGTCGATCTACAACACGCCCGTGCTGACGCTGGCCGACAACGGCGCCAGCTACACCGTGGTGGTCACCAACACGGCGGGCAGCGTCACCTCCGACGCCGCCGTCCTGACCGTGGGGGCCGCCACCCCGCCCACCATCCTGACCCCGCCCGCCAGCCAGGCGGTGCCGGTGAACCAGACGGTGGTACTGTCGGTCCTGGCCTCGGGCACGGCGCCGCTGCATTACCAGTGGACGCATGACGGCGTGGCCGTCGGCCCCGACGCGGCCAACTTCGTCATCCCGTCGGTGCAGACGGGCGACGCCGGCGCCTACACGGTCACCGTCACCAACGTGGCGGGCACCATCACCTCCAAGCCCGCCGCCACCCTGTCGGTCAGCGGCAGCAACGGCACCAACCTGGCCCAGGGCAAGACGCCGCTGGAAAGCAGCGAGCAGAACGGCGGCCTGACCGCCAAGTACGCCTTCGACGGCAACGCCACCACCCGCTGGTCCTCCGCCCCGCAGATCGACCCGTCCTGGGTGGGCGTGGACCTGGGCTCCCTCCAGACCTTCGACGAGGTTGTCCTGGTGTGGGAGAACGCCTACGCCACGGAATACCAAATCCAGGTTTCCAACGACGAGGGCGACAACAAGACCTGGACCACCGTGTACCCGGCGGACGGCAGCATGGCCGTGGGCCACGGCGGCACGGAAACCCTGGCCTTCCCCAGCACCACCGCCCGCTTCGTGCGCATGCTGGGCAACAAGCGCGCCACGGACTACGGCTACAGCCTGTTCGAGTTCCAGGTCTACGACGTGCCCCAGTGCGGCACGGCAACGGAGCGCTACACCCTGCAGCCGGCCAAGTCGGGCACCTATGTCTCGCCCATCGCCGGCATCCCCAACGGGCCTTTTGTGCCCACCGTGGTCGACAACGTCAGCGGCCTGACCTGGCAGCAGTACGTGACCACCTTCACCCAGGCCGGCGCCCAGTTCACCCGGCCGGTGGCCGAGCAGTACTGCGCCTCCGTAGGCATGCGCGTCCCCACCCAGGACGAGGCGCTGACCATCGCCGGCAACAACTATTCGGCCTGCGCCTTCCCCAACCCCTGGACCACCTGGACCGAAACCGACGTGGCGGGTGAGACCGACCGGTCCTACTTCGTCTCCTCGGCCGGCCAGTCGTCCTCGCAGATCACCGACAACTCGCCAGGCTGGGCCCTGTGCGTGGTGGGCAAGCCGCTGGCCGCCCCCACCATCACGGCGCAGCCCGCCAACCAGACGGCGCCGCTGGGCGGCACCGCCACCTTCACCGTCGGCGTCGGCGGCCCCGGCCCCTTCAGCTACCAGTGGCTGGAGAACGGCGCGCCCATCGGCATCACCACGGTTCCCACCTTCACCACCGCACCCTTGCAGGCGACCGATGACGGCGCGTCCTTCAGCGTCATCGTCAGCAACGGCGGCGGCAGCGCCACCAGTGCCACGGCCACCCTCACCCTGAACGGCACCGCCGGCGACGGTAACGGCAACACCGGTAATGGCGGCAACGGCAACACCGGCGGCAACACCGGGGGCGGCAACAACAATGGCGGGGGCAATAACGGCGGCGGCAACGCCGATCCGCTGGCGCCGCCCACCAAGTCCCCGGCATCGGACCTGGCCGCCGGCAAGAAGGCCACGGCCACCAGCGACCAGGGCGACGGCTATCCCGCGTCGGCCGCGGTGGACGGCGACCTCAACTCCCGCTGGTCGTCCGGCTTCAGCGACACGGAATCGATCACGGTCGATCTCGGTGCCGTCCAGACCGTGGACCGCGTGGTCCTGCGCTGGGAAGCCGCTTACGGCGTGGGTTATCTGATCGAGGTGTCGACGGACAACAAGTCCTGGAAGACGGTGCACACCGAAACCCAGGGCAAGGGCGGGGTCGATGACATCCGCTTCGACGCCACCCAGGCGCAGTTCGTGCGGATGAGCGGCACCAAGCGCTCCAGCCAGTACGGCTACAGCCTGTTCGAGTTCGAGGTCTACAACACCGCCACCACGCCGCAGTACACCCTGACCGCCACGGCCGGGGCCAACGGCGCCATCCTGCCCGGCACGGTGTCGGTCCTGGCCGGCGCCAGCCAAACCTTCACCTTCCAGCCGGCCAACGGCTTCGCTGCCACCGGCGTGACGGCGGACGGCCAGAGCGTGGGGCAGGTGGCCAGCTACACCTTCACCAACATCCAGGCCGCCCACACCGTGGCCGCCACGTTCAGCGTCTCTTCGGCGGCGGTGGACCTGGCCTTGCACCAGCCGGCCACCTCCAGCGAGCTGGAGAACGCGGGCTACCCCGCCGGCAACGCGGTCGACGGCGACCCCAACACCCGCTGGTCGTCCGCCGTCGGGCCCACCGCGTGGTTGCAGGTGGATTTGGGCACGCCCAAGGCCTTCAACCGCGTGGTGCTGAGCTGGGAGAACGCCTACGCCGTGGGCTATCAGGTCCAGGTGTCCAACGTGGGTGGTGCTGATGACCAGAACTGGACCACGGTCCATCCCGAAACCAACGGCAAGGGCGGGATCGAGGACATCACCTTCACCGAAGTGACCGCCCAGTATGTGCGCCTGAAGCTGACCCAGCGGTCCGGCCCCTACGGCTACAGCCTCTGGTCCTTCCAGGTGTACGACATGCCGACCCCGCCGACGCTGACGGCCCAGCCCGCCAACGTCACGGTGATGGCCGGCCAGACCGCGCAGTTCACCGTGGCCGCCACCGGCACCGCCCCCTTCACCTACCAGTGGTACGTGAACGGGCAGCTGGCGGCGACCACCGATGCCCCCCTGTTCACCACCAAGAGCCTGACCACCGCCGACAGCGGCACCACCGTCAGCGTCGTCATCAGCAACGTGGCCGGCACCGTCACCAGCGGCAGCGCCACGGTGACGGTGACCGCCCCGCCCCAAACGGGGACCGGTTCGGGTGACACGGGTAATGGAAACACCGGTAACGGCAACACGGGCACCGGGGGCACGCCGCCGGTCTCCACCAACGCCAACCTGGCCCTGGGCGTCACCATGACGGCCAGCGGCACGGAGAATGACGGCTACCCCGCCGGCAACGCCGCCGACGGCAGCACCAACTCGCGCTTCTCCTCCAACTTCGACGACCAGGCTTGGCTGCAGGCCGACCTGGGCGCGGTGCGGGCGCTGAACCGGATGGTCCTGCGGTGGGAAAACGCCTACGGCGTGGGCTACGTGATCCAGACCTCCGCGGACGGCAAGTCCTGGAACGACGCCTACACCCAGACCAACGGCAAGGGCGGGGACGAGGATCTGTCCTTCGCCACCGTGAACGCCCGTTATGTCCGCCTGCAGGGGGTGAAGCGCTCTTCCGGCTACGGCTACAGCCTGTTTGAGTTCGAGGTCTACAACACCGCCAGCACGCCCCGCTTCACCGTCACGGCGACGGCGGGCGACAACGGCGCCATCACCCCGGCCGGCGCCACCCAGGTGCTGCAGGGGGCCGACCCGCACTACACCTTCACCGCGGCCGACGGCTTTGTCGTCACCAAGGTGGCGGTGGACGGGCAGGACATCGGTCCCCAGGCCGGCTACACGTTCACCAACGTCCTGGGGCCGCACAGCCTGGCCGTCACCTTCGGTCCGGCCTCGGCCGGCGTCGACCTGGCGGCCGGCAAGGCGGCCACCGCCAGCGGGGTGGAGAATGACGGCTACCCTGCCGGCAACGCGGTGGACGGCAACCCCAACACCCGCTGGTCCTCCGCCTTCGTCGATCCGTCGTGGATCGCCATCGACCTCGGATCCCCACAAACCTTCAACCGCGTGGTCCTGAGCTGGGAAAACGCGCACGGCATCGCCTACCTGATCCAGGTGTCAAACGTGGGCGGCACCGACGACAAGGACTGGACCACCGTCTACACCCAGGCCGCCGGCAAGGGCGGGGTGGAGGATCTGGGCTTCACCCCCGTGACCGCCCGCTACGTCCGCCTGCTGGGCACGCAGCGGTCCAGCCCCTACGGCTACAGCCTGTTCAGCTTCCAGGTGTTCAACAACCAGGCGGACCAGGCGCCCACCATCACCAGTCAGCCGCAAAACCAGACCGTGGGCCTGGGCCAGAGCGCCAGCTTCTCGGTCACGGTCAGCGGCACGGGCCCCTTCACCTACCAGTGGCAGCGCAACGGGGCCGATATCGCCGGCGCCACCAGCGCCAGCTACAGCACGCCGGCCACCACCAGCGCCGACGACAACGCCCAATATGCCGTCGTCGTGACGGGTCCGCAGGGCACGAAGGTGACCAGCACCCCGGCCATCCTGACGGTCAACGCCAGCGGCCTGCCCTACACGGTCTTCCCCGGCTTCGTCGGTGTCGACCTGCAGAACAACACCCACGGCGCCTACAGCGACGACCAGGTGTACGTGGCCGTCATCGGTCGCGACCCAGCCACGGGGCAGTTCGCCTGGCTGAAGCCGGACGGCACCCTGACGGCCGCCAGCGCCGCCGACAATGACGGCGCCGGCCACCTGACCAAGAACGGCCAGAACTACAGCAACTACTTCTTCACCCTGGCCCAGGCCAAGCAGCTGAAGTTGCCCAAGATGGACAGCGGGCGCGTGTTCATCGCCCTGGGTGAACCGCTGTACATCAAGATCCTGATGGATGCGAACAACCAGGTTGGTTACGCGGGCCCCAATCCGCTGAACGGCACGGACCCCAACATCAACGTCTATTACGACTGGTACGAGTTCACCTACAACGCGTCCGGCTTGTGGATTAACACCACCCAGGTGGACCAGTTCGGCCTGCCGCTGCTGGTGGACGTGTACGGTGCCAACAACACCTTCCACAAGCAGACCGGCATCAACCAGAGCCGTGCCGCGCTGTACGACGCCTATATCGCGGAGACGCCGGCGGCCTTCCATTCGGCCCCACTGTCGCCCTACCGCATCATGGCGCCCTACAACGGCACCTTCGACGTGGGCCAGGCCAACGCCACCTACTTCGACGGCTACGTCGACCAGATCTGGGCGTTCTACGCCACCAATACCCTGACCATCGACATGTGGGGCGGCGCCCGCCGCTTTGTCGGTCAGGTCCAGGGGGGCCAGATGGTGTTCAGCGAGGTCGACCTGAAGAACGGCGCCTACGTCGGCGGCAGCTACATCGTGAACAAGCCGACGACGCAGGACGTGCTGCGCGGGGCCGGCGCCCTGCACACCGGCAACGACACCGAGCTGGCGCTGGAAGCCCAGCTGTGCGCGGCCTTCAACCGCCACATCATGGACAACGCCGGGGCCTGGGCCACGCCGTCCGTCTGGTACAGCGCGGCGCCGGCCAACTTCTACGCCAAGTTCTGGCACGACCACAGCGTCGGCGGCCTGGCCTACGGCTTCGCCTACGACGACGTGTCGGACCAGAGCTCCACCATCACCACCGACACGCCGGAGCACGCGGTGTTCGGCATCGGCTGGTGACGGCGGCAACGTCAAGCAACCGAAAGGACGGCGGCGCCTGAAAAGGCGTCGCCGCTTCTTCGCATTTCAGGACCAGTGATTTAGGGGTCGAGGATGAGGGGATTTGAGAACAGGGCGCGCGAGCGGGGTTTCACCCTGCTGGAACTGCTGGTCGTGGTGCTGATCATCGGCCTGCTGGCCTCTTACGTCGGGCCCAAGTACTTCTCGCAGGTATCGAAGTCCGAGGTGACGACGGCCAAGGCGCAGATCGAGGCCTATGCCAAGGCCGTCGATAATTTTCGCCTGGACGTGGGCCGCTTCCCCACGACGGAGGAAGGGCTGGCGGCCCTGATGACCCGCCCGGCCACCGACGGCGACAAATGGAACGGCCCGTACCTGCGCAAGGACGTGATCCCTGATCCCTGGGGCCACCCCTACCTTTATCGCTCCCCCGGAGAGAAGGGCGAGTTCGCCATCACCTCCTACGGACGTGACGGCCAGCCGGGCGGCAGCGGCCCCGACGCCGACATCAGCAACGAGTAGGCGGCCAGGCGGGGATCATTTCGAATGCGGTATGAGGTCCGGGCGCTGTCGCCCGATCACCTGATGACCCAGCTGGTCCTGGATGCCCAGGATGAGGACGACGCGCGCCGCCAGGCGGCGACGCGTGGCCTGGCCGTGGCCGAGGTGCGGCCGGCCAAGGGCCTTCGCGTGCCCGCGGCCCTTGGGGGAGCGACCGCCCGCCAGTGGTCGCTGGTGCTGTTCAGCCAGGAGCTGCTGGCCCTGCTGCGTGCCGGCCTGTCCATCGTCGAGGGACTGGAGGCGCTGCTGGAGAAGGAGGCGAACGAAACCGCACGCGCCATCCTGCAGCGCCTGCTGGCCGGCCTGCGTGACGGCAAGCGCCTGTCGGTCGTGCTGGCGGAACAGCCGGCGCACTTTCCGCCCCTCTATGTCGGCATCGTCCGCGCGGCGGAGGGAACCAGCGATCTGCCCCGCTCGCTGGCGCGCTACCTTGATTACCGCCAGCGGGTGGACGGCGTGCGCGGCAAGGTGGTCAGCGCCGCCATCTATCCCTGCATCCTGGCCCTGGTGGGCGGGGCCGTGTCCTTCTTTCTGGTGGGCTACGTCGTTCCCAGCTTCGCCCAGATCTACCAGGGCACCGGCCGTTCACTGCCCTTCCTGTCGCGCCTGCTGATGGACTGGGGCCGCTTCGCCGGAGCGCATTCCGCACCGCTGGCGGCGGGCATCGTCGCCCTGGCCGCCCTGCTCGCCCTCGGTGTCCGGCACACCGTTCGGCGCGGTGGCGTGGGCCGGCTGCTGGCGGTCATCCCCGGCATGGCGGCGCGGGTGCGGATTTATGAGCTGTCGCGCCTCTATCTCACCATGGGCATGCTGCTGGAAGGCGGCATCACCGTGGTCGCGGCCATGGCGTCCATCCAGGGCATGATGTCGGCCGACGTGGCCGCCCGCCTGCGGCTGGCCAGCGACGCCGTGCAGGCCGGCACGCCCCTGTCCGACGCCTTCGAGGCCCAGGGCCTGGCCACGCCCATCTCGCTGCGCATGCTGCGCGTGGGGGAACGCTCGGGCGAACTGGGTGCCATGTTGACCCGCTCCGCCGAGTTCTACGACGGGGAGATCGGGCGCTGGATCGACCGCTTCACCCGCATCTTCGAACCGCTGCTCATGGCCGCCATCGGCATCATCGTCGGCGCCATCGTCGTGCTGCTCTACATGCCCATCTTCGACCTGGCGGACAGCCTGCAATGAGCCAAGACGCGCCCCTTCTAGCATTGGATGACGAAGCCCTGCTGCGCCAGGCGCGGCGGGCCGCCCTGGCCAGCCGGCGCGGCACGCTGGCGGAGTTCGAGGCCCTGGCCGGCGGGGAACCGCGCCAGCGCCTGCACCGCCTGGGCCAGGTGTTGGGCCTGCCCGTGCTGGAGACGGCGGCCATGCTGGCCCTGACGCCGGCCCTGGACCTGCTGCCCCTGCCCCGCGCCATGCAGCGCCATTGCGCCCTGCTGCGCCAGGACCGCGGCGGCCTGCTGGCGGCCGTCCCCGATCCCTTCGACGCCGACCTGCTGACCTGGCTGGAAACCCAGGCGGGGGGGGCGGTAGGGGTTGCCCTAGCCCTGCCGGCCGACATCCACGCCTATCTGTCCAAGCTGGAAGAGTCCGTGCGCGCTATGGACAGCGTGGTCCAGGCCGGCGACGGCGACCGCCGCGACGGCCGCACCGCCGCCATCCTGTCCTTCGCCAGCGTCAGCGAGGCCGCCAGCCCGGCGGTGAAGTTGGTCAACTCCACCCTCTACGACGCGCTGAAGGCCGGCGCATCGGACATCCATATGGAAAGCACGGCCACCGGCCTGGCCATCAAGTACCGCGTCGACGGGGTGCTGGACCGGGGCACGGCAATCAATGGCACCGAAACGGCGGAGCAGGTCATCAGCCGCCTGAAGGTTCTGGCCGAGTTGGACATCGCCGAACGCCGCGTGCCGCAGGACGGCAGCTTCCGGGTGGAGGCGGCGGGCCGGGAGATCGACCTGCGCGTCTCCATCATGCCCAGCATCCATGGCGAGGACGCCGTCATCCGCATCCTGGACAAGCGCGCCATGATGGCGGCCTACGGCGCGCTGAGCCTGGAAACGCTGGGCTTCGACGCCGCCTCGCTGGCCATCCTGCGGGAGTTGGCGGAGGAACCCCACGGCATGCTGCTGGTCACCGGCCCCACCGGCTCGGGCAAGACCACCACGCTCTATGCCGCCCTGACGGAAATCCACAACGGGCGCGACAAGATCATCACCATCGAGGATCCGGTGGAATACCAGCTCCCGGGCATCCTCCAGATCCCGGTGAACGAGCGTAAGGGCCTGACCTTCGCCAAGGGCTTGCGCAGCATCCTGCGGCACGATCCCGACAAGATCATGGTGGGCGAGATCCGCGACCGGGAAACGGCGGAGATCGCGGTGCAGTCGGCCCTGACGGGGCACCTGGTGCTGACCACCGTGCACGCCAACAGCGTGTTCGACGTCTTCGGCCGCTTCACCCACATGGGCATCGACCCCTACGCCTTCGTCTCCGCCCTAAACGGCATCTGGGCCCAGCGCCTGATCCGCGTGAACTGTCCCCATTGCGCCACCGACTACGCGCCGGAGGACGGGGAGTTGCAGCGCCTGGGCCTGACGGGGGAAGCCATCGCCGGCTTCCGCTTCCGCCGCGGCCTGGGCTGTGGCGATTGCCGGGGCACGGGCTACAAGGGCCGGCGCGCCATCGCCGAGATCCTGACCCTGACGGATGAGCTGCGCGAGATGGTGGTGGAGAAAAGCCCCATACGCCTGATCAAGGACACGGCCTATCGCAACGGTACGCGCATGCAATAAGGGCGGGCCAATTAGGGGGGAAGCCCGATAGGATGGGGCGGCGCGGGGGCCGCCCCATCACTTTTCAACCACGGGGACCGCGTGGGGCCTGGGGCCCCAACGCTTCCACCGCCACGTGCAGCAGCCGCCCGACGCCTTCGGCGTAATCCCGGCTGGCCTTGACCGCGAAAGCCTGGCCGAAGCGCTGCAGATCCAGCGGTGTATGGCATGCCGACAGGGCCTTGCACGCCTCGCAGTCCTCGTGGAAGCGCCCCTCCCAAAGCCGCACCAGCTCCTGGACGGTGCCCAGCATGCCTTGGGTCCAGCGTCCATAGACACTGTGGACGTCGTCCAGCCAGGCGACGTTGCCGGTCAAAACCTCTTCCATGACGCCTTTCGCCAAGGTCCCGGCCGGGTTCAGGGGTTGCGTACCATCAGGCATGATGACCTCCATTTCTTCAGGTGTGGATGTCGAGCGGATTGGGCCCTGTGAAATGCGGCGGGCTTGACGCGTCCCGGGCGGATGGTGCCGTGCCGCCGTGCCGGGCCAAGGCCGGCAGGTCGGTGGCCAACGACGCCAGGACCATCAGGTCCCGGGCCGCAAGGACGCCGACCAGGCGGCCGTGGTCCAGGACCCACAGCCGGTGGCGCCCGGCCTCGCCCAGCCGGCGGAGCGCGTCGACCACGCCGGCGTCGGCGGCGATGAAGTCCAGCTCCCCGCACGGCACCATGATGTCGCGGACCGGGGTCGCGGCCCATTCGTCGGGCGTCAGGGTGGCCACCTGCGGGATGCCGACGACGCCCATGACGCGGCCATCCCAGACCACCGGAAAGCTGCGGTGGTGATAGCGGTAGACATAGCGGGTGAGGAAATCACCGACGACGGCCTGCGGACTGACGAAAATGGGATCCGGCGTCATGACGTCGGCCACGCGCATCCCGCCCAGGACCGTACGCACCTGCATGTCCCGGTAGCCGCTGGCGGCGGCGTTCCGAAGGAACATGCCGATGACCACCCCCCACAAGCCGCCCATGACATCGCCGGTCGCGGTGTTCCAGAAGCCCAGCGCGATGAGGAACAAGCCGAACAGGTCACCGCAGGCCGCCGAGACATGGGTGGCCCAGGCATAGTCGCCCCGCAGCCGCCACAGTGCCGCGCGCAGCGCCCGGCCGCCGTCCAGCGGGAAGGCAGGCACCAGGTTGAACAGCGCCAGATAGGCGTTGAGCTGGCCCAGATAGGCGAGGGTGGTGGCCGCCGCCGGCCAGCCGCCCAGAACCGGAAGCGGCTGCGACACCGCCCAGCAGGCGAGAGCGATGACTCCACTGGCGGCGGGGCCCGCGATCGCCACCAGGAACTCGTGCGACGGCTTGCCGGGCTCGTCCGCGATTTCGGCCACGCCGCCGAAGACGAACAGGGTGATGCCGTTGATCCGCATGCCGAAAGCGCGCGCCACCACGCTGTGCGCCAGTTCATGCAACAGGACGCAGACGAACAGGCCCAGCGTCCCCGCCACCGCCATCCACAGATAGACTGGCCTCGGCATGCCGGGAAGCAGCGCGGGGAACACCCCCGCCGCCAGCGACCACCCGATCAGGGCCGCCACGAAGAACCAGGACAGGTCCACAAAAATGGGAATGCCGAGCACATGCGGCAATTTGAGGCGAGCTGAGGCCATGACTCCTCCCCTTCCCGGCCCGCCGATGGGGAAGGCCCCTTGCGGGCCGTGACGGCACTATGCGCCCATGCCGGCACAGGCGCCTTGCGATGCATCAAGGCCGCCGCCGCCACGGCTGCCATGATGGGTATGGCCGGCCCCATGCCGCGGACCGGCGATAGGAGGCACCCCATGACCGCCGCCGTCCCCGCCACCATCCTGCCCCATGCCACGCCCCGGCGCGCGCGCCGTCCGGCACCACAGCCAACCGCGGCCGTGCCGCTGCCGCCATCACCACCCGCAGCGGACGCCGATCCGGATTTTCGCGCCCTCGACCGTGCCCTGCGCGCCACGGCGGCGCGGATGACGCAGGGACTTTCGCCGTCGGTGCTGCTGGAAGCATGGACGGACTGGGCCTCGCATTTGTCGGCCAGCCCCGGACGGCGTCTGGGCTGGGCACTGGCGGCGGCGGATGCCGCCGGGCAATTCGCCGTGTGGCTGGCGGAAGCGTCCGCCGCGGGCGATGCCGCGCCCCTGGTCGATCCGCAACCCGGTGACCATCGCTTCGCCGACCCCGTCTGGCGGCAATGGCCCCACGTGGCCGTGGCCCAGGCCTATCTGCTGGGCGAAAGGCTGCTGCTGGATGCCGCCCGACGCGTGCCCGGCGTGGCGCGCCAGCATGAGAACGAATTGGCCTTTCTCTTCAGCCAGTGGGCCGACGTCCTGTCGCCCACCAACGTGCCCTGGCTGAACCCCGTCATCATGGGGCACACGCTGCAGGAGGGCGGCGCGAACTTGGCGCGCGGCTGGCTGAACTGGATGGAGGATGCCAACCGCCTGATGAAGGGCGCACCACCGGCCGGCGCGGAGGAGTTCCAGGTGGGCCGCGACGTAGCGCTGACGCCGGGCGCGGTCATCTACCGCAACCGGTTGATGGAGGTGATCCAATACGCGCCGGCCACACCCACCGTTCATGCGGAGCCGGTGCTGATCATCCCCGCCTGGATCATGAAATACTACATCCTGGACCTGCGGCCGGAGAATTCGCTGGTGCGCTGGCTGGTGGGGCGCGGCCACACCGTCTTCATGGTGTCATGGAAGAACCCTGATGCCGGCGACCGGGATTTGAGCCTGGATGATTACCGCCGCCTGGGGGTCATGGCGGCCCTGGATGCGGTCACCGCCGCCGTCCCAGGCGAGCGGATTCACGCCTGCGGCTATTGCCTGGGCGGCACCATCCTGTCCATCGCCGCCGCCACCATGGCCCGCGACGGGGACGACAGGCTGGCCAGCCTGTCCCTTCTGGCGGCCCAGACCGATTTCGCCGAGGCCGGCGAGCTGATGCTGTTCCTGGATGAACGCCAGGTCAGCCTGCTGGAGGACCTGATGTGGACGCAGGGTTACCTCAGCGGCGGCCAGATGTCCGGCGCCTTCCAGTTGCTGCGCCCCAACGACCTGATCTGGTCGCGCTTCATCCGCGACTACCTGCTGGGCGACCGCGAGCCCATGACCGACCTGATGGCCTGGAACGCCGACACCACGCGCATGCCGGCGCGCATGCACGGCGAATACCTGCGCGGCCTGTTCCTGGAAAACCGCCTGTCCGCCGGCCGCTTCGCCGTGGAAGGGCGGGTGGTCGCGCTGCGCGACATCAAGGTGCCGATCTTCGCCCTGGGCACCGCGCGCGACCATGTCGCCCCCTGGCGTTCGGTCTACAAGATCAACCTGTTCAGCGACACCGCCGTCACCTTCACCCTGGTATCCGGCGGGCACAACGTGGGCATCGTCAACCCGCCGGTGGCGGAGCGGGGCAGCTATCAGATCCTCACCCGGCAGCATGAGCAGCGATACGTCGATCCCGACACCTGGGCGGCCTCGGCACCCAGCCACGGCGGTTCCTGGTGGCCGGCGTGGGAGGCGTGGTTGCGCGACACGGGAAAGGCGGCCCAGGTGGCGCCGCCGCGGCCATCGACAACGCTGTGTCCGGCACCCGGCGAGTACGTGCACCAGGCGTGAGGCAGGGCAACCCTCCGGGCGCCGGGTGGCGCCCGGAGGGTTGCCTGGGCCGGAACTCGTCCGCCCCTTACCATCCGCTCCTCACCATCCGTTGGTCAGGACGATCTTGCCGCGCGCACGTCCGGACGCCTGGTGACGGAACGCCGCCACGGCATCGCGGCCCGGCAACGTCCGGTCAATCAGCACCTCGACCCCGGCGGCGACCTTGTCCATGACGCCAGCCAGCCGGACGGCATCCGACCTGTGGAAGACGAACGCCGCCTCCACGCCATGTGCCTTCGCGAAAGCCTCATCCGGCGGGGCGGCGATGGAGGCCAGGAAACCGCCGGCGCGCAGCACCTCGTAGGACCGGGCCTGCGTGTCGCCGCCGATGGTGTCCAGGACCACGTCCACGTCTGAGACGCGTTTGGTGAAATCCTGGTTACGGTAGTCGATCACGAGATCGGCACCTAAGCGTTCCACGATAGCGATGCCGTCGCCGGACGCGGTGGCCACCACCCGCGCGCCGGCATGGCGGGCGAACTGGATGGCGAAGCTGCCGACCCCGCCTGCGCCGGCATGGATGAGTATCGTCTGCCCAGCCCCCAGCCGGGCGACCTCGAACAACGCCTGCCAGGCCGTGCCTGCGGCTGTCGGGACACCGGCGGCCTGCTCAAAGGTGAGGGCATCGGCCACACGCACCAGTTGGTCGGCCGGAACCACCGCGAACTCCGCCAAGGCGCCGCCGCTGGTCGGCGCCGTCCGGGCCACGACCTGGTCACCGATGCTCCAGCCCGACACGCCGTCGCCCACGGCCTCGATGGTGCCGCTGAGGTCGCTTCCCAACGTATAGGGGAAGGTCAACGGGAAGAAGGCCTCCATATAGCCGCGCTGCAGCTTCACATCGAGCGGGTTCAGGCTGGCGGCTGCAACGCGCACCAGCACGTCGCCCGCCCCAGGCCGGGGCATATCGACGGTGTCGATGACCGGATCCGCCCCGTAGCCATGAATACGAAACGCTTTCATCGTCACTTCTCCCCAGTGCCCAGGGCGCCCACCTGATGCAGCCAGCCGAACCAGTCCTCCAGGTGCCACGTATGGGTGACGCGCCCGTCCCGCACATAATGGAACTCGTGGATCGGGATGGTGAAACGGCTGCCGGTCGGCGCCACGCCGAACCATTCGCCCTGGTGGGTGCCCGTTATTTCGGCGCGGACAGCCGCCCGGCCCGGCGCGCCGATCAGTTCGTGGATGATGATACGCACGTCGGGGAAGGCGGCGCTGAAGGCGCGGACCAGCGGCTTCATGCCCTCGCGGCCCGGGGCTTGGCCGGGGGCGAGGGGAATGTCCTGCCAGTCCGTGGCCAGCGCCTCCTCCAGAAGGTCGGGATTATGGTCGGAAAAGGCGCGGTAGAGCGTTTCGATCGCGACGCGATCCCGCTCGGCGAGCCCATTGGATGTGACGATAGGGTCCTGCGACATGGACTGTCTCCTTGTTGACGCCTTCCAAAGCTAGGCAATCGACCAACATTCTTGAAATCGATAGTCTATATGTGGAAACATCCATGGCATGGATTTGCATGGCATCGACCTCAACCTGCTGGTCGCCTTCGACGCGCTGATGGCGGAGCGAAGCGTCACGCGGGCGGGCAAGCGGATAGGACGCACCCAGCCGGCCATGAGCGCCGCGCTGGCCCGGCTGCGCGCGCTGTTCGGGGATGAACTGTTCGTCCGCAGCCCATCGGGGTTGCAACCCACCCAGCGCGCCAGCGACCTGGCGGAGCCCCTGGGCCGGGCGCTGGCTGAGATCAGCCGGACGCTGGAGTTTACCCAGCGCTTCAACCCCGCCACGTCGTCGCAGGCGTTCACGCTGGCCCTGTCCGATCATCCGGCCCTGGTGCTGCTGCCGCGGCTGACCGAAGCCCTGCGGCAACGGGCGCCCAATGTGACGCTGCGCATCAACGCCTTCACCCATCGGGACGACGCCGTCGCCATCCTGGACGCCGGCGACGCCGACCTGACGATCAGCGTCCCGCCCCGCCAGCCGGTGGGCGGCCGTATCCTCAGCCAGCCGCTGTTTGAGGAGCGCTTCGTCTGCATCATGCGGCGCGGCCATCCGGCCGCCTCGGAGATGCTGGATCTGCCGACGTTCCTCAGCCTGTCCCATCTTCTCGTCTCGCCGGAGGGGGAGCGGTTCGGCCAGGTCGACGCCGCGCTGGCGGCGATGGGTTTGCGCCGCCGCATCGCCTTGTCGCTGCCGCAGATGTACGCCGCCCCTCCCCTGGTGGCCCGCTCCGACCTTATCGCCACCCTGATGGAGGGTGCGGTCGACGCGTCCGCAGCGCGCGATGATCTGCTGATTCTGCCGCCGCCGGTCGCGCTGGGCACCGTGTCGTTCGCCATGTCCTGGCACCGCCGGAACGACGCCCATCCGGTCCAGCGCTGGCTTCGCGAAACGTTGTCGAGCCTTTATGCGATCCAGCCCGCGCAGGGCTGATCATCGAGGCAGCGGCGTTTTCCAAATTTGGAAATCGAACTGCCATTTTCTTGCATTTCTTTCCGAGACCGGCGGAGCCAATCTGGCGTCACGACATAGATGACGCCCGCCCTCTGGTCCTCCCGCGCCCGTCAAGGCGCCGCGTCGCCACGAGGCTGGCCAACAAATCACCACCACCAACCGACATGGCGCCCGCGCCCCCGCGGCCCGCATGCGCCGTCGCGTCTTCAGGAGAGGAAGATGAAATACAAGACATTGGGAAATACCGGCCTTCTGGTCTCGCAACTCTGTCTCGGGACCATGACGTTCAGCGACGGGACCGGAGTCTACGAGCATATCGGCAACGTCGGCCAGTCGGGCGCCGATGAACTGGTCAAGGCCAGCATCGATGCCGGCATCAACTTCTTCGACACGGCGGATGTCTATTCGGCCGGCGCCAGCGAGCGGACGCTGGGCCAGTCGTTCAAGAATCTGGGGATTCCCCGGAACGAGGTCGTGCTGGCGACGAAGGTCTACAGCCGGATGGGCCAGGGCCGGAATGACGTCGGCGCGTCGCGCGGCCACATCATGGACGCCGTCGAGGCCAGTCTGCGCCGGCTCCAGACCGATCACATCGACCTGTATCAGATCCACGCCACCGACACCTTGACGCCGGTAGAGGAGACGCTGCGCGCGCTCGATGATTTGGTCCGCCAGGGCAAGGTCCGTTACCTGGGCGTGTCCAACTGGCAGGCGTGGCGGATCGCGACGGCGCTGGGCGTCTCCGCGCGCCTCAACCTGGAGCGGTTCAACACGCTGCAGGCCTATTACTCGATCGCCGGGCGTGACCTGGAGCGGGAACTCAAGCCGCTGCTGGAGGCGGAGAAGATGGGCCTGCTGGTGTGGAGTCCGCTGGCCGGCGGCCTCCTGTCCGGCAAGTTCAGCCGCGAGAACCAGTCGCCGGAGGGGTCGCGCCGCTCTTCCTTCGACTTCCCGATCGTCGATAAGGAACGGGCCTGGACTGTCATCGACACGCTGAAGCCTATCGCGGCGGCGCACGGCTGCAGCCCGGCCCGCATCGCGCTGGCGTGGCTGCTGGCCAAGCCCGTCGTGACCTCGGTCATCGTCGGCGCCAAGCGGCTCAGCCAGTTGGAGGACAATATCGCCGCGACCGGCATTGTGCTCAGCGACGACGAAATCGCGGCGCTCGACGCCGTCAGCGAGTTGCCGCCGGAATACCCCGGCTGGATGCTCGCCACCCAGGGTTCCGACCGGTTAGGGCCTGTCGACCTGTGGGCCGACAAGATATCCCAGACGTCGTGATCAACGCGCGCCAGGCGCCGGATATGGCGCCTGGCGCCCCGAAAGCTCGGGATTGGCCCGCATCACTTCCTCGGTCAGAAAGTCGCCAACGGCCCGAACCCGGGCGGACGCGACAAGGTCAGCATGGGTCACCAGCCAGACCTCGGCGCTGAACATCTGATCAGGCGGAATGACCCGGATGAAGTCCTCCTTCATGGTCAGGAAATCCGGGATGACGGCCAGGCCCAGGCCGGCGCGCACGGCGGCGATCTGGGCGGGCAGGCTACTGGCGACCAGCGCGATCTTGCAGCCGGGATATTCCCGCGCCAGCCAGGTCGCGGCCGGCATGAACGCGTGGCCGTCATCCCAGGCGATGAAGTGCCGTCCGCCCAGCGGCTCGCCGGCTATGGGAGGGTGCCGCTCAATGTATTCCCTGCTGCCGTAGACCGAGTAGGTCATGTGGCCCACGCGCCTGACCGTCAGGTTGCCGCGCGTCGGCCGCACAACGCGGAGCGCTATGTCCGCCTCGCGTCTTCCAAGCTCAGCCGTGACGGTGCTGGTGATGATTTCCAGGCAGATACCGGGGTAACGGTCCCGGAACGCCGGCAGGGCGGGGATGATGAGGTCCGTCGCCAGATTCTCGGACGTCGCGAGCCGGACGGTTCCCGCCGGCGTCTTGTCGAGGCCCGCGGCACCGCGTTCCAACGCCAGGATGCCGTCTTCGACCCGTTCGGCGTACCTCAGCAACTCGCGCCCCTCGTCGGTGAGGAAGTAGCCGGTCTGATGCCGTTGGAAGAGAACCATTCCGATGCTCTCCTCGAATTCGGCGATGCGGCGACCGACGGTGGACTGGCTCACCCCGAGATCGGCGGACGTCCGGGTGAGGCTTCCGGTCCGCGCCACGGCCAGAAAATATTTGAGGTCGTTCCAGTCCATGCCCGTCATGCCCGGCCGCGTTATTGGGAGCCGGCCTTCACCCCTGGAGCAAGGATGGAGGCGAAGATCACCCGCTTGAATTGCTCGATGGGTTGGGGGGACCGGTCCACTTTCATGCGCATCATAGCGCCCTCCCAGGCGGAGAGAAGAAAGGTCGCGACGTCGCCGGCATCGAGATCGTCCCGGATCTCGCCCGATTCCTGGCCGGCACGCACAGCCTCGGCGAACGCGTCCGTGAGGGCGCGGCAAACCTCGACCAGATGGGCGCGCAGCACGTCGCTCTGTTCCGGCACCTCAAGGCTCATGTTGCCGACAAGGCAGCCGTATCGCCAGCCAGCCGCTTCCAGCCGTTCGGTGATGGCATCGAAATAGGCACGCAACCGTTCGACGGCCGGCCGGCCTTTATCACGCAGCGTGCCCTCCATGATCGCCTGTGTGCGCTCATGGTAGCGATCGAGGATGGTGGCGGCGAAAGCCTCCTTCGATCGGAAATGGTTGGTGAAGCAGCCCTGGGGCACGCCGGCATCACTGGTGATCTCGCGCACGCCGGCACCGGCGTATCCACGCTCGTGCACCGTACGCACCCCGGACTCGATGATTTTTTCGCGAAGGGACGGTCTGGCCATTGCTAATAAATACAGTTGGACGTATTGCTTGGCAAGCACAGTTCCGCCGACGGCCCCTGAACGCTCACGGGGGATCCCCCGCGTGGAAGTGCCCAGCGCGACAATCCAAGAAGGCGAGAGATATGGCGATCATTGACTATACCCGCGCGGCGCTGGACGCGGCGGGCAGCACGCTGGCCGAAGCGGGCCCCGTCTATATGATCAACCTGGTGCGCTATCGGGACCAGGCCACCTATGAGGCCACGTTTGAAGCGGCCTCCGACTTGCCGCCCTGCTCGGGCAAGGAGGCCTATTTCCAGCGGTATGCCCCCGCCTTCCAAGCGATTGCGCGGGGCGAGGACTATTCGGTTTTCTGGGTCGGCAATGTCCGGGGAGTGCTGGTGGGCGTCGCTGGCGAAGCCTGGGACGATATCGTCATCGTCCGTTATGCGAACTTCGCCACGCTGCGCCGGATTCTTGAGAACCCGGCCTACGCGGAGCAGGCCGCACCACACCGGCACGCGGCGCTCGCGGACTGGAAATTCATGGTCACCACTCAGCCCGAGCTGCCACGGTGAACAGACTTCCGCCCCCGCCCGCGCCCAACGGAGCACCGGAAGGACGCCCCTGAGGCCCTGTCAGCCTGCCGCCGTTCCGGCATCCGCGGCGATGGTGGTGATCAGATGGCCATGCGGATCGACCTCCGTCACGCAATCCGGCCCCACCGCGAAAGTCGACTCCCGCTCCTCAAACAGGGCGGCGCCGACGATGCGCATGCCCGGCGCCAGGGCGTAGCGGTCGTAGATCGCCGTGTCGACCAGGCCGAAATCCGGGAAATCGACCCGCCGGCGGCCGCGCAGCGGCTCCGCCCCCTCCTCCCGCGTCCGCGTCAGGCTGATCGGCTGAATGGGCAGCGAGGCGGAGAGGCGCCATCCGACCACCTCGACCGGCATGCCCTGGGCCGCCCGGCCGAACCGGGCGCGATAGGCCGCGCCGAAGGCTTCGTGGAGAGCCCCACCGTCACCGGCGGCGATCGCCTCCGCCGGGATGCCGACCGACACCTCGAAGCCCTGGCCGACATAGCGCATGTCGGCATAGAGCCTGGTCTGCATCGGCACGGTGGCGGCACTGGCCGCGTCCAGCAGACGCCGGGCCTGATCCGCCATGTCGGCGATCAGTCCCCGCACATGGGGCCAGTCCAGCCGAGCCACCGGCGACACGTACCCGCGCACGAAGTCGACCGTGGGCGGCGCCACCAGGAAGCCGAAGGCCGAGATGACTCCCGCGCCCGGCGGCACGATCAGCTGTCTGACCTTCAGCAGCTTGGCCAAGCCGTAGGCATGGACCGGGCCGGCGCCGCCGAAGGCGATCATGGTGTAGTCACGCGGATCTTTGCCGTTCTCGGCGAGGTGCATGCGGGTGGCCCCCGCCATGCTTTCGTTGACGACGGCCTGGATGCCGCGCGCGGCCCCGGATGCGTCGATACCCAGCGGCCGGCCCAGCCGGCTTTCCATCGCGTCGCCGGCCGCCGTGTCGCGCAGGCCCATCTCTCCCCCCAGGAAATAGGCGGGATCAAGATACCCCAGCATCAGGTCGGCGTCGGTTACCGTCGGCTCCGTGCCGCCGCGTCCATAGCAGACCGGGCCGGGCACGGAGCCGGCGCTGCGCGGCCCCACCTTGAGCAGGCCCAGGGTGTCCAGCCCCGCGATGGAGCCGCCGCCGGCGCCAATCTCGATCATGTCGACGACCGTGACCTTCAGCGGCAGCCCCGACCCCTGCTTGAAACGGTGCAGGCGGCCCGCCTCGAAGTCATGCTTGATGTGGGGGGCGTAATCCTCCACCAGGCACATCTTGGCCGTGGTCCCGCCCATGTCGAAAGAGATCACCCGCCGCTGTCCCGTCTCGCGGGCGATGTGCGCAGCCGCCATGGCGCCGGCGGCCGGGCCGGACTCGATGAGGCGCACCGGGAAGTTCTTGGCGTCCTCTATGGTGGTGATGCCGCCGCTGGACAGCATGATATACAGCTCGCCCGCGAAGCCCAGAGCGCGCAAATCATCGACCAGCCGATCCAGATAGCCGTGCACGCGGGGCTGGACATAGGCGTTGACGCAGGTGGTGTTGGTCCGTTCGTACTCGCGGATCTCCGGCGCGACCTCGGCGGACAGGGAGACCAGCAAGTCGGGATAGAGCCCCCGCACCACCTGACGTGCCGCCAGCTCGTGCGCCGGATTGCGGTAGGAATGCAGGAAGGCGATGGCCAGGGCCTCGATGCCCTCTTCCTCCACCAGGTGGCGGAGGGCGTCGCGCACCGCCTGCTCGTCCAGCGGCATGAACTCGCCACCATCGGCCTTCAACCGCCCCGGGATGTCCAGGCGCAGGTGACGCGGCACCAGGACGGGCACGGGTTCCAGCGCCAGATCGTCCACGTCGTACCGGATCTCCCGCCCCATCTCCAGGATGTCGCGGAAGCCCGCCGAGGCCAGCAGGCCGATCTTGGCGCCGGTCCGTTCCAGCACGGTGTTGGTGATCAGGGTCGTCCCGTGAACGATGCTGTGGATTTGATCGATGGTCGAGTTGGTCTCCGCCAGCAGGCGGACGATGCCCTCGACGATGGCCCGGCCCGGCTGGTCGGGGGTGGTCAGGCGCTTGCCGGTGGCGCTGAGGTCGCGGGCCTCGTCATGCAGGACAAAGTCGGTGAACGTGCCGCCGATGTCGACGCCGATGCGGATGGTCTTCTGCTTCATCACTTCAGTCCAAGGGCCAGAGCTTGCGTGGGGTAGTCGCGGCGTACGGCGTCGGTGGTCACCACGCCCCGCTTCAGATCGGTTTCGACGGCCGCGACCGGCCGGTCGGCCGGCGGTCCATAGCCACCGCCCCCGGGGAAGGACAGCGTCACGCTTTCGCCCGGCTGGATGAGGGAGCGTGACTTCATGGGCACGGTGCGCCCATCCCGATGGGCGGCCAGCGCGGGCGCCCCGGGGCCGCCCCCCATGATGCCCAGCGCCGGATGGCGCTCACGATCCCCCAGCAGCACCATCTGGATGGGTGCCGCGGCGGCGTTCAGGATTTCGCAGTCCTGGCCCAGGCCGCCGCGCTGGCGGCCCGCCCCGCCGGAGTCCGGCCGAAACGCCTTGCGCAGGAACAGCAGCGGCGACACCGTCTCCATCGCCTCGACGCTGCCCGCACCGGAATTGGTGGGGAAGGCGGTGGTGGACAGACCATCCCGCTCCGCCGAGGCGCCCATGCCGGCGCTGGCGAACAACAGCTGGCCGAAGCGCCCCCCGTCGGCGGTGCGCCCGCTGAAATGTGCGCGCAAGGCCGGCGCCCCGCCGCTGTCGGCCACCACCCGTTCCGGCATCAGCGGCGACAGCGCCTGGAACAGGGCGCAAGACAGCAGGTGCCCCGTCAGGTGGCGCGCCATGACCGGCGCCGGTGCGGTGGGATTCAGGATGGTCCCGGCCGGCGCCGTCACCCGGATGGGGCGGTAGGAGCCCTCATTGCGCCGCGTGAACGGGTCCAGCAGGCACTTCAACGGATAGATGGTGTAGGCGCGGGTATAGTTGAGCGTCGAATTGATCGCGTACGCCACCTGGGGGGAGGAACCGCCGTAGTCGACGGTGATGTCGTCGCCGGCGATGGTCACGGCGCAGGCGATGCGCGTCGGCTGGTCCCCCACGCCATCGGCCTCGATGGCGCCGCGATAGACGCCATCGGGCAAGCCGGCGATGGCGGCGCGCATCGCCCGCTCCGCCAGGCCGGTCACGGCGCGGCCCAGCCGTTTGAAATCAGGCTCGCCCGTGTCCTCCAGGAACTCCACCGCCCGGCGCCGGCACACCTCGTTCGCGTTGACCTGCGCCTCGATGTCGCCGAACACGATGTCCTTGAGGCGGATGTTGGCCAGCAGCAGCTGCACCAGGTCGTCATTCAGCTCCCCCGCGCGATAAAGCCGGACCGGGGGGATCAGCACACCTTCCTCGATCAGCTCGGTCGGACCCTCCTTGAAGGTGCCGCCAATATCGGGCGCATGGGCGGCGGAACCGGAGAAGCCGACCAGCACGCCGTGGTGGAAGATGGGGGCGACCACGACGATGTCCGGCAGATGGCCCGTACCGATCCAGGGATCGTTGGTCATGACCACGTCGCCCTGGCGCCACGTCGATGCCGGGAAGCGGTCCAGCATGGCGCGGGTGGCACGCCCGACCAGGGCGGCGAAAGCCGGGATCCCCAGGGTGCACTCGCCGATGGTCTCGCCGCCCGCGTCCATGAGCACGGTGACGTAGTCGTTTGATTCACGGATGACGGTGGAGAAGGAGGTGCGCAGCAGCGTCGCCGCGGCCTCATCGGCGATGGCGATCAGCCGGCTCCACCAGATTTCCAGGGTAATGGGGTTGATCTCGCTGTCGATCATGCTGGGTCCTTCACACGGGAAAGGGTGGGCTGGTCGGATGCAGGCTGTGCCGCCGCGCCATCCGCCGCCACCAAGGACAGGGTCGAACGATAGGATCGCCGGCCGGCGGCGAGGATGAACGCCGCCGCGGCGAAGCCGCCGGGGGCCACGATGGCGATGGACCGGCCGATCATCATCGGGTTATGGAAGACGTGATCGTTCAGCACGCCGACCAGCAGGGGCCCGAAGGTCGCCGCCAGCAGGTTGGAACTGGCGATGTAGCAGGCCGACGCGATGGCCCGCATGCGGTTGGGCACCAGTTCGGCCAGGCAGGCCTGGACCAGGCCGAAGTTGAAACCGACCACGAACTGGATGGAGCCGATGGCGACCAGAGCCACGGCCTGGTCGGTGACCGCCATGACCAGGCTGGCGACCGCGCAGAAGGCCGCCGAGCCGGTACCGACGATCAGCTTGCCGTCCTTCCGGCCCGCCCGGGTCAGGGCGTCGGCCAGCATGGCGCCGACGATGGCGCCGAGCGGGCTCAGCACCAGGGTCATGCCCCCCAGCTTCTGGCCCGTGGGCCCCAGCGCCCAGCCGTGGACGCGGACAAAAAAGGTGGGCGCCCAGGACGCCAGGGTCGAGGCCGCCATGCTGGTGGTAGCGAAGCCGCCGACCGTGGTCAGCAGGGCCGCCTTCTTACGGGCGAATTCCGCCAGCACTTGGCGCAGGCTGGCGGTGGCCTCTGACCGCCGGCCGTCGTCCGTCAGGCGTGCCGGTTCCCGCACCGACAGCAGCAGCGGCACCATCAGGATCCCGGTGGCACCCAGGATGATGAAGACCATCCGCCACGGCTCCGTCTGGCCGGCACCGTCGCGGCCGAAATATTTCAGCAGCGTGCCGCCAAGGCCGAGCGCCAGCCCGCTGCCGAAGAAGACCCCCATGGAATAGATGCTGAGCGCCCGCGTCCGCGCACCCGGCGAGAAGTAATCGGCGATCAGGGACACGGCGGCCGGCGCCAGGGCCGCCTCGCCGATGGCGACGCAAATCCGCGCGCCGAACAGTTGCGGCATATTTTGCGCCAGGCCGCACGCCGCCGTGGCGGCGCACCAGACGACCAGCCCCACCAGCGTCAGGTTACGGCGGTGCCGTGTATCCGCAACACGCGCCAGGGGAAAGCCGAACAGCGTGTAGAAGACGGCGAAGGCCGCGCCCTGCAACAGACCAAGCTGAGTGTCGTTGAGGTCAAAGCTCTTCTGGATCGGGCCGACCAGAAGCTGCAACAGAGCCCGATCCATGTAACTGAAGGTGAAACATAGGCACATCACAACGGCGACATACCAGGAATACGCGGTGTCCCGGCGATGCAGGGCGGCCTGCCTGCCCATTTGCGTCCTCCCGATTTTATTATTGTATGCTTGAGTGAAATACGGGTACCGCGAGGGCGTCAGGCAAGCTCGACCGACAGCAGGCGGGCGAACTGCTGACCGCCATGCATGTCGCGCTCATGCCGCCAGCCTTGGGGGTGCGGCCGGGGGTAGGAGATCTTGATCATGCGCAGCGCGTCCACCGGCACACGCTTCACGCCGCCCGGGTCCGTGCCGAACAGGCGGGCGAACAGGTCGGGCCCCAGCTCGGGCGCGTCCCGATAGCGCGCGAAACTGTCGTCGTCGGTGAAAAAGAAATCCACGGTGATCCAGAAAGGACCGGCGTTCTTCGACCGGACATGCCGGCACACTTCAGCGATCTTAGGCATTCGGCGTCTCCAGATGCTCAACGGTGCCGGTCGATGACACGTCCACCCATTCCGTCCTGACCAGTTCGAACCCGTCCTCGGTCTCGACGACATGGTTGAGCAGGAATTCATAGACACGCCCGCGCGGGATCTCGGCCGGCGTGAAGGGGAAGGCGTAGCTGGGCAGTTCCATGTCGAAGCGTATCGGCATGTGGAAGAAATAGGGGTTGCAGGATCGCGCCATACGGTCGGCCAGATCCTGGGTGCGCGCCGTCACCACAAACAGCACGCCCACGTCGCGCGGTGGCGGGGTATCGGCGGGCACGGGCTGGCCGGACGTACCGTTCCAGCCGTACAGGCGTAACGAGACCTCGAAATTGCCCGCCTCATCGCCGAAGGTGGCGGTGATGCGATCCACCAGCGTCTTGTGCATGCGGTCGTGGAATTCATCGAGGTTGGCCAGGACTTCCGGATCCTCAATGCCGATCAGCATGATGGTCTGGTAGTCGCCGCCACGGGCCCCCTCCAGCTTCATGGTGTAGGGCATGGGCCGCCAGATAGAGCCGACGACCCGGGTGATGCGCGGCTCGACCTGGGTGTAGACCGCCTCCTTGGCATCCAGGATGCCGCCCGGTTCCACCAGTAGGAAGGGATCGCTGTTCTCATACAGCAGGTGGGCCGAGACGCTTTCGGGCGTGCAGCGGTTGCCGAGATCCAAGGGTTCCATGTCGAAGTGGTCGGTCCCGACATGCATCAGCACGCCGCCCCGCCGCAGGTTGGTCGTGCACTGCCCACCGCATTCGGCAATCTTGGCGGCGTGCCAGGTCTGGGCCACGCCGGCGCCCCGCATCAGGGGCACGGCCGACAGCACGGCGGTGTCGGTGGTCCTGCCGCCCAGCACCAGGTTGGCGCCGCGCTGGACGGCATCCATGTAGGGCTCGGGCCCCATCAGGGCCACGATGTGGTCGCAGGCGTCGAACAGCTCATCGGTGGCCTGGCCCAGCGGCGCCAGCGGCCGGATCTTCCCCTGCGCCAGCTTGCGCTTCAGCACCGCCGCCGGCTGTTCGCTATACAGGCAGGCGATGCGCAGGCCTATGCCCAGTTCCCGCGCCACCTCGATGGCAATGTCGCGGGTCCAGTCCACGCTGGCGTCCGCGCCGCAGGTGCCGCAGGTGCCCACCAGCACCGGAATGCCGGCCTCATCGGCCATCTGCAGAAGGACCAGGAGATCCTGCTTGATCGACTCCCTGTTCATCTTGGAGACGCCGCGCGCCAGGTAGGAGGGCCCGCTGTCCGTCGAACCGGCGTCAATGGCGATGGCATGGGCGCCCTGGGCCAGGCCATAGGCGATGTGTTCCCGTTTCACTCCCGCGCCGAGCATTCCGCTCGGCACGATGACCTTGGTCACCGTCCGTTCCAACTCCGACATTTCCTCGTGTCCCGTCCGTTTATTCTTAGCAAGATGCATAACAAACTTGACCGACGCTACGGAGTAAGGGATAAGTCGTCAATCTTGATTATAAAAGTTTAGAAATGGTCGACGACGACTACATATCGGCTGAAGAGGCCGCGGCGCTGCTGGGTGTCACCATCGACACCTTCTATGTCTATGTGACGCGCAAGAATTTGCGGTCCACGGGCATTCCCAATTCGCGCAAGCGCCGCTATTGGCGCGCCGATGTGGAACAGCTGCGCGGCCGCGGCCGCAAGCCACCGGCCAGCCCGACGGACCTGGACGCCGAAAGCTCCATCACCCTGCTGACTGAGGACAATCTGTTCTACCGGGGGCAGAGCGTCCGGGAGCTGGTGAACCGCCCCACCTTCGAAAGCGTGGCCGCCCTGTTGTGGGACGTGGACGCCGACGCGGTGTTCGGCGAGTCGCTGCCGGCGTTTCCCGATACGGTCAAGGCGGTGCGCCGCGCACTGGCGGATGAATCGCCCCTGGATCAGGCCATCGCCCTTTTCCCTTTGATCGAAAAGGTGAATCCGCGCTCGCAGGATTTCTCGCCGGCCGGCATGGCCCGGACGGGCGGCGACGTGCTGCGCGCCTTCACGGCGCTGATCGCCGGGCATGACCGCCCCGACCGCAGGGCCATTCATGTGAGCATCGCCGAGGCCTTCGGCCTCACCGACCGCCAGTCGGCGCTGTTGCGGCGCGTCATGATCCTGGCCGCCGACCATGGGCTGGAGCCTGCGACCTTCGCCGTGCGGGCGATCGCCAGCACCGGTGTCTCTCCCTGGCGGGCGGTGTCCACCGGCCTGACCATCGCCATCGGCCGCAAGACACGCCCGGTCCAGTTCGCCGCCATCGGCCGGCTGGTCAAGGAAATCGTTGAAACGGAACGGCCTTTCGAGCCCATCACCCGCCGTGTCCAGGAAGGCGACGCCATCGCGGGTTTCCTGCCCGCCACCAGCGGCCGCGACGTGCGCGCCACCGTCCTGCTGGACCTGCTGGACGCCGACTATGCGCGCGATGCCGACTTCCAGCGGTTGATGGCGGCCATCGGCGCGGCGCGGGACATCGGCGGCTATGAGCCGAGCTTCGCCCTGCTGGGCGGATTCGCCGGACTGAAGCTCGGCTTACGCTCGCGCGAGGCCACCTTTTTCCTGGCCCGCGCCGCCGGCTGGATCGCCCACGCCATCGAGCAGAGCCTGGGCGGTGAGCGCGAGCGCCACGAACCGCACTATCGCGGGCCCCTACCCGGCCTGTGAATGGGACCGCCCGTCCGCGACCACGCAGTCGGCGGGCGGATCGCCGCCATCCAGCACGGCCACGACCGACCGTGCGGCGATCATGTTGGTGCGGTCCAGCCCTTCGCGCGACGAGGCGGCGGCATGCGGCGTCGCCACCACGTCGTCGCGCGCCAGCAGGGCGGCGGTGACCTCGCGGTAATCCTGATCGCTTTCGCTGACGAAGACGTCCAGCCCGGCGCCGGCCAGACGCCCGGCCTCCAGCGCGGCAAGCAGGGCGCGATCGTCCACCAGGCCGCCGCGCGCGGCATTGACCAGGATGGCACCCGGCTTCATCGCCGCCAACGCCGCCCCGTCGATCATGAAGCGTGTCGCGGGCGTCAGCGGCGCATGTACGGACACATAGTCACTGCGCCGCAGCAGTTCCGGTAGCGAAACGAACTCCACACCCTCGGGGGCATCCGGGGGAACAGGCCCCGGTGTGCAGACCAGCACCGTAGCGTCGAAGCCGCTCAGGCGCCTGATCACGCTGCGCCCGATGCGGCCGTATCCGATGATGCCGACGGTCTTGCGGTACAGGTCCGTGCTGATCTGGATGGCCCATTTGCCCGCGGCCATGTCCGCCTGGGACCGCCGGAACCGGCGCCCAACAGCCAGCATCAGACCGATGGTATGGTCGGCCACGGCGGCATCGTTGCCACCGGCGGCGATAGTGACTACCCGGCCCAGCTCCCGCGCCGCGGCCAAATCGACCCGCTCATATCCCACCCCCCGGCGGGACACCACCGCCAGATCCGGCAGGGCCGCCAGCAGCGAGCGGGTGACGCGCGCATGCCCGACGATCCAGCCGGCCGCCCCGGCCAGGCAGGCCCGCAATTCGTCTTCCGTCAAATCGGCATCGGCCCGACCCGGCGGCAGGGCCAACACCTCAGCCTCACAGCCTTGGTCGCGCAGATAATCCAGCGATGCCTGATCGAAAAACTTCTGACTGATAAGGACTCGACGGTTTCCTGCCATGACACCCTCCCGCGCCGCCGCGACGCGCCGTTCATTGACCGATAGGTTCGTTGATTGATGGGCGACGAACATGAGGGGGCACCTCTCGATCTGTCAAGATCAAGGCGCCATCACAGACAGACTACTTAACTATATCAATCAAGATTGACAATATTCAGCCTTGGCTTAGCGTAGCTGGACCATTTTCAGGTTCTGTTAAGCGGCTTAAGCCGCGGGCACCCAACCCGCTGGCGATGTTCCCATCATGGCTGACAAACAAAAACCCGCCGCACGAACGGTCGGGCTCAGGGAGGGTGTAAATTGAAAAAAGGAAGCTATCGTCTTCGTTGTGGCATTGGCGCCGCCGCGTTGGTGCTGGGCCCGGTCTGGGCCGCCGCCGCGCAGGAGGCGGGGCCGGACGTCGGCCAGTTGGATGAAATCATCGTCACCGCGCAAAAGCGGGCGCAGTCGGCCGACAGCGTCGGCATGTCCATCACCACGCTGAGCGGTGCCGATCTGCAGCGGCAGGGGGTCGACAGCGTCGGCGACCTGGCGCGCGTCGATCCCAGCTTCGTCGTTTCCCAAACCAACTACAGCTCGCCGGTCTACAGCATCCGCGGCGTCAGCTATAATGATTTCTCCATCGCCGCGACGCCCACCGTCAGCGTCTATACCGACGAAGTGCCCTACGCCTATCCGGCGCTGTCCAAGGGGGCGACGTTCGACCTGGAGCGGGTGGAGGTGCTGAAGGGACCGCAAGGCACGTTATACGGCCAGAACGCGACCGGTGGCGCCGTCAACTACATCGCCGCCAAGCCCACCAACCAGTTCGAGGCCGGGTTGGACGGCACCTTGGGCCGCTTCGCCGCCGCCGGGCTGGACGGCTTTGTCAGCGGCCCGATCAGCGACACCCTGGCCGGCCGCTTCGCCTTCAGCATCCGCGAGGGCGGTGACTGGCAGCAGAGCAATACGCGCGACGACACCTTGGGCCAGCAGAACAGCGTGAAGCTGCGCGCCCTGCTGGACTGGAACCCCACGGACGCGCTGCAGGTCCAAGCCAACTTCAACGGCTTCATCGACCGGTCCGACCTGCCTGCCGCCAACCTGGTCAAGATCGTGCTGCAGCGGCAGTCCTCGGCCGCCCTGGTCCCGAACACGACCAAGGCCAAACCCGGCCCGGATGATCCGGAGGCGGCGGACTGGCTGGCCGGGACCACGCCCCGGGTGGACGAGTCCACCGAGCAGGCCTCGCTGCGCGCCGACTACGCGCTGCCCCACGGCATGACCCTCACCTATCTCGGCTCCTTCCAGCACTTCACCCAGAACGACCTGAACGAGCCGCAGGGCGCCAACTATCATTTCAGCCAGCTGCAGAGCGGCATCGTCAACGCCACGTCGCAGGAACTGCGCTTGAGCGGCAAGGAGTTCGACGACCGCCTGAACTGGTTGGTGGGCGCCGACTACGCCAAGGCCTACACGCGCGAAACCCAGTTGTACGATCTCGCCGGCTCCTCCTCCTCCTTCGCGCTGACCAACGTGCCGCTGCTGATCGGCAAGCCGGCCATTCCGCCCTTCAGCGGCAACCGCAGCGATTCCGATGACGATTCGATCAGCCGCGCGGCGTTCGGCAACGTCGAATACCACCCGCTGGAAGAGTTGGGCATCACCGCCGGCGCCCGGTACACGACCACGGCCATCAGCCATGGCGGGTGCACGCGCGACACCGACGGCAACACCGCCGCCGGCGCAACGGTGATCGAGACCATCCTGAAGCACGGAGTCGGCGTCGTCCCAGCGGTGCGCGGCGGCTGCACGACGCTGGACGCCAGCTCCACGCCGGCCTACATCAACCAGCGGCTGAGCGAGGACAATGTCTCCTGGCGGGTCGGCCTCAACTGGACCCCGGTGGAACGGACCCTGATCTACGGCACGGTCAGCCGCGGCTTCAAGGCCGGCAGCTTCCCGACACTATCCGCTTCCTCCTATCTGCAATTGCGGCCGGTCACCCAGGAGGAGTTGCTGGCCTATGAACTGGGGGTGAAGACCCGCCTGCTGAACAACCGCCTGGAAATCGACGGTGCCTTGTTCCACTACGACTACACCAACAAGCAGCTGGAGGCTCGCAGCCTGGATCCGAATGGCGTGTTCGGGCTGCTGAGCGTCCTGGTCAACGTGCCCAAGTCGAAGGAAGACGGAGCCGAGCTCAGCCTGCGCGCCAAGCCCCTGGACAATCTGACCGTCACCGCCAAGACGACGTATCTGCATTCCTGGGTCGAGAGCGATTATTTCGGCTACAATGCCTTCACCACCACGCCGGTGAATTTCAAAGGCCAAGCCTTCCCCAATACACCCCGATGGTCTTTCCTGGTGGATGCCCAGTATGACTGGAGCGTCAGCAGCGCCTACACCGCCTTCGTCGGCGCCAGCGCCCGCTATCAGACCAAGACACAAGGGCTGTTCGGCACCCAGAGCGCCATCAGCCAGGGCTATCCCTCAACCTACAACGCCGACTACGGCGTCATCGACCTGCGGGCTGGCCTATCGTCCGTCAGCGGCACCTGGCGCTTCGAGGGTTTCGTCCGGAATCTGACCAACACCTTCTACGCCATCCAGACCACCCGCGTGGGCGATTCCGTCGTCCGCTTCCAGGGTCAGCCGACGACCTATGGGGTCACGGTCTCCTACCGGTACTGAAGCCATCGGGGGCGGGTCCATGGTCAGCTCGCTCGGCCATCGCCATCATGATGTGGCGTTGTCTGCCCTGGCGGCCCGCCCCGTCCTACCCACCACCGTGCTGGTGATGCATGATTTAGTCCGACTCTGGACGCGGGCCCGCCTGGCGGATCACCGCCAGCGCCGCCGCCGGCCAGGCACGATCGGGCAGCAGGTGGTCGTCTTCCACCCGCATGCCGATCTCCGCCCGCCAGCGGCCGCCGACACGGGACGAATTGTGCCAATTGCCGTTGGCGGCGTTGTCGGCGGTGACGCCCCAGGCGAAGTTCTTGCCCACGGTATTGGCGTTCAGCCAATAGCCGTCGGTCTCCACCACATTGCCCTTCACCCGCAGGTGCTTGCTGCCCTCGTCCAGGTAGATGCCGATGCGGTCGGCGATGTCGAAGACGTGGTTGTCGCGGATGACCGTGCCGGGGTTGGCCGACAGGTTGTAGATGGCGCCGCCGTCGAAGAACCATTTCTTCACACCATGGATGCGGTTGCCCGCCACCGTCATGTTCCGCAGCACGGTGGGCTGGTCGAACACGGGGTTGTGCAGATAGCCCTTCTGGGTTTCCCGGTAGTTCCGGTTGCCGCCCACGTCGTTGTAGCCCCAGCCCCAGCCGATGGCGATGCCGTCGTAATTGGCGTCGGAGATGTCGTTGTGCAGAATGTCGGCCCTGTCGATGTAGGTCGCCAGTACCGCCGCGTTGTCCTTGTAATCGCGGGCCACGTCGGTGATGACGTTGTCGGCGATGGTCAGGTTGCGGTTGACCTGGCGCGGATCGGCGGGGTGGTGCGATTCCACCCTAACGCCGCCGGCCATGATGGCCCCGCCGGCGATGACGGCGAAGCGGTTGCCCAGCACCTTCACCCCGTCCGTCCCCAGGCCCACGCCGGTCAGGTGGGCGTTGGTGTCGTTGCCTATGCCCAGCGCCACCTGCCCCAGCTGGCTGAAGGTATTGCCTGTGAAGGTGATGTCGCGCGCGGCCGAGACCTGCACGGCGCCGGGGATCTGGTCCCACTTCTGGCGCATGCTCTCGAATTCCGGGCACCCCCAGCCGCAGGTGGCGTAGGCGTCCGCCGGCCGCAAGGGGGAAACCTCCTTGAGGTAGGCGCCGCTCTGCTGATTGGCGTAGCCGGTGTCCCGCGACGGCCCCATCCAACTGGTATGGGAAAAGCGCAGTCCCTGGAAGGTCAGGTTGCGGATGGGATGGTCATAGCTGCCGCCGATGGCGACCAGCACCTCCAGCCGGGGCAGAATGATCGTCATGGCGGTGATGTCGGCGTCGGGCCGGGGCTTCACGTACAGCTTGCCGGCGGCGGGATCGATGTACCACTGGTTCTGGTTCATGTGCCACTCGCCGCGCTTTCCGAAGAATTCCGGCGCATTCACCAGGAACAGCCGCGCCTGGTCAGGCATGAAGGGCTTGTTCAGCGTGTCATAGCCCCAGCTGTTGTTGTCCCAGGCCGGCTGCTTCAGCGTGACCTGCATGCCGTCGATCCGCTCCACCGGGGAATAGCGATCGGTGAAGATGCCCGTGGCCTCCACCTCCAGCCGCTGCGGCGCCTTGACGGCGGCGATGGAGGCCAGCGCCGGGTTTTTCAGGATGAAGCCGTGGGCGGTGAACTCCACATCATGGTGGGTGATCTCAATGGCTGGCCGATCGGCGGCTGTGCCGTCGATCCACAGCTGGCGGCTATCCAGGCCCTTGGGCACGTCGGCGACGTAAATGTCGTTCTCTGCGTCCGCCAGCGTCCAGCCGGTGACGCGCATGCCGCCCGAAATCAGGGCCTTAGCCCCTGCCGCCGCCTTCCACACCACGTGGTAGTCCCCCTGCCCGCCGTCGGCGGCGGCGAAGACCAGCGGCTTGTCCAGCGCGTACGTGCCGGCCGCCAGTTCCACCGTGACGTCACGGTCGCGATTGGCCGCGCGCACCGCCGCCTGGGCGCGGACCAGGGTGCGGAAGGGCCGTGCCATCGTTCCGGGTGCGGAATCATCGCCGCCAGGCGCCACGTGAAAGGTCACGGACTCTGCCGCCGCGGCCACGCCGGGCAACAGCAGCAGCACACCCGCCAGCAGCAGGCGGGTCCAGGGCGGCGGGGTGATCATAAGCAAACGCTCCCTAATGTTTATATCCCGCCCAATACCGGCCGCCCCACTACAGGCCGCCCCAGTACAAACCGCTATCAAACCACCTGCCGTGCCGCATCCAGGCGCAAGGTCAGGTCGGCGCGGCCCGGCATTTCGGCCAGGATGTGCCGGGTCAGGCGTTCGTAGAACTGGATGAAGCGGCTGACCTGGTCGTCGGTCATGGTGCCGTCGGTGGGCTTGCCCGCCGCGCGCAGCTTGGCGCGCAGGCCCTCCTCCTGTTGGATGCGCCAGCCGCGCACCACGGCGAAGTCGGGGGCGGCCAGCAGAACCAGGGCGTCCAGACGACCGAACAGGCGCTGATAGTCCCCGGCCAGGGCGGCGTTCACATGCTGACGCCACTCTCCGCCGGCATCGCGGTCCCGCTCCAGCTCATTCACCGGCGGGCCCAGGTCGGCGGCATCCTGCGGCACGGCGCCCACGCACCAGCCTTCGAACAGCACCACGTCGACCGGACCCTCGACCCAGGCGCCCTCGGCGGTGCGGCTGTCCACGGCCTTGTCGAAGCGCGGTAGCAGCGTGCGGCCCGGCGTCCCCAGCCCGTCCAGAACCGCCAGGCCCAAGCCTACGTCATGCGTGCCGGGCACGCCGCGCGTGGCCAGCAGGGGATGGACGTCACGGGCCAGATCCTGCCGCTCTTCCTTGGTCAGATACAGATCGTCCAGCGATAGTACGGCGACCCGCAGGCCCGACGCCGCCAGCCGCTCGGCCAGGCCGTCGGCCAGGGTGGACTTGCCGCTGCCCTGGGCACCGCAAATGCCCAGGATGAAGGGGCGGCGCGGCACATCATCCAGGCGCCGGCGCAGCAGGCCCTCCACCAGGTCAAGCGACGCGGTCATGCGGCACCTCGCCCGCGAAGAAGCGGTCCAGGTTGGCGGCGACCCGCATGCCCATGGCGGTGCGCGTCTCCAGCGTGGCGCTGCCCAGGTGGGGCAGCAGCACGGCGTTGGGCAAGGCGATCAGGCCGGGGTTCACCGCCGGCTCCCCCTCGAACACGTCCAGGCCGGCTGCGGCGATGGCGCCGCTGGACAGGGCCGCGATCAGGTCCGCCTCGTTCACCACGGTGCCGCGCGCAGTGTTGACCAGGATGGCGGTGGGCTTCATGCGCGCCAGCAGGGCGGCGTTCACCAGATGGCGCGTGGCCGGCCCGCCGGGGCAATGCAGGGATAGGACATCCGAGGTGGCGGCCAATTCCTCCAGGCTGTCGATATGGGCGGCGTCCAGGGCCGCCTCCATGGCCGCATCGGCCCGGCGGCGGCTGTAATAGGCGATGGACAAGCCAAAGGCCCGGGCGCGGGCCGCCGTCGCCTGGGCGATACGGCCGAAGCCCACCAGGCCCAGCCGCTTGCCCGCCAGCCCCTGGCCCAGCAGGTGGGTCGGACGCCAGCCGGTCCACTGGCCGGCGCGCAGCTCCCGCTCCCCCTCGCCCGCGCGGCGGCTGGCCATCAGCATCAGCAGGATGGCCAGGTCCGCGGTGGCGTCGGTCAGCACGTCTGGCGTGTTGGTGACGACGATGCCGGCGGCCTTGGCCGCCTCCAGGTCGATATGCTCGAAGCCGGCGCCGAAGTTGCCCAGGATGCGCACCCGGGCATCCGGGGCCGCCAGGATGGCGGCGCCAATCCGGTCGGTGACCGTGGGGCAGATGGCATCATACCGGCCCATGGCCTCGGTCAGTTCAGCGGCGCTCAACGGCCGGTCGCCAGGGTCCACGGAGACGTCGTAGCGCTGGCGCAGGTGCGCCTCCACGGCGTCGGGCCAGCGGCGGGTCAGCAGGATCTTCGGGGCCATGGCGCTTCCTGTTCAGGCGGTGGGCGGGATGGGCGGGCATCATAGCCCTAAATCACCGGGGCGCAGCCACGACAGAGGACCCAGCCCCGTCGGGGCGGAAGACGCGGCCGAACAATGGGGCCTGGGAATTAGCGGGGAGCAGGTCGGTCATCATCGGAGGCCTCAGCGCCGCTGGAACATGGGCGGCCGCTTCTCCTTGAAGGCGGCGCGGCCTTCCGCCGCGTCGGCGGTGGCGAAGCAGATGGTCTGCAGATCGCGCTCATACGCCATGGCCTGTTCCAGAGGCATGGAGAAGGCGGCCCGCAGGTTCAGCTTGGCCGTTTCGGCCGCGATGGGCGCCCGGGCGGCGATGGTGGCGGCCAGCGCCTGGGCGCGGGGCAGCAGGGCCGCCGGCTCCACCACCTCGCTGACCAGGCCCCAAGCCAGCGCCCGGGCGGCATCGACCGGATCGCCCGTCATGATCATCAGGGCGGCGTTGGAGGCCCCGATGGAATGGGCCAGGAAAGCCGCCATGCCGCCGCCGCCGATCCAGCCCAGCTTGATCTCCGGCGCCGCGAACTGGGCGTTGGTGGCGGCGATGCGGATGTCGCAGGACAGCGCCGTCTCCAGCCCGCCGCCGAAGGCATAGCCGTTGACGGCGGCGATGGTGGGTTTCAGGCAATGGTGGATGGCGTCGCAATAGTCGGCGCGGTTGCGGAAATCCCAGGGTGTCGCATAACTGTCCAGTTCCCCGATGTCCGACCCGCAGCAGAACGACCGTTCGCCCTCCCCGGTGATGACCACGGCGCGGATGGTGTCGCTGCCGTTGCATTCGGTGACGGCGCCGGTCAGGGCCTTTGCCATCTCCGGCGTGACGGAGTTCAGCTTCTGCGGACGGTTGAGCGTCAGGGTGGCGACGTGGCCATCCACGCTGAACAACACTTCATCGGTCAATTCATCTCTCCATGCCCGGCTGGCGGGACGCGGCGTACAGGCTCTGCAAGTCGTCGATGACGGCGCCGTGCGGCCGCCCGTCGGCCAGGGCGGCGCGGATCAGGGCCGAAGCCGCGGTCTGGAAGGGGATGGCGCCGGGATGGCGGGGCCGGACGAAGGCGGCCTCCAGCGTGGCGGCGGTGTCGCGGTAGAAACCGCCCCAATGGTCGTTGACGCGCGCGTCGGCCCAGGCGGAGCTCAGGCTGGGCTGCCCATCATGGTCGGGGATGAAGCCGGCCTGGGCGCCGGCCGACATCAGCCAGCGCAGATGGTCCAGCAAGGCCGGAGTGACCTGGGCACGGGTGGTGATGCCGATGCCCGTGCCGCCCAGGGTCGATCCCGGCCGGCCACCCGGCGCCTGCCGGGGGGCATCGGCATAGCGCAGCGGACGGCCGCCCGCCTCAGCGCGGGTGTAATTGACATAGCCGTAGATCAGCGGGCACAGCGCCACATCGTCCGCCGCTGCCATGCGGCCCAGGATGCCGATGGGGTTCAGGTCGGCCAGCGCCGCCGGGCTGGCCGCCGCCAGCCGCGCCATCAGGTCCAGCGCCGCCACGCCCGTCGCCCGCCCGACGAAGCACTCGGGATCGGCCTCCGCCGGTGGTTCGCCCAGGGCCACGCAGATGGACTGAAACGACAGGACCGCGTGCGGCCCGGCCAGGGACAGCGCTACGGGTCGTCGCCCGGCCAGGGCCGCCACCTCATCCCAGGTCGCCGGCGGGGGCCCGTCGACCAAGTCGGGGCGATAGGCCATCACCTGGGTGGCGGCATCCAGCGGCAGGGCCCAGTGCCGGCCACCGTAGCGATAACTGGACAGGCAAGGGCCGATGACGTCCCGGCCCCAGGCCGTGATCTCATCGGTGCCGAACAGCGCCTCCAGCGGCACCAGGCACTGGCCGGCCACGGCGTCGCCCACATGGGGATGGTCCAGCACGATCAGATCATAGCGCCGGCACAGTTCCGCGATGGGGTGCTTCTCGAAGTCCTCCAGCGAGTGGCGATCCCAGGACAGGGCCAGCCCGTCGCGCGCCGGGTCCAGCGCGCCGCCCGCCGCCGCCAGGGCGTTGTAACCGCGTGGATGGTCCCAGGTCAGGGCGCGGTAATGGGGCACATCATTCGACATGGGCAGGCTCACGGCACCCCCACGACACCGGCGGCCAGCAGCCGCTCGATATCCACCTGCGACAGGGACAGACCCTCCAGCACCTCGCGCGTGTGTTCGCCTACCAGGGGGGCGCCACGGTCCAGCACCGCCGGCGTCTTCGAGAAGCGGATGGGGAAGCCGGGCGTTTTCACCCGGCCTTCGGTCGGGTGGTCATAGGTGATGAAGGTGCCGTTGTGGGCGATCTGCGGGTCGGCCACCAGGTCGGCATAGCCGTAGACCGGCCCGCACCAGATGTCATGGGCGCGGAACAGTTCCAGCCACTCGGCGGAACTGCGGCCCAGCAGCCGGATGCGAACGCAGGCGACAATCTCGTCCCGGAACTTCCAGCTGTCCGCCTCGTCGTTCAAGCCCTGCAAAAACGGCTCGTCGATCAGCTTGCCCAGCTTGTCCAGCCCGGCCATGGCGACGACGATATAGCTGTCGGCCGTCTTGAACACGCCGTAGGGGGCGCGGATGTAGCAATGGGCGTGTGCCTCGGCCGAGCGGGTCTGCGGCTTGCTGCCCACGGTGAAGACGGACAGTTCCTGCATCTGGAGGGTGGTGATGGCGTCCAGCATGTTGACCTGGACCAGTTGCCCCTCCCCCGTCCGCTCCCGGTGCAGCAGGGCGGCCAGCGCACCCTCGAACGCCGTGTAGGCGGTGATGGCGTCCACCAGGTACTGGCCGGCCGGCTGCGGCGGCTGGTCGGCGCTGCCGGCCGACAGCATGGCGCCGGACAGCGCCTGCAACAGCAGGTCCTGCCCCGGGTAGTTCACATAAGGGCCGTCCTCGCCATAGCCGGACATGGAGACATAGACCAGGCCCGGGTTGATGGCCGACAGCGCCTCATAATCCACGCCTAGGCGCTTTGCCACGCCAGGGCGGTAGTTCTGCAGGAAGACGTCGGCGTCCTTCACCAGGTCCAGCAGGATCTGCCGGCCCTCCGGCGCCTTCAGGTCCACGGCCAGGGAGCGCTTGTTGCGGTTCAGCGACAGGAAGGAGACGTTGATCTTGTTGCCGCGGGCGCCGCCGGCCGAGGCGTGGCGCTGCCATTCGCCGCTGGTCGGTTCCACCTTGATGACATCGGCGCCGAGATCGCCCAGGCGCTGCGCCGCGAAGGGGCCGGCCATGGCGATGGAACAGTCGAGAACGCGGTATCCGCTGAGGATGCCCATGATGGTGTCGTCCTAGGACAAATTGGAATGGAAGGAAGGGAGGCGGCCATGGCGGAGGGGTCAGTGCATGACCCAGCCGCCATCGACGTTCAGGGTCTGGCCGCTGATGAAGCCGGCGGCGTCCGACGCCAGGAAAGACAGGGCGGCCGCGATGTCGCCGGGGTGGCCGCGCCGCTTTACCGACTGGTGGTCCAGCACGAAGCGGGTATAGCCCTCCGGATCCGGGTGGATCTTCTCCGCGTCCGTGGGGAAGGCGCCGGGGGACAGCGCGTTGACGGTGACGCCGTAGGCGCCGAATTCCCGCGCCCAGGCCCGCGTCAGGCCGACCAGGGCGCCCTTGGATGCAACGTAGGGCGACAGGTTGGCCCAGCCGCCGTAGAAGGTGATGCTGGCGATGTTGATGATGCGGCCCCAGCCCCGGGCTCGCATGTGGGGCAGCGCCACCTGCACCGCCACGATGCCGGCGTCAACGTTCACGCGCTGGACCGCCTGGTGATCCTCCACGCTGTAGTCCTCGAACGGCTTCGCCGGATAGATCGCGGCGTTGTTGATGACGACATCCAGCCCGCCCAGCGCCGCCGCCTGGTCCGCCAGCAGGGCACGGAAACCCGTCAGGTCCGACAGGTCGGCCTGGAGGGGCACCAGCCGGCCGGCACCGATGTCCGCAGCGGCGTCCGCCAGGGCCGCGAGCTTGGTGGCGTCATGATCGACGGCCACCACGGTTGCGCCCTCGCGCAGGAAATGCAGGGCGGCGGGCAGGCCCAGGCCGCCGGCGGCACCGGTATACAGGATGATCTTGGCCTCGATGGACATCGGCTGCTTCCTCACGCGCGGATGATGGGGCGGAACTCGCCCGAGGGTGGGGGATAGTCGGCGTCCGGCTGGCGGGCGATGGCCTGGATGCGCGCCACGGACGCGGCCACGGACGCGGCGTCCGGCAGAATGCGGAAGACGCTGTCGTAGCGCCGCTCCTCCTCATGCTCCAGCCAGATCAGTTCATCGCGCCGCTTGGCGAAGGGCTTGCCGAAGACGTGGTTGGTGGAGGGCTCGATGCCCAGGGCGTAGTGGCCCTGCTGCAGGTTCTGCCATTCATACATGGCCGGGAACTGGCGCTTGTCCGTCTCCACCTCCAGGCCGAAGCCGATGGCTTCGTTCACCAGGGCGACGGGCACGCGATTGTCCGCATTGGCCGCCATCTCGTGCTGCCAGACCTGCTCATGGAAATCGCGCCGCGGCGCCGGCAGGGTACGGTAGCCCACCCCCTGCTTGCGGTAATCGTCCCCCGCGTGGGAGGCCCAGACCACGTCACGGATGGGCGCCACATAGCGCGACCCTTCCGCCAGCACCGGATGCCCGACGTTGATGTGGTAACAGTACATGTGCGGTGTGCGGTAGAAGCCATGGTTGACCACCCGGTCATGCAGGCGGATTTCGTCCGTACCCACCTTGGCCTCGACGCGGCGGATCAGGTGCAGGTCCTCCCCGAACACGGTGGATTGCTGCACCACGCCCTCCGCCCACAGCCAGCAGTCCTCCCCTTCCCAGCGCTCGCCATAGCCGGTGAGGCGCGCGGGAATGGTGCCGATGCGGCCATGGAGGGAGGATTTGACGCCCCTGCGCGGGCCATAAACGTAATGGTCGGCCGCATCCTCATCCATGAACAGGATGTGGTCCAAGCCGCAGGTGACCAGCAGGCCGGAGAAGGAGCGGAACCAGCCCAGGCCGCCCTCCCCCTCATACTCATGCAGGCCGGGATGGCGGAAGCCGGACGGGGAATGCCATCCGACGGCGCGGCCGTTATGTTCGCAATCCGCGATGTCCATGGCCCGGTCGACCAGGACGGTGAAGCGCAGCCCCGTGCCCGTGCGGAATTCCAGCAGGCGCACGCCGCGCTCGACACCATCGCCCAGGATCATCAGCCGCACGCCGGCGAATTGGGAGAGGGAACCCGTGTGGGCCGCGACATCGCGGCGGGACCGGACCTGTCCGTAAAGGCTGACCATCCCGTATCCTCCGTCAGTCTGGTCTTGGGGCTTGCTGGCCTTGGGGGCTTGCTTTTTTGGCGCCTGGATTTCGGGGATTAAGGCCTCCAAACGCGGCCTTGTCAATTCAGAAGCGCCATGTGATATCTCAGATATCAAAATAAAAACTTCAGAAGGTGCGAAATGAGCGACACACACCGGCTGTGCTTCACCGTGGACTTGCGGGACGACGCAGAGCTGATGGCCCGCTACAAGGCCTGGCATGGGCCGGGCGCCGTGCCGAAGCCAGTGGTCGATGCCATCCGGAAAGATGGCATCCGCGACCTGGAAATTTGGCTGTACGGCACGCGCATGGTGCTGATCATGGAGGTCGGCCCCGACTTCGACCCCGTGGCCAAGGCGGCCAGCGACGCAGCCAACCCCGAGGTCCAGGAATGGGAGCGGCTGATGGGCACGTTCCAGCAGCCCCTGCCCGGCACACCGGCCGGCCAGACTTGGGTCGCCATGGAATGCATCCACTCCCTGAAGGAGCAGGCGTGACGAGAGGGAGCGCCGTGAACCCGGCCGCCATCAACGCCGCGGCGCCTCGTCCTGCTGGATGCCGGAGCGTTCCATCACCGCCCGCGCGCCGGCCGGCCAGGCGTCGCCCTTGACCTCGACATTGTCGGCCAGACGGTTGTTGAGATAGTCGGTCAGCGTTCCCCGCGCCCGCCCGTCGCGGAACCAGTTGCCCGAGGCCAGATCGTCCATGGCCGTGCGACGGGGAAGGTTGAAGTCCAGGGTGTTGACGTTCAGCCAGACATCGACCTTGTCGACGACGTTGTTGCGCACGGTCAGGTACCGCGACCCCTCATCCAGGTAGAGACCGATGCCGCCGGGGACGTCGTAAATGTAATTCTCGGCGATCAGGCCGCCGGGATCGGCCGAAAGATGGTAGATGGCGCCGCCGTCCCCATACCATTGCTTCACGGAATGCACGCGGTTCCCGACGATGACGGCGTCACGCAGGATGGTGGGCGTGTCGTAGACCAAATTGCCCGGCTGGTCGTAATAACCGCGCTCCCGCGTCCGATAGGCAGAGCTTCCGCCCGGGTCGTTGACGCCCCAGCCCCAGCCAACATCGATCCCGTCATAGGGCGTGTCCGACACGTCGTTATGCAGGATCACCGGCGCCGTCGCATAGGTGACCAGGATGGCCGCCTGTTCCCGATAGTCTTGCGACACGGTCCTGATCCGGTTGTTGCGGATCAGGATGTCGCGGACACCCATTTCGGGACGCGGCGGATGGTGGGCATCCGGCGTGACACCGCCCACCATGATGGCGCCGCCCGACAGGTCGGTGAACAGGTTGCGCGACACCTCGACAGCGATGGCGCCCAGCCCGATGCCGCTGTCATTGGCATCGGCATTGTTGCCGATGCCCAGCGCCACCTGCCCCAGGTGCGCGAACTCGCCCCCCTCGAACAGGATGCGGGTCGCGGCGGCCACCTGGATCGCCGCCGGCTGCTGGCGCCAGTGGTTGCGGGCGGCCTCGAACGCCCAGCAGCCCCACGAGCAGTCCCGTATCGGCTCCTGGGGATAGTCGGGAAGCTGGCCGGCCAGGAAGGCGCCGCTCTGCTGGCTGGCATAGCCCTGCGGGCCGGATGGTTCCAGCCAGCTGGTATTCTGGAAGCTCACTCCCTTGAACTGCAGATCCTTGACCGGCACGTCATAGGTGCCGGCGATGGAGACCAGCATCGACAGGCGCGGCAGAACCACCGACGCCGTGCCCAAGTCCTCCCCGGCGCGGGGCTTGTAATAGAGACGGCCGGCGGCCGGATCGGCATACCACTGGCCGGGGTCACGCAGGAAGGCCAGGGCGTTGACCAGGAAAAGCCGGGCGGAGGCCTCGGAAACCGGCCGGGCGATGGTGTCATAGCCGATGATGTTGTTCCGCCAACCCGGCTGCTGCATGACGATGCGGTCGCCCTCGATCCGTTCCACCATCGCGTGCCGGTCGGTGAACCAGCCCGTACCCTCGACCTCGATCCGCTTCTGGTCCGGCACGTCGGCCAAGGCCCGCCAGGCCGGGTCGACGATCTCCATCCCCCAGTCGTGGAAGCGGAAGGCCTGGCGCCCCACCTCCAGCGTCGCCCGACGGGCCAGCCGGTCATTGACCCAGATCTGGCGCGGGTCGACGCCGCGCGGGATGTCGGCCGCCCATATCCCCTTGGCCGGATCGGCCAACCGCCAGCCGGTCACCGTGTCGCCGCCGGAAATCACCGGCTTGGCCCCGTCCGCCGCCTCCCAGCGCACCAGGTGCCCCGCCTGCCCGCCATCGGCCGCGGAGAAGCGCAGCGGCTCCGCCAGGCGATAAACCCCGTCGGCCAGCCGCACGATGACGTCCCGGTCGCGGTTCAGGTCCCGCACGGCGGCCTGGGCACGGGCCAGCGTGGCGAAGGGGTGGGCCGGCGACCCGTCGCCCGTGTCGGACCCGGTGGGCGATACCGACAGGACCACGGGCGGCGGCGTGGGCCGTTGCGGGATCTTGATGGTCGCTAGCAGCTTTTCCCCGTACAGCCGTTCCGGCTGATGGCCGGGGGGCAGGTCGGGGGTGGGCAAATCGGGGGCGGTTGCTGTCTGCGACCACCCCGGCGCCGATGTCAAAAGCAGAGCCAACAGGCTGAGACGCGCCGCATATGATCCCATCGCTCATCCCCTTACAGGCTTTGTTTTCAAGACGCCGGCCGCCTCAGCGTACCGACCGGATCGGCAACACGAAGAACGAGGAGGCGAAGACGAAGAGGATGGCCGCGATGAACAGCACGCTGTAATCGCCACCGGACAAGCCCAGCAACCAAGCCGACATGACGGGACTGATGGCCTGCGGAATATTGATGGCCGTGGTCAGGATGCCCAGATCCTTGCCGGTGGACCCGGTGTCGCGGGGCAGCACCTGCGTCATCAGCGCCATGTCCACCGCCGTGAACGCGCCGTAGCCCAGCCCGACGATGCCGGCATAGAGGTACATCCCCTCCACCGTCGGGATGACCAGCGGGACCACGCAGGCCGCCGCCATGATGACGGAGGAGAAGAAGACGAAGGGCTTGCGCCGCCCCACCCTGTCCGACAGGAAGCCGGAAACCAGGCCGGAGAACAGCAGCATGACGAAGGTGATGGCGGAGATGTTGCCGATGACGACGTTGGCCTGATCCACCGACAGCTGGATGTAGTCCCGCAGGATGTAGAGCTGGTAGGTCACCACCCCCTGGTATCCCATGTAGATCGTGAAGCGGCCCAGGAAGGCCCAGCCGAAATCAGGATACTGGCGCGGATTGATCCAGAAGCTGCGCAGGAAGCCCGGCAGGCTGAAGGGCGCGGGCTTGAGGTGTTCGGACGGCACCTCACGGTTCAGGAAAACGAAGGCGACGCAGCAGGCCGCGACGGCCAGGGCGAAGACCAGGTAGCCTAGCACCAACTGGCTGGCCAGTTGCCCCGCCACGATGATGCCCACCGTGCCACCTGCCGTCATGCCCGCCCCGATGAAGCCCGAGGCGGTCCCCCGATTGGCCGGCGCGAAGCGGTCGGCCACTACGGTGGATAATGGCCCCTGCATGGCGTTGTAGGCGATGGCCGCCATCACCCACAGCACGGTGATGGACCACAGGGACGTGACCAGCGACACGCCGAACAGGCACATCGACCCGATGAGGGAGGCCAGCGCGATCCACGGCGACCGCCGGCCCCAGCGCGACCGCGTGCGGTCGGACAGGGCGCCGGCGATGGGGGTGGTCAGCGTCGAGAAGATGGACGTGATGGACATGACGATGGCGAGGTTCGCCGCCTTCGCCGCCGGATCCAGCGCCGCCACCTGGTTGGGCAGCAGCACCGAGATGACCCCGTTGTAGAGGGCCAGCAGCACGAAAAAATTGATCAGCAGCGACCAGAGCAGGACCCAACGCCGCCGACCCGCGACATGCTGGCTGGTGTCTTCCGCCGGGGCGGAAGGAAGGGGGACGTCCATGGGAATGTCGCTCATCTTTGGTTGATCTCTCCCTGACTGCCATCATGACCGGCCCTCTTGGGTGGGGCCGCTGCCGATCAAGTGCCTATCGATGCATTATCCGCCGCCCAGCCGGTAGACCCGCCGCGCCGTCTCCCGGCAGACGGCGTGCCGCTCCGCCTGGGTCCAGTCCGCGGCGATGTCCTGGAACAGCGTCAGCCACGCCGGGTAGCCGCCGGCCAGGTCCACCACCGGCCAGTCGCCGCCGAACAGGCAGCGCCCGGCACCGAAGCAGGCCAGGACATGGTCGATATAGGGCCGCAAATCCTCCACCCGCCAGCCGTCCCACCGCGCCTGGGTGGTCAGGCCGGAGATCTTGCAGGCCAGGTTGGGGAAGCGCGCCAGCCGGGCCACGGCCTCGGCCCAGCCGTCGGCCCGGATGTCACCGCCGTGAGTGGCGATGTCGGGCTTGCCCAGGTGATCCAGCACGGTGACGGCATCCGGCACCGCCGCGTACAGATGGTCCAAGGCATGGGCCAGATCCCGCAGCTGCGGCGCGCGGGCGCAGATGTCCAGGCTGAACCCCGCCTTCGCCGCCCGCACCATGCCGTCCAGGTGGTCAGGGTCGGTGACGAAGGCCAGCGGTTCGTTCTGCACCGACCGGCGCACGCCCCGCACCAAGGGCCGTGCGGCCAGGGCGTCGATCGCCGCCTGCGCCCCCGCCCCCCGTTCCAAGGGCGCGAAGGCCACGATGCCGCCCACCGGTACCCGGTCCGCCAGGCCGGCGACCCAGTCGACCTCATCCAGCGCCTGGGCCGGATCGCAGTCCGCCTGCACGAACACCGCCTGCTCGACAGGCAATCCCAACGCCGCCCATTCCGCCGGGGTGTGCGGCCCGGCGATGGAGGGAACGTGGGACAGCCAGTCGTAGCGCAGGCGCGCCGGATCCCAGAAATGCAGATGGGCGTCGATCAGCATGGGCTTATCCCGCGCGCGCAAGGCGGACCTGCGGCGGGGCGGCGCCCAGGTCGGCGCGGTCCAGGATGGCCGGCCGACGCCAAACGTGCCGCGCCTCCTCGCTCAGCACCAGGCCGTGGCCCGGCGCCTCCCGACCGTAAATGTAGCCGTCCTCCAGGCGGTAGCTCTCCTCCACCAGATGGTCGAAGTTCTGATAGGAGTATTCCAGCCACTCGACCTCCGGCAGGGCCAAGGCCATGTTGACGCCGACCTCCAGGAAGGAGTTGCCCAAAGTCACCGGCACCACCTTCTCCGCCGCCAGCCAACCGATGCGCATGACGTCGGTGACGTGGCCGTGGACGTTCAGCATGTCGGCCCCGCCCGCCTCGATCAGCGCGCGCTTGCCCGACACGTCCAGATATTCGCCGCTGTTGATCAGGGTGCGGCCGGCCGTCTGGCGCAGCAGGCGCAGGCCGTCGAAATCGTTGCGCTGGATGGGATCCTCCAGCCAGAAGATCTCGTGCCCGGCCTTGCGCATCAGCTCCAGGTTCAGGATGGCCTGCTTGGGTGACCAGGCCTCGTTGGCGTCCACCATCACGGTGGCGTCAGGCCCCACGGCCTGCTTCAGCAGATCCAGGCGGTGGATGTCGCGCCCGATCTCAGGATGGCCCACCTTGATCTTGAAGGCGGTGAAGCCCTCGGACGCGGCATGGGCGAACAGGTCCTGGAACGCCCCATCGTCCAGGTGGAAATCCAGGCCGGACGCATAGGCGCGCACCTTCTGCTTGCGGGCACCCAGCAACCGCCACAGCGGCAGGCCCACAGACTTGGCGAACAGATCCCAGACGGCCTGCTGGAACGCTTCCTCGAACGGCAGGGTATAGCGCCGGGCGATGCCGCCGCGCGGCCGGGTCACCCGATGGGCCAGGGCACCGGACTGCTGCCCCTCCACCCCGGGCCACACCTCCGACTGGAAGACGCGGATGATCTCCGCCTCCTCCGGCAGGGGGAAGAACAGCGACTGAACGAATCCCAGGCCCGTCGACCCGTCGGAACCGACCAGTTCCAGGGCTGCGACATGAACGTCGTCGGTACGGACTTGGCTATCCCCGATGACCCGATCTCGGGCAAACTGGAATCGTGTGATGCGGAAGTCGACGATCTGCATTTTCACCGCTACACTCTATTCAGATATCGATATCTGAAATATCAGGACACGAATTAGATATGGCAGCGGCACGCAAAAAGCAAGCGGCAAACGCGGCGATCGAGGACACCGGCAGCGCCCCGGAGGGCAAGCGCCTGAGTGAGATCGCCTACAGCGCCATCCTGGAAGGGCTGTTCGCCCGCAAGGTGCCGGCCGGCGCCTTCGTGTCGCAGAATGACCTGGTGCAGTTGCTGGGCATCCCGGTGCAGCCCTTGCGCGACGCGCTGCGCGTGCTGGAGGCGGAAGGGGTGCTGACCATCCATCCCCGCTCCGGCATCCAGTTCCTGAAGCCGGACTTCGAATTCGCCCGATCCACCTATCAGTTCCGCTCCATCATAGAGCGCGCGGCCGCCCGCACCTATGCGGAAACCGGCGACGCGGCGGAGATCGCGGCCCTGCTGGCCGACCACCAGGCCCTGATCGCCGCCATAGAAAAGGATGGCCTGACCCCCGCCCTGACCCAGACGCTGGAAGGGCTGGAGCAGCGTTTCCACGGCGCCATGATCGCCTGCCTGCGCAACCCGCTGATCGAGACGACGGCCCGCCGGCTGAAGAACTACGTCACCCTGATCCGGCTGGAACGGCTGATCACCCAGCCGCTGGCCCTGCGTACCTTGAATGAGCATATCGAGGTGCTGCGAGCCTGCACCGACCGCGACGGCGACCGGGCGGAAGCGGCGCTGACCGTACACTTCCAGGCGGCCCTGCAACGCATCCTGGGCATGTTCTGAGTCTGCGGTCGCGCGCCGTTGACATATGAAATGACGTATCTAATATATCAGTTGCGACTCAACCGTCTCAACCGAATGGATACGTGATGAAACTGGCCCGTTACGGCGCCCCCGGCCATGAACGCCCCGCCCTGCTGGATGCCCAGGGCGCCCCGCGCGACCTGACCGGCATCGTCGATGACATCGCCGGCGACGTGCTGACCAGCGCCGGCCTGGCGCGGCTGGCGGCCATCGACCCCGCCACGCTGCCCGCCCTGCCGGCGGGCCAGCGCATCGGGCCAGCCGTCGGGCGCGTGGGCAAGATGATCTGCGTGGGCCTGAACTTCCGCGACCATGCGGCGGAATCCAACCTGCCCCTGCCCAGCCAGCCCATCATCTTCATGAAGGCCACCACCGCCATCTGCGGCCCCAACGACGACATCGTCATCCCCTACGGCTCGGTGAAGACGGATTGGGAGGTGGAGCTGGGCGTGGTCATCGGCGACACCGCCCGCCATGTGCCGCTGGAAAAGGCGCTGGACCACGTGGCCGGCTATGTCCTGATCAACGACCTGTCGGAGCGTGAATTCCAGCTGGAGCATGGCGGCCAATGGGTGAAGGGCAAGAGCTGCGACACCTTCGGCCCCATCGGCCCCTTCCTGGCGACCAAGGATGACATCCCCGACCCGCAGGCCCTGGGCATGTGGCTGACGGTCAACGGCCATCGCTACCAGAACGGCACCTCGGCGGAGATGGTGTTCGGCGTGGCCCACCTGGTCAGCTACATCAGCCGCTACATGACCCTGATGCCGGGTGACGTCATCAGCACGGGCACCCCCGCCGGCGTGGGCCTGGGCCAGACCCCGCCCACCTATCTCAAGCCCGGCGACGTGATCGAACTGGGCATCGACGGCCTGGGCACGCAGCGCCAGCGCACCGTGGCCTGGAGCGCGGTGGCGCAGAACACGGTGGCCCAGAACACGGTGGAATAGCATGGCGCTGGACCCCTCTTCCCTGGGCGCGCTCGGCTTCGGGGCCGCGCCCATCGGCAACCTCTACCGCGCCATGCCGGAGGAGGACGCCGAGGCCACCATCCGGTCGGCCCTGGAGGCCGGCATCCGCTACCTCGACACCGCCCCGCACTATGGCTTCGGCCTGTCGGAGAAGCGCCTGGGCCGCATCCTGTCCGCCTTGGACCCGGAGGGGAAGCTCATCCTCTCCACCAAGGTGGGCCGGCGGCTGGACCCGGTGCCGGACGCCGACTTGACCCGGGTGCGCCAGGGCTTCGTGACGCCGGAACCGTTCGAGAGCCGCTTCGACTATTCCTACGACGCGGTCATGCGCTCCTATGAGGCCAGCCGGCAACGGCTGGGGCGGGAGCGCATCGACATCCTCTACGTCCACGACATCGGCCGTTACGTCCACGGCGACCGCCATGCGGAGACGTTCCGCCAATTCATGGCGGGCGGCTACCGCGCGCTGCGGGAGCTGCGCGACGGCGGGGCCGTGGGCGCCATCGGCCTGGGCGTGAACGAGTGGGAGGTCTGCGTCGAGGCGCTGGCCCACGGCGATTACGACCTGATGCTGCTGGCCGGCCGCTACACCCTGCTGGACCAGTCGTCGCTGGACGTGTTCCTGCCGCTGTGCGCGCAACGGGGCGTCAGCATCGTCATCGGCGGCCCCTACAACTCCGGCATCCTGGCCACCGGCGTGAAGGGCCCCGGCCCCGTCAACTACCAGTACCAGCCGGCCCCGCCCGACATCGTGGCCCGCGTGGCCGCCATCGAGGCGGTGTGCGACGCCCACGGCGTGCCCCTCGCAGCGGCGGCCCTGCAATTCCCCCTGGCCCATGGCCAGGTGGTCTCCGTCATCCCCGGCATGGACAGTCCGCGTCAGGTGGAACGGGCCGTCAGCCTGGTCCGCCACCCCATCCCCACCGCCCTGTGGGCGGACCTGAAACACCAGGGTCTGCTGCGCGCCGATGCGCCGGTGCCTGTTTAATCAGGCCGCTCCAGTCCCCTGACGCTCCCCGCAAAACTGCGGCGGATGCGGTCGCATCCTAGGGCGGCATGCCGCTGACATCACCTGAAGGAAACACCATCATGGGACGCCTTGAAGGCAAGACCGCCATCGTCACCGCCGCCGGCCAGGGCATCGGCCGCTCCAGTGCCGAGCTGTTCGCCCGCGAGGGCGCGCGGGTCATCGCGCTGGATATCAACCCCGAAACGCTGGCCAGCATGACGGGCGTGGAGACCCGCACCCTGAACCTGCTGGACGGCGTGGCCATTCAGGCGCTGGCCGAAGACATCGGCGGCATCGACGTGCTGTTCAACTGTGCTGGCTATGTCCACGCCGGCACGCTGGCCACGACGGCGGAAAAGGACCTGGACTTCTCCTACGACCTGAACGTCAAGGCGGCCTTCCGCATGATCCAAGCCTTCCTGCCCGGCATGATCGCGCGCGGCGGCGGCTCCATCGTCAACATGTCGTCGGTGGCGGGCTCGGTCCTGGGCGTGGCCAACCGCTTCGCCTACGGCGTGACCAAGGCCGCCGTCATTGGCCTGACCAAGTCGGTCGCCGTGGACTTCGTGGGCCGGAACATCCGCTGCAACGCCATCTGCCCCGGCACGGTGCAGTCGCCCTCGCTGGATGAGCGGCTGGCCGCGACGGGCGATGCCGACGCCGCCCGCGCCGCCTTCGTCGCCCGCCAGCCCATGGGCCGCATCGGCCGGCCGGAGGAGATCGCGGAACTGGCCCTCTATCTCGCGTCCGACCTTTCCTCCTACACTACCGGCACGATCAACGTCATCGACGGCGGCTGGTCGAACGCCTGACGGCGCTGTCGACGTTCGATACCAGTGGCATGAGGTTCTCATGCCACTGTAGGACGCGACCGCGTCCGCCGGAGATTTCCGGGGAACGCAGGGGACTGGAAATCGAGGAAGCCAAGCGGCCGGATGGCCGCGCCCGGCGATTGAGGGGCGGCCTTTGATCGGTCACGATCAAAGGGCAAGATGGAGACTTCCGCATGATCATTTCCTCTCCTCGTGATTTCCGGGAGGCGGCCAGGCGCCGCCTCCCCCGCTTCCTGTTCGACTATGCCGACGGCGGTGCGGGGACGGAGCAGACGATGCGCCGCAACGTTGACGACCTCGCCGACCTGGCGCTGCGCCAGCGCGTGCTGAAGAACGTGGCCGACATCACGCTGGGCACCCGCCTGTTCGGGCAGGACGTCGCCCTGCCCGTGGCCCTGGGGCCGGTCGGCATCTCCGGCATGTTCCGCCGGCGGGGGGAGGTGCAGGCGGCCCGCGCCGCCAACCGGGCGCGCCTGCCCTTCTGCCTGTCCACCGTCTCCATCTGCTCATTGGCGGAGGTGGCGGCGGGCACGGACGGGCCGCTGTGGTTCCAGCTCTACGTCATCCGCGATCGCGGCTTCATGCGCGAGCTGCTGGCCAACGCCAAGGCGCTGGGGGCCAAGGCCCTGGTGTTCACGGTGGACATGCCGGTGCCCGGCACCCGCTACCGCGACGCGCATTCCGGCATGTCCGGTCCCAACGCGCCGCTGCGCCGCGTGCTGCAGGCCGTGGCCAAGCCCGCCTGGGCCTGGGACGTGGGCCTCCACGGCCGTCCCCACCGGCTGGGCAACCTGGAGCCGGTGCTGGGCGACAAGAGCGGCCTGAACGACTACATGGGCTGGCTGGGTTCCAACTTCGACCCGTCCATCTGCTGGCAGGATCTGGAGTGGATCCGCCAGGGCTGGGACGGCCCCCTGATCATCAAGGGCATCCTGGACCCCGACGACGCCCGCGCGGCCGCCGACATCGGCGCCGACGGCATCGTCGTCTCCAACCACGGAGGCCGGCAGCTGGACGGCGTGCTGTCCTCGGCCAAGGCCCTGCCCGCCATCGCCGACGCGGTGGGCGACCGCCTGACCGTGCTGGCCGACGGCGGCGTCCGCTCCGGCCTGGACGTGGTGCGCATGCTGGCCCTGGGCGCCAAGGGCGTCCTGCTGGGCCGCGCCTGGCTCTACGCCATGGCCGCGCGCGGCGAGGCCGGGGTCACCCAGCTGCTGGAGATCTACGCCAAGGAAATGAAGGTCGCCATGGCGCTGACGGGCGTGCGCGGCGTGGGGGAGATCGACCGGTCGATCCTGGCGTGAGAGGGAACCTCTTTTCATGACAGAACGCGCCGTTGTGCGCCTCTACCCGCTAATCTGCGATGACCCAAAAAGAACCCCACCCCGTTACCGGGGTAGGGGGTGGGAGGTTGGTGGAAGAAACGCCGGTCTGGGAGAAACCGGGTGAGATGCCGGGAGCCTAAAACTTCACGCGCACGCCGGCGGCGAAGCGGCGGCCGGTGGTGCGGTACTCTTTGGTGCGGTCGGGCGTGGTGGAGTAGATGAACTCGTTCTCGTCCGTCAGGTTCAGGCCTTCCAGGGTGAGGGAGATGTTCTGCGTCAGGTCGTAGGACAGGCTGGCGTCCAGCTGGCCGTAGGCGTCGAAATATTCCGGATCGCCGTTGCGGCCGCTGGCCACCTGCAGGAACTTGTCGCGCCAGGTGTAGGCCAGGCGGGCCTGGACGCCGTACTTCTCATAGAAGGCGACCAGGCTGTAGGAGTATTTGGACAGGCCCTGCAGGCCATAGCTGGCGCCGCTGACCACGTTGGCGTACTGGGCGTCGCTTTCCACGTAGGTGAAGCTGGCCTGCCCGCCCAGGCCGTCGAACGGCCCCGGCAGCCTGTCGAATACCTGGCGGTAGCCGACCTCCAGCCCCTTCACCGTGGCGCCCTTGCCGTTGGTGGGCTGGGTCACCTGGAACACCACCTGATCCACCTTCTGCGGCGTCGTGGCCTGGGCCACGAAGCTGTCGATGTTCTTGTAGAACAGGGCGGCCGACAGCATGGACAGGGGCTGGAAGTACCATTCCAGGCCGAATTCCGCCTGTGAGGCGCGGAAAGGGTTCAGGTCGGGGTTGCCCTTGGTGATCTGCTCGTTGCCCGGGTTGGACAGGATGGTCTGGGCCGGCGACAGGTCGGACAGGGTCGGGCGGGTCATGACGCGGGAGGTGGCGAAGCGGGCCACCAGGTCGTCGGTCAGGTCCAGCTTGACGTTCAGCGACGGCAGGACGTCGGTGTAGTGGCCGCTGAAGCTGATGGGCTGGACATCCGACAGCACGATGAGGTTCTGGCCCTGGCCGTTGGGCTTGGCGCTCAGCACGGTCTGCGCGGCACCGGCGCTGGTGTACGTCGTGTCCTCGATACGCACGCCGGTGTTGACGGACAGGGGCAGGCCGCCGATCTCCGTCTTCAGGTCGAACATGAGGTAGCCCAGGTTCACCTTCTCCTTCACGCGGGAGCTGGCGGCCGGGTCGGCCACGGGCCGGGTAAAGATGCCCTCCGGCCGCGACAGCAGGTAGTTGACCATGGCGTGCGGATCGTAGGTGATCCAGTTCCGCACGATGTTGTCGCTCTGGTACTTGGAGAAGAAGTCCATGGTCGTCGGCGTGAACAGCGACGACGGCAGCAGCACCGCGCCGCCGCAATAGGCGCAGGACACGGAACCCGGCTGGCTGATGGCGTCCGCCGTCTTGGTGCGTTCCTGGTGCGACGCGCCGGCGGAGATGGAGATGCCGCCGCCGGGGTCCCAGGTGCCGTCCAGCTTCGCCTCGTTGATCTCATCCTTGTAGTCGGTGCCGCCCCACAGGTTGTAGTGGGCCCCGACGTGGTTCACGTCGGTCGCGACGTTGGGAATGGTGGGCGAGGTGAAGTTATAGTCGTAGATCGGGCTGCCGTTGCGCCGGTCGAACGTCATGGTCATGTCGCGGCGGCGGATGGTGGAGAAGATGCTGTCTTCCTTGCCGTTGCGCGTCGCCTGCGAGGTGGAGGCGTCGAACACCAGCTTGAAGGCGTCCTTGTGCCAGGCGGTGTTCAGGCCCACCAGGTAGGTTTCGGTCAGGCGCGGGGTGTAGGTGACGATCTCGTCCACCGTGCCGCCGACGATCTTCTGATAGACGGCGGAGCCGTTCTTGACCACCTGGTCGACCAGCGTGCCGGAGGAGAAGTCGTAGGCCAGGCCCTGCGACTGGTCGATCTGGTCCATCTTGGTATAGAAGCCGTCCAGCGTGAACGTCAGGTTGTCGTTCGGCTGGTACTGGACGGTGCCGTTCAGGCCCGTGCGCTTGCGCGACGTCTCATAAAAGAAGGGCGACAGGTTGGACGGCATGTCCACGCCGGTAAAGCTGCCCACGCCGGGGGCGGTGCGGCCGTACCAGTAGTCGGTAGGGTCGACGTTGCCGCGCTTCACATGGCCGGCGCCGATGTCGAACTCGTCATCGCGGCTGTCGCGCTTCTCGTAAGAGGCCACCAGCGCCACGCCGAAGGTCGATCCCGGATTGTGCCAGCTGACGACGCCGGACAGCGAGGGGTTGGTGCTGTCCGCCAGCTCGCCATACAGCGCGCGGGCGCTGCCGGCCACCACCAGGTCCTGCTTCTGCTCCAGCGGGCGTACCGTGCGGATGTTCACCGTGGCGCCGATGGAGGCGCCATTGATGTTGGCGCTGGGGCTCTTGTAGACGTCGGCGCCGGAAATCAGTTCGGAGGGCAGGACGTCGAAGCTGAACTCACGGCCCACGTTCTCCGTGGCCAGGGTGCGGCCGTTCAGGGTGACGGTGTTGAACTGGGGTCCCAGGCCGCGGACCGAGATGAACTGACCGTCGCCACGGTTGCGATCGATGGCGACACCGGTGATGCGCTGCAGGGATTCGGCCACGTTCTGGTCCGGCATCTTGCCCAGGTCTTCACTGGCGATGCTGTCGACGACGTTGACCGAATTGCGCTTGATCTCGGTGGCCACCTGCAGGGAGCGCTTGATGCCCGTGACCACGATCTCTTCCAGGCCCTGGTCGTCGGTGGCCGGTGTCGCCGCCTGCTGAGCGAAGGCCGTGCCTACCGTGGCATGCAGCAGGGCGCAGCACGCCACACCTTGGGCGAGCCCCATCAACGTACGCTTCATTATGAACGTCCTCTCCCTGATCGATGGGCTTATGACAGCGAGATGCCAGTGCCCGTTGTTTGAAATATCAGTGCCACGTTATGAAATTCCATGCAACGGCTTTTCTGCACTCAGCCACATCAAAAATGAGATTGGGGAATGGATGGCGCGGGGCGCGATTTCGCTACAGCGTTAGGCAGCCGGCAACGCGCAAGACCGGCGGCATTCGCGCCGCCGGCCTCGTTCCAAACCCGCAATGACCGTGACTCTCGGGCAGGCGGCCCAAGCGCGCCGGGCCCGCTTCTCCTCCCAGGCGCGGACCTCGTGCCAGCCGGTCGGAAACAGAATTCCTTGAAGTCGGGCCGCCCGCGCAGGTTCTCCCCATCCACTTCAAGCCTAACGGGCCCGATTCCGGCTGTGAGGGAGCCTATGAAGCCATCGCCACGGCACCCCTGTTAGGTCTCCGGCAGCTGGAAGATCAAATGTATGGCGGCAGCCTCGACCTATCAGATCTACGGGCCCTGCTGCCGTGCATAAATTATCCTGAAACCCTGACCAAATGTTCGGAAATAACTATATATTTCAATAACATGGTGCTTAGCGGGACGGGGGTCTGGCCAATTTCAGCGTGATTTGGCCACTTTATGTGTTGGGGGACACTGTTGTCCTCTAACACATAACTTGGCCAACGGGGGCACGGCGGCTGCGGGTTCTGGGCGTTAATCTATCTTAATTTTGGCCAAGCCTTCGAGAAATCAAATTGGCGGGGCGCCTGCTACACCACGCGGGGGGACATGACCAGGGTAAGCGTCAGCGGATCGGCGAGCAGTTCAAGGGTTGACGGCCTTCTTCATTCTTGAAGCGCTGGCGATCCGCTTAAGAGTAATGCGGATCTGCTCTTCATCGATATCGTCGGGGTCGTAGGGGCCGCCGTACCATTCGAGGGCTTCCTTCTTCTTTTTGCTGCCTCTGCCCTTGTCGGGCCCGGCGATGTCATCGAGGAAGTCGTAGTAGCCGGGAACTCCGCCGCAATCCTCGGGCGGGCAGCGCCGCTCGCCACCAAGGAACTGGGGATAGGGCTGGTCCGGCTGAGCGGCCTCGACGCGCTCGATGATGATCTGGTGTTCCCAGTTGTCGCCCATGTCGTAGACGTAGCCGAACGTCTCGACACCGGCATCGAGCAACTTTTGTAGCTTGATCGTGCTGGCGCGCTTGATAGTGCGCCCCCAGTCCATGCCATCGGGATCGGGAAGGCCGTAGGTGGCCCCCTCGACCTCGAACTCCCACAGATGGTAGTCGAGCCAGCCCATGGCGGCCTGGATGATCTTGTGGAGCGCCGCGAGGCTGGTGGTGCCGCGCACGGCAACGCGGCGCCAGACCAGGGGTTCGGTATGGAGCAGTTCGATGCGCAGGATGGCAAGGGTGTCGGCGGTCATGCCGCGAGTTTGTCAGCCCGGCGCATCCAGTTCCAGGGCAGAAGTTCGGCCAGCCGGTTGATCGGATGCCCCTTGGCCATGCGGTCCAGGACATCCGCCAGATAGGCCTCGGGGTCGAGCCCGTTCAGCTTCGCCGTCTCCAGGACGGAGTAGAGGAGTGCCGCCCGGTCGCCGCCCGCCTCGGAACCCAGGAACAGGAAGTTCTTCCTGGTGATCGCGATGCCACGCAGGGAGCGTTCGGCGGGGTTGTTGTCGATGGCGATGCGGCCGTCGGCGACATAGAGGGTGAGCGCGTCCCAGCGGTTCAGCGCATATCCGATCGCCTTGCCCAGCGTGTTCTTGGCCGACAGGCGCCGCTGCTGCGCCTCCAGCCATGGCTTGAGGTCGTCGAGGATGGGAACGGCGAGCTGCTGTCGCGCGTCCCGGCGCTGTTCGGCCGACAGGCCGGTGATCGCGGCCTCGACCTCGTAGAGCCGCCCGATCCGGCGCAAGGCCTCTTCAGCGATCGGCGACTTGGTCTTCTCGTACTGGTCGTAGAGATGCCGCCGCGCATGGGCCCAACAGGCCGCGTGGACGACGCCCGATGGGACGATACCGGGCGGGGCCAGGCCCGATGGCCGGGTCAGGGCCTCATAGCCCGTGTAGGCGTCGGCCTGGATCACGCCGCTGAATCCGGAGAGATGCTCACGCGGGCGCTCACCCTTGCGGTCCGGGCTGAAGCGATAGAACGCCGCCGGCGCATGATCGCCACACCAGGGCCGCTCATCGACCAGGTAGGTCCAGAGCCGACCGAGCCTGGTCTGGCCGTTGCCCGGCGCCAGCACCTTGATCGGCGTGTCGTCGGTGTGGATGACCGGCGCCGCCATCACATGGGCGCCAATCAGACCGGCCAGGGGGGCCACCCACCAGGCGGCATGGCCGACCCAATCGGCCAAGGTCGCGCGCTCGATCGCGATGCCCTCGCGTGCCAGGATCGCCGATTGCCGGTAGAGCGGCAGCCCGTCCAGGTACTTCGACACCACGACATTGGCCAGCAGGCCGGGCCCGGGGCGGCCCTTCTCCACCGGCAGGTCCGGGGCCGGCGCCTGGAGGATGGCCTCGCATGCCCGGCAGGAGAGCTTCGGCCGGATGTGGCGGATCACCTTGAGCCGGGCCGGGATCTTCTCCAGCACCTCGGTCACGTCCTCGCCCAGCCGGGAGAAATGCGTGCCGCCGCAGCCGGGGCAGACGTCACCGGGGGAATGGACGATCTCCTCGCGTGGCAGGTGCTCCGGTAGGGGACGGCGCACCGGATGGTGCTGATCCCGCTGGCGTCGTTCCGGGGCCGCGTTCCCGGCATCCAGCGACGGCGCTGTCCGGGTGGCCTCGCCTTCCTCCAGGTCTTCCAGCATCAGTTCCAGTTGGGCGATCTGCCGGTCGAGCTTCTCCGACGAGCGGCCGAACTGCATCCGGCGCAGCTTGGCCAGTTGGGCCTTGTACTGCTCGATCAGGAGGCGCGCGCCGGTCAACTCCGCCCGCGCCGCGGCCAGTTCGGCCTCGCGTTCGGCGAGCCTGGCACGGAGCTCGGCGATCTCTGCGGCGGCGTCGGTCATGGAACGGATTCTACCCGAAAACGCCGCCGTCGGCAGGGTGGTGGACAGCACCCGAGTCACTATGACGCGCCGGGGGCCACATGGGACCGAGCGCGCTCAGCAGGCCGCGTCCGGTTGCCAGGTGCGCACCGGCGTCCGCCAATCGATCCCTTCCAGCAGCATGGAAACCTGGGCGGCGGTGAGCGCGACCGAACCCTCCCTGGCCTGCGGCCAGACGAACCGGCCGCGCTCCAGCCGCTTGGAGAACAGGCAAAGGCCCTGGCCGTCCCACCATAGAATCTTGATCAGGTCGCCACGCCGCCCCCGGAAGGCGTAAAGCGCGCCGTCATGGGGATCGAGCCTCAGCATCGTCTGCACCTGGGCGGCTAGGCTGTCGAACCCGCGGCGCATGTCGGTCGCGCCGCACGCCAGGTAGATGCGCACATTGCCCGGAATACCGATCACGAAAATGCCGCCAAAACCCGTCGCAAGGCCGCCTCGCCGACATCACCGGTGATCCGCAGCCTCACGCCGGTCGGCAGCTCGACCTCGATCATGCCGATGGAAATGGGGGCCTGCTCCGCCGCTTCAGGAACGACCGCCGGTTCGGGCAACGCCGCATCGGCAACGACCGAAACCGGAACGAACCCCGTCAACTCACCCGACCGGAACTGCTTGCGCCACGTCGACAGCTGACCGGTGCTGATACCGTGCATGCGGCACGTCAGGCTCGGCGACGACCCCGGCGCCACACTCTGCGCCAGAACCCGCAGCTTCTCCTCGGTACTCCAGCGCCGCCGACGCTCCGGGCCGCCCAAAACCTCGCCGTGCAGCTCCGAAGCGCTCGTATGAGCACTTCGAAGCGCCTCCTTGCCGATCACCGTCACGTCATCCATGCGTCCACCACTCAAGCCGAGCGGCAAGCATGCCCATCAATAACGCCATGGGAAGGCGGGGCTGCGCTGACGCTTACTGACCAGGTTGAACGAATTGGAGTTTAAAATGCCACTCGGCTCATGGGCTGATGCCTCAGGTAAATCCAGCGCGGTTCAAACCGATGCACGTGGCGCAACAACGGCAAGGCATGCAAAGACATTCGCCCTTTGCAATGGAGCAACGTGCTGAACTATCTCGCCTCTTAACCTCAAACTTTCACCACCCAGCACAGTATGAAATTTATATACAGCCCCTGTCGGGCGACAATACTCAGTGAAGATATGTTATTTTTCGGCAAACGGGAGTCTATCCAAGATAGCATCAAATACTTAATCCAAGTATTTTACGTAATTTTTGTCAGCCTATCTTGTTCCGCTTATTTTATTCTGAAAACGCCAGATCTTTCCGTTCTCGATCAAACCTCTCAGCTCGGCCAACGAGTCACGGCCAGTGCCGGCACACTGCCGGTCAAGTTCCCGGAGGAGGTGGGCATATTCATTACGGAGGTTGGTCGCGAAAATGCCCGGATCGTCCGAACCCACACAGACACTCATCCTCTCGCCCGGCCCATTCAAGCCCAGCCAACGGAATACGTGATGCTCGGCATAGGACCGGTAAACACTTATCCGGACATTACTGGTCGGCAGTGTCTCAAGTACGATGCCACGCGCATTGATCTTCTTCAGAACGCAGTCCTGTAGCAGCCGCATCTGCTCGGAGTTCAAAGGCTCGTCCATCGCCTCACAATCGACGGCGATCATCTCCTCACTGCGGCGGACCACCTCGCCATAACCCGCGGCGCCATGATGGCGGATGAAGAGGTCGTAGGCCTTCTGGTTCTTCCGGGCCTCGTCTACTCTGACAAACTCTGCCTCCAACGCCCGGTCGAAAGCGGTCAGACGCGAGCCGGACAGGCCGAAGGCCACCAGAGGATCAAGCCCCCGCATCTCCCAAGCTTCGTACAGGAGGTCGGGCGGCTCCGCCCCGCCATAGATATCCCGGGAGAGCCGAGCGATTTCGGTGCCGAGTTTGACGACCGCCCCACTTTCCCCCGCCTCGGACAGCAGGCGATAGGCCAAAACCAAGTCGTCCAGCCGCTGCCCTCGGGTCAGCGTAATGACGGTGCCCATGCGCTCGCGCCACAGCGCCGGTTCGATACCAACGGCTGTTGCGTGGCCGATCCGGTCGCCGCGTTGCAAGCCCACCAGCTTGATTGTCTCATACACCGCCCGGATGCCGGTAAGCAGGTGAATGAAGTCCTCTCCGGCATGATAGCTAAAATGGTTGAAGCCGGCCTTACGGATCGTCCGGAACAGGGGGGCGAAGACCTCCGGGGGCGCGTGCAGTTCGTTAGCGGCAGCGTCGAACCCCACCAAGTAGCGGCGTAGACGGGGATATTGCCGCACTAATTGCGACAGGACACTCCACTGGGTCCGCAGCCTCTGGCGAAGCGCATAATGTCGGCAGGGAAACTCGGACACACCGGGCTTCCACGAATCCTTCATTTTCACGAAATGCGCAACTAGCGCCAGGCGCAACCGCTTGCCGTCGGCTGGCGGCTGCCAATCATCAAGGAGGTCTCCGAGGGTCGGTCGCTTGTTATCGAACCGGCGGCCATGGAAACGCTGATAGCCTTGTATGATGCCGGCGAACAATGCTGCCATATCGTTCCGGTCCACCTTTGGCGCGAAGCGGCCCTCCATCAGATCCAAGTCTCCCGACTCAGTGAAGTCGAGCTGACGAAATCTGTTCTCATAGGCCTTTTCGGTAAGCTCACGCAGCTCGTTTACCGTGATCTTCTGAAATTGATCGAACCCGTACTGGTCCCGTTGCTGGACCAGCATACGCATGAACTGTGACTGGAGAAGCAGATAACAGTAGACGGCATGAACCAACCAGTCGGCGACCCTTTCTTCCAATGCGGAGAGGATGGCCGCCAGGAACAACGCTTCCTGCATCAGGGGCGTGACATCCGCCATCCCGCCATAAGCGCTTTCGATCGGATGCTCGGTCGCGGGAAACGGCCAATCCGTTTCGAACTCCCAGGCCGGCGTATCGCCCGCCATCAATTCGGCCAGCTGACGGTTGGAAAAACCCTCAAACCTCGCCGGTTTCCGTCCGGCTAGAGGCAGGATGACGGCATAGGTCAGCAACCGCCTTAGCCGCCGGGCGACGTGCAAGCGCCGCAACAACTCTCGATGAGTGAGTGTCCGGTCATCCTGTTGCAGTTGCTCAATCACCTCGCTGTTCAGTTCCGACTTCAGGAACTGCAGGGCGAAGCCCTTTGGCTTAGCCATCGCATCCAGCCAAACCAACTCCGTTTCCGTTCCACCGTTGAGATGCATGTGCATCTCATCCAGCCCCAGCGTCCGGATCAAATGATCCAGTCGAGGCTCCCGCACTGTTGGCAGGGAACTGTAACGGACCTGCGGCCGGACAAAGGTCTTCAGAAATTCAGCCGCTTCCAGCCGTGGCAAACGGCCGCCGAACGGGTGACGCCGCCGCAGCGCGTCGGCTACGACAAGCAAGGGCGGAACATCGGTCAGTAGTTCCTGCCACGCCTCGAACCGTTCCATCGGGACACAATAGTGGCGGTGCCCATCTTCCTGAAGAAAGGTGGCCCGCATCCAGCCAACCGTGCCGACCAGCAAATCCGATAAGGATTTATACTGCCCGACGGTCCTTTCCTTTGCAGCCTTCAGGAAATGGTCCGGACGGCTAGGATCGCCCGCCCGCCCCCGCAGGAACAGCCCGCGCTGAATGTCATCATTGAAATTCGGCAGGCGCCCCGACAGATAAATCCGCAGGGCATCAACATGCCGAAAGACCTCCCGATAGAACAACTCCATCGCGGTCAGCCTGCCTGCCCGTTGTCCGGTTCATCCTCATCCGGTGCAGCATCCGCAGCGGTAGTAGGCTCTTCAGGCTGATTTCGAGGTCTGCCCCTGGGCTTCCTCGGCCCAGTCAGCTGTTTGCTGGACGTCCCGTCTTTGTTGTCAGCCGAGGAGGCATCAGAGTCGTCAGACTCAGACCTGTCGATATTCCCATCTCGCCGAATCCGGTCAGACGGATCAATGACCTTGTTCCCCCAAACCGGGTACTGCATCGCACCCGATTTCAGGACCGGCACGGAGTTCAGCGGGGCCCAGAGATTTTCGAAAACGCCGATCACCTCGTCCTTAATTTCGACGCTGCTGCGCCGCTGGTTGAAATCATTATCGTCGGCGGCGGCACCGGGCCAGCAACGGATCTGTTGTTCGAGAAGTTTCCAGCCCTCTATCTTGTTGCCCCGAGCCACAACCGCCTGTGGTGCGAGAAAAAATGCCCAAAGCGGGCAGGAAAAAATAAGCTCAAATAGAGGAAGTTCGCTGAAATCCACTGCGGCATTACCTCCGTAATTAGCTTCGGAGGCCACGTCCTTGAAAGGAAAATTCTGCCAGAACGGCGTATCCGACGTGGTCGGATTGTCGAGAACCGGCTCTGCCTTCGAAGGTGAACCTGCGTTCTTGGATGCGACATTTCGGCTGACTCCACTCACCAGCATTTCTTCAACGAGAACGGAATTCAGGAAGGCGACGATCTGCCGGTGGAGCATAGACCCGGTATAGATCGCTCCAGCTGTTAGTTCATCGTCCATGCGTGTCAGCGTATAATATAGACGGGTAATGATCCTACCATAGACGCTCGGCGGCATCTCGAGGTGGACTCCTGCTGAACGCTCTAGCCATTTAGAGAAATAGACTAGAAACAGATCAAGATCATTATCTGCGGACGGCTGCCCAATATCCGCCGAAACCTCTTCTTCGGCACCATCATCATCCCCATCCGTTTCATCGGCGTTCCTAGAACTGATTCTCCTGGTGCTCGCCTCAGCCACCGACCCGGGCGCAACACTAAACCTGGGGGCCGGATAGGAACGGAGCTGGCACAGGCGACTGAATGTCTTGCGGACCTGTGCAAGGCGTTCGGAATCACCGCCCTCCCTATCGATTTCTAGGAACTCAGCCAGGCAAGCGATCAGCGAAAAAATGGATACGTGGGAACGGTCCTTGGATCGAGCGTCGGACATGATGCACGCCGCTAGGTGCGTGACCTGGGCTCGGCCAAATTTTTGGCTCAGGCTGCTCAGTGTATTGTAAACGTGCCCACGCCAGGGCCCTTTCTCCTCCCAACCCTGTCGGGCCAATTTCCACCAAGCCAGGATTGGTCGCGAAGCATATTTCTGGCACGCGTCATCTAATTCCTGGATATGCTCCCTGAAGAGTTTGGCAGCTTCGCCCGCCTTGCCCTTCGCCAACTTGCCCGCATAGAGGTGTCTGACCATGTTGGGGGTGTCAATCTTGGCCCCACTCACCGGGATCGTGCCTCGATCGATGCCCTGCTCTCGGCGAGACAGGGATCGCTGAACTCCAATGGCACGGCGGGCCACAGTCGATGGCCGTTCACGCAAATCAAGCCCCAACGCCTGCACAATCTCATGCGACTTCACCTCTTCACGCTGGAGCATGAATTCACGCGTGAGTCCCAGTTTGATCATATAGACAAGCGACTGGCCCGGCGCGTCGCTGAAGCTCTTCGCAAACTGGCTGGCAAAGACGATAGCCACCATGTTCTGGTCCGCATCGCCATATTCAGGCCGCAGGCGATAGGTGGTCTCCCAGCCGCCGGTGGTCTCGCTCCAGGCGATCATCTGCGCGATCAGGGCATCAGGATCGCCGCTGGCGATAGCAATGGGGTCAAGGTGCTTATGGTATAACGCCGACGCGAAGATATTCGGCAGGGCGGCGCGAAATTCGTTCAGCGTCCCTGGCTTAACCCTGTCCCCCTCCGCAACGACCTTATCCCCGGCCTTCAGAAACTGGAGAACGGTTCGTAACGGCTGGCTCAAGATGGCGCGCCGATACAGCGCCGCATCCCCACTGTCGGTCACGAAAATGACCTTTTCCAGAAGCTTATCGATGAATTTCGATATCGTCAGTTCCGGGGACGAGTTCGACGCTTTGACAATAATGGTGTGCCGATCCGCACGGGCATCTTCGATCTCCACCAACGTCGCCAAGGTGATACGGTTTTCAGGCTTCAGCACTTTTTGCAGGTACTGCTCTTCCAACCTGTCCACCATGCGGACCAGCGGATCGGCGTTCCAGGACGTCAGGCTGTCTTCTCCGTGGTGATTCCGATGGGGGCGGTCATGCCGTAATAGACTATCGCCAAGATTCAGATACTGCTCACGCCGAACAAGTTGTGAGTAAAGGCCAAAATCACCGGAGATCAGCAATATTACGTGTGGAGTTGTTAAGTACTTCCGGATCATCTCCAGAACGGGCCAACCCTTTTCGAACTTAGTATCAATGTCGTCGAAGGCAAGGACGAAAGCCGACTTACCCAGAAAATCGAGTGCACAGCGGATAAACTTATGGAAGCGCCGTTCAAACTCCGTCCCGCTGTGCGCTCGCTCCAGGCCATGATTCATCACATGCTGGGGGTCGTCCCAACTGGCATCGTAAGCGCTCTGCGACCCAACTCCCTCTAGGAGGGATAAGCCACCGGCCAGCTCCCTCCAATTTTCCTGAAAGGAACGGTATTTGTCGTCGCCCTTGGGCGACACCTGCCTATTATTGTAATACTCATTACACGTCTTCACGATCTTGGCGACAATCGTGATGATAATGTTCTCTTTACCCTCCACAAGGGTGGGGTCGATTATGTCGAGAACCATAAGTCCGTCATCACCCGAGCTGCGGATGTCCTCAAATATGTTGAGGATGAAGGTTGTCTTGCCGCTGCCGCGGGAACCATTCACCAGGACGGCGTTATGGACACGATCCTGGACCCCTGTGCCTCTCGTCTCGCTACGTCCCTTGCTGAGCACCGCGTTCTGCTCGAACTGCTTCAGCAACGCTCTCACACGGATCGTGGCATCGCGCTGGATGCGGTTGTTGGGGTCCGTAATCAGAATGACGTCGGTGGGCTCCTTAAGGTCGATGACAATAGGTGCTGCGCTCACGAAATACCTCATACGACGGGGACTGACACACGTATCATTTTGCCTTACATCACATCAACACATCCATTTATATACAAAATCCAGGCAGCAACCATCTCTCCCAGACAATCGTCTGAGGGACCCTCCGGCCATGACCAGATGACCACATCGCTACGCCATCGCGCACTCGGACAGCAGATCTGCGCCGACGGCACGCCGTCCGATGTCGCGCAGGTGCGCATGATGGGTGAAGAACAGCACCTGCGTCGACGACGCCAGTTCCGCCAGGACCCGCAAGCCGGCCTCGGCCCGTTCATCATCGAAATTCACGAACAGGTCATCGGCCAGGAAGGGCAACCGCACCCCGGCGGCAATGGACTGCTCCACCGCCGCCAGCCGCAGGGCCAGGAATAGCTGGTCGGCGGTGCCCTCGCTCATCCCGTCGATGGGAACCAGTGTCACCTTATCTTCCCGCAAGCCCAGAAGGCGGGGCGTGGTCGGTTCGTAGTCGACCTTGAGCTCGGCGAAGCGGCCCAGGGTCAGGGTGCGGAACAGGTCGCTGGCGCGGCGCAGCAGCGGTCCTTGGCGCTGTTCGCGATAGCGATCCATGGCCCAGCGCAGCATCAGCGACTGCGCGCGCTTCAGCACATATACCTCCGCCTGGGCCTTCATCTCCGCCCGGGCCGCCTCTGCATCGGTGGCGGCATCCACTGCCCCATGGGAGCCCTGATCCAGGGTATCGAAGGTTTTGCGGGCTTCGCCCAAAGCGTCGGCAGCGGCAGTCAGGGTTGGTGTCAGGGCCCTGAGTTCGTGGTCCAGGTCCGTCGCACGCACCGCCACGGTATCCGGGTCACAGGCTTGCCATTCGGCGATGAGGTCGGCCAGGGGGCGGTTGTCCCCCTCCGCCACAATCTGCCGCTCGGCCTCCGTTTGACGGGCGATGTGTTCCCGGTGGGTTTTCGACCGTTCCAGGAAGGGTCGCAGATCCGCTGCCGTCTCAACACCCGCTCGGGCCATGAGCGGCGTAATACCTTCCAGGGCAAGGTCGTGGTCCAGGATGGCGCCATCGACCTCGGCTTGGTGTTTCTTGGCCTCCGCCTTCAGACTGCTGATTTCCTGCGCCACCACGCGGGCGTCGGCGACGCGCGCCCGCAGCACATCCAGGATCTGTGCCGGATTCCCATCCGGGTCCAGGCCCACCTCCAACGCCAGCGCGGCCACGGCGGCCTGAAACGCGGCCCGGTCCCGGGTAATGCCGGCGATGCGGTGGCTATGCTCGCTGATCTTTTCCTGGGTCGCGCGCAACTCCTCGACTAGTTCCAGCCATCCGTCGATGGTGCCCATGTCCAACCGGACGGCCAACCGCTCCTGTTCCTCCGCCCACTCCTGGGCCGCGGCCTGGACTGCCTGCTTGTCGCGTTCCAACTGCCGTTGCAGGCGAGAAATCTCCTCATCCAGGCTAGTAAGTCGCGTTCGCTTCTCTCGGAAGGCCTGGTGCAGCGCCTCGCCTTCCTGCTTTTCCCGGTCAGCCGTCGCCAGAAGGACGGACAGTCGATCCGTGACTGGTGGCGCCTTAAGCACCTGAGCCAAGTCACTCATCGCCCTTTGCCCGCGCTCCCGTGCACGGTCGACCCTCTGGCGCGCATCAATTGCCGCCCAGTGCCCCTCCAGCGCCCGCTGCCGTTGGGCAAGCCAAGCGCGTAAAGGCAGCGGCGCCAGCGGCGGCAGCGCCTGGGATTGCAAGCGTTCCTCCCAGGCCAGCCGCCGAGCCTCCGAGCTGGCCTCCGCTTCCCCTACTGCATCCCGTATAGCATTCTGGCGCGAGATCAAGCGCTCCCGGTCTTGATCCAAGGCAGTCAGCCGGGCGGACGCCTCCGCAGTTTCATAGCGGCGGTCGACGACGTGGTCGGCATTACCCACCGCCGTGGCATAGGTTTCAGCCACCGCAGCAGGCCTGTCCAGAGGACGCCCCTCACGTAAATGGCTGTCGATGTCCTGCCAGACAGCATCTCTCTGGCTTCGTGCCTCTTCCACCTCAGCGGCCGAGACGGCCTGTCCAGTCTGGGCCAACTGGACGCGCTGTAGATTCCGCTGCTCCAACTCCGTGGCCAGGCGGCGTTCCTCCGCCCGCAGATCTTCCAGGCCCGCTGCCGCCCTCAACTCCGCCTCCGACGCCGCCTGGATTTCCAGGTCGTCGACTATGGGAAGGGCCGCCAGTCCGGCGGCGTCCCCTTGCCAGGGACGGAGGGCGGCCAATGCCGCCTGGGCTTCCGCCTCCGCTCTCTCGGCGGTTGCCCGTTCAACGGCACAGCGTTCGTCAAAATCCTCGCCCAGCGCCTGCGCCTGGCTGATGGCCGCCGTCAGCACTGTCAGGCCTTCCATCAGGACGGCATCAGCCAATTCCACGCGCAACGGCTCGGCCTGGGCGCGTTTATCCTCCACGTCATCCGTCCGAGACCGTAGACTGGCCAATGCGGCGGCATGCCGCTGCGCGATGTCGCGCAGCTTGCGTGCCACCAGGCTGGAGGGCAGGTCGCCGGACAAGGCCAACTCGGTGCGCAGGCGCGCAGCCCGCTCTTCCATGCCCCGCCGTTCCCCCTCCAGCCTGGTCAGATCGATTCCTCCCTTGGAAGCGGTGCCACGCTCTTCCGTCAGGCGCTCGATGCGATCCGCGAGGGCGAGAATGGGATCGACCTGCAAAGGCTTCAGGCGTTCCAACACATCATCACGACGCCGTTCGGCCGCAACGCGGTTCTGTTCGGCCTTGGCGATCCTCATCAAAAAGACTTCTGCGCTTTCTTCCTCCACGCTGGTGAATTTGACCACTTGCTCCATCTCAGCAAGCACCACCAGCGTTGCTTCGCGTTGCCGCATGGCCGGGCTGATGCGGCGCAGGCGTTCCGCCGCGATGCGTTCAGTCTGAAGCAGAGCCAGCTTCTCCCGCAGATTCTTGAGCGCCTGCTCGCGCTCTTCGACCAAGGCGCGGGCGTCGGACCATTCCTTGGGCTTGAGCTGCTGATCGCGCAGGGCATCCGTGCTGGCTTTCAACTGCCGTTCGGCCATGGTGAAGGTGCGCTTGGCGGCGGCGCGCTTGCCCCAGATGCCGCTGGCTTCCTCTTCCAATGCCGCCAGGACCTCGGCGATGCCGGTGAGGCCGGAGCCGGCGGCGAATAGAGCCTGGCCCAAGTCGCTGCTGGCCTCCACCATCGCCTCCCCACCTCGGCGCAAACCGGCCTGGTCCAGGCTGAAACCGCTGCTGAAGGTTTCACGGGTCACGCCGTGCAACAGCGCCGATAGCCGTCCTTCGTCCAAGGGCTGGTCGCTGGCATCGATCAGGCTGTGGTCCCGGGTCTTGCGGCGGCGGCAGGCCAGCCGCTGCCCGTCCTCCTCCAAGGTGGCGCCGATACGCATCAGCGCATAGTCGAAGCGGAAATTGTAGGCGCTGCGCAGCGGGATACCGAACAGCAGATCGGACACCGCCGCCAGAGTGGTGGATTTCCCCGCCTCGTTGGGCCCGTAGATCATATGAAAATCCGGGACGCCGGCGCGAAACGACAGCTGGCAATCCTCAAATCGCCCGTAGCGCTCCAGATGCAAATCAGCGAAACGCATTCACTCAGCCTCCCCGCCCGCCAACCGCGCGCCCAAGGCGCTGCCGGCGATGGCCAACAAGGCGGACCAGTCACCCCGGTCGGCCATGGCCGCCAAGCTGCCATCATCGTTGTCACCGGCAACTTTGACGGCGGTGAGGAAAGGGGCCAGATCTTCGGCCAAGGCGGCGGCCAGTTCCAGAGCGCCCTGTGCCTCCGCCAGCATGGCCATGAAATCCTCCGCGACGCCGTCCTTAATCGGTGGCGCCGCCGGTGGCGACACATCCAACTGTACCTTTTCAATCCAAAGGTCGGGGGCCACCCCCGCCGCCAGGGCGCAGATCTCATCCCGGTGACGACCTCGGCGTTCCTGCAACGCGCCCGCCAGCGGCGTCCGGCCACTCAGGACCACCCGGGCAACCATGGGGCGTCCCTCCGAATGGACCGCATGATGACGCGCCAGAGCCTGTCGGGTGGCGGTGTCGACATCGTCCAGGGTCTGGGCACCGCTACAGTCAACGTCGACACGTGCCCAACGCAGCGTGTCCAGCGGCACGTGGCGTAGCCTGGTCACCACACCGTCCTCCACCTCCACATACACGGCACCCTTGGGCCCGGCTTCGCGGATGTGACGGCCCTGCAGGTTGCCGGGGAAGACCACATGGGGCCGTTCGGCATGGATGGCATGGTCATGCACATGGCCCAGGGCCCAGTAGTCGTAGCCCCTGGCGCGTAAATCATCGACGCTGCAGGGTGCGTAGGTCGCGTGTCCCTCATGTCCGGTCAGGGCTGTATGCAGCACGCCAATGTTAAAGTGATTCTCGACAGGACCTGGGTAGCCCGTCGCTAGGTTGTCGGTTACGTGAGCGGTGGCGAAACTCTGTCCATGAATGGCGACATGTAGATGTGGAATGAGGTGCGTCGTCGGCTTCGTCCTAAACTGTTGGACATTCGGCGGCCAAGGCAGCTTCTTCCTGATATCAGAAGCCGCATCGTGATTGCCGGCCAGCAGGTAGACCGGAATTTCCGCGGCCGCCAGTTTGCCCATGGCACGGGCGAAGTAGAGCCCGGTGCTCATGTCCTTCCAATCGCCATCGAACAGATCGCCGGCGATCAGCATGAAGTCCACCGCCTCGTCGCAGGCGAAGCTGACCAGATTGTCGAAGGCGGCCCGTGTCGCGTTCCGCACCTCTTCAAACGGCAAACCCTCGTACCGTGCCAACCCGTGCAACGGACTATCCAGATGGATATCTGCGGCGTGGATGAAGTGGAAACTAGCCATGCACCTTCCCTCTCGCCGTGTATACTCTTTCGATAGAGCTACTTCCGGTTAAGAGGCATAATCATGGTGGTGGACGAGATCGTCAATGACGCGGATGGTAACGTTCAGGAGCCCCAGTTGGCCGGGCCCATCCTGGCGATTGATGCCATCGTCACGCCAAAGCTCAGCTTCGCCTCCCACCAGAACGCTGTACCGGTCCTGCGTGATCTGCGTCTGTTGAACCTCGGCACGGCCCCCCTGGAAAACCTGGTTGTCGACATCAGCGCCGACCCACCCGTTTTCGAACCCGTGCAGTGGCGGGTTGATCATGTCGCCCCGGCGGGGGAAACGCACATCACCAAACGGGACCTGAAGCTGAACGCCGGACTGCTCTTGCAGCTGAGCGAGGCGGTAAAGGCAACGGTGACTCTGCGCGCCACCATCGAGGGGGCGGTCGATAGCGAGGCCACGGTCCGTGATTTCCCGGTTGAACTGCTGGCCCGCAATGAATGGGGTGGAGCGGCAGCCATGCCGGAGCTGTTGGCTGCCTTCACCCTGCCCAACGACCCGGGCACCTCCAAGCTGATCAAAGCCGCGAGCGAGGTGCTGCGCCGCAGTGGCCGGCCCGACGGCATCGAGGGATATCAATCCAAAAGTCGCACCCGCGTCCATGAACTGGCATCGGCCATCTGGTCCGCTGTGGCGTCGCTGCGGCTCACCTACAGCGAACCGCCGGCCAGCTTCGAGTGGCAAGGGCAAAAGGTCCGCACACCGTCGCAGGTGCTGGAAACGGGGCTGGGCACCTGTCTGGATACCGCCCTGCTGTTCGCCGCGGTGCTAGAGCAGGCAGGCCTTTACCCGGTGCTCGTCGTGACGCGGGGACACGCGTTCGCCGGCCTCTGGCTGCAGCCCCAGGAGTTTGCGACCCTTCTGGTCCATGACGCCGCCAGCCTGCGCAAGCGTGTCGCCCTACAGGAACTGGTCCTGTTCGAGACCACGCTGGTGACCGGCGGGCACCCATCCCCCTTCTCCCGTGCCATCGCCCAGGCGAATCGGAAGATCGACGAGGAGCATGAGGGCGAATTCGTCATGGCGCTCGATATCCGCCGCGCCCGCATGCAAAGGCTGCGGCCGCTGGCAATGGCAGATGCCGGCAGTTCAAGCGCCCTCCCCGAGGAAACGGAGATTGCTCCCGCCGATGAGGGGCTGGAAGCGGCGCCCGCCTTACCGGACTTCGACTTGGCCGACACGGAGGTCCCCCCCAACACCGCCGAGGGCCGCCTGGACCGGTGGCAGCGCAAACTACTGGACCTCACCACCCGCAACCGACTGCTGAACGTGAAGCTGGGGTCCACCTCCATCCGGCTGTTTTGCCCTAACCCGGCGGCACTAGAGGATCGTCTGGCCGATGGCGCCAGCTTCCGCATTGTGGCCGCCCCGCCCATGGAGGGGGCTGCCGGCCGGGATACCGATCTGCACCTTCAGCGGACGGGCGAGGAGCTGACCCACGTCTATGCCCGCGACGCGTTGGAGCGCGGGGAGATCCTATCGCTGCTGCCGGCCGACAAGTTGGATGCCCAACTGGTGGAGTTGTACCGCAAGACCCAGGTGGACCTGGCAGAGGGCGGAGCCAACACCTTGTTCCTGGCCGTGGGCTTCCTGGTCTGGAAAAAGTCCGGGAGCGACGCGCGAAGCTATCGGGCGCCGCTGATCCTGCTGCCGGTCAAATTGGAACGGCGCAGCGTGCGCTCCGGAGTGAAACTCTCCATCCACGAGGATGAGCCACGCTTCAATCTGACGCTGCTGCAGATGCTGCGGCAGGACTTCGAACTCGACATTCCGGAATTGGCTGGCCCCTTGCCGACCGATGAGTCCGGTATCGACGTGCCGCGCATCTGGAACTTGGTTCGCCGCGCCGTGCGCGACACACCCGGATTTGAGGTGGTCGAGGACGTCATCCTCGGAACCTTCTCCTTCGCCAAGTATCTGATGTGGAAGGATCTGGTTGACCGTACCGAGGCGCTGAAGCGCAACCCGGTCGTCCGTCACCTGTTGGAAACGCCACGCGAGCCTTATGAAGGCGGAGAGGAGCCGCCCCGGCCCCAGGAATTGGACGAGATCGTCGCCCCTGAGGACCTGTTCGCCCCGTTGGCAGCTGATTCTTCGCAATTGGCGGCCGTGGTGGGATCGGCCCGGGGTTGCGACTTCGTCCTGGATGGTCCACCGGGCACCGGCAAGTCCCAAACCATTGCCAATATGATCGCCCACAACCTGGCGCTGGGCCGTAAGGTGCTGTTCGTGGCGGAGAAGCGGGCCGCGCTGGACGTAGTCCACCGCCGGCTTGTCGCCCATGGGCTGGGACCGTTCTGCCTGGAGCTTCACAGCAACAAGGCCTCCAAGCAGGATGTGCTGCGTCAGCTGGACTCCGCCTGGAGCGCGGTGGAGGAGTCGCCAGTGGATACGTGGCGCCGGCGGGCCGCCGAACTCAAGATGAGCCGCGACCAACTGAACCAACTGGTGCAGGCACTACACAGGCGGCGGCCCAATGGCCTGACGCTCTACAACGCCATCGGCCGGGTGGTGCGGGACGGCGCGACCCAAGCATTCCGACTGGGCTGGACGACGGGCGCCGACCATAGCGAAGCGGATCTGGAACACCTGCGGGATACGACCCATAAGCTGGACCTCCATCGCGCGACGGCATCCCCCGATAACTTGGCCGCCTTCGGCCAAATCGGTCAGGGCGAATGGTCCAACGCCTGGCAGGCGGAGTTGCTGGCCGCGGTCGCCGCGCTGGCAAAGGCGGCCATCGCACTCGGTGACGCCCGCGCCCCGTTGGCCCAGGCATTGGGTATCGATATCGCCGGCGACCAGCGCGGCCTTGCCGCCGCTGCGATATTGGCGCGGGCCCTGCAGCAGGTGAGCGGCCTGGATTTGGCATTCGCCTTCAGTCCGGAAGCGGCGCAAATGCTTGACCAGGGTGCCCGGGCGCTCCCCCTCGTTCGCGCCTACCGCGATGAGGCGGCGCAGCTTTCCCGGCCGCAGGAGCCCGCCATCGTCAAGGCGCTGCCGCTGGCTGAGCTGGATGCCGAGTGGGCCGCCGCTAACGCGGCGATCTGGCCCCTCTCGGCCATGAAGAAGAAGGCGCTGGTCAAGCGCCTTGATCCGACTGGGGCGGCCGACCCCGATCAGGACCTGCCCCGTCTGCGTCATCTGCAAGGGCTGCTTCAGCAGTTGGACGCGTTGGCACAGCTGTCGGCCCTGCCCGGCTGGGCTGGTGTGACGACCGATCTGGATCGCCTGGACCGGACACTGAAAGCGGCCGCCACCCTGCGCTCGGCCATCGTCAGCGCGGCCCATACGCCGGACCAGCTCATCGGTCTGCGCGGGGCCTTACGGCGCCTGTGCGTGGACGCCAATGATTTGCTGGCGCCCGAAGGCAGCATCGGCAGGACGGGTCAGCGCTATCTCGACGCCCATGCCGCTTTCCTGGACGCGAAGGACGCCTTCGAACGGGTGGCGAAGGCCCCGAAGCCCGTTGATGATCCCGATCTGCTGAGCCATTGCCAAGCCATGGCGTCCGCTATTTCAGCACGGGCTTCCCAGCTGAATGCCTGGACGGCCTGGCAGCGGGTACGGCAATCGGCGGTCGACCAGGGCCTCGAAAGCTTGGTGACGGCCATGGAAGCCGGCGCCATCCCGCCTGGTGGCGCTGCCGACGCCTTTGACGTCGCTTACGCCCGCTGGTGGGCGGAACGGACCATTGATGCCGAGAGCGCGGTCCGCGACTTCAACATCGCCGAGCACAGTGACACCATCAGCCGCTTCCGCACCCTGGACCAGGAGTTCGGGGCGCTGACCCAGCTTTACATCCGCGCCCGCATCGCCAGCGGGATTCCACCCAAGGACGGTAAGGCGCAGCCCCCCGGTTTCGGTTCCCTGGCGCATCAGTTGAAGCTGCAGAAGCGTCACAAGCCGGTGCGTCAGTTGGTGGCGGAGATGGGAGCGGCCCTGACAACGCTGACCCCCTGCCTGCTGATGAGCCCCCTGTCCGTGGCGCAATACCTGCCGCCGGACGCAGCACCATTCGACCTGGTGATCTTCGACGAAGCCTCGCAGATCACGCCTTGGGACGCGGTGGGGGCCATTGCCCGAGGCCGCCAGGTGGTGGTGGCGGGCGACCCAAAGCAAATGCCACCCACCAGCTTCTTCGATCGTGGCGCGAGCGCAGAGGAAGACGACAGCGAGATCGAGGCCGACCAGGAAAGCATCCTGGAAGAATGCCTCGGTGCGCGCCTGCCACAGCGCCGCCTAGCTTGGCACTACCGCAGCCGGCATGAAAGCCTCATCGCCTTTTCCAACCACCGCTACTATGACGGCGACCTGATCACCTTCCCCGCCCCGGTGACGCGGGACACGATGGTGACTTGGCGACAGGTGTCGGGTGCCTGGTCCCGCGGCAAGGCCCGGTCGAACCAGGTGGAAGCCGAAGCGGTGGTCGAGGAAGCTGTCCGCCGCCTATTGGATCCGGGTTTCGTCGATGAAAAGGGCAACCGGCTGACTTTGGCCGTGATCACCTTGAATTCGGAACAGCAGAAGCTGATCGAAGACCTGCTGGATCGCGCCCGGCGGCGCCATCCGGCGCTGGAACCATATTTCGCCGAAGACGTGCCGGAGCCGGTGGTGGTCAAGAACCTGGAAACGGTTCAAGGCGATGAGCGGGATGTGATCCTGTTGGGCATCGCCTACGGCCCGGAAACGCCGGACGCGCCCGTCATGTCGATGAACTTCGGCCCCCTCAACCGCGCCGGCGGCTGGCGGCGTCTCAACGTCGCCGTCACCCGGGCGCGGCGGGAGATGGTCATCTTCACTTCCTTCCCGCCTAACCTGATTGATCTCAACCGCACCAGCTCGGACGCCGTACGCGACTTGCGGCATTTCCTGGAATACGCGGAGCGCGGCCCGCGGGCCTTGGGTGAGGCCGCCAGCGGTTCGGCGGGTGGCTTCGACTCCCCCTTCGAGCACGCAGTGGCCCGAGGATTGCGCGAGCGGGGATGGACAGTCGTGCCACAGATCGGTGTTTCCCGCTTCCGCATCGACCTGGGCGTGGTGCACCCGGATCGGCCGGGTGACTACCTGATCGGCGTGGAATGCGATGGCGCTTCCTATCACAGCGCCGCCACGGCGCGGGATCGCGACAAAGTTCGGGAGGCGGTGCTGAAGAGCTTGGGCTGGACACTCACCCGGGTCTGGTCGACGGAGTGGTGGATCGATCAGCAAGGCGCGCTGGACCGGCTCCACGCCGAATTGACCACCGCCCTGGAACAGTCGCGCGCCGAGGCGGCGGCAAAAGCGGCGGAAGCGGCGGAAGTCGCCCCGGCACTTGAGGCCAGCACGGTGGAGGACGCGGCGGAAGCCCCGGATGGCATACCCCCGTCAGGGGATGCGTCGGAAGAGCCGGAGCTGTTCGGTGGGGATTACCGCTGCGCCAGTTTCGATCACATGACCACCATCGACCCGGAGAAATTCCAGGAGCCCGACTATCTCCCTCACCTGAAGGACATGATCCTGCATGTCGTGGCAACGGAAGCGCCGATCCGCGACACCGCCCTGGTAGAGCGCATCGCCCGAGCCCATGGGTTCAAACGATCCGGCCGGCTGATCCGCGAACGCGTGTTATCGATCGCCCGCGGTGTCGCCCATGTCGAAACCGAGCATACCGGCGCCACCTTCGTCTGGGCCGACGCGATGGCACCCTCGGCCTGGGAACAGGCCCGGCTTCCTTATTCCGGGCTGGATGTTCGCTCCATCGAGGATATCGCCCTGCCGGAGCTCTCCGCCGTCATTCGGTCCTGCGCCGACACCGAGGATCCGCTGACGGACGCCGCTCGCCGCCTCGGCGTCCGTCGCCTAAGTGCGGTGGCACGGGAGCGCTTGGCTATGGCCAAACCGATAACTGGACACATCAGGGATTAGGGCTGGCCGGTGCGATAAAACTACTTATCGGATCTAAAATGGCACCCACGTATTTCAAGCGATCGCCTATCTAGAAGAGATCCAACACGACTATAAGACTGAGATGCCCGACAGAACGTCGGCGAGCAAATGAATCAAGAATAACCTGCGATTTGGTGTATTATTCAGCGTTCTGGCTCCACTAATCGAGTCGGCTGGTATGATGCGCGGGGGATGTTGCGATGGCGAGGGCACTTTCTGAATTAACGCTCGATGAGGTCGTTGCTGTCCTCATTGGGGGTGAGGCAGTCGCTCTCGCCGACCGCAGCGAATTGACCCTAGATAACGCCGATAGCCGAACTCTGTTGGCTTTCTATAACCGCGACCGCAGCTCTTACTGGAACCCTGACAAAGATACCGCGATCCGCGAAGGGGAAATTGACAAGCTTCTTGAGGCATTGGAGCGCCCCTACATAGCTCCACCGCTGCCGAGGGCCGTCGCCCAGGGGCTACAACGTTGGCGACTGATCAAAATCGAAGCACACCGATTCCGGGGCTTGCACCGGCATTGCGGTGATCAGGGCCGAGACCCCAAGCCATTCGTCCATGACGTCGCTGGCGACGTCACACTGTTCCGCGGCTTTAATGGCGCAGGCAAGACATCGTTGCTCAATGCGGTGTGCTGGTGCCTGACAGGAGTCGGCTATCACGCGCAGGCGTTGCCCTCTTCGCCTCATGACCTGATCGATGTCCAGGTTCAGCCGGACGATGGCCAACCCGGAGCAACTCCGGCGACGTTCAAGATGCCGCCTCTGGTACCTATCCCTACGGACGAAGAACTCGCCCTCACGGGCGGTGAACCGAAAGTCGACACCTGGGTGAGGCTGACCTTCCGGTCGCTCGTTGCCCCCACCCGCGTGGTAGAGGTGGAACGTAAACTTCAAAAGACACCAAAAGGAAAACTCGAGGTCCCTGTTTCGGGATTAGAGGATTTGGGGCTAGGCGATTTGGCGCTACAGGCCGGAACCACCATGCCCGCCATCGCTGCCGCCATGCGCTTTGGCGACAAGACAAGTCTGTCACAGGCAGTGGCAACATTAACTGGGCTCCGCCCGCTGGCCGCCTTCGGCTCACGGTGTGAAAACGTCCACGACCGGCTCACCGACAAGTTTACAAAGGCAGCGACCACCGAACGTGACAATGCGGCAGCAGATGTGCGGAATCAGATCATCACACTGCAAGATCTGGTCGAAGCACATTCCGGCGTTCCGGCGTTGGGCATGGTGATGGTACCGGACCTCGCGGCGCCTGACGCCTGGAAGCAGGGCATTGCCAATGCAAAACAGGCTCTCGATACTGCCGAGGCGGCTACCAAGACAGATGCCGAACTGTTGCTTGGTGTCCTGCCCCGGCACAGCAACGACGCCGACATCCAACGCTTCGTCGCCGACATCGACGCGGCCACCGCTCTCATTGGCGGGACCGCGCTCAAGGCGCTTCCCTCTTGGGACAAGGCAGTCAAGCTGGGCCAGCTCGCCGAGGATGTTTTAGCGGCCGCCGAGACCCAGATCGCCTCCGTCGTCGACGAAGCGCGTCAGGTCCACCATAGCTTGGCTGATAAGCGTAGGGCTGGCCGTATCCGGCTCTACGCGCTCGTGGCGAAATGGCATGAGGAGCATTACCCCGGCCAAGCCATCCATGCGTGTCCGGTTTGCGGAACCGAACTCGTCGATGGGGCCGATGTTCCTCCAGATGCCCTGCTTGATATGGAGGTGGTAACTGCCCTGGAAAACTGTCGGGCGGCCGACGCCGCAGCATTGAAAACTGCAAAGGAATGGGAGCGCGACAAGGCACGGGAATTCGTGACGCAGCTGCCTGACGGGCTGCGGGCATTCGCTACCTCGGCCCTGCCGCAAACAGCCCTCCAGCTATACGGCGATGCGCTGGCCAAGGAACTGTTCAGCACCGACATGGACATGCCCCAGAGCATGAGACCGTTGGCCAAGAACGTCGCCAGCATCTGGTCTTCCGCCATCGCCGGCGCGGCACCGATGCCGAATGCCTATGACACCGATCTGCCCGACGACATTCCCAACAACGAAGGGCTGCGCAATAACCTGGTGAATATCGAACGTGCTATTCGGATTGCGCGGTATCGAACTGCGAATAGCGAATTTATTCGGCAGGCCATAAAGCGGACTCTAAACGAGATGCAGGACTTGGACGAACTTGGTGTCGCCCAGAAACCGTTGAAAGAACAACTAGCAATACTGAAGCGATTTGCCCAGTCCTCGACATCCTTTCGGGCGGTTCGCCGCCAAGTGGTGCAGATCGATACAAATTGCCAAATCTGGGCAGCGAAGTTAGAGAGAATCGGCAAGCTTGCACGGGCAGCCACGGCCATCCAGCCATTCATGGCGCTACCTGCGTTGGTTCATCAGCAGGTCGGTGGGCTTATCGAACATCTCAATTCCCGCGCCACCCATTGGGCCACCCTAATTTACCGACCACAGTTCAACGGAGCGCCGTCGTATGCGGGCCTCGACCCGGATCACGCCGACACCTTCATGCTGCTTGCGACCAACGGCAAACATCGGGTCGCCGCTCACCACATCATGAATGCGTCGGCTCTGCGTGCCTTTCTGTGGTCGTTTGTGTTGGCCCTATGGGAGCAAATCTGGGCTAGGTCCGGAGGCATTTCCTGCCTGTTGATGGACGATGCCCAGGACCTGCTAGACCCCGCCAATGTGGCCAACATGGCGGCGGCGATCCCCAAAATACTGGAGGCGGGGATTAATCCCCTGGTCGCCAGCAATGATTTTGCGTTCCTTGCCTCTGTGGAGAACCACGTTAGGGCTGGAAACGGGCGCGCAGGCGCTCCGCAGGTGGATGCCTGGGAGTTCTCGGCGATCTCGCGCTCAAAAGCGACAGCTACCATGACGCCATTGCTTGATGAGGTGAGGGAGCGCTTCCGCCGGTGGCAAACTAACGAAAACGACCCGGAACTGTCCCGCCAATTCGCCTATCCAGTCCGCGTTCGCATTGAGACCAAGCTGTGGGATCTGCTTGGTGACGATCCAGTCGTGCTTCAGGACCCGACCCTGCACGACCTGATGGGCCGGATTTCTACGATGCGACGCAACGGCGAGGTGCCGTTCAACGAAGAGCCTTTCCGCAGGCTCGTCGAATTGCCATGCCTTCAGCCTGGCGCCTCGTTCCGAGATGTTATTAACAAGGCCCACCATGGTCGAGCCGACCAAGTTACACCCGGCGAAGCCGCCATCGTGGCCGAGCACCATGATATAGTGCTGAAGGCAATTGATGCCTGTTGGACGACTTACGCTAGGCACATGCGACGTTTGCCGCCAGAGGAAGGCGATTTGTCTGCGGGCGCGAAGGCTCCTGCGCCACCCGCCGCAATCACTTTCACAAATACGAACTTCCCAATTATTGGCAATCTGGCCGCGCATGGTATTGGGACGGCTCTCGTCGATCTGGAAGCTGCAACCGCTTCGTTTCAGCTCGAAACACTGGGCGATATTGCGCTTTACACGCTTAGGGCGAACACATTGGGAATGGTCGCCCTTCAAGGGCAGACCCTCATTGTCTCCTTGAGCGAGCAGCCCCGCCATGGTGACCTCGCCGTAGTTCAGACTGCGGGGAGGACCTACGCCCGCCGCATTGGCATAGACCGCCGTGACCCGTCCCGTATTGCGCTGGAAACGCTGCAATCAACCGCGAATGTACCTCCGACACATTTCGTGATGCAGGCGACGTCGCGCGTACTCAAGATTATTGGGGTGCTATTCGACAACACGCAGTCTGGCCATGGTCAGGATGAGGCCATCCTGACCGATGTCTCGCAGATCATCAAGCAAGTGACCGGCGTAGCCCAGGTGGTCGGTGATAGTGCTTTTCCTCTGGCCAATGACGGCCACCACGTCCTCATTGGACCGGCGGGGCCCTTGGATGCCTTGGTCGGGCGGATCGTTGCTGTGATTGCACACGACGACCCCGATTTTCCTCAGCGCCGGGGGTTTCTCAAGCGACTGAGTAAGCCGATGCCGGGCCACAGAAACATCCACTATCTTGAAAACGTGGGGCTTTTTGGAGAAGGGGAATACGTGCAATTCCCTGTCAATGCGACACTCGTCCCAGGTGTTCCCCTGGTCGACCAGATTTGGAGAGTGCATGGGGTGCTCTTCAGATGAGTGAGCAGGGCCGCATCAGGGCCGATGCCAGGTGGGCGAATGGCTTCGGTTTTTTTTGATCCATGTTCGGCGTGGCAACTGTCGCCTGCCGTTCCAAGGAAGACGCCGGCCTTGCCCCAGGAAACCAATCCCGCAACCCAAAGCGCCATGGACGATGCCCAAGAAGCGCGGGCGCCGGCTGGCCAATTTGAAGGTTGGCGGTTCAGCGCTCGTTCGGCAAATCCGACAAGATGGCCAGGCGCGTTTGCTGCGGGTGCAGCGCCTCAAGGACGAACAGGACAACACACCGGGAATACCGGTATTGGTGGAGGGTATCAGTGTCATGTCGCCAGGGAACGTGGTCGTCTGGGAAGCCGCGCCGTCCACTGAACCGCTTCGTCTGCGGGCGTCGGAACACATCTTCAGTGTAAAAATTGGCTACGCGATCCTCTCCGCATCCTTGACCAAAACACTTTGCTGAGCCGTAAAAACTACGTTCCCGTTGGGTTGGTCGTAGTCAACGCCTGAGACTCTTTTAGAGCTAGAAGCTTATCAATATCCGGGTTCCATCTAGCCATGTTGGCAGTATGATCTTCCGCATGCCATGTTCTGCTGCTAACATATTTTATATTAATATCAATTGGCTCATTGCTGCCGACAATGGCACCGAAGCACCAGCGATGGAAATTCTCGTTATCAGATATATTCATTATGTTGAATATGATCTTCGCATTAACCATGTTTACCATTGGTATTTTCCGTTTCCATCGCCGATCAATTATTGAATACATTTTATTTTTAAAAGCATTGTATCCGTCTACAAGAACTGCAATCCCGTTGTCTAATTCCTCAAGATTTATATTAGGAGGATAACTTTGTTCTCGCGCACGTTCATAAGCCATCATTACGTCGGATTGCCCCAGCACGAACGCTATATATAGTACATCTTCCAGCAGCATGGCGCGCGTGTCTGGATGCAGAGTTGACGCACCAATAGCGCGGCCGAGTAGCTCTTGCGACAAAAAGGCAAGGCGCCCCGCCGCCGCATGTGCCGGCAATTGACCAAGGGGATGGCCACAGCCGCAACGTTCAAAGTAGCGCCACGACAATGGAATGCCGCAGACACAACGATCCACAAGCACAAGGTCATGTTCTGGACAGGTGCGCATCCAACGATGTTGCCAGGCCCGCAAATGCCACGGCTTATCTCGGAAGCACTCGGGGCATATGCGGCGTCGTTGAGAATCTATGAAGGCACAATCAAGACGGTCAACGCCAAAAGAAAGCCCAGGTCGTCCAGAATTACAAGGTAGTAAATGGGGATACGACCTTGGATTCACCTCTAGACTCTCGAGGAAATTAACAATGGCCTGGCGATTAACCATTAACTTATCCAATTCTTCCGGCTTTCCAATCAGCCTATTAATAACCTCTTCCGTTTCCGGATAGCCGTTTGCCAGGATGGCGCGCCGGACATAGCCGGAGAGACATTCACCAGTCTCTGGGCGAGGGCGAACAATAAAGCGCATCATTCACCCCAAAAATGGGTTGGTCCGTCTGGACGTAGAACCAGGAAAACGGCGTTCATGGACCGCTGCCAAATCTTGCAGGCGGAGCATGTCCGCGCCTTGCTCAAGTGCGTGGATAGCCGCGTCGCAAAGAAGATCCGCAGTAAGCCCGATAAAACCGCCCGTCGCTGCATGCACTCGACGTGCCCAATAATCATCAGCCAAGTTAACCTGCCGCAGAGGCTTCGCCACAATATCCCATGTATTCAAGAACGACCTGAACTCACCATCCATGACGCCATAGCCCTTCATCTCAACGAGAATCCGACATCGGCGATATAAGGAGTCATTGGTCCTGAATATTTCCCAGAATCCATCCGATCCACAGAACACAAATCCGACTTTCACGTCGTTAAGAATGGTTTTTAGCCATTCCGTTATCTCTCTAATCACCTTTTCATTCTTGGAACTGACAATTAGTTGCGCTTCATCGATAAAAAGCACGGAAGTTTTCAAGACGGACGCGTAGAGAGCGATCCGCTGCCGGAGAGTTTGCTGAGTGTCTCGACGTAGGACGATCATTTCCTCACCGAAGGCACCCAGCAGATCCAAGGCAATACTCCGATATGTTACAGGGCCGCCGGTGATTTTGGCATACGCTACAGGCTTCTCATCGCTTCGTGCGCCCCTGTCCGTGCCGAACCTTCCCATCCAAGCATGTATGGTTGAGGTCTTGCCGGACCCTGGCGGGCCTGTAAGCAACATCCCGGCCGAACTGGAGCCCAAGCTCCCGTAATTCTTGATCCAATCGAATCCCGAATGGGCGGCCGATGCAGATTCATGAGGAATATGCAGCGACTTCAGCCTGTTAGCGATCTGCGTAATTTCCTGTGGCGTGAAGGTCATAGCGCGCTCCTGCTAGGATCGACCGCAATCATGGGAGCGCGGGTTTCCCACGTCTTAGGATCCGACCGTGCTGGTTCGGCGGCTGCAGCAGGTCGATCGCCATCGCTTAACCAGCCGGGCAAGCTTTCCATTTTGTCGGCAATATCAACGATCAGTCCGGCCATGCCATCGCTTGCAGGGTTGCAATAGCGTAGCATCGTCTTGGAATCCTTAATGCGCTTCGCGTTCAAGGCCGTTACCTCGGCGACCATCTTTTGCCGGCTGTACAACAGTTCCTTGACGGTGATGGCCTCCTGATCTCTTGCTTCTCTACGGGCCAGCTCGACGATGAGGCGGTGTTGGTACAGTGTAAGGTCCCGCGTGTAGTCCGGGTCGGTGGATTTGGCTACTTGCCAAGTCTCGGTCAGGGGATCGAAGAACCGAACCGTGACTAGGTCAAGGGGATCGACCTTGACCTTAATTTTGGTGCCCTTTGGCTGGGCACTACGGATGGCGGCAAACCGTGGCGTCTGCCAGGTCAAGTGCTTCCACTTGATACCATAACGCTGCGGCGTACATTCGATGGCGATCCCGGTCAGGCACTCCAGTTCGCCGGCGGTCGGCGCCGGCCGCGGCGGCATGCCCCCCTCCCGCGCCAGGGCTAAGTTCCAGGCCATGGCAGGGGACATGTTAAGCCCAGCGTGCAGGCTCTGGTGATAGTCGTCGATAAGCCACTGATGGAAAAATCCGATGAACGACTTGTAGCCGATGCACGCATATTTAGATGGATCGTGGGCCCGATCTCGGGCCCGGACCGTATTGCCCGGCAGTGTCTGCACAAATCGGGTTTTCACCGTCGAGAACCAACGCTCTATTCTTCCTTTATACCAGGGCTGCTCCGCCGGACAGGGATCATGGTCAATAAACAAGAGGCGAAGCGCGTCGAGTAAACTTTCCCCGGTAAACTCCCTTCCACGATCCGTTCGGAAGCGCTCGCAGCGGCCACCCGTATTGTAGGAAAAATGGATCCCGGGATAGAGATCCCTGACGTAGTCCTTGGGCGAGAGCGCGTGCCTCAGAGCCAGCATGACACTGAGGTAACTCGGTGGCTCAAAGCCAATGTAGAAGCCCATGACGATACGCGTATAGCCATCAATGATGGCGGTGATCCACGGTCGCCCCAGGAGCAGATTCAGCCTTTCGTCGTAAAGAATGATGTCGAGCAGGGTATGGTCGACCTCCCATATCTCATTCAGCCGCGTTGGGCGCATCCCTCGAGTGACAGTGGCAAAAGTTCGCCGGGCCGCCTGGCGCCCTTTCTCCATCGCCACCCGGGTAAAGCGGCTAAGCGTCCAATATGTCCGGTAAACGGTCATCCTGTTGACCTCCGGGATTTGCTCAGCCTGTTGTTCGTTGTGCCGTTCGATCGCCGCGTTCAGCGCCCGATACGCCGCGACGATTGGAGCGTTCCCAACCACCAGGAATTCATGGATGGCCGCCATCATGAGCGATTGGGCGATTGGATGAAGCTGCGACCTGCGGCCCCCACGCCGCTCAATGAGAGGAATCAGCGCCGGCAGCGAACGCCCGTGCTTCAGCCAAATAGCATGCCACCGACGCACCGACCGTTCGCCCGGCGGTGCGCGGTCATCCTGCCGATCGGCAACGACCATGATGGCCTGCAGCGCATCCCTGGACCGCGAGCCCGACGGCAACGCATCATAGGCCCTGACATATTCGTAGAGCTTCCGGGCGCGCGATTGCTGACGTGGGGTAAATGCGGCGAAGGCTATGGAGATCAGCCGCGCCCGTTCGGCCGCCGCCATCGCCTCCCGCTCAACCGGAATCACCAGCCGCCCGAGTACGTGAAGTTCGTTGAAGCGTTCCAGCGTCAACGTCCGTGGCGTCAAGAAGGTGCCTGACCGCATCAATACACGGCCCTCGCCCACCGACCTTACCGTCATGGGCTCGGCGTCCAGGTAGAGGGACAAGCCCGGCTTGATAAATGCGAGGTCATGGTTCATCGCCCCCCTCCTCCCACAGCTGCACCAGCGTCTCGGAGTGGAGCGGCGCGTCCAGGTCGAACGTCAGGACACCTTCCCGGCACAGGGCCAACACTTCACAGCGAGGGTCGGGGCTTCGCACCTGTCCCAGCAACACGCCGAACGGCTTGCCTGAACCGATCTCCAAGGTCAGCTGAAGCCGATTGGCGGGGTCCACGACGTGTCCGCGGGTGTTGAGCAGGGCAGAAATGTTGGCGAGCCTGTCGCTCCCCGAACGCTCATTCAGGATATGGACATGCGCCCCATCCAGCCCCAGTTGCAGCGCAAACCCGCGCAGCGCTTCCAAATGCTGATCAGCCTCATCCCGGCTTTGGGCTATCAGCGTCAGGCGGCGACCCGCCCGACGGCTGCTCACCGCCGTGTGTGAAATCATGCGGCACGGCACGACGGAAGCGCCTTTTGGAAGAGAAGGACGCAACGCCATGCCTTCGATGGTCGCATCGACCTCGGCATCCCGGAGGAACGCCACCTCCGCCCAGGAATAGGCGGGCAGAGCTTGACCCGCCTTCACGCTGGCAAACTGCTGCTTCAGGCCATAGGGCAGGCCCCCATGCGTGCGCCCAGATCGGGATTTAGCAACGGTCAGTGGAGACGATAGCGGTTGTATCATCACGGTCACCCCTTGCAGAGGACCGGCAAAGTTCTCCCGTTACGTCTTGATTGGATAGACGCACTGCGCTATCTTCAAGACGTTCTCTTGAACGGGGAAAGGTGCCACCGGTCCCGCGTTTGTGAATGTAAGAAAGGCCTGAGATTCCGTTGCACCGGAGTCTCAGGCCTTCTTCGTTTCCAGCGTCATCGCATGATCGCCCCCTTGCATGGCCACCACCACGCTATAAATCATGCGCCCTTTATCCTATTGGTCAACAGAAATCATATAGGATTATAATAATCGCATCCCTCGCCATATTGGGAAAATAAATTATTCACATATAACTGTTCACGATGCCTATAGTCATAGTGACAATGAAGAAAAAATAGGAATTACTCGCTTTTCCCATATTTACAGACAATTCCGTCGAATGTACCGGAAACGCACTGAATGTGCTGGAAACGCTCGCCCTTGAGCAGCTGCGGAACAGATTTCCCCCCGGATTGTCTTTTCCGCGGCCAGGCGCAGCGAATGGGCAAGGCAGCACCGGCCCGGTGCCTGGGCCACAATTGCGCCTTGAGCCCACTGGATGAGGTCGGGATCGGCAACTGCAACGCCTTCCGCTGTGCTTTATCCTAAGCAGGCGACGGACCGGTCATTGTGTGGCGTCCAAGCGTTCCAGGACTGCGTCCAAAGCAGACGTGGCACTGTCGAGCGCGGATTCCATGCCAATAATGATCGCGTCGACCTGGGCCAGGGCCGCCTTCTCACTATCACCGGCGTCATCATCGAGCGCGCAGCGCCGCACGTAGGCGCTCATGGAGAGGCCCGCAACCTTGGCCTTGGCGACGATCATACTCCGCTCCTGAGCGCTGACCTTGACGACCAAACGTAAGGTACGCGACTGGGCGGTGGGTGCGGGAATGGTCCGGCTCATAGACGGTTGGCTCCCCTGTCATGCAGACCAACCACAGTTGGGCATAGATAAGCCCTGGGAGCAAGGAGCCAGCCCCGGAAAGTTGGCACTCTTCCTTGCAAGCGTGACCGGAATCTCGGCCAGCCGGGGCATCACCCGCCCCTGGCACGGTCTCGGAATAACTTCTCCGTCGGATTGTCCTTCCAGCGGTCGGCGTGGCGCACGTAGCGCAGGGCAACATCGCTGCTACGATGCCCAGTTTGGTCCATGATCTTCTTTAGCGACGTCTCCGCCTCGGCGGCGGCCGTGGCCAAGCCACTGCGCAGCGAGTGGGCGGAGTAACGCCGGCCCAGAGTCTGGGCCGCAACCACACCCTGGGTCCACTGGATCAGGGCGGGATCGGCAGCACCAATGCCCTCGGCCGTGGCCTGCACCACGCGAGCGACCGTGCGATCGGAGAGCCGCCCACCGGGCCGGCTGCCCTTGCCAATGGCGATGAACAGAGGGGCGTCGGCATCTGCCACGGCATGCCAAGCCCGCCAGCGGTGAAACGCTGCCACCGGACAGAAGCCGGAATCGCCGGAGGCCCAGACGGCAGCGACACGGCCGCGCTTGGTCTTGCCGCCACGAATGGTAACCTCCAGACCGCGGCCCGGCACGAGAGTGATGTCACCAATGTCGAGCCCCACTAATTCGGAGCGCCGGGCGGCGGCCCCGAAGCCCAGCAGCAGCAGCAACGCATTACGCCAGCCGGCGGGGGTATTGGGCTGGGCCGCCACCAGCCGGCGCAGCAGGTCAGGCAACAGCGGTGCCGCCTGTCGCACCCGGCGCCGGGCTTGCAATGCAGCGACACCGGCCAATTGGTCGGCGATGAGCGCGTGCTTGGCGTCCAGCGATCGGCCAGCCAGGCGGTGGGCCAGCAGGATAGCCGCCAGGTGAACCCTCAAGGTGGGCAGCGCCAGGCCTTCGGAGGCCTTGGCCAAGTACAGGCCAACAATGCGGGGGTCGGCATTGAGAGGCTGAACCCCTAAGCTCTCTGCCCAGACACGGTATCGGCGCCAGGCGCCGCGGTAGGCGCGCTGAGTGTTGGGGCTATAGCGGCTGGCGACATTCCGCACGGCCGCGCGGGCCAAGCGCTCAATCTCCACCACCTGGTCCAGGGTGTGGACCCCGGGCAGCACCAAGTCGTCCAGCAGGCCGGATTTGATGACCAGGCAATCTGGCCCCACCTCAACCCGCGGCTCGGCCGTGCTGGCGTCGTTCAGGACCATTCCCGGAAAATTCTCGCTTCACATGTGGATGATGCAACCATACTCGTTTTTTATGTCCGACAATATAGCTTGTCGGACATAAAGTGGTCGACCCACTAGCAAGGGGTGGCATGGCCGGACCATCCTTGCGACAGGCAACGAATAGGCCTCAGGCCCCGTCGGCCCCGTCATCCAACAGCCGGTTCAAGTGATCATGCTCAGGGGACATTTGGGCGTCCTCGATGAGTTGCCAGTCGCCCTCTGACAATTCCGCTGTGGTCACCGCAATCACATGGTCCTCAAGCTCCACCACGGCGTCCGGTAGCGCCGCCCGGACGCTCTTCAAGGCCCGATCCCGCGCCTCTTCCTTCGCTGGCAGGCCGTTAAACACGACACGGAGTCGAAGTTGGTGCGTGGCCATCTGGATTCCTCCTGTGGGGCTGAAACGACCAATTGCCGCGCCTCCAACGCTACGTCGCGCGCCGACACAACACCAGAGTCAGTGGAAAGCATGCCTGCATGAGTGGCTGGTACGAATCAGACCAAGCCATCCCCATTGAAGCCCTTCTGCATACGCATAGTTTATGCAAGGGTACGGCGAAGGCGGAGCAGATTCCCTAATGATTTCAACGGTTGGCCACTTAACGTGTTACGGGTTTGGCCATGTTCGGCGTGATTTGGCCACTTAACGTGTTAGAGGACAACTGTGATTAAGAAAAGCAAAAAATAGAAATGATTTGACAACGCTGTCAACGCAACTATTAATAACAGAGCTGACACCCGGCAAGCACCCGGATGCTGCCTGCGATCCAATCGCCGGGCGGCGTATGGGAAGGATTTTGCGGAAGCATACCGCCGGCGCTCAGTAAGGTTGAGCCTAAGTCTCAGTAAAAAATAAATATATCTCGGGAGGATAGAGACATGAGCGCGCAAGCAATCTGCCGACCCTGTCATGGACATACTCACTATAGTTAGAACTGGTTGACCTTTCCCGGTAACGGAGAGGGAGGGGTTCAGCCGACTGTCAGATCGGCATGCCCTTATTCCAGTATCAGGTAGATCCGTCGCGACCGGACAGCAGCGCTGTGCCGTTCCCTGGCGCGCACCCTAAACCATGGGTTGCGGGCGGGAACCGTGGCCAGCGGCCGGGCCCGCGCATCCACGAATACCCCCCAAGGGAGGGACCTCGCATGTACGGAGAGTTGAAGATGTTACGGCGGCTGTTGATGGGTGCCGCCTCCTGCGCCGCCTTGGCTGCCACCCTGGCCGCGCCCACCGCCTTCGCCCAAAGCACGCAGCCGGCAGCACCCGATCCGCAGGCCGCCCCCCAGGCCACGTCCCAGGCCTCCCCGGCCGAGCAGGGCGGTGTTGAGGAAATCATCGTCACCGGGTTCCGCAAGTCGCTGGCCGACGCGCTGGAAAACAAGCGCCAGTCGAACCTGATCATCGAATCCGTCACGGCCGAAGACATGGGTAAGATGCCCGACCAGGACATCGCGGAATCGCTGCAACGCCTGTCGGGCGTGCAGATCGACCGCGACAACGGCCAGGGCACCCGCGTGCGCATCCGCGGCCTGAGCCAGAACGTCACGGTGCTGAACGACGAACCCTTCCTGTCCGGCCTGGAAGCCTACGCCAGCGGTGAAGGGTCCGGCGGCGGCGGCAACACCGCCACCAACTCGCTGGAAGCCATCCCGTCCGACCTGATCGCCGGCGTGGACGTCTACAAGTCGCCGCAAGCCAGCCTGGTCGAAGGCGGCATGGGCGGCATCATCAACCTGAAGACCCGCTCGGCCCTGGACACCCCGCAGGGCTGGACCGTGGGCGGCAACTTCCGCATGACCACGGGCGAGCACGCCCGCATGGAAGACTGGACCCCCATCGGCGCCATCGTCGGCACCTACAACTTCAACAACAAGATCGGCATCACGGCGGCGTTCTCATACTCCGAGACCGACACCCACTCCGACATGATGCAGGGCCAGAATCGCAGCGGCTGGGCCATCGAGCCGGCGGCCGGCACCTCCAGCAACCCGATGGCGACCATCCCGCAGAAGTACATCTCGCCCGAGCTGCTGTACTTCACCGACCGCGACACCGACCGCACCCGCATCAGCGGCCAGCTGGGCATCGACTACGCCGTCACCGACAGCCTGACCCTGAACGCCGACTGGCTGCATTCCACCTACGACATCCTGACCCAGGAAGCGTCGAACAAGCTGTGGTTCAATTCCAACGGCCTGGGCTTGGGCATCGACCCCAGCCAGCCCTACAGCATCGACAGCAACGGCGTCATCAAGTCGGCCACCATCCGCGCCCTGGGTGCTGAAGGCGACAGCGACGTGCAGAACGTCCACCTCACGGCGGACAACTTCCACTTCGGCGGCAAGTGGGACAACGGCGGGCCGTTCCGCGCCAAGTTCAAGGTCGCCTACGCCACCTCGGAATACAATTCCGACAGCGCGCAGCAGGACGTCGAGTATTCGCAGTACAACGCCGCCCAGCCCTGCGCCACCAGCCCCAACGGCTATTGCAACGCCCCGCTGAACCCCTCGGCCCCCGGCGGCAGCAGCCCGGTCAGCCACGGCCCGGCCTATTCCTTCAACTACGTCAACAACGGCACCCTGCCGTCGGTATCGTACAACGCGCCCTACGCCGATCTGATCAGCAACCCCAACAACGCCGTCTTCAAGTCGGCCTGGGCGTGGAACATCCACTCCAAGGACGATTTGTGGTCCGGCCATGCCGACGGCGAGTACGACGCCGATTTCATCAAGGCGATCAAGACCACCTTCACCGCCGGCGTGCGCTACACCGACGACAAGATCAACTACAGCCTGTCGCACTATGAGCTGGACAAGTCCTCAGCCGGCCAGACCGGGTACTGCAGCAACGGCACCTGCTATGGCACCTACGGGTACTACATGGACCCGGCCATCCTGAACGAGGGCATGACCAACGCCGCCACCGGCGCCAGCCCGGGCGGCAACTTCGTCGGCGCCAGCGGCGCCCCGTCGCAGACGCCGCCGGTCATTCCCGCCCAGACGGCGCTGAGCGCCCCCAACCGGGCGCAGCTGGTCAATAACTTCTTCCCCACCGGCAACGCGGGCAGCAGCATCCTGGTGCAGAACCTGTCCCAGATGCAGAACCCGGTGCAGTGGCTGCAGGGCAACTTCCCGCAGTTCCCGGGCAAGATGGTGCGCGACCCCATCAACTCCTTCGTCATCGAAAGCCAGCGCGTCTCCGGCTACGCCATGGCCGACATGGGCAGCAAGGAGGATCGCTTCCACCTGAACATTGGCGCCCGCATCGTCGACACGGTGCAGAAGGTGACGGCCGGCGCCCTGCCCGCCAACCCCATCTACATCTCCGACGAATCCTGGGATGGCTCCAACGCCATCACCAACCCGGATGTCGTCACGGCGGAACGGCACTACACCGACATCCTGCCCAGCATGAACCTGGTGCTGGACGTGGCGCCGGACCAGAAGGTCCGCTTCTCCGCCGCCCGCGTCATGTCCCCGCCCAGCCCCTACGACCTGGGCCGCGGCGCGCAGTACAACTTCACCCGTGAGACCAACACGGCGGGCAAGCAGGGCTTCGCCTTCGTGGGCGGCAGCGGCGGCAACCCGAACCTGGATCCCTTCCGCGCCACCCAGATCGACATCGGCTACGAATGGTATTTCGGTGAGCAGGGCGCGCTGACCTTCGGCGGCTTCTACAAGTCCATCGACACCTTCATCCAGACGCAGACCACCTCCATCACCGTGATGGACGATTTCGGCGGCAGCACCGCGGGCTTCACCGCCCCCAGCAACGGCGCCGGCGGCAGCATCAAGGGCTTCGAAATCGGGGCGCAGTACGCCTTCGACTTCGGCGTCGGCTTCAACGCCAACTACACCTACTCGCTGTCCACCTCGTCCACCCACACCGACTTCGCCCAGGACCTGCCCATCCCCGGCGTGTCGCTGCACGCCCTGACGGCGCAGACCTACTATCAGAAGGGCGGCCTGGAAGCCCGGCTGTCCTACAGCTGGCGGTCCAGCGCCGTGAACGGCGACGCCATCGGCTCCACCTTCGCCATCCTGGACGCCACCACCAACAAGTCGGTGACCTATGGCGTGTTCAGCCGGCCCTACGGCCAGTTGGACGCCCAGATCGCGTATCAGTTCACGCCTGAGTTCGGCATCACCTTCGAGGCCATCAACCTGACCGATGAGTCTCAGGAGACCTACCTGCAGTTCAAGAACCAGCCCTTCACCTACGTGAACGCGGGTCGCCGCTTCATGCTGGGCGGGCGGTTCAAGTTCGGCGGCTGATGCCCGTGAGCTGCGGGGGCCGGTCCGGCAGCGACGCCGGGCCGGATCCTGCAGAACCCGGGGGCCTTCAGGTTCTGCTTTCCAAAAGGTCCCCGAACCGGGAACTGCCGGGTTTGGTCGTTCCCGGGCCTTCTTCTTGATCTCCCTTCTATGCGCATACCCTCTCCCCGGGGACTATGCGCCCACTCCGGGCGGCATGATTGCGATCGTGCCGCCCTTTCTTTTTTGTGCCATTACAGGAGTAGTGACAGCTGGTGCCGAGGGGAGCGATGCCACATGGGGAATGACGCCCGGAAACCGACGATCATCGACGTCGCCCGTGAATCCGGGGTTTCCATCAAGACCGTGTCGCGCGTGCTGAACGGCGAGCCTTACGTCAACCGCGCCACCTTGGACAAGGTGATGAAGGCCATCCATGACCTGGGCTATCACCCCAACATGTCGGCGCGCACGCTGGCCGGCAAACGATCCTATCTGCTGGGCCACCTCTACGGCGACCCCGCCGGCCCCTACACCATGGAAATCCAGGTGGGACTGCTGAACCGCTGCCGCGCCCGGGGCTATCACCTGCTGATCGAGGAGATCGACTATCGCGGCCAAGATGTGGAACGGCGGGTGCGCGCCGTGCTGGACTGGCTGCGCCCCGACGGCGTGGTGCTGACCGCCCCCATCACCGACGAGCCGCGCGTGCTGTCGGTCCTGACGGAAAGCGGCATACCCCTGGTGCGGGTGACGGCGGAAAGCGGCGGCGACACCTTCTCCTCCGTCTGGATCGACGAGCGGCAGGCGGCGGCGGCCCTGACCCGCCACCTGCTGTCGCTGGGCCACCGCCGCATCGGCCTGATCAAGGGCCCCGCCAACCACGGCGCCACCGAGCGCCGCCACCTGGGCTATCGCGACGCGCTGGCGGAGCTGGGCATCGCCGAGGATCCGGACCTGATCGAGCAGGGCGCCTTCACCTTCCCCTCCGCCCTACCCTGCGCCGAGCGGCTGCTGAGTTTGCCGGAGCCGCCCACCGCCATCTTCGCCTGCAATGACGAGATGGCGGCCGCCGTCATCGTCGTGGCCCAGGCGCGGGGCCTGAGCTTGCCCGACGACCTGTCAGTGGCCGGCTTCGACGATTGCCCCATTGCCAGCATGACCTGGCCGCCGCTAACCACCGTGCGCCAGCCCATGCGCAAGCTGGGGGAGGAGGCGGCGGATCTGCTGATCTCCCGCCTCATGGAACGCCCGCGCGGCGACGCCACCGTGCCCCACCGGCTGGTATCGCATGACCTGGTGGTGCGTGCCTCCACCGCCCGGCCAAAAGCGCAGAACCCGGCGCGCCGCCGCACCAGGAAGGCGGGCTAGGACCAGCCGCGTCAGCAGCCGGCCCCACAAGTGAATGATCGGTTCAGGGCGATGACGTTCGGAACGCTTGCGCATGGTGCGCGCCGGCCATACACTGAACCACATGGTTCAGTGTATAAATCCTCCCCTCGACCTCTCGTTCGCGGCGCTATCCGATGCGACCCGCCGCGGGATCATCGATCAGCTTGGCCGCGGGGACGCGTCGATCACCAGTCTCGCCGACCAATTCCGGATGACGCTGACCGGCATGAAGAAGCACATCCAGGTTCTGGAGCGGGCGGGGCTCGTCATCACGCGGAAGGTCGGACGGGTAAGGACCTGCGCGCTTGGAAAACGCGGCCTGGCGGCGGAGGCCGAGTGGATCGAGACCCACCGCAAGCTCTTCGAGGCGCGCTTCGACGCCTTGGACGAGATCATCAGTGAGATGAAACGGGAGGAAAGCGATGACTCAGCACGGTGACAACCCCACGTCAGTCGAGCGCAGGGGCGATCGCGAACTGGTCGTGACGCGGACATTCGACGCGCCGCCGAGCGTGGTTTACAGGGCGTGGAGCCAGCCGGAGCTGTTCCGGCGTTGGTGGGTGCCGAAATCGGTGCCTGGCATTTCTCTCGTATCGTGCGAGCTGGACGTGCGTACCGGCGGAAAGTATCGCCTGGAATTCGCCGCCGGCGGCTCGGACACCATGGCCTTCTACGGCAAGTATATCGAGGTGGTGCCCAACGAGCGCATCGTCTGGACCAACGACGAGGGCGAAGAGGGCGCGATCACCACCGTGACTTTTCAGGACCTGGGCGGAAAGACGCTGCTGACTTTCCACGAAGCCTATCCGTCCAAGGAGGCGCTTGAGGAAGCGCTGCAGGGCTCGGCGGCGGCACTGCCGGAGCAGCTGGCGCAGCTGGGCGACCTGCTTGCCGGCACGGGCGATCTGCCCTAACGGGCCAGGTCACGCAAGGCCGCCACGGTGGCGGCCGCCAGCGCGGGATCGGTGCGGACCCCGGGTGGCACCGCCTGGTCGAACAGCAGGCGGGCGGGCCCGGGTGAGAGCACCAGCACGCGATGGGCCAGGGCCACCGCCTCCGCCAGGTCGTGGGTGATCAGCAGCGTGGGCACAGGCCGGCGCAGGAGCTGTTCCGCCAGGACGGCGCGGGCCAGGCGCTGGTTGCCCTCATCCAGGGAGGCGAAGGGCTCGTCCAGCAGCAGGGCCTGGGCATCCACCGCCAGGGCGCGGGCCAGCGCCAGGCGCCGCGCCATGCCCAAGGACAGTTGCGAGGCCCAGACGTCCGCCTGGGCCGCCAGGCCCAAGCGCTCCAGCAGCCGCTCGCCCTCCGCCGGGTCGGCACCGGCCAGGGCCAGGTTCTGCCGCACGGTGCGCCAGGGCAGCAGGCGGGGCTGCTGGAAAACGACACCCAGGTTGGGCACCGGGCGCGCGCCCTCCCCGCTCCACCGCACGGTGCCCGTAACCTCGCGGTCCAACCCGGCCACCAGGCGCAGCAGCGTGCTCTTGCCACAGCCGGAGGGGCCGACCACGGCCGTCACCTCACCCTCGTCCAGGCTGAAGGCCAGGCCGCCCAGCACCGGCCGGCCGGCCAGGCGCTTCTCACGGATATCGACGATGAGCCGGGTCATGACACTCTCCACCGCGCCGCTCGGCGTTCCAGCGGCTGCAGGGCTGCCCATTCGATGACCTGGACGATGAGGATGAAGGCCAGGGCGTAGGCCAGGATGTGGGCCACGTCGAACAGCTGGAAATAGACCTGAATCTGGAAGCCGACGCCGTCGCTGCGGCCCAGCAGCTCCACCACCAGCACGATCTTCCAGATCAGCGCCAGGCCGGAGCGGGTGGCGGCGAACAGGTAGGGCAGCAGCTGCGGCAGCACGATATGGCGCAGGGTGGCCGCGCGGCCGTAGCGGAAGACCCGCCCCATCTCCAGCAACTCCGCGTCCAGGGCCCGCACGCCCTCGCGTACGGTGACGGCGGTGGTGGGCAGCTTGTTCAGCGCCACAGCCGTGATGGCCGCCGCCTCCGTCAGGCCGAACCACACGTAGAGCAGGACGATCAGCACCAGGGCCGGCAGGTTCAGCAGCAACAGCAGCGCACTGTCCAGCCACAGGTCCACCGTGCGCCACCAGCCCATGGCCAGGCCCAGCGCCGTGCCCGCCCCCATGGCCAGCAGGAAGGACACCGCCACCCGGGCCAAGGTGATGCCGACATGGTGGGGTAAGGCGCCCGACGCCGTCTCCCGCGCCATGACGGCCAGCACGGTGGAGGCCGGCGGCGCCAGGGGGCTGGCCGCCAGCCGCCCCGCCGCCTCCCACACCAGCAGCAGGACCAGGACGGACAGCGCGCGGATCAGCCAGGCCCGGCCCCGGCCTGCCGCCTCCCGACTCACCAAGATTGCGTCGCCTGCCAGAAGGTACCGGCCGGCAGCACGTCGCCACCGCCGCCCACCAGCGCCGGTCCGCCCACCGAGGCCAGCACCTGGTACAGCTGGGCGGCGGCCTCTTGTTCCGCCGCCCCCCAGTGGCGGGGAATGCCGCGCCGGTACCAGTCGCGCAAGGCGTCGAACTCCGCGTCGCTGCCGGCGTCGGCCAGAGGGCGCAGCTTGGGCCATTCCGCCTCATCCTTGACCAGCAGGTCGCGCGCCTGGCGGCTGGCGGCGATGAAGCCCTCCAGCACGGCGCTGTTGGCCTTGGCCCAGCGTTCGGAGAAGACGTAGCCCACCATGGGCGGCGTCCCCTGGACGCCCAGCCCGGTCACCGCGTCCTCAACCGTCAGCAGGCGGCGTTGCCCGGCCGCCTGACCCTTGGCGGCGAAGGGCCAATAGGTCAGCAGGGCGTCCAGCCGGCCGACCGCCAGCGCGTTGGCCAGCAGGGGTGGTGCGCCGAAGGTTTTCTCCGCCGTCCGGTCCAGGTCGATGCCGACCTGGCGCTGGGCATAGGCGCGCAGGATCAGCCAGTTCTTGTCCAGCGCGCCGCCGGCGATGCCCAGGCGGCGGCCCGGCAGATCGGGCACCGTGGCCACTGGCCCCTGCGCCGGGGCCATCAACGCGCCAGCGGAATTGGAAAAGGGGATGAAGGTCCAGTCGCCGCCGCCCGATCCTTCCTGGGTCGTCCGCTGCCGCGCCACCCACAGCCAATCCACGGCGATGGTGTCCACCTGGCCCGCCTGCAGCGCCACCTGTGTCGCCTGGCCGGTGGCGAATTCCTGGGGGATGATCGCCAGGCCGTGGGCCGCGTCCAGCCCGTGGCGGCGGATGACGTCCAGTTCCCACGACACGGTGCCATAGCGCAGGATGCCGACACGCAAAGCCGGCGCACCCGCGGCCCGGACCCGCATGGGCACCGAGGCGGCAAGCCCCGTAGCCATCAGGCGGCGGCGTGTCATGGTCATGGGGACATCCAAATCGGGGCATCCTCCGCGCCCGGCCGGGGTGCCGGACCCAGTTCAATCCTGGGTTGTCCATGGCCCTGGGCTGTTCCTAGCTTCGAACGCCATTATCGGGCCGCCGGCTTCACCCCTGTCAACCCGGGCCCTCTACGACTATAGAATGAGACAGCGCGCTGATTTCCGGCCCTGATTTCCTATGGCGGCCCCGGATGGCCCGGGCCATTATCGGTCGGCGGTCCCTGGTCTGACGTTTAAGGAGACGGCGGAGATGCCCAACCGCCGCCATGGCCTGATAGGCGTGTATCCCATAGGCGTGCTTCTTTCCGGCCTGCTGCTGGCCGGACAGGTGGCGCATGCCGCCCCGCCTGCGGCAAAGCCCGCCACCGTTGCGCCCAAGCCGGATGCGAAGCCCGACCCCGTCGCCAACATCGCCTATCTGGCGCTGGTGCAGAAGCGGGTGCTGCCGCAAAGCTTCCTGGACCAGCCACCGGAGGACGAGGGCGTGCAAGGCGCCCGCCTGGGCTTGGCCGACAACATCACTACCGGCCGCTTCATCCACCAGGCCTATCACCTGGAAGAGGCGCTGGAGCCCGATGCCGACGCCGTGATTGCCGCCTTCAAGCGGCTGGTGGCCCAAGGCTACCGCGCCTTCGTCACCGACGTGCCGGCCGACCTGCTGCTGCGCCTGGCCGACCTGGCCGAAGCCAAGGACGCCACGCTGCTGGACGCCACCAGCACCGACGACGCCCTGCGCGGTGAGCAGTGCCGGCGCAACATCCTGCACCTGCTGCCCAGCCGCGCCATGTTGGCCGACGCCCTGATGCAATACCTGACCATCAAGAACTGGCGCGACATCCTGCTGGTGGCGGGCCCCAACCCCGAGGACAAGCTGTATGCCGACGCGCTGCGCAAATCGGCGCGCAAATTCCGCCTGAAGATCGTGGCGGACAAGCCTTGGACCTATGACCCCGGCGCCCGGCGCACCGACACCGGCCACTACGCCATCGGGGCCGAGGTGGCGCGCTTCACCCAAGGCATCAAGTACGACGTGCTGGTGGTGGCGGATGAGGGCGACAATTTCGGCGATGACCTGGGCTATCGCGCCACCGATCCCCGGCCCGTGGCCGGCACCCAGGGCCTGGTGCCCGCCGCCTGGGCCCGCCCCTTCGAGCAATGGGGCGCCACGCAACTGCAGGCGCGTTTCCTGAAGCAGGCCGGCCGCTGGATGACGGAGCGGGACTACGGCGCCTGGATGGCGGTGCGCGCCCTGGGCGAGGCCGCTACCCGGGGCGGCAGCGTGGAAGGGGCGGCCATGACCGCCTACCTGCGCAAGCCCGAGTTCGAACTGGCGGCCTTCAAGGGTGCGCGGCTCAGCTTCCGCGCCTGGGACGGACAACTGCGCCAGCCGGTGCTGCTGGCCGACGCGCGGTCGCTGGTGTCGGTCTCGCCGCAGCCAGGCTTCCTGCATGAGACATCGGAACTGGACACGCTGGGTCCCGACCAGCCGGAGACGACATGCCATCCACGTTGATGCTTGCGGCCTTTAATCGCATCCGATCAAAGGCCCCCTCAAACGCCGGGTGCCCCCAGCCGGGGGCTTGGCTCCCTCGCGTTTCAGTCCGCTCCGCTCCCCAAAACGCTGCGGGGCCGGCAGTCGCCGGCCTGTTGCTCGCGATGGGCCTGCTATTGGCCACCACCCCCGCGATGGCCGAGCGGCTGCTGGTGTCCAATGAGAAGGACAACACCATCACGGTGGTGGACGCCGGTACCCTGGCCGTCGTCAAGACGGTGAAGGTGGGCGCCCGGCCGCGCGGCATCGCCCTGTCCAAGGACGGCAAGTCTCTCTACATCTGCACCAGCGACGCCGACCATATCGAGGTGCTGGATCTGGCCAGCCTGACGGTCAGCCGCACCCTGCCCAGCGGCCCGGACCCGGAGCTGTTCACCCTCAGCCCCGACGGCAAGACGCTGTACGTGTCCAACGAGAACGACAACATGGTGTCGGTGCTGGACATTGCCGCCGGCCGCATCGTCACCGAGATCCCCGTGGGGGTGGAGCCCGAGGGCATGGGCATCAGCCCGGACGGCAAGATCCTGGTGAACACGTCGGAAACCACCAGCATGGCCCATTTCATCGACACGCAGAGCCATGAGGTGCTGGCCAACGTGCTGGTGGGCAGCCGGCCGCGCGTGGCGCAATGGACCAAGGACGGGTCGCTGGTGTGGGTGTCGGCCGAGGTGGGTGGCACCGTCAGCGTCATCGATTCCGCCCAGCGCAAGGTCATCCAGACCATCCGTTTCGACATTCCGGGCGTGCCGAAGGAATCCATCCAGCCCGTGGGCATCCAGTTGACCGCCGATGGCACCACCGCGTTCGTGGCGCTGGGCCCCGCCAACCGCATCGCCGTCATCGACACCCACAGCTACCAGGTCAAGAAGTACCTGCTGGTGGGCCAGCGGGTGTGGAACCTGGCCTTCTCCGGCGACGGCAAGCGGCTGTACACCACCAACGGCGTCAGCAACGACCTGTCGGTCATCGACGTTGACGCGCTGAAGGTGGTGAAGTCGGTGCCGGTGGGCCGCCTGCCCTGGGGCGTGGTGGTGGCGCCGTGACGCCAGCCCCCCAAGTCACCACCGCGGCGCTTGACGTTTCCGGCCTCAGCCACGCCTTCGGACCACGCCAAGTCCTGCGCGACGTGGGCTTCAGCCTGGCCCCCGGCGACTTCACCGTGCTGCTGGGCCTGAACGGGGCCGGCAAGACCACGCTGTTCGCCCTGATCACCCGCCTGTACCACAGCCGGCAGGGGCGCATCGCTGTCTTCGGCCACGACATCCGCCGCCAGCCTTCCGCCGCCTTGGCCGCCATGGGTGTAGTGTTCCAGCAGCCCACCCTGGACCTGGACCTGACGGTGCGGCAGAACCTCGCCTATCACGCCAGCCTGCACGGCCTGGCCGGCTCCCGCGCCCGCATCCGCATTGAGGAGGAGCTGGAGCGCGTGGGCCTGGCCGACCGGCGGGACACCCGGGTGCGCCAGCTGTCCGGCGGCCAGCGGCGGCGGGTGGAATTGGCCCGCGCCCTGGTGCACGACCCGGCCCTGCTGCTGCTGGATGAGCCCACCGTGGGCCTGGACATCGAAAGCCGCCGCTTCCTGATCGACCATGTCCGCCACCTGTGCCGCAGCCGGGACATGGCCGTGCTGTGGGCCACCCATCTGATCGACGAGGCGGACGACACCGCCAAGGTCATCGTGCTGCACCAGGGCCAGGTACTGGACCAGGGGCCCGTGCCCCAGGTGACCGCCCGCGCCGGCGTGCCCACCCTGCGCGCCGCCTTCGACACCCTGACACGTCAGCATCAAGGGACACCTCAGCATCAAGAGGGGGCCGCGCGATGACCCCCATCCACTACGCCCGCTGCCTGGGCGGCATCGTGAAGCGCGAGGCGCTGCGCTGGACGCAGCAGCGCGGGCGCTTCTTTTCCGCCCTGGTGCGGCCGCTGGTGTGGCTGGCCATATTCGCGGCGGGATTCCACTTCGTCCTGGGCGTCTCCATCATCCCGCCCTATGAAACCTATATCCCGTACGAGGTCTATATCGCCCCCGGCCTGCTGGCCATGATCCAGCTGTTCAACGGCATGCAAAGCTCCCTTTCCATGGTTTACGACCGGGAGATGGGCAGCATGAAGACCCTGCTGGTCAGCCCCTTCCCCCGTTGGTTCCTGTTGACGGCCAAGCTGCTGGCCAGCGTGGTGGTGTCGGTGGTGCAGGCCTACATCTTCCTCGGCATCGCCTGGTTCTGGGAAATCGACCCGCCGCCGCTGGGCTATCTCTCGGTGCTGCCGGCCCTGATCCTGTCGGGCCTGATGCTGGGCGCGTTGGGCTTGGTTCTGTCGTCCTTCATCCGCCAGTTGGAGAATTTCGCCGGGGTGATGAACTTCGTCATCTTCCCCATGTTCTTCGCCTCCTCCGCCCTCTATCCGCTGTGGCGGGTGAAGGAAAGCAGCCTGACGCTGTACTGGATCTGCCAGGCCAACCCCTTCACCCACGCGACGGAGCTGATCCGCTTCGCGCTGTACGGCCAGATGGCGCCGCTGTCGGCCGGGGTGGTGGCGGGGGCCACGCTGCTGTTCATGGTCCTGGCGGTCTGGGGCTACGACCCCGGCCGCGGCCTGCTGGCCCGCCGGGGCGGCGGTGAATAAGGAAGGGTCTTGCCCATGCGCCTGCTGCTGAGCCTTGCTCTTATCCTGGCGTCGACTTCCGCCCTGGCCGCCCCGCCCCCGCCGGCCGGCCAGGCCAACCCCGACTGGCCCTGCCACCAGCGGCTGGTGCCGCAACTGACGGCCGCCACCTACTGGGGCGGGCCGCCCCTGCCGGAGCATGTGGACTGGCGCGCCGACAGGCGGGTGGCGGCGGTGGTGCAGGCCACGGCCCCGCGCGAGATCCCGGCGGATGAGGGTGAGAAGGCCCTGACCCGCTTCGCCGACAAGGTGCCCAAGGGCCAGCGGCCCACCCTCTATCCCAAGGTCTTCGCCGGCATCGTCGAGGAGATCAACAGCCAGCGTGCCGGCGTCATCACCCGCATCCAGGATCTGGCGCACCGCCAGCGCGACATGGGCGACCTGGTGTCCAAGGCCACCACCGAGTTGCAAGCCATCCCGGCCGAGACCACCGACCCGGACAAGCAGCAGCAGCGGGCGGAGATCGTGCAGCGCCGCGGCTATCTCATCCGCAATTTTGAGGAGGTGGAGCGCACGCTGCGCTACACCTGCGAGGTGCCGGTGGAATTGGAGGCGCGCCTGGGAACCTACGCCCGGGTGCTGAATGACCGGCTGCAATCCTGATGCAGCGGCCCTGCCGTTTTTCCATTCCTTGCAATGACCGGCATGTTATAGTGGCGCACCTTCAAGTTCAAAAGATGGAAGCCCATGCTCGGCGAACTTACGGCACAGCATTTCCTGCCGCTGGTCGATCAGGAATTCACGGTTACCTACCCAGAATACCAAGGAACCTTGATCCTGACCAAGGTTGATCATGGTAAGAAGAGTTCGGCGCCCGGTCGCTTTCGCGATCCGTTCTCTCTTTTATTCAACGGAACGGATCCGAACACGATGCTGAACCAGCACATCCATCCCTTGACCCACCCCACCTTAGGCACGCTGGAGATCTTCCTGGTGCCGCTGGGGCGCAACGAGGACGGGACCTATTTCTACCAGGCGGTCTTCAGCTGACCACCTGTGGGCCGGCGACGGTCACGCCGCTGGTGCCGCCAGCCAGGCCATGAGGAAGTAGGGGCCCACGGGCTCCACATCCTGAAAGCCCAGGCGCTGGTATAGCCGCCGGGCGCGGTTGTTGCCCTCCACATGGATGGTGCACTGGGCGTAGCCCTCCTCACGGGCCAAGCCCTGTACCCAACCCAGCAGCGCGCCACCCAGGCCATGGCCGCGCCAGTCCGGCATCAGGCCGATTTCCACGATACGCAAATCCCTGACATTGCGGCGGAACAGGTAAAGGCGGCCGATGGGCCGCCCATCCTTCTCCACAATCATGAAATCGGCATCGTGGTAATGCAGGGCGTAATGGGCCGCCTGCAGCCGCGCCTGATCCTGCAGGAAGGCCAGGCGTTCACCGTCCGTCCAAGGGGCGGCCTGCATCTCTTCCCACCGGTGCGAGACATAGAGGTCACGCACGAAGTCCGCGTCCCCCTCTCCCTGGTCGCGCAAGGACAGACCCTGGGCCGCCAGGTCGGCAGGCAAGGTCAAGGGCGGCAGAACCGGGGCGGCATCATCCACGGCGGCCGCCGCCCCTTCAGGCAGGCAAGACATCAAACCCCTTCCTCACTGACGCGATGGGAACTCACCGAACTGACAGATGCAGAAGTTGACCACCAGATAGGGCTGGTCGTTGGCACGGGGGGCGATGGCTGCCGAGCCGACAGTGCCAACCGTATTCGCCGCCAGCGTCGGGCCGCCTTGGGTCACCGCCGTGGTGGAATACAGCAGCATGTTGTTTGGACGGCTGAGGTAGGTCGTCGCCGTCGGAGTCGATACATATCCCGCATTGCCGGTATTCGGGTTTTTGACATTCACCAAATGATTATGGGGCGGGAAATTGCCACTGGTCAGCGCCACCGTGTCCGTACCGCCTTTCTCGCCCGCGTCGCGCGGCGTCAGGCCAGGACCTGAACCGTAGGCGATGGGAATGCACCCCATCATATTGGGCAGATTGTAATAGTTCTGCAGATCGCCGCCGTAAGTGTTGCCAATGACGGCGTACAGCGTGTTGTTCTGCTGAATCAGCACTTGCTGGCCATTGCATTGCGACCAGTTGGCGGGCGGAAAGGAGAAAGCGAAGGCGCGGATTTCACCGGTGAAGGGATCAGCCATGGTGAGATTCCTTCCAAAAGGGAAACGTCATGGGAAAGCCATCGCTCATGCGACGGCGTCGGCATGAGGGTCAATTCCGGGACGGATAGATGCCCTGAATGGCCATGATGTAGCCCACCGCGATGAAGGGCATCATGTTGTTATGCGGAACCGTTCCGCCGCCGGAACCCAGCGCCGAGGTTATGACACCCGTCTCCAACTGTACCGTCGTGGCCGTGGTGTCGGACGTGTACAGGCCCTTGATGCTCGTGGTGGCGGTATAGGAGGCGACCAAGTTACCTGAAGCGTTGAGATCGGAACCGGTCGCCGTACTGGCGCTGAAGCCGTGGGTGTGGGCGGGTGTATTGGCCTGCGTCAGCGTGACCGTCTCCGTGCCGCCGCTCTGACCCAACACGCGGCTGGTCAGGCCTGTGCCTTGCCCTTGACCGATCGGTGTGCGCCCCCGGTAGTCCGGCAGATTGAAGTTGGTAACGCCGTTCCCGCCGTAGGTCGTGCCAATCAGCGCGAACAGCGCCTGATTCTGACTGAGGCTTTGCGTGGAACCATCGCAAGCCGCCCAGTCGACTGGCACGTAAGGGCCGGCGAAAATGCGGATTTCGCCCAGGAAGCATTCGGACATCGGTGCCCTCCCTTTCGAAGTGCGGTGGCGGGGTCAGTTGCGCGGCGGGAAAATGCCCTGCAGGGCGATGCAGTAGTTGGCTACGACCCAGGGCTGCATGTTGGCGACAGGGGCGCTGGCACCGCTGGTGGCGAGGGTATCGGCGGGCAAGGTCACCGTCGCCACCGGCTGGCTGTTCACAGTCGGTGGGGTGTAGACCGGGATCGTGGCGTTCGTCGCGACCTTCGTGACCGAGGCCAGGGCATGATTTGCCAGACTTGCCGTTTGCGGAGGCGTGGCCGGGCCATTGATCACGTTCACGGAATGGGTATGGACCGGCAAGCTCGCCGTCGTCAGCGTCACCGTTTCCGCCCCACCCGACAGCCCCACCTGGGGCATCTGCTGACTGAGGTGCCGCGGCGTCCGTCCACGCAGATCCGGCAAATTGAAATTGCTGGTCCCGTTGCCGCCATAGTAGACACCGATGAGGGAATACAGCGCGATATTCTGCTGCAGGTTCAACAGCGCGCCGTTGCATAGCGCCCATCCTTTAGGCGCCCAGTTCCAGGTGAAAATGCGGATTTCGCCCACGAATGGTTCCATGAGAACAGCCTCCCCTTTTCGTGTTGAGCGAGCATCGATAGAAGTAACTACACTTTTAGGTCAAGTCCACAGCGCAATTGCTGCCAGCGGGCGTATAACCCTTCGGATAGATCAACCTCTTTATCCTTGAGATTTTTCCGGGCCGGCAGGCGGCTTGGTAAAGTGCTGCTGCACGCCGCGATAGGGATGGGGAAAGCTGTTGTCTGGCAACTGTACACGCTGGCGGTGCAGTTCGGGGTCCCGGAAACCTGGGCAATAAGGCCGGCGGACGCCGGCATTGAACACGACGTCGTACAGTTCCGTCACCGGCCCGCTGATCGTCAACCAATGAGCGTTATGGCCCGTGCGCAAATCGACAATCTGCAGGCCGCAGCGCTGCTGGATGTTGCCAGCCTGGAGCTTGGCGTTCAACGCGATGCCCGAAGCGAAGCTGTTGGTGCGCAATTGCGACAGGCCGACGATGGCATAGTCGCCCACGAAGCTGAGGCCACGGGCGAAACCCGGGCATTCGGCCACCGCGACGAAACCACCCCGCTCGCCATCGACATAACCGAACTGGCCATCGCCCGAATTCAGCAGCCAAAGCCGATCGCGATACCAACGGGGCGAATGCGGCATCGACAGGCCTTGGGCCAGGATCTCGCCCGTCTCCACGTCAACGGCGAAGCCGCCGCCATTCTTGGTGCCGCGCCAACCGAAGGTGGTGTCGGAGCGACCGCACAAGGTCGCATACACCACCCGGCCGTCACGGGCACCGATGCCGTTCAGGTGGCAGCGATCCTCCGCCATCAGGCTGGAAATGAAGTCGGGCTTCCACAATGGCCGGAAGTTGAACTGGTCGTCCAATGCGGCGATGCAGCTGAAATTGGTGTTGGCGAAAACGAGTTCATGGCGCTCGCCCTTGAAATCGACATTCGCGATCATGTCATGCGTATCGCATGGGCCAATGAAATAGCCCTTCCTCGGCATGTACAAGGCATCGACGGGCAGGCTGTCCAGCGTCGCCGGGCCGGTATTGGCGAACTTCCAGATTTGTTCCTTATTGCCCAGCCAGATTTTGTCCGTGTCCACCGCTAGGCCCATGGCCGTGCCCACCACCCGGTCAAGCACATGCAGGCCGCCATCGGTCTCATAGAGGAAAATCAGGCGTGCGGACTGGTAGGTGGACATCAACAGGCTGCCCCCCGTCTCCGCCAGCCATGCAGCGAAACCAGGGGATGGCAGAAAGCGGGGCGGCTCCATCCTGTCCTGGCTGGCCACGGGGACGGAATTGGTCACGTCCGCTGCCGTTTCATTGACCGCCGTTCCCGCTTCGGGCGTCATCGCCATCTTTACCCCTATGCCTTCAGGCCAGTATTTTGATTTTTTACCCTTGGTTTGATGGCGCATAAGCGGTGGTATTTCCGGCGTGGCGCCACCACCCTGCGATGTCTCTATCAAATTTGCGCCCCTGGCGCCACCCCGTTACACGCCGGACTTGGTTAAATCCTTGTTAATATTTTAACTCCATTAAGAAATCCGGCTGGTGGATTACCTCCAAAAGCCGGCGCATACAATCGTTGGGCGGTAGGGATTTCTTAATATGTATACTTTTGAATAGGGCGCAGGGGGCAACATCGACTGCGGCTGCCCCATAAAGCGCGCTCTCACATTTAGTCACAAAAGATGATCGTCTTCCGAGCGCGATGCCCGCTTCTGAATTTACTGGCGGGTTGTGGGTACTTGTGATTTAAGCGCTATGGGGGAGCCGTTGCAGCCATCGATGGGTTTTTTGCAAAAGGCGCCTTGCCTTTCAGGTAGGTCCCCCGCGGCCGCCTATTCCAATTGGTGAGTGTACGCCATGCCCGACGGTTCACGCCCCCCGGTCAAGAAGACCCAGGATCGCAAGAACGCCCCGCGCGCCCTGCGACTGGCCCTTGAACCCCGCATGATGTTCGACGCCGCCGCCGCCGCGACCGCCGCGACGGTGACCAAGACGGCGGCGACGGCGACGGTGGACACGCACGCGGACGCGGCCGCCAGCGCCGCCCTGCTGGACGCGGCCGCCAAGGCCGCCGCCGCGACGGCGACCGACACCGGCACCGCCGACAGCAGCGCCAAGGCGACGGCCAGCGGCACGTCCGCCCCCAGCCAGACGGCGGCCACGGATACGGCCAAGACTTCGGACGCGGCCAAAACAGCCACGACCGACACCACCAAGGTCGCCAACACCAGCACCGCCACCGCCGTCATCCCCACCACGACGGCCACGTCCAGCGTGCACGAGGTGGTCATCGTCGACACCAGCGTGGCGGATTATCAGACCTTGATCGCCGGCATGGACCCATCCGTGCCCGTCATCCTGCTGGGGGAAGGCCAGCGCACCGTTCATGGCATCGCCGAGGCGCTGTCGGCCTACAAAAACTTGGACACCGTCGTCCTGGTGACCGAAGGCGGCGACGGCGGCCTCATTCTGGGCGGTAACCATGTACTTACAGATGGCGACCTTGCCGGCCGTGCCACCGACCTGGCGGCTATCGGCGCCTCGCTGAAAACGGGCGGCGACTTCCTACTGCTGGGCTGCTCCGTCGCCGAGACCGACAAGGGCAAGCAATTCGTCAACGACTTCGCCCGTTACCTGGGCAACGACATCGATGTCGCAGCCTCCACCGACCGCACCGGCCCGGCGGCGCTGGGCGGCGACTGGGTTTTGGAATACACCACCGGTAAAGCCATCGATACCGTGCTGCCGTTCACCGTCGCCGGTATGGAGGGTTTGGACCATTGCCTGGGCTGTACGACAGCATCGTATTTCGGAACCACCAGGCTTTACAGCGTGAGTGTGTCAACCGACGCCCACGGTAGTTCCATTTCCACAGGCACCCTTGTTGCATACTATGACCCAAGCGCCACGGGATACGTCTACGCATCATTGACGTATCCAAACAATCCCATAAGCCATAATGGCAAATTTGCGTATGCGGAGACGCTCGCCACTTTCCAGGCTACGAGCCCTTTCTGTGTTCCGGCCAATACCGCGCCCACCTTGGACGCCAGCAAGTCGCCGGTCCTGACCTCGGAAGTCAACACCGTGGCCAGCACCCCCACAGGGTCCGTTGGCACCCTGGTGTCGGCCTTGGTGGGCATCGGCACTGGCATCAGCAACGTCACCGACCCCGATAGCGGCGCCCTGACGGGCCTGGCCATCACCGCCACCGACACCACCCATGGCACCTGGTATTACACCACAAACGGCGGCACCACCTGGACCAGTGTCGCCACGGTCAGCAACACCAGCGCCCTGCTGCTGAAGGCGGACGCCAACACCCGCCTCTATTTCGCGCCCAGCAGCAGCTACACCGGCACCGCCACCATCACCTTCCGCGCCTGGGACCAGACCAGCGGCACGGCCGGCAGCAAGGTGACGACCGCCACCAACGGCGGCACCACCGCCTTCTCCTCCGCCACCGACACGGCCGGCATCACGGTCACGGGGGCCAACGCCGCCCCAGTCATCACCAACCTTGCCGGCGACACGGTCGCCTGGGTGGATGCCAGCACCGCCGTCCACCTCGATTCCGGCACCGCCGCCTCGGTCAGCGACACAGAGAACGACACGGCCGGCTGGGCCGGCGGCAGCCTGGTGGTACAGCGCGTGACGTCCGGATCCGCCGACGCCACGGCCAACGACGTCTTCAGTTTCGACAACAGCGTGAGCGCCAGCGGCGGCACGGTCACGGTCAATGGCCATGCGCTGACCTTCACCAACACCGGCGGCGTGCTGACCGTCAACCTGACCGCCAGCGCCACCAGCGCGGACGTGGCGGCGTTGATCCATGCCGTCCAGTACAGCAACGCCACCCCCTTTGGCGACGCCACCATCCGCTTCGCCGTGAACGACGGCAACGGCAACACCACCAACGCCGACCTGACGGTGACCAGTTCCACCATTTACGTCACCACCACCGCAGACCAGAGCAGCGGTGCCGCCGCCGACGGCTTCAGCCTGCGCGAGGCGCTGGCCCGGTCCGTCACCCAGACGGGGGCGGACACCATCGTCATCGGCGACAGCGTCACCGGGACCATCACGCTGGCCAGCGGTGTCACGCTGGGTGCCGGCGATACGCTGAAGTACGCGCCCACCACGGCAGGCAGCCTGACCATCGCCGCCACCAGCGGCGGCCTGGCCCTGGGCGGCGCCGGCACCCTGTCGGTGGGCAGCGGCGACACACTGACCATTTCCGCCGGGGTTTCCGGCACCGGCAGCACCCTGACCAAGACCGGGGCGGGCACGGCGACCCTGTCCGGCACCAATACCTACACCGGCGCCACCACGGTATCGGGCGGCACGCTGGCGCTGGGCGCCGTGGGTTCCACGGCCTCGCTGACCCTGGACGGCGGCACGCTGAAGTCCACGGCGGCAATCACCAGCTCCATCGGCATCACGATCAATTCCGGCGGCGGCACCATCGATTACACCAGCGGCTCCGTCACCCTGAGCGGCGCCATCACCGGCAGCGGCGCGCTGGACGCCAAAAGCTCCACCAGCGGCAACGCCATCAAGCTCTCGGGCAACAGCACGTTCTCCGGCGGCGTCACGGTGGATGGCGGCATCCTCGACATCTCCAGCACCAACGCCATCGGCACCGGCACGCTGACCTTCAACAGCGGCAAGATCCGCAGCACCACCGCCGCCTACACCCTGGCCAACAACCTGGTGATCAACGGCAACGTGCTGCTGGCCGGCAGCTTCGGCATGACGTTCACCGGCACGGTGGACCTGGGCGGCGGCACCCGCACCATCAATGACCAGTTGGGCGCCGGCAATAACCTGACCTTCACCGGCGTGGTCAGCAACGGCAGCCTGAACGTCGCCTCACAGCTCAACGGCAGCACCTACGCCTCGCTGGTCCTGAGCGGCACCAGCAACACCTACACCAACGTCACCGTCACCTCCGGCACCCTCAGCATCGCCGGCGCGGGCAGCCTGGGCAGCGGCAGCGTCACCCTGGCCGGCGGCACCCTGCTGGTCAACGGCGCCGCCAGCATCACCAACAACATTCTTGTCAGCGCCAGTTCCACCGTCCAGGTGGCCAGCGGCAACGCCGCCACCCTGTCCGGGAACATCACCGGCACCGCCGGCAAGACGCTGACGCTGACCACCGGCACCACTGTCGGCAGCGGCCTGACCCTGTCCGGCACCAACACCTTCGCCGGCGCCATGACGGTCTCGGCCGGCACTGTCACGCTGAGCGGCGGCAGCGCCGTCGCCGACACCAGCGCCGTCACCGTGGCTTCGGGCGCCACCCTGGCCCTGGCCGCCAGCGAGACCATCGGCTCGCTCGCCGGCGCCGGCACCGTGACGCTCGGCACCAACACACTGACGGTGAACGAGGCCAGCACCGACGACACCACCTTCTCCGGCGCCATCACCGGCACCGGCGGCCTGACCAAGACAGGCACCGGCACCCTGGAGCTGTCCGGCACCAACACCTATACCGGCGCCACCACCATCAGCGCCGGCGAGATCATGGTGTCCAACGGCAGCGCCATCAGCGACAGCAGCGCCGTGTCGGTGGCATCCAGCGCCACCCTGGTGCTGCAGGCCAGCAATGAAACCGTCGGCTCGCTCAGCGGCGCCGGCACGGTGACGCTCAACGGCGGTTCGCTGACATTGGGCGGGGATAACACCTCCACCACCTTCTCCGGCGTCATCCAGGACGGCGCCTCCCTGAACGGCGGCATCACCAAGGCCGGCACCGGCACCCTGACCCTGTCGGGCACCAACACCTACACCGGCGCCACCACCATCAGCGCCGGCACGCTGGAGGCCGCCAGCAGCGGCGCCCTGGGCAGCAGCACCGGCGCCACCACCGTGGCCAGCGGTGCCACCCTGCAGATGGACAACGGCGTCACCATCGCCGATGCCCTGACCATCGCCGGCGCCGGCACGTCCAGCTCCGGCGCCATCAATCTGTCCTCCGGCAGCGCGACGCTGTCGGGCAACGTGACCCTGAGTGCGGCCAGCAGCATCTACGTCGGCGACACCGCCACCCTGACCCTGGGCGGGACGCTGGCCGGCGCGTTCACCCTCACCCACAACTTCGGCAACGGCGCGATCGTGCTGACGGCCAACAACAGCGCCGCGGCCACCGCCCTGAACATCCAGGTCGGCACGCTGTCGATCACCGACCAGACCAACCTGACCACCGGCACGCTGACCCTGAACATGGGCAACACCGGCGTCGGCGGCCTGCTGGTCACCGGCAGCAACGTCACCATCTCCAAGAACATCACGCTCGGCGCCAGCGGCGGCATCATCAGCAACGCCAACGCCCTGACCCTGTCCGGCAACATCACCGGCGGCGTCAGCAGCAACCTCAGCCACGTCATCAGCCTGACCAAGGTCGGCACCGGCAAGCTGACCCTGTCCGGCACCAACACCTACACCAGCTCCACCGGCGCCCTGGGCGCCACCATGGTGTCCGCCGGCACCCTCAGCGTCACCAACGCCGCCAACCTGGGCAGCACCACCATCAATGGCGCCGTCATCCTGAATGGCGGCGCGCTGGAGGTGACGGGCAGCGCCGTCACCCTCGCCAACGCCATCGTCCTCAGCGCCAACGGCACCATCAGCGCCACCAACAGCGCCACCCTGTCCGGCGTCATCTCGGGTTCCAAGAACCTGACCTCGGCTGGTGCCGGCACCCTCACCCTCTCCGGCACCAACACCTACACCGGCACCACCTCGGTGACCGCCGGCACGCTCAGCATCACCGACAATACCAACCTCAGCACCGCCGCGCTGACCCTGAACGGCGGCACGCTGGCGGTGACCGGAACCAGCGTCACCCTGACCAACGCCGTGACCCTGGGCAGCAGCGGTGGCACGGTCAGCGACGCCAACGCCCTGACCCTGTCGGGCGTCGTCAGCGGCACCGGCAACCTGACCAAGACGGGTGCCGGCACCCTGACCCTGTCGGGCGCCAACACCTACACCGGCAACACCACCGTGTCGGCCGGCACCCTCAGCATCACCGACAGCACCAACCTGGGCAGCGGCGGCCTGACGCTGGATGGCGGCACGCTGACGCTGACCGGCACCACCGTGACGCTGAGCGGCAACATCCTGCTGAGCACCGGCGGCGGCACCATCAGCACCGCCAACACCCTGACCCTGTCGGGCGTCATCAGCGGCACCGGCAACCTGACCACGGCGGGCGCCGGCACGATCATTCTGTCGGGCGCCAACACCTACACCGGCACCACCACCATCAGCGCCGGCAAATTGGAGGCAGCCACCTCCAGCGCCTTGGGCACCAGCGCGGGCGGCACCACCATCGCCTCTGCCGGCACTCTGCTGATCGATGATGGCGTGACCATCGCCGACGCGGTGAGCACCGCCGGCAACGGCTCGCTGACCCTGAACACCTCGACCGGCAGCGCCACGGTATCGGGCAACGTGACCCTGACGGCGGACGCCCGGGTCAACGTCAGCGGCACGGGCACGCTGACCCTCAGCGGGACCCTGGGCGGCGCCTTCACGCTCTATAAGAATGTCGGCACCGGCACCCTGGTCCTGAGCGGCAGCAACGGCACCGGCGCCACCAACCTGAACGTCGCCACGGGCACCCTGTCCATCACCGACCAGACCAACCTGACCACCGGCACGCTGACCCTGAACGGCGGCGCATTGGCGGTAACGGGGTCCGCCGTGACCGTGAGCAAGGCCATCACCCTGGGCAGCGGCGGCGGCACCATCAGCAATGCCAACGACGTGACCCTGTCGGGCGTCATCAGCAGCACGGGCGGCCTGACCAAAACAGGTGCCGGTAAGCTGACCCTATCGGGCAGCAACACCTACACCGGCTCGACGACGATTTCGGCCGGCATATTGGCCGTGGCCGGCCTGGGCAGCACCTCGTCGCTGATCTTCAACGGCGGCACATTGCTGTCCACGGCGGCCTTCTCCAGTTCCACCGCCATCACGGTCAATTCCGGCGGCGGCACCATCGATTACACCAGCGGCTCCGTCACCCTGAGCGGCGCCATCACCGGCAGCGGCGCGCTGGACGCCAAGAGCACCACCGCCGGCAACGCCATCAAGCTGTCGGGCAACAGCACGTTCTCCGGCGGCATCACGGTGGACGGCGGCATCCTGGACATCTCGTCCGCCAACGCCATCGGCACCGGCACGCTGACCTTCAACAGCGGCAAAATCCGCAGCACCACCGCCGCCTACACCCTGGCCAACAACCTGGTGATCAACGGCAACCTGTTGCTGGCCGGCAGCTTCGGCATGACGTTCACCGGCACCGTCGATCTGGGCGGCGGCACGCGCAGCATCAATGACCAGCTGGGCGCCGGCAAGGACCTGACCTTCTCGGGCGTGGTCAGCAACGGCAGCCTGAACATCACCTCACAGCTCACCGGCGGCACCTACGCCTCGGTGGTGCTGAGCGGCACCAGCAACACCTATACGAACGCCACCGTCACCTCCGGCACCCTCAGCATCGCCGGCGCGGGCAGCCTGGGCAGCGGCAGCGTCACCCTGGCCGGGGGCACCCTGCTGGTCAACGGCGCCGCCAGCATCGCCAAGAACATCGCCGTCACCGCCAGTTCCACCATCCAGGTGGCCAGCGGCAACGCCGCCACCCTGTCCGGGAACATCACCGGCAGCACCGGCACCCTGACGCTGAGCACCGGCACCGGCGCCTCGGATGGGCTCACCCTGTCGGGCACCAACACCTACACCGGTGCCATCAGCATCGGCGCTGGCACGGTCACCGCCAGCGGCGGCAGCGCCGTCGCCGACACCAGCGCCGTGACCGTCGCCTCGGGCGCCACCTTGGCCCTGGCCGCCAGCGAGACCATCGGCTCGCTCGCCGGTGCCGGCACCGTCAGTCTCGGCAGCTTCAACACGCTGACGGCGGGCGGCAACAACACCAACACCACCTTCTCCGGCGCCATCACCGGCACCGGCGGCCTGACCAAGACGGGCACCGGCACCCTGGAGCTGTCAGGCACCAACACCTACACCGGCGCCACCACCATCAGCGCCGGCGAGATCATGGTGTCCAGCGGCAGCGCCATCAGCGACAGCAGCGCCGTGACCGTCGCATCGGGTGCGACGCTGCAGCTGGAAGCCAGTGATGAGACCGTGGGCTCGCTCAGCGGCGCCGGCACGGTGACGTTGAACGGCGGAACGCTGACGATGGGCGGCGACAACACCAGCACCACCTTCTCCGGCGTCCTCCAGGACGGCGGCATCAATGGCGGCATCACCAAGACCGGCACCGGCACCCTGACCCTGTCGGGCACCAGCACCTACACCGGAACCACCACCATCAGCACCGGCACGCTGGAAGCCGCCAGCAGCGGCGCCCTGGGCAGCAGCACCGGCGCCACCACCGTGGCCAGCGGCGCCACCCTGCAGGTGGACAACGGCGTCACCATCGCCGATGCCCTGACCATCGCCGGCGCCGGCACGTCCAGCTCCGGCGCCATCAACCTGGCCTCCGGCAGCGCGACGCTGTCGGGCAACGTAACCTTGAGTGCCGCCAGCAGCATCTACGTCGGCGATACCGCCACCCTGACCCTGGGCGGGACGCTGGCCGGCGCCTTCACCCTCACCCACAACTTCGGCAACGGCGCGATCGTGCTGACCGCCAACAACAGCGCCGCGACCACCAACCTGAACATCCAGGTCGGCACGCTGTCGATCACCGACCAGACCAACCTGACCACCGGCACGCTGACCCTGAACATGGGCAACACCGGCGTGGGCGGCCTGCTGGTCACCGGCAGCAACGTCACCATCTCCAAGAACATCACGCTCGGCGCCAGCGGCGGCATCATCAGCAACGCCAACGCCCTGACCCTGTCCGGCAACATCACCGGCGGCGTCAGCAGCAACCTCAGCCACGTCATCAGCCTGACCAAGGTCGGCGCCGGCAAGCTGACCCTGTCCGGCACCAACACCTACACCAGCTCCACCGGCGCCCTGGGCGCCACCATGGTGTCCGCCGGCACCCTCAGCGTCACCAGCGCCGCCAACCTGGGCAGCACCACTATCAACGGTGCCGTCATCCTGAACGGTGGCGCGCTGGAGGTGACGGGCAGCAGCGTCACCCTCGCCAACGCCATTGTCCTCAGCGCCAACGGCACCATCAGCGCCACCAACAGCGCCACCCTGTCCGGCGTCATTTCCGGTTCCAAAAACCTGACCCTGAATGGTGTAGGCACGCTGACGCTCAGCGGCACCAACACCTACACCGGCACTACCACCATCATCGACGGCACCCTCAGCATCGCCGCCGCCACCAACCTGGGCAGCGGCAGCCTGACGTTGAATGGCGGCACGCTGGCGGTGACCGGAACCAGCGTCAGCCTGAGCCAAGCACTGGCCCTGGGCAGCAATGGCGGCACGATCAGCGATGCCAACGCCCTGACCCTGTCGGGCGTGGTCAGTGGATCGGGTGACCTGACGATGAACGACGGCGGTACCTTCACGCTGTCGGGCGCCAACACCTACACCGGCGATACGACGGTGCGCGATGCCACCTTGCGCATCGCCGCCGCCACCAACCTGGGCGGCAGCGCCCTGACGCTGAACGGTGGCACACTCACTGTCACCGGGGCCAGCGTCAGCCTGAGCCAGAATCTTAACATCTCCGTCAACAATGGCACCCTCAACACGGACAACAGCCTGACCCTGTCAGGTGCCGTCAATGGTTTCGGCAGCCTGTTCAAAGGTGGAACCGGTACCGTAACCCTGTCGGGCGACGGCAGTGGATATACCGAAACCACCTATGTGCAGGCGGGCACCCTGGCGCTGACCGGTTCGGTTGGCGGCGACGTCAACGTCCAGGACGGCGCCACCCTGGCCGGCACCGGCACCGTCGGCGGGAACCTGCGGGTCTATGGCGGCGGCACCTTGGCCCCCGGCGTCGAGGGCGTGAACAACGGCATCGGCACCCTGACCGTTACGGGCAACGTGAACCTGGGCGGCGCCCTGCAAATCCAGATCGCCGGCACATCCGGCAACAACGACGTCCTGAGCGTCGGCGGCAACGTCGTGCTGAACGACGGGTCGGGCAATGCCGGCACCCTGACGCTGAGCGCCGTCGGCGGCTACACGGTGGCGCTGGGCGACAGCTTCACCATCGTCAACAACACCGGCAGCGGCACCACCGACGCCACCGCCTTCGACAACCTGGACAGCGGCGGGCGCGCGGACCTCAGCGGCGGCAAAGCGCTGATCACCAACAGCGGCGGCACCGGCAACGATATCGTGGCCAGCGTCCTCAACGCCGCCCCGACCCTGACCACAACCCCGGCCAGCGCCCCCGGCTTCACCGAGGGCGGCAGTGCGGTATCCCTGTTCAGCGGTACCACCGTCAGCACGGTGGAGGCCGGCCAGAGCATCCACGCGCTGACGCTGACCGTCGGCGGCCTGGCCGATAGCACGTCGGAGGTGCTGACCGTCGACGGCACCGCCGTGATCCTGACCAATGGCACCAGCGTGACCACCAGCGCCAACGGCTATGCCGTCAGCGTCAGTGTGACCAGCGGCACCGCCACCGTCACCATCACCAAGGCCGGTGACTTCTCCGCCAGCGCTGCCCAGACCCTGGTCAACGGCCTCACCTACCAGAACACCAGCGACGATCCGACGGCCGGCAGCGGCCGCACCGTCACCCTCACCAGTGTTCAGGATAATGGCGGCACCGCCAACGGCGGCGCGGACACCACCACCCTGACCGCCAGCACCACCGTCACCATCATCCCGGTCAACAACAGCCCGACCCTGTCCAGCAGCGGCGCCACCTCCACCATCCCGGCCACGCCCATCAACACCACCAGCAACGCCGTCACCGTGTCCAGCATCCTGGGCGACGCCGGCTACGCCGATGTGGACGGCCATGGCGTCTCGGGCATCGCCATCACCGGGCTCTCCGGCGCCGGCACCTGGCAGTACACCACGGACGGCACGAACTGGTTCGGCGTCGGCACCGTTTCCACCAGCAGCGGCCTGCTGCTGAACAGCACCGCCCAGCTGCGTTATGTCCCCAATGGCAGCACCGCGGAAACCGCCACGCTGACCTTCAAGGGCTGGGACGAAACCAGCGGCACCGCCAGCAGCGGCAGCACGCGCCAGACGGCCGACACCACCACCAACGGCGGCGCCACCGCCTACTCGGCCAACAACGGCACGCTGAGCGTCGAGACGCAGGGCGCTGTGATGACGGCCGGCGGCTCCGTCACCTACGTCGAAGCCGGCACCGCCGGCGCCATCGACACCACCCTCACGGTCGCCGACGGCGCCACCAGCACCCTGACCAGCGCCACGGTGACCATCGGCAGCGTGGTAGCGGGCGACGTACTGACCTTCGTCAACACCGCCAACATCACCGGCAGCTACAACGCCAGCACCGGCGTGCTGACCCTGACCGGCAGCGACACGCTGGCCAACTACCAGGCGGCCCTGCGCAGCATCACCTTCAGCTCCACCAGCCAGGACCCGACCCTGGGCGGCACCCGCACCAGCCGTACCGTCACCTGGTCGGTGAACGACGGCATCGCCCCCTCCGCCGGCGTCACCAGCACGGTCAACATCACCGCCGTCAACGACGCGCCGACGTTCAGCACCACGCCCGCAACCAGCCCAGTCTTCACCGAGGGCGGCAGCGACGTGAGCCTGTTCAGCGGCACGACCATCAGCGCGATCGAGGCCGGCCAGAAGATCAGTGGCCTAACCCTGACCGTCGGCGGCCTGGCCGACGGCACGTCAGAGGTCCTATCCATTGATGGCCAGGACGTCACCCTGGTCGACGGCACCAGCGTCACCACCACCGCCAACGGTTATGGCGTCGCGGTCTCGGTGACCTCCGGCACCGCCACCGTCACCATCACCAAGTCGGGCGGCGCCACGGCAGCCGCCACCCAGACCCTGGTCGACGGCCTGACCTACAAGGACACCAGCAGCGACCCGACGGCCGGCAGCGGCCGCACCATCACCCTGACCGCCATCCAGGACAACGGCGGCACGGCCAACAGTGGCCACGACACCACCACCCTGACCGCCAGCACCACCGTCACGCTGCACCCGGTCAACCAGGCGCCGACCCTGACCACCACCCCGGCGACCAGCCCCACCTATGTCGAGGGCGCCAACGCCGTCGCGCTGTTCAGCGGCACAACCGTCAGCACCAGTGAGGCGAGCCAGAGTGTCCACGCCATCACCCTGACGGTGGGTGGCTTGGCCGATGGCGCCTCGGAAACCCTGAACATCGACGGCCAGAGCGTGGCGCTGACCAACGGCAACAGCGCCACCACCACGGCCAATGGTTATTCCGTCAGCGTTAGTGTTACCAGCGGCACCGCCAACGTCACCATCACCAAGGCCGGCGACTTCTCCGCCGGCGCCGCCCAGACCCTGGTCAACGGCCTGGCCTACCAGAACACCAGCGACGATCCGACGGCCGGCAGCGGCCGCACCGTCACCCTGACCAGCGTTCAGGATAATGGCGGCACCGCCAACGGCGGCGCGGACACCACCACGCTGACCGCCAGCACCACCGTCACCATCACCCCGGTCAACGACGCGCCCACCCTATCCAGCAGCGCCACCTCCATCATCCCGGCCACGCCCATCAACACGACCAGCACCGCCGTCACCGTGTCCAGCATCCTGGGCGACACCGGCTACGCCGACGTGGACGGCCACGGCGTCTCGGGCGTCGCCATCACTGGGCTCTCCGGTGCCGGCACCTGGCAGTATTCCACCGATGGCACGAACTGGTTCAGCGTCGGCACCGTTTCCACCAGCAGCGGCCTGCTGCTGAACAGCAGCGCCCAGCTGCGCTATGTGCCCAATGGCAGCACCGCGGAAACCGCCACGCTGACCTTCAAGGGCTGGGACGAAACCAGCGGCACCGCCAGCAGCGGCAGCACGCGCCAGACGGCCGACACCACCACCAACGGCGGCGCCACCGCCTATTCCACCAATAACGGCACGGTCAGTGTCGCGGCGCAGGGCGCGGTGATGACGGCTGGCGGCTCCGTCACCTATATCGAGGCCGGCACCGCCGGCGCCATCGACACCACCCTCACAGTCGCCGACAGCGCCACCAGCACCCTGACCAGCGCCACGGTGACCATCGGCAGCGTGGTGGCCGGCGACGTGCTGACCTTCGTCAACACCGCCAACATCACCGGCAGCTATAACGCCAGCACCGGCGTGCTGACCCTGACAGGCAGCGACACCCTGGCCAATTACCAGGCGGCCCTGCGCAGCATCACCTTCAGTTCCACCAGCCAAGACCCGACCCTGGCCGGCACCCGCACCAGCCGTACCGTCACCTGGTCGGTGAACGACGGCATCGCCCCGTCGGCCGCCGTCACCAGCACGGTCAACGTCACCGCCGTCAACGACGCACCCACCCTGACCGTTGCGGGCGCCCAGACCATCACCGACGTCCTGGGTCACGGCCTGAGCGTCAGCGTGGCCGACCCTGACGCCGGTACCGGCACCGAGACCGTGACCCTGGGCGCCGGCAAGGGCAACCTGGCGGTCACCGCCTCGGGCAGCGCCAGTGTCACCGGCAGCGGCACGGGCAGCGTCACCATCACCGGCACCCTGGCCGATGTGAACGCCACCCTGGCCAGCCTGACCTACACCACCACGGTGACCGCTAGCGACAGCGATACCATCACCATCGGTGTCAATGACGGCGGCAACACCGGCACCGGCGGTGCGCTGTCGGACAGCAAGACCATCGCAGTCACCCTGACCGGCAACGCCGCCCCCACCATCAGCGTGGCCGGCACGCAGAGCATCGCCGACACCAACAGCCATGCTATTACAGGCGTGGGCGTGACCGACGCCCTGGCGGGCAACACCGTCACGGCCACCGTGTCCGACCTGCAGGGCAACCTGGGCTTCACCGCTGCGGGGTCCGCCAGCGTCACGGGCGGCGGCACGGGCAGCGTCACCATCAGCGGCAGCCTGGCCGACGTGAACGCCACCCTGGCCACCCTGACCTACGCCACCACCGCGACGGCCACGGGAACGGATACCATCACCGTCACCGTCAATGACGGCGGCGGCAGCCTGATCGGCGGTGCGAAGTCCGAGACGCAGACCATCGCGGTGAACCTGACCGGCAACGACACGCCGTCCCTGGCCCTGCCGGGCGGGCAGAGCTATGTCGACCAGGCCAACCACGCCATCACCGGTGTGGCGATCACCGACGCGCTGCCGGGCGGCACCGTCACGGCCACCGTGTCCGACCTGCAGGGCAACCTCAGCTTCACCGCGTCGGGCGCCGCCAGTGTCACCGGCGGGGGCACGGGTAGCGTCACCATCACCGGCAGCCTGGCCGACGTGAACGCCACCCTGGCCACTCTGACCTACGCCACCACTCTATCGACCGCCGGCAGCGACACCATCACCGTCGCCGTCAACGATGGGGGCACAGCCCGCATCGGCGGCGCGAAGTCCACCAGCGGCACCATCGCCGTGGCCATCGCCACCAACGACACGCCGGTCCTGACCGTCGCGGGGGCGCAGGCCTACAACGATACCAACGCCCATGCCATCACCGGTGTCAGCGTCGCCGACACCTACGGCGGCACCATCACCGCCACCGTTTCCGACCTGCACGGCAACCTAGGCTTCACCGCGTCGGGGTCCGCCAGCGTCACCGGTACCGGCACGGGCAGCGTCACCATCACCGGCACCCTGGCCGACGTGAACGCCACCCTGGCCACCCTGACCTACGCCACCACCGCGACGGCCACGGGAACGGATACCATCACCGTCACCGTCAACGACGGCGGCGGCAGCCTGATCGGCGGCGCCAAGTCCGCCACCCAGACCATCGGGGTCAGCCTGATCGGCAATGACACGCCGGTCCTGACCGTGGCCGGAGCGCAGAGCTACAACGACACCAGCGCCCATGCCATCACCGGCGTCAGCATCAGCGACACCTTGCAGGGTGGCACGGTCACCGCCACCGTGGCTGATCTACACGGCAACCTCAGCTTCACCGCGTCGGGCGCCGCCAGTGTCACCGGCGGGGGCACGGGTAGCGTCACCATCACCGGCAGCCTGGCCGACGTGAACGCCACCCTGGCCACCCTGACCTACGCCACCACGGCCACCGCCACCGGCAGCGACACCATCACCGTCACTGTCAATGATGGCGGCACCGCCCGCATCGGCGGGGCCAAGTCCGCCGTCCAGACCATCGCGGTCAACCTGACCGGCAATGACACGCCGGTCCTGACCGTGGCTGGGGCGCAGAGCTACACCGACACCAACGTCCACGCCATCACCGGCGTCAGCGTCAGCGACAGCCTGCAGGGCAGCACCGTTACCGCCGCCCTGATCGCCACCCAGGGCAACATCTCCGTCACCGCCTCCGGCGGTGCCACGGTGTCGGGCAGCGGCAGCGGCGTGGTTTCCATCACCGGCAGCCTGGCCGACGTGAATGCCACCCTGGCCACGCTGAGCTACGCCACGACCGCCACAACCACGGGCGCGGACGTCCTGACCGTGGCGCTGAGCGATGGCGGCAGCAACCGCATCGGCGGCGCCAAGTCCACCGTGCAGACCATCACCATCAACCTGACGGGCAACGACACGCCGGTCCTGACCGTGGCCGGGGCGCAGAGCTATAACGACACCAACGCCCACGCCATCACGGGCGTCACCATCAGCGACAGCCTGACCGGCACCACGGTCACGGCCACGGTCACGGCCACCCAGGGCAACGTCGCCGCGACCGCGTCGGGCGCCGCCACCCTGGCCGGCAATGGCACGGGCAGCCTGACCATCACGGGCAGCCTGGCCGACGTGAACGCCACCCTGGCCAGCCTGACCTATGCCACCACCGCCACGGCCACGGGCAGCGACACCATCACCGTCACCGCCAACGACGGCGGCACCGCCCGCATCGGCGGGGCGAAGTCCACCGTCCAGACCATCGCGGTCAGCCTGACCGGCAACGACACCCCCGTGGTGACCGTGCCGGGGGCGCAGAGCTACAACGACACCGACGCCCATGCCATCACCGGCGTCAGCGTCAGCGACACCCTGTCGGGCAACGCGGTCACGGTGGCCCTGCTGGCCGGCAAGGGCAACGTCACGGTCACCGCCTCCGGCGGCGCCACGGTGTCGGGCAACGGCAGCGGCGTGGTTTCCATCACCGGCAGCGTGGCCGACGTGAACGCCACCCTTGCCAGCTTGACCTACGCCACCACCGCCACAGCCACGGACACCGACACCCTCACGGTGGCCATCAGCGATGGCGGCACCAGCCGCATCGGCGGCGTGAAGTCCGCCGTGCGCACGGTGGCCATCAGCCTGACCGGCAACGACACGCCCGTCCTGACCTTGCCGGGCGCCCAGAACCTGTCCGCCACCGGCAACCAGGCCATCACCGGCATCAGCGTCAGCGACACCCTGACCGGTAGCACCATCAGCGTTCTGGTGAAGGACGGCTTCGACGGGCAGCTGGTCATGGCGGCCTCCGGCGCCGCTACCCTGACCGGCAATGGCACCGGCACGGTCACCGTCCGCGGCAGCGTGGCCGACGTGAACGCCACCCTGGCCACCTTGAACCTGACCCCCGCCACCACCGGCAACGACATCATCACCGTGACCGTCAGCGACGGCGGCACGACCCGGGTGGGCGGCGCCAAGACGGCCAGCGGCATCATCGGCGTGACCATCAACCCCGTGGTGGTGCCGCAGCCCCCAGCCACGACGACCACGACGACCACAACCACGACCGCGACGGCACCGACAACCACGTCGACCAGCACCTTGATCGTGACGCCCACGGTGGCCGCGACCAGCACCGCGACGACCACCGTGGCCCTGACCCAAACGGTGGGCACGGGCAACGCCGGCGTCAGCGGCACCCCCAGCGCAGGCCTGACCGGCAACAGCGTCATCAGCACCAGCGCGACCAGCACAAGCACCAGCACGACGACAACGTCGACCGCCACCACCAGCATCATCACCGCGTTGGCGACCGACACCAGCACGTCGACCAGCACCAGCCGGTCGACGACCACCACAACGGCCACTGGCTCAACGACCGCCACCCCAACCACCACCGGCACAACCGCTGCCGGCACGACGACGGCCAGTGCGGCGCCCACGACCACCACGACGGCGACCTCGACCACCGGGGCCGCGACGACCGGAACGACGACCACCTCCGCCGCCACCATCAGCGCCGGCACCGGCGTGGTCGCCATCACCTCCGCCACCGGCGGCACCACCACGCTGACCCTGGCCAACCAGGTCAGCAACCAAGTGGTCACCGCCGGCCAGCAAGTGACCTTCCAGCTGCCGCAGGGCACCTTCCAGAGCAGCGACCCGCAGGTGACGCTGGAAGCACGGCAGGCCAATGGCGAACCGCTGCCCGCGTGGCTGACCTTCAACCCGGCCAACGGCACCTTCAGCGGCCAGCCGCCGGCGGGCGAAAACGGCAACGTCGCCATCACCGTCACGGCGCGCGACAGCAACGGCAACGTCGCCGAGGCCAAGTTCAACATGGCGGTGGGCCAGCAGCAGAACGGCACCGGCGGGCCTGGTGGTCAGGGTCCGGGGAACCGCGCCCCGCAGCAGCATGCCGCCAACGACCCGGCGATCGCCGTCCCCGCTGATCTCAACCCGGTGCAGTTGGCGGCCTATACCGGCCGTGACGTGGCAGCCCAGGATCTGGCCGCCAAGATCGCCAACGGCCCCGGCAAGGTGCCGGCGGGCAAGCTGTCGCTGACGGCACAGCTTCAGGCCGCCGCCCAGGCGCAGAAGGCCGTCGGCTTCGGTACCGGCACCTTTGGCGTCCCGCACCACGGCATCGTCGACGACACCGTGTCCCTTCTCGCCAGTTTGCTGGACGTGTTCGGCGGCACCGCCCCGCAGCACGGCCCGGCCCTTCCCGCCCACCACGCTTCCACCACCACGACCGCCTGAGGCTACATGACGTCCTTGCCTTATTCCGCGCCGGCGCGGCGCACCCGCCCGCGTACTGTGGCGACGCCCATTGTCGCCGGAGCCTTGGTGGCCTTGCTGGCGGGGTGTTCCGTCACCCCCCGCCCCTTGACGTCGGATGAGAACCAGACCCGCGCCACCGAGGCGCTGAAGCTCGTCCGCGACCGCATTGATCCGGTGACGGTCGCCGTCTCCCTGGACGAGGCCATCGCCCGGGCGGTCAAGTACAACCTGGACCACCGGCTGGCGCTGATGGACCAGGCCATCGCCAACCGCCAGATCGACGTATCGCGCTGGGACCTGCTGCCCAAGCTGGTGGTGGACGGCGGGCTGACGGCGCGCAGCAACGAACTGGCCTCGTCCTCCTACTCCATCCTGACCGGCAAGCAGTCGCTGGAACCCTCGATCTCAAGCGACCGCCGCTCCGGCACCGCCGACCTGCAGCTGAGCTGGAGCGTCCTGGACTTCGGCATCAGCTATTACCAGGCCCGGCAGAACGGCGACCGGGCCCTGGCCACGGCTGAGAAGCGCCGCTCAGCGGTCAACAGCATCGTGCAGCAGGTCCGCGCCGCCTACTGGCAGGCCGTGGCGGCTGAGAAGATCGGCGACCGCATCAACCCCATCCTGGCCGATGCCCGCCAGGCCCTGGAAGACACCCGGCAGGTGGAGAAGCAGCGCCTGAAGCCCATGCTGGACGTGCTGCGGGATGAGAAGGCGACCATCGACATCATCCGCCAGCTGGAGAACCTGCAGGCCGACCTGGCGCTGGCCAAGACCCAATTGGCGGCCTTGATGGGCCTGCCCCCGGGGACGCCCTACCAGCTGGTGTTGCCGGACAACCCGACCGCCCTGCCGGAGATGAAAACCGCCATCACCGAGCTGGAACACACGGCCCTGATCAACCGCCCGGAATTGCGCGAGCAGGCGTACAACCGCCGCATCGCCACGGACGAGGTGCACAAGGCCTTCCTGAAGCTGTTCCCCAACCTGTCCATCCAGGGCGGTCTGGACTATGACAGCAACTCCTTCCTGGTGAACCAGCGATGGGCCGAGGGGGGCTTGCGCCTGTCCTGGGGCCTGGTGAACCTGCTGGCCGGCAATGACTTCATGGGCCTGGCGGAGACGCAGCGCGACCAGGCCGAGGTGCGCAACCTTGCCCTCTCCATGGCCGTCCTGACCCAAGTGAACGTGGCCTGGCAGCAGTTGGGCCGCGCCCGCACCCAGTACCTGGAGGCGTCCGAACTGGACAACATCGAGGGCCGCATCTACGACCAGGTACTGGCGCAGCAGGAAAACAGCGCCGCCGGCAAGGTGGACCGCGTCCGCGCGTCCGCGTCGCGCATCGTGGCGGAACTGACCCGTGCCCGGGCCTACGCCGACATGCAGAACGCGCTGGCGTCACTGTACGTTTCGGTCGGCATCGATCCGCTGCCCCAGGCCGTGCCGGACTATTCGTTGAAGACCCTGACCGCCGCGGTGTCCACGGTGAACCGCCGTATCGAGAGCGGCATGTTCGGTGCCGAGGCGTCGGTCTCCGCCGAGACGCCGACACTGGACGACCCCGGCAAGGCCTTGACGCAGTAACTCCAGAGAGCCATAGCCAAAGCGGCGCCGGGCGGGGATCCTCCCTCCCGGCCCGTCTTGTTTCGGCGACCGTCCAACGCCGGCCTTTGCAACGAACCCCTTGCAACGAACAGCGAGTCCGCCCCTTGTTCCGCCCCCGGTTCAGCCTGATCCTGCCCGCGCTTCTTCTCGGCCTGTCCGTCACGGCCCACGGCGCCGACACCATGCCCGAGATCCGCGCCCAGTTGGTGCCCAAGCGCAGCACGGTGCTGTCGTCGCAAATCGCCGCCCAGATCTCGGAACTGCCGTTGCGAGAGGGCGACAGTTTCAGCGAGGGGCAAAAGCTGGTGGCCTTCGACTGCGGCATCCAGAGGGCGCGCCAGGCCAAGGCCAACGCCCAGGAGACTGCGACCCGCAAGACCTATGAGGTCAAGAGCAAGCTGAACACGCTGAATTCCATCGGCGTATTGGAAGTGGAAACGGCGGCGGCGGAGCACGCCATGGCCGAAGCCGAACAGCAGATGGCGCGCGAGGTCGCGTCGCATTGCGTGGTCACCGCCCCCTTCGCCGGCCGCATGGGGCCGGTGGACGTGAAACGCTTCCAATCCGTGGCGGAAGGGCAGAAACTGCTTGAGATCCTGGACCCGACGGAACTGGAGGCGGAAATGCTGGTACCGTCGTCGTGGCTGAAGTGGCTGAAGCCGGGTTTCGCACTGGAAATCGGCATTGAGGAAACGGGCCGCAAGTACCCGGCCAAGGTCGCCCGCCTGTCGCCGCGCATCGATCCCGTCTCGCAGAGCATCCGGGTCTTCGCCATCATCGACGGCAAATTCCCGGAGCTGCTGCCGGGCATGAGCGGCCGCGCCATCGTCGCGGCTCCGAATTGAGGACAGGGTGATGCGCGTCGTGCCCCCCACCCCGGAGGAACCGCCCCAGCGTCCGGATGCGGCCGAACTGGCCGGCCGGCAGCTGTTCGGCTTGACTACCCTGCTGCAGTTGCAGAAGCGCGCGCGGCATACCCGCACCGAGCAGGAACTGGGCTTCCTGATGGTGAATGACACCTTCAGCCTGGTGCGCTATCGCCAGGCGCTGGCCTGGCAGCGGACGGAGCGGGGCGACGGCGCGGTGCTGGCCGTATCGGGCTTGTCCTCCGTGGATGCCGACAGCCCCTATGCCCGCTACGCCTGCCGCCTTCTGGTGGCCCATGGCGATTCCGCCGCGATCAAGGAACTGACCACGGCCGATCTGGCCCCGGATCTGGCCGAGGAGTGGCCGGAGTACCTGCCGGCCCACGGCCTGTGGCTGCCGCTGACGGCACCGGATGAGCGGTCCCTGGGGGGACTGTTGCTGGCCCGGGAAGAGCCGTGGACGGATGGCGAGCGCGTGCTGCTGGAAAATCTGGGTGATGCCTACGCCCATGCCTGGGGCGGCTTGGTCCGGCAGCAGCGGCGCTGGCATCGCGACGCCGCCCGGCTGAAGTCGCTGCGTACCCTGGGCTATGTCGCGGCGGGCTTGGTGGCCCTGTCGCTGTTCCCTGTGCGCCTGTCGGCCCTGGCGCCGGCGGAGGTCATCCCCCAGGCCCCGACCGTGGTGCGGGCCCCATTCGACGGCGTGGTCGACAAGTTCCTGGTGACGCCCAACCAGCCGGTGACCGAGGACCAGCCCCTGTTCCAGCTGGACCCGGTGCGGCTGCAGAATCGCCTGGACGTGGCCCAGGCCACCCTGGAAGCGGCGGAGGCGGAGTACCGCCAGACCGCGCAGCAGGCCGTGTTCGATGAAAAGGCCAAGGGCCAGTTGGTGGTGCTGCAGGGCAAGCGCGACCAGGCCATGGCGGAGGTCACCTACGTCCAGGATCTGCTGAAGCGCATCGTCGTGCATGCGCCGCGCGCCGGCCTGGCCGTGTTCACCGACGTCAACGACTGGATTGGACGGCCGGTCACGCAGGGCGAGCGCATCCTGATGGTGGCGGAGCCCAAGGACGTGGAGCTGGAGATCAAGCTGCCGGTGGCCGACGCCATCGCCATGGACACGGGCGACCCTGTGTCGCTGTTCCTGAACATCGACCCGCAGCATCCGCTGGACGCCACCGTGCGGCTGGCGGCCTATCAGCCCGAGGTGGGCACGGACGGCATCGCGGCTTATCGCCTGAAGGCGCGGTTCAACGATGGCCAATCCCCCGTGCGCATCGGCCTGCAGGGTACAGCCAAGATCTATGGCCAGCGCACCACCCTGTTCTATTATCTGTTCCGCCGCCCGTTGGCGGCGCTGCGTCAGCGGCTGGGTGTCTGATGAGCGGTGAGGTTCCGGACGCCGTGCCCGCGTCGGTGGACGCCCCGCCCATGCGCTTGGCCCCCTTGCGCGAGGAACTGACCCTGCTGGCCGGGCCGGCCCTGGCGGATGGGTCGCCCAGTTGGACGCTGCATGACCAAGTGGCCGGACGCTTCTATCGGCTGGGCTGGCTGGAGTTCGAGATCCTGCGCCGATGGCATCTGGAGGTGCCGCAGGCCATCGCCGCCGATGTCGCATCCAACACCACGCTGCGCGTCACCGCCGACGATGTCATGGCCGTCTCGCAGTTCCTGGCGCTGAACAACCTGTTGCAGCGCCATGGGCCGCAGGCGGTATCGACCCTCATGCGTCAGGCGGAGATGCGCAAGCCCGGCTTGTGGCAGTGGCTGCTGAAGAACTACCTGTTCTTCCGTGTGCCGCTGGTAAAGCCGGACCGTTTCCTGACCCAGGCCCTACCCTATGTATCCTGGATCTTCACCCGCGGTTTCTTCCTGGTGACGCTGGCCGCCGCCTTATTGGGCATCTACCTGGTGACCCGGCAGTGGGACCAGTTCCGCACCACCTTCGTCAGCTTCCTCTCCCCCTCCGGCCTCATCACCGGCGCCGTCGGCCTGGCCGTGGCCAAGGTGGTGCATGAGCTGGGGCACGCCCTGACCGCCAAGCGCTATGGCTGCCGGGTGCAGACCATGGGCATCGCCTTCATGGTCATGTACCCGCTGCTCTACACCGATGTCAGCGACGCCTGGCGGCTGCCCAACCGGCGCCAGCGCCTGGCCATCGGCGTGGCCGGCATGGGTGCGGAACTGACGCTGGCCGCCTATGCCACGCTGGCCTGGTCCTTCCTGCCGGAAGGGCCGGTGAAGGCCGCCGCCTTCCTGCTGGCCACCACCAGCTGGATCATGACCGTGCTGGTCAACACCAGCCCCTTCATGCGCTTCGACGGATATTTCCTGCTGTCGGACCTGCTGGACGTGCCCAACCTGCATGACCGCGCCTTCGCGCTGGGCCGCTGGTGGCTGCGCGAGCGGCTGTTCCATCTCGGGGAACCGGTGCCGGAGGAGCTGCCGGCCAGGCGCCGCACTCTGTTGATCGCGTTGGCCTTGGCGACCTGGATTTACCGCTTCACCCTGTTCGTCGGCATCGCGGCCCTGGTCTACCACCTGTTCTTCAAGGTGCTGGGCATCATCCTGTTCCTGGTGGAGGTGTGGTGGTTCATCCTGCGCCCGCCCCTGAACGAGGTGCGGGAATGGATACGGCGGCGGGGAACCATGACCTGGAACCGCCGCTCCGCCACCACGGCGGCCGTGGCGCTGGGCCTGCTGGCCCTTGCCGTCATCCCCTGGCGCAGCACGGTGACGGCGCCGGCTGTCCTGCGCGCCGCGCAGGAGATGGAGATTTTCCTGGACCAGCCAGGGCGGATGGACGCCGTGCTGGTCAAGGCCGGCCAGAGCGTGGCGGCGGGCCAAGTGCTGTTCCGCCTGAGCTCCCCCGACCTGGACTATAAGCTGGCCAGCCAGCGCCAGAAGATCCAGACGCTGCAGTGGGAAGCCGCCTATCGCGGCGGCGCCGCCGTTGACCCCAAACGCCAGCGCATCGCGGCGCAGGAGCTGGAGACCGCGCAGGCCGAATTGCGCGGGCTGGAGGCGGAAAAGGCCAAGCTGACCGTGACCGCCCCCTTCGCCGGCATCATGGCCGAGGTGACGGAGCCGCTGTCGCCCGGCGAATGGCTGCCGGCGAAGGAGCGGCTGGGCCTGCTGCTGGACCCGGCGCATCCCATGATCGAGGCCTATGTGCGCGAGGCCGACCTGCACCGCGTGGCCGTGGGTGACGAGGGCCGCTTTCGCCCCGACCAGACCGTGACCAGCGCCGTGGACGGCCACATCCAGGATATCGACGACACCAGCACCCGCGTACTGACCCGGCGCTATCTGGCCAGCACCTATGGCGGCGACATCGCGGCACGCGAGGACAGCCAGCACCAGCTGGTGCCTGAGGAATCGCTGTACCGCGTGCTGATCGCCCCGGCCAAGGACACCACCCCGGCCACCCTGGAGCGGGGCCGCGTGACGCTGGAAGGCGTGCGCGAAAGCCTGCTGGGCAGCCTGTGGCGCCGCACCGTGGCCATCCTGCTGCGCGAAGGCAGCTTCTGAACGCCAACCGCCGACCCCGCCCCTTTGAGAAGCCTCACACCATGACCAACCGCCCCACGCTTCCCCTTTTCTACAAGCAGCCGCGACTGATGCAGGCCGCCGTGGACGAGGCCATGTCATTGCGCGTTCCAACCCATTACGGGTTCGCCGCCGGGGCGCACGCGGTTCCCCTGGTGATGGGCGAGTTCGCCGCCGCCTGCCGGTCCATCCCCATCCTGTTCGCCGGCGAAGCCGCGGCCCCCATCGCCCTGCTGGGCCTGCGTGAAGGACAGAATCTGTTCGTGCACGCCGATGGCCGCTGGGATGAGGACGCCTACATCCCGGCCTACGTCCGCCGCTATCCCTTCATCTTCCTGGAGGACACGGAGGCGGACCAACTGACCTTGTGCGTGGACGAGGCGGCGGACGCCGTGGTGGCGGGAACGGAAAACCCTTTCTTCGTGAACGGCGCGCCCACCGACCTGACGCTTCAGGCCCTGGACTTCGCGCGCCAGTACCAGGCATCCCACGCGCTGACCACGGGCTTCGTCACGGCCCTGCTTGACGGTGACCTGCTGACCGAGCGGCGGGCGGACATCACCTTGCCCTCCGGCGAGACGCCCAGCCTGTCCGGCTTCCGCGTCATCGATGAGGAAAAACTGAACCGGCTGCCGGTGGAAACGTTGGCGCATTGGCGTGACCAGGGTTGGCTGGCCGCAGCCTATGCCCACCTCATCTCCCTCAATGACTGGTCGGCGCTGATGCGGCGGGCCGGGTGACGCCGAGTGATGGACGGACTGCTGCCGCAGGAGATCGAACCGCCAACGCCGGAGATGGAAAGGCTGACCTCGCGGATGGTGCTGCCCATCCTGCCGCAGCTGATGGCCTATCTGGCCGACATCCGCGCGCTGGTGGACGCGGAGCTGCAGCCCGCGCTGCAGCCGGTCAGCCCGGTCAAGCCGTATCCCCTGGGCCGCTGTGAGGAGATCACGCGGGCGGCCATGGCCATCCTGGGCCGGCGCTTGCGCGAGCCTGCCCATCCGGTGGAGCACGCCCTCGCCTCCTTCCTTCGCCAGGGCGGCCGCATTCGCACCATCTGGGGCGCGCTGCGCGGCACCTATTTCCAGAACGCCTTCCAGATCGGCAGCCTGTACGCCGACGTGGCCAACGACACGGTCGTCATCACCAAGCCCAAGGTTGAAATCCTGCCGGTACGGGAGTGCGGGCTGGTGCCCATACGGGACATCGCCCATTTCATCGAGATTGCCGGCACGTATTGGGGCGGGGAGATCTACCCCAACTTGGTGATCCCTGACCTCGCCCCCCTGTTCCCCATGATCAGCCGCGTTCCCCACCAGTCCGTCCGGCCGCAGATGGGGTGCGACTACATGATCGACCTATTCCGCCGGGATCAATTCCGCGGGCCGGAGGCCTTCCTGGCCAGCGCCCCACCGCCCCCGCCCGAGGTGGTGGAGGAACTGCGCAGCCTCTGCCCCGAAACCATACGCCATGTCACCCCCGACAGCGGCCGGGACCTAGCCGTCGCCGCCTGCCGACGGGCGCGGGACATCCGGGCGGACAATGCATGGCGGGACCGCCTGGTCCTGGACCTGTTGAGCATCAAGCGGCTGTGAAAGCCGCCGCCCCCGCCTCGTACTACCAATCGGTCATGGTCGCGGACGGGTCCCTGCGCTAGGCTTTCCCGATAATAAGATCGGGAGGAGTCCATGATGCGCGTAACGCGGTCCCTGCTGGCGATGACGGCCCTGCTGGGGCTGGGAATGGCGCCGGCATCGGCTGGTGCCGCGGAACCCAAGGCCAAGGGGGAGCATCATCCCCGTTACGACTATCCCACCGCCGTGCGCGCCGACTATGTCATCGGCTGCCTGGCGTCCAACGGCTTCAAACACGAGCTGCTGGGCAAATGCGCCTGTGGCATCGACACCATCGCCGACATGATGCCCTACGACGATTATGAGAAGGCGGACACGATCCTGCGCATGCAACAGGGCGGCCTGGGCGACCGGGGGGCCATGTTCCGCGACACTCCGATCGCCAAGGACGAGGTGGAAAAGCTGCGCCGCGCCCAGGCCGAGGTCAACCTGCGCTGCACGTGAGGGCCGGCGCCCCATCCGTCTTGCGCCGCCCCCCGGCCCGCGCCACAATCCGGCCGACCATTGCGGGGGAAAATAGACGGTGAAATACCATCCGGAGGCGCTGGACCCCATCGTCGGCTTCCTGCGCGACATCGGCTTCACGGTGACGTACGGCGCGGGGGCGCAAGGCGGCTTCCTCCCCGGCGTCAACATCGCGGCCGGCATCCTCCATGTGGATCCTGAGACGCTGGTGGGCCCCGGCGACCTGCTGCACGAGGCCGGGCATATGGCCATCCTGCCCCGCCGCCTGCACGCCCAGTTGGGACGGGATCTGGAGGCCGACATGCGCGCCGCCATCGCCGCCGAGGCCGGACCCGGCCTGCCGGCCGATCCCCTGCTGTCCGTGCCCCTGCAGCAGGGCGAACTGATGGCCCAGGCCTGGTCCTACGCCGCAGCCCTGCATCTGGGCGTGCCGCTGGAATGCATCTTCTTCCCCGGTTCCTACCACGTCGACGCGTATGAAGGCCCGCATCCCATGCAGCGGTGGCTGGAGGCCGGCACCCACCACGGACTGGCCGGGCTGGCGCGCGTGGGCATGACCGGCTTCACCGGCGTCTTCGCCCTGATGGATGACAACAGCCTACCCCCCTTTCCCCGGATGAGCCGGTGGGTACAGGCGTGAGGGATCAAAGGGCCGCGAATTCGGATCGCAGGAAGGCGAACACCTGATCCGCAGCCGCCGGGGTGCCATACCGCCGACCCGCCGGCGTGGGGTTCATATCGGTGCGAACCTGCGGCCGCAGGCGCTTACACTTCCACCCGGGCGATGCCACGAGGCGTGAGGGTGGATCGACGGTAACGCCGAACACGGTCGGCGGCTGTGGCATCCCGTTTGGGCTTGGTGGCCATGGCATCTCCTGACCACGCCAATTTAGCGTAACCGGATTACGGCCCCAAGCTCACCCTCACCCCTTGTCATCGCCCTGGAAGGTGTGGCTGAAGGTGGCGTCGGTGCTGTCGCGCACGGTCGCTGACAGGGGACCCTGGGGGTTATAGCTGAAGGTGATGGCCGGATCCTCGCTCAAGGAAATGTCGGCCTCCAGCTGGAAAACCAAGGCGTCACCGCTTTTGACCGTGATGTCGCGGATGAAGCGCGCGGGCGTGTAGTTGCGGGTCACCTGGTCCATCTGCATGCCGTTGTAATTGGGATGGCTGATCAGCAGCTGGGCGGTGACCGCCCCCTTGGGCAGGCCGGCCGGGCCCTCGGTCACAGTTTTCAGCCGCATCTGGCCCAGGCGCTCCATGGCCAGGGCGGCGTCCTTGGTGGCCGGGGCGGAGCAGCCGCCAGCGGCCTTGATATAGCGCTCCGTCACGAACCAATGCCCGTCCGTCGTTTCCGCCACGGCATGCATATGGGTATAGGCATCCACCCGGATGCGGGTCTTCACCTGCGCCGGTACGGCAGCGGGCCCGAAATGAAAAGTGCCGACCAAGGGTGCCGGGTTGTTATCCACCACCAAGTAGAGGGCCTTCAGCGGCAACTTGGGATCCAGGGTCACAGTCACCGGCACCAGGGCCGCGTCCATGGCCCGGTCCGGCGCCTCCAGCGCGATCTGCCCCTTGGCGGGGGTCAGGGTGTGGGCGTTGAACAGGGTCTGGCGCAGATCCTGCCATCGGGCGGCGTCGGCCGCCGGGTCCTCTGCCCGGGCGAGAAGCGGGGCGGCCAGGATTGACAGCAGGACCAACGCGAACAGGCGGGACTTCATGACGGATCCTCCCACTCCAACTGCTTGAAGGCGGTGACGGCGTTGCGGCCGTTATAGGCGTCGAACAGTTTCCAGCGGCCCCGTTCCGACCGCGCCACCGTGGTGGCGGCGGCATCAATGTCCCCGCCGTTTTTCAGCAAGGCCCGGACATCGCGGGCCAGCGTGGTGAGGTAACGTTCCTCATCCGCCGCGCCGGCCGGCCAGGGCAGCTGGGCGGGGCCGTGGCCTGGCACGACGCGCACCGCCGGCAGGGCCTTCAGCTGGCCCAACACCGTCAGCCAGCCGGTCAGGCTGCCGTCCAGCGCCGGGATGCGCTCCTGGAACAGCAGATCGCCGGCCCACAGGGTGCGCGTCTGCCCATCATACACCGTCAGGTCGCTGTCGGTATGGGCGGCGCCATAGGCCGTCACATGCAGCACACGGCCGCCTAGGTCGATGTCGGCGCTGGTGTCCACAGCTTGAGTGGGCGCCAGCGCGTCGCCAGCCTGGACCGGGTCACCACCCAGGATGCGGGCCAGGCCCTGGCGGTAGTAGCCCCCCCGCTCCCCCCAGGCGGCGGCGAAGCGGGTATGGGCGACCACCACCGGATGGTCCAGCGCGAACGCCGCGGCGCCCAGCACATGGTCGGGGTGGACGTGGGTGTAGATCAGATAACGGATGGGCAGGCCTGTCTTGGCCTTGATCTGCGCCCGCAACCGGGCGCCATCCCCGGCACTGCCACCCGGATCGATGACGGCCACGGCGTCATGGCCGACGATGAAGCCGATGTTGGCGATGGCATCGTCATTGGCGGCGGTGGCGTCCTGCACCACGCCGGGACGCACGTAGACGCCGGGCGCCACTTGAATGAGAGGGGCATCCCTCGCCCACAGAGGCGCCGGCAGCGCCAAACCGGCCGCCACGCAGAAGAGAAATCCGGCCCGGATCAGGATTCGGCGGGCCATGCCTCCCCCACGGGAGCCGGCAGTGGCCCATATTGGCGATAGATGAACTTCGCCGGCGCCTCACCACGCGCCCGCACCGCCGCCAGCATGACGCCGTGGTCGGGCGACAGGGCGCAGGCGGGATCGGTGCGGCCGGCATCGCCGGTCAGGGCGAAGGCTTGGCAGCGGCAGCCGCCCCAGTCCACCTCCCGCCGCTCGCACCCCTGGCAGGGTTCCGGCATCCAGGCGGTGCCGCGATAGCGGTTGAAAGCCTCGCTGTCGTACCAGGCCGCGGCCAGCGAGCCAGTGGCGACCGAGGGCCAATCGAAGCCGGGCAGCGTTTCCGCCGCATGGCAGGGCAAGGCGAGGCCGGCGGGGGAGATGTTCATGAACCGCCGGGCCCAGCCACCCATGCAGGCCTTGGGGCGGGCGGCGTAATAGTCCGGCGGCACATAGTCGATGACCATGCGGCCCTTCAGCCGCGCCCGCGCCGCCTCCACCGTCGCCGTGGCCGCGTCCAGCTGCGCCCGGCTGGGCAGCAGGGCGTCACGGTTCATCAAGCTCCAGCCGTAATACTGGACATGGGCGACCTCGATGCGGCCCGCCCCCAGCTCCAGCCCCAGGTCTATCATCTGCGGCAGGCGGTCCAGGTTCTGGCGGTGGACGACGAAGTTCAAGGTCAGGGGCAGGCCGGCCGCCGTCACCAGCCCGGCCAGCGCCAGCTTGCGCGCCTGGGCGCCCGGCATGCCACCGATCCGCTCAGCACTCTCCACCTCCACGTCCTGAAAGCTCAACTGCACATGGTCCAGGCCGGCGTCGGCCAGCACGGCCAGCGACGCCCCGTCCAGCAACACGCCGGAGGTGATGAGGTTGGTGTAGAGGCCCAGGCTGGCGGCATGACGCACCAGGTCGGGCAGATCCTTGCGGGCCGTGGGCTCCCCGCCCGAGAAGTGCACCTGCAGGATACCCAGGGCGGCGGCCTCACCCAGCACACGCTTCCACGTGGCGGTGTCCATCTCCTCCCCCGCCCGCTGCAGCTCCACGGGGTTGGAGCAATAGGGGCAGCGCAGCGGGCAGCGGTGGGTCAGCTCCATCAGCAGGCCCATCGGCGCCTCCACCGGGGGCGACACGGCCCCAGGCCCGGCCGTAGGAGAGGAAGCGGGGCTCATAGCAGGACCACGCCTTTCTCGGCCAGATCGCGCAGCATGCCAGCCACGTCGCCCGCCATCTCGTCCCGCGGCACGTCGAAGCGGGTGGCCAAGTCGTCGATGATGGCCCCCAGGCTGCGCTGGCCATCCACCAGCTTCAGGATTTCGGTGGCCGCCTCATCCGGCAGGAAGAGTCGTTCCGGTGCCAAAACCATCCAGCTTTTGCGGGTGTCATCGAAGCGGAACTTCACGCCCCGGGCAAAGCGCGGCACCGACGCCTCGCCCACCGCTTCCCTGGTCGCGGCATCGGTCATCGCCGCCGTCCTTCCGGCATGAAGGCGCCCGGCGGGATATAGCCGGGCTCGACATAGGCGAAGTGCAGGGCGTCCAGTTGCGCCCACAGGATGTTGCACTTCTCCGTCAGGGCGGCGATGGCGGCCCGCTGCTGCTCCGCCGTGCGGGCATGTTCCTTCACATAGGCCAGGGCGAAATCCACGTCGCGCGGCGCCTGGGTCAGGCGCGGGGTGAAGTAGGCCAGGGTTTCCTGGGTGATGAAGTCGTAATTGGCCAGCATGCCGGACACACGCTCGGCGATGATGGTGGGAGAAAACATCTCGGTGAGGGAGGAGGCCACCGCTTCCAGCACGCTGCGGTCCCGCACCAGGGAAACATAGGCGTCCACGGCGAAGCGGGTGGCCGGCAGGATGCCGACGGTGGACTGGACGTAGTCGCGGTCCAGCCCCACGCCGGTGGCCAGGCGCAACCAGCGCTCGATGCCGCCGTTGGCGGGGGTGTCGGCCCCGGGGAAGCCGTCGTGGTCCTCCAGCCGGCTGCGCCAAAGGCGGCGCAGATCCGGCGTGGGCAGGCGGGACAGCAGCACCGCGTCCTTGGCCGGGATACGGCTTTGATAATAATAACGGTTCAGGGCCCAGGCCTGGACCTGCCCCCGGTTCAGCGCGCCGCTGTGCAGCAGCTTATGGAAGGGGTGCAGGTTGTGATAGCGCTCCGCCCCGACGGCGCGCAACGCCGCCTCCAACTCTTCCGGCGATAGGACGCGATCCTGCGGCTCAGCGGTCATAAGGCGATTTCCATTCCGTCGTAGGCCACCTCCCATCCCGCTTGGTCCACCACCCGGCGCTGCGGGCTGTCGTCCATCAGGATGGGATTGGAATTGTTGATGTGGATAAAGACACGGCGGCGAACATCCAGGCCGGCGAAGGCGGCGAGGGTGGCGTCCACGCTCATGTGTCCCATGCGCAGGCCGGTCTTTTTCCCAAGGCCGGCGTCGATCATTTCGGTATCGGTATAAAGTGTTCCATCGAAGAACACCAACTCGGCACCGCGCAAGCGGTCCGCCAGCGCCGCCGTCATCGCGGCACAGCCGGGGATGAAGAAGAAACGGCGTTCGCCGTCATCCAACGCCACGCCCACCGTGTCCTCCCCCTCCACGATGGGGGGTGGATCGTCGTGGCCCTCCAGGTATAGCGGCACCTTGCCGGGCACGGGAAACAGCTCGATCCACAGCCCACTTTCCGCGCCGCCAATGCCGGCCCCGGTCAGGGGCACGCGCTCGTTCAACGGCAGCGCGCGTCGCGCCACCACATCACGGGCCAGCACTTCGAAGATCGGATTGGCGTCCAGAATGCCCAGGGTACGGGCGGTGCCGTGGAGGGTGAAAGGCTGGCGTTCCCGCAAATTCAGCAAGCCGGCGATGACGTCCACATCTCCGCCACTCAGCACTACCCCCGCAATGGGGGTAGAGCGCAGGCCGTGGCTGGGGTGGAGCGCTGGATTGGCGGCGATCTGCTGCCGTAGGTCGGGTGACGCATTCAGCAGAAACCAATCCCGACCATCGCGGCTGACGGCCAGCGAGGCCTGGGTGCGGGGCCGTACCGCCGGATCACCGGCGCGGGCCCGCCGGCAGGCCTCGGCATGCGAGTTCCATTGAGGAAACCCGCCACCGGCCGCCGCGCCGAGAACAAGGATATGCATGGGTCCTTAGGCGCCAAGCCAAAGCACAGGGGGCCGTCGCGGCCGTCCGGACCCAACGCCCGGAAGACCAGCGGCGGCCCCAAGTCGTTGAATTGCTTATTTCACTTCCGCGCAAGCGTAGCAGTTGATTTCCATGCCCAGCGCGATTTCAACGATCTTCGGAGTCTTCCAGCTCATAACATTTCCTCCGGTTTTGAGGGGCGGCCACATGTCCGCTCCTGTATTTAAAATAATTCTAAATTGCCTTTCCGTCAAGGGACCAGCCGATGCCGCACCTACGCGCTCCCTCATCCCTTGGGCGCAGACAGGCGCGTTGCGACACCTGAGGCTTTAAGCTTCGCGCGCCTTCGGCTGTTCCGCCGATTGAGCGCCGGCGCTGTCAGACGAACGCGGGCTTGTTAGAAGAACGCGATGGCACCCGCGGCGATCGTATCCTCTTGCGCCTTGTTGCCGCCGTGGGCCGTGGCGGTGGTGTGGGCATACTCACAGATCAGGTTGACCCAACTGGTCAGCTTATATTTGCAGCCGGCGGCCCAGGACTCGTTGGTCTTCACCAGCAAGGGGTTGACCTCGCCCGAGGCCAGGCCCAAGCGGCTCAGCCCATAGCTGCCGGATAGGGTGAACCTCTTGAAGAAGGTGTAGCTGCCCTGGACGTAGTAGCCGTCCGAACTGCGCGCCTGGCCGGCGGCGCTGACGCCGTCAAAGAACAGGCCGGTGGTCCCCAGCGCGTCGCCGGTGTAGCCATAGGCCACCAGCTCGGCATCCGCGACGTCAATCTTGGCGCCGAAGTCCCAGCCGGTGCCCCGCACACTACGTCCCTGGGGCAGCGCCTCGGCAGCCGACACGCTCTTCAAATCCTGGGTGACGACGTTGGCCCATAGCTGGGCCTTCAGCAAGCTGCTGGCGTCGGTCGGCAGCTCATAGTTGACACCGGCCTGGATCTGCGGATCGTCATGGGCGGACAGGGTGCCCGATTGGCCGGAGAAGTTGAAGGCGTCCAGCGGCTGGAAGATGCCGACCGAAGCGGTGAAGCCGCTGAACTTGGGCGTGGTGTAGGTGATCTGGGGCATGAAGTCGGTGTAGACGTAGCCGATGCCGATGCGCCCCAGCGAGGTGTTGGACGGCGCCACGTTGCCGCCGGTCGATCCCACGCCGAACAAGGTGAAGTCGTTCAGGATCGCCTGCTGGCCGAACAGTCCGATGTCGCGACCCACCTTGACCGTGCCCATGCTGGGCGTGCCCACCGTCAGGTACTGCTGGCGGAAGTCGATGCCCGACGTCGCCAGGGCATGCGCGGCGCCGGCGGAGTTGGCCCCCCCGACCCCCGACACGCTGTTCAGGCCCGGGTACAGGCCGAAATGGGCGACGATATCGAAGCCTTCCTGCTGGGTCTTCAGCTCCACGGCGAAGTTGCCGGGCAGCAGACCGTTGCGGATGGAGGAGTTCTCGCTGCTGCCCACCGCCGCCAGGCCGCCCGCCACCACATGGTTGGGCGCCACGCTGTCCGGACTGTCATGGACATAATAGCCGTTGATCTCCCCCGACAGGGTGACGTCAACGGGGCCGACATGCACGCCGATGCCCTTTTCCGTCATGCGCACGGCGAAGGGATCGGGCGGCGGGGCCGCGGCCACCGCCGCGGCGCTGGCGCTGGCCACGGCGGCCGGCGGCGGGGGTGGCGGCGTCTCGACCGCCTTGCGCTGTTTCAGTTGGTCGTATTCCTGCTGGGACAGGATGCCTTTGGCCAACAATTTGGCCAGAAGATCGTCGGTGGTGTCGGCTTTCGCCATGGATCCCGGCAGACATGCCAGGCCGCTGATCGCGGTCACGCCCAGAAACAATGCCATCCGCTTGGATTTCATTCTTGTTTCCTCCCGGCTTTATTTGCAGGGCGTCGGCCCGGTGGCCATGGCAATAAAACGCCATTCGGCGGAAGTTTCCGCGCGCCGATCATTTCCCTGCTGTTTGGCGGGGTCTTTCTGGGCCCCACCTTAATTTGAAACTTGAAGTCGTTTGCCTTGTCCGCGCAATAGAACTAAAGAACCGTTGCGGGTTGCCGGCCGGTTGCGCACGCTGGGACAAGCCTATGAAATCATGGGGGCGGTTCGTATGCGGCCCTTCGGCCGCCGCACCGCACCCGGATGGACCCATGAAAACCAAGCCTGGCGACAGCGGCCAATCCGAGAGTGGCCACTCCCACAGCGGACAGCCCCCCGGTGCCAAGACCCGCCCCATCGACGGGCCCGGCGCCACATCCCTAACCAAACCTAAGGTCGCGGCGCGGTCCGGCAAAACTCCGCCGCGGATGAACGGTGCCGCCCCCGTGCCCCCGGCCCCTTCCCTGCCGCCCCTACCCCCCTTCCCCGTGGCGCCAGCACGGACGCGCGCCCGTGGCGATGGCGGACCCACCGTGCCCTTGCGCCGCGGCGGGTCCGACAAAATGGACGCCCACGCGGCGGTGGCGGAACTGCGTCAACAGGTCGGAAACGGCGGCGACGCGGCCGGTATCCTGGTTTTCTTCTCGCCCGCCTATGACCGGGAGGAGATGCTGGTGGCGCTGAAGGAGGCGTTCGGTTCCACACCCGTCTTCGGCTGTACCACGGCGGGGGAGATCACGCCCTTCGGCTACATCAGCAACGGCCTTACCGGCATCAGCTTTCCGGCGGCGGATTTCATGGTCCACTCCGCCCTGTTCGAGGGGTTGAGCCAATTCCAGATCGCCAACACCATCGAGCGGACGCATCAACTGGTGTCCCAGCGCCATGCCCAGGCCCAGGGGCGGCCCGGCTTCGGCCTGCTGCTGGTCGATGGCCTGTCAACGCGCGAGGAACAGCTGGTCAGCGCCATCGGCAATGCGCTGGCGGGGCTGCCGCTGATCGGCGGGTCGGCTGGCGACGGGCTGGATTTCAAATCCACATTCGTGCTGCATGAGGGCCGCTGCGTCAGCGATGCCGCCATCCTGCTGCTGGTCACCACCCGCCGGCGCTTCTCCGTCTTCAAGACGGAGCATTTCGTGCCGACGGAACACAAGATGGTGGTGACCGGCGCCGATCTGGAGACCCGCCGGGTGTTCGAGATCAACGCCGAGCCGGCGGCCCTGGAATATGCCCGCCTGGTGGGCCTGTCGAACGAGCCGCTGACGCCCAAGATTTTCGCCGCCCACCCCGTGGTGGTGCGGGTGGGCGGCCAGTACCACGTCCGCGCCATTCAGAAGGTGAACCCGGACAACAGCCTGACCTTCCACTGCGCCATCGACGAGGGCCTGGTGCTGACGGTGGCGCGCGGCATCGATATCGTGGAAAATCTCCATGAATTGTTCCGCCGGCTGGAACGGGAGATCGGGCCCTTGGACGCCATCATCGGGTTCGATTGTGTCCTGCGGAATCTGGAGACGGAACAGCGCAACCTGAAGGCCGCCGTGTCGGATCTGTTCGTTGCCCATCGCGTCACCGGCTTCTGCACCTATGGCGAGCAGTACATGTCCATGCACGTGAACCAGACCTTCACCGGCGTCGCGATTGGTGGGACATGATCATTCCCAAGCCCCTGCCCGCCAACCAGGACGCAGCCCCAGTGCCGGCCGACGCGGACGCGGCGCGCCGCATCGCCGACCTGGAGCAGCAGGTGGCGAAGCTGACCCGCATCAACCAGTCGCTGATGGATCGGGTGGAACGCCATGTGGACGGCCAGGGCTCGGCCTTTTCCCTGTTCCAGACCGCCATCAGCCTGGAAGACCAGGTCCGGTCGCGCACCCGGTCGCTGGAAGAGGCGCTGGTTGATCTGGAGCGGTCCTACCAGGAAGCCGCCAAGGCGCGGGAACAGGCGGAAACGGCCCGCCTGCGCCTGTTCACCGCCATCGAGGCGGTCAGCGGCGGCTTCGCCCTGTTCGATGCCAACGATCGGCTGGTGCTGTTCAACCAGGATTACCTGAGCTTCTGGCCCGGCATGGCGGGCGACGTCCACCCCGGCATGTCGTTCAGCGACATGGTGCATCTGGCGGTGCAGCGCAAAAGCGTGATGGACGCCTATCGCGACCCCGACGGCTGGGTCCGCCGCCGCCTGCGCCAACATGCTGATTGCCAAGGCCCCACCGTCCATGCGCTGAGCGACGGCCGCTGGATGCAGATCAACGAGAAGCGCACCAATGACGGCGGCGTGGTCGCCATCTACACCGACATCACCGCCCTGAAACGGCGGGAAACGCAGCAGTGGAAGGCGGCGCTGGCGCAGAAGAGCACCCTGCTGCAGGCCACGCTGGACAACATTTTCCAGGGGGTAGCGGTGTACGACGCCCAACTGGCGCTGGTCGCCTGGAACAACGAGTTCGTGCGCCTGCTGGACCTGACGCCCCGTTGCGTGCGGCGCGGCGCCGTCTTCGCCGATTTCCAGCGCTTCAATGACGGCCTGCTGGCCCATGGCATCAGCGAGCCGCGTTTCCTGGACCCCCAGAACAACCCGCTGCCGCTGCGGCTGGAACAGACCTGGTTCAACGGCCGGGTGCTGGATATCGAGCGCAACCCCATGCCTGACGGCGGCTTCGTCCTGACCTTCACCGACATCACCGAGCGCAAGCGCAACGAGGAGGCGCTGCGCGACAGCGAGCGGCGCATCCGCTTGGTGACCGACGCCATGCCGGCCCTGATCGCCTATTGCGACGCGGATGAGCGCTACCAGTTCGTCAACGCCCCCTACCGGCAATGGCTGCGCCGGCCGGAAACGGCCATTCTGGGCCGGCGCATGCGCAGCGTGCTGGCCCCCGCCTTTTACGAGCGCAGCCGCGCCTACATCCGCCAGGCCCTGGCCGGCCAGACCGTGTCGTTCGAAGTGGAGCTGACGCCCACCGGCGATCCGGACAATCTGGCGGAGCCGCGCTACGCCCATGTCACCTTCGTGCCCCATATCGGGCTGCCCCATGCCGACCAGGATCGGGTGATCCTGGGTCTATTCACGCTGATGCAGGACGTCACGGAGCGGCGCCGCGCCGACGCCGCCATCAAGGAGGCGAACGAGACGCTGGAGCGGCGGGTGACCGAGCGCACCGCGGCGCTGACCGCCCTGAACGGCCAGCTGCAGCAGGAGATCGCGGAGCGGCGGGAGGTGGAGCGCGCCCTGCAGTCCGCCAAGGTGGAGGCGGAGCAGGCCAACCTGTCCAAGACCAAGTTCCTGGCCGCCGCCAGCCATGACCTGCTGCAGCCCCTGAATTCCGCCAGGCTGTTCGTGTCGGCCCTGGCAGAGCTGGAGCATACGCGCAAGAACAGGTCGCTGATCGACAACATCGACGTGTCGCTGAGCGCGGTGGAGGGTCTGCTGGACGCCCTGCTGGACATCTCGAAGCTGGACGCCGGGGCGGTGTCGCCGGAAATCGTGGACTTCCCCATCGGCAGCCTGCTGGGGCCCCTGTCCACCGAGCACCAGGTGTTGGCGCAGGAACAAGGGCTGGCCCTGCGCTATGTGCCGTCGCGCGCGGTGGTGCGCAGCGATATCCGCCTGCTGCGCAGCATCGTGCAGAATTTCCTGTCCAACGCCGTGCGCTATACCCAGCGGGGGGGGGTGCTGCTGGGCTGCCGCCGCCGGGGTGACACCTTGCGCATCGAGGTGTGGGACAGCGGTCCCGGCATTCCGGCCGACCAGCTGGACGAGATCTTCAAGGAATTCCACCAGTTGCATCGCGGACCCATGCTGGGCGGCCCTATTGGGAATTCGACCAAGGGTGAGGGACGCACCCGCGCCACCAGCCGGGGCATGGGCCTGGGCCTGGCCATCGTGCGCCGCGTCGCCAAGGTGCTGGACCTGACGGTGGAAACCCGGTCCATGGTCGGCCGCGGCTCCATCTTCTCCGTCGCCGTGCCCTTGGGCACCATGACGGCCTCGGCCGTCGCCCGCCGTGTCGCCGGTGACGGCAACGCCCGCCCCCTGGACGGAACCTTGGTCCTGGTCCTGGACGACGAGCCCAGCGCGCTGATGGGCATGCAGGCGCTGCTGTCCACCTGGGGCTGCGAGGCGGCGGTGGCGTCCACCGGAGAGGAAGCGCTGGAGGTGCTGGGCCGCCTGCCCCGCCCGCCCGACGCCCTGATCGCCGACTTCCACCTGGGCGACGGCCACACCGGCCCGGATGAGGTCACCCACCTGCGCCAGGTCATCGCCGCCGGCACCGGCCTGGCGCCACCCGCCATCATCGTCACCGCCGACCACACGCCGGAGGTCGAGGCCCAAGTGAAGCAGCACCAGTACTGGATGCTGAAAAAGCCGCTGAATCCCGCGCAGCTGCGGGCGCTGCTGTCCAGCATGCTGGGTTAGGCCGGCTTCCGGCCCCTGCGCGCCCGGTTGACACGCCTTCGCAACCGACGATATGCCTGACCGGTCGCTTTCACGCCCGAACAAGGTCCGGCCGCGCATGCGTTCCCTTCTGGCCGGTCTTGGCCCCGCCGATGTCCGCACGGCCCCCTTCCCCCATATCGTGGCCGACCGGCCCATGGAAGACGGCCTTTACCAGGAGCTGAGCGCCAGCTTTCCCGGGTTTGCCCGCATGGGCTGGGACTGCGCCCCGGACCAGGTGCCCAACAACCGGCGCTTCGAGCTGTCGGCCGAGATGATCCTACAATCACCGGATTTGCCGGCCTGCTGGAAGGACTTCGCCGCCTACCATGCCGGTCCGGCCTTCCTGGCGGAGGTCGCGGCCCTGTTCGACGGCCACTGGGACCCGGCCATGCTGACGGCCCTGGACGGGCGCCTGACCAGTCACAGCACCGGGTTGCGGCGCCTGACCTCGACGGGGCCGTATCGCATCCACCAGGACGCGCGCATGGAGATCAACACCCCCGTACGCGACCGCGCCTCCTCCTCGCGCGGGCCCCATCTCGACACGCCGAACCGCCTTTTCTCCTGCCTGTTCTACATGCGGGCACCCGATGACGATGCACAGGGCGGTGACCTGGTGCTGTACCGCTGGCGCAACGGGCCGACGGGGCGCATCGCGGACTATGCGCTGCCGGAAACGGCGGTGGAGGAGACCCTGACCGTGCCCTACGCCGCCAACCGGCTGGTGATCTTTCCCCAGAGCCTGAACGCCCTGCACGGCGTCAGCCCCCGCCACCCCACACCGCATACCCGCCGCTACGTCTTCGTTACCGCGGAGCTGACCGAGGACTGGTTGCGCCAACCCTTGAGCGAGGGGGTGTGACATGCGCCTGCTGGTCCATGGCATGCAGTCGAGCGGCGCCACCGCCTTCACTCGCGCCCTGGCGGAGCGACCCGGCTGCGTCGCCCTTGCGGACATCCCCAACAATTTCGCTGCCCCGCGCGTGACCACGACGGCCGACTTCGTGGCCAAGGTGGTGGTGACCACGGCCTATCCCCTGGCGACCCATATGGAACGCTTCCGCCCCGACAAGGTGGTGTTGTTCCTGCGCGACCCGCGTGACAACTACGCCAGCCTGTCGACCGCGAACTACCGCCACCATTCCGGCCTGATGGACGAGAAGTTCCTGATCCTGGACCAGTTGTTCGCCGAACGGCACCGGCTGTTCGATGCGATCATCCATTATGAGGATTTCGTCGCCCGCGACCCGTCGGTGTCCACGGCCCTGGCCGCCCTGGGCTGGCCGCTGGACGAAGCGCACTACACCTTCCGCCGCGACTACAACGACCTGCTGCGGACGCTGTGGGAAGTGGAACCAGCGTTGCAGGAAACCATGGACGTGGTCTTCGGCAACACCCGCGGCGCGGGCGTGACCGACCGCTGGCGCGACAAGCCGCGCGATCCAGCCGTCGATGCGCGGCTGGAGGCGCTGTGCCCCCGGCTGCTGGGGCATTATCGGGACCGGCCGGTGAGGAACGGTCAGGCCAGGTCGGTCAGTGCGAAGTCATCGCCCTTATAGAGAAGGGCCGCGCCCTGCGCTTTGGCACAGGCATAGGCGAAGCAATCTCCCATGTTCAATGCGGCCGGATGGCGGCCCTTGCCGTAGCGGGCGTAGGCATCATAGGCGATATCCCACTCCCGCACCCCCAGGTCCACAAACCGGAAGCCCGCTTCCTTCAGGAAATCAAGCACATGGCTGCGTGCCCTTGCCGGTTCAATTTTGTAGGATCGGCAAAGGCCAGCCGCCGTTTCCCAAACCGCAAGGGCGGAACAGAAACGATCAGCGTGCATTTCCAGCCGGTCCGCTAAGACGGCGGCATCCTCCTCCCCCGCAATGAGCGCAATAAGGGCCGACGCATCCGCGAAGATCATTCAGAAGTTTCCGGAAAGATCGTCAAAGAATGCCTTGTCGGCCGGTAGTCCGGTTGGGGCCGGTAAAGGATGGCGGGCACGGAAAGCCGCTAGGCGATCCCGCAAGGGAACAGCCTCTGCCAGGCGCTGAAGTTCCGCCCGCACCGCCAGCTTGACCGCATCCTGTTTGGAAATGCCCCGGAGGACCGCCAACTCCGCCACCAGTTCGGCGGTAACGTCGTCCTTGATGTAGAGAGGCATTGCCATTATCTCCCCAACGGGCCGCCGGATATCCAAGAAAGATACATCGGGATATCCGTGCATTCAAGAACCACCCGCGGTGTAAGAATTCCACCGCTGAGCGCTGGTCCGGAAAATTTGCCTTGTTCCACGCCGTGCAACTGACAGCTGGGCAGATGCGCCGGCTTGCGTCCTCGCTGGTTCCGGCATTGGGCATTCTGACACCGAACCACAGTTACATCTGGTAGCCGGGGGTCGGCGTCCACAGCTGGGTTAATGGCCCATTGGCCCCTGTGACGGGATCGGACGGTGGGAAGGGCAGGTGGGCGATGCGCTCCAGCTCCTCTGGCGTCGCCGCCTCGCGCCGGATATCCCAGTCCTGGCCCGGCGGATAGCCGCCCACTGCCAGGAAATCATCGCTGGCGGCAACGCGGCAGTGGCCGGTGCCGGCGGGCAGCACGGCGACGTCGCCGGCCCGCACCGCCACCCGGCGGCCCTGGGGCCCGCCCAGCATGAGTTCCGCCTGCCCCCGGGCGAAGCCCAGCACCTCATGCGCGGACGTGTGATAGTGGTGATAGTCGTAGATGCCGTCGCGCCAGCGCGCGGGCCAGCCGTTGCGCTGGAACAGCGCCTCGAACACCGCCGCCGGGTCGCCCTCGCCCAGGGGCACCATGCCCCGGTAGATCAGGACGTGCAGGCGGGCGTTGTTTGGCACCCAGCTGAGGCCGTGCAGGATGAAATTCTCCGGCCAGCGGCCGTGTTCACCCGCCATGCCGCCGTAGGCATCGGCTTCGGCGTGCTGGTCGGCCATGACATGTCTCCCTGAAGGCGGAACGGTTCCGCCCTCTGAAATCCGCCGGGCCGCCGCAGGTTCCGAATCAGCCTTCCGCCACGTCGGCGAAGCTGTCCAGGTGCAGACGGCCGGCCATGACCACGGCCTGGGTCCGGCTGTAGACGCGCAGCTTGTGCAGGATGCTGGAGACGTGGGCCTTCACCGTGGTTTCGGCGATATCCAGGTCATAGGCGATTTCCTTGTTGAGCTTACCGGTGCCCAGCAATTGCAGGACGCGGCGCTGCTGCGGCGTCAGCGTCAGGACCCGCTGCAGGAAATCATCGTCCGCCGCCTGGCCCTTGGGGTCGGGTGCCGGCTCAGCCAGCGCCAGGTCATCGGGACGGTAGGTGCCCCCGGCGGCCACCAGCGACAGAGCGGCCACGATCTCAGCCCGGGGGGTGGACTTGGGGATGAAACCCATGGCGCCCAAGGCCAGGGCCTCGCGTACCAGGCGTGGGTCCTCCAGGGCGGAGATCACCACCACGGGGGTGGCGGGGAATTGACTGCGGATGCGCACCAGCCCCTCGAATCCGTCCACACCGGGCATGCGCAGATCCAGCAGCAGGAGGTCGGCGGCGCCGATGGACTCCAGCAACTGCATCACACCCGCCAGATGGGCGCACTCCAGGATTTCAGGCTGGTCAAACGCGGACTCCACGGCCAGGGCCAGGGCGCCCCGCACCATGGGATGATCGTCGGCAATGATTATTTGCGGCATGCGTCGCCTCGTTTGCGGGCGATTATGATTCGGCGTTTCCTCGACCTTGACGATAGTCGATATCGATCAACCCGGCTAGTGCCTGGGAGGGTTAGGCCGCGTCCCATCGGCGGAGCCTCCACCACCGCCAGGCGGCTGTATGCAACCCTTTGACATACAATCAATATCAGACTGGAAGAGCGAATGCCGACACCCCCCTGCGCGGGTGCGGCACGGGTGTCAAATTACCCTTGTACCAAAGTACAATTGGCACCCGGGACGGGCTTCTTGAAGATGGGCAGCAAGCCGAACGGTGGCGCATTCCCTCTGAAGTTCCAAAGGGAAGGCCGGAAGGAACGGCGCCCCGGAGAGGAACGGCCCGGCGGGAAAGCCCCGGCGGGCCAGCAAAGACGAAGAACTGGCAGAGTCGAAGTTCCCGCGTGATCATGGGCCTGCGGCGTGACCGGTTATTGGCATTCCCGACCGCCCCCTTTTCGGCCGACAGCCGCCTGGTTTCGACGGTATTTCTTTTACCTTGCGACATCGGGCGCGAACGACACTGATCCCACGAAGGCCGGCACGCCGGCCTCTTGGGCGGCAGGGGTAGGCGGCAGGGATGGAGACGGGATTGCCCGTGGCGGCCGGCGGCCCAGGACAGGATGGGAACATGCGGGATGGAAACCGGTCCGAATGGACCTATCCTTAACCTTCTCAAGGAGAGACCCCATGCGTTGGAAGAAGCCCATCGTCACCGAGATCGCGCTCGGCATGGAAATCAACTGCTACGCCTGCGCGGACGTCTGACGCCCCCGCCATCATCGGCCGGCCCACGGGGTCGGCTGGACGTGCATCCGCCCGGTGTGCGTCCCTGTGCGTTTTGTCCCCAGTCGCCGGGCTGGATATCCGCCTCGTGCCGGCGGGCTGGTGGCCCCTGTTCAGCCTAATCGCGTCGCCCATCCGCCGGCCAGGCGGACACCAATCGGACCGGACCTACCGGCCAATCCCCAGGGAGGGAATTGAGATGAAACAGCGGAAGAAGGTGTTGTTGTCGTGGACCGCCCTCGTGACGGCCAGCTTGCTGTCCAGCCATCCGTCGCTGGCCAACGACGAACTGTCCAAGGCGAGCAAGGACCCCAAGCAATGGGTCATGCAAGCCGGTGACTACGCCAATCAGCGCTACAGCTCCTTGAAGCAGATCACCACCGCCAACGTTAAGGAATTGCGCCCGGTGTGGACCTTCTCCACCGGCGTGCTGCGCGGCCATGAGGGCGGCCCGCTGGTCGTGGGCGACGTCATGTACGTCCACACCCCCTTCCCCAACGTGGTGTACGCGCTGGACCTGAACAACGCCGGCCGCATCCTGTGGAAGTATGAGCCCAAGCAGGACCCGACCGTCATTCCCGTCATGTGCTGCGACACCGTGAACCGCGGCGTGGCCTATGGTGACGGCAAGATCATCCTGAACCAGGCCGATGCCAATGTCGTGGCGCTGGACGCCAAGACCGGCAAGGAGCTGTGGAAGGTCGCCAACGGCGACCCCAAGAAGGGTGAGACCATGACGGGCGCGCCCGTCATCGTGAAGGACAAGGTGCTGGTCGGCATCAGCGGCGGCGAATTCGGCGTGCAGGGCCGCATGACGGCCTACAACCTGAAGGACGGCTCCGTCGCGTGGAAGGCCTATTCCGTCGGCCCCGACGACCAGATCCTGGTCGACCCGCAGAAGACCACCAGCCTGGGCAAGCCCATCGGCGCCAACTCTTCCCTGTCGACCTGGCAAGGCGACCAGTGGAAGACCGGCGGCGGCGCCACCTGGGGCTGGACCAGCTATGACCCGCAGCTGAACCTGATCTATTACGGCTCGGGCAACCCCTCGACCTGGAACCCCAAGCAGCGCCCCGGCGACAACAAATGGTCCATGACCATTTTCGCCCGCGACGCCGACACGGGCATGGCCAAGTGGGTCTACCAGATGACGCCCCATGACGAATGGGATTATGACGGCGTCAACGAGATGATCCTGGCCGATATCAAGGTGAAGGGCACGCCCGTCAAGGCGCTGGTCCACTTCGACCGCAACGGCTTCGCCTACACCATGAACCGCGAGACCGGCGAGCTGCTGGTGGCGGAGAAGTACGACCCGGCGGTCAACTGGGCCACGCATGTGGACATGAAAACCGGCCGGCCGGAAGTCGTGGCGCAGTACAGCACCGACAAGAACGGCGAGGACCACAACACCAAGGGCGTCTGCCCGGCGGCCCTGGGCAGCAAGGATCAGCAGCCGGCCTCGTATTCGCCGGATACCGGCCTGTTCTACGTGCCGACCAACCACGTCTGCATGGACTATGAGCCGTTCAAGGTGTCCTACACCGCCGGCCAGCCCTATGTCGGCGCCACGCTGTCCATGTTCCCGCCCAAGGGCGAGAATAACCTCGGCAACTTCATCGCCTGGGACGCCAGCACCGGCAAGATCGTCTGGTCCAACAAGGAAACCTTCTCCGTCTGGTCGGGCGCCCTGACCACGGCCGGCGGCGTCGCCTTCTACGGCACGCTGGAAGGCTACCTGAAGGCCGTGGACATGAAGACCGGCAAGGAGCTGTACAAGTTCAAGACGCCGTCGGGGATCATCGGCAACGTCACAACCTATGAGCACGGCGGCAAGCAGTACGTCGCCGTGCTGTCCGGTGTCGGCGGCTGGGCCGGCATCGGCATGGCCGCCGGCTTGGGCGGCGACACGGACGGCCTGGGCGCCGTCGGCGCCTACAAGCAGTTGGCCAACTACACCCAGCTGGGCGGTGTGCTCACCGTCTTCGCCCTACCGTAACCCCTCTCTCCTTCTCAGCCCCGCCTGGGGATCATCCCTCAGGCGGGGCTTCTTTGCCCCTTGAGCTAGAGCACACATGCCTGGACTCCCCACTTCGCGAAAAGAGGTCCGACTGATGCCGAAACGCTTGGCGCTGGCCGCTGCCGTCACCCTTCTGGCCCTGCCCTTCAGCGTCGCCGCCGGCGCCGCCGATGGCAGCGCGCCCACCGCCACCAAGGTGGCGGCCGAGGCCAAACCCTATAAGGTCGAAGGCGGCAAGGTCGATCCCGGCACCTACAACGGCTATCGCCGCTATGGCGAGTCCTGCATGCGGTGCCATGGTCCTGACGGGGCCGGCAGTTCCTACGCCCCGGATCTGACCGACAGCCTGAAGCACATGGATTACGATACCTTCGCCGAGACGGTGATCAACGGCCGGAAGAACGTGAATACCGCCAACAACAACGTCATGCCCTCCTTCGGCACGACGGAGGACGTGGCAAACTACCTGGACGACATCTACGGCTATCTGAAGGCCCGGTCCGACGGCGCCATCGGCCGCGGCCGGCCACAACGCATCGGGGACTGAGAACAACGGCGGCATCCTCATGAAAACGGCCTTCCGCCTGGCGCTGGCGGCGTTACTGCCGCTGGCCCTGCCCGCATCCCAAGCCCTGGCCCAAACGGCCGAGCTGGTGTCCCGCACCGAATTGCGCGTCTGCGCCGACCCCAACGACATGCCCTATTCCAACCAGAAGGGCGAAGGGTTCGAAAACAAGATCGCCGCCATCATCGGCCAGGATCTGAAGCTGCCCGTCAGCTATGTCTGGTTCCCCCAGGTCATGGGCTTCGTGCGCAACACCCTGCGCGCCCGCCAGTGCGACCTGGTCATGGGCACGGTGGCCGGCGACCCGCTGATGGACAACACCAACGCCTATTACCATAGCGGCTATATGATCGTGACGCGGGCGGACGCCGGCATCACCGCTACCTCGGTCGGCGATCCCAGCTTGGCCGACAAGCGCTTCGGTCTGGTGGCCGCGACGCCGCCCACGGACCTGCTGCTGCGCCATAACCTGATGGCGCACACCACCTCCTATGCCCTGACGGTGGACACCCGGTACGAGTCGCCCTCGCGCGCCATGCTGCAGGATCTGGCTGACCGCAAGATCGACGTCGCCCTGCTGTGGGGTCCCATCGCCGGCTATTACATCAAGCAGGACAAGCTGCCGCTGAAGGCCGCCTTCCTGGACCCCGAGGGGGACGGCAACCGGCTGGATTTCCGCATCGCCATGGGCGTGCGCGCCAATGAGCCGGAATGGCGCCGCTCGGTGGATCAAGCCCTGCAGCGCCATCGGGCGGAGGTCGACAAGCTGCTGGCGGACTATGGCATCCCGTTGTTGGATGAGCAGAACAAGCCCATCCCCGCGTCCTTGCCGGGGGCCGCCGGCGCCAAGCCATGAAGGTGCTGCCCGCGGCCGTTCTGGCAAGCGTGATGGCCATCCTGCCCGCCATCGCCGCGTCGGCGCAGACGGCCCCGGCCGTGCCGGAGCCATTGGGCTATCGGCTGGATGATTATCGGGCGCCGGTGCCGGCGACGGTGTCCGGCGGCCGCGTGCTGACCACCGCCGCCCTTCAGGAGTTGCTGGCGCGGGAGGGGACCCGTGTGGTGCTGGTGGACGTGCTGCCCTCCCCCCGGCGGCCGGCCGGCATGACACCGGGATCGCCCTGGATGCCCCTGCCCCATGACGACCTGCCCGGCAGCGTCTGGCTGCCGGACGTGGGGCGGGGCGCGCTGAACCCAGCCCTGGAAAACTGGTTTCAGCAACAACTTGCGACTTTAAGCGGGGGCGACAAGAACCGCCCGCTGGTGTTCTATTGTCTGCCCGAATGCTGGATGAGCTGGAATGCGACCAAGCGCGCCGCCGGTTATGGCTATACCAATGTCGCCTGGTACCCGGACGGCGTTGACGGCTGGCGTGCCGCCGGGTTGCCGCTGGCCACCGCCACGGCGCTGACACCCCCGGCATCCCCGGGGACCCCCTGAGTTCAAAAGTTCACGACGACCAGAGACCAGGTAAAGGAGAGCGGAAGGTGCGACGTATCGGATTTTGGGCGGCGGTTGCCGCCACGATCATCGCGGGTGGAACGGCCGGAACGGCCCTGGCGGACGGTGATCCCGCCGCCGGCCAGATGGTGTTCAAGAAGTGCGCGGTCTGTCATTCCATCGACGCTGGCGTGAACAAGGTGGGCCCCAGCCTGCATGGCATCATCGGCCGCAAGTCCGCCACCGCGCCGGGCTACGACTATTCCGCCGCCATGAAGGGCGCCAACAAGGAATGGACGGCCAAGGAGCTGGACACCTACCTGACCGACCCGCGTGCGGTCGTGCCGGGCACCAAGATGGTGTTCGTCGGCCTGAAGGACCAGAAGGACCGTGACAACGTCATCGCCTATCTGGCGACGCTGAAGTAAACGGTTTCATCCTCAAATCGTATTCCCAACACCCCCGTCCGGAGCTACCGGACGGGGGTGTTTCCGTTTGGCGTCACGGGTCTTTACGGCATCATGTTAATGGGCCATTAATCCTTGTCCTGCATTATGCCATCGGCATTAGAGAGGGGCGGGGGCCCGTGAGCACCAGAGCCGGTACGACGGTTTCAGACACGGTCATGTCGCGCGGCGCCACCGCGGCGCCGGCGCCCCTGATTCGCGCCCGCGAACAGCAAGGCCCCGTCATGGACCAGGCCTGGCAAGCCCCTGGCGACACCGATCCCGCAATCACCCCCGTGGCCCAGTCCGGTCCGGCCTTCAACCTGGGCCTGAGCCGCAGGGCGTTCAAGGTACTGTGGTCGCTGCTGGAAGCGGGGGCGGTGGCGTTCCTAGGTGGCATTCTGCTCTGGCTGGCGGTGCACGCCGGACTCGTCGCGGCCGACGACCTGCGCATCGGCCTGTGTCTGGCCGCCGGCCCCGCGCACGTCCTCTTGGCCTGGATGCTGGGCCGCCACGCCCGGCCGCGCCACTCCGACGAACCGCCATGGTCCGTGGTTGCCCAGGTGATGGCAGCCTTGTTCGCCTGCCTGCTGGCGGTGGCGCTGGCCAACGACAGCGGCGTCGCCACTATCGCCTGGATCGCCGTGTGGGCCGTGCTGGCCACCGGCGCCATGGTCCTGGCCCACCGCCTGGAAGGCGCCATCGTCCCTCTGGCCATCGCCCGCCGCTGGCGGGTTCGCCACGCCGTCATCGTCGGCGCCGGCCCCGCCGTCCTGCGGCGGGTAAAGGACATGGCCGGTCGTATGGATTATGAGATCGAGTTGCTGGGCATGTTCGGCGACCGGCCGCCCGATGGCGGTGTATCGTCCCGCCAGCCACCCTATCTGGGCGGCCTGGAGTCCCTGTTCGACTTCCTGGCGCGTCATGGGGCCCGCCATGATGGGGAGGTGGGCGTATTCATGGCCCTGCCGTGGACGGCCGGTGACCGTACCGCCGCCGTGCTGGAACGGCTGCGCACCGTGCCCGTCACCGTCTGGCTGGTGCCCGATCCGGAGCTGTCGGCCCTGGCGTTGCCACAATCGGGGCCCAGTCAGGCGGGGCCCAATCAGGCGGGCCCGAGTCAGGCGGGCCGCAATCAGGGCCGCGCGCCGGCACCGGAATGCCAGGGCCGATGATACTACCCACACGTTCCGTTCGTCAGCGCCGCTTGTTAATCTCCCGGTTCATCCGCAAGCTTCCGTGACGTGTGGACATGCAGCTTCTGAGCACCCTGGCCACGATCGGCTTCGTCCTGCCCGTGTTCGCCGCCCTTATGGGCATGCTGCTGGCGCGGCGCGATTATAGCGTGGCGGCTGCCTGGGGCGGCGGCGTGGTGCTGTCGCTGCTGATCGCCCTGGCGATCCGCGGGATGCTGCGCGCGGACCCGGACCTGCCGCACTTTCCCAGCGGGCACGTCACCCTCGCGGTGGCCTTCTATGGCGGACTGCTGGTCATCTATCTGCGCGGTGGCCACAGCCATGGCCGCATGGCCCTGCCGTTGATCATCACGGCCCTGGCCAGCATCGCCCTGGTCGAAGGCTGGTCGCGCGTGCTGCTGACGGAACACACCTGGGTGGACGTCATCGGCGGTTTCGTTGTCGGATCCCTGGGCCTGCTGGCCACGGGCTGCCCCTGGGCGGTGCGCCGCATCCAGCGGGGCTCCCGCCTGTACCTGGCGGCAACCCTGGCCGTGGCCATTCCGCTGGCCTTCCTGAATGTCCGGTGGCTGGACAGCCTGATCCGGACCTTCGTGGTGCTTTAGCTCCTACCGCCCCTCCAAAAGACGCAAAGCGGCCACGGTCACCGGGCTGGTATCGACACCAGCCCGGCGCGGGGAATGCCGCGCCATGCGTCGGTGACTGAACCGTCTCGAGCTTCAAATCTTCGACCCTTTCGACAAGACCCCAGGGGGCCCAGGGCGGCATTTTCCCCCTCGTGCCGGCCATCCTGTCCGGCAGCATTTTCGAAATCCCGCCAGCTTTCGCGAGGAAAACACCATGTCCATCACGGCCACGCCCACCCCCGGCGCCAAGCTGCTGACCCCCACCGATCACACCCTGATCATGATCGACTTCCAGTCGCAGATGTCCTTCGCGACGCATTCGATCGACGCCATCACGCTGCGCAACAATGCGGCCCTGGTGGCCAACGCCGCCGCCGGCTTCAAGGTGTCGACCATCCTGACCACGGTGGCGAAAAGCAGCTTCTCCGGCCCGATGTACGCCGAGATCACCGACGCCTTCCCCGGCCAGGACCTGCTGGACCGCACGTCCATGAACACCTGGGAAGACGCCGCGGTGATCAAGCAGATCAACGCCATCGGCAAGTCGCGCATCGTGCTGTCCGGCCTGTGGACCAGCGTCTGCATCGTCGGCCCGGCCCTGTCGGCCATTGACCAGGGCTTTGAGGTCTACGTCATCACCGACGCCTGCGGCGACGTCTCGACCGAGGCGCACGAGCGCGCGGTGGAACGCATGATCCAGGCGGGCGCCCGTCCCATCACCGCCCTGCAGTACCTGCTGGAGCTGCAGCGCGACTGGGCCCGGACCGAGACCTATGACATGACCACCGGCATCGCCAAGAAGTGGGGCGGCGCCTACGGCCTGGGAATCACCTACGCCAAGACCATGTTCAACGCCCACGAGGGCTGAACCGTCAGCGCGGCCGGGCATGCGCCCGGCCGCGTCCTTCTTCTGGTGGCAGGGAGAACGCCCCATGAAAGTCTACCTCTTGTCGCTGGGCGCCGGGTTGCTGGTGGGCGTCATCTACGCCCTGATCAACGTCCGGTCCCCCGCCCCGCCCGTGGTCGCCCTGGTGGGCCTGCTGGGCATCCTGGTGGGCGAGCAGATCCCGCCCCTGGTGAAGACACTGTGGGCCAAGGAGCCGGCGGCCCTGTCCTGGGTGCAGGAACAGGTGCGTCCGCACATGTTCGGCCACCTGCCGCAGGGGGGCCCCAAGGCCGCCGCCGCACCCGATACCGCTAAAGGGACCTGAGAAATGACCACCGCTGCCGATGTCCAGACGGCCGACCTGATCCTGCATCACGGCCTGTTCACCACGCTGGATCGCGCCAACCCCACCGCCACCGCCGTGGCCGTGAAGAACGGCCGCTTCCTGAAAGTCGGTGGGGAGCATGAGGTGATGGCCCATGCCGGCCCGGCCACCAAGGTGATCGACCTGAAGGGTCGCCGCGTCCTGCCCGGCCTGATCGACAACCACCTGCACATCATCCGCGGCGGCCTGAACTTCAACATGGAGCTGCGCTGGGACGGCGTGCGGTCACTGGCCGACGCCATGGCCATGCTGAAGCGCCAGGTGGCCATCACCCCCGCCCCGCAGTGGGTGCGCGTGGTCGGCGGCTTCACCGAGCACCAGTTCGTGGAAAAGCGCCTGCCCACCATCGAGGAGCTGAACGCCGTGGCGCCCGACACGCCGGTGTTCATCCTGCACCTTTATGACCGCGCGCTGCTGAATGGTGCGGCCCTGCGCGCCGTGGGCTACACCAAGGACACGCCGGAGCCGCCGGGCGGCCAGATCCTGCGCGATGCCAAGGGCAACCCCACCGGCCTGCTGCTGGCCAAGCCCAACGCCGCCATCCTGTACGCCACCCTGGCCAAGGGGCCCAAGCTGCCCTTCGAGTACCAGGTGAACTCCACCCGCCATTTCATGCGGGAACTGAACCGGCTGGGCGTGACAGGCGCCATCGACGCCGGCGGCGGCTTCCAGAACTACCCTGATGACTACGAGGTCATCCAGAAGCTGGCGGATGAGGACCTGCTGACCATCCGCCTCGCCTACAACCTGTTCACGCAGAAGCCCAAGGGCGAGAAGGACGACTTCCTGAACTGGACGCGGACCTCGACCTACAAGCAGGGCACCGACTATTTCCGGCACAACGGCGCCGGCGAGATGCTGGTGTTCTCCGCCGCGGACTTCGAGGATTTCCGCCAGCCCCGCCCCGACATGGCGCCGGAGATGGAAGGCGACCTGGAAGAGGTGGTGCGCATCCTGGCGCAGAACCGCTGGCCCTGGCGCATGCACGCGACCTATGACGAAACCATCAGCCGCGCGCTGGACGTGTTCGAAAAGGTGAATCAGGACGTGCCGCTGGAGGGCCTGAACTGGTTCTTCGATCACGCCGAGACCATCTCCGACGAATCCATCGATCGCATCGCGGCCCTGGGCGGCGGCATCGCCGTGCAGCACCGCATGGCCTACCAGGGCGAGTATTTCGTCGAGCGCTATGGCCTGGGTGCCGCTGCCGCCACGCCGCCGGTGGCGCGCATCCTGGAAAAGGGCGTCAAGGTTTCCGCCGGCACCGACGCCACCCGCGTCGCCTCCTACAACCCCTGGGTCTCGCTGGCCTGGCTGATCACCGGCAAGACTGTGGGTGGCCTGCACCTCTACCCTCGCGCCAACTGCCTGGACCGCGAGACGGCCCTGCGCATGTGGACGGAGAACACCACCTGGTTCTCCAATGAAGAGGGCAAGAAGGGCCGTATCCAGGAAGGCCAGCTGGCCGACCTGATCGTGCCGGACCGCGATTTCTTCGCCTGTGCCGAGGATGAGATCGCCGACACCACCGCCCTGCTGACCGTGGTGGGCGGCAAGGTGGTTTACGGCGCCGGCGACTTCGCCGGCCACGACGCCGCCCCCATCCCGCCGGCCATGCCCGACTGGTCGCCGGTGCGGACCTTTGGTGGCTACGGCGCCTGGAACCTGCTGGAACCGACAAACACGAAGCTGCAACGCCAGGCGGCCCAGTCCTGCGGCTGTGACAGCGCCTGCGGCGTGCATGGCCACAGCCACGCTACCGCCTGGTCGGCCAAGCTGCCCATCCGCGACCTGAAGTCCTTCTGGGGCGCCTTGGGCTGCGCCTGCTGGGCCGTCTGATCATGGCGACGGCCTCATTGGTCCAGCCCGCCGCCCGCCTGCTGACGCCCCCCGCCGTCCGGTGGGTGGCGCTGCTGGGCCTCTGCGCCGCCTATATCCAGGGCGGCATCAACAAGGCCTTGGATTTTGGCGGTGCGGTGGCGGAGCTGGCGCACTTCGGCATGCCGGCCTATCCCGCGCTGGCAGCGGCGGTCATCGTGCTGGAGCTGGGGGCGTCGGCGATGATCCTCAGCGGCCGTCTGCGGTGGCTGGGCGCCCTGGCCCTGGCCGGCTTCACCCTGTTCGCGACCTTCGTGGCCAACCGCTACTGGGAGATGGCCGGGCAGGAGCGTTTCATGACCGCCAACGCCTTTTACGAACACCTGGGACTGGTCGGCGGCTTCGTTCTCGTGGCCTGGCATGACCTGAAATCCCGCACCCCTTCCTCGTCCGCATCCTGATGGGAGCCTTTCCGATGCGTATCCGTTCTTATGCCGCCGCCTTGCTGATGGGCGCCTGCCTGGCCCTGCCCCTGGCGGCGCAGGCGGCCACCTCCGCCAGCCCGGCCGTCGCCGTGGCGCCGCAGTACGACACCACCCACGTCTATGTGGCGGTGGAGGACGTCGACAAGTTTGTCGCCAGCTTCCTCGCCACCTTCGGCGGGCAGAGCACCAAGCAGGTGGTGGCCACCGTCACGCCGACGCCCAGCAGCACCACGTCGCAGCTGCTGCAGACGCCGGTGGGCACCGTCTCGCTCTTCGGCTTCAAGACTCCCATCCCCTACCCCTTCGGCGCTGAGCGCACGGGCTATCTGGTCACCGACATGGACGTGGCGACGAAGGCCGCCGTCGCCGCCGGCGCCGACGTGCTGGTGGAACCCTTCCCCGACCCCATCGGCCGCGACACCGTCATCCAGTGGCCGGGTGGTGTGAACATGCAGCTGTACTGGCACACCACGACGCCCAACTACACCGCCTTTGAAACCGTGCCGGAGAACCGCGTCTACGTCTCCGCCCACAAGGTGAAGGAGTTCGTGAAGGACTGGGTGGCCTTCAGCCATGGCAAGGTGGTGTCGGATGATGCCAAGGCCCCGGGCGTGGAAATTGGCCGTCCCAACGACACCTACCGCCGCATCCGCATCGAGAGCGCCTTCGGCAAGATGACCGTCCTGGTCACCGATGGCCACCTGCCCTGGCCCTATGGCCGGGAGATGACGGGCTATGAGGTCAAGAACCTGGATGAGACCCTGGCCAAGGCCAAGGCCGCCGGCGTGACCGTGGTGGTTGAGCCCTACACCGCCGACCACCGCAAGGCCGTGGTGGTGCAGTTCCCCGGCGGCTACGTCGCCGAAATCCACAGCGCGTCCTAAGACCCGTCATGATCCGCCGACGGCACCCGTCATCGCGCCCGTGCCGTCGGCACCTGATGGCATCTACACTCACTCTGGGCACCCTGGCCCTGGCCTGCGCGGTTACCGCCAGCGCCAGGGCGCAGGAGGATGACACGATAGAGACGCCCGTGGCCCCGGCCGCGACCCGCCCGGCCATCAAGTCCAACCGGTGGCAGGAGGATTGGTCGGCCCTGGCCAATCCGGCGCTGCGCACCGAACCGCTGGACGGGCTGAAGTACATCCCGCTGGACGCCACCAACCCTCAGACCTACCTGTCGCTGGGCCTGACCCTGCGCGAGCGGTTCGAGGATAACGAGGCGCCGCTATTCGGCATCGGCGGGCGCAAGGGCGACAGCTACGTCATCCAGCGCCTGCAGACCCATATGGACCTGCGCATCGATGGCCATTGGCAGTTGTTCGGCCAGTTCGAGGATGCGCGCGCCTTCGACAAGACCACCCTGACGCCGGCCGACCAGAACCAGGCCGATCTGCGCCAGGCCTTCGTCGCCTACAGCGGCGACCTCACCGACGACATCACCTTGAAGGTGCGCGCCGGCCGGCAGGAAATGGGCTTCGACCGCCAGCGCTTCGTCTCCACCCGCGACGGGCCCAATGTGCGCCAGGCCTTCGATGCCGTGTGGGTCAACGTCGAGACCGCCCCCTGGCGCATCATCAGTTTCTGGAGCCACCCGGTGCAGTACCGCACGGGGGAGCCGTTCGACGACTATTCCAACACCCACCTGCAATACGGCGGCATCCGCGTGGAGCATGCCGGTGTGGGTCCGGGAGAACTGTCCGCCTACTATTCCCGCTACCAGAACGACACCGCCAAATACCTGGACGCCAGCGGGCTGGAGCGGCGCGACATCTTCGACCTGCGCTATGCCGGTGCTGCGGCCGGCTTCGACTGGGATGTGGAAGGCATGGCCCAGTGGGGATCAGTGGGCCCCAAGGCGGTGGGGTCCTGGGCGGTCGGCGCCCTGACCGGCTATACCTTGAACGACGTCGTCTGGACGCCGCGCCTGGGCCTGCAGGCGGATGCCGCCTCGGGCGACGACCGCGCCGGCGACGGGCGGCTGGGCACCTTCAACCCGCTGTTCCCCAATGGCTATTATTTCGCGCTGGCGGGCTACACCGGCTATGCCAACCTGATCCACCTGAAGCCATCGCTGACGGTGAAGCCGATGCCGAAGCTGAGCCTGATGACGGCGGCGGGCCTGCTGTGGCGGCAGACGACGGCCGACGCCGTCTATGTCCAGCCCAGCAACGCCGTGCTCGGCACCGCCGGCAAGGGTACGCCCTGGACCGGCGTATACGGCCAGTTGCGCGCGGACTATGCCGTCACGGCCAACCTGACCACGGCGGTGGAGGCGGTGCACTACGCCGTCGGCGACACCTTGCGCCGCGCCGGCGGGCATGACAGCGATTATCTGGGCATTGAAGTCAAACTGGGATGGTAAGGCCATGAAACAGGGTTTGCCCGTGTTGTTGAGCGTCAACGGCGGCTATGTCGACACCGCCGGTTTCCTGGCCTTGCAGGGGTTGTTCACCGCCCATGTCACCGGCAACTTCGTCACCTTCGGCGCATCCCTGGTGCTGGGCACCTCGGGCGCCGGAGCCAAGCTGCTGGCCCTGCCGGTGTTCTGCGTGGTGGTGATCCTGTCGCGCTTCCTCTGCGCCGGACTGGAACGGCGGCAGATCCCCATCCTGCGCACCCTGCTGGTGCTGAAGATGCTGCTGCTGGCCGGCGGCGCCGCCCTGGCCATCCACTTCGGCCCCTTCCACAACGGTGACGCCCTGCCCGCCATCGTCACGGGCATGGTGCTGGTCACCGCCATGGCCCTGCAGAACGGCATGCACCGCGCCCATATGAGCACCACGCCGCCCACCACCCTGATGACTGGCACCACCACCCAGATCATGATCGATCTGGCCGACCTGATGCGCGGCGTGACGGGGGAGGCGCGGGCCGCCGCCAAGGGGCGCCTGGGCAAGATGTCGGCCAGCGTCATCGGCTTCGCGTTCGGTTGCGCCGCTGCCGCCGGCCTGTTCCTGGTGGTGCGCGAATGGGCCTTCGTCGTGCCGCCGGTCATCGCCTTCATCGGCGTCCTGGTGACGGGCGACGTCCAGGCTAGCCCTGTGGCGCCAGCAGGACGGTGAGCAGGATCTCCTCCCCCACCTCGCAGTCCTGGTACAGCGCCTCTTCCAGCGCGTTCAGCGCCCGGTTGATGCGCACCAGCTTGGCGGCGTCCGCGCGCACCACGTGGAAGCGCGCCGCCAAGGTGCGCTGATCGCCCTCGAAGCGCGGAGTGCCCCCCTCGATAGCGGCGGAGGAGGATAGGTGGTCCGCCACCATGGCGTAAACCGCCTTCGGCCGGCGCGCTCCCCGCCGTTCCCCCACCACCCGCAACAGCCCGATCTCCTCCATCTGTTTCAGGTGATGGTAGAGCGAGGTCACCGGCCGGCCCATGCGCTGGGCGATTTCCCGCTGGTATGACTACGTCCTGCATTTCGGCCCCGGCGTCTTCCTGCCCTTCGCCGTCCGCCTGGGGGAAGATGGCAAGGTGGCGGGCTTCTCCATCGGCTAGCGCTTCCTTCCCACCGCCGCTATAGTTACCGGTAACATGCCGAGTGGCTATAAAGGGAGGAAACATGAACGGGACCAAGCGGGTACTCGCCCGATGCGTAATGGCGGCTGTTTGCCTGGCCGGGCTGGCCGGAAATCCCGCACTGGCCGCCACCGTCGAACACACCACTGTCGAGCGCGCGCCCTGGGGCACCGGCCCAGGTGGAGAGAAAACGGAGACGCTGACCGTCGCCAACGACATCGCCCGCCTGACGCTGTCCACCTATGGCGCGCGCATGGTGTCGCTGCAGTTGCCCGACCGCGACGGCCATTGGTCGGACGTGCTGATCCTGCCCGACACACCGGACAAGCTGACGGATTTCTGGGTGATGGCCGGCGCCTCCATCGGCCGGTTCGCCAACCGCATCGCCAACGGCGCCTTCACGCTGGACGGCAAGACCTACCAGGTGGACCGCAACCTGGGGCCCCATACCCTGCACGGCGGGTCCAACGGCTTCGACAGCCGGGTGTGGGAGGCCAAGGCCGTGCGCGACGGCGTGGAATTCCACTATGTCTCGGCGGATGGGGAAATGGGCTTCCCGGGCACGATGGACGTGAGCGTGGCCTATCACCTGGCCAGGCGCGGGGGGCAGGCCATCGTCACCATCGACTATGACGCCACCACGGACAAGCCAACGGTGGTCAACCTGACCAACCATGCCTTCTTCAACCTGGCGGGCGCCGGGCAGCCCATGACCGGCCAGGCCGTCACCATCGCCGCCGATCGCTACACCCCCACCAGCCCCGACGCCATCCCCGACGGCAGCGTCAAGCCGGTGGACGGCACCCGTTTCGACCTGCGCCATTCGACGAGCTTCAGCGCCATCCTGGGCAGCGGCGGCATGGACCAGAACTTCGTCCTGTCCGCCCCCGGTCTGAAGACCCCCGTGGCCACGGTGACCGACACAGCCTCCGGCCGCATGATGGAGGTGTACACCACCGAGCCCGGGCTGCAATTCTACCTGCCGGCCAAGCCGCCCGCCCTGAACGGCGTGCCCACCCACGGCTTTTCCCTGGAATCCCAGCACTTCCCGGACAGCCCCAACCACCCCTCCTTCCCGTCGACCATCCTGCGACCGGGCCAAACCTTCCACTCCACCACCCGTTATGTGTTTACGGTGGGGCGGTGAGGGCACGATATGGAAATTAAGAGCGTCAGCTACCCCTGCCGCCGCCGCCAAGCCGCCGGGGGCATGCCCGTGGCTGCGGCGAAGACGCGGGTCAGATGACTTTGGTCAGCGAAGCCGCAAACCAAGGCGATCTCCGCGATGGGTAGCGGGCCGCGCAGCAGCTCCCGCGCGCGGGCCACGCGATGGTCCAGCAGCCAGCGATACGGCGTCTGGCCGGTGGTTTCGCGGAAGGCTTTGATGAAATGGCTGCGCGACAGGCCGCATTCGGCCGCCACCTCAGCGATGGCGACGTCACCGCCCATGTTGGCCATCAGGAACTCCTTGGCGCGCGCCTCTTGCCATTGCGACAGGCCGCCCGTGCGCCGGCCGGCCGACGGCGCCAGCGTGGCCATGCCGCCATAGGTCTGGGCCACGTGGATGGTCAGGGCCAGGGCCACCTGGTCCACGAACAGGCGGTTGCCCCGATCCGGCACGTCCAGTGCCGGCAGCAAGGCGGACGCCAAGCCATAGGCCACCGGGTCCACCGTGCCCCGCGCGCAGGCGAAGCCGCTGATCGCCGGGCGCTCCAGCTCCTCCGTCAGGGCGTTCAAGCTGGCGCGCGGAATCTGGACGCGCACATTGTCGAAGGATGAAAGGTGGCGGCAGGCCCAGCCCTCCCCCAAGTGGGTGACGGACAAGGCCATGCGGGCGTGCCCGCCGGCAAAGACCAGGCGGCCGCCGCGCCACAGCTCATGCCGGGGAAAATCGCGCAGCTGGATGATGACGGAAAACATGTCCAGGCACGGGATGTCTTGCCGGTCGCGGCTCGCGGGGTGGTCCTGGCGCAGGCGCAGGACCTGCGTGTCGCCCGCCCGCAGGCCCGTGGCGCGCGGCCCATCCGGGCGGGCACTGGCCAAGTGTGTGTCCGGCATGATCTCCCCCATCTGGTTGGCGCGATCCCGCTTCCCCCCGAAGGGGGTGCCCCTCTAGACTACAGCCGCTGGGGACGGGTTGTCGAAAGGCAAGGCCGTGGCAGAACCGTCGCCGGCATCCACTCCACCATCCCGCCGTTTTGGCGGGACTATCGTTCAAATCCACGCGCATCCGACAAGAACGGTCGCGCACCGGGGCCCTACGGTGGCCTTCATTCGCGTGGAAAAGTGTTTTGCCAGTAAATCATTGGGGAATCATGAGCAGCGTCGGGCAGTTCGAATTCATCCTGCTGCTGTTGGTGGCCATCCTGGGCCTGCGGCTGCTGGCCGGCCGTTTGGGCTTGCCGCCGGCGGCGGCGCTGATCATGGGCGGGATGGGCCTGGCCTTCGTGCCGGGTGTGCCGACCTTCGACCTGGACCCTGACCTTGTGCTGGTGCTGTTCCTGCCACCGCTGCTGATGGATGGAGCTTATTACACCGTCTGGCGGGAGTTCCGGCGCAACCTGGCCGCCATCCTGCAACTGGCCATCGGCGCGGTGCTGTTCACCACCCTGGCCGTGGGCGTGGTCACCCATATGCTGGTGCCCCACCTGCCTTGGGCGGTGTGCTTCGCGCTCGGCGCCGTGGTCTCACCCCCCGACGCGGTGGCGGCCAAGGCGGTGCTGGAGCATGTGACCCTGCCCCGCCGCCTGGTCGTGCTGCTGGAGGGGGAAAGCCTGCTGAACGACGCCGCCGGCCTGGTGCTGTTCCGCTTCGCCATCGCCGCGGCGTTGACCGGCGCCTTCAGCCTGGGCCAGGCCACCCTGGCCTTCACCGGGCTGGCGGTGGGCGGCGTCATCGTGGGCGGCGTTCTGGGCTATCTCTGGATTCGGGGTCTGCGCCTGCTCAAACATGAGCACCTGACCATCACCGCCATCTTCATGCTGCCCTGGGCCGCCTATATCCTGGGGGAGGCGGCGGGCGTCTCCGGCGTCATTGCCACGGTGGCCGCCGGCCTGGTGCTGGGCTGGCACCAGCATGAGGTCTTCACCGCCAGCGTGCGCCTGATGAGCACCGCCGCCTGGCAGGTCATGGTCTTCGTGCTGGAGGCCCTGGTTTTCATCCTGATCGGCCTGTCGCTGCGCGGCGTGATGAGCCGCCTGGGCGGTGTGGAACACGCGCTGGGCACCCTGGCCGTGCCGGTTTTGGCCGTGCTGGGCACCGTCGTGGCCGCCCGCTTCCTCTGGGTCTTCGCGGCGGAAGGGGCGGGCCAGATCCTGGGCCTGCTGGTGAAGCGACGGCCACTATGGTCCCCCGCCAGCGCCCTGCTGCTGAGTTGGGCCGGCATGCGGGGTGTGGTCACCCTGGCCGTGGCCCTGTCCATCCCTACCGGGGTGCCGGGACGCGACCTGATCCTGGCCGCCGCCTTCGCCGTCATCCTGGGCACCGTGTTGATCCAGGGCAGCAGCCTGGGCCCCCTGATCCGCTGGCTAGGCCTGGACAAGTCCGCCGGGCACCAGGGTGCGGTGCTGACCGCCCCCCAGGCCATGGCCGCCGTCGCCGCCGCCCAGCTGGAGGCCGTGCGCGCCCGCGCCCATAATGCCGACGGCAGCGTGCGCCACCCCCGCCTGCTGGAGCAGTACACCCACCGCGCCCGGGTGGCCGAGCGCTACTCCAAGGAGCGGGACGTGCTGAGCGCCGACCGCAGCGAGCACTACGACGTGATCCTGGCCACCATCGCCGCCGGACGGACGGAGGTGCTGCGCCTACACCGCACCGGCCGCATCCACGACGACGTGCTGCACGTCCTGGAATATGAGCTGGACTTGCAGGAGATGGCGGCCAGCACGTCGAGAATGAGGTTGGGGTAAGCTCCTCGGCGTTATGGCTATTTCCGCTAATGCCTCGTCTGGTCTGGCCGCTCAGCGATAATCCGGCCGACGGCACTGTCAAGAATGGCCTCGAATTCAGCGATCTGCTCGGGCGATGTGCCAAGTTCGGCCAAGTGGGGGGCCGATTCCGCAATTCCTCGAAGGTATTCCCGGAGTTGATCTTCAAAGTTTCCAGTAACGAAAACCTCGTAGTTGAGCTGTGGCGCGCAGTCGTATAGCCGCTCTTTTTTTTTTCAGTTTTGAACGAGCCGGATATCGCAGTCTCATACCTTCCGGCATGACGGTTGGAACATATCGTATCTTCGCGTCAACACTCGCAAGGCTAGACGTGGCAAATGCCGCGCTGAGAAATGGACCGACGCAGCGACGCGCCACATCCAGAGCCGCATACGCGGGCTGGAAAACTTCAGCTGAGGCATAGAATTCCACGTGCCCTCCGATATCAAAGCGTTTAACGGGTCGCCATATCCTCATCCGCCGCCAGCACGGCGATGGCCTTGCGGCAGAAGTCCACCCATAGCGTTTCCGCCATCACGCCGGCCTGTAGCACCAGATGCTGCAGCTCCCGCTGGCGGCTGTCGGCACCGTTGGGGAAGTCGCGCCGTTCGATCTCCTGATACAGGGCCAGCTTTTCCAGATGCTGGGCCAGGCGGCTTTCGATGTCGCGCACCAGGTCGGTGGGGCCGATCACCGCCTCCGCCCGCAGGCGCACCATCAGTTCATCGCGCAGGGGTTTGGGCTCCTGTGCCTCCCCCGTCCAGCGGCGCAGTTCCTCCCGCCCGGCGGGCAGCACCTGATAGGCGCGCTTGCGGCCCCGGCCGGCCTCCGGCTCCAAGGCCGTGATCCAGCCCAGTTCCTCCAGCCGTTTCAGCTCGCGGTAAATCTGCTGATGCGTCGCCTGCCAGAAGAAGCCGATGGAACGGTCAAAACGGCCCGCCAATTCGGAGCCGGAGCAGGGGCGCTCCAACAAGGCGGTCAGCAGGGCGTGAGGCAGGGACATGACGGCTCGATCCAAGAATGCGGCCCCTGACGGTACCCGGCCGGACCGCCTTTATGCAACCAGTTGCATAAATGAGCCGGCTGCCCCATTATGCAACAAGTTGCATAATAAAAGACGGGCGCCCCACCATGACCACCCCCTACCCCCACCTGCTGCAGCCGCTGGACCTGGGGTTCACAACCTTGCGCAACCGCGTGCTGATGGGGTCCATGCATACCGGGCTGGAGGATAGCCGTCAGAACCTGCACCGCCTGGCCGCCTATCTGGGGGAGCGGGCGGCGGGTGGGGTGGGACTGATCGTCACCGGCGGCTTCGCGCCCAATATCGCCGGCTGGACCAAGCCCATGGGCGGCACCCTGGCGCTGACGTCCACCGCGCGGCGCCACCGTCCTATCCCCCAGGCCGTGCATGCGGAGGGGGGCAAGATCGCGCTGCAGATCCTGCATACCGGCCGCTATGGCTATCACCCCTTCGCCGTCGCGCCGTCGCGCATCAAGTCACCCATCAGCCCCTTCACCCCGCACGCGCTGAGCGCGCGCGGAATCGAGCGGCAGATCCGCGCCTTCGTCCGCTGCGCCCTGCTGGCGCGGGAGGCCGGGTACGACGGCGTGGAGATCATGGGGTCCGAGGGCTACTTCATTAATCAGTTCCTGGTGACCCACACCAACAAGCGTACCGACGCCTGGGGCGGATCCTACGAGAACCGCATGCGCCTGCCCGTCGAGATCGTGCGCCGCACGCGCGAGGCGGTGGGCCCGGATTTCATCATCATCTACCGCCTGTCCATGCTGGACCTGATCCCCGACGGCAGCACGTGGGGGGAGGTGGTGCAATTGGCCAAGGCGGTGGAGGCGGCCGGCGCCACCCTGATCAACACCGGCATCGGCTGGCATGAGGCGCGCATCCCCACCATCGCCACCTCCGTCCCCCGGGGAGCCTTCGCCTGGGTGACCAAGAAGATGAAGGGCAATGTCGGCATCCCCCTGGTCACCACCAACCGCATCAACACGCCGGAGATGGCGGAGCAAATCCTGGCCGAGGGCTGCGCCGACATGGTGTCCATGGCCCGACCCCTGCTGGCGGACGCGGCGTTCGTGAACAAGGCCGCCGCCGGCAAAGCGGATGAGATCAATACCTGCATCGGCTGCAACCAGGCCTGCCTGGATCACACCTTCAAGGCGCAGATTTCCACCTGCCTGGTGAATCCCCGCGCCTGCCATGAGACGGAGCTGACCTACGCCCCCGCCGCCGTGGGCAAGCGCATCGCCGTGGTGGGTGCCGGTCCCGCCGGCCTGGCCGCCGCCACCGTCGCCGCCCAGCGCGGCCACGCCGTGGAATTGTTCGAGGCGGCAGGCGAGATCGGCGGCCAATTCAACATGGCCAAGCGTATTCCCGGCAAGGAGGAGTTTCATGAGACGCTGCGGTATTTCCGCCGGCAGATCGACCTGACGGGCGTCACCCTCCACCTGAACCGCAAGGTCACCGCCGAAGACCTGATCGGCGGCGGCTTTGACGCGGTCATCCTGGCCACGGGCGTCACCCCGCGGGATCCACGCATCCCGGGGCAGGAGGCCGGCATGGCCAGCGGGCGGGTGGTGACCTACCTGGACGTACTGCGCCACAACAAGCCGGTGGGCCGCCGCGTGGCGGTCATCGGCGCCGGCGGCATCGGCTTCGACATCAGCGAGTATCTGGTGCAGGACGGCCCCTCACCCACCCTGGACCTGGCGGCATGGCAGGCGGAGTGGGGCGTGACCGACCCGGCCAAGACGCGCGGTGGCGTCACGCGGCCGGAGATCACGGCGCCGGCGCGCGAGGTCACCCTGTTGCAGCGCAAGTCCGGCGGCCTGGGCAAGGGGCTGGGCAAGACCACCGGCTGGATTCACCGCCGCCTGCTGAAGATGAAGAACGTACAGATGCTGGCCGGCGTGAATTACGAGCGCATCGATGAGGGCGGCCTGTTCATCACCTTCGGCGAGAAGCGGGAGAATCCCACGGTGATCGAGGCCGACACCATCGTGCTGTGCACCGGGCAGGAACCGCTGCGCGAGCTGCACGAACCACTGAAGGCGGCGGGCGTCGCGGTCCACCTGATCGGCGGTGCCGACGTGGCGGCGGAACTGGACGCCAAGCGGGCGATCAACCAGGGCAGCCGCCTGGCCGCCACCCTCTGACGGAGACCATCATGACCGACCTGCCGCTGCATCCCGCCGTCGCCGCCAGCCTGGAAAAATGGCACGACGGCGTCGCCCGCCGCGACCTGTCCTTCCTGCCCGCCATCGTGCATCCGGAGGCGGTGTTCCGTTCCCCCATGGCGTTCACGCCCTATGGCCCGGCGCAGGCCTTGGTCCTCATCCTGGGCACCGTCATCCAGGTGTTTCAGGATTTCGCCTATCACCGCCAGTTCATCGACGCCGACGGCCTGAACGTGGTGCTGGAGTTCAGCGCCAAGGTGGGCGAGCGCGCGCTGAAGGGCATCGACATGATCCGCTTCGACGCGCAGGGCCGCATCGTGGAGTTCGAGGTGATGGTCCGCCCCATGAGCGGCCTGCAGGCCCTGGGCGAGGAAATGAGCCGCCGCCTGGCCCATGCCCTGCCCGCGCACAAGCAGCGGATCTGACCAAGCCCGGCGCCCGAGGGAGCGGAAACCATGACACATGCGGTCCCCCAGAGGGCGGTCCCCCAGAGGGTCGACCTGGACATCGAGGGTGCCATTGCCCATGTCCGCCTGACCCGGCCGGAGAAGCTGAACGCCCTGGATTTGGACACGCTGCGCCAACTGGTGCGCACGGCCGCCACCATCCGGCGCCAGCCGCAAATCCGCGCCGTCATCCTGAGTGGTGAAGGTGCGGCCTTCAGCGCCGGCCTGGACTTCGCCGCCGTGACCCGGAAGCCGTGGGAGGTGGTGAAGGCCTTCGTCACCCTGGGCCGCAGCACCAACCTGTTCCAGCGCGCCTGCTGGTGCTGGCGCGAGCTGCCGGTGCCGGTCATCGCTGTGCTGCACGGCCGCTGCTACGGCGGCGCCCTGCAGGTGGCGCTGGCCGCCGATTTCCGCATCGCTACGCCGGACTGCGAGCTATCGGTGATGGAGGGCAAGTGGGGCCTGATCCCGGACATGAGCGGCAGCGTGTCCCTGCGCGAGCTGGTGCCCATCGACGTGGCCAAGCGTCTGACCATGACGGCCCAGGTGATCAGCGGGACGGAGGCCAAGGCCCTGAACCTGGTGACCGAGGTGGCCGACGACCCCATGGCGGCGGCGGAAGCGTTGGCGGCCGAGCTGTGCGCGCGCTCCCCCGATGCGGTGGCCGGCGCGAAGGCCCTGTTCCAGCGCGCCTGGAGCGCCAGCATCCGGGGCGCCTTCGCGGCCGAGCGCCGCATCCAGTTCAAGATCATGCGGGGCCCCAACTGGCGCATCGCGCTCAGCGCCGGCCTGGAGAAGAAGGCGCCGCAGTTCCGTGAACGCAGCTTCAGGCCCTGAACCTTACCAGCCGTTGAACCGGTCCCAGCGGCGAAGACCACCGCCATCCTTGGGCAGGACGGTATAGGCGTCGAACTGGGCGGCGGTGGCGCAGGCGTGATTGGGCAGGATGCGCAGCTGGGTGCCGATGGGGAACAGGGCCTCCAGGTCGGCGCCGGTCGCCCCCGTCCAGTGCAGCACGCCGTGTTCCTGGTTGGCATCGCGGAAGGCCAAATTGGCAACGGGCGTTCCGTCAATGGCGGCGACCAGGCCGTAGCCGTGGTCCTTGGCCTGGCGCTGGGTGCCCCGGTCGCGGCTCATGGCCATCCAGCCGCCGTCGGTGATGACCCAGCCCGTGTCGGCGCGGTGGCCGATGACCGTGCACAGCACCGATAGGGCGATGTCGTCCACGGTGCACACACCCACACCAGCCATCACCAAGTCAAAGAAGGCATAGACGCCGGCACGCACCTCCGTCACCCCCTCCAGGTGCCGGGCGCTGAGGGCGGTGGGGGTGGAGCCGACGCTGACCACCGGGCAGGCATGACCGGCGGCGCGCAGGCGTTCGGCCGCGCGCACGCAGCCCGCCCGCTCCTGCTCCGCCATGGCCGCCAGCGCCTCGGGCGTGTTGAGGCTGTAGGAGCTGCCAGCGTGGGTCATGACGCCATCGAGGCGGGCGCCGCCACCGCCTTCGACCGTCAAGGCCGCCGCCACGTCCAGCAGCGCCGGTGCCTCCGGATGGATGCCGGAGCGGTGGCCGTCGGTATCGACCTCGATCAGCACGGTGTGGACATGGCCGTTCTCCCGCCCATGGCGGGACAGGCGCTCCGCCGCCGCCGCCGATTCCACCACCAGCGTCAGGCGCACGCCGGCCTTGGCCAGGCGCAGGGCGTGGTCGAACTTGGGCGGTGCGATGGCCACGGCGTAGAGGATGTCGCCATAGCCGGCAGCGAAAAAGCACTCCGCCTCCTTCAAGGTGGACACGGTCAGGCCCCGGGCGCCGGCGGCGACCTGGCGCCGGGCCACCTCCAGGCACTTGGCCGTCTTCACATGGGGCCGGAAGCGGACGCCCAGCGCGTCCATGCGGGTCTGCATGCGGGCGATGTTGGCCGCCATCCGCCCCTCGTCCAGCAACAGCAGGGGCGTTTCCAGGTCAGGGGGAAGGACGGGACGGGTCACCAGGGCTCTCCTGCCGGCGGTCGAAAGCGGCCGAAGATAGCGCGCGGACGGCCCCGTCCCCAGAAGAAAAGCCCGGTTCGATCGGGTGAACGAACCGGGCCTGAAGGTGGGTAGGAAGGAAGATGAAGCCCCGCGCGCCCCGGTCCGCCCGAATGGGAAGGGACGCGCGGACACCTGCAACCCGCCAGCCGGGCGCCGGTTCCAGGGCGGACCATGACGTTTCTGAGGCGCCTGGCTTCCGCGCCAGACCTGCCCGACATCGCAGCCCGCCTACCGATACGACGCGAAGCTGGGGTCGATGGGGGACAGCAGCAGCCGGTGGCGCTGTTCATAGGTCAGGGGGTGGAAGATTTCCCCCAGCAGTTCCGCCCAGCGCAAGGGATAGGGCGAGGGCTGGCCGTTGGGCAGCAGCACGCCCGTCTGGTCCAGCGGATGGATGGCGGGATGGCGCCGCAGCGCTTCCAGCTTTTGGTCCAACAGCGCCTCCGTCCGCGCCAGCCAGGCGGCGGTGAGCGGCGTGCCCTTCCTGAAGATGAAGGCGCAGAGGCCGATCAGCTCCTGATGCGAGCGGCGCAGCAGGTCGCCGAACTCCCCGGTGATGTGCGGGATGCCGTGGGCCAGCTCCTGATAGCCGAGGGCCAGCTTGTCCGACGCCGCCAGCTGGTCGAAGAACGGCCCCCACCGCTTGGAGGTGCTTTTGATATCCGTGTAGCCACCGCCATAGTGGTGCATCAGGTAGCAGCGCAGATAGTCCGCCTTGTGGGTGGAACTGAGATAGGGCCAGGCGGGGTGCAGGGGGAAGTCCGGCTTCACCCAATCCCCCACCGTCTCACGCGTGATGAAGGCGACGCCGCAGCCGGTGTTGCGGAAGATGGTCCACAGCGCCCGCAAGCGGGCATCCGACATGATCTCCGGCCCCGTCCACAGGCAGAAGACGATGCGGCCGGCGAAGGCGTCCAGGTCATGCGGCTTGGCGGTCCCGAGGGCGGTCATGATAAGGCGGCCGTTAGAGCATTGAAGGGGTGGCCGGGATGCCCAGGCCATTCATCAGCGACACCCGCCGCTGGGCGATGTCCGCATTGGGCGCGGGGTGGCGGCGGTAGACGTAGAGATAGTCTATGACGACGTTGTAGTCGTTGGCCGCGCGGCTGTCGCCCCGGCGGTCCGTCGTCGCGTCCTTCACCTCGAAGATGCGGGAGGCCAGCACCGGCACGTGCACCGGCATCTGCCGGTTGATGACGGCCAGCATGAAATCCCAATCCTCATAGGCCCGCATGAACACGTCGAACTCCAGCCCCGCCAGCAGCGTCCGCGGAAAGGCGAAGCACGACATGTGGACCTGATTCTTGATGTAAATCTCCAGCGTCAGGCGTCCGGCCACGTCCATGAAGCCCTCGTCCAGGAACTCCGGCCCATCCGGCCCCCGCCGTTCGGTGACGACGCTGCTGTTGGCGTAAACGGCCAACCCCTGCTGCACCGCGGGCTGGGCCAGCAGGGCGGGGATGAAGTTGGCGTGCCAGGCGTCGTCATCGTCCAGGAACAGGACATAGCGCCCGCGCGCCAATGACAGGCCCAGGTTGCGGCTGGCCGAAGGGCCGGGGGCGCCGTTGCGCCGGATGTAGATGTCGTCCGCCGACAGCCATGCGGCGCAAGCGCGGTCCGTCTCCCCATCCGTTGCGTCGGAAACGACAATGACTTCCACCGCCGCCGGCTGCTGCTTGACGGATTCCAGGGCGCGGCGCAGCAGGTGCGCCCGCTTGTGCGTGGGAATGATGACGGTGACGTCGGGTTGGGCGGCCATGGCGGTTTCGACGGTCAGCGCTTGCCCGCCTTGCGGCCGGCGGCGGGCTTGTCGGCCGCGCCAGGGGTTTGTATCTCCTCCGCCAACCGCGCCGTCACCGCCGCCATGACCGGCCCCCATTCACCCGGTGCCGGCTGGCGGAACTGCGTCAGATTAGGATACCAGGGGCTGGTCTCCATCCCCGCCTCCAGCCAGCGCCAGCAACTGTCGAAGCGGTTCAGCAGCCATACCGGCCGGCCCAGTGCGCCCGCCAGGTGGGCCACGGCGGAATCCACGCTGATCACCAGGTCCAGGCCTTGTACCAGGGCCGCGGTGTTGGCCATGTCGGCGAAATCCGCCGTCCAGTCGACCAAGCCCAGGGCGGCGCCATCCCCCCCCTTCTGCAGGGAGAAGAAGCTGGCCCCCGCCTGGTTCAGAAGGGGCGCCAGCAGGTCCGGCGCCACGGAGCGGCTGCTGTTGCGCGGGTGGTTTGGGTTGCCCGCCCAGCACAGGCCGATGCGCAGGCCCTGGTGCGCGGCCAAGCGCTGGGCAAACGCCGCCGCCTCATCCGCGGGGGCGGCCAGGTAGGGCACCTCCGCCGGCACCGTCGCCAGCGTGGTGCGGAAGGCGCCCATCAGGTTGTGCAGAGGCAGGCGCAGGTCGAACCCGGCGGAAAGCTCGCCGATGGCCACCGCCTCATCCACCTCCGGCATGGCGGCCACCAGGCGCAGCAGTTCCGGCTGGCATTCCACGACAACGCGGGCGCCGAGGGCCTTAAGCGGCCGGGCGTAGCGCACAAACTGCAGCGTATCGCCCAGGCCGCTGTCGGCCGACAGCACGATGGTGCGTCCGTCTTGGCGGATGGGCTGGCCGGCCGGATCCATGAACAGGCCGATCTGGCTTTCCGTGATACGGCCATGCCAAATCCAGGCGATGCCCTCCGCCCCCTTGACGAAATCGCCCTTCCGCAGGTGCTGGCGGCCGGTATAGATGTTGGCTTCGACATGCGATGGGTTGATGCGCAGCGCATTGGCCAGGTAGGCCAGCGCCTCGTCCGTCCGCCCCAGGTGCTCGGCGTATTTGCCAAGACGGCAGTAGACGTCGTCGAGGTTGCCCAGCAGACCACCCTTTTCCTGCAGCAGGGCTACCGCGTCCTCATAGGCCCCCAGCGCGTCATAGGCCTGGGACAGCGCGTTGATGACCCGGGGATCGTCAGGAGCCGCCGCCAGCGCCCGGCGCAGCACATCCCGCCCCTCTTCCGCACGCTGGTTGGCCACCAACCGGTTGCCCAGGTTCAAAAGGGCGTCAACGTAGGCGGGATTGATCTCAAGCGCGCGACGCAGCAGGCGCTCGGCGTCCGGGAAGGGGGCAATCAGGGCCAGGTTGTTCATGACCACCAGATTGTCCGGATCGGCGGCCAGGATGGCGGTGTAGGCGGCGTGTGCCTCCCCCACACGGCCCTGCTGATGCAGGCCGATGGCCTCGGCGAACTTGGTGCCGATTTCCTGCCGACGCGCCACCTGGGCGAACCGCGCCGCACTGTCGTCGGCCGCAGCACCCAAGCCCCAGCCCTTGTTCCGCTTGCGCAACACGACCTCGATGGCCGATTCCGACGTGCCCTTCAGGGTCTGGTCGCGCAAGGGCGCGTCATACTGGAAGCCGCTGTCCAGCTTCTCCAGCTTCAGCACCTCCACCTCTTCCTTGAACAGATCCAGCACCTGCACGACGCTGATCGACTTCGGCGACCAGCTCTGCGGCTTCAGGATGGTGAAGGTCCATTTATGGTCCTGGTTGAAGATGGAGGGCCACATGCCCTGCTCATACATATCCTCGTCCGGAACGGTGATGATCAGGTGGCCGCCGGGCTTGCAGATGCGGATCCAGTTGCCGAGCGACCGCACCGGGTCCACCAGCTTTTCCAGGCAATGGCTGGAATGGACGAAATCGTAACTGTTGTCCGCCACCCCTTCCATCAGCATGGCGTCACCATCGGGCAGATGCCACGACCGGGCGGACTTCATCAGCGGAAAATAGTCCCGGAGGTTACCCAAGGGGCTGGGGCCGCAGCCGATGTCTATCCCATCGCCCACGATCCAGCGGCGGGCGAACCGCCCGTCCGCAGCGCGGCGCAGCATCTGCTTGGTCGTCTCATCCGCCATCACGCTACTCCGCATACCGGCAGCGTCCCGCCCCGGGACGCGTCGAGAAAAAGACCCAACCGAGCCGCAGGCACCGGTCACCGCGGGGTCAGCGCCAGATAACCATCATCGGCATAGTCGCGGACGATAGTGTGAGTGTGGCGGAACTGGTGGAAGACGAAATCGATGTTTCGGTCATAAAAGGCCAGCTTGTGCTCAGGCACCGGCACGGCGCCATCAGCGTAGGGGCCGTCCTCATAGGCGCGCAGACCATTCACCAGGATCACATCGCGGCTGCGCGGCCGCAACTGGCGCAACTGCGTCATCAGGCTTTCCAGTGGCGGGCACAGAGCGTCATTCCCACCGGGGCCGTACTTGGCCTGATGGTAGGCGGCACCGGGTTGATGGCCATCCAGCCAGAACAGTATGGGAAGCTGCGCCGGGACCAAGGGTACCACAGCCTTCAGCACATCCTCGCAGGTGGCGTACAGCAGCTGGGCCCGGGGCATATCCACCAGGCGCGCACGCGCCTGGTTCAGGGCCTCCGTCGCGGTTTCGGCGGAGAACAGCCGCTCAAATCCAAAAGATGCGGCATGCAGCACATTGTCACCCGTCCCTGTCAGGGTCTCCAGATAGACCTGACACTGATAGGCGTCCAGCAGGCCCTTGAGATTGAAATGACGCAGTGTTCCCATGCGACCCACCGTTGGATGTGCAGCCCCTTGACCGTCCGCGTCCCGGTGTCAGCCGGCCTTGCCAGGCGTGACCCGGATGGCCAGCAGCCGTTCTTCCAGTTCCTGGACGAAACGGTCGGTGTCGCCCAGGGTGCGCCGCCAAGCCTCGCCGCCCGCCAGCGCATCGCGAAATGCTTTGTACTCTTTGGGCTTGTTGCCCAGCTTCACCGCCAGTTTCACATAATCGTCCACACTGGTGGTCACGCCCTGGGGCAGGCCCACGGTGCGGAGCAGGCTGCCCGCCATGCGCGAGGCGAAGGTCTTGCCGGACAGGGTGACGATGGGCAGGCCCATGCGCAAGGCGTCGCTGGCCGTGGTGCCGGAGTTATAGGGATAGGTGTCCAGAAACACGTCGGCCAACGGCAGGCGGGCCAGGTATTGCGCCGGGCTGGCCGGGCCGGCGAACAGCAGGCGGCCGGGATCGATGCCCCGGGCACGGGCCCGTTCCTGCATGTTCTGCCGCGCCCACGGCGTGCGGGCCAGCAGCCACAGCACGGAATTATCCACCCCACCCAGGATGCGCATCCAGGCGTCGAAGACCTCTTCCGTGATCTTGTAGGTATTGGAGAAACAGGTGTAGACGAACTTGTCCGCCGGCAAGCCCACACTTTCCCGCGTGGGTGATGGATCCACCAGCGCCTTGCTGTCGTTCACCTGATAGCAGATGGGCATGTACAGTGGCTTGGGGTGGAAATCGCCCGCCAAGTCCTTCGGCACCACGAAATCGTCGACGATGGCGTAGTCCAGCTCAGGAATGGGCTGCGAACCGACGAAGCCCAGGTAGGTGATCTGGACGGGTGCCGGCTTGCGCCGGACGATGCCGGGGCGCGACCCATCGGTCAGACCGTTGAGGTCAACCAGAATATCCAGCTCATGCTGGCGCATCAGCGCCGCCACCTGGTCGTCGCTCATCTCCGCGACGCGGAACCATTGGTCGAAGGCGCCCAGGATGCGATGCCGCAGATAGCTGTTGTCATCCAGGCCCATGTCATAGCCATAGACCTCGAACCTGCTCCGGTCGTGCTTCTCGATCAGCTCCACCATCAGCATGCTGACGGGGTGCAGGTTGTAGTCAGACGACAGGTATCCGATGCGCACCTTCTCATGGGCGTAGCCCTGCGCCGGAGCCAGCCGTTCCGGCGTGCCGAAGCGGGAAATCCACTGTTCGACCCAGCGGTTGACCACCGCGTTCTCGTCGAACAGCGACATCAGCGTCAGGCCGCCGGAGCTGGCGACCATGTCATCCTTGGTCAGGCCGGGAATGGGCAAATAGACGGGCCAGGCGCACATCTTCAGGCGCAGATGCACCCAATGGCTGATGGCGTCGGACTGCTTGGGCACGGTCAGCAGGCTGCGGTACAGCTCCCGTTCCGCCTCCTCGAACCGATTCAGCCGTTCCAGCAGGCGGCCCCGCTGATTCAGCAGAGTGGTACGCATGTCATCGGGCTGGATGGATCGGCGCCAAATCTCCAGCGCCTCGTCATGCTTGCCCTGGCCTTCGGACATCAGGCCCAGGTTGATGGCGGCGATCAGGAAATCGGACTTCAACGACAGGGCGGCGTTGTAGGCCGCACCGGCCGCAACCGTGTCGCCCACATTGGCCAGTTCCACACCCAGGTTGAAATAGGCCGCATGCCGCAAGGTGGTGTCGACCGGCACCTCATCCAGCCAAAGCTGGTACAGCGAGGCGGGCCGCATCCAGGGGGCGGCCTCCCGCGCCGCCTCGACCAAGCCAAGCAAGGCCGGGAAATCCAGGCGGCCCACCAGGTAACGAAATGCCGTTTCCTCGATCCCCGGCGGGATCTTCCACGCTCTGGCGGTCAGGTATTCGATAACGTCAGCGGTTTGCAGCGGTGCCTGATGTGTAATGGAAGCAGCAGAGGCCACGGTCGACGTTCCATGAATAAAGCACCTCAGGACTTCTTAGCTCCTGAAATATCAAATGGAATCATAACACGATATTGACGGTGGAGCGATCCGCAACTTTAGCCTGCTCGCTGCCCGGTGCCGCTGTTTCAGCCGGTGGCGGCGACGCCGGCGCGGAGGTCGCACCGTTAACGGGGGTCGCGGCGGCCTGGGCACCGCCATTCTGCGGTCCCGATGCCTGAGCGACGGCCGTCTGGGTCTGCACGACCTTGGCATAGGCCGTGCTGCCCTGCAGCTGGCGCGAGGGCGACAGCCGGAAGGCGCCTTTCTCGGACTTTTCGTTCTTCGTCGTCACGTTGTCACCAACCCGAACCACCGGCCGCTGATATCCCGGCATCGCCGGCGATGCCTGTGCCGCCATATTATACGCCGCCACGCCCGACAGCATACTCTGCTGAGAGATACGGACGGCATCCGCCGGGGTACTGCTCTGGGCGGCCCTGGATGGCTCCGCCGTAGCGCCCGCCTTGGCCAGGGCTTTCTGAAAGTCGGTATCGATCCGGCTGGCAGGCGTAGCCTTAGTTAGGGCGGTCCTGCTGACCACCCCGCCTATCGGCCGCGATGACACCGGATCGTTACCCATGAACCCCAACCCCGCACGCGTCCCCACTATCGGGACGTATGCCTTAACCACGAATCGAGGGCCCTGAAAAGCACCGAGGATTGAGAGGCTCAGCGCCCCTCAATCCTCTGGCACCCGCCCCTGAACGGGCCGGAGATGCTGCCCCGCACCCCCGGCCCGATCCATTACGCCACTCTTACATCCTTACCCGGACAGGCCCGTCAGCCAAGCGTTGACTTGATCGGTATTGAACGCGTGGACCTGGGCCGAGGTGAACACGCTGGCCTGAGCCGTCGTCAGGTTCGACAGCTGGTCGGTGGTCAACCCGGAAATCTGATCCGTCGTCAGGTTCGTCACCTGGCTGGTCGTGAACTCCCGAATATCCGCCGTGGTGAGCGCGCTGATCTGGGCCGTCGTCAGCGACTGCACCTGGGCGCTGCTGAGGGCCGCCACCTGGCTGCTGGACAAGGCCGACAGGTTGTCGGTCGTAAGACCGGACAGCTGGCTAGTCGTCAGAGCCTGAACCTGTGACGAGCTCAGCGCCCGGACATCCGTGGTGCTCAACGCCCCCAGCTGATCGGTCGAGAGCGCCTTGACCTGGGCACTGTTCAGGCCGGTTACCTGGCTGCTGCCCAAGGCCGAAAGCTGAGCCGTGGTCAGCGACTGGACCTGGGTCGTCGTCAGCTTGGTCACCTGGGCCGTGCTCAGGGCGTTCAGGTTATCCGTGCTGAGCGTCGACACCTGCGCCGTCGTCAGGGATGAAACCTGGGCCGTGGTCAGGGCCCGCACATCCGACGTGCTGAGGCTGTTCAGCTGGTCGGAGGTCAGGGCCTGAACCAGAGCGGTGGTCAGGCTGGCCACCTGGGCGGTGCTGAACGCCGTCACCACATTGGTGGTCAGGTTCGACACCTGCGCCGTCGTCAACTGGCCGATCTGAGCGGTCGTGAACTCCCGGACATCGCTGGTGGACAGCGCGTTCAGCTGGGTGCTGGTCAGCGACTGGACCTGGGCGCTGGTCAGAGCCTGGACTTGGTTGCTGGTCAGAGCCGACAGGTTGTCACTGTTGAGGCCGGACAGCTGGGCCGACGACAGAGCCTGGACCTGGGTGCTGCTCAGCTTCGTCACCGTGGCCGTGGACAGGGCGTTCAGCTGGTCGGAGTTCAGCGCCTTCACCTGAGCCGTCGACAGGCCGGTGATCTGCGCCGTTCCCAGCGCCGAGACCTGGTCGGTGGTCAGGGCACCCACCTGGGCCGTCGTCAGACCGGCTTCCTGCGCCGTCGACAGCGCCGCCACATTGGTGGTGCTGAGGGCCGACAGCTGCGCCGTCGTCAGTTGGCCGATCTGGGCGCTGCTGAGCTCACGCACATCGGCAGTCGTCAGGGCGTTCAGCTGATCCGTGGTCAGGGCCTGGATCTGGCTGCTGGACAGCTTCGCCACCTGATTGCTGGACAGCGCGTTCAGGTTGCTGGTCGTCAGGCCGGACACTTGGCTGGTGGACAGCGCGCCGATCTGCGCCGTCGTCAACGCTTGGGCGTCCGCCGTGCTGAGCGAGGCCAGCTGGTCGGTCGACAGCTGCTGCACGTCCGCCGTCGTCAGATTGGCAACCTGCGCCGTCGTCAGGGCCCCCACATTGGTGGTGTTCAGGTTCGAGACCTGGGCCGTGGTCAGCTGGCCGATCTGGGCCGTCGTCAGTTCCTGCACGTCCGCCGTGGTCAGGGCATTCAGCTGATCCGTGGTCAGAGACTGGACCTGGGCGGC
>NZ_JARPAF010000004.1:0-486705 GCF_029594735.1 Nitrospirillum amazonense
CCTGCCGGTGCCCGGCGGGGTATGACGGTGAGGCGCCCTTCCACCCCCCACCGCCCGAGGACAGCCATGCCGGACCAGACCGTCCCCCCCGCGTCGGACGCCGCCGCAAAGCCCGCGCCGGGTACGCCGCCCCTGAAGGTGGCCATCCTGCCGGTGACGCCGTTCCAGCAGAACTGCTCCATCCTGTGGTGCACGGCGACCAAGCGGGCGGCGGTGGTCGATCCTGGCGACGGCGTCACTCAGATCAAGGAATTCCTGGCGCGCCAGGGCCTGACGCTGGAACGCATCCTGGTGACCCACGGCCATGTCGACCATGCGGCCGCCGTGGCGGACCTGGCGGCCGCGACCGGCGTGCCGGTGGAGGGGCCGCAGCTGGAGGACAAATTCTGGATCGACCGCCTGCCGGAAGACGGGGCCAAGTATGGCATGCTGTACGCCAAGTCCTTCACCCCCACCCGCTGGCTGAACGATGGCGACACCGTCATGGTGGGTGAGTTGACGCTGGATGTGTTGCATTGCCCCGGCCATACCCCCGGCCACGTGGTTTTCATCCATCCGGCTTCTCGCTTGGCCGTCGTGGGCGACGTCATTTTCCAGGGCTCCATCGGCCGTACCGATTTCCCCCGTGGCGATCACGCTGCCCTGATCCGGTCCATTCGTGAGAAGTTGTTCCCCCTGGGCGACGACATCACCTTCCTGCCCGGCCATGGCGAGCCCTCGACCTTCGGCCAGGAGCGGCGCAGCAACCCCTTCGTGTCCGACCGCGCCGTGGCGCGGGGCTGAGCTTCCCTTCTGGAAAATCCCATGGCCAGTATCACCGACGCCCTGAACGAGGCCTTGCGCCATCACCGCGAGGGCGCCCTGGGCCATGCCGAGGTGATCTATCGCCGCATCCTGGCCGTGGCACCGGCGGAAGGCGACGCGCTGAACCTTTTGGCCGTGCTGTGCCTGCAGACGGGGCGGGCGGAGGAAGCCCTGGACCTGGCCGGCCAGGCCACGCGGGTCAACCCGGCGGCCGCCGCCTTTCACATCACCCGCGCCGACGCGGCCGCAGCACTGGGCCGCCCCGCGCTGGAGGCGGACTGCCTGGAGCAGGCCCTGGCCCTGAATCCGCCCGCGCCCCAGGCGGCGGGCTGGCAGCGGCGGCGGGGCCGCGCCCTGGCGGCCATGGGGGACGCGCCGGCCGCCGTGCGGGCCTTGAAGGCCGCCGCCGCCCTGGCGCCGGACGATATCGACATCCTGGATGACCTGGCGGTGACTCTGACGCGGGCTGGCTTGACGGACGAGGCGGAAACGGCGTTCGCCGAGGTCCTGCGGCGACAGCCCGGCCACGCTGGCGCGACGCGCAACCTGGTGAGCCTCTGGCTGAACCAGGCCGGCGACTACCTCTCCCTCTCCGAGGGGGGCGCCCCCCAGGGGTCCAGCGGCCACCGGGCCACGACCGCCGCCACCCTGGCCCGCCGTGCGGTGGAGCTGGATCCCGGCCGGCGTGAGGGCTGGGCGCGGCTGGGGTTGGCCCTGATGGCCCTGAACCAGCCAGAGCCGGCGGCCGACGCCCTGCGCCGGGCCCTGGCCCTGCCCGGCATGGCGGACGAGACGGCCGAAATCCTGATCAACCTGGGCTTCCTGGAAACCCGGCTGGGCCACTTCGATGCCGCCGCCGCCGCGTTGGACCAGGCCGAGGCGCAGGACCCCGGCCGGGCGGAGGTGCTGAACCACCGGGGCGTATTGCTGCACGCCCAGGGCCGGCTGCCGGAGGCGGCGGATGTCCTGACCCGCGCGGCCGCCACAGCGCCGGACGACCACCGGCCGCTGACCAATCTGGCCACGGTCTTGAAGGACCTGGGCGACGATGACGGGGCCGAAGCGCTTTACCTCAAGGCGCTGGCCCTGGCGCCCGGGGAACCGGCGGTGCACTGGCAGCGGTCGCTGGCCCGCCTGTTGGCGGGTGACCTGGCCATGGGTTGGCAGGAATATGAATGGCGCCACCAGACCGGCCAAATGCCGCCGCCGGACCCCAGCTTGACCGTCCTGCCGGAATGGCGGGGACCGGATCCGACGGCGATGGCAGGCACACGCCTGCTGGTGCATGCCGAGCAGGGACACGGCGATACGCTGCAATTCGCGCGCTACGCCGCCCTGCTGGCGGGGGCGGCCAGCCGGTTGGGCCTGGCCCGCGTCGGTCTCATAGTGCAGCCGGCGTTGGCGCGGCTGATGGCTCTGAGCCTACCCGGCGTGACGGTGGTTCCACCCGGCGCCACGGTCAGCGCCGCCGATTGGGATGCCCGCGTCCCGCTGATGAGCCTGCCGCACCGCCTGGGCACGACGCTGGAAACCATTCCAGCCCAGTGTCCCTATCTGACGCCGCCGCCGGTGGAGGGCTGGCGGGCGCGGCTGGCCCAGGCCGTGCCGGCGGGCATGCGGGCCGTGGGCCTGGTATGGGGCGGCGACCCCCGCCCGGACGACCCCGTATCGGCCTTGATCGACCGACGGCGCAGCGTGCCCTTGGCGGTGCTGGCTCCCCTGGCCGCCGCGGATGACGTCCGTTTCATCAGCCTGCAGAAAGGCACCCCGGCCGCACAGGCAGCCACGGCGCCCTTTCCTCTGCTGGACTGGACGGGGGAGTTGCGGGACTTCGCCGACACCGCCGCGCTGGTGGCCTGCCTGGATCTGGTCATTACCGTGGACACGGCGGTCGCCCATCTGGCGGGGGCCTTGGGCCGGCCGGTATGGGTGCTGTCCCGCACCGACGGCTGCTGGCGCTGGTTGCGCGATCGCGCCGACAGCCCCTGGTACCCCACCCTGCGCCTGTATCGTCAAGAGAGTTGGGGCGATTGGTCAGCCACGGCGCGCCAGTTGGCAATCGACTTGGTTGCGAAACCAATCCCCTGAAAATGTTATCTTTTTGATTGATCGCGCATCGAAACTCGGCCCCCGCGGCAATCTCTGATCGCAAGCAGGGCGAAGCCGCGTCCTATCCTAACGGTAGAGTTGCGAAAAAAATTTGTGCGGCCGCGTCAATTTTGTTAAAGTTATTGTTGAAAAATTTACTGTGGCGTGAATCCGCCACCCCCGACCACCTTTTCGCCGGTCTTTTCCAAAGGACTCGTCCCTGGGAAGCCCCTCGAAACCAGAGGTGGAATAAGGGGTCCGAACCGATGTCTTCCTGGCCTGCGCACGTCCCTTACGGGCGCGTGTCGAATATTTCCGATTGTCTCCTAACCAAGGACCGAAGTCCATGGCCCTGGATGGCGTGTTAAGCACTGGCTCCGTCTACACCCAGATCCCCAACGGGACCCTGGCGACCTTGGGCTATGCCACCAACGACACCTCGGCCGAGGCGACGGCCGGTTCGTCCACGCCTGGTTCGCCCACGCCTGGTTCGTCCACGCCTGGCGCCGCCTCCGGGGGAACCTCCACGGCGGGGGAGGAGACGACGTCGCGTCTGTCGGCGCCCGCCTACATCAGCCCGGTCGTCACATATGACAGTCAGGCGGCCATCGCCATCACCCAGTTCCGGGACAGCACCACCGGTGCCGTCGATTATCAAATCCCCTCCCGCCAGGTGGTGGAGCAATATCGCCTGCGCGCGACCGGCGCCCCGCATTACAAGGGTGGCAATCCGCTGTTGCCGGCCGAAGTGACGGCCCCCTCCAACGACCAGTCGGCAGCGGGCGCCACCGCGTCCAACACCAGCACCACCGCCTCCTCCGCCGGCACCACCGGCGCGTCGTCCACCAGCACGGGCGGCGCCGGATCGGGCAGCGCCCTGATAAGCCCCCTAGTGGCGGCGGTGACCTTGGGTGCTGCGGCCGTCAACGTGGTCGCCTGACGCCTCTTCCCCGTACAGGCCAATGGCCGTCGTCCGCCTGGTAGGGCGGGGCCTGCCTGCTTTTCCGATCCAGTCCGCGATTTGTTTTGAACCGGCATGCCGCTCGCGGCCATGCTGCGGGCCTATCGCGTGGAGCACCGGCCGGGACGGCACGATCACTATGGCTACCGTTGAAGACAGGCTGAAGCTGGCGCTGGACCACCATGAGGCCGGCCGCCTGGCGGAGGCGGAACTGCTGTATGGCCGCGTGGTGGCCGTGGCGCCAGATCATGTCCAGGCGCTTTATCTTTGGGGCATGGCTGCCCACGAGCGCGGGGACGACCAGGTGGCGCTGGCTCGGCTGGAACGGGCCCATTACCTGGCGCCGGACATTCCCGCCATCGCCCTGCTGCTGGCCACGGTGCGCCAGGGCCAGGGTCAGCCCGATGCCGCCGAAGCGCTGTATCGGCATGTGCTGCAGAGGGAATCTGGCCATGCGCAGGCCGCCGATGCCCTGGCGACATTGCAGGAGCGCCGCGCCGCCGCCCTGCTGGAGCAGGGGCACGCCACCGACGCGCTGCCTCTCTATGAGCAGGCTGCGGCCGCCCGGCGCGGGGCCGGTTTGGTGCCAAGTCCCGAAACATGGAATAGCCTGGGCGCCTGCCTGCTGGCGGGGGGGCGAACCGCGGAAGCCATTTCCGCCTTCCAGGCGGCCGTGGCCGCGGATCCGCGATACGGTGAGGCGCTGTCCAACCTGGGCGGCGCGCTGAAGGCGGCCAAACGGTTGGACGAGGCGGCGGCCAGCTACCGCCAGGCTCTGGCCCTGTTCCCCCGGATACCCGAGTTGCACACCAACCTGGGCACCGTGCTGAGCGAACTGCAACGGCCGGCCGAAGCCCTGGCCGCCTACGAGGAGGCCGTGCGGCTGAACCCCGCTTTCGTCGGCGGCTGGCTGAATGTGGGCATGGGCCGGCGCGCCATGGATGATTTGCACGGCGCGGTCGATGCCTACCACCGGGCTTTGGCCCTTGATTCCACCTTCCACCGCGCCTGGACCGCCCTGGGCGCCGCCCTGTACGACCTGGGCCGACTCGAGGATGCGGCCCAGGCGGCGGAAAAAGCGCTGGCCCTCAAGCCCGACGCGGTGGAGCCCAATTGGAACCTGGCGCTGGTGTCCCTGCTGCTGGGCCGATACGCCAAGGGTTGGCCGCTGTATGAATGGCGGCGCCACAGCCGTACCAACCGCCTGCGCACCTTCGACCGCCCAGGCTGGGACGGCGGGCCCTTCCCGGGTCGCACCCTGCTGGTCCATATCGAGCAGGGCCTGGGTGACATGCTGATGGCGGCGCGCTATTTGCCGCTCATCGCCGCGCGGGGTGGCCGCCTGCTGGTGGAGACACCGCCGGAGCTTGCGGCCCTGTTCCAGGGGTTGGTGCAACCCGGCCGGCTGGAACTGGCGCCCACGGACCAGCCGCTGCCCCCCTTCGACCTGCAGTGTCCCGTCATGAGCCTGCCGGGCCTTTTCCAGGCCGGACTGGTCCCGATTCCCAACAAGGTTCCTTATCTTTCCCTGGACGGGCTGCCGGGAGAAGACCATCGCCGCGCGCGCTGGCGTGACCGGTTGCGGGGGGCCATGGCGGATCCCGGCGCCCTGAAGGTCGCGCTGGTTTGGGCCGGTAACCCGAACTTCACCGGCGACCGTTGGCGCTCCCCGCGGCTGGCAGCCTTCGCGCCGGTGCTGCGTGTGCCGGGGACGCACGTCTTCAGTATCCAAATGGGCGATGGGCGGCGGGATCTGGCGGACGCGGACCTGCCCGCCGCCTTCACCGACCTGGCCCCGGACATCAAGGATTTCGCCGACACCGCCGCCATCCTCGCTGAGGTGGACCTGCTGATCAGTTCCTGCACCGCCCCGGTCCATCTGGCCGGGGCCCTGGGACGGCCGGTGTGGGTCATTCTGCCGCAGATCCCCGACTGGCGCTGGGGCATGGGCCGCACGGACAGTGACTGGTACCCCAGCGCCCGCCTCTATCGGCAGGAGGCGCGCGGGGATTGGCGTCCGATCATGGCCCGGGTGGCCGCCGACCTGGCGCGGCGTGTCGCTGATACCGCTATCGAGGCGCCTTGATCCATGTTAAGGATCCATCAACGGTTGGTGATGTATTGAACCATCGTGGTGAAGGCCGGCACGGCGGGTAGATCCTGAGACATAGACAAAACGTCTAAAATTTTATCAATCGTGCCTTGACTCCGTCACAGAAACCAGTCATCACTTAACGTGTCCGAAAAACTCGGGCGACACATACCCTCTCCAAAGGAGACTTTTTATGTCTGACGCCGTTCAGCTTTCGTCCAGCATGCGGACCAACCTGCTGCTGCTGCAGCAGACCAACACCTCGACCAGCAAGCTGGAAAACCAGCTGGCGACCGGTAACAAGGTCAATTCCGCCCTTGACGGTCCGACCGCTTTCTTCGCCGCGCAGAGCCTGAATCAGCGCGCGAGCGACCTGTCGACCCTGAAGGACGGCATGTCGCAGGCCGTCAGCACCATCAAGGCTGGCAGCCAGGGCATCACCTCCATCCAGTCGCTCGTGACCCAGGCTCAGGGCCTGCTGACGACCGCCTATGCCAACCTGGGCACGGATGCCGGTTCCGTCGCGACCCGCAAGTCGCTGGCCGATCAGTTCAACGGCATCAAGGACCAGATCGACAAGCTGGCGGGTGACAGCGGCTACTCGGGCAAGAATCTGGTCGCCGGCAACGGCCAGTCCTACGCCGCCACCTCGACCACGATCGCGACCGCGAACTCGATCACCTCGATCTCGAACGCCCGCGTCACCAACATCACCGGCGCCGACACCTACTCGGTTAAGATCTCGGGCACCGGCGCCGTCTCCGGCGCCGCCGCCGACATCGCCAACGCCGAAACCGCCCGCGGTGTCTTCGGCCTGAAGGTTTCCGGCACGTTGAGCTCGACCGCCGGCAACTTCTCCGACATCTCCATCCAGACCCGCGGCGCGGTCGGCCAGCAGCGCAGCGTCGTGGTGACGGAAGGCGACGAGTCGCGGACCATCAACTTCTTCGATAACACCCAGTCTGCCACCAACACGCTGCAGACTGCTGGTTCGTCGGGTACGGCCCAGATCTCGCAGGTGTCCATCACCGGCAATATCGAGCAGGGTGACACCTTCACGGCCACGATCAACGGCACGTCCTTCACCTACACCGCTTCGGCGGGTGACGTGTCGGCGGCCGATACCGCGACCCGTCAGCAGAACATCGCCACCAACCTGAAGACGGTGATTGGCAACGCCCTGCACGGCGCGTTCTCGGGCTTCTCGGTCGGTGCGGGCGGTGCCAACAACCAGTTCACCATCACCGCTGGTGCCACCGCTGGTACCGCCAGCTCGTTCTCGCTGGGCACCTCGGCCTCCAACGCACTGACCAAGGACATTTCGCTGTCCTTCTCGTCAGGCACGGTGGTTTCCTTCACCGTGGACCGCGCCTCGCTGGAAGCGCTGGGTACCGCCGGCAATGGCACGTCCACCATCGAGAAGAACGTGGATGTTTCCGTGACCGCCACGGACCTGAACGGCGTCTCCGTGACCCGTTCCGGCACCAACGAGCGAGGCGACTCCAAGCTGTCCGACGGTGAGAACGCCTTCTCGTTCAGCACCGGCACCGTTCGTCTGAATGTCGATGCCTCGAACGTCCGGCAGGCGGCCAGCGCCAACAAGGCCGCCAACATCTCCACCGCGCAGACCACCGCGGCGGGCACGTCGAACGACCTGAGCGTCCAGTTCAACGAGAACAACAGCAGCGGCATCACCGTGGCGGCGACCAACGTCACCACCTCGGGCCAGGGTCTGGCCGTCGACTACGCCCAGAACAACTTCCTGGATCGTGCGGACATCGACAAGGCCCAGGCCCAGCTGACCAACGCGACCAACGTTCTGCGTTCCGCCTCTCAGACGCTCGCCACCAACCTGAACATCATTCAGACCCGTTCGGATTTCACGAACGCGTTCAACAATGTGTTGCAGGACGGTGCCGACAACCTGACGCAGGTCGACCAGAACGAAGCCGGCGCCCAGTTGCTGGCCCTGCAGACCAAGCAGTCCCTGGGTGTCACCACCCTGTCCCTGGCCAACCAGGCTCAGCAGTCCATCCTCAAGCTGTTCTAATAGACCAGCCCAAGCATGGAAGTACGGAGGGTGGCGGACGGCAACGTCCGCCACCTTCTTTTTTGGTCGGTCAATTCCGGCGGCCAGCGGTTTTTTGGTGACCGGACGGGGTCGGCTGCCGTAATTCCTAGGGGTGCGCGCATACGCCCGCCCGTCCGGGCGGCTTTATTCGTTTAAGGTTCTGCCCGGTTCGGCCCACGCGGCTGGACCCTGGCCCCGGGCCCTGGCCCCGAGGCTGCGTTCTGAAGGAAGGATTGCCCCCTTGCCGCTGAAACTGGTGTTACGCCCGGGAGAAAAGCTGATCGTCAACGGCGCCGTCATCGGCATCGGCGATCACCCCGTCTCGCTATTCTTCTACAACAAGGTGAATTTCCTGCGTGGCCGGGAAATCCTGAAGGAAGAGAACTGCGACACCATCGAGAAGCGGCTCTATTTCATCATCCAGTTGATCTACATCTTCCCCGAGGACGCCAGCACCAACATGGTGCACTTCGCCGCCATCCTGGAAGAGGCGCGGGTCCAGCATCCCGACAAGGCCGACCTGTTCGACGAAGTGCAGACGCTGGTGCGCGAGGGCAACAACTATCGCGCCCTGAAGCTGTGCCGTAAGCTGTTCGACATCAAGGAAACGGCCGAGGCCGCGCCGGCCCCCAAGCCGCCGGTGGAGGTTGTGCGCCGCCGCCGCAAGGTGGCCGCCCCCGCCGTCGACGAATAATACCACCGGCACGAGATGTTGACTCGTGCCGGTGTAGCCCGCGACCGCGGGCGCCGGAGCGAGCACCGCAGGGCACAGCGAGGAAGCCGAGCCAGCGCATGCTGGCGCCCGGCGATTGAGGGGGCATTTGAGCGGTCACGATCAAATGCCACGGGTATCAGCTCCGGCCTTTCAGGCCGGCAGCACAATGGTCTCGCACACGGCCAGCGGCCCCAGGGTGGCCGCCGCCGTGGCCCAGGACCATCCCACCCCGAATCCGGACAACAGGACCCGCAAGGCCCCGGCCTTGAGGTCGGCCGCCACCGCGTCGGTCAAGGCCAGCGGCACGCTGGCCGAACTGGTGTTGCCATGGCGGGCCAGGGCCAGCACCAGCTGTTCGTCCGTGGCGCCGATCTTATGGCCCAGGCGGCGGAGCATCATTTCATTGGCCTGGTGCAGGACGAAACGGTCCACATCCGCCGCGGTCCAGCCGATGGCGGCCAAGGTGGCGGCGATGGCACCCGGCACCTCACGCAACGTGAAGGCGAAGACCTGGGTGCCGTCCATGAACAGGCGTGGCGGCCGGTCCGGCCCCCGCATAGCCCCACCCGCCGCCATGAGATAGGGGGCACCGGCGCCATCCGTGCCCACGTCCACGATCATGGGCGGCGCGGCGGCGTCGATCTCCAGCGCCGTGGCGGCGGCGGCGTCGCCAAACAGGGGCGCCACCGCCCGGTCATCCGGATCCAGGATATGGCTGGTTGTGTCGCCCGCCAGCAGCAAGGCCCGCGCCGGCCGCCCATCGGCCCGCGGTAGCAGTGAGGCGAGCGCCGAGCCCGCCGCCCACAGGCCATAGACATAGCCGGAGCAGCCCAGCGACAGGTCGAAGGCGGCGGCGCTCTTGGACAGGCCCAGCCGCCGCTGCACCAGGCAAGCCGTGGCCGGCAGCACCTGGTCGTGGGTCTGGCTGACGAAGACCAGCAGGTCGACGCTGTCGGCTGCCCAGCCCAGCCCGTCCAGCAGCGCTTGGGCCGCCGGCACCGCCAGGTCGGATGTGCATTGGCCGGGCGCCGCCAAATGGCGGGCATGGATGCCGGTGGCGGTGGCCAGGCGGCGCGCCGCCTCTTCCCCGAAGCGGGCGGCCAGGTCCGCCGTATCCTCCACCCGGGCCGGCAGTGCCGAGACGATGCCCCGCACCGCCACACCGTTCAACCGGGCCAACGCCATCAACGATCTCCCATCAGCAACTGATGCCGCCGTCGACCACCAAGGTCTGCCCGGTAATATAGGCGGCGGACGGGCCCAGCAGGAAGCGCACCACCGGCACCACGTCGTCTGCCGTGCCCAGGCGGCCCAGTGGCGTGCGCCGGATGATCTGGTCGCGCTGGCCGGCGCTGAGGGTCGAGGACATCTCTGTCTCCAGATAACCTGGTGCCACCGAGTTGACGGTGATGCCCCGCCGCCCCACCTCTCGCGCCAACGCCCGGGTCATGCCATCCATTCCCGCCTTGGTGGCGGCATAGGCGGCCAGGCCGGTATAGCCGCGCTGCCCGATGATGGAAGAGATGTTGATGATGCGCCCACCAGCGGGCGCCGCCGTGGCTGGGCGGCGCAGCAGATGCCGCAAGGCCGCCCGGGCAGCCTGGATGGCGCCGTTCAGGTTGGTTTGGATCAGGGTGTCGATTTCCACCTGGGGCAAGGTGGCCAGGATGCCCTCGCGCGCGATGCCGGCATTGTTGACCAAGCCATAGAGCCCGCCGGCCCAGGCCGTGGCAGCGTCGACGAAGGCGGTCACCTGATCCGCGTCGCCCACCTGCGCCACCTGAAACAGGAAGCGGTCGCCGTGCCGGGCCGTCAGATCCTCCACCTCCGCCGTTGGCCCGCGGGCGCAGGTGGAGACGCGCCAGCCGTCCGCCAGCAGGGCGCGCACAAGCGCCAAGCCCAGGCCCCGGCTGCCGCCGGTGACGATGATATGGTCACTCATTCCTGCACCCGTTTCTTTTTGCCGGCCGGGGATAATTCCAGCTCCGTAACGAATTCCAGCCGCCGGGGGCGGGCCGCCGCCGGCAAGCCAGCCAGGGCCGCCGCCACCCTGGGGCGCAGGACCTCAGGATCCTGGCCCGGTACCACCACCAGCTGTGCCGTCAGCAGATGCCCGGTGATGGGGCTGGCCCGCACCCGCACGGCGGCGTCGGCGACGCCCGGCACCGCCTGGATCAGAGTCTCCACTTCATCGGGCATGACCTTCACGCCGCCGACGTTGACCACACCGTCCTCACGCCCCCGGAACAGCACCCGGTCGCCCACGATGTCCACCCGGTCGCCCGTGGCATACCAGCCGTCGGCATCGGTCAGCAGGCGGCCGCCGGCCAACGCGATGGCCAGCCGGGGCCCCCGGACCCACAACACACCGTCACGCACGGCCAGGTCGGTACCCTCAATTCCGGTCTCCAGCCAGGCGGCGGGGAAGCCGGCGCGGCCGTCCGCTACGGCGAACAGGGCGCCCGCCTCTGTGCTGGCATAGATGTGACGCACGGCGGCGTTGGGAAAGGCGGCCGCCAGCCGGTCCAGCAACGACTGGTCCGTCGCCTCACCCCCCAGAGTCATCGCCTTCAGCGGCGGCGTCTTCCCCGTCAGCAGGAAGGCCCGCCAGAAGCTGGGCGTGGCGCTGATGTGGGTGACCGCATGACGCTGCGCCAGGTCCGCCAGCGCCGGCACGTCGGGGGCGTCGCCCGCCACCAGCGTCCCGCCACCGCGCAACACGGTCAGCAGCACCTGCAGGCCGGCATAGCCACCCGGGTCGAAGGTGGCCAGCCACACGCTGCCCCGCCCCCGCCCCCCCTGGATACGGGCCGCCAGCCGATCGAAAGCGTGGCGCAGACGCTTGGGCGTGCCGGTGGTGCCGGAGCTTTCCAGCACCAGGGCGAAGCCGGGCGCGGCCCCGGACAACGCACCGCCCGGGCGCGTTACCCCGCCGCCGGCATCCACCACCGCGTCAACCCCGGCGGGCACAGCAGTGCCCCGCATCAGGAACAGCTCGGCGTCCAGCAGGCGGGCCGCCAGCAGGGCCACCGCCACAGCCAGCGGTGTGGCCGCAACCGCCGCGATGCGCGCGGCGGGCCGCAACCGGCCGGCCAAGTCCCGCGCCCGCTCAAGCAAGGCCGCCTGGTCATGGGACTGGCCGTCCTGGATCAACCGGCAGGCAGGGTCCAGCCAGCCCATTCCATCCGCCGGAGCGGGGAATGGCGGCGGGGCGGCAGGCGGGGACATCATGGCACCAGGCGGTTCCTTGCGGGGGAACAGGATCAGGAAAAACAGGTCCCTACTATGGGCCAGCCACCCCGCCCGCGACAGCCTTAATGCACCATCCGGCTTAATGCGTCACTTGGCCGATGGCGGCGGCAGGGTCATGGCCAGCTGGTCAAACAGGAAGCCGTAGATGTCCGTCGATAGGGCCACGCGCTCGGCCAGGGAACTGCCATGGCCATGACCGGCATTGGCGGTGGTGCGCAGCAGGATGGGCAGGCCGGTGGGGTTGGCCGCCTGCAGCCGGGCCACCATCTTGCGCGAATGCATGGGATTCACGCGGCCGTCATTCTCCCCCGTCGCCAGCAGCACGGCGGGATAGCGGACCCCATCCGTCACATGGTGATAGGGCGAATAAGCGTACAGCGCCTGGAACTGCGCCGAATCCTTCACGGTGCCGTATTCGGTGATGTTGAAGGCGCCGTTGGGGTCCAGTTCCGTCCGCACCATGTCGTAGATGCCGACATTGCCCACCACGGCGCGGGCCAGGTCCGGATGCTGGGTCAGGGTGGCGCCCATCAGCAGGCCGCCATTGCTGCCGCCGATCAGGGCCAGGTGGTCGGCATCGGTATAGCCCCGCTGCACCAGCAGGCGGGCCACGGCGGCGAAATCGTCGAAGACATGCTGCTTGTTCGTCAGGCGGCCAGCATCGTGCCAGGCCTCGCCAAACTCCGCCCCGCCGCGCAAGTTGGCGATGGCGTAGATGCCGCCGGCGTCCAGCCACAAGCGCTGTTCCGCCGTGAGCTGGCCCGGCGTCAGGCTGACGCCGAAGCCGCCGTAGCCGGTCAGCAGCGCGGGCGCCTTGCCCCCTTTGCGCGCGCCCTTCGGAATGATGATGGTGACCGGCACCGAGGTACCATCGGCGGAGGTGGCGGCGTCGCGCACCACCTCGGCGTCGCTGAAATCCAGCCCACCGGCGGCGGACAGCTTGGTTTCGTCCATGCTTTGCCGGCGCTCGTCGTAGATGGCGTAGGCGGGCGCCTTGAGATAGGTGGTCATGTCATAGAGCACGCGGTTGCCGGCCAGGGGCACCAGCTCATGGTTGGCGGAGACCGGCGGCAGGGGCAGCGGACCCAGCGGCTGACCCGTGGCCGGCGCCACCATGGCCACGGTGATGGGGCCGCCTTCAATGCGGCGCAGATAGACGCGGCTGTCCGTCACGGCCAGGGAGTGGGAGCCCCGGTCGGACAGCAGCGCCGCCTTGCCCTCGGGTACCAGCACCTTGGCATGGACCAGGTTGGTGTCCCCCGGCGCCAGGCGCAACAGGCGCCCCGCCGGCGCATTCAGGCGGGAAATCAGGTAAAGCGCGCCGTCGGGCCCGGGCGCCACCGCCACCGCCTTGTCGGCGAACCGGGTCACCGGCGCCGGTGTGCCGGTAGGCCCGGCGGCCTGGGGCAGCAGGAAGTGTTCGAATTCCCCGCCATCGCCGTTGGCGACCGAGATGACCAGGGGCCCCGTGCCTTCGCGATTGTCCAGCTCCACCTCCGCGATGCGGGGAAAGTCGCGGCCCAGCACGTAACTGTCGTTGCGTGAATCGCCACCCAGCGGGTGCCAGTAGACCTGCATGTAGAAATGACGGTCGGCCTCCGGCCGCTCCTCCCCCGGGTAGCGGGTGTACCAGAAGCCCTTGCCGTCCGCGGACCAGGCCAGGTCGCCACCGCCGGTGGGATATTGCACGCGGGGAATGACCTCACCCACCTCCGTCCCGGTGGCGGTGTCAAAGACATGCACGCTGCCATTCTCACTGCCGCCCGTGGACAGGCTGGCGGCCACCAGCCGGCCGTCGGGGGACGGCACGAACCAGTCCACCGCCGTCAGGCCGCGCGAGTCGATCCGGTTGGGGTCGATGATCACCTTCACGTCCAGCGCGCGCGACGGCGCCGTGGTCATCCCATCATCGATCATGACCACCTGCGGCTGTTGCAGGCGCGGGTCGATATAGCGGGCGAACAGATGGCCGCCGGCGGCGCGCACGCCGGAATAACGGCTGGGCGTAGCGGCGATCAGCGACTCCAGGCGCGCCTTGATGGCGGCGCGCTGGGGTACGGCGTCCAGGTAGACGCGGCTGTAGGCGTTCTCATCAGCCGACCAGCGCTTCACCACCGGGTCGGACCAATCCTCCAGCCAGCGGTAGGGATCGGCCACCGGCTGGCCGAAGAAGCTGTCCGTCACGGGCTTGGCCGGGGTGGAGGGCAGACCCACCGCCCCGGCACCACCGCCAAACCAAGCCATTCCAGCCAAGGACAGGGCGATGAGGCGGGGGGCAGCCAGGCGGGCCATGGGCGGTGTCCAGAAAGGGGAACGGGCCGCGCAGTGCACCACCGGCGGCCCGTTCTGCCAAGCCTCTTCTCGCAAACTTGGAATGCTGGCCCCTTAACCCTCCTCCTAGGACGCGACCGCGTCCGCCGGAGATTTTTGGGAAGCGGAGCGGACTAAAAATCGAGGAAAGCCAAAGCCGTGAATGCGGCTGCCGGCGCTTGAGGAAAAAACTAAGCCTCTTCCTCCGCGTCCAGGTGGAACTGCGCCGTGTCGCCGTCATAGGCGAAGACCTCGGCATAGCGCGCCCAGCTGATCATGGCCTTCAGCGTCTCATCCGCCGCGGTCTCGGACATATGATCCTCCAGCTCCGTCTCGAAGCGGGGCCGGGGGGCGCGGTGGTTTGGGCGTTCCTGCAGGACGCGGCGGATGTGGCTGGCCAGCGGGATGCGTTGCAGCAGATGGTCGGCGAACAGGCGCTTGCGCACGTCCAGCTCGGCCTGGGCGAATTGCCGCGCTGGGGGCAGCAGGCGGATGTCGCCCTCCACCACCTCGGCGAAGCCCAGCATCTGCAAGGTTTCCGCCACCTTCAGCAGGTCGTCGGTGGACATCTGCAGGGCGGAGGAGATGACGGGCAGGTCGGCCACGCCGTTGTGCGGCTCGGCATCCACCATTTCCATCAGACCGGCCAGCACGTTGGTCGACACATGCGGCAGCTGCAGGCTGAGGCCGGCGGCCAGCGTCTCGGCGATGCCCGGCGCCGCCTTGCGCCGGCGGGTCATCAGGCCATAGATGTGGTCCACCAGCTGGCGGAAGGCCGGGTCGGTGCGGACGCGCGGATGGGGCAGCGTCACCTCGATCTCCGCCGCGACCCGGCCCGGGTTGGACGACATCACCAGGATGCGGTCGCACATCTGCACCGCCTCCTCGATGTTGTGGGTGACCAGCAACACGGCGCCGATGGCCAGGTGACCATCGCCCCACAGGTCCAGGAAGTCGGTACGGACGGTTTCAGCCGTCAGCACGTCCAGGGCCGAGAACGGCTCGTCCAGCAACAGGATGCCGGGATCCAGCACCAGGGCGCGGGCGAAGCCCACGCGCTGGCGCATGCCGCCCGACAGTTCGCGGGGATAGGCGTTCTCGAACCCGTCCAGGCCGATGAGGTCGATGGCGGCCAGCGCGCGCTTGCGCATCTCCGCCGGGGGCACGCCGCGCGCCTCCAGTCCCACCTGCACGTTCTCCAGCACCGTCAGCCAGGGGAACAGGGCGAACGACTGGAAGACCATGGCCACGTCGTTGGCCGGGCCGGAAACCGGCTTGCCCGCCACGGACACCTGGCCCGAGGTGGAGGACAGCAGGCCGGCGATGATGCGCAGCAGGGTGGACTTGCCGGAGCCGGAGCGGCCCAGCAGGGCCACAATCTCGCGCCGGTCCACCGTCATGTTGACGTTATCCAGCACCAGGGGGCTGTCGGGGTCGGCGTCGTAACGCTTGCTGACGTCCTTCACGGTCAGGATGGGCACGCCGCTGGGCAGCGGACGGGGGCCGGAGGACGCCCCACGGGGAGCGACTCCGGCGGTGGCCAGGTCGGCCGGGGCATGCACGCCCAGGGCCGCGCGCAGGGACTTCGGGGTCAGGTTCATGATGGGGACCTCCGTTCCTTCAGGACACGCGCAGGCGGCGTTCGGCGTACGCGTACAGCGGCCGCCAGACCAGACGGTTGAACAGCACGACGAAACAGACCATGACGACGTTGCCCAGCACCAGGCGCGGGAAGTCGGCGTCTGTCGTCATCTGGGCGATATAGGCGCCAAGTCCACGTGCCTGGACGTGGGTATCGCCCCAGGACACGGCCTCGGCCACGATGCTGGCGTTCCAGGCGCCGCCGCTGGCGGTGATGGCCCCCGTCACCAGGTGGGGGAAGACACCGGGCAGCAGGGCGTCCCGCCACTTCTTCCAGCCGCGCAGGCGCAGGTTGGCGATAACGTCGCGCAGATCCACGGGGTAGGCCTGGGAACCGGCCACCACGTTGAACAGGATGTACCACTGCGTGCCCAGGATCATCAGCGGCGATAGCCAGATGTCCGGGTTCAGGGTCCAGTGCACGATGGCCGCCACCGCCACGGGGAAGAACAGGTTGGACGGGAAGGCGGCCAGGAACTGGGCCAGCGGCTGGACGATGGCGGCCAGGCGCGGGCGCATGCCCACCATCACCCCGATCGGTACCCAGATGACCGCCGCCAGGACGATCAGCACCACCACCCGGACCATGGTGGCCAGGCCCAGCAGCACCACATGGCCGACATCACCCCAGGTGACGCCGGTGGCCATGAACTGGACGCCGTGCACCGCCACGTACAGCGCCATGACGGCCAGGGCGCCCTGCCACACATAATCCCCCATGCGCACGGCCCGGGGGCTGAGCCTGGGTGCCGGCAGCTTGGGCAGGGACGGCAGGCGCCAGCGCAAGGTAGCGCGGGCGGCGCCGCCGGCCGGCCGGCCCAAGGTGCGGAACAGAGTGGAGCGTTCCACCATGGTCAGCACCCAGGAGGTCGGGCGTTCCTCTGCCTGCACGGTGTCGGCGCGGAAGCGGTCGGCCCAGGCGACCAGCGGCCGGAACAGCAGCTGGTCATAAAGGATGATGACGCCCAGCATGGTCAGGATGACCCAGCCGATGGCGCCCAGGTCGCGCTGCTCGATGGCCAGCGCCAGATAGGCGCCCACGCCCGGCAGGGTGATGGTGGTGCTGCCCACCGTCACCGCCTCGGCCGCCACGACGAAGAACCAGCCGCCGGACATGCTCATCATCATGTTCCAGACCAGGCCGGGGATGGCGAAGGGCACCTCAAGCCGCCAGAAGCGCTGCCAGGTGGAGAAGTGATAGCCCGTGCACACCTCTTCCAGGTCGGACGGCACCGTCCGCAGCGACTGGTAGAAGCTGAAGGTCATGTTCCAGGCCTGGCTGGTGAAGATGGCGAAGATGGAGGCCAGCTCCGCCCCCACCACCTGGCCGGGGAACAAGCCCAGGAAGAAGGTCACGGTGAAGGACAGGTATGTCAGCACCGGCACGGACTGCAGGATGTCCAGCGCCGGGATGAGGATCTGCCCCGCGCGCTGGCTTTTCACCGCCAGCGGCGCATAGACCAGGGTGAACAGCAGGGATGCGCCCAGGGCCGCCAGCATGCGCAGCGTCGTGCGCAGGGCGTAGTAGGGCAGCGTCCACGGGTCCAGGGTGATGGGCGTGCGTTCCAGCTGCGACAGCGGCTGCGCCACCTCGTGCCCGCCGAAGACCAACAGGGCCAGCAGGCCCAGGACCAGCGGCAAGGCCACGACGTCCCAGCGGGACGGCGCCAGGCGGGCAAGCGGGCTGGGTGATCCCAGCCCGTCACGGCCGCCGTGAAGGACATGCATCGTCATTGGCCGTTCCCCCCGTCACCCTTGGTTTCGGATGGGGTGTCGGGCCCGAACAGCGTCAGGGGAATCAGGTACCGGTCAGCGGGCGTACCGCGTTCGGCCCTCCGACGGTGCGTCGTTGGCGGCGATGTCATTGGCGGCCACCGGCCGGCGCATCAGCATCCAGCCCATAACGGGGCGGCCGGCGGCATCCTGCCGCCACACCAGGGTGAGGCCATGGCCAGAGAGGGCCGCGCGCTGCGCCTGCGCGGCACGGGCCGCCGCCGCCATGACGGCGGACACGGGATCGGTCCCGGCGGAAAAACGGGTCTTGTTGAGGGCCATTGCTGCCTCCGTCACGCGGCCGGTGCCCGGCGGGGACGAAGGCGGGGATGGGGGCGTCGATGCCCCCGTCTCAGCGAGGGGCCCGACACTCCCACCCACACCCCTGTCCCGGCTGGCGGTCTGTAGCGACCAGTCGCGCCGGATGGGTCCGGCCAAACGGGTCCGCGCCGCTCTCACTAGGTCGAGGGTTCATTCTCAGGGTGACTGTTCTCTTGGGGTTGACGGCATATCGCCCGTCGTGCGGAACCGGGGTTCCAGACGGCGGAGGACAACCGACGGCCCGCCAATAAACCGGGCGGGGGACCCGCGTCAACCCCAAACCAGAGCGCGATTTGCCGCGATGCAAAATCATCCGGTCCCGATCATGCCGCGCGGGCCGGTTTCACCCTGCCATGCGCCAATTGGCGCAGGCGGTATCCGGCGTGGGATGACATAAAACCGTCACCCGGCACCGCTATAGCCTGCCGGCCGGCATGGGCGGGATGGCCCTGAGGATGGACGGCGAAGCGGACCCAGGCGGGCGGGTGCAAGCGGTGCTGACGCCTGGCGGTTTTCGGGGTAAGAGAAGGCGCGAAATACAAGGCAGGGCAGTCGGGTACGGGCCTTTTCAAATCTTACCGGCCACGCCCATCCGCAGGAATAAGCGAGACAACAGGATCTTCGGACGGCCGGCGTATAAACCCGGGTTCCAGAGATCATCGGGAAGGTTGGGATTTCGATGCGACGCAGTGTTTGGGTGTCTGCCCTGGTCGTGGTGCTGCTGGGTGGTGGCGCGTGGTGGGTCATGCACAAGAAGCCGAGCAGCCAGGACGCGGGCAGCCCCCCAGGTGCGCCGGGTGGGCGGCCCGGCGCCGGCGGCCCGCCCCCGGGCGGCCCCGGGGGCCCCGGTGGGGGCGGCGGGCGTCGCGGCGGCGGCTTCTCCATCCCAACCGTGGCGGTGACGCCGGTGGTGCTGGCCGACATGCCGGTCTACCTGGACGGCCTGGGCACGGTGCAGGCGCTGAACACCGTCACGGTCAAGACCCGCATCGGCGGCCAGCTGACCAAGGTCGCCTTCACCGAAGGCCAGACCGTGAAGGCCGGCGACACCCTGGCGGTGGTCGATCCGCGCCTGTACCAGGCGGCGTATGACCAGGCGGTGGCCAAGGTGGCACAGGACCAGGCGCAACTGGCCAACGCCCGGCTGGACCTGGAGCGGTACCGCGCCCTGGCGGCCGAGAAGTACGGCACGCAGCAGACCTATGACACGCAGAAGGCCACCGTCGCCCAGTATGAGGCGACGCTGAAGTACGACCAGGCGGCCGTGGAAACCGCCCGGACCAACCTGGACTGGACGGTGACCAAGGCGCCCATCGACGGCCGCACCGGCCTGCGCCTGGTGGACGTGGGCAACATCGTCAGCTCCGGCGACAGCACCGGCCTGGTGGTCATCACCCAGATGCAGCCCATCTCGGGTGTCTTTACCCTGCCGCAGCAGCAGCTGGACGTCATCAATGCCCACCTGGCCAAGGGCGAGACGCTGAGCGTGCTGGCCGTCAGTTCCGACGGCCGCCAGCTGGACAAGGGCACCCTGACCACCCTGGACAACCAGGTGGACACCACCACCGGCACCATCAAGCTGAAGGCGTCCTTCCCCAACAAGGACAATCGCCTGTGGCCGGGCGGCTTCGTCAACATGCGCCTGCTGCTGGAGGTGAAGCCCAAGCTGGCCGTGGTGCCGGCCTCCAGCATCCAGCATGGCCCCAACGGCACCTTCGTCTACATCGTCAACGAGGACAACACCGTCACCCCCCGCCCCGTGACCGTCATCCTGAACGAAGGCGACAAGTCCGCCCTGTCCGACGGCGTGCAGGTGGGCGAGCGCGTGGTGGTCAACGGCCAGGACCGCCTGCAGGACGGCGCCAAGATCAACATCGCCGCCCCGGCGGGCGCGACGCCGGACGCCGGGGCGCCCGCGGGCGCCACCGGCCAACACCACCGCGGCCAGGGTCAGGGCGGCAACGGCCAGGCCGGGCCCGAGGGTGAGCACCATCGCCGCCGCAACCAGGGCGGCCAGCCGGGCAGCGACCCGGCCCAGGGCCCGACGCCACAGGGCACGCCCAACCCCAATCAGCCCGCCAATGGCCAGCCCGCGCCAGCGAATAGCCAGGGCGGCCAGCCGCGATGAACGTTTCCGCCCCCTTCATCGCCCGGCCGATCGCCACCACGCTGCTGGCGATCGGCATCGTGCTGGTGGGCTTCCTGGGGTATCGGGCGCTGCCGGTGTCGTCGCTGCCGGAAGTGGACTTCCCCGTCATCCAGGTCACCACCCAGCTGCCCGGCGCCAGCGCCGACACCACCGCCACGCTGATCACCGCCTCGCTGGAACGCCAGCTGGGGCAGATTCCCGGCCTGGACGTCATGACGTCCATCTCCAGCTTCGGCGTGTCCAACATCACGCTGCAGTTCGGCCTGGGCCACAACATCGACGACGCGGCGCAGGACGTGCAGGCGGCCATCAACGCCGCCGGCAGCACCCTGCCCAAGACGCTGCCCTATCCGCCCACATACGCCAAGGTCAACCCGGCGGATCCGCCCATCCTGTCGCTGGCGCTGACCTCGGAAACCCTGCCCATCTCCACCCTTTCCGACACGGCCGACAGCCTGCTGGCGCAGAAGCTGAGCCAGGTGTCGGGCGTGGGCCGCGTCACCGTGCAGGGCAATCAGCGCCCGGCCGTGCGCATCCAGATCCAGCCGGAGCGCCTGGCCGCCTACAGCCTGAGCATGGAGGACATCCGCACCGCCCTGGGCAAGGCCAACGTGAACCAGGCCAAGGGCAGCTTCGACGGCGTCGCCCAGGCCTACACCATCACCGCCAACGACCAGATCGAAAAGGCCGAGGCCTATTCCGACGTCATCGTCACCTACAAGAACGGCGCCCCCGTCCACCTAAAAGACGTGGGCGTGGTGACGCGCGGGCTGGAAAACTCCCGCGTCGGCGCCTGGTTCAACGGCAAGCAGGGCGTGCTGCTGGACATCCAGCGCCAGCCCGGCGCCAACATCGTGGAAACGGCGGACCGGCTGAAGTCCAAGCTGCATGAGCTGCAATCGGCCCTGCCCGCCGGCATCAAGCTGACCATCGTCGCCGACCGGACGGAAACCATCCGCGCCAGCGTGCGCGACGTGCAGCAAACCCTGGTGCTGACCACCGTGCTGGTGGTGCTGGTCATCCTGGCCTTCCTGCGGTCCGGCCGCGCCACCGTCATCCCGGCCGTGGCCCTGCCCCTGTCGCTGATCGTCACCTTCGGCGTCATGGCGCTGTGCGGTTTCAGCCTGGACAACCTGTCGCTGATGGCCCTGACCATCGGCACCGGCTTCGTCGTCGACGACGCCATCGTCATGATCGAGAACGTCATCCGCTACATCGAGGCGGGCGAGGCGCCCCTGCCGGCCGCCTACAAGGGCGCCAAGCAGATCGGCTTCACCGTGATCTCGCTGACGGTGTCGCTGGTGGCGGTGTTCATCCCCCTGCTGTTCATGAGCGGCATCATCGGCCGCCTGTTCCGCGAGTTCTCGCTGACCCTGACCATCGCCGTCGTCGCCTCGGCCGTCGTGTCGCTGACCGTCACGCCCATGATGTGCGGCCGCCTGCTGCGCAGCCATGCCGAGGAACAGGCCGCCCACCGACGCCGCGCGCGCTGGGCCAAATATTCCCCCCTGGAATGGACGGAAGCCGGCTTCAACTGGATGCTGCGGGGCTATGAGCGGACCCTGTCCGTGGTCATGCGCTTCCAGTTCCTGACCCTGCTGGTGGCCATCGGCACCCTGGTGCTGACCGTCGTCCTCTACATGTGGATGCCCAAGGGCTTCCTGCCCAGCCAGGACACCGGCATCCTGGCCATCACCGTGGACGGCGACCAGGACAGCTCGTTCTCGTCCATGCGCCGCCTGCAGCAGCAGGTGGCCGATATCGTCGCCCAGGACCCCGACGTGGTGTCGGTGACCAGCTTCGCCGGCGCCAGCACCGTCAACCCCACCCCCAATACCGCCCACCTGTCGGTGGGCCTGAAGCCGCGGGACGAACGGTCGGCCAATGCCGACGCGGTCGCCGTGCGCCTCAGCCACAAGCTGTCGGGCGTGCAGGGTGAGGTCTACGTCCAGTCGGTGCAGGACATCCAGATCGGCGCCCGCGCCAGCCGCACGCAGTACCAGTACACCCTGGCCGACGCCGATGGCGTGGAACTGGCGGAATGGGCGCCCAAGCTGGTGGCCAAGCTGCGCAGCCTGCCCCAGTTCCGCGACGTGGCCAGCGACCAGCAGACCAATGGCCGCCAAGTGGTGCTGAACGTCGACCGCGCCCTGGCCGCCCGCCTGGGCGTCAGCATCCAGAGCATCGACGACGTGCTGTACGACGCGTTCGGCCAGCGCCAGATCTCCACCATCTACGCCCAGATGAACCAGTACCGCGTGGTGCTGGAGGTGCCGGAGAAGCTGCAATCCAGCCCCGAGGCGCTGGGCCGCCTGTATGTGCCCAGCACCGGCGGGCCGGTGGCGGTGAACACGGTGGCGCAGAGCACCCAGGTCACCACCAACACCCAGGTGCCGCTGAGTTCTCTGGTACAGATCGAGACCACCAGCGCGCCCCTGACGGTGAACCACCAGGCCCAGTTCCCGGCCCTGACCGTCACCTTCAACCTGGCCGAGGGCCAGTCGCTGGGCGACGCGGTGGACGCCGTGACCAAGGCGGAGAAGGACATCGGCATGCCGGACACGGTGACCGGGTCCTTCGCCGGCGAGGCGGCGGAATTCCAGACCTCCATCGCCAGCGAGCCGTGGCTGATCGCCGCCGCCGTGGTGACGATCTACATCGTGCTGGGCGTGCTGTATGAGAGCATCATCCACCCGGTGACCATCCTGTCGACCCTGCCATCGGCCGGCATCGGCGCCCTGCTGGCGCTGTGGCTGACCGGCAACGACCTGTCGCTGGTCGCCCTGATCGGCATCGTGCTGCTGATGGGCATCGTGAAGAAGAACGCCATCATGATGATCGACTTCGCCATCGAGGCGGAACGGGTGGAAGGCAAATCCCCCCACGACTCGATCGTGGAGGCCTGCCTGCTGCGCTTCCGCCCCATCATGATGACCACGATGGCGGCGCTGCTGGGCGCCCTGCCCCTGGCGCTGGAGCATGGCACGGGGTCGGAGCTGCGCCGGCCGCTGGGCATCACCATCGTCGGCGGCCTGATCCTGTCGCAGCTGCTGACCCTGTACACCACGCCGGTGATCTATCTGTACATGGAGCGGCTGCGCGCCTGGGTCGCCCGGCGCACCGGCGGCGACCGGACGGAAGACGTGCCCCCGGGCGCGCCCCCACCCCTGACGGGCCTGGCGGACTGAGGCGCGGAGCAGCCACCCCATGAGCATCTCCGAACCCTTCATCCGCCGGCCCATCGGCACGGCCCTGCTGGCCATCGGCCTGGCGCTGGTGGGGGCGGTGGCGTACGCCTTCCTGCCGGTGGCGTCCCTGCCCAACACCGACCTGCCCATCATCTTCATCCAGGCCAGGGAATCGGGGGCCGACCCCGTGACCATGGCCGCGACGGTGACCGCCCCGCTGGAGCGTCACCTGGGTGAGATCGCCGGCGTGAACGAGATGACCTCGTCCACGTCGCTGGGCGTCAGCACCATCATCCTGCAGTTCGACGTCAGCCGGCCGGTGACGGACGCGGCGCGCGACGTGCAGGCGGCCATCAGCGCCGCCGCCACCGACCTGCCCTCCGGCCTGACCAGCCAACCCACGTTCCGCAAGGCCAACCCCAACGGCCGGCCCATCATGACGCTGGCCCTGACGTCCAAGACCCTGACCAACCAGGCCATCTTCGACGCCGCCGACGGTATCCTGGCCCAGCGCCTGTCGCAGATCGAGGGCGTGGCCCAGGCCTCGGCCGCCGGTGGCGAGAAGTCCGCCATCCGCGTGCAGGTGGATGTGAACGCCCTGGCCGCGCGCAAGATCAGCCTGGCCGACATCAGCACCGCCATCACCAACGCCAACGTCAGCCAGCCCGTGGGCACCATGGACGGCGAAGACACGCTGATGACGGTTACCACCAACGACACCATGCTGAAGGCGCAGGACTACCGCGACCTGGTGGTGCGCACCGCCAGCGGCACCGTCTTCCGCCTGGGTGACGTGGCCACGGTGCTGAACAGCTCGGAAAACATCCGGCAGGCGGGCTGGTTCGGCACGCAGCCGGCCGTGCTGGTCTCGGTGCTGAAGCAGCCCGGCGCCAACGTCATCAAGACGGTGGACCTGATCAAGGCCAACCTGGGCCAGATCCAGAAGTGGCTGCCGCCCGGCATCGACATCAACGTGGTCAACGACCAGACCGGCACCATCCGCGCCAGCGTGGACGACGTGCAGATCACCATGCTGATCTCCATCGGCCTGGTCATCCTGGTGGTGGGCCTGTTCCTGCGCCGCCTGGCGCCCACGCTGGCCGCCGCCACCGCCGTGCCCCTGTCGCTGGCCGGCACCTTCGCCGTCATGTGGATGCTGGACTACAGCATGGACAACCTGTCGCTGATGGCCCTGACCATCAGCGTGGGCTTCGTGGTCGACGACGCCATCGTCATGATCGAGAACGCCGTCCGCCATCGTGAGATGGGCAAGCCGCCCTTGCAGGCGGCCCTGGACGGCGCGCGCGAGATCGGCTTCACCATCGTGTCCATGACCCTGTCGCTGGTGGCCGTATTCATGCCCATCATCTTCATGGGCGGGCTGGCGGGCCGGCTGTTCCACGAATTCGCCATGACCCTGACGGCGGCCATCCTGGTGTCGGGCATCGTATCGGTGACCCTGACGCCCATGATGTGCGCCCGCTTCGTCGACCATGCCCGGGAGCGCAAGGCCAACTGGGCCGACCGCTGGGTGGGCCGGCCGCTGGACGGTGCCACCAACCTGTATATGAAGGGCCTGGGCTGGGTGATGCGGCACCGCATCCTCATGCTGTTCGTGGCCATCGGCACCATTTTCGGCACCGTCTACCTGTATGGCGTGGTGCCCAAGGGCGGCTTCCCCCAGCAGGACACGGGCCTGCTGCGCGGCAGCGTGCGCGCCTCGGCCGACACCTCGTTCCAGACCATGCAACGCCGCATGCAGGAGGTGGTGAAGATCATCGCCGACGATCCGGCGGTGGCGGCCATCGGCGGCACCACCGGCGGCGGCGGCGGCGGCCCCGGCAGCAGCAGCGCCAACACCGGCAGCATGACCATCTCGCTGAAGCCCAGGAACCAGCGCGACGCCAGCGCCGACCAGGTCATCGCCCGCCTGCGGCCCAAGTTCGCCAAGATGGAGGCGCTGCAGGTCTTCCTGCAGGCGGAGCAGGACCTGCGCTTTGGCGGACGCAGCAGCGACTCGCAGTTCCAGGTCTCACTGCTGAGCGACAACCTGGACGACCTCTATGAATGGGGGCCGAAGCTGGTGACCAAGCTGAAGGAGCTGCCGGACTATTTCCAGGATGTCAGTTCCGACCAGGACAAGGCCGGCCTGGACGCCAAGGTGGTCATCGACCGCAACCTGGCCTCGCGCATGAACCTGACGCCATCGGACGTGGACGCGGCCCTGGGCAACGCCTTCAGCCAGAAGCAGGTCAGCACCCTCTACGGCGCCCGCAACCAGTACCACGTGGTGCTGGAGGCGACGCCCAATGAGCAGAAGGGTCCGGACGATTTGGTGCGCATCTATGTGAAGTCGGTGGCGGGCATGGTGCCGCTATCCACCTTCGCCAAGGTGCAGGTGCAGGAATCGCCCCTGTCGGTGAACCATGAGGGGCAGTACCCCTCCTCCACCCTCAGCTTCAACCTGGCCGACGGCGTCGCCCAGGTGGACGCCCTGGCCCGGGCGCAGCAGGCGGTGACGGAACTGGCCATGCCGGCCTCGATGCGGGTGGAGGTGGGCGGCATCGCCCGCATCTTCCAACAGCAGAACCAGGGCCAGCCCCTGCTGATCGTGGCGGCGCTGGTGACCATCTACATCGTACTGGGCATGCTGTACGAAAGCTGGGCCCAGCCCATCACCATCCTGTCCACCCTGCCCTCCGCCGGCATCGGCGCCATCCTGGCGCTGATGGCCACGGGGTTCGAGCTGTCGATGATCTCCTTCATCGGCATCATCCTGCTGATGGGCATCGTGAAGAAGAACGCCATCATGCTGGTGGACTTCGCTCTGGCGGCGGAGCGCATCCAGGGCATGTCCCCGGTGGACGCCATCACGGAGGCGTGCCGCGAACGGTTCCGCCCCATCACCATGACCACGCTGACCGCCCTGCTGGGCGCCGTGCCGCTGGCCATCGGCGGCGGCACGGGGGCGGAGCTGCGCCAGCCGCTGGGCGTCGCCCTGGTGGGCGGCCTGCTGGTCTCGCAGTTCATCACCCTCTACACCACGCCGGTGATCTACCTGGCGCTGCGGAACCTGCGGCCGCGCAGGCCCATGCTGTCCCGCCTGCACGCGGCCATGGCCGGGGTGAAGCGAAGCTGAGGCATCCGACAGGACCAATGGAAAGGGCCCGCCGGATCACCCCGGTGGGCCCTTCTCATTTTCGCGCGGATCAGACGGGCCGGATCAGGAGGCGACCAATGACCAGTCGGCCGGCTCCCACAGGGCGCCGGAGTCGGCAACGGCATCGCCCTGGAACAGCAGCGCGTCCGGCGTGACGCCGCAGGCGCGGTAGCCGAACAGGGCCAGGGTGGCCGGCAGATCCACGCCCCAGCCCCTGGCGCCGCGCCGGTCGATGACGACCAGCCGGGGGCGCAGGGCCTGGGGTGCCGCCTGCAGGAAGGGGATCAGCGCCAGGTCGGCGCCGGCCTTGTAGCCCAGGCGCAGCACATCGACACGATGCAGGCCGGCAGCCCGCACCAAATCCAGCAGCGGGCGGGTGCGCACCAGGGCCGGCGGTGGCGCCTCCCAGGCGGGCACCGCGGCGGCCCTGCGGGCGCCGGTCGCCAGGACCAGGCCGTCGCAAGTGGGGCCCGCCGCCTCTTCCGCCAGGGTCACGGTAGCGGCGATGGGATTCAGGGAGAGGTTGACCGCCAGCCGGTCGCGGGTGGCGGCGTTCGGCTCCACCGCCAGCACGCGGCCCTGGGGGCCCAGGTGGCGCGCAGCGGCAAGGGTGTGCAGGCCGGTGCCGGCGCCGACATCGACAAAAACACCATCGGCTGGCAGGGCCGCCGCGACATGGGCCCGGGCCCGGGCCGCCGCCTGGCGGGGCAGCGCCAGGAACCGGCGGTCGTCGGCATGGTCGCGGACGTGCAGGCGGCGGCGCAGGCCATCGGCCGCCACATCAATGACGGAGCCGTAGAGCCAGGGCACCATGACCCGCACCACCGGGCCCAGGACGCCGCCGGCCACCCGGCCCCAGCGGCTGGCCGGCAGGGCGGCGCCGAGCGCCAGCAGCAAGCCCGGCAGCCCGCCGGGGCGATGCCGTCCGAAGCCATCGTCCACCGGTGCCACCGGGGCGCGATAGTCGATGACGGGAGTGCCGGCCGCTGGACCGGCGGGCGGAACGTCCCAGGATCCGGAAGACGGGTCCGGCAACAGGGCGGCGGTGAGGACGGTCATGGTGGTCAGCACCCTCGGTTGATCAGCGCGTGGCAACGATGGCACAGTCAAGCTGACGCCTTGCTGACGCGGTTTTTCGCCTCTCAAACCGGCCCCGCCCCGTGAAAATCAGCAGGACACCGACAGGCCGCGCTTGTTCGCGCGTATAGATACGTCTGCCGCCCGCAGTGGGCGACTTGTGGGAACTTGGCCGATGCGGCTTCTTTTGGTCGAGGATGAACGGGATCTGCGGACACTAACCGCCGATCACCTGTCGCGAATCGGCTTCACCGTCGATGCCTGCGGCAGCTTGGCCGAGGCCGACGACTATATCTCCACCGCCGACTACGACGCCCTGGTTCTGGACCGGCGCCTGCCCGATGGCGATGGCGTCAGCCTGGTGCGCCGCCTGCGCGGCTGCCGCCGCAAGGTGCCCATCCTGATGCTGACGGCCCGGTCCACCCTGGATGACCGCATCGAGGGGCTGGACGCCGGCGCCGACGATTACCTGGTCAAGCCCTTCGACATGGGGGAGCTGGCGGCCCGACTGCGGGCCCTGCTGCGTCGGCCGGGTGGCGTCATTGGCGTGGTGCTGGAATGCGGCAACCTGTCCTTCGACAGCGCCGCCCGCAGCGTGGCCGTGGCCGGTGCCCCGCTGACCCTGACGGCGCGCGAGCTGGCCCTGCTGGAGGTGCTGCTGCGCAAGGTGGACCAGGTGGTGACCAAGGCGCACATCGACAGCGCCCTCTACGGCTTCGGCAACGAGGCCACCGACAACGCGGTGGAGGCCCTGGTGTCCCGCCTGCGCCGCAAGCTGGCGACGGCGGAGGCCACGGCCGGCATTATCACCATGCGCGGCCTGGGCTATATGATGAGCGCGTCGTGAGCCCCCTCTTTCCTCGGATTTCTTCCTGATGCTGGCCACCCTGGCGCAGATCTGGCGGCACCGGTCGCTGCAGGGCCGCCTGGCCTGGCGCCTGGGCCTGCTGTTCCTGGCATCCGTCGCCGTGGGTATCCTGCCCCTGGTGGTGCGGCTGGAGGAAGCAGGCGGCGTCGTGCAGCGCAAGGTGCTGCGCGGCCAGGCCAATGAACTGATGGCCGTGTTCAACCACGGTGGCCTGTCGCTGGACCGCCTGCCGCCGGATCTGGCCAACCGCTATGCCCTGGAAGAGGACGGCGTCATCTATGCCGTGTGGGACCAGCACGGCCGGCTGCTAACCCAGTCCCTGCCCCGCGCCGCCAATACCCTGCGCGAGGCGCTGAACCAGCCGGACACGGAATATTTCTTCCGCCCGCCGGGCGAGCCGGAGCGCTATGGCCTGGGCACGCCCATCAAGCTGGGCGACCGCACCCTGACGCTGGCGGTGGCGCAATCGCCCACCGCCGACCAGAAGATCATCAACGGCCTGCTGGATGAATTCGTCCGCGACATCCTGCTGTTCGGCATCCCCGTGGCCCTGATCGCCGCCGCCATCGGCGTCTGGACCATCCGCAGCAGCCTGACCCCCATCCAGGAGGTGTCGGAGGAGGCGGCGGCCATCGGCCTGGACCGGCTGGACCACCGGCTGGACGGCAAGAACCTGCCCAGCGAAGTCCTGCCCCTGGTCGACGCCTTCAACACGGCGCTGGCCCGGCTGGAAGGCAGCTTCCGCCACCACCGCCGCTTCATCGCCGACGCCGCCCACCAGCTGCGCACCCCCCTGGCCGTGGTGCAGGCCCGCCTAGAAAGCGGGGAGGCCGACATGGCGGCTGTGCGCGCCGACGTGCGCCGCCTGTCCCGCCTGGTGGCGCAGCTCTTGTCGCTGTCGCGCCTGTCCGGCACCCCCCTGCCCCGCACCGATCGCGTCATGGCGGGCGAACTGACGGCGGGGGAACTGGTGACCCTGGCGCCCTTCATCCGCTCCCTGGGCAAATCCATCGAGCTGGAGGTTGTGGAGGACTTCCCCCTGGTGTGCAACACCGGCGCCGTGGCCGAGGCCCTGCGCAACCTGGTGGAGAACGCCGTGGCCTATGGCCCGGCCGGCGGCACGGTGGAGGTGCGCGTGGGCCCCGGCCCCATCCTGTCCGTCGCCGACCGGGGCCCCGGCCTGCAAGGCGAGGATCCCCTGACCTTGGCGGAGCCCTTCGTGCGCGGCGCCGCCGGCGCCGGCATCACCGGCTCAGGGCTGGGCCTGGCCATCGCCATGGAAATCATGCGCCAGCACGGCGGCCGCCTGGCCGCCCGCGACCGCCACGGCGGCGGCGCGTTGTTCAGCCTGTGCTTTGAGGATAAGGCTGCTTGATAAGACCCGTCAGGGAACCTCATACCTTCAGGAAGATCCGCCGGCGGTACAGCACCTCGAGGATCGCCCACCACAGGGCGACAAAGCATAGGGCGAAGGCCAGCGAGGCCGCCTTTTCCGGCAGCAGGGGATAGAACACCGCCTCGTAGATCACGTCCTGCAGGGGGGCAATCCGGTGGTCCCAGGGCAGGGTGATGACGCCGCCGATGATGATGGCCATCAGTTCCGATCCGACATAGGCCAGGATGGGGTTGACGCCGAAGACCAGGGCCGGCCGGGTCCAGCGGCGCCAGCCGCGCACCTCCACCACCCACAGCAGGGCACCCAGGCACAGGCAAGCCATGCCGGCGGTCAGGGCCACGAAGGAGCTGGTCCACAGGCTCTTGTTGATGGGGAAGGCCAGATCCCAGATTTCGCCCAGCAGGACGCCCACGACCCCGGCCACGATCAGGCCCCGGATGCGGGCCGGCAACGGCAGGGGCCGGGCCAGCCAGCGGCCGGCCTGGACGCCCAGCAGCGCCGTGGCGATGGCCGGCAGGGTCGACAGGACGCCTTCGGGATCCCAGGTCTTGGCGGCGGCCCACAGGTGGTTGCCCCAGGCGCCCCAGTCGAACAGCGCGCGGTCGACCGCCGCCGCCACGGTGGCGCCGGGATGGGCCAGTGCCGCAAGGCCGGTGGCGCCGGTGCCGGGCACCGGCACGCAGGTCATGACCACCCAATAGCCCAGCAGCAGCAGCACGATCAGCGCCCCCTGCCCCTTCGGCCCCATCCGCAGCGACAGCAGGCCAGCGGCGGCGTAGCACAGAGCGATGCGCTGCAGCACACCGGGGATGCGCCAGGACAGCACCTGGGCCGCCGCGCGATCGGCCAGCGTGCCGTGACCGGCCAGCGCGTAACCCGGGAACCAGGCGATGAACAGGCCGAGGCCGAACAGGATGAGCGCGCGCCGCAGGATCTGGCGGGCCAAGGCGCCATCGTCATCCCCCCGTGCCCGCCGCTGGGTCAGCGACAGGTGGGTGGTGATGCCCACCATGAACAGGAAGAAGGGGAAGATCAGATCGGTGGGCGTCCAGCCATGCCATTTGGCGTGGCGCAGCGGCCAATAGATGTCGGACCAGGTGCCGGGATCGTTGACCAGCAGCATCAGGGCCACGGTCAGCCCCCGGAAGATGTCCAGCGAGAGCAGGCGTTCAGGCTTGGCGGCGGGAGAGGGCTCCACGGAAGGGCGGTCCAAGGCGGGCGCGGACATGGGGAACAGGCAGGCCTTTCAACCAGGGAACGGCGCGGGGATGCGATCAGGTGTGCCAGCACGCGTCCCGCGCGGCTAGCCCCAAGGTCGGCATTTTGCCGGAAATGACGATGGCGCCCCTGGCTTTGAGGATGGCAGTCAGCCACCGGCCTTGGCGGGCGCTGTATCGGCCTGGGCCTCGGTCTGTTCCACCGACCAGCCGCCGCCCAGCACGCGGTACAGCGTGACGATGGAGGTCAGGTAGTTCAGGCGACTCTGCACCAGGCTGTCCTGGGCGCTGAACAGGGTGCGCTGGGCCGTCAGCACGCTGACCATGTCGGCGGTGCCGCGCTGGAACTGCCCGGTGGTGCCGCGCAGGGCCACGTCGGCCGAGGCCGTGGCCTTTTCCTGGGCGCCACGGATGTCGCGGGTGTAGCGCACCCCGGCCAGCGCATCCTCGACATCGGAGAAGGCGGTGACGACCGCCTTCTGATAATCCGCCGCCAGCTCCTCCACCCGGGCGCGCTGCACGTCGGACTGGGCCTGCAGGTTGCCGGCGTCGAACACCGTCTGGCTGAGCGAGGTGCCCAGCGACCACAGCTTGCTGGCCGGGTTGAACAGGTCGCCCAGCGACTCATTCTGATAGCCGTAGCTGCCGGTCAGGCTGAGGCTGGGGTATTGCTGGGCGATGACGCTGCGCAGGGTGGCATTGGCGGCGATCAGCTGTGCTTCGGCCGAGGCCACGTCCGGCCGGCGGGTCAGCAGGGTGGACGGCAGGTTGGGCGCCACCTCGGGCTCCGCCAGGCCGCTGAGGGTGGTGCCCTCGATCTTCAGCTGTTCCGGCAGCACGCCGACCAGCACGGCCAGCGCGTCGATCTGCTGCGCCAGGCTTTGCTCATACTGCGGAATGGCGGCGCGCTCGCCCTCCACCACGTTCACCTGGTTGGCCACGTCGACATCGGTGGCGGTGCCGGCGCGGGCGCGGGCCTGGATGCCGCGCAGCACGTCCTCGGCATCGCGCAGCGACTGGCGGGCCAGGGCCAGGCGGTCCTTGTAGGCCAGCGCCTGGAAGTAGTCGGTGGCCACCGTGGCGATGGCCGTCATCAGCACCGTCTGCTTGTCGTAGCGGCTGTAGTTCAGGCTGGCCTTGGCCGATTCGAAGGCGGACCGGTTCTTGCCCCAGAAATCCAGCTCGTAACTGGCCGACAACTTGGCCGAATAGTTGCTGCTGATGTTGTTGCGGGTGATGAAGTTGCCGTTGCTGACGGTGGTGGTGCCGCCGCCCGTCTGACTGCGGGTGCGCCCCGCACTCGCCGTCACCGTGGGGAACAGGGTGGAGCGTTGTTCGTCCACCGTCCCCTCGGCCTGGCGGATGCGGGCCACCGCAGCGCGCACGTCGAAGTTATTCGACGCCACGCGGGCGATCAGGCTGTCCAGTTCCGGCGACTTGAATTGCCGCCACCAGTCGGCGGCGATTTCCGTGCGCAGGGTCGCGTCCTTGGCGGCGTCGCCGGTCACCGTTTCACGATAGGCCGCCGGCTGCGGCGTTTCCGGCCGTTCATAGTCCGGCCCCACGGTGCAGCCCGTCAGCGCGCCCGCCATGAGGAAGATCAGCAGGGGCCGCTTGGCGACGGACGAAAGCGGGAAACGGGACGACCGGTGGCGCAGCATCGCGGGACGTGATCCAGGAAGGGAGGCCAGATGGAAACGCGAAATGGGAACAGACCCGGCGCCCTTCTTTTCACACCGGAAGCCCCCTGTCACGGACGAACTGGGCCTGCGCCCAATTGGCCCAGCCACCAGCGGGCGAAGTGGAACGCCCACCCCCGTGACCGCCCGATGGTACGAAACAAAAGCCGCCAACCTGTCGGGAAAAATGGACACGGGGCTCGGCCATTTGCCGCCCCGCCACCATCCGGTCAGCGCGCCTGAGGCCAATGCACCGATACTTACCGCCGGCTCATGCCGGCGATAATCGTATCCAGCATCACGTCCAGGTCGGCGTGCATGTCCAGTGTGCGGTCCAGCAAAGTCCAGCGCATGACCAGGCTGTGCTTCATGCCCGAAAGGATCCAGCCTACGCGTTCCACATCGGTGTCGGGCGAGACCTCGCCCGCCGCGATGCCTTCGCGGATCAGGGCGCAATAGATGCGGTGGGGCCGCTGCAGGCGTTCCGCCAGCAGGCTGCGCATATCGGGACTGTCGGCCAGCACCTCGCGCGAGAACATCAGCGACGACAGCGCCGGGATGCTTTCAGCCAGACCCAGCCAGGTGTGCATGACCTGTCGCAGGCGGGCCATGGGACTGCCGGCACCGTTCAGCGCCTCTTGGATCGGTGGGGCGATGCGGTGGGAGAGGCTGTCCAGCAGCGCTTCCCACATGGCGCGCTTGGTGGGGAAATGGCGGAACAGCGAGCCCTGGGCCATGCCGATGCGACGGGCAATGGCCGTGGTCGTGGTGCCGCCGGGCCCCACCTCATGCAGCAGTTCCAGGGCGGCGGCGATGATCTCCGCCCGGCGGGTATCGCCCGCCTTGCGCTGGCGCCCACCGGGGCGGCCGTCGGGACGCTCTCCGGAGGTGTCATCTTCCATCACCGCTGTCTCACCCTGGCCCATTGCCGCCCCCCGGGTCACGCTGGCGGCGCGCTGGCGGCGCCGGCGGCCGTGGTCGTCTCCCCGGCCTGCCAGCCGCCGCCCAGCGCCTTGTAGAGGGCGATGGTCTGCTGCACCAGGGCATAGTCGCTCTGCGCGACGGCGTCCTTGGACGTGGCCAGGGTGCGGTCGGCATCCAGCACGGTCAGGAAGTCGGCCAGGCCGGCGCGGTACTGCGACCGGGCGCGGTCCTGCGCCAACTGGGCGGCGTCCAGGGCGCGGTGCAAGGTCTCGTTCCGCTGGCGCTCGTTGGCGTAGGCGACCAGCGCGTCCTCCACCTCCTGGAAGGCGGTCAGCACCGTCTTGCGGTAGGTGAGACGTGCCTCTTCGGCCTGGGCCTCGGCATCCTTCACCCCGGCCTTCAGGCGGCCGCCATCATAGATGGGGCCGCTGAGGGTGGGGCCCACGCTCCAGCCGAAGCTGTCGCCCTGCAGCAGCTTGCCGATGTCGGGGTTGAGGAAGCCGCCGATCAGGCCCAGCGACAGCTTGGGGAAGCGCGCCGCCTCCTTCACGCCGATCTGGGCGTTGGTGGCGGCCATGGTGCGCTCGGCGGCCCGGATGTCGGGACGGGCCCGCACCACCTCGGACGGCAGGCTGGCCGGCAGGGAGGGCGGCAGGGGTACCTCCGGTCCGGCGGTGGTGAGCAGGCTGTCCACGTCGGCGGGGGTGCGGCCGGTCAGGGTGGCGATGGCGTGGGCCCGCTGGGCCGCCTGGGTCGCCAGCGACGGCAGTACCGCCTTCTGCTGTTCCAACTGGCCGTCAGCCTCCGCCAGCTGCAGTTCGGTCGCCAGGCCCACCTTGTACTTCGCGGCCGTCAGGTCGCGGGTTTCCTGCGACAGGCGCACGTTCTCGTTGGCGATGACGATGCGCGCCTGGACGGAACGCAAGGCGGCGTAGTCGGTGCCCAATTCCGCCAGCATGGACATGACCAGCGAGCGCCGGTTCTCGATACCCGCCTCGATGTTGGCGTCGGCCGCCTCGACGCTGCGGCGCGTGCCGCCGAAGAGGTCCAGTTCCCACGAGGCGTCGAAGCCCGCCAGGAAGATGTTGCTGGTACCCCCCAGTGAACCGGTCGCCCCCGGGGGCAGGCGGTTGCGCATGGCCGCGCTCTCCCCCTTCACGCTGGGGTATTGGGCCGCCGCTGCCTGCTGGCGCTGGGCGCGGGCGGACAGAATGCGCTGTTCCGCCACCTTCAGGTCCAGGTTTCCGGCGACCACATCGGCCACCAGCTTGTCCAGCGTGGGATCGTGGAACTCCGTCCACCAATGGGCCAGCACGGTGGGGTCGGTATTGACCTGGGTCTTGCCCGCCACCTGGCCCGTCGCTTGGGTGGTCGTGGCGCTCCACGCCGTGGGGGCGTCGGCCGCCGGCGGCTGGTAGTCCGGACCCAGGGTGCAGGCGGCGGTCAAGGCCAGGGCCGCCGTGGCGGCCAGCAGCCGGGCTCGGCGCGGAAGCGGGAAAAGGGGAGTGGAAGCGGGCATCAGGGTCACTCCGCGGCGGCGGGCTTGGGCGCCGCCTTGGTGGATTTCATGAAAAAGGCCAGGGGCACGACGCAGAAGGCGACCACGCCGGATATGCGGAAGACGTCGACGTAGCCCAGGATGGCCGCTTGGCGCACCAGGGCGCGGTAGATGCCGCCCAGCGCTGAGGAGTCCATCTGCGAGGGCGTCAGCCCGTGGCCGGCCAGGCCGTTCATCCAGGCCTGCTTGGTCATCTGATAACCCATGTTCAGGTCCGACAGGTGTTCGACCAGATAGGCCTGGTGCACCTGCGACCGCTGGGTCAGATAGGCCGTGACCAGGGCGATGCCAATGCTGCCGCCCAGGTTGCGCGACATGGCGTAGAGGGCGGCGGCGTCGCCGTTCATCTCCCGCGGGACGGAGGCGAAGGCCACCGTGCTGATGGGGATCATCAGCAGTGCCGTGCCGAAGGTCTGGGCCAGACGCATGCTCATCAGGTTCAGGAAGCTGACCTGGGGCGTGATGGTGCCCGTGTAGAACATGGCGATGCCCAGCAGGAAGAAGCCGGTGGCCACGATGAAGCGGGCCTGGAACTTCTTCAGCAGCACGCGGGTGATGATGGGAATCATGAACAGGATCATGAAGCCACCGGGCGACAGGATCATGCCCGACCAGGTGGCGGTGTAGCCCAGCTGGGATTGCGCCAGCTGCGGGATCAGCACGGCGCTGCCATAAAGGGTGGCGGCCATGATGCTGATGAACAGGGTGCCGATGGCGAAATCCTTGTTCTTCCAGACCCGCAGGTTGACGATGGGATCGGGCCGGTCCAGCAGCCAGACGACGGCGCCCACCAAGCCCAGCACGGCGCCAACGCCGAAAGCCTGGATGAAGCCGCTGGAAAACCAGTCCTCCTGCTCGCCCCGGTCCAGCACGATCTGCAGGCAGGCGAAGCCGGCGGCGATCAGCGACAGGCCGACCACGTCGATGTTGCGCTTGCCCTTGCCGGCACCAGCCTTGGCCCAGGGCGGATCCTCCACCACCGCCGAGATGGCGAAGGTGGCGATGACACCCACCGGCACGTTGATCAGGAATACCCAGCGCCAGCTGAAATTGTCCGTGATCCAGCCACCCAGCGTCGGCCCCATGATGGGGGCGGCGATGATGGCGACGGCCGTGACGCCGAAGGCGGTGGCGCGCTTGGCCGGCTCGAACGTATCCAGCAGGATGGACTGCTGGTTGGGTTGCAGGCCGCCGCCGAAGAAGCCCTGCATCAGGCGGAAGATGATCAGTTCCGGCAGCGAGGTCGACAGGCCGCACAGCAGCGACGACACCGTGAACATGATGATGGACAGCAGGAAGTAGTTCTTGCGCCCCATCATGCGGCCCAGCCAGCCGGACACGGGCAGCACGATGCCGTTGGCCACCAGGTAGGAGGTCAGCGTCCAGGTGCTTTCATCCGTGCCCACCGACAGGCTGCCGGCGATGTGCGGCAGGGCCACGTTGATGATGGTGGTGTCCAACACCTCCATGAAGGTGGCGACCGTCACCACCATGGCGACAAGGTAGGGGTTGTGCTTGGGGCGCCAGGCCGACGCCCCGTGATCAGCCTCGGGTGGGGGAAGTCCTTCGCTCACCGCCGCCCCCCTCAGTTCAGGTTGACGGTGGGTTCGACCGACAGGCCCAGGGGCAGGGGGTGATCGGCGGGCAGGCCGCCCGTCACCTTGATCTTGACCGGCAGGCGCTGGACGATCTTCACGAAGTTGCCGGTGGCGTTTTCCGCCGGGAAGGCGGTGAAGCGCGAGCCGGTGCCCATCTGGAAGCTGTCGACGGTGCCGGTCAGCTTCAGGTCGGGGAAGGCGTCGACATCAATGTCGACCGGCTGGCCCACGCGCATGTGCTTCAGCTGGTTTTCCTTGAAGTTGGCGACCACCCACACCTCCGGCGTCACCAACGTCATGGCCGACTGCGACACCTGCAGATAGTTGCCCTTTTCCACCGCGCGCTTGGTCACCCAGCCATCCTGCGGCGCCACCACGGTGGTGTAGGACAGGTTCAGCTCCGCCTGGGCCAGTTCGGCCTGGGCGGCGGCCACCTGGGCCTCCCACTGCTTCACCTGAGTGGCGGCGACCTCGATATTGCGCGGCGCCTGCTCCGCCGAGCGCAGCTTGGCGTCGGCGTCGGCCAGCTGGGCCTGGGCGGTGCGGAATGCCGCCTGGGCGGCGTCGATCTGCGACTTGGTGGTCGCGCGGACGTCGATCTCGGTCTGGCGCGCCAGGTCGGACTTCGCCCGGACCAGCGTGGCCTCGGCCTGGGCGCGGGCGGCGCGGGCCTGGTCCAGCTGCGCCGGGTAGGAGACCTGGGCGATTTCCAGGTTGGTCTGCGCCTGCGCCAGCTGCGCCTGCGCCAGTTGCAGCTGCGCGGCGTCACGGTCGCGGGTGTTCTGGTAATCGCGGGGATCGATGCGGAACAGCAGGTCGCCGGCCTTCACCTTCTGGTTATCCTGCACCGCCAGCTCAACCACCAGGCCTGAAACCTTGGGCGCCACCGTCACCACCCGGCCCTCGGTGAAGGCGTCGTCGGTGGATTCCTTGCCCCGTCCACTGAGCCAGAGGACGACGCCGCCGACCACGATGATGGCCAGCACGCCGAAACCGATGATACGCGGCAGGGGGGAACGCTTGGGCGGAAGGGCGGTGGGCGCGCTGGTCATGATGGTCCTTTGGTCCCTGATCGTTGAAGGCCGGATCGGGCTTGGGCACCCGGGAGGGGTGCTAACGCCTTGGGCCCGGCCTGGCCGGGTCAAGGAATGGGGATGTGTGGAAGGTGCCGCGAAATCCTGCGGCGCGGAAACTGCTTGCAAGCAAGTTATTGCTTATGGTTCCGGAACGCACCTAATGAGGATGGCGCAGATCTGGGATGCGGCAAGCGCCAACACCGTGAGATGTGAGCGCAGGCCCGTACGCCCGGCCAAAACCTTAAAATTCCAGGCCATTTTCCGCGATGACGCCACCTCGCTTATCACCAGCTGGAGGCGCCTGTCAGCGGCGGCGATCACAGGGTCAGCCGACGACGCTAGATGCCCAGTTCGCGGTTCAGACGGGTGGTGCCATAGATCTTGGTCAGCGCTTCCTTCACCGCCCCGACCGACACCCAGACGGCGCGGTTGGAGTTGTCATCGAAGCCGAAATCACCGCCCAGCGACTGGCTGTTGCCGTCGAAGATCATGCCCACCACCTGGCCGTCGGTGTTGACCACCGGCGAGCCGGAATTGCCGCGCACGATGTCGTTGGTGCTGACGATGTTCAGCTTGCGGCCGAAGTCCACATCGTTGCGGGCACGCAGCCAGGAGCGCGGCAGGGCCAGGGGTTCCGCCCCGGTGGCGCGGCCATAGGCCTCGCCCATGGTGGTGTAGTAGCGCACATGGCGGCCGTTCTCGTCATAGCCCTTCACCGTGCCGTAGGACACGCGGGGGGAGAAGGTGGCGTCCGGGTAGGCGCCGGTGCCCTTGGCGGCGAAGACGACCTGGGCGATGACACCGGCGTTGCGCCGTTCCACCGCTTCCACATTCACCTCCACGTCGCGCCGGATGGCCAGTGCCTGCTTGTCCACCTCCTGCGCGAAGCGGATCAAGGGGTCGTGGCTGTTCTTGATGGCCTCGATGCCGCCCATCAGCAGGCGCTTGCGTTCGTTGGGGTCGGCCAGGCGGGTGCCGTCCACCAAATCGCTGGCCATCTTCTCCGCCGTCTGCGCGCCCAGCACGTCGCGCACCAGGGGATCGTCCGGCCCCAGCACCCGCCGCAGCTGGACCAGCCAAGCGCGCAGCAACAGCTTTTCCAGGTCGTTGGAAATGGGTGCGTTCGCCAGCAGGCGTTGGCGGGTGAAAGGGATGCCGGCGTCGGTGAATTCCTGGAATCGCTTGATGTCGGGCAGCTGGCGCTGTTCCGCCGCGCGCACCAGCAGGCGGGCGTAGGCAAACAGGTCGGATTGGGGCCCGCGTCCCTCCTCCACCACCTCCATGCGGTCGGCGACGGCGCGGTAATGGCTCACGGCCTGGGCAATGGCGGCCCAGGGATCGCCGAAGCGCTGCTGGAACTGCGGGTCGGCGGCCACCTTGGCCCGCAGCTCATTCTCCGCCCGCCTGCGGCTGTCGATCAGGCCCGGATTGACCAGGGCGCGGAACTGACCCAGGCGGGCCTTGTAGGCGTTTTCCACCGCGAACAGCTTGGCGAAGGCCACGCGCGCGTGTTCGGCCCCCTCGGCGGAGAATTGCAGCAGCAGGCCGCGCAGCTCTGCCAGATAGACCAGGCATTCCGGCAGGACGACGTCGCGGTCATATTCCAGTTCCGCCACCGTATCGAGGCGTTCGGTGGTGCCGGGATTGCCCGAAGTGAAGACCAGGTCGCCCTCCTGCGCATCCCGGGGGGCGTAGGCGAAGTAGTTGGCCTGGGTGTTCAGGGGCGCGCCATGCTCGTCATAAACGCGCAGGAAGGCCACATCCAGGTCAAAGCGGGGGAATTCGAAATTGTCGGGATCGCCGCCGAAGAAGGCGATGTCTTCCTCGGGTGAGAACACCAGGCGCACGTCCTGGTAGCGGCGGTATTTGTACACGTCGTAGACGCTGCCCCGGTACAACTCCACCACGTCGCAGCGGATGGCCTCATCCCCGCCAGCGCAGTCACGCTGCAGCTTGGCCAGCACCTCGCGCAGGGCGCGACCATAATCCTGGCCCTCACGGCCCGCCACCGCCTCCCTGACCTGGGGGGTGACGTCGGTGATGCCCACCAGTTGGTTGGCTTCCACGTCGGGGCATTTCACCTCGTCCTCCGGCTTGGCGGCGTAGAAACCGTCCTGCACCAGGTTGTTAGTGGGTGAGGACAATTGCTGCAGGCAATCGCGGGTGCAGTGGTGGTTGGTCTGGACCAGGCCGGCGGGAGAAACGAAGGAAGCGGAGCAGCCCCGGGGCAGCCGCAGGGACGCCATGCGGAGATGGTCCAGCCACTGGGCGGTAGGCTCGAAGCCGTAGGTCTCCTGGACTTTGGCACTGGGGAAGTGGTTGAAGGTCCACAATCCCTCATCGGCGCGGGCCCCGAAAGGCGTGGAGGCGAAAAACCCGGACAAGCAGCCGCCTACCACAGCCACCCTAAGCCCCGTACGCATGGTCCCTGTCCCTTGCATGCCCGTTTGTACCTCTTGATCCCGGCCTCCCCGCCGGGCGGTACATTCTCATGAGCATACCCCTAAGCCAGATGCGGGCGGGACAGGATTTTGTAACGGAAGTGCAAATGTCGCGGCCCGGAACGCGAAAACCCCAGGGAAAGCCCTGGGGTTCGCGTGACGCCTATTCCAATGAACAGGGACTTCAATGACAGGGACAGGGGCTGGCCCGTCAGTTGACGATGCGCCAGGACCCGTCAGGCTGCCGGCAGGCGGTACCCACCTGCTGGCTGGGCTGTCCCGCCACGGTGATGGTGGAGGTGTATTCGCGGCAGTTGGCCTGGTCATAGGCCGGCTTGGCCGCCACAGCCTGGACGGGCTGTGCCACCACCGGCGGCGGCGCCTGAACCACGGCCGGGGCCGGCGCTACATAGGCCGGAGGCGCGTAGTAGGGATAGGGTGCGTACGCCACGGGGTAGGGCGCCCAGTAAGGGCCGCGCCAGCGCCAGTAAGGGTCATGCCAATAGGCGCCGTAATAACCCGCCGGATAAAAAGGGCCGACGCCGATACCAACGCTGACGAAGGTGCGGGCGCTCGCCGGGGCGGCGCCGCCGGCCAACGCCAGCAAGGCCACCACCAGCGACATCATCACCAGGAACGGAGCCTTGAACACGCGCTGCATGATCATCCTCTTTCAGACGGCGGAGCCGCCGATGCGGTACTCCGCCCCAAGCCGCCCTTGGTCACGTCAGGTAAGGGCCCCGGGGCGCTCGGGGCCATCCCTGCCCTATAATACGGGATTATGGCCTTTACCTGACGGCCCGGCGGGTGCGGCATTTGGTTTACCTACTCCGATGCCCGCGCATGGAAAAAGGCCCGCGGTATGCATCCGCCGCCCCTCCCCCACCCCTGGTTCTCAATGGGCGCCCAGCTCCTTGGACAGGCGGTTGGCTTGGTAGACCTTGGCCAGCGCCTCCTTCAGGGCGCCGACCGAGACCCAGACGGCGCGGTTGACCGAACCGTCATAGCCGTAGTCGCCGCCCAGCGACTGGATGTTGCCGTCGAAGATCAGACCCACGACTTCCGCGTCCTTGTTGATGACGGGGGAACCGGAATTCCCGCCGATGATGTCGTTGGTACTGACGGCATCGAACTTCTGCGCGGGGTTGATGGCGTCCTTGGCCTTCAGCCAGCTGTCGGGCAAGGCGAAGGGGAAGGCGCCGGTGGCGCGGTCGAAGGTGCCGCCCATGGTGGTGAAGGGCGCCACGTGCTGGCCGTTCTGCTCATAGCCCTTCACCGTCCCGTAGGAGACGCGAGGGCTGAAGGTGGCGTCCGGGTAGACGGACGTGCCGTGCACCTTGAACATGGCCTGGGCGATGTAACCAGCGTTCTTCTGCTGCACGGCCGACACGTTGGCTTCGACATCGCGGCGGGCGGCCAGGGCGTCGGCGTCCACCAGCTTGGCGAACGTGATCATGGGATCGGTGGAGGCGTCGAGGGCCGCCTGGCCGCCTTCCAGCAGGCGCTTGCGCTCCGCCGGGTCCCCCAGGCCGGAGCCCTTCACCAGTTCATCCGCGATCTGCTGGGCAGAGCGGTTGCCGAAGACCTTCCGCACCAGGGGGTCATCCGGGCCCAGCTGGCGCTGCATGTAGACCAATTGCATGCGCATCAGCACCCGTTCCAGCTCCGGATAGACCGGGCTGTTGGACAGCAGGCGCTGGCGGATGGAGGGGAAGTTGGCGTCGGTGTATTCCCGCAGGCGCTTGCCGTCCGGCAGGGGTCGTTCGCTGGCGGCGCGCACCAGGTTGCGCGCATAGGTGAACATGTCGGACTGGGTGAAACTGCGGCTGCCCTCCAGCACCTGATAGCGGGTGGCGACCACGGCGTAGTGGTCCACCGACTTGGCGATGGCCGCCCAGGGGTCGCCGTACTGCTGCTTCAACGCCGGGTCGGCGTCGATGAGCGCCTTCAGCGCCGCCTCCTCCTTGCGTTTGGCATTGATCAGGGCCGGGTCGACCAGGGTCTGCAGCCCGCCGTACAGCGCCTTGTAGCTGTTCTCCAGGGTGAACAGCTTGGTGCGTGCGATACGGGCGTTCTCCTCACCCTGAGCCGTGAACTGCAGCAGGATGCCCCGCAGTTCCGACAGGTACAGCAGCCGGTCGGGCAGGGCATGGTCGCGCTCATATTCCAGCTCGGCCACGGTGTCCAAGCGCTCCGTCCGGCCAGGATTGCCGGAGGTGAAGACCAGGTCCCCCTCGTTCGCATCATGGGAAGCGTAAGGGAAATAGGTCGCCTTGGTGTTCAGCGGCTTGCCGTCCTTGTCGTAGACGCGGACGTAGGAGACGTCGAGGTCGTAGCGCGGAAACTCGAAGTTGTCCGGATCGCCGCCGAAGAAGGCGATGTCCTCTTCCGGCGCGAACACCAGGCGCACGTCCTGATAGCGATGGTACTTATAAAGGTTGTAGGCGCCGCCGTGGTAGAGCTCGACCACGTCGCAGCGGGTGTCATCGGCGCCGCCGGTGCATTCCGTCTGGATGGCGGCCTGCACCTCCTTCAAGGCGGCGGAGAAGGCATCGCCCTCCTTGCCGGCGGTGGCGGCGTTCACCCGCTGGGTCACGTCGGTGATCTGGACCAGCTGGTTGACTTCCATATCGGGGCACTTGGCCTCGTCCTTCAGTTCGGCCGCGTAAAAGCCGTCTTTGATATGGTTGTGGTCGGCGGTGGAGACCTGCTGGATGCAAGCGCGGGCGCAGTGATGGTTGGTCTGCACCAGGCCGCTGGCGGAGACGAAGGCGCCCGAGCAGCCGCGCGCCAGGCGGACCGAGGCCAGCTGCACCCGTTCCAGCCACTTCGGGTCCGGACTGAAGCCATAGGCCTGCTTCACTTTGGCGCTGGGGAAATTGTTGAAGGTCCACATGCCTTCATCGGCGCCGGCCACCGTGGGCACCAGCAGCAGGCCAGCCAAAGCGGCGGCCAAAACGGTGACCACCGGGGCGCTCAACGACACGCCCTTCAGGAAATCGCGCATACCAGTAAATTCCTCACGACAGGTCGATCCCGTGCCCCGCAGCCGGGTTTTCCGACTTGCAGCATGTCTGTCGTGGGATTGCAAGGTTGGCGGCGGCCCCTTAGGCCGCCAGGTCACCCATCATCATATCGGGCTGGGCGTCCGGAAACTCCGGTGCCTGGTCGAAGGGCGCCATGGCCGACAGACTGTCGGTACGGAAGAAATAGACCATGTGGCTCTTCAGCGGCGTGCGACCCGGCGGCGGCGGGGCGTTGCGGTCGCGGCCCCAGCGGCGGGGATCGACCACCGTCAGCCCGTATTCCGGCAGCGCCTGGCGCTTCTTGGCCAGGGCCACCAGCCGGGCCTTGAACACCTTCAAGTCGCTTTCGGCGCCGACACGCAGGCGCAGCTTCTCAATGTTCATCTTGAACGCGCCCTGGTTGCCGCAATGGGCGCGCGCAATCTCGTACAGCCGCTTTTCCGTGGGCGACAGCTTGAAGTAGTCGGGGTGGTAGGTGAGGATTTTGCGGTCCTTGACCACCGCCCGGTACAGCCAGTCGCACAGTTGCACCGTCAGCGACTTCATGGTCTTCCCACCATCCTTGTCGCGACGGTAGTTGATGCGGTAGTCCAGCACCCACGAGAAGGCGCCCGTTTCCCCCTCGCCCCCTGTCTCCAGGTTGGTCAGCACCTGGGTGGACTGCAGGCGCTTCAGCGCGTCCTCCAGCCGTTGATAGGCGGTGTTGGTGGCGTGGATGCCTACCACGCGGAAAAAATCATGGCCGGTGAAGGTGAGGCGCGGGCTGACCGGTTCACCCCGGTTCAGTTTGTCCTGGATCAGGGAGACGAGGTAGATCAGCACCTCCTTGTCCCAGATGTTGGCGACGCCGTGCTTGGTGCCGGTGACCTCGATGCGAACGGTGCCGTCATCGTAGACCGGCAGCTCCGTCACCGTCTCCTTGCTGAGGGCGAAGAAGTTGAAGACCATGACCAGGCGGTCGTTCTTCACCTTGCCGATCAGGGGGCTATCCAGGGCCAGGGCCAGCTGGCTGCCAGCCATCGGGGCTTCCACCATGGCCGGCGCGGAAATCCTGTCCGCAGTCCCTGTCATCGTCCCCGCCATTGTCGCCACCCCTCACACAGCAGGCCCCATCCACCATGGATAGGGCGTTCGGACTCCGGATGATGAACGCGGCCAATCGTCACCGCCAACGGCAAAAACACGCTTGGTTGCCGATCCCTTGAGATTCTGGCGGTGCCACCCCCAAAATCTGGTGTCCACGTCGAGTCGATAGGATCGCAGGTATCCGAACCCGTGAGCTTCGGTAACCGAACCCTTGAATCGACTCGGGATAGACTTGGCCGACTCATCACGGCGGGGTGAAATCAGCCGGACTCGGGCCCATGGTGAGTCGGATCGCGGTATCAGAGTCCGGAACCGGACCGCCCAACCTCCCGAACTCAAGGGAACCGCAACCGGGATTGAGGGAACGGCAACCAAGATCAAGGGTATGGCAACCGACTCCGGTCGACTCGCCCTGTTTTCCCTCAAGGGTTCGGATACCGTTTTTCCCAACTCCAGGGTTTGGAAACCAACGGCCAAGGGTTCGGTGACCCGAGACTCCAGGGTTTGGACTCCGCAGCCCCAGGGTTCGGAAACCGGGAGTCGCGGGAATGGTTACCAAATGCGTCATTAAGCTATTGGGAAAACGGCATTTTCTGTCGCTGTAACAGTTAAACCTTATATCTCTTTAACCCTGAATCCTTTTAAAGAAACTATCCACAGGCCAGCCTTTCCGGGACACGGACAATGGCCACGGGATCAAGCTTTGCGGGTTCCACAGCTGGCTTTCCCCTCAAGCTCACTCCCCGATCGATGCGCGCTCGTCATCGGTATTTCAGAGAAAACCCAGGAAATGCGCCATTTCCGACGGGACACCTCATACGTTGGAATTGGTATCCGTTCCCTTGAAGATCGGGGTGCGCCCAATAGAAGATCGCCACGGTTTGCAGTTCCGATCGCCCCGCTTTCAAGGTTACAGTTACCAAAGGCGGTGGCCCAGCCAATTGATGAAATCCCATCAGCGAATTTTTTCGCCTAATCGGCAAAAAATCGATGGTGAGTCAGTTATCCGCATATTTGCCTGAAGATCGCGGTTGGCGTCCGGATCGCGGTTGGGCATTATCCGGCCATCTCTGGCAGCCCCTCGGATACACCAATGACCACCGATGTCAGCGCGCCCGCCGATAACGCCATGCCGGCCGGCGACGACCCCTTGCAAATTTTCCTGGACCACTCGGAAGGCTGTGACGCCATCCAGCGCAAGATCATCGAGGTGCAGGCCTATCCCGGCCACGCCAAGAGCCTGCGCCTATTTCCGACCTCGGAAGCGGCCCGGCTGATCCGTATCTCGGAGAGCCACCTGCGTGCCCTGCTGAAGAACGAGCAGTTCCCCCAGGGCACCGTCATCGGCGGCAACAACCGCCGCGGCTTCACCCTGGCGGAGGTGAACCAGATTCGCCGCCAGCTGTTCCAGCAGACCGGTGACGTGCGCTATCGCGTGGGTCGCGATCGTGAAGCGGGGGAAAAGCTGTCGGTCATCACCGTCGCCAACTTCAAGGGCGGGGCGGCCAAGACCACCCACTCCGTCCACTTGGCGCAGTACCTGGCTCTGCAAGGCTATCGGGTGTTGATGATAGACCTCGACAGCCAGGCCAGCGCCACATCGCTGTTCGGTTTCGTCCCGGATGAGCAGTTCGACCGGTTGGATACGCTGTACCGCCTGTTCACCCTGGACGACAGCCAACGGATTAACGATCTGCGGCCGCTGATCCAGAAGACCTACTGGGACGGGCTGGACGTCATCCCCGCCAACCTTGGCCTGTACTCCACGGAGTTCGAAGTGCCGGTGCGGCAGATGCGCCAGCGGGAACTTCGCTTCTGGCGCATCCTTGCCGACGCCCTGCCCAGCATCGACCAGGATTACGACATCATCGTCTGCGACTGCCCGCCATCGCTCAGCTACTTGTCGATCAACGCCGTCATGGCCGCGAATTTCCTGCTGATTCCCATTCCACCCAGCATGCTGGATTTCAGTTCCGCTGGCCGCTTCTTCCGGATGGTCTATGAAACGCTATCCACCTTGGCGCAAGCCGAAGGCGGTCGGGTGAAGACCTTCGACGCCGTGCGCCTGCTGGTTTCCAAATACCAGACGGCCGATGGCAACCAGAGCCAGTTGGTGAAGTGGATGGGCAGCATCTTCGCCGACACGCTGCTGGAGAACCGCATGGCACTGACCACGGGTCTGGATAGCGCCGGCAACCTGAAGCAGAGCTATTACGAGCTGGAGGCCAGCGACGTGAACCGCCGGACCTATGAGCGCGGACTGGAATATCTGAACAACGTGAACGCCGAGATCGAGCGGGTTATCTGGGACATCTGGAAGCGCACGCCGGCGCGGGAGGGAACGCGATGAGCCGCAAGGACAGAATGGCCGAACTGGACAATGCCATCGGCGACCTGACCGCCACTCGGGCGGCGCGGCCCGTTTCCCCCCGATCCGCTATCCCGATCGTCAACCAGATCGAGAGCGTGTTCCAGGACAGTGCCAAGGAGCTGGAGACGCTGCGCGACAGTGGACGCGTATTGCTGGAGCTGGATCCGGCCGACATCCATAGCACCCAATACCAGGACCGGCACACCGCCGCCTTCGCCGATGCCGCCTTCGCCACCCTGGTGCAGGACATCCTGCGTCATGGCCAGCTGGCACCGGTGCTGGTGCGCCCGGCGGCGGACGGCAACGGATATGAGCTGATCGCCGGTCATCGCCGGACAGCGGCCTGCCGTCAACTGGGTCGCAAGGTGGTGGCGCGGGTGATGCAGGCGGACGACCGCGATCTGCTGATCAAGATGGTGCAGGAGAACGAGGCCCGCGCCGACATCTCCGCCTACGAACGGGCGGTGCAGCTGAAGACCGTGCTGGATACCGGGCTGATGAGCCGGGCTGAGTTGATGGAGCGGCTGGACTTCAGCAAGGGGCATCTGTCCAACCTGCTGAAGTTCGCCGAGCTGCCGGCCACGGTGGTTGCTGCCCTGGATGATCCGAGGCCGTTGAAGATCAGCGATGGGGCCAAGCTGGCTCGCCTGATGGCTGAAAGCGAAGAGGTGGCCGCCCGGGTGGAGGCAACCGCCGGCGAACTGAGCGGGAAGGGGGCGGATGATAATTTGAGCTTCGCCGCCCGTCTGCGTGCCCTGATGGCAGCGGCGCAGGGGGAAGGGGTCCCGGAACCGGAACTGGCTGGGGAGCGCGTCATCCGGTCCCGTACAGGCCAAGTGCTTGTGCGCCTGTCGTTGCATGAGGGGCGGCCCATCCTGCGCCTGGCAGCGGGGTTGCCACCACAGGCCTTGGATGCGCTGTTCGCCCAGTTGCCAGAGGCACTGCGCCGCTGCGGCCTGGATGTGCCGGATTAAGGGTTCGCCTTATCTGTACGGCCAGGGTTCATCCCTGCGGTTTTTCTGAAAAAACTTCGAAACGGCCCCGTCCCCGCGACGGGGCTTTTTTCTTTAAACCGGGACGGCAAACGGGGCGCCTCTTCAAGGGAACGGTTACCGAAGTTTTTTCAGAAAAACCGGCGCTGGAGGGCGGGCCAGAGCGGCTGGATGTCATTCCACCATATAGGCGCGGTAGGCGTCCCGGCCGGAAATCTCCAGGACCAGCCGGTCACGGTGCAACCCATCCAGCAAGGTGCGGGCGGCCGTTCCGCTCATGTCTAGTGCCTGGGCCAACCGGCCGGAGGTGACCACCGGCTGGGCCAAGAGAAAGGTTGCCACCTGTGGCCCCCGCGAGGTGGAACGCTTGGGCCGCAAGGCCTCCGCCAGCCTAACCTCGGCCAGGCGCAGACGACGCAGCAGTACCTCGCCCCGGGCCAGGCCGCGGGCAGCGGCGCTGAGGAAAGCCAGCAGCCAACCTTCCTGCCGATCCGGCCGATACTCCAGGGCATGACCCAGGAAGCCGATGGAGGGCATCAGCACCGGACCGCCGGCGAAGGCAGGATGGGTCGGGCTGACGAAGGTATCTGAACCCTCGAAGGTCACCCCATCCAGATTATGACGACGGGCCATCACCAGGCCCTGACGGGCGGGCCACCAAGCCGCCAGCAGCCGGCCCAGGGCGGCGCCGGCGCTGCGGTCGGCCCGTACCCGATGCCAGTGGGCCAGGAAACCAGCCGCACCGGTGAGCGCAGGCGCGGCCCGGAGGCGTGTCAGGTCATCGGGGGCCAAGGCGGCCTGCAACACGGCCCAACGCTCCTCCGCCTCCACATCGTCGGCTGCCCCATTCCATAGGGAAAAGCCGGTGCTCCGAGTCAGGCGCGTCCGGTCCAGCGCCGCCAATCGACGGGGGGTGTAAAGATGCCGGGGATGGCGGGCCACGATGCGGCGCACGAGATCATAAAGGGGCAGGGCCTGGGCCAAGTCAGGGTCGGGCGCACGGTCAAGGCTGTCCCAGGCCAGCAGGCGCAGGTCGGCTGTGTCGATAAGGACGCCGTTCAGGCGGGCGGAGGCCGCCGCCTCCTCAATGGCCATGCGGTTGATCCAGCCTGCGGCGACGGCGCGACTGCTTGCGGCCAGCCCACAATCCAGCCGCACGAGGGCGGCAGTGGCTCCCTCCAGCGCCAGCAGCTCCGCTGCGGTGTAGGGCTGATTAGGGCCGCCGCCACCTTGTGGAGCGGGGGCGGGGGGGGACGGGGGCTCAGCGATGGCCGGGTCTTGGATTTTGGCCGGGGCATAGGGGTTCCCGGGCACATCCCACCAGTCTTGGCTCATCCTATTCCCCCACACGGCGTCCCCAGAAACATTGGAGATGTACAGGGTGGAAAGCAAGTTATTAAGGATTTAGCTTTTCTCTGATGGAACGAGCACCCCAGCGGTCCGGCATCAAAGGTATTTGATGATCTCGGCCATTTCCGACAGCCGTGCCCGGGTCTCAATGGGCAAGGGGCCGGTGGCCTCCTCCAGATGATGCTCGATATGGTGCAGCACCAGGGCGATCTTGGCCTTGTCCACCGCCTTGACCACGGCCTGCAGCTGCTGGGCGATGGTCAGGGCATCGCGCCCCTCTTCCACCATCTGCACGATCTTGGCGAAATGGCCTTGCGCCCGCTTCAGGCGGTTCAGGATGTCGGGGGTGGTGGCGTGCGTCATCCCTTGACTCCTATCCCCCCAGGGGGGTCAAGTCAAATCACCTATGGGAAATGTCGGGCGATGTGCCGCCGTGTCAGTGAAACCGGCCGGCCGGAGCCCCGGGATTTGACCGCAAGAGCCGGGATGTCGGGGCCGGGGACCAGGGGTACATCAGAGGCAGGAACGACACCATATCAGGATGACGACCATGCCGCCTGTCACCGCACTCCCTATCCCCGCACTTCAGGTCCCGATGACATCCGCCCCGACCCGCGCCCCTCTCGAGGCCGACGCCGATCCACGTTGGCAGGCGCTGCTGAACCGGGACGCCAGCCAGGACGGCCGCTTCGTCTATTCGGTGAAGACCACCGGCGTCTATTGCCGGCCCTCCTGTCCCTCACGCTTGGCCAAACCGCGGAATGTCGCTTTCCATGATAGCTGTGCCGCGGCGGAGCGGGCAGGCTTCCGTGCTTGCAAGCGCTGCAAGCCGGACCAGCAGGGCATCGCCCAGCGCCAGGCCCAGCTGGTGGCGGAGGCCTGCCGCAGCATTGAGACTGCAGAGGAGGCGCCGGGCTTGGAACAACTAGCTGACCAGGCCGGCCTCAGCCCCTATCATTTCCACCGCGTGTTCAAGGCCGTCACCGGCCTGACGCCCAAGGCTTATGCCACGGCCCACCGTGCCCGCCGGGTGCGGGACGAGTTGAGCCGCCCCGGCGTCACGGTCACCACGGCCCTCTATGATGCGGGTTTCAACGCCAGCAGCCGGTTCTATGAGGCGGCGGAGGGCATGCTGGGCATGCGACCGGGCGACTACCGTGCCGGTGGCGCCAATGCCGACATCCGCTTCGCCGTCGCCCAGTGCAGTTTGGGTGCCATCCTGGTGGCGCGCAGCGAGCGCGGCATTTGTGCCATCACCTTGGGCGATGATCCGGACATGCTGGTGCGGGACCTGCAGGACCGTTTCCCCAAGGCGCGGCTGACGGGCGATGATCCGGAATTCGACGCCCTGGTCGCCCGGGTGGTGGGCTTCGTCGAGGCGCCGCGACTGGGCCTGGACCTGCCGCTGGATGTGCGCGGCACTGCCTTTCAGCAACGGGTGTGGCAGGCGCTGCGCGCCATCCCCGCGGGGGAAACGGTGAGCTATGCCCAGGTGGCGGCCAGCATCGGTGCGCCCAAGGCAGTGCGGGCTGTCGCCCAAGCCTGCGCCAGCAACGCCATCGCCGTCGCCATCCCATGCCACCGCGTGGTGCGAACCGATGGCGCGCTGTCCGGCTACCGCTGGGGCGTGGAGCGCAAGCGGGCCCTGTTGGCGTGCGAGAGGGTGTGATGGGGGACATGGGCTCCCGCGATGCCGGCTGCGATGGCATTGCCAGCATCGACGGCTATGACTGGTCAGCGATTTCCACCGAATTGGATGCGTACGGTTGCGCTGTACTTCCCGGGCTGCTGAATCCCGAGACGTGCGGGGAATTGTCGTCCCTGTACGCGCGGGACCACGGCTTCCGCAGCCGGGTGGTCATGGGCCGGCACGGCTTCGGCATGGGCGAGTACAAGTATTGGGCCTACCCCCTGCCGGGCCCGGTACAGGCATTGCGCATCGGTCTCTACTTCCGGCTGGCGCCGCTGGCCAATCGGTGGAACCAGCGACTGGGGGAGGAAGTGCGCTATCCGGACAGCCACGCCGACTTCCTGGCGCTGTGCCATCAGAGTGGCCAGGTGCGGCCCACGCCGCTGCTGCTGCGGTATGGGCCGGGCGACTATAACTGCCTGCACCAGGACCTGTATGGCGACTGGGTGTTCCCCTTGCAGGTGGCCGTCCTGCTGTCGGAACCGGGGCGGGATTTCACGGGCGGGGAGTTCGTGATCACCGAGCAGCGGCCGCGTATGCAGTCGCGGGCCGAGGTGGTGCCCCTGCGCCAGGGTGACGGCGTCATCTTCGCCGTCCACCACCGGCCGCTGTCAGGAACGCGAGGCACCTACCGGGTGAACCTGCGCCACGGCGTCAGCCGACTGCGCACGGGCCAGCGGCACACGCTGGGTATCATCTTCCATGATGCTGTTTGATGCTCTGGCATCCGCGGTTGGCCGATCTTCGTGCGGGACCGGGCGCCTGCCGGCCTAAGTGCACTCTATATATAATGAGCGGCATGAGGTGGTGCCTTATACCGCTGTAGAAGGCGACTGCGTTCGCCCGAGTTTTGTGGGGAGCGTAGCGGACTGCAAAACGAGGATGGCAAGCGGGCGGATGCCCGCGCCCGCAGGGCATCCTAACTAGGGCTCGCGACCTTCACCTGGCCGCTGACGATGGCTTGGCGGGCGCGGGCCACGGCCTCGACGATGGCGGGGGTCCAGACGGCGCGGTTGTCGGCGTCCACCACCACGTCCACCCCGCCCTCCTTCAGGCCCAGGCGCGTGATGCCGGAAGTGAAGGTCTGGCTACGGCCGGCTTCGAAGGCGCGGGCGATGGCCACGTCCAGGCGCTTGACCATCGAGGTCAGCATGTGGCCGGGATAGAGGTAGTTCTGGTTGCTGTCCACGCCCACGCCCAGGGCGCCCTTGGCGTGGCCGATGTCCAGCGCGCCCAAGCCGGACACGCCGGCGGCCGGGAACAGCACGTCCGCGCCGTGACGCAGCATGTCCCGTGCAATTTCCGAGGCGGCGAAGGGGTCGGAAAAGCCCTTGGGATCGCCCGCCACCAGGCCGGTCATCACCGTGGCATCCGGCCGGGTATCCTTGACACCCTGGGCGTAGCCCTTCTCGAACCGCTCGATCACCGTCGCCGGCATGCCGCCGATGAAACCGACCGTGCCGCTCTTGCTGGCCAGGGCCGCCGCCACGCCAACGAGATAGGAACCTTCATTCTCCGCGAACAGGACGGAAGCGACATTGGCGCCCGGCACCACGCCGTCGAACAGGGTGAAGCGTACGTCCGTATGTTGGGGCGCGAAGGCGGCCAACGCGGTCTGAAACCGGAAGCCGATCAGCGCCACGTCGGTGCAGCCGGCGGTGACGGCGGATTGCAGGGCGCCGGGGTAGGCCTCCTCGCCCGCCGGTTCGAACTCGGCCACAGCGACGCCCGTCTTCTGCGCGAAGGTCTGGCTGCCGTCATAAGCCATCTCGTTGAAGCTCTTATCGAACTTCCCAGCCTCGGTATAAACGACACAAGGCTTAAAGGCCGCGGCGCTGGCGATGCTGGCAGTGCTGGCAAATAGGGCGGCCGCGAGGGCGATCCGGATCATGCTGTCTCTCCTCAAGCGGCGGCTTCGGTGGCGCGGACCTGGCCCAGGAATCGGCGCACCGCCTCATCCAGGCGCGCGGCCTGATCGGCTAGTCCTTGGGCGCTGGCCCGGACCTGTCCGGCCGACTCGCCAGTCGATAGGGCGGCGGTGTGCACGCGGCCTATGGTGCTGTTGACCTCTTCCACGCCCAGCGCCGCCTCGCTGATCGACCGGCTGATCTCGGCCGTGGCGGCGTTTTGCTCTTCCACCGCTGCGGCGATGGTGCTGGACACCTGGCTCAGCTGCACAATGGTGCCGCCGATCTGGCGGATGGAATCCACCACGGCGCCCACCGCGCTGCGCACGGCGGCGACTTCGCCGGCGATGTCGCCCGTGGCCTTGGAGGTCTGGCCCGCCAGGCTTTTCACCTCCGACGCCACCACGGCGAAGCCCTTGCCGGCGGCAGCGGCCCGCGCCGCCTCAATGGTGGCGTTCAGCGCCAGCAGATTGGTCTGGCCGGCGATGTCGTCGATCAGCCGGGTGACGCTGCCGATGCGCTCGGCGGCACCGGTCAGACGCTCCACCATGTCAGCGGCCCCATCGGCTTCCTCATTGGCGCGCTGCGAGATGCTGATGGCCTGCTGCAGCTGGCCGCTGATCTCCTGAACCGACAGGGACAGCTGTTCGGTGGCGCCGGCCACGGTCTGGGTATTGCGCGAGGCCGCTTCGCTGGACATCGCCACGGTGTTGGCCTGCTCGGCGGTGGCATCGGCCGACTGGCCCATGCTCTGCGACAGGGCGGTCATCTGCGCCGCCGCATCCACCAGCGCGGCGATGATGCCGCCCACCGACTCCTCGAAGCTGTCGGCCATGGCCGACATGGCCGCCTGCCGCTTCTGCGCCGACTCACGTCGTTCGGTCGCCAGCTGCACGTCATGCTCGCGCACTTGCACGGCGTTGGCGCGGAAAACGGTGACGGTGCGCGCCATCTCCGCGATCTCATCGCTGCCGCGGGTATCGATCTCCACATCCAGGTCGCCGCCGGCAAGCGCCAGCATGCTGCGCGACAGGTTGGCGACGCGGCCAGCGATGCTGCGGCCGACATAAAACACCGCCACGCCGACGGCGATGGCGACACCCGCCAGGCCGGACGCAATCAGCAGGCCGCGGGCGAAGGACACCACGTCCTCCAGCGCCTTGGCCTTGGTGCGCACCTCCGCCTGGGTTTGGGCGCCCAGTTCCGCGCCCAACTTCTGCACCCGCGCGGCGATGGCGGCACTCTGGTGCAGCAGGCCGGTGCTCTGGTCCTGCGCGTCGGCCAGGCGGCTTTTCATCACGGCCAGGCCACCGGCGGTGACGTCGCCGAAGCCGGGTGTGGCGGCAACCGCCTCGCCCAAGGCCACGCGGGTCAACACGTCCAGGCTAGCGGCGACGATGGCGCGGGTATCGGCGGGCAGGGCCGCTTGCGTCGCGCGCAGATGCTGCAGGGCAGCGGAAAGGGCCGCCTTGGCCGCCGCCGGGTCTTCCCCCGCCGTGGCCGGCGTCGCGAGGAGCGCGTCGAAGGCCCGTATCTCAGCCAAAGCGGACAGGACCGCGGGGCTGGGACTGCGACCTAGTGCCGTCATCAGGGCGGCCTGCGCCCTGGCATCGGCCTCGGCCACCGCCTTCTCAGCGGCGGCCACGGCCTGGCGCAGGCGCCAGCGGGCATCTTCCGCGCCGTTCAGCACCTGCAGCAGGGCGGAGAAGCGGCCGCCCAGTACCCGCAGCTCATCCAGCTGCGGCGTCTGGCCCAACTGGGCGTTGGCCTGACGCAAGGCGTCGTTGAAGGCCTTCTCGGCCACGGTCAGGGCCTTGCGGGTGGCTTGCGCCTCTTCATGCGTGGTGGCGATGGAGGCGTCCATGGACGTGCCGGCCAGTCCCTCTGCCGCGCGGGACAGGGCGTCCAGCGTGTCCAGCCGGGGCAGTGTCTCGCCGACGATGCCATTCAGCGTGCTGTCCACACGGGCGTAGGTCAGCCAGCTCTGGCCGGTGATGACCAGCATGGCCAGGATGATGGCGCCAAAGGCCAGGCCCAGGCGCACGGCCAAGCCCAACCGCCGTTTGCCCACCTGGCCTAAGTCGGTGTTCCGCATAATTATAGGCAGTGTCGTCACGGCGACCATGGCTCCGTCCCTTCCCGATGCGGTTGGAGAGGCCTGGGCGCGTCATTCCCCCATGTCACCGGGCGGAGTTCAGCCCCGTCCCGTCCCCCGACCGCCGTCCTCAGAAGCCCCCATCAGGCCGGTTGGACGTCCGTGCAGTCATAGGAAATCTTGATGATCACTGTGTGACAGTCCGGGGGGCGGACAAAGAAAAAACTGACCATATGGTCAAGTCACGGCCTATCCTTCCGGCTAGCGCCCAACCGGGCGGCAGACAGCGGATTCTTTAGGCAAAAATCAGGGAGGGCAGCGGGCTGAAAGCCACAGGTCGCCTAAGGTTGGCGATGTATATTGGATAAACGGATCAGGCCGCGATATCGGTGCGGCACCGTACCCGCGACTCGGGAAGAAATCCCGGTCGCGGGGGGATCAGTGGAAACGGCCGTTGCGGGTGCTCTGCAGCACCATGTCCAGCCCAGCGCGCAGCACGACCATCTGGTCGAAGGACAAGCCGGTCAGCGCCAGGAGGGCGGGCAGCAGGGTGCGGGCGCGGCGGCCGAGGGTATCCATCACGGCGGCGCGGGCCGGTGCGCGGCTGAACAGGGCCGGAGCCGAACGGGCGGCGCAAGCGAGGCAAAGCGTGGTCATCGTCGTCTCCTTTCCTGGCGTCGGGTCCTAGCGGCGGTGCAGCGGGGCTCGGGGCCGGGGTCTAACGTGTTTGATGTCTGAACTATATTTCTGGAACGATTTTGGCGGTAGTTGGGCTTGTCGGCACTCCGCGTTCCATAATTGGAACACTATTGAGGCGGTCAAAAGGGCGCCGCGCGCGACGCTTTATCTCACCCCGATACAACGGCTTGCCGCTTGATCCAGCCCGTGACCGGCCATAAATCGGACGCAATGGCGGTGTTGTATCAATCTGCCCGGCCGCTTGGCTGTGACGGCCCCCGCAGGGGCCATGCTGTTTTCGATGAACAGGAATTCCCGTATGCGACGCCTGACGTTCCGTGCCCTCAGTTCCCTTGCCTTGGCGGTCACCGTGGCCGTCACCGCCGCCACCGTGCCGGCCCTGGCCCAGGATCGCTGGGATGATCATCATCGGGGTGAGGAACGCCGGTGGGACGACCACAGGGGGGACGACCACAGGGGTGGCCCCTGGGCGCCGCATTGGGGCCATTTCCGCGACCATGACGTCTTCATCTATGGCCGCGGACCGGTCATCGTTCCGGAATATCGCCGCCATGTGTACCGCGACGTGGTCGTGCTGCGCCCTTACGGCGTCTATTACACCGGCTATGGCCACTATTACCGGGACGAAGAGGCCTATCGTTGGCTGGGCCTGACGGCCATCACCCTGACGCTGCTGGACAGTGTGGCGGAACAGCAGCAACGCGCGCTTGAGGATGCGCAGATCCGGGCCACCATGGCGCCGGTGGGCCAGCCTGTCGTCTGGAACGACGGCCCGGCCAGCGGCAGCGTCACCGCCCTGCGCGACGGCCACACGACCGATGGCCAGTATTGCCGGGAGTTTCAGCAGAACGTGACCATAGGCGGCCAGACGCAACAGGCCTATGGCACCGCCTGTCAGCAGCCCGACGGCGCTTGGCATGTGGTCGCGGACAACTGATAGTCCGTGTCAGTAACGGCTCGGCGGGGGTGTCCTGGTCGGATACCCCTTATGGCCCTCTATGTTACAGCCCTGCGACAGGTTAGCACCTTCCCCCGCGTATAACGGAACAGTTGCCATTCTGTGGGCGACGGGTGGGGCGCGCCGAAGAAACAGCCAGGCAGTGGTGGTGATGGCCGGCGGCAGTCCGGCGGCACCGCTTCGCATCGCCCACCCCGCCGATCGCAGGACTTTCCAATCCGTAGGGGAGCAGTGCGCCGGCATGTCCTCCATCGCCCTGTCAGACAACCCGGCCGCGCGAGGTGCCACCCGGCGCCTGATCCCGTCCTCGACGGGGGCCGTTACCAGCATCGCCCACGTGATCATCCCCCACGGCTTCGGGGGTGCCGAAAAGCATGTGATGGAACTGGCGGAATTCCAGGCTGACGATCACCAGGTGATGGTCATCCTGGGTCCGGGGGAGGACGGGGGCGTCGGCGCCCGGCACCTTGCCGAATCACTGGACCCGCGGGTGTCGGTGGTGTGGCTGCCGGCGCGCATGCGCACGGCCGCGCTGTTCTGGAAGCTGTTGGCCCTTTGCCCCGATATCGTCCATGCCCACCTAAACACCGCCGCCCGGCGGGTGCTGCGCTGCCGGCCGGGCTGTCCCCGTGTCGTCACCTTGCACAATGGCTTTCGTGCCGGCTTGCATGACCGCTTCGACGGCATCATCCGCATCGCCGACTATCAGGCCCGCATGATGCCGGCGGCGGCCCGTGATCGCTCCGTCACCGTGCACAACTGGGTGTTGCCGCAGAGGGGCGCGCTGACCCGGGCGGAGGCGCGCCTGGCCCTGGGCTTGCCGCAAGACGCGCCCGTTATCGGCGGCATGGGCCGGCTGGAACTGGGCAAAGGCTTCGATGTGCTGGTGGATGCTTACGCCCGCTTGCGCGCCCACCGGCCGGATGCCCGCCTGGTGCTGTTCGGTCAGGGGGCGGAGATGGCCGCCCTGCGTGAGCAGGCGGCACAGCTGGCCTTGGGCGATCGGGTGGTATTCGCGGGCTTCCGCCCCGATGTGCGCCGTTACCTCCCCGCCCTCGACCTGGGCGTCGTCGCCTCCCGCCATGAACCTTTCGGCCTCACCCTGCTGGAATACGCCGACGCCGGTGTGACCCTGGTGGCCACCCGCACCGGCGGGCCGCTGGAAATCCTGGGCTTCGACTATCCCTTCCTCTGCCCGCCCGAGGACGCGGACGCCATGGCCGAGACCTTGCTGGCCGCGCTGGACGGCCGGACGCCCGCCCGGGCCGTGGATCTCACCCGCTTTCGGCCGGAGGTGCAGATGGCCAAGGTTGGCGCGCTATACGCCCAGCTGGCCGGCGCGCAGGCGCCCGTGGCCATATAGACGCGCGCGCGGCTGTGGGGCCTTTCAGGTCGCCTGCCGGCGAATAACCCGTCCATGTCCATCATCAGGCTTGCCCCTCGTGGCTCCTTCGCCTTTCCTGCCAGTCAACGAAAGGAAGGCGGCAATGGGCAAAGCGGCGATTTTTCCTCTGATTTTGATGGCGTTGCTGGCGCCGCTGGCAGCTGAAGCCGGCCCGCTATCCATAGCCCCTCTGGTCGCCGACTACGATGCCCTGCTTCAGGGCGGGAAAGAAGACGGCCGCTGCCTGCCGGACGTCAGGCCCAAAGCGGCGGCCGAGCGGCGGAAGCGCCTGGAGGCGTTCGTTCACCGCCTGGGCGCGATCGACCCCGCCGGCCTGACGCCGGCCGACCGCCTGACCTATCGCTTCATGCGCTGGGACGCGGAGGATCGACTGGCCGGCATGGCCTTCGACCAAGACCGCATGCCCTTCAACAGCGACAGCGGCTTCTACGCCACCCTGACCTACACTGCCAGCCGCACCCATGTGCGCACGAAAGCGGAGGCGGAAGCTTGGCTGGCCTGCCTGGAGGCCGCGCCCGACTATTACGCCGCCAACATTGCCAACGCCCGGCGTGGCATCGCCACGGGGTTTGTCCAGCCGAGGTTGATCGTGGACGCCGTGCTGGACATCGCCCGCAGACAGGCGGACACCCCTTTGGACGAGGACGGCCTGCTGTCACCCTTCGCCGGGTCGGGGGACCCCGCCGCGATGACGGAATGGCGCGCGCGGGCGCGCCAGGTGCTGGCCGACATTGTGCGTCCCGCCCAGCGCGCCTTTGTCACCTTTCTGGAGCGGGAATATCGCCCGGCGGCCCCCGAAAGCCTGGCGGCGCGCGACCTGCCCGATGGTGAGGCCTATTACACCTGGGCGGTCCACCACCACACCACCACCAGCCTGGCGCCGGATGCCGTGCACGAGATCGGCCTGAAGGAGGTGGCGCGCATCCGGGGGGAGATGGAGGCCTTGATCCGCCGCACCAGCTTCACCGGCAATTTCGCGGATTTCCTCGCCTTCCTGCGCACCGATCCGCGCTTCTACGTCACCACGCGCCAGGCGTTGTTGGAAAAGGCCTCGGAGATCGCGAAGCGCATCGACGACCAGCTGCCGAGCCACTTCGGCCGGCTGCCGCGCCTGACCTATGGCGTACGCGAGGTGCCGCGCGATATCGAGGACACGTACACCACGGGCCGCTATTTCCCCGGTGACGCCGCCAAGGGCATTGCCGGCGGCTTTATGGTCAACACCGGCAAGCTGGACCAGCGGCCCCTTTATGAATTGCCGGCCCTGGCCCTGCATGAGGCGGTGCCGGGCCATCACCTGCAGACCGCGCTGGCGGCGGAGCTGGAAGATTTGCCGCCCTTCCGCCGCCGCGCCTATATCAACGCCTATGGCGAGGGATGGGGCCTCTACTCCGAGCAGCTGGGGGAGGAAATGGGCATCTACCGCGATGATTATGAGCGGTTTGGGCGCCTGTCTTTCGACATGTGGCGGGCCTGCCGCCTGGTGGCCGATACCGGCATCCATTGGAAGCACTGGACCCTGGACCAGGCCCGCGCCTGCTTCATCGACAACACCGCCTTGGCCCCGCACAACATAGAGACGGAGCTGCGGCGCTACATCGGTTGGCCGGGGCAGGCGCTGGCCTACAAGATCGGCGAGCTGAAGCTGCTGGAACTGCGCCAGCGGGCCCAGGACAGGCTGGGCGAGCGCTTCAATGAGCGCGCCTTCCACGACGCCGTGCTGCTTTCAGGCTCCCTGCCGCTGGATCTGCTGGAGGAGCAGGTGAATGGCTGGATCGCGGCGCAGGGGCGCTAGCGGCCCATCTCTTTCAGCCAGGCCGCGTGGAAGGCGCGGATGCGTCCCTCGTTATGGCCCAGCAGGGCGGGGCGGCCGGCTTGCTGGCTGCCGGCCCAGGCCGCCTCCGCCACCGACTGGTCCTCCGCCAGCAGCCGGCGGTTGAAGTCGGCGAGATGCCCTTCCACGCCCTGGCGGGCGGCGGCGCTGGCGCCCGGCTGCTGCCTGGCCAATGACAGGCGGTAGCGCAGGTGGCAACGGCCCGGCCGTACCGTGCCGTCCGGCGCGTACACCGGCTCATACGTCTGTACGCTGGCCATCAGGCCGGCGGTCAGGCCGATGGCCAGGTTGGGGAAGATGATGGCGTGGTCATAGTCGGTGAAGGCGGTCAGGGGCGTCAGCTTCAGCCGCTTGGCCGCCCCCTCCCACCAGCGGCGGGTTTCGGCGGTCAGGCCGATGGTGCCGGTACTGTGGGGGCCGTGCTCGGCGCACTTCCAGACGCCCTCGGTGACCGTGCGGAAGGTTTCCGGATGCACGCTGTCGACGTGATAGACCTCCAGCACGTTTTCCATGCCCACCTTCCAGTCCGCACGCCACTCCAGCGGCGCCTGGTCGAAGGGCGCGGCGAAGCCGTCGGACACGGCGTCCAGCCAGGCGCCCAGCGGACCCAGCCAGATGTCCAGGTCGGGCCCGCCGGGAATGAGGCGGACGAAGATGAAGCGGCCGCGCCGTGTCACCTCATATCCGGTCAGGGCCAGGGCGGCCTTGTCCGCCTTGTCCAGCTGGAAACAGGGATCGTTGCCCGGTATGCCCACCGGAACCCCCTCCCGGCTGTAGGTCCAGCCATGATAGGGGCAGCGCAGGGGGCCGTGGCCGCGCTCCGCCGTGTGCAGGCGGGCATGGCGGTGGGAACAGACGTCGCGGAAGGCACGAATGTCGTCATCGAAACGCTGCACCACCACCGGCACGCCGGCGATGGTGCGTACCAGATAGCCGTCGGGCGCCGTCAGTTCGTCATCGAAGCCGACGAAGTGCCACAGGCGGGCGAACAGGGCTTGCGTCTCCGCCGCGGCGGCGGCGGCACCATAATCCTCCGGCCCCACCGCCGCCCGCATCGCGTCCAACCTATCCGTCATGCCCTGAATCCTTTGCCCCAAATCTCTTTCCCCAGTCCAACCGGTTCCCGAGCCCAACCGGGCCTTGTTCCGCCGCCTGGGAACCCTCATTCTGCCGCCATGGCCAATGTGACCGAAGCCCTCTCCGCTGCCTATGAGCATCACGTCGCCGGCCGGCTGGACGCGGCGGTCACACTCTATGGCCGCATCATCGACGCCGAGCCGCGCAACCACGGGGCTCTGCATCTCCTGGGCCTGGCCCGCATCCAGCTGGGTGACTTGGACGGCGCCACCGAAAGCATGATGCTGGCGGCGGCCATCGTCCCGGACAACCCCACCTATCGCAGCAACCTGGGCACGGCGCTGAAGGCCCAAGGCCGATTCGATCTGGCAGAAGAAGCCTATCGCCAGGCGCTTGCCATTGATCCTGGTCATGTCGACGCCATGGCCAACCTCGGCGGGGTGTTGCACGCCACCGGCCGGCTGGCCGCCGCCATCGCGTGCCTGGAGCGGGCGCTGCCCCTGGCGCCCGACCATGCCGTCACCCTGATCAACCTGGGTGTGGCGCTGACGGACCGGGGCCAGCTGCCCCGCGCCCTGGGTTTGCTGCGCCGCGCGGTGGAGGTGACCGCCCCCGCGCCCGGCCAACCCCTGGGCGAACGGGGCGGAGAGGCGCGCTGGGATTTGGCGCTGGCCCTGCTGATGGCTGGTGACTACGCCGCCGGCTGGCCCCAGTTCGAGGCGCGGCGGGGCCGCGCCGGCCATGTCCTGGCCCGGCCGCACGGGCTGGAATGGGATGGCGCCGACCCCGCCGGGCGCACCATCCTGGTGCACAGCGAACAGGGCCGGGGCGACAGCCTGCAATTCGCCCGCTTCATCGCGCCCCTGGCGGCCCGCGGCGCCCGCGTCGTGCTGGCCTGCCAGCCGGAACTGGTCCGCCTGCTGGCCACGGCGCCCGGCGTGGCCCAGGTCGTGTCGACGGCGGATCCCTTGCTGCCCGCCTATGACGTTTTCTGCCCTTTGCTTAGCCTTCCAGGCCGCTTGGGTCTGACCAGCGCTGCGGAGCTGGCGACGGCCCAGCCCTACCTCGCGCCGGATCCGGCCCAGGCGGCGACGTTCCGTGCGCGCTTGATCGACGTCGCGGCCGGCCGGCGGACCGTGGGCCTGTGCTGGGCGGGGGCGCCGGGCAATCCGGTCGACGCCAGGCGCAGCCTGGATCCGGCGCTGCTGGCCCCCTTGGCGCGTTTCCATGACCGGGTCGCCTTCGTCAGCCTGCAGAAGGGCGGCCCTGCCGCCCCGGCCGCCCTGCCGTTGATCGACTGGACGGCGGAGCTGGCGGATTACGCCGACACCGCCGCCCTAGCGGCCACCCTGGACTTGGTGATCACCATCGACACCTCGGTCGCCCATTTGGCCGGCGCGCTGGGCCGCCCCGTCTGGCTGCTGAACCGCTATGACGGTTGCTGGCGCTGGCAGAAGGGGCGGGTGGACAGCCCCTGGTATCCCGGCTTGGTGCAGCTGCGGCAGGAAGAGATGGGCGATTGGCGCGCGCCCCTGTCCCGCCTGACCGCCCGGCTGGGCGCCTGGCTGGCCGCCCCGACACCATGACGCCGTTGCATCAGGCCGTGGCCCGCCACCAAGCGGGCGCCTTGGATGAGGCGGCGGACCTTTACGCCCAGGTGCTGGCGGCGGAGCCGCATCACCCGGATGCCCTGCATCTGCTGGGTGTGCTGCGCGGGCAGCAAGGGGATCCGGCAGCGGGTGAGGGGCTGGTGGCGCGCGCCGCCGCCCTGCGGCCGGATGCGGAAATTCTGACCAACCTGGGCCGCCTGCGCGCAGCGCTGGGTCGCCTGCCGGCGGCGGAGGCCGCGTTCCGCGCCGCCCTGGCCCGCGATGACTCCCATGCCGGCGCCGCCTTCGCCCTGGGCACCCTGCTGCTGAACCTGAACCGTCCGGGCGAAGCGCTGGCACCGTTGGAGCGGGCAGCGGCGCTGGACCCGGCGCATGGCGCGGCCCATGCCAACCTGGGTGTGGCCCTGCACCGCATGGGCCGCCTGGTGGAGGCCGAAGGCGTTCTGCGCGCCGCCGTCGAGGCCGATCCTACGCAGGCCATCGCCCGTTTCAACCTGGCCTCCGTCTTGGAAGACCTGGGGCAGCTGGATGTGGCGGAAATGGAATACCGGGCGCTGACGGCCCAGCGGCCGGACATGGCCGATGCCTGGCTGAACCTGGGCATCTTGCTGCAGCGCCGGCACCGCGATGTGGAGGCGCGCCCTTGCCTGCAGGCGGCGCTGGACCGGGGCACCAGCCGGCGGGCGGGCGCCCTGGCCCATCTGGTGCACATCGACGCCCGCCTCTGCCGCTGGGACGACGTCGCGGCGCGGACGTCGGATCTGCTGGCCGCGGTGCAGGCGGGCGACGACAGTGCTCCGCCCTTCGCCGTGCTGTGCCTGGATGTGGATGAGGCCTGGCACCAGCGGGCGGCCCGCCTGCACGCGGCGACCGTGGCGCGCTCGGCCGGCGCGCCCTTGCCGCCGGCCAGCCTGGGACCCGCCGGAGAACCGTTGCGCGTCGGCTACCTCTCCGCTGATTGGCACCAGCACCCCACCGCCTACCTGATGGCCGGCGTGTTGGAACGCCATGACCGTGCGGCGGTAGCGGTCACCGCCTTTTCCTATGGGCCCGACGACGGCAGCCCAATGCGGGCGCGGCTGCGGGCCGGGGCCGACCGCTTCGTTGAACTGCGTGGCCTGGATGACCGGGCGGCGGCGCAAGCCATTCGTGCTGCCGGCGTGGACATCCTGGTCGACCTCAAGGGTTATACCGAGGGGGGGCGGCCCGGCATCGCCCAGCTGCGCCCCGCCCCGGTTCAGGTTCAGTACCTGGGCTATCCCGGCACCCTGGGCCGTGGGGCGGGCATTGATTATGTGCTGGCCGACGCCGTGGTGCTGCCGCCGGAGCGGACGGGCTTCTGGGATGAGGCGGTGGTGCGCCTGCTTGGTTGCTATCAAGCCAACGATGGGAAGCGGCCCGTCGGCCCGCCGACCACACGCGCGGACTGGGGCCTGCCGGCCGACGGCGTCGTCTTCGCCTGCTTCAACGCCGCTTACAAGCTGACGCCGGAGGTCGTGGCTTGCTGGGCCCGGCTGTTAGCCAAGGTTCCGGGATCGGTGTTGTGGCTGCTGGATCCGGGATCCGCTCTGCCGGCATTGCAGGCAACGCTATCAACCGAGGGTGTCGATCCCGGCCGCCTGGTGGTGGCGCCGGCCCTGCCCAAGGCGCGCATGGCCGACCACTTGGCCCGCCACGCCTGCGCCGATCTGTTCCTGGATACCCATCCGGTGAACGCCCACACCACGGCGGCCGATGCGCTTTATGCCGGCCTGCCGGTGTTGACCCGGGCGGGCGGCCCCTTCATTTCCCGGGTGGCCGCCAGCCTGCTGACGGCCTTGGGATTACCGGACCTGGTGACGTACAGCCTGGAAGCGTACGAGGTCGCAGCCCTGAGTTTGGCTCGGGATTCGGCGCGTTTGACGAATGTACGCGCCCGTCTGGCCGCCGCCCGGACGCTCCCCGGCGGGCCCTTCGACACGGACACGTTCTGCCGCCGGCTGGAAAAGGTGTACGCCCGCATGGCGGGGCGGGTGCGGGACCGGCTACCACCCCTGGGGTTCGATGTGACGTAAGCATACCTCGCCCGGCGCGAGGGATGCCCACCATACCGGTAACACACGGCTGCCGCTGTGATCTGGCGCGTGGTGGGTCCTTGTACTTTGCGTTACACCCGTGCCCAATTTCGCCGGCGCTTCGCCGCCAGCCTTCTCAAGGGAATGGATACCGTCCGCATGACCATCGACCGCGCCGCCGTTCTCGCCGCCGCTTCCGATCTGTTGCGCATCGAGGCCAACGCCGTCCTGCACCAAGTGGAGGCGCTGGATGGCGACTTCCTGAACGTTGTCGAGCATATCTGCGGTGAACACGGCAACACGCTGGTGGCCGGCATCGGCAAGTCGGGCCTGGTGGCCCGCCAGTTCGCCAGCAAGCTGGCCAGCATCGGCGCCCGCGCCTTCTATTACAGCGCCATCGACAGCCTGCATGGCGAGTTGGGCCTGCTGCGCGAGGGCGACCTGCTGATCCTGCTGTCCAACAGCGGCCAGACCCAGGAACTGGTGGACGTGGCCAAGGCGGCGCAGCCGCGCGGCGTCAAGGTGGCGGCCATGGTGGGGCGCGTGCCTTCCACCCTGTCGCGCATGGCCGACTGGACGCTGAAGGTCCATGTGGAGTCCGAGGCGACGGACACCAAGCTGCCGACCGCCAGCACCACCGCCATGCTGGCCTTCGCCGACGCCTTGGTGGTGGCGGTGGCGACGGAAAAGGGCTTCACCGCCAAGGATTTCGGCCGCAACCATCCCGGTGGTACCCTGGGCGTGGTGCTGGGCGCCTATGTCGATGACCTGATGGCCAGGGCTCCGGATCATGTGGCCCTGGTGGGCCCCGACCGGCCCATCCTGGAAACCCTGCTGGAAATGACGCGCCACCCTGCCGGCGCCGCCCTGGTGGTTGATGCCGATGACCGGCTGCTGGGCCTTATCACCGATGGCGACATCCGCCGCGGCTTGGCCCGCGTGGGCAAGGATCTGCTGGACCGCGATACCCGCGCCCTGATGACGCCCAAGCCGCGCACCTGCCGCACCGGCACCACCGCCATGGCGGCGCTGGCCCAGATGGAAAGCCCCTCGCAGGTCTATGTCCTGCCGGTGGTGGATGCGGACAACAAGGTGCTGGGCCTGCTGCGCATGCATGACCTGGCCGGCCTGGACGTGGCGCGCACCGCCGGCTAAGGCGTCTCGCTTTCCAGCAACGCCCGCAGGCGGGCCATCAGGTCCGCCTCCGTGATGTCGGTGTCCTCCTCCAGGCCCAGGTAGGCGAAGGCGGCATCGACGAACAGGTGGGGCATCAGGTGCTCGTGGCTCAGGGCGTGGATCAGGGGCGGCAGTACCCGCGCGTCCCGCCGCCGTGCCAAGCCATGCATGGCTTCCGCTTGGGTGAACACATCCTCATCATCCACCCGGCGCAGCAGGGCTGCGCGAATCTCCGGGCCGTCCAATTCGGTGGTCTGCCCAATCCCGGTGGTCGCCCAGTCCCGTACCTGGTCGTACACGTCCTCCATCAAGGCCAGCAGGGCCTCCACCGCCACCGGCGTGGTGCTGCCGCACAGCGCAAAGGCGATGGCGTAGCGGACGTGCGGATCTTCATGGTGGCAGCGGGCGGCCAGGACCGGGTCGCAGCGCCGGTTGCCCAGATGGCCCAGGGCGAAGATCGCATCGACCATGACGCCGGCGTCCTCATCGTCCAGCAGACGCAGCAGGACGCTGCACGCCGGTTCAGGAAAGGCGCGTTCGTCACTGCGCTGGCCGGGGCCATGCATCTGCCCCAGGACGACGGCGGCCAGGCGCCGGCGGATCGGCTCAGGTGAACGGCTGAGGTCCAGGATGCGGGCCAGCCCAGCCTGGGTGCCCATGCCCTGCAGGGCCACCAGGGCCGGCGTGCGGTCATCGTCGCGCCGCATCTCCGCCACCGCCGCCTCGATCAGGCTGTCAATGGAGGGAAGGTCGCTTTGACTGGTTTCCAAGGGCGTTGACGGCATTGCGGCCTCGACCTCGACACGTGGTTCCAGCCCGATCCGGGCCAACCCATCCAGACGAGCGTGCGATCAAGGACGCCGACAGGCAAGCCCGCACGGGCGAACCCTGTACGTCTGGAAAGGGGGCCGTTCAGGCGGACCGCCGCGCGCGCATCTCGGCCAGCGCCTCCTGCACGATAAGGGATCGCGCCCGCCGCATGGCGGCCTTGAATCGCCGCTTCCACCCCGGGGGCGACGTGAAGGTGATGCGCAGGCGCGGCGGCCCCCCGAAGGCCAGCACCAGGGACAGGCCCGAGAACCGCTTGGGTATCGCCTCGAACTCGGTCAGGAAATGGTCCACCTGCTCCAGCAGCAGCGGACGAACCGCATCCGTCAGCGGCGACGGCGGCAGGGCCCGGACCTTTTCGCCCCAGGCGACGGCCGTCACCGCCGCAGCGGCCACGGCGTCGCAGGCCGCCTGAATGGCCTTGGGCGTCCAGGGATCATCAGGCGATTGCCAACTGGCCACCAGCTGGGTGTTGATCGCGGTCGTCACGGCCAGGATCGCCGTCCCCAATTCCATCAGCAGGGCCTCATCCACCATTGTCGCCCCCTCGGGCGTCCGCCCGCGAGTGCCCTTGGCCCACCGTCGCCGCAGACCCTCGGCCCGAAGGCGCAGCAGCTCCCCGGCCAATCGATAGGGCCAGTGGCGCGGCTTCCCGCTGATCAGGTTGCGCGCGCCGGCGCTTTCGCCGTCAAAACCCGAATGCTCCGCCGTCATGACCTCGCCCCGTGGGATGTCTTGCACCACCGTCCACAACTCAGCATGAGCGCAAGTTGCGCGATAAGCAACTTCTTTGGTGTCGATGACGCCTGGCGGGACAGTGGGCCGGTTGGTGGCGGTCCGTCCTCCGCAGCGCCATTCCAGCGGCCCCCCGCGAAGTGCTATCAAGGGTGACAGCATTGTGAGCAATCCGCCGCCGCCCAAGGGTCCGCGCCATGTCCGATCCCGCCCGTCTCACCTTCCGCACCGGCCAGGTGCCGTATCTCATCGCCGAGATGTCCGGCAACCATAAGGGGGAGATCGAGCGCGCCATCCGCCTGATCGATGCCGCCAAGGCGGCGGGTGCGGACGCGGTCAAGCTGCAGACCTACACGGCCGACACCATCACCCTGAAGTCCAACCGCCCGGAGTTCCAGATCCATGGCGGTCCCTGGGATGGCCGCAGCCTGCATGAGCTGTATGAGGAGGCGCACACCCCCTGGGCCTGGCATCCCCAGCTGTTCGCCCATGCCGCCATGATCGGCATCACCATTTTCAGCTCACCCTTCGATCCCACGGCGGTGGATCTGCTGGACCGGCTGGGCGCGCCGGCGTTCAAGATCGCCTCCTATGAAATCGTGGACCTGCCGCTGATCCGTTACGCAGCCGCCAAGGGCAAGCCGCTGATCATCTCCACCGGCATGGCCACCTTGGGTGAGATCGACGACGCGGTGACGGCCGCGCGCGAGGCGGCGCCGGCGGGCACGCCCGACCCCGTGCTGCTCCATTGCACCAGCGGCTATCCCACCCCGCCGGAGGAATGCGACCTGCGCACCATCCCTCACCTGGCCCAGGCCTTCGGCGTGCCCACCGGCCTGTCCGACCACACCCATGGCATCGCCGTGCCAGTGGCGGCGGTGGCGCTGGGCGCCATCGTTATCGAGAAGCATCTGACCCTGTCGCGGGCCGAGGGCGGCGTCGACGCCTCCTTCTCCCTGGAACCGGGGGAGTTCAAGGCCATGGCCGACGCTTGCCGCGTGGCCCATGCCGCCTTGGGCCAGGTCGGCTATGCCGTCAAGCCGTCCGAGGCCGGCGGCCGGTCCTTCCGCCGCTCGCTCTACGTCTCCGCTCCCGTGAAGGCGGGGGACGTGTTCACGCCGGCCAACGTCCGCTCCGTCCGCCCGGGCCTGGGGTTGCCGCCCAAGCATCTGGACCAGGTGCTGGGCGCCCGCGCCACCCGGGATATCGATGCCGGCCAGCCTTTGGACTGGGGGATGGTCCAGCCGTGACGGCCGCGGCCCAAAAGCACCGGGTCGTCTGCATCACCCAGGCGCGCATGGGGTCCACCCGCCTGCCGGGAAAGGTGCTGCTGACCGTGGCGGGCCGGACGCTGCTGGCCCACCAGGTGGAGCGGTTGCGCCGTGCCGCCCTGGTGGATGAGGTCGTGGTGGCCACCAGCGACCGCGCGGCCGACGACGCCATCGCCGACCAGTGCCGCGTCCTGGGCGTCGCCTGCTTCCGGGGCAGCGAGCATGACGTGCTGGATCGTTTTTGCCGGGCCGCCCTTGCCCATCATGCCGATGTGGCGGTGCGGGTGACGGGCGACTGCCCCCTGATCGACCCTGGCCTGATCGACCAGTTGCTGACCCTTTTCCTGGCGGCGGACCCGCCGCTGGACCATGCCTCCGTCGATATAGGCTATTATCCGCGCGGCCTGGACGCCGAAGCCATATCAATGACGGCCTTGCAGGCGGCGTGGCAAGAGGCAAGGGAACCGTTCGAGCGTGAGCATGTGACGCCCTTCATCTACCGCCGGCCGGACCGTTTCCGCCTGGGTTCCCTGCCGCCGGCAGGCCCGGCGCCGGTGGAGATGGGGCCGCAGCGCTGGTGCGTGGACACGGTGGAGGACTTCCAACTGGTCCGCCGTTTGCTTGAAACCCTGCTGCCGGCCAAGCCGCACTTCACCTGGACGGATTGTCTGGACGTGCTGCGCCGGCACCCCGATTGGGTGCTGCTGAACCGCGACGTGGTGCAGAAACCCTTGGCTTGAGAGGAAAAGAAGAGATGAACCGGAACGAATTCCTGGCGGCGCTGGATGAGATGCTGGAGCTGGACCCCGGCACCCTGAAGGGCGGCGAAACGCTGGATGACATCGACAGCTGGGACAGCCTGGCGGTCATCAGCTTCATCGCCCTGGTGGACGAGAAGTTCAACACCGTGGTGGCGGGCGAGGATCTGGCCAAGGCCAAGACCGTGGACGACCTGCTGGCCCTGGTGTCGGACCACGTCACGGCCTGACCGGTGAGTTCAGGGACTGAGCCGGAACGGCTGCTGGCGGGCCGCCGCATGCTGCGTTTCGCCGGCGGCCCCGGCGCCGCCGTCGACCGGGGCCCGAAGGAGACCGGCGACGCGCCGCTGGTGCTGATCCACGGTTTCGGCGGCGACGCGCTGTCCTGGCAATTCAACATCCAGGCGCTGGTGAAGGGTGCGCCGGGGTCAATCGGCCGCCGAGTGCTGGCCGTGGATCTGCCGGGCCATGGCGCCTCCACCCTCGACGTGCCGTCCGGCCTGGGCGGTGTCGCCGACTGGGTGGTGCGGCTCATGGACGCCGCCGGCGTGGACAAGGCTGACATCATCGGCCATTCCATGGGCGGCAGGGTCAGCCTGCTGCTGGCCGAACGCCATCCGGACCGGCTGCGCCGCATGAGCCTGATCGCCTGCGCCGGGCTGGGCAGCCGGGTGGATGCGGCCTTCCTGCATGCGCTGTGCACGTTGGAAACCCTGGACCAGGCCCGCGCCTTGATCGACCGGCTGTTCGCGGGGGCGCCGCCCAACCGCGACGTGCTGGCGCGCGCCTTCCTGTCCCGCTTGGCCGACCCCGTGGCCCGCGGCCCGCTGACCCGGCTGCTGGACCGGCTGGTGGCCGACATCGACGCCGCCCCGCGGCAGTTCGATTGGACCCAGCCGCTGCCGCCGCTGCAGCTGATCTGGGGCGAGGCCGACGATATCGTGCCGCCGCCGGAGGCAGGCGCCATCCCACCCTATATCATCCTGCATCGCTTGCCCGGCGTCGGCCACATGCCCCAGGCGCAGGCGGCCACGCGGGTCAATGCCCTGCTGACGGAGTTCCACGCATGAGCACGATCGGACTGAACGAGGGCGCCATGCTCGCGCTGATCCATAGTGAGGTCCTGAAGATCCTGGCCGACAAGGGCGAGGCCTGGACCGGATCCTTCGGACCGGAGACACGATTCCTGGACGGCGGGCTCCCCTTCGACAGCCTGGACTTGGCCACGTTGCTGGTGGCGCTGGAGCAGCTGACCGGCATGGATCCCTTCCGGGCCGGCTTTCGCCAGTTCACCACCGCCGGCGAACTGGCGGCGCTGTACCTGGAAGCGTAATACCGCTGCGTCCGCCGCCGGCGCATCGGGAACAGATCGGATACTCTATCCGATTTGTAACGGAACTGTATCGCGCCGTTTCCAGGCGCCCCGGCCTCTGTTAGCCTGATCAACAAGGTTGAAGCAGTGCGCTTTTTTGAGGCGGCCTGCCTTAACCCCTTGGGGCATTACAACAATCAACAGGGGCGAAGGCGGCGTTCCCATCCCGGGGGCGGGCGCCTTTCTGGGCACCCGGCAGAACGGGAAGACGATACTTCCATGAAACGACACCATCGCGTGGCCCCGCTGGTGGCCGCACTGGCGCTGCTCGGCGCCTGCGCTTCCAGCGCGCACCAGGACAACCCGGCCGCATCCTCGGCTGACAAAGGCAAGGACAAGCCGGTCTACGCCGGCCTCGATCCGGCCGATGACAAGAACCCCTTCCCCAGCACCTACCATCCCCTGCCGTCGGTGGCGACGGCCCTGGTGGGTGCCACCATCTTCACCGGCACGGGCGCCCGCATCGACGGCGGCACGGTGGTGCTGGTGGATGGCAAGATCGCGGCGGTGGGCAAGGACATCGCGGTGCCGGCCGGCGCCAAGGTCGTCGACGCCCATGGCAAGTACGTGACCCCGGGCATCATCGACGCCCACAGCCACCTGGGCGTCTATGCCACACCCAGCGTCTGGGCCAATTCCGACGGCAACGAGATGACGGACCCCAACACCGCGCAGGTATGGGCCGAACATTCCGTCTGGCCGCAGGATCCGGGCTTCATCCGCGCGCTGGAAGGCGGCATCACCACGCTGGAGATCCTGCCGGGTTCGGCCAACCTGTTCGGCGGTCGCGCCGTCATCCTGAAGAACGTGCCCGGCCGCACGGTGCAGGACAAGAAGTTCCCCGGCGCGCCCTATGGCCTGAAGATGGCCTGCGGTGAGAACCCCAAGCGCGTCTACGGCAGCAAGGGTCGCACCCCGGCCACCCGCATGGGCAACGTCTTCGGCTATCGCAAGGCCTGGATCGACGCCCAGGAATACCGCCGCAAGTGGGACGACTACCGCCGCAAGCTGGCCGACTACAAGGCGGGCAAGGGCGACAAGGCGCCCGACGCGCCCAAGCGCGACCTGCAGATGGACACGCTGGCCGGCGTGCTGGACGGCAGCATCCTGGTGCAGAACCACTGCTACCGCGCTGACGAGATGGCGCAGATGATCGACATCTCGCACGAGTTCGGCTTCCACATCGCCATGTTCCACCATGGGTCGGAGGCCTACAAGATCGCCGACATCCTGAAGAAGGAGGACATCTGCGTCGCCACCTGGGGCGAATGGTGGGGCTTCAAGATGGAGGCCTACGACGGCATCGAGGAGAATGCCGCCCTGCTGCAGAAGGCCGGCGTCTGCACCGTCATCCACTCCGACGATGACATCCTGACCCAGCACCTGGTGCAGGAGGCGACCATCGCCCTGGCCGCCGGCCGGCGCATGGGTATCCAGATCGACGAGGCCGAGGCCATCAAGTGGGTGACGGCCAACCCCGCCAAGTCCATCGGCGTGCTGGACAAGACCGGCACGCTGGAACCCGGCAAGATGGGGGACGTGGTGCTGTGGAGCGCCGATCCCTTCAGCGTCTACGCCACGGCCGACCAAGTCTTCATCGACGGCGCCCTGGTCTACGATCGCCATGACCCGGCGGCGCAGCCCAAGTCCGACTTCGAACTGGGCCAGACCGGGCCTGCCCATCCCGGGCCCCAGGGCGTCGGACCCGGCCGCCCCGTCTTGACCACCAGCACGGAGCAGCCGCAATGAGCCGCCGTCACACCTTAATGGGCCATACCCTGATGGCCGCGGCCTCATCCCTGGTCCTGTTGGCCGGCGCCGCCGGCGCCGAGACGGTGGCCATCACCAACGCGCGTATCGAGACCATGGGTCCGGCGGGGGAGATTCCGTCCGGCACCATCCTCATCCGCGATGGCCGTATCCAGGCGGTGGGCGCCTCGGTATCCATTCCGGCCGACGCGCGCCGGGTGGACGCCAAGGGCCACATCGTGACGCCGGGCCTGGTGGCCAGCGACACCAGCCTGGGCGCCGGCGAGGTGGAGGGCGAGGCCTCCAGCAACGATTTCGCCGGGGCGACGGCCGAGATGTCGGCGTCCTTCGACGTGTCGCTGGGCATCAACCCCGCCTCCATGCTGGTGCCGGTGGCCCGCGTGGGCGGCGTCACCCGGGCCCTGGTCACGCCGGAGCTGTCGGGACGGGGCGAAAAGAAGGGGGAAAAGCTGTTCGCCGGCCAAGCGGCCGTGGTCGACATGTCCGGCGGCACGGACAGCATTACCAAGCGCCGCGCCGTGCTGGTGGTCGACGTGGGTATCGAGGCCATGGAGCATCTGGGCGGCAGCCATGGCGGCGTGCTGCAACTGCTGGAATCCAGCTTGGAGGAGGCGGCCAGCTACGCCGCCAACAAGGGCGGGTATGAGCACGGCACCCACCGGCCCTACCGCCAGAGCAAGGAGGACCTTGAGGCCCTGCTGCCGGTCATCCAGGGCAAGATGCCCCTGCTGGTGGGCGTGCACCGGGTCGCCGACATCCGCCGCACCCTGGAACTGGGCAAGCGCCTGAAGCTGAAGCTCATCCTGGATGGGGTGGAGGAAGGCTGGATGATGGCGCCGGAGATCGCGGCCTCGGGCGTGCCTGTGGTGGTCGATCCCCTGGCCAACCTGCCGCGTGACTTCGAAAGCCTGAACGCGCGCCTGGAAAACGCCGCCATCCTGCAGGCGGCCGGTGCCACCGTGGTGATCAAGGGGCCCTACGTCGGCCACTACGCCCGCCAGGTGCGCTACAACGCCGGCAACGCCGTCGCCCACGGCATGCCGTGGCCGGCGGCGCTGGCGGCCATCACCGCCACCCCGGCCAAGGTCTTCGGCTTCAGTGACCGGGCGGGCTCGATCGAGCCCGGCCGTGACGCCGACCTGGTGGTGTGGTCCGGCGACCCCTTGGAAATCCTGTCGGTGGCGGAGCATGTCTTCGTCCGCGGGACCGAGGCGCCCCTGACCAGTCGGGCACAGGATCTGGCCCATCGCTACCAGACGCCCGACGCGGCCCTGCCGCCGGCCTATCGCAACTAAGCATTATCGTCTAAAGGGGGGGCGGGGTGTTCCGACGGGGCGCCCCGCCCTTTTCTCTTGGACCCGGCCCCATGCCCGACTGGTACTACGACCTCAGCGACACCGTCAGCGGCTGGATCCACGGCGTCTCCGTCTGGGTGATCATCGGTGCCATGGTGGCGGCCTACCTGCTGCTGACCGCCCGCAGCGCCCACAAGCAGGGGGAGTTCGGCGAATTCGCCCGCAGCCTGGGCCTGGCCGTGGCCCTGCTGGCCGTCCTCGGCGGCTTCATCGAGGCATGGATCTGGGTGGACCGGCACTGGTAGGCGGATCAGCCCCTATCCTGCGCCCCATGCCAGACGCGCAGGATGATGATCTCATCGTCCATGATTTCGTAGATGATCACGTAGGGCGGAAAGACCAGCAACTCCCGCGTTCCCGGCACGCTACCCCGACGGCCCCGATTTGGGAAGGTGAGCAGGCTGTTCGCCGTGGTCAGCAGCGCTCGCAAAACCCGTTCGGCGGCGACAAGATTGAAAGCAGCGATGTAGGCGACATGCTGATCGATGTCGCCGAGCGCATCAATAGACCAGCGAATTCGCTTCAAGTTGACCCAGAGGAGAAGGGCGGGGGAGCTTTTTTTCCCGCCAGCAACTGCTCAAGCCATTCCACGACAACATCGTGATCCACGACGTTGCCAGCGGCAACCGACGCGCGCGCCTCCTCGATGGCGCGACGCTTGGCGTCCTCGTCCACGATGTCGAAAATGGAAGCGGGCTCGGTCATGGCGGTAGCCTACCACAGGCCCACCGCTCAGCCCACCCCCCGGATCAAGGCCAGCAGATCCTCGTCGGACAAGTACCCGGCGGTGTCGGCGTCCTGCAGCAGCGCGTCGGCCAGGTCGCGCTTGCGGCCGTGCAGGGCCACGATGCCCTCCTCAATGCTGCCCTTCAGGATCAGGCGGTAGATGGTCACCGGCCGGCGCTGGCCGATGCGGTGGGCGCGATCGGAGGCCTGGTCCTCCACAGCGGGATTCCACCATGGGTCCAGGTGGATGACATAGTCGGCTGCCGTCAGGTTCAGGCCCACGCCGCCGGCCTTCAGGCTGATCAGGAACAGGTCGCCCTCGCCGGCCTGGAAGGCCGCCACCCGCCGCTGCCGTTCCGCCGCCGTCAGGCTACCGTCCAGCAGTTGGTAGGTGACACCCATGCGGTCCAAGGCGGTGCGCACCCGGGCCAGGTGGCCGATAAACTGGCTGAACACCAGGGCGCGGTGGCCGCCCTCGCGCAGTTCTTCCACCAGTTCCAGGAAGGCGTCCAGCTTGGCCGAAGGCAGGTGCGCGTCGGCCGCCACCAGGTCGGGGTGGCAGCAGGCCTGCCGCAGGCGCGTGATCTCCGCCAGGATATGGATGCGGGATCGCTCTCCCGACATCTCCTCCAGCTTTTCCAAGGCGCGGCGGCGCAACGCTTCGTAAAAGGCGATCTCCTCCGCCCCACGCTCGACCAGCAGGGTCTGCTCCGTGCGCGGCGGCAGTTCGGCCAGCACGGCGCCCTTGGTCCGGCGCAGCAGGAAGGGTTGGACCACCGCGCGCAGGGCCGCGCGGGCGCCAGGGCTGCGCGCCGCCTGGATGGGCGTGCCGAAGCGCTGGGCGAAGGTCTTGCGGCTGCCCAGCAGGCCGGGGTTGGTGAACTGGAACAGGCTCCACAGCTCTTCCAGGTCGTTTTCCACCGGCGTGCCGGTCAGGGCCAGGCGGAAGCCGGCGTTCACCGCGCGGGCGGCCTGGGCGCGGCGCGTATCCGGGTTCTTGATGGCCTGCGCCTCATCCAGCACGGCCACGGCCCAGGGCACGGCCGCCAGCAAGGCTTCCTCCCGCACCAGCAGGCCATAGGTGGTGACCAGCACGTCGCCGGGCCCCAGGGCGCGCAGCACCTCCTGCCGCCCGCCCGTCTCGGCCAGGCGGTGGACGGTCAGGCCGGGGGCGAAGCGCGCCAGTTCCGATTGCCAGTTGCCGGCGACGGAGGTGGGGGCCACCACCAGCATGGGGCCGTCGCCGGCCTTGGCCGCCATCAGGGCTATCGCCTGCACCGTCTTGCCCAGGCCCATGTCATCGGCCAGCAGGGCGCCCGCCCCCAGGCGCGCCAGCCGGCTCATCCAGAAATAACCCTCCGCCTGGTAGTCGCGTAGTTCGGCGGTCAGGCCGTTGGGTAGGCGCGGCTGCCAGGCCGCCGCGTCGTCCAGGTTCTGGATGAAGGCGCGCCAAGCCTGGTCCACCTGGGCCGAGGCCGCTTCCTCGACCAGGCCGCGCAGGGCGGTACCGGCCGCGCGCGGCACCTTTGTTCCCCCAATGCGCAGCAGGCGATCCAGCTGCTGGCGGAAATGGCGGTCCAGGGCCACGAACTGGCCGTCGCCCAGGGGCACGAAACGGCCGGGCGCGTCCTCCAGCCGGATCAGCAAATCCTTCAGGTCCAGCACCAGCCCTTCGTCCAGCTTCAGGGTCCCGGCCACGGCGAACCAGCTTTCGGTGCTTTTGACTGTGGTGCTGAAATGGCTGGTGCCGGCCTCGTCGCCGCGCAGGGTCAGCTTCTGCCCCTCCGGCCACTCCAGGGCCGGCGGTTGGGGCAGGGCCTTCAGCTCGCTCAGGAATTCCAGCGCGGCGCTCAGGCCTTCCAGCTCCCATTCCCGGCCCTCGCCACCCAGGCTGGGGCAGGCGTCGGCCAGGGCCTGGGCCAGGCGTTCCTCCGCCGCCAAGTCGCGCAGGGCGCGCCGGCCGTTGCCGGTGACGCGCCGGCTGCCCTGGCCCGGTGCGAAATGGGGGCCGTCGGGGCCCAGCGGCCGCACGACCAGCGAGACCTTCAAACCAGGGTCCAGCAGGCGCAGCCGCACCACCGGGGCGGGGTCGCCCGCCTCCGTCCGGCCCTCGTCCAGGTCGGCGGCCTCCACCCGCACCGGCAGGTCGGGCAGGCGGGAGCGCGCGATGGCGGCCAGGCGGTCGCGCGCCATGGCCGGCACGGTGATGCCGTCCGCGCCCAGCAGCTTGCCCGCCGCCACGGCCTTGTCGTCGATCACCACCACACGCCAGCGGGTGGGGCCCTCCACCTCGATGATCGCGTCGGTTTCGGCGGCCGGGTGCGACAAGGCCAGGCGATAGCCGCCCCGGGTGCCGGCCAGCACCAGCTCCGCCCGCGCCAGCACCAGCTCCACCGGCGGTCCCGGCTGGCGGCGATAGAACACGCGGGGATGGCCCACCAGGGCCGGCAGCGTGTCGCGTGGTGGCAGAAAATAGTCGTAGCGGGAGCGGCCGTGGCCCCAGCCGTCGTAATCGCGGGCGATGGTGGCGATGACCCGCCGGTCGAACTCATCCAGATAGCTCAGCTGGGCGTCACCCTGGTACAGGCGCTTCAGCGGGATGGGCCGGCCTACGCTCCAGCCCTGGGTCGGGCTTTTGGTCGGGCCGCGCTGCTGCACCTGTTCCACCGGCTCCACCGCGCCGCTGCTGGGATCGACCAGCCAGGCCAGGCGCTTGCCCGTCATCTTCTTTTCTACCGGCGCCGGCGGTTCCAGCAGCACCTCCAGGCTCTCCAGCGCCCGCTCCCACGGTTCCTTGACCGGCAGCAGGGTCAAGAAGCGCAGCGTCACCCACCTGTCGGGCCGCGCCAGATGGGTTTGATAGGGGGTCGGGTCGTTGGCCACCCGGGCCAGCACCTCCGCCATCAGGTCGGCGGCCAGGGGCATGGTGGGGGCCAGATGGCGGAACCACTGGTCCCAGGCGTCGGCATGCTGGCGGGCTAGCGTCGCATCCACCACGGCCGCCGCCACGGCCACCAGCCCTAGGCCCAGGGGGGAGGGCCGTGCCATGGTGTCGGTGGCGCTCAGCAACCATTTCACGCCGTTCAGCGCCGCTTCCGGCTTGTTGGCGGCCAGGCTGGCCAGGGCCTCGACGGCCATGGAGCCCAGGGGGATCTGCCCCGCCTGGGCCATGTCCTGCGCCAGGGCGGGGATGGCGGCGTGCTGGGCCGGGTCGCCCCCAGCCAATTGCGCACACAGATGCAGCACGCCAAGGTGTCCAGGCAGGCCGCCCTTGCGTTTGCGCAGGGCCCGGCGGTGCTGCGTCACGGCCTCGCCGAACAGCGCACGGGCCCGGGGCGCGTCCTCCGACAGCAGGGCGTGGGCGGCGGCATAGGGCAGGGCCGCCTCCGGCGTCGGCGCATCCGCCAGCAACGCTTGCAACGCTGGCAATTGCCCGCTCAACAGCCGGAAGTCGGCGATCAGGGTGAAGCAATCGCGGCGCAGGATCGGGTGCGCCTGGGCGTGGTCCACCAGGGCCGGCAAATCCGGCGACATTTCCGCCGTGGCCATCCAATGGCCGAGCTTCGCCGCCAGCAGCGTCGCCTGGATCACCGGCGCGCGTCCGGCCAGCCAGTCGACCCCCAGCGGCACCAGCGTGAAATGGCGATTGAACAGCTCCGGCAGCGCATGGGCGGGACGCCTGACCAGGCCCAGCAGGCGCTGGACCTCCGCCCCATCGTTCTGCAAAGCGGCCAACCTCAGGCCACGCGCGAAATCGATCTCCACCAGCTTGGGGTCCCAATAGCTTTTCGAGTCGCCGGGCAACTGGGTGCGGATGGCGATGGCCAGGGCCTTGCCCTCCGCCGTTTCGAGCGCCGTGGTCGCCACGGTGTGGGCCAGCGCGGGCGCGCAGGCCATCTTGTTGTTCAGCAGGCCGTGTCGGCGCAGGCTGTTCTGCGCCTCGGTCAACGCCTCATGGGTCCAGAGCGCCGGACTGACGCGCGCCTGGTTCAGGCAATCCAGCAGCGCGCGGGCCGGCGGCAGCGGGCCGATCAGGGCGATAAGGCGCAGCAGGATGCGGTCTAGCGGCGAAAGCGCGTCGAGATCGGGCGGGGTCATGCGGCGACCATAACGGCGATCAGCCTGGCAGGGCCAGCAACGCGTCGGCGATGCGCACCGCGCCCAACCCATCCACCAGCTGGCCGTCATCGCCCTCGCCTATACGGTGGCTCAGGGCCGCGCGTGCGTCGGCATCGGCCCATAGCGCCAGGGCGTCGGCCGTGATGCGCTCCGCCGCCTCGGCCTTGTCCATGCTGCGTGCATCGATGACTCGGGCCTTGCCCGATGCCGCCACCGCGCCGGCACTGCTGGCCTGGTTGTCCGCCACCACCACCAGCAGCGTGGGCACCGCCAGGCAGGCCAGCTCCCCCAGCGTGCCGCCGGCGGCGGACAGGGCCAGGCCGGCCTCGCGCATCAGGTCGGCCATGCGCGGTGTTTCCACATGGACAACCGTGTTGGGGTAGCGGTCTCCGGCGGTGCGGATGCAGTCGGTGTTGGGGTTGCTGCCGCCCACTACCACGTCCAGGCCGACACCGGCGGGCAAGGCCGGGGCCAGGCGCTTCAGGCAGGGCAGGGTCAGGCCCGCCGGGTCGGTGCCGCCGAAGGTCAGCAGCAAGCGGCGACGGCGGTCCAGCGGCGGCAGGGCCACGCCCCGCGCCCGGCGGAACTCCGCCCGCAGGGGGGCATAGGCGGGCCCCAGCGCCAGGACCGCATGCGGGTTGGCGGCCCGATAGGCGGCGGCGTCCACGGCGGCGCCGGCGTTCACGATCATATGGGCGTGCAAGGGCCGCGTCCCCGGCCCGTCATCGAAGGCCACGACCGGTTTGCCCAGCGCCGCCAGTCCGGCACGATAGTCATCGTTGAAGTGATAACCGTCCAGGATCACGACGCCGGCGTGGTGCCGGCGGATCTGTTCGGCCAGGCCGGCCAGATCCGCCCCGCTTGCCGCCGGGCCCGGCACCAGGCTTACGCCGAAGCCGGCGGCATCCAGGCGATGCGCCAGGGCCGGCGGCAGATCCACGGCGGCGAACAGGGATGATACCCCCCGTTCCCGCAAGGCCTCCGCCACCGACAGGCAGCGCATGACATGGCCGGTGCCCATGGACGCGGTGGCGTCGGCGCGGATCAGGATGGTGCTCAACAGAGGGCCTTTGGCATCGGGGCGGGAATGGCCATAGTATAGCAGCTAAGGACACTTCTCTCAGGGCGGGTTGCGGTGAAGGCCATCGTCGAAGGCGTGCGGATCAAGGGCTTCCGGGCCGTGGTGCCGAAGGAACGGCATTCCTATCTGGAAGACCACACCCTGTTCACGGAAGATGAGGCGAAGAAGCTCTACGCCACCATCGGCGTGGCGGAGCGGCGTCTGCTGCCCCGGCCCTACATGGCGTCCGACATGTGCGTGGCGGCGGCCGAGGGGCTAATGCAACAGCTGGGCTGGGACCCGGCCTCGGTCGATCTCCTGATCTTCGTCAGCCAGGATGCTGATTACGTGCTGCCCGTCACCGCCGCGGTCATGCAGCGGCGCCTGGGCCTGCCCACCAGCACGGCGGCCTTCGACGTGCCGCTGGGCTGTTCCGGCTTCGCCTACGGTACCTGGATGGCGGCGCGCCTCTTGGGCGGCAGCACGGCGCGGCGTGCCCTGGTGCTGGCCGGTGACAATTCCGCCCGCTGGCTGCGCCCGGATGACCGCGCCACCCTTCCCCTGTTCGGCGACGCCGGCAGCGCCACGGCGCTGGAGGTGGATGCCGATGCCCCCCCCATCCACGCCATCCTGGGTACGGATGGCAGCGGGGCCAAGCACATCTTCGTCAAGGCCGGCGGCAAGCGCGACTGCCTGATCCCGGGGGAGGAACCCTGGTCGGAGGAAGAGCACAAGCGCCTCTACCGCGACGCCCGCCTGCACCTGAACGGGGCGGAGGTCTTCACCTTCACCTTGCGCTCCGTCCCGCCGCTGCTGCGCGAGGCCATGGAGCATGCCGGCGTGACGCTGGACGATCTGGATATGATCGTCCCGCACCAGGCCAACCGCATGATGCTGGACCACATCCGCAAGAAGATCGGGGCGGCGCCCGAGCGCTTCCTGATCGACATGGAGAAATTCGGCAACACCAGTTCGGCCTCCGTCCCGCTGGCCATCTGCCACCGCCTGGGCCCCATGCTGGCGGAAGGTCCGAAGAAGCTGCTGATGGCCGGCTTCGGCGTCGGCTGGTCCTGGGGCACCCTGGTGGCGGAGGTCGGGCCCATCGCCGAGCCCACGCTGGCGGAGATGCCGGACGATTTCGCGCCGCTGGAAGTCTGACGCCCGTGAACGCCTGGGACCTGCCGCCGGAGCAGCCGTGCTGGCCGTTCAACGGCGGCGATTGGCGCATGGCCATGGGCCTGATGGCCCTGGACCCCGCCCGGTGGCTGATGGTGGACGACAGCTGCCCCGCCCTGCTGGCGCAGCGCCGCCAGTTGCTGGCCCAGCGGCAGGGGGCCGTGACCGGCTTCCTGCCGGGCAGCGGGGCGGCCCAGGGGGAAGTGCTGGCGTTGCTGGCGGACCATCTGCCCCATCATTTCCCGCGTGCCTACACCCGCGAGGGGCACCGTTTCACCTGCCACATCACCGGGGAGGCGTGGGACTTGGCGGCCGCCGGCGCCAATCCGCTGGAGGTCGCCGGCCGCCTGGTGGCGGAGGATCTCTGCCTGTTGCTGCCGGGCCCTGATGACGTGCCGGTGCTGGCGGCCGCCGTGCTGTGCTTTCCCAACCGTTGGCGTCTGCATGAAAAGCTGGGGCGGCCCATGGCCGGCATCCACGCGCCGGTGGCCCTCTATGGTGAGAAACTGGGGCGGCCGGTGGACCGCTTCCTGGAAACCCTGGCGCCGGAACGGCCGGTATGGCGCATGAACTGGGGCCTGAGCGACGACCCCGCCCTGTTCCAGCCGGACGAGGTGGCGCACACCGCTGCCGATGCCGCCATCACCGCCGACAGCGCCGGGCACCGCCTGTTCCTGCGCATCGAACGCCAGACCCTGCGCCGCTTGCCCGCCACCGGCGCCGTGCTGTTCACCATCCGCACCTATCAGCGCGCCCTGGCCGACCTGACCGCAACCGAGGCGGCGCAGTTCGCCCACATCCTGCGCACGGTGCCGGAACCGGTGGCCCGCTACAAAGGCCTGCTGCGCACCGGCGGCCCCGCCCTGGGCTTCCTGGATCGTTTGGCGCAAGGCCTGGGCCCCTCATAAGGCCCATGAGGAAATTCCAACCGTCCCCGTGTTGACAGGGTGGGCGCGGGCCTGTCCTATCGACAGGTCATCCGGCCATCGCCGGATGGCGACACGCTTGTTCTCAGGGCAGGGTGAAAATCCCGACCGGCGGTATCCCCTCTTGATGGAGGGGGAGCCCGCGAGCGCCCGGGGGCGGTAACGCCCACGGGGTCAGCAGACCCGGTGAAATGCCGGGGCCGACGGTTACAGTCCGGATGGAAGAGGATGAGCCGGCCCGCGATGTGCGGGCGCACCCCCTGGGGCCCTGCCGGGCCTCGGGTTTGGGCGCGCGTCCGCGGATGGGGTCTGCCTCGGGGGAACCTCCCGTTCGCCCATAGTCTCTTTTTGCCCTGATTCAGGCTCGCCCGATTGTTCAACGGAGTGAGACCCTTGAGTCAGATTTCCCAAACCCCCGCCCATGACGACGATCTGCTGTCCCGGTTCGGCGACGCCGAATCCCGGGTGGCCCGCGCCGTGGCCGCCATCCAGGCGGGCCAGGGCGTGATCGTCGTCGATGATGCCGACCGTGAAAACGAAGGCGACATCATCTACGCCGCCGACAGCCTGACGGTGGAACAGATGGCGCTGCTGATCCGTGATTGCAGCGGCATCGTCTGCCTGGTGCTGACCGACGAACACGCCCGCGTCCTGGAATTGCCGCCTATGGTGGGCGCCAATTCCTCGCGCTACGGCACCGCCTTCACCGTCAGCATCGAGGCCAAGACCGGCGTCACCACCGGTGTCTCGGCCGCGGACCGTGTCACTACCATCCGCACGGCCATCGCCGATGGCGCCCAGCCGGAAGACTTGGCCCGCCCCGGCCACGTCTTCCCCCTGCGCGCCCATCCCGGCGGGCTGGCGGCCCGTCGCGGGCATACCGAGGCCACCATCGACCTGGTGCGCCGGGCGGGTCGCATCCCCGCCGGCGTGCTGTGCGAGGTGATGAAGCCCGACGGCAGCATGGCCCGCCTGCCCGACCTGGTGGCGTATGCCGAAACCCAAGGCATGCCGCTGGTCAGCATCGAGGATCTGGTGGCGGTGGCGGCCCCGCTGCGCGCCGTCGCTTGACGACTCCCTGCTGAAAACGCGGACGGGGCAAAAAAGCCCCTTGCTAAAGGTTGGGCTTCATTGTACCAATCGGTCCACAACGTACCGATTGGTACAAACCCTAATCCATGGAGGTTCCGATGTCCCGTCCGCCCCTGCCGCCTTTCACGTTGGAGACCGCCATCCAGAAGGTGCGCGCCGCCGAGGATGGCTGGAACAGCCGCGATCCCGCCAAGGTGGCGCAGGCCTACACGGTCGACAGCCGCTGGCGCAACCGGGCGGAGTTCGTCACCGGCCGCCCGGCCATCGAGGCCTTCCTGGCCCGCAAGTGGGCCAAGGAACTTGACTACCGGCTGATTAAGGAAATCTGGGCGTACACCGAAAACCGCATTGCCGTACGCTTCGCGTACGAATATCGCGACGACAGCGGCAACTGGTTCCGCGCCTATGGCAATGAGAATTGGGAGTTTGACGCCGACGGCCTGATGCGGGCGCGCCACGCCAGCATCAATGAACACCCCATCAAGGAGGCGGACCGCAAATTCCACTGGCCGCTGGGCCGCCGTCCGGATGACCACCCCGGCCTCAGCGACCTGGGCCTGTAAGCCATGGCGCGCACCCTCGCCGACCGCCAGGACGTCATCCCCGTCCTGGCCGAGGTCTTCCGCGACCATGGGTTCGAAGGCGCCAGCCTGTCGGCCATCACCGCCCGCACGGGCCTGGGCAAGGGCAGCCTTTACAACTTCTTCCCCGGCGGCAAGGCCGAGATGGCGGAGGTGGTGCTGGCCCATATCGACGGGTGGTTCCGCGCCCACGTCTTCGAGCCGCTCGAGCGGACGGGAGACGGCTTGAAGGCGGTGGAGGCCATGTTCCAGGCCACCGATGCCTATTTCCGATCCGGCCAGCGGGTGTGCGTCGTGGGCGTTTTCGCCTTGGGTGACGCCCGTGACCTGTTCACCGAACAGGTGCATGGCTATTTCGCCGCCTGGGTCCGGGCCCTGGCCGGGGCCCTGGTTCGGGCCGGCCGCGACCCGGACCAGGCCCAGACCCAGGCGGAGGAGGTGGTGGCCGGCATCCAGGGCGCCCTGGTGTTGTCGCGGGCGCTGAACGACACTGGTGTCTTCACCCGCACGCTGGCGCGGCTGCGGCGGACCTTGGCAGACGATTAAGAGGGCGTCCGAATGGCCTATTCCCTCGGCCCGCGGTCCCCCGGCCGCGGGCGTATCTATCGTCTGAAATACCACCTTTGTAGCAAAACCAAGGTCTTGTGGTCTGAAACCTATCCTCTTTGCGTAATCCCTGGGTGAAATCCACCTGGCGGAGCGTGCCTCATGACGTTGCTAAGCAATCTTCGAATCCTGGGGAAACTGGCCGCGGCCTTCTCCCTGGTGCTGGTCATCTCCTTCGTGGTCAGCGGCCTGACCTACACCCGCGTGTCTTTCATCCAAGACAGCACCGGGTGGACCACACACAGCTACAAGGTGTTGGACGCCGTCGATGGGGCGCTTGCCGCCCTGGTCGACCAGGAAACGGGCCTGCGGGGATATCTGGTGGCGGCGGACGAGGCGGTGCTGGCCCCCTACCACAGCGGGGCCGGCGCCTATGCCCAGGCGATGGCCACGGCACGCACCTTGACGGCGGATAATGCGGCCCAGCAGCGGCGCCTGGACGATATGGACCGTCTGGCCCGCGCATGGCGCAACGACTATGCGGAAAAGCTGGTGGCGCGCATGAAGACGGACCAGCGGGACCAGGCGCGTACGCTGGAGTCGGTGAACGGCGGAAAGGCGCAAATGGACGCCATCCGCGCCAAGGTGGCCGAAATCACGGCGGCGGAGCGGGACTTGCTGGACCAGCGGCATGATGAGCAGCAGGCGGCCTTCCACATGACCTACTGGACCACGGTGCTGGGCGGTATCGCCGCGATCGTGGTGGCCATCCTGGCCGCGCTGATGCTGTCCGGTACGATCGCGGCCCCCATCTCAGCCTTGACCGACCGTATGCGCCGGCTGGCGGAGGGCGACCGGGGCATCGTGGTCGACGGCCTGCAGCGCCGGGACGAGGTGGGTGCCATGGCCCGCGCACTGGACGTGTTCAAGCAGAACGCCATTGAGGCGGACCGGCTGGCGGCGGAGCAGCGCCAGGCGGAAGAGGCCAAGTTGCGCCGCGCCCAGGCGGTGGACCGGCTGGTCCAAAGCTTCGACGGCGCGGTCGCCGGCATTCTCGAGGCGGTCAGCGGCGCCGCGGTCCAACTGGACTCGACCGCGCAGAGCATGACCGACGTGGCGGAGCGCACCAAGGCCCAGGCCGCCGCCACGGCGGCGGCGGCGGAACAGACCTCCGCCAATGTGCAGACCGTGGCATCGGCGGCGGAGGAGATGACCAGCTCCATCCAGGAGATCAGCCGGCAGGCCGCCCGGTCCAGCAGCGTGGCGTCCCAGGCGGCGCAGGCCGCGACCCGGTCCGACACCCTGGTCCAAGGACTGGCGGACGCGGCGCAGCGCATCGGCACCGTGGTGGAACTGATCCAATCCATCGCGGGCCAGACCAACCTGTTGGCCCTGAACGCCACCATCGAGGCGGCACGGGCTGGCGAGGCCGGCAAGGGCTTCGCCGTCGTCGCCAGCGAGGTGAAAGGCCTGGCCAACCAGACGGCGCGGGCGACTGAGGACATCGCCCGCCAAATTCAGGAAATGCAGGAGGCCACCAGCGGCGTCGTCGCCGCCATCCAGGGCATCAGTGGCACCATCGAGGAGGTGAACGGCATTTCGGCCACCATTTCGGCGGCGGTCGAGGAACAGAACGCCACTACGTTGGAAATCGCCCGCAACGTCACCCAGGCGGCGCAGGGTACCGAGGAGGTGTCGTCGAACATCACCCGGGTGACGGGGGCCGCGGGGGAGACCGGTGCCGCGGCGTCCCAGGTGCTGGCCGCCGCCCGCTCCCTGGGCAGCCAGTCCATCGCTTTGCGGTCGGAAGTGGTCCGCTTCCTGTCGGAAATCCGGGCCGCCTGACCCGTGCTATGCCACCGCCCGCACCCGCCGGGCGGTGGCGAACACCGGCACGCCCAGGACGCGAATGTAACACAGCCACCAGCGCAGGCTCCGGCTGTACTTGCTGCGCCTGTACGTCCCGGGCAGCGGGGCCAGGCGCGTACGCTCCTGCCGCCAGGGCAGGTCGTGGATGACGGGATGGGGGGTGCCGCACAGGCGGGCCACGTGCGCCTCGATAAGGTTGACGGGATAGTACTGGGCCATGCGCTCCAGCCGCTCACGCAGGCGGGCCACGCGCTGCTGGTTCTGGCTGAACACGGCCACCTTCACCAGGGGCATGCGGTATGTTTCCAGGCACGCGTCGAAATAGACGTCGGAATACAGCTCCTTGGCCACAAAGGGCCGGGGCAGGTAACGGCCGGGACGGAAACCAAGGGCCAGCAGCCGTTGGCTGAGGCCGAATTCGTAGGCGCGGCAGACGGCCGCCTTGTCGGGTTGTCGCGTCACCTCGTCCCAGAAGCGGCTGAATTCCGGATGGCCGGTCACCGCCGGCCGGAAAACCAGGAAGTTGCTGGTCAGATAGCGGATGTCGCCATCCACCAGCCCATCGGTCAGCCCCCAGAAGTCGCAGTCCCGCCCCGCCATTGTGTCGAACACCGGGGCGAAGGGGAACACGCCGCCATAGCAGCTGTCGTTGGCGACGATGACCTCGTCATAAAGGGCAAGGTCGCCGCCCAGGGCCTGGACGCCCAGCTTCCAGCTGCCGAAGTCATAGGCGCCGTGGCGGCCGGCATGCACCAGCTCGGCCAAGCCCGCCAGCCGCTCCGCCTGGCCCTCCATAAGGGCGCCGTCGGATACGAAGAGGATGCGCTCCGCCACCTCGCGCAGGCTGCGCAGGTAATAAAGGACATGGTCGTCGATCTGGCCGTCGCGGTCGAAATGGGCGAACAGCGCCACGCGGCGGGGGATGATAATGGGGGGATAACCGGTCGGGATCATGGTCGGGGTCTTTGCCCTGGGAACTAATTGCTTGTCCCTTCCACGACCGTTAACCAAGAGACCTTGCGGCCTATCCGCCTTTTAGCCAGGGGGCCACATATGGCCATCCCAATCGGCATATTCCCTGAATTTCAGCCGTTTTTCCGCCCATTCCGCCGCCGATATCTCGAACAGGTGGACATCGTATGCCTGACCTTCCTTCACGGCATGGTCCTTCAGCACGCCGACATGGCGATAGCCCAGCATGGTCTGGCCGCGCAGGACACGGTCATTGTCGGCCATGACCTGGTTCACCACCTTGCGCAGGCCCAGGGCGTAGAAGACGTGATTCAGGGCGTGGGCGAAATTCAGCGGGGCGGAGCCGGTGCGCCCGCGCCGGTCGGCCATGTAGGCGCCCAGGGTGGCGATACCCCAGGCCGCATGAGTGATGGTGATGGAGGCGTAACCCACCGGCACCCCATCCACCATCATGATGCGGTGGTGATAGTCATCGCGCGCGTTGCTGCGCGCCAGCCAGGCCCGCTGCTTCCCGATGTCGTCCTCAACCTGCGTGAACAGGTGGCGGGAGATGTCGGGGCGTAGGCGCCAGTCCAGCAGCAGGCGCGCATCCTCTTCCGTCGGCCGGCGATAGCTGAGGGTCATACGGCATTCTCCTCATAGGGCGCATCCGCCGGCAGCGGCGGGGCGTCCAGTCCCAGGGCGCGGGCCCAGGCGTGATGGAAATCGGCGATGCGGCGCTCACGCCGGCCCAGGATGCCGGGGCCCAGGGCCGCCGCCCGCCCTTGCTGCACCCGTTCGCACAGCGGCTGGTCCTCCAGGATCACGGCACGGGCGGACCCCGCCAGCACGCTGGTCAGCGACCGGCGGAAGGCGGCCACGGCCGGCTTTTCCGGGGCCGTCACCGGCAGGAACAGGCGCCAGTCCAGGCGGCTGCGGTCCGCCGCCAGGGGCGTCACCGTGTGGGTGATGACCATGGCGCCGTAAAAGCTGGCCACGTACAGGTTGGGGAAGACGAAGCAATGATCATAGCGGGCGTGGTCGGTCACGCGGCGCAGGCCCATCTTGCCGTCGATACGCCGCCACCATGTCTCCGTCCCGTCGGACAACAGCCAGCTGGATGTGCTGTGCCGGCCGCGGCGGGTGGTTTCCAGATGTGTCTGCCAGTCGGCATGGACGGCGGGGTGGATGGTGGTGGGGTGGACGGTGGAGCCATGGAAGTCGTCCATGGTGTTTTCCACCAGCGCCTTCCAATTGGCGGCGAACTCCACGTGGTCCTCGGCGATGGGCTGGTCGCACTGGTCCGACAGCCGGGCCAGATGTGCCGCCACCGGCCCCAGGTGGTCGGCCAGGCCCGGGCCTCCGCCTTGCAGCCGCACGAAGACGAAGGCGCCGCAGGCATCCACTTCCAGCGCGCGGCCCTGGCCATCCGTGGCCGTGAGCGCGGCGGTCACGGTGACCGGGGTGCCCAGCACCGTACGCGTCAGGGGTGTGTCGAACCGGGTGCCGACGTACAGCCATTGCCGGCGTAGCGCGGCCAGTTCCCGGGCGTGACAATCGGGATCGTCGAACCAGCGGGCGGGCAGCATTTCCCCCATCACGCCGGCTCCGTGAAGATAGCGGCGGCGTCCGCGTTCACCCACACCTGGCCGTTGGCCACGGCCAGGCCCACCGGCGCCAGGGCCAGGCGGCGGCGGGCCTCCGCATCCAGGTGGAAGTCGCTGTCGTCGAAGGGAATGCCGATGGGCACGCCGGCGGCGTCATAGACCCAGCCGTGATAGGGGCAGCGCAGCAGGCCACGCCCGCACGGCTGGTCGTGGATCAGGGCGTAGCGGTGGGAACAGACGTTGCGGAAGGCCTTCAAGGCACCCTGGAAATTCTGCACCACCACGGGGATGGCGGCCCCGGCGGCATCCGGCGCCCGGCCCGTCAGGTAATCGCCATGGCCGGCCACGCTGGCGGCGTCGCCCAGCTTGATCCAGGGGGCCGTCACGCCGTGCGCCCCCCATCGACGGTCAGGGCCGTGCCGGTGATCCAGCGGCCGGTGTCGGCCAGCAGATAGGCGATGGCGTGGGCCACATCGTCGACATGGCCGAAGCCCAGGGGCTGCAGCCGCTGCAGATGGTCGATCTGTTCCTGGCTCAGCTTCTCGAACCCGCGCTCGATCAGGTCGGTCATGACGATGCTGGGCACCACGCAGTTGACGCGGATGCCGTCCGGCAGCAACTCGGCCGACAGGCCCTTGGTGGCGGCGATGATGCCACCCTTGGCCGCGGCGTAGACGATGTTGGCGGGCGAGGCAGCAGTGGCGGCGGTGGAGGAGATGAAAACCATGGCCGAGCGCTCGGCCCGCACGCCCTTCTGCCGCAGGCCCTTGGCCAGGGCCAGGCACGAGCCCAGGTTGACCCGCATCACCTGGTCGAAGAATTCCTGGGAGAAGATGCGGATGGGGCGCAGCGTCTGGATGCCGGCGCAGTGCGCCACCCCGTCGAAGGGCCCGGACAGGGCCGCCTGCTCCTTCATCCAGGCCGGGATGGCGTCCAGGTCGCCCATGTCGAAGGGCGCCACGCGGTGCCCTTCACCCGTGAGGCGCGACAGGGTGTCGGCCAGCCGCCCCTCGTCCCGGCCGTTCAGGGTGACGTGGGCACCCAGGCGCGACAGCAGCACGGCCGTGGCCTGGCCGATGCCGGCCGACGCGCCGGTGACCAGCAGGGACCGGCCGGCCAGGCTCATGGGATTGTGCAGGGTGTCGCTGGGCTGGGGCATGGGCATTTCCTTATCTTTCGCCCCGACTATCCGGGCCCCGGGGCGGGCCCGTCAATGATCTGCGATAAATTCCGGCGGTGACGCCTTGACTCAAGAAAGGATCGAGATATATCTTAATTCACGATATATCGAATAACAGACGAGATAGGATCGAGAGACCATCATGCACTTTTTCAAACATCATGGCGGCAAACACCCCGAGGGGGGACGTCGCCACGCCCGGGGCCGCGACGGCGAGGGCTTCTGGGGCGCCTGGGGCGGCCACGGCGATCATTGGGGCCGGGGCGAGCGGGGTGAGGGCTTCGGCGGCCGGGGTGGCCGAGGCGGTGCCGCCCGCGTCTTCGAGAATGGCGACCTGCGCTTCCTGTTCCTGGACCTCATCCGGGAAAAGCCCCGCTATGGCTACGAGATCATCAAGGCCATCGAGGAAAAGGTCGGCGGCGGCTACAGCCCCAGCCCCGGCGTCGTCTACCCGACGCTGACCCTGCTGGAGGAAATGGGCCATACCGAGGTCTCGGTGGGCGAGGGTGGCAAGAAGCTGTACACCCTGACCGAGAGCGGCGCCGCCTTCCTGGAGGAAAACTGCCACGTCCTGGCCGCCATCAAGGAACGGCTGGACAAGATCAGCGCGGTGCGCGGCTGGATGCCCCCGGCTTCGGTCATCCGTGCCATGGAAAACCTGAAAATGGCCTTGCGCTTGCGCCTGCGCGGCGGGACCCTGACGGAAGAGCAGGCGCGCGCCATCGCCCAGGCCCTGGACCAAGCCGCGCAAGCCATCGAACAGGCCTGACGGCCATCCCACGTGAACGGAGAGGACGTCCATGCCCACCCGTACCCGTGACCTGCCCCGGACCCGTGACGTGAACGCCATCGACATCCGGGGCCGCCTGCAGGCCCTGTCCCGTTCCCAATCCCTGGGGCGGCGGGTCGTTCACCTGAGCGAAGACCGTGACGCGGCCCGTTTCCCGGAAGACTCCGAACAAGGCAGGGACGTTCCCGGCCCCGGGGACCGGCACTAGCCCTCTGGTCAGGGCGCCAACACTTGTCATACGAAACGGTCCGGTTGATGATCAGGCCAGTTTCACTTGGCAAGCGCGGCCGTATCCCTGCAGGGGACGCCCGTCCCCTTCGCAGGACCGCCCCGATACCATGACGCGTGCCGACGACAGCCTTCCGACGCGCCGCCTGACGGTGGCCTATGTCGCCGCCCTGTCCCTGATCGCCCTGCTGTCGGGATCGGTGCACCTGCTGCTGGACCATGTCATTTCCCAGCAGCGCGACAGTGGCACCATCATCAATGTCGCCGGCCGTCAGCGCATGCTGTCGCAGCGCATCGGCCTGCTGGCCCGCGACTTCTATGAGGGCCATGACGAGGCGGCGCGCGTCCCCCTGCTGCAGGCGGCCGCCACCATGGAACGGGCGCATCGCGCCCTGTTGGGCGGCACCGGCGACATGGGCATCACCCATGGCCTGTCGGACGCCGCCCGCGCCCTTTACTTCTCCCCGCCCACCGACCTGGACCGCCGCACCCGCGATCTGGTTCTGGCCGCCCGCATCCTGGCGGGGTCGGAGGGGCCGCAGCCCCTGGACGCGGGCACAGCCGACATCCGCGCCCGCGCCTTCGGCGAGATCCGCGATCAAACCCGCGACATCATCATGCCCATGCTGGACCAGGCGGTCCGGCAGTTCGAGACCGAGGCGACGGAGCGTATCGAGGGGCTGCGGCGGGCGCAGCAGGGCGTGTTGGCCATCCTGCTGACCACCCTGCTGGCCGAGGCCGTGTTCATCTTCCGCCCCCTGGTCGGCCGGCTGAAGGCCTACGCCGGCCGCCTCTACGACATGGCCACCCGCGATGTGCTGACCGGCCTGCCCAATCGCCGCCATTTCCTGGATGTGGGGGAGCGGGAGGTGCGCCGCGGGCGTGAGGCGGGCCAGCCCCAAGCCCTGTTGATGATCGACATCGATCATTTCAAGGCCATCAACGATACCTTGGGCCACGCTGCGGGTGATCGTGTGCTGTCCCAGTTCGGCCGGCTGCTGCAAGGCTGGCTGCGGGAGGGCGAGGTGGCGGGCCGCATCGGCGGCGAGGAATTCGCCGTCCTGCTGCCCGACGCCGATACCGTGGACGCCGCTGCCCGGGCCGAGACCTTGCGTCGCGTGGTGGAGGCGGCCCCGGTCAACGGCCATGCCACCCTGGCCTGGACGGTGAGCATCGGCGCCGCCCGAGTGTCCGGCGGGGACGACGGCTTGGCCGACGCGCTGCGCCGGGCCGACCTGGCCCTCTACGCCGCCAAGGCGGCGGGCCGCAACCGCGTGCACCTCAGCGCGGATTCCTGATCGCCGCCTTTCCGGACCACGGAAGGTGTCACGCTGCGTCAGGCGTCATAGCGACCGGGGGTGGCGGTGCGTTCCAGCGCCATGGGCCGCACCGGCAGAGAAAGGCCGTGGGCACCCAGGGCGCCGGCCATGGCGCGGGACGCCACCATCAGGCCGTCGGTGGTCCCCGGCCGCATCAGGTGCTCCACCAAGGCATAAAGCCGGGCGGCGGCGGTGGGGTCGGCGGAGGGCTGTGCCAAGGCCAGCAGGCGCAGCAGCTTTCGCTCATCCGGCGTCAGATCCTGGCAACCGGGGCACCCCACCAGCGGCCGTTGCCGGGCCGAGCGGCCGTACAGCAGCAGAAAGGCGCGGAAGGTGGCCATCACCTCGTCCGCGTCCTCACCGCAGGCCTGCAGGAAGGCGTGGCGGATCAGGGGACAGCCGCGTCGGGCCGGGCTGGAATACGGCTGGGCCATGTGGCGCAGGCTCCATACCAGCAACCTTTCCCCGGAACTCAGGCCTTCTAGCGGCGCGGGCTGAGGCAGACTGTCACGGTGGGTGATCATCAGATCGTGGGGCATCTCGGGCCTGGCAGCTGTGATTTCCGGTCGGACCACGATAATGAGAATCATTATTAATTTCAATATCAGAGATTAATGACTTTTTAGGGGGATGATTCACTACTTTTGGTCAGGCGGCTAAAGCCTTTACGCCGGGTTAACCTTTCCGGCGCGAGGCTGGACACCAGGCCAGAGCCCGTATCGGGGGCGAAAGGAACGGCCTGGGACAGGTACTCGGGGGAGGAATGCGATGCGCGACACGGGGCCCGTGACCAACCGTGAGGTGGAGTTGCGCGAGGGGGAGCTGCTGGTCTCCCGCACCGATCCGTCGGGCCGCATCACCTATGCCAATCGCGCCTTCGTCCGCGTCAGCGGATTCAGCCATGAGGAACTGATCGGCGCACCGCACAACCTGGTGCGCCATCCCGACATGCCCAAGGCCGCCTTCGCCGACCTCTGGGCCACCATCCGCGCCGGCCGGCCCTGGGACGGGCTGGTCAAGAACCGCACCAAGGCCGGCGATCATTATTGGGTGCGCGCCAATGTCACGCCGGTGATGGAGGGCGGCACGGTCGCGGGCTTCATCTCCATCCGCAGCAAGCCCGGCCGGGACGAGGTGCGCGCGGCCGAGGCGCTGTATGCCGAGCTTCGCGCCGGCCGGGGGACTCTCAAGGACGGCGTGGCCGTGGCCAATGGCCTTGGCCCCCGCCTGCGCCACTACGCCGGCAGTGTGCGCGGCCGCATGATCCTGACCATGGGCACCATGATCGCCTGCACCTTGGTGGCGGGCGGCCTGCGTTTCCTCGGGCCCTTTGGCGAAAAGATGGACGCGGGCGCCGACAGCGCCCTGTGGCTGGGCGCCAACGCCGCCATTATCCTGGTGTCGCTGGCCGTGTCCGTGCTGGGCGGCAGCCTGATCCTGCGTACCCTGCGCCAAGCCCTGGGCCGGGTGGAGGGGCACTTCGCCGCCGTGGCGGCGGGGGAATTCGACCACGCCATGCCGGCGGACCCGGTGGCGGAGTTCCAGGCCATGACCGCGACGCTGCGGGCCCTGCGGGCGCGCCTGGCCTTCAGCACAGACGAGCGGGTGGAGCTGATGGAGCGCACGCGCGAGGAGGCGCGCCTGGCGCTGCTGGAAACCTGCCGCGCCATCGAGGCCGACCTGACCGCCACCTGGATGGGGGTGGAGCGGGGCAGCCACCGCGCGGTGGATGGGGTGGCCCATCTGAAGCAGGCCGTGACCGTGGTGCGGGAGAACACGGTGGCCGTGTCGGCCGCGGCGGAGCAGGCCAGCGGCAACGCCGGCAACGTCGCCGCCGCGACGGAGGAGCTGGGCGCCGCGGGGGATGAGATCGCCCGCCAGGCCGCCCGCTCCAGCGACGTGGCCCGCCGCGCCGTGGACAGCGCCCGCCTGGCCGCCGGCGCCATCGAACGCATGGAGGAGGCGACGCGCCAGATCGGCACCGTCACCGACCTCATCGCCGATATCGCCGGCCAGACCAACCTGCTGGCCCTGAACGCCACCATTGAGGCGGCGCGGGCCGGTGACGCCGGCAAGGGCTTCGCCGTGGTGGCGCATGAGGTGAAGTCGCTGTCTGGCCAGACGCAGAAGGCCACGGACGACATCGGGACCCAGGTGGCGGGCTTGCGCGGCGCCGTGTCGGCCAGCGTGGACGCCATCCGTGCTGTCATCACCGTGATCAGTGAAATCAACGAGGCCTCGTCCGCCACGGCGGCGGCTGTGGAGCAGCAATCCGCCGCCAATGCCGAGATCGGGCGCAGCGCGTCGGAATCCGCCGGCGCCGCCCGGCAGGTGTCGCACAGCGTGGGCAGCATCCGGGGACAATCTGATGAGATCGCCACCATTGCCGCCGACCTGGATCTGCGGGTTGGCGAAACGCAGACCGCGGTGGTGGACCTGAAGCGGCGCATGACCATCGCCTTGCGCCAGTCGCTGGCCGGTGACCGCCGCGCCGCCGACCGCGTGCCCTGCGACATGCCGGCGACGGTGGAGGTGAACGGCCGCCCCTACGCCGGCCGGCTACAGGACTTGTCGGCGCGCGGCGCCCTGGTCGCGGCGGACGGCCTGCCCGCCCTGGCCGACCAGCAGGAGGTGGCGCTGGCCGTGGAGGGTGTGGGCACGGTGGCGGCGGTGGTGGCGGGCACCAGCGAGTTGGGCCTGCACCTGTGCTTCATCCATGTCGATGCCGCGACCCAAAGCCGGCTGAAGGCGACGCTGGACCGGGCGCTGGAACGGCACCGCGGCTTCATCGACCTGGCGCTGGGCGCCGCCGGCCGCATGGGCCAAGCGCTGGAAGGGGCCCTGCAGGCGGGCGAAATCACCGAGACGGCGCTGTTCTCGCACGACCTGGACCCCATTCCCGACACCGATCCGCAGCAGTACATGGCGGCCTACACCCCCATCACCGACCGCCTGTTCCCCGACATCCAGGAACCGGTGGCGGCAGGCGACCCGCGCATCCAGTTCTGCGCCGCCGTCGTGCCCTCGGGTTATCTGCCCACCCACATGAAGCGGGTGTCGCAGCCGCAACGGCCGGGCGACTATACCTGGAACATGGCGCACAGCCGCAACCGCCGCCTGTTTAACGACCGCGCCGGCCTGGCCGCCGGCCGTAACACCGGCGATTTCCTGGTGCAGTCCTATTCGCGAGACATGGGCGGCGGGGTCATCGTTCGCCTGAAGGAGGTGGACGCCCCCATCCGGGTGCGCGGCCGCATCTGGGGCAATGTCCGCGTGGCGTTCAAGGACGAATAGCGTGCCCCAAATCGCGGGGGTGCGGCCATTCGGCCGCCCATGCAAAATTTTGACGCATCCACAAATTTGAACAGTCCCGCCCCAGGCGTCGCCGCTATGCGGCGGCGGCGGGGGTTGGCGGCTTTACCTACGTGCGAGGGCGCATTACCAGGGAGGGACAAACGTTAAGCCGCCATCTCCCGGGACCAACCGGGGTAAAGACGGGACGGTGCCGGGGGGCGCCGGGATGGGCCTGAGTTAAAGGGGGGCATACAGCCATGCAGATCGTCAGCGCCACCGACCGCCGGCGGCAAATGCCTATGGGCGACCGTATCCGCGCGCGGCGCAAGGCGCTGGGCCTGACCCTGCAGCAGGTGGCCGAGCGCTCCGGCCTGTCCGCCCCCTTTATCAGCCAGGCGGAACGGGATTTGAGCGTGCCCTCGCTGGTCTCGCTGCTGGCCCTGGCCGACGCCCTGACCGTGGACCTTACCTATTTCATGGAGGTGCCGGACAGCGGCACCATCGTTCACCGCGCGGCCAAGCCCCGGCGCATCGAGGTCGACAGCCCGGTGGATTACATCGACCTGGCCAGCAACCTGGCGGACCGCAAGCTGGACATTATCCTGATGCGGGTGCCGCCCGGCCATGCCTTCCCCACCGACCAGCGCAACGGCGAGGACTTCCTCTACGTCGTGGAGGGGGAGATGACGGGGACGGTGGGCAAGACCAAGGCCAAGCTGGGTGCGGGTGACAGCCTGCATTTCGACAGCCTGCAGCCGCACAGCGCCCGCAACGCCTCGGACCAGGACGTGGTGCTGCTGTACGTCGGCACCCCGTCCATCTTCCGCAAGTCGGCCGACGGCGTCATCGAGGCCGGCGAGGCCGATGCCTGAGATCGACTTCCGGGTCACCTCCATTTGTCCTAAGCAGCGTATTGCATCCGGCCTCGTCCTGACCCACTACTAAAGGCAACAGACAGGGGCAGGGGCGATCCGTGGCAGCGGTCGGCCGCCCTCACGGATGGGGCTCATGAAAAACACGATCAGCGCACTTCTGCTGTCGCCCGGCCTGATGCTGGGGGCGACCGCCGCCTTCGCCGATTCCACACCCGCCACGCCGCCCACCGGCATCCCCGAGGACAGCCGGGCGTGGATGGAGGATATGAACAACGCGGACGCCCTGGCCTGGGCCAAGGCGGAAACGGACCGCTCCACCGCCGTGCTGCAGGCTGACCCGCGCTATCCCGCCCTGCTGGCGGAGGCGACGGCCATCGCCGAAAGCAAGGACCGCGTGCCGGGCGTCAGCTTCCGCGGCGACGCCGTCTATAATTTCTGGCAGGACGCCGACCACGTCCAGGGGCTGTGGCGCACCACCACCCTGGCCAGCTTCCGTAAGGACAAGCCCGACTGGCAGACCGTGCTGGACGTCGATGCCCTGGCCGAGGCCGAGGGCGTGAAGTGGGTGTTCAAGGGCACCGACTGCGACGAGGAAACCCGTCGCCACTGCGTCGTCCACCTGTCCAACGGGGGTGAGGACGCGGTGACGATCCGCGAGTTCGACATGAAGAGCCGGGCCTTCGTGGCCGGCGGCTTCGCCCTGCCGCGTGGCAAGCAGACGGTCGCCTGGGCGGACACCGAAACCCTGCTGGTGGCCCGCGACTGGGGTCCCGGCACCATGAGCGGCGCCGGCTACCCCCTGGTCATCAAGACGCTGAAGCGCGGCCAGCCGCTGGACCAGGCGCAGGAGGTGTTCCGGGGCCAGCCGTCGGACATGTCGGTCGGCGCCGAAACCATGCGTGACGCCCAGGGCTACCAGGCCACGCTGATCACCCGCAACCTCAGCTTCTTCGAGGTGGAGACCTATCTGCTGGCGGGTGGGCAACCGAAGCGCTTGGCCTTGCCGCTGAAGGCCCGCGTGCACGGCATCCACGAAGGCCAGCTGATCGTGGAGGTGAAGCAGGACTGGACCGCGGGGGGCACCGCTGTGCCCCAGGGGGCCGTCGTGGCGCTGGATCTGGCGGCGGCCACGGCCGATCCGGACCATTTGCATCCCGTGCCTGTCTACACGCCGACCTCGCGCGAAGGCCTGAACGACCTGGACTTCACCAGGCACCACCTGTTGATCAGCCTGACGGACAATGTGAAGGGCCGCGTCTACGTGGCCGACCGCAATGCCGACGGCAGCTGGCGCCGCGCGCAGCTGCAGCTGCCGGACAACGCCAACATCACCGTCACCGGCACCGACCGCGACCATGACCGCGCCTTCGTCACCGTGGCCGGCTTCCTGGAGCCGCTGACCCTGTCGCTGGTCGACACCAACACCGGGGCGGTGGAAAGGCTGAAGTCCACGCCGCCGCAATTTGACGCGTCCAAGGCGGTGGTGGAACAGCGTGAGGCGGTGTCCAGCGACGGGACCCACGTGCCCTACTTCGTCGTGCGGCCGCGCGACGTGCCCTTCGACGGATCCACCCCCACCCTGCTGTACGCCTATGGCGGGTTCGAGGTGCCGATGCTGCCCCGCTACCTGGGCGCCACCGGCAAGATGTGGCTGGAACGCGGCGGTGCCTATGTGCTGGCCAACATCCGGGGCGGTGGGGAGTTCGGCCCCGCCTGGCACGAGGCGGGCCTGAAGACCAAGCGCCAGGCCATTTACGACGACTTTGTCGCCGTGGCCCGCGACCTGATCGCCACCAAGCTGACCAGCACCCGCCGGCTGGGCATCGAGGGCGGCTCCAACGGCGGCCTGCTGATGGGCGTGCAGTTCACCCAGCATCCGGAACTGTGGCGCGCCGTCGTCATCCAGGTGCCGCTGCTGGATATGCTGCGCTTCCCCGTCATCGGCGCCGGCGCCTCCTGGATGGGGGAATACGGGGACCCGGCGGTGCCGGAAGAGCGGGCCTTCCTGGCGGGCATCTCGCCCTACCACAATCTCAAGGCAGGGGTGACCTATCCGGAACCCTTGTTCGTCACCTCGGCCAAGGATGACCGGGTCAATCCCGGGCACGCCCGCAAAATGGCGGCCAAGATGAAGGAGATGGGCCTGCCCTACCTCTATTACGAGAACACCGAGGGCGGTCACGCGGCCAGCGCCAACCTGAAGGAAACCGCCAGGCGGCAGGCGCTGGAGTTCACCTACCTTTTACGGAAACTCAAGGATTAGGGATCAATCCTGGAACGGGGCAGGTGTTCCCTGCCTCCGTTCCGCTGTGTTCCTGACCCCGGCCGCCGCCGCTGTCGCCAGGGGACAGGTCCCGATCCGCCGAGGCTGTCGCGTCCCATGCCGTCCGTTTGTTCCCGTGTCCTTCCGGCTCTGCTTTTGGCGCTGTCGCTGGCGGCATGCGCCCAAAAACCGGCTGCCGAGCCGGCGAGCCCGCTGTCCGGCCTGTCCTCCACCTACACCGATCCCTACGCCTGGCTGGAAACGCCCGACTCGCCGGATGCGCTGGCCTGGGTGGCGCGGCAGAACCAGCGCACGCTGGCGGAACTGACGCAGGACGCGCCCCTGTCCGATTTCATCTCCACCGCCACCCTGCTGGCGCATGAGGCGTCGGAAGAGGGTGGCAGCGGCGCGCTGCCCTCGGGCGGGGCGGTGGACGGCAAGGATCCGGCCGTCACCACCATCGACGGCGTGCGCCATGTCTATGCCGGGTCCAATTGCTACGGCACGGTCGATCCCGATGCGCCGCCGCCGGCCCCGGGGGCGGACCCGGTGGTCATGGGGCGCACCTGCCTGGTGTCGCTGTCGCGCACGGGCGAGGACGCGGTGGAGGTGCGGGAATACGACCCTGTGGCCAAGGCTTACGTGCCCGGCGGCTTCCACCTGCCTTACGCCAAGCAGACGGTGGTGTGGCTGGACCATGACACCCTGCTGGTGGCCCGTGGCTGGGATTCCAGCGACGCGGCGCTGACCCGCTCCGGCTATCCCTACGTGGTCAAGGTGGTGCAGCGCGGCCAGCCGCTGGACCAGGCGCATGAGATTTTCCAGGGCCGTGTCACCGACACCTCCGTCAGCCCGGCCATCTTCCGCGACCGCCAGGGCCACCGCGCCATTGTGCTGGTACGGCGGCCCAGCTATTTCACCACGGAACATTATCTGGTCGAGGGCCGCCACACCCTGAAGCTGGGCCTGCCGCCGCTGGCCGAACTGGCGGTGTTGGCCAACGGGCAACTGGTGGTCAAGCTGGGGCAGGACTGGCAGACGGCCAGCGGCCGCACCTTTCCCGCCGGCTCTTATGTCTCGGTGGATCTGGACGCCGCCCGCCACGACCCGGCCAAGCTGAAGGCGGCCCCCGTCTATCTGCCCGGCCCGCGCGAGGCCGTGACCAACCTGGTGAAGGCCAGGTCGCACCTGGTGGTGACCAGCGACGAGAATGTGCGCGGCCGCCTGACGGTGCTGACCCGCGTCGACGGTGGCTGGAAGACGACCCGTGTCGATCTGCCGGATATGTCGGCCGTCAGCATCAAGTCCAGCAGCGAGGACAAGGACAAGCTGACCGTGACCGTGGCCGGCTTCCTGACGCCCCAGGCGGTGTGGAGCGTGGACCTGGACAGTGCCGCCGCCACCCTGGTCAAGGCCGGCAGCCCTGGCTTCGACGCCAGCCCCTACACCGTGGACCAGTGGCAGGCCGTGTCCACCGATGGCACCGCCGTCCCCTATTTCATCGTCCACCGCAAGGACATGGTGCTCAGCGGCGACAACCCCACCCTGCTGACGGCCTACGGCGGCTTCAACCTGTCGCGCCTGCCGACATATTCCGCCACCATCGGCAAGCTGTGGCTGGACCGGGGGGGCGTCTATGTCGTAGCCAACATCCGGGGCGGGGGCGAGTTCGGCCCCGCCTGGCACGAGGCGGCGCTGAAGACCCACCGGCAGAAGTCCTTCGACGACTTCACCGCTGTGGCGCGCGACCTGATTCAACGCCAGGTCACCCAGCCGGCACGCCTGGGCATCAGCGGCGGATCCAACGGCGGCCTGCTGATGGGCGTCGCCCTGACCCAGCACCCCGACCTATGGGGGGCGGTGGCCATCAAGGTGCCGCTGCTGGATATGCTGCGCTATGAGGCCATCGCCGCCGGTTCGTCCTGGGTGGCGGAATACGGCAGCGTCTCGGTGCCGGAGGAACGCGCCTTCCTGGCCAGCATTTCCCCCTACCAGCGGCTGGATCCCACGCGCACCTACCCGGAAACCCTGATCATGACGGCCACCCACGACGACCGCGTGGGCCCCGGCCATGCACGCAAGTTCGCTGCCCGCATGGAGGCGCTGGGCAAGCCCGTGCTGTTCTATGAGAGTGACGAGGGCGGGCACGGCACCCGGGGCCTGGATGACGCCGCCCGTGCCCGGGGCCCCGCCCTGGAACTGGCCTACTTCGCCTCCCGCCTCATGCCGCGGCATGCCGAGCGTCCCGCCGGCGGCCAGGTGGTGGCGGGGGCCGCCGACTAGGGATCGTTTCACGCAAATCCTATCTATGTAGCCTCTCCGTCCGCGCCCTGGACGGATGCGGCATCCGGGTGCGACAAAGGTCCCCTGGCGGGAACGGCCGGGGCCTCCATGCCCCCGGCCTGTTGGGGGATGAGGGATGGCCTTGGGCTTGCGGCGGCGCCTGTTGCTGCTGCTGATCGGTACGACCGTGCCTTTCTTCCTGTTGCTGCTGGGCGAAAGCCGGGCCCGGCGGGACGAAGCCGTCGCCGCCGTCGAGGCCCAGGCGGTGGAACTGGCCCGCATGGCGGCGGACGAACAGGAACGCCTGCTGGACCAGGTGCGGCGGCTCAGCCTGGGCTTCGCCCAGCATTCCGCCCTGCTGCCCACGGACCAGTGTGTCGATGACGCCCGCATCCTGAAGGCGTCCCAGCCCTGGGTTTCCAACATCCACGTGGTCAAGCCCGATGGCTCTGTCATCTGCTCATCGGCGGACCAGCCTTGGTCCAACTACAGCGACCGCGAATACGTGCGCCAGGCCTTCGAGACCGGCCGGGCCAGCACCAGCGACTATGTGTTCGGGCGGCCCAGCAACCGTGTGATCCTGGGCACCGCCCAGCCGGTGTACCGGCCGGACAGGCCGGCGGATTCGGGCAAGCCGGACGCGCTGGTGCTGGCCGGGCTCAGCATGGATTGGATCGAGAAGACGGGCGCCCGCTTCAGCCACGACGGGTCCCTGTTCCTGCTGGTGGACCGCGCCGGCACGGTGTTGGCCCGCATCCCCGAACGGCGGGATCTGGTGGGGCATAATTTCAAGGACAATCCTTTCATTCAGGCGGTGCTGGACGGGCCGACCGACCGGGGGGAATTCGTCACCCTGGACGGGGTGGACCGGCTGGTGGGCATCGCCGCCCTGCCCAGCAGCGGGGCGCATGTCGTGGTGGGCGCGGATCGCGCCGCCGTCCTGGCCCCCATCCTGGCCGATCAGCGGCGCACCCTGGCCTTTGGCGGCGTGGCCGCCCTCTGCGCCCTGCTTCTGGGCTGGGTGGGGGTGGAGGCGACGGTGCTGCGCGGCGTGCTGGCCCTGCGCCATGCCGTCTCCCGCCTGGCCGCCGGTGACAGGGGCGTACGCGCCGCCATCGCGCCGGGCACGGCGGAGTTCGCAGAGCTGGCCCGATCCTTCAACGACATGGCGGCGGCGCTGGACCGGCACGAGCGTGAGATCGCCCAGCGCGAGGCCCAGTTCCGCGACCTGACGGAGGTATCCAGCGACTGGTTCTGGGAAACCGATCCGGAAGGGCGCTTCACCCAGATGTCCCAGGGCGTCAGCAGCCTGGGCATCCCGGCGGGTCATTTCCTGGGCCGTACCCGCCGCGACTTCGCCCTCGATCCCGACAATCCCGACCTGTTAGTTTATGAGGAGCGATTGGCGGCGCGCCAGCCATTCCGCAACCTGACCTACAGCCTGTACGGCGAGGACGGGGTACTGCGGCACGTGGTGATCAGTGGCAAGCCCTTCTTCGATGAAGCCGGCGTATTCCGGGGCTTTCGCGGGTCGGGACGCGACCGTACCCACCAAGTGGCGGCGGAAGAGCGCCTGCGCCTGCTGCAATCGGTGGCGGTGCACGCCACCGATGGCATCATGATCACCGAGGCCGACGCGCTGGACGAGCCGGGCCCCCGCATCATCTTCGTGAACGAGGCCTTCACCACCGTCACCGGGTTCTCCTGGGACGAGGCGGTGGGCCGTTCCCCCCGCTTCCTGCAGGGGCCGCTGACCGACAGGGCGGCGCTGGAGCGCATCCGCCAGGCGTTGGCGGCGGGGGAACCGGTGCGCCAGCGCCTGCTGAACTATACCCGCGACCGCCGCCCTTTCTGGGTGGACCTGGCCATCTTCCCGGCCCGTGTGGGCACCCGCGTCACCCATTACGTCGCCCTGCTGCGCGACGTGTCGGACCAGGTGGCGGCGACCCTGCACCTGAACGCCCAGGTGACGGAGCTGGAGGCGGCGCGTGCCACCCTGCAGGCGCAACGCACCCTGCTGGACAACGTGCTGAACGCCTCGCTGGACGGGGTCTTCGCCTATGAGACCATCCGGGACGAAAACTTCGACGTCAGGGACTTCCGGTTCGAGCTGGTCAATGTCACCGCCGAGAAGATGGCCGGCCGCTCCGCCCACGACCTGGTGGGCCGGGGCCTGAAGGAGCTGTTTCCGCATCTTGCGGCCGGTGGCCTGTTCGACCGCTATGTCGAGGTGGTGGACACGGGCCGCGCCACCACCTTCGAATATCACCGGGATGAGGACGGGCGCTGGTTCCGCATCACCGCCGTGCCCTGGGGGCGTGGCCTGGTGGTGACCCTGTCCGACATCACGCGGGAGAAGAAGCGCGAGGGCGACCTGGCCGCCCTGGCCGATGATCTGGCCGGCGCCAAGCAGGCGGCGGAGGCGGCCAATCGCGCCAAGTCCGATTTCCTGGCCAATATGAGCCATGAGATCCGCACGCCCATGAACGGCATCATGGGCATGACCCAGATCCTGCTTGGCACCGCGCTGGCGACCGAGCAGCGCGCTTATGCCGAGGCCATCCACGACAGCGCCCAGGCCCTGCTGAACATCATCAACAACATCCTGGACATCTCGAAGCTGGAGGCCGGCAAGGTCGAGCTGGAGATGGTGGACTTCGTCCTGGATGACGTGGTGGAAGGCGTGGTGGCCCTGCTGACGCCGCAGGCGCGGGAAAAAGGGCTGGATCTGGACGTCTCCGTGGCGCCCGAGGTTGCCGGCGCCTATCGCGGCGACCCCACCCGCCTCCGCCAGGTGCTGCTGAACCTGATGGGCAACGCCGTGAAGTTCACGGCCGAGGGGCGCGTCAGCCTGGCCATCACGGCGGCACCCGCTGAAAACGGCGGAGACCGGGCGGACGACCGCCGCCGCCTGCGCTTCACCGTCGTCGACACGGGCGTGGGCATGGGCGCCGACCAGCAGGCCCGCCTGTTCGAAAAGTTCACCCAAGCCGACACGTCCATCAACCGGCGCTATGGCGGTACCGGCCTGGGGCTGGTCATCTCGCGCGAGCTGGTGCGTCTCATGGGCGGCGGCATCACCCTGGACAGCGTGCCCGGCGCCGGTTCCACCTTCGCCTTCACCATTCCGCTGAAGCCGTCCAGCGTGCAGGTGGCCCGCCGCGCCGCGGCCGTGGCCGCACTCAGCGGCCTGCGGGCCCTGGTGGTCGGGGCCAGTGGTCTGGTGAAGGCGCTGGAGCGCCTGGATCTCATGGTGACGTCCGTGGCGGACGCGGACGCCGCTGTGGCCGAGGTGGCGGCGGATGAGGCCTGGGCCTTCGACATCGTGGTCGTCGCCGAGACCCCCTCCGATGCCGCCGTTGGTGCGGACGGTCCCACTCTGGCCGCCCGGCTGCGCACCCTGCCCCGGGCGGCGGCGGCCAAGATGGTGGTGGCGACCGACCGGCAGCAGGTGGCCGAAGCCGATATGGCGGTGGACGGCGTGCTGACCCAGCCGGTACGGGCTCCAGCGCTGCGCGCCCTGCTTCTGCGGCTCTTTGGCGGCGGCGACGTGATGGAGACCGAGGTGGACGGGCCGCTGGCGCGCGACCAGGGGGCTCGCGGGCTGGGCCGCCGACTGCTGCTGGTGGACGACAACATGGTCAATCGGTCCGTCGCGCGCATCATGCTGGAACGCGACGGCTATACCGTCGACATGGCGGAGGACGGTCAGGCGGCGGTGGCCGCCTGCCGGACCACGGCCTATGACCTGGTGCTGATGGACGTGCAGATGCCGGTGATGGACGGCGTGACCGCCACCCAGGTGCTGCGCCGTGACCTGGGTCTGCGCCATCTGCCCATCCTGGCCATGACCGCCAACGCCATGGTGGGCATGCGCGAGGAATATCTGGCCGCCGGCATGGACGACTACGTCTCCAAGCCTTTCGACCAGCAGCAGTTCCTGGACACGGTGGCGCGCTGGGTGGCCAGCGGCGCCGACCATGCCGCAGGCCCGCTCCCTGATGTGGAGGCGGCGCCGTCGGATCCGATGGCGCAGGACGACGCCAGCCTGGGCCGGCTGGACCCCATGGTGCTGGCTGGGCTGCAGGCCATCGTGCCGGCGGCCGACTTCCAGGTGCTGGTGGAGAATTTCGTCGAGCACGGTCTGGCCCGGGTGCGGCGCATCCAGGCCCTGGCGGAGGCAACGGACCTGGCGCCCCTGCGGGCGGAGGCACACGACCTGATCTCCACCGCCGGCAATGTCGGCCTTGTGGGCCTGCAGGCGCTGGGCCGCCAGATGCACGACGCCTGCGCCGACGGGGATATGGGTGCCGTGCGAGCCCTTGCCGTCCGCATCGGCCGTGTCGGCCCCGGCGCCTGGACGGCGTTGGGCGAACGGTTTATCGGTAAGGCGGTGGAGGTGGCGGACGACTAACTCCCAGGAATGGCGGCAGGAAAGCATGAGCAAGGGTGCGATCGTATTCGCGGAGGACGAACCCGGCCTGCGGGCCATGATCGGCGCCCTGCTGAAGGCCGGTGGCTACACCCCCGTGCCCGTGTCCGACGGTGCCCAGTGCCTGCGGATGCTGAGCCAGGTGCAGCCGCGCGCCCTGCTGCTGGACATCACTATGCCCACGCTGGACGGGTTGCAAACCCTGAAGGCGGTGCGCGGCAGCCACGCCCTGTCCATGGTGCCGGTCATCATGGTCACCAGCCATGCCGAGGCCGAAGTGTTGCAGGAGGCCCTGCGCAATGGGGCCGCCGGCGTGATCCTGAAGCCCTTTAAGGCTGAGGAATTCATTCCCCGCATGGAACGCTGCATCGCCCAGGCGCGCGGGCGGCGATAGGCCGTGGCTTGGCCGCCGTGGATTGGTACAGTGTCGCCGACACGGTCGGCGACCATGAAAGGCAGGAGATGAGCGTGACGGCAGGGGACCAGGCGGCAACCGCGCTGGATGAGGCGGCGATCGGCCGTTGGCGGGATCGCATACGTCAGACCACCTTCGCCAATTATCATTTCGAGATGGGCATCGCCCTGCTGATGGGCGGCGACGCCCAGGCGGCCCTCGGCGCCCTGCAGCGGGCTGTGGAGATCCAGCCGGACCTGGCCATCCTGTATCCCCTGCTGGCGTGGACGGAAGAGCGCTTGGGCCAAGCCGAGGCCGCGCGGCAACGGCAGGCCGACCTGCAGGCACGCGCGCCGGCCTTGTGGCTGGACGGTTGCGCCAACCTGTCCGCCCGCCTGCTGAAGGATGGCAAGGCGGAAGGCGTGGCCTGGGCCCGCCGCTTCGTGGAGCTGGCGCCCGCCACCGACATTCGCGTGTCGGCGCTGGCCGGCCTGGCGGCCCACGTTGAAGGGCGCATCCCCGATGCGCTGGCCGCCTGGGCGCACGCGCTGACGGTGGCTAGCGACATCCCGGCCAGTTCAGCCGACGACCTGGCCAGCGCCCTGGCTGATGTCTCCAACACCCTTTTCGCTCAGTGGCGGGACGATCAGGTGCGGCGGACGGAGTTGGCGCTGGCGGCCGCGCGGGTGGCCAGCCGGCTGGTGCCGACCCGTCCGGATTTGCGCTTCCAGATCATCCGCTGCCTGGTGCGCCTGGTGCGGCCACAGGAGGCGGTGCCCGAGATCGAGGGCTACGTCGCCCTGGTGGGCGCGGGCGCCGCGGATGACAAGAACCTGCTGCTGCAATGGGGCATGCGTGACCTGGCGGCCGGCGACCTGGCGGCGGCGGAGGAGCATTTCAGCCGCTGCGCCCAGGTTGACACCGGCTGGGCCCTGCCGGAAAGCCACCGTGCCCTGGTGGCGCTGCGCCGGGGTGATACGGCTCAGGCGGCGGCCCACGCCCAAGCGGGCTGCACCCGTGAGCCGCGCAACTACTTCGCCAACCAGTGCCGCGGCCTGGTGGAGTTTGAGGCCGGAGCCCTGGCCGAGGCCGTCGCCAGCCTGAAGCAGGCCAGCGCCCAGGCGCCCAACCAGCCGCTGGCCAAGCTGCTGCTGGCCATGGTGCTGGATGGTGCCGGGCAGGCGGCCGAGGCGGTGGCCGCCTATCGCGAGGCTGACGCGGAAGGTGGGGCGCTGATGCACCGTCAGCTGGCCCTATACCCGCCCGCCTATCAGGACCGCGTGGCCGCACTGGCGCGCAAGGCGGGCTGACACAGGGCGACCGCCTCGCTCAGGCCCCGGCGAGCCGTTCCAGCGCCGCCGCCACCCGGCCCACATCATAGTCGGCCATGGCGGGGAACAGGGGGAGGGACAGGCAGGCCTGGTACCAGCCGTCGGCGCCAGGCAGGTTCAGGCTGCCATAGCGCTCCCGGTAATAGGGCTGGTGATGCACCGGGATGTAGTGCACTTGGCTGCCCACGCCCTCGGCCCGCAGCTCCGCCATGACGGCGGCGCGGTCGTGGCCCAGGGCTGCGAAGTCGATCAGGACGACGTAGAGGTGCCAGGCGGGCTCGCCCCCGCTGCGCCCCGCGTGCCGGATGACGGGGGCGAGGTGCGCCAGGCGTTCGTCGTAGCGCGCCACCATCTCCGCCCGGCGGCGGGCGAAGCGGTCCAGCTTGCCCAACTGGCTCAGGCCCAGGGCGGCGTGGATGTCGGTCAGGCGGTAATTGTACCCGGGCGCCGGCATTTCGTAATACCAGGGGTTGGCGGCACCGGTGGCGCCAAAGGCCGCGGCCCTGTCCTGGAAGGCGGCCGGATCCCGCACCATGCCGTGGCTGACATTGCGCCGCAGGCTGCGCGCCAGGGCGTCGTCATTGGTGGTGACCATGCCGCCCTCGCCGGCGGCGATGGTCTTCACCGGATGGAAGGAGAAGCAGGCCATGGCGGATCGGTCGCAGGCGCCGAGGGCCACGGTGCCCACACCCCCATTGGTCCTGGCCCGGCGGCTGCCCACGGCGTGGCAGGCGTCCTCGATGATGGCCAGGCCGCGCGCCTCGGCCAGGTCGCCCAGGGCGTCCATGTCGGCCGCCTGACCGGCGAAGTGCACCGGCGCCAGGGCGCGCACCCGCCAGCCGGCAGCCTCCGCCCGGGCGATGGCGGCCTCGGCGTCTGCCCGGCCCATCAGGCCGGTTTCAGGATCGACATCGGCGAAGGCCACCTCCGCCCCGCAATAGCGGGCGGCGTTGGCGGTGGCCAGGAAGGTGACGGCAGGCACCACCACGGCGTCGCCGGGCTGCAGGTCCAACGCCATGCAGGCCAGATGCAGCGCCGCGGTTCCATTGGCGCAGGCGATGGCGTGGCGGGCGCCCACGGCTTGGGCGAAGGCTTGCTCGAACCGGGTGACGGTGGGGCCCTGCGTCAGCCAGTCGCCGCGCAGCACGGCGGTGACGGCGGCGATGTCGTCCTCATCGATGGCCTGCCGGCCGTAGGGCAGGTAGGAAGGCACAGACGGGGTGTCGGCAGCCATCACGGCCTCTGCAGCAGCACGGCCAGGCGTTCGGGGGTCAGCCAATCCGTGTTGCTGTCGCTGCGATAGCTGAAGCCATCGGGTACCGGCTTGGCCCCCAGCTTGACGTAGGCCTGGCGTGTCCACCAGTTGAAGGCCGGCTCGATGACGTAGCGATCCTCCATCTCGAAGGTCTGGCGGCTGTCGTCCTCGGTGATCATGACCTCGTGCAGCTTTTCGCCGGGACGGATGCCGATGACCTTGTGCGGCAGGTCCGGCGCCATGCAGCGGGCCAGGTCGCCTACCCGCATGCTGGGAATCTTGGGTACGTAGATCTCGCCGCCCTGCATCATGCCGAAGCAGGACGCCACGAACTCCACCCCATGCTGCAGGGTGATCCAGAAGCGCGTCATGCGCTCATCCGTGATGGGCAGTTCGCCGGCGCCCTCGGCGATCAGCCGGCGGAACAGCGGGATGACACTGCCGCGCGACCCCACGACGTTGCCATAGCGCACGACGGCGAAGCGGGTGCCCACCGATCCCGACAGGTTGTTCGACGCCACGAAGATCTTGTCGGAGGCCAGCTTGCTGGCGCCATACAGGTTGATGGGGCTGGCGGCCTTGTCGGTGGACAGGGCGATGACCTTGCGCACCCCCGCTGCCAGGGCCGCGTGCACCACGTTCTCCGCCCCATAGACGTTGGTGCGGATGCATTCGATGGGGTTGTACTCCGCCGTCGGCACATGCTTCAGGGCGGCGGCGTGGATGCAGTACTCGACCTCGCGCATCGCCATTTCCAGGCGGGACCGGTCGCGCACGTCGCCGATGAAGAAACGCAGCACGCCCTCGTGGGCCACGCCCAGCTGCTGCTGCATTTCATACTGTTTGAACTCGTCACGGGAGAAGATGATGATCCGGCGCGGCTTGGCGTGTTCCAGCAGATAGCGCACGAACTGGCGGCCGAACGATCCGGTCCCGCCGGTGATCAGGATGGATGCGCCGTTGAAGTCGGCCAGGGCCGATTTAAGGAACTTCGACGTCATGTCTGCCCCCGCCGCCGGTGGAGCCGTCCCCCCGGGCCTGAAAGTTCGCGGAGATCGCCCGGACAGGACGGTCGCCGGATGGTTGGGGTGAGTATAGCGCCAACACCACGGCAAGTATCAACAATCTGTGTGGTTTATGTAATCACCATACAACTGCTATCCTAACGGGGTGGTTACACGGGGTGGGCCTTCCGTTGGCGGCGAAACGGGGGTTGAACCTCCGAACAATGTTCCTGACAGGTGATAAATGGTCCATGGCGGCGCCGGTACGGGGGCGAAGGGCGACCGGCAGGCTGGCGGGCAGATCGCCGGCTTGCTGGCCCAGGCCATGGACCGGCACCGCGCGGGCGATCTCGCGGGGGCGGAGACGCTCTACCGCCGTATCCTGGCACTGGATCCGGCCCAGGCCGACGCGCTGAACCTCTGCGGCGTGGCCTGCCATCAGCAGGGGCGCTCGGTCGAGGGGCGCGCCCTGCTGGAACGGGCGCTGGCCGCGCGGCCCGACGACCAAGGCTCGCTGGAAAACCTGGGCCTGCTGCTGGTGCAGGTGGGGGACGCGGCGGCGGCGGTGCCCCTGCTGCGGCACACCCTGCGCCTGTTTCCCCGCAGCGTTTCCGCCTGGATGTCCCTGGGCCTGGCCTATGCCGAGCTGAAGGACCACCCGGCGGCCATGGCCGCTTATCACAGCCTGCTGGATATCGCCCCCACCCATGTCCCCGCCCTGCTGAACCTGGGCGACCTGATGCGCCAACTCTATGATGGCGAGGGCGCGGCGATCATGGCCCGGCGCCTGCTGGCGCTGGAGCCGGCCAACCCCCGGGGGCTGATGTCGCTGGCCAACGCGCTTCAGGTCCTGGGTGATCTCCCGGAGGCGGAGGCCGCCTTCACCCGGGCGCTGGCCGCAGACCCGCAGGATCCGGCGCCGCGCTATAACCGCGCCTATGTGCGGCTGGCGATGGGCCAGCTGCCGGGTGGCTGGGCCGATTACACCAGTCGTTTCGTTACCGGAAATATCCAGCCCTGGCGATATCCCGACCGCCCCCAGTGGGCAGGGGACGCGTTGGATGGCCGCCGCCTGATGATGTGGCGGGAACAGGGGCTGGGCGATGAGTTCATGTTCTCACCCCTCTATGTCCCGGCCCTACGTGCGGCGCTGGGGGGGGCTGCCGGCGGCAGTGTCGTCATCCTGACGGAGCCCCGGCTGATCGGCCTCATGTCGCGCTACCTGCGGCGCGAGGTGCCGGATCTGGCCGATCGCGTGGAACTGCGGCCCGAACCGCTGGGCGGCAACGATTTCGACGTACACCTGCCCGCCGGCGGCTTGCCGGCCCTGTTCGGTGCCCGCCTGCGTGATTACGCGGGGCGCGGCGCCGGCTGGCTGGCGGCCGAACCCCAGGCAGTGGCGCACTGGCGTCAACGCCTGGCCGATCTGGGCCCCGGGCTGAAAATCGGCATGTGCTGGACCTCCGGCATCAGGGCGCCGCACCGCGACCCCAATTACCTGGGGCTGACGCGGTGGGCGCCGCTGCTGTCCCTGCCGGGCATCACCTGGGTGGATCTGCAATACAGCGACGTCACGGCGGAGCGGCGGGCCGCGGCGGAACAGGGGCTTCGCCTGCCGCATCGCTTCACCGACCTGGACCAGCGCAATGATATCGAGGGCGTGGCCGCCCTGATTTCCGCCCTGGACATGGTGATCACCGCCCCCACCTCGGTGGGGGAGCTGGCGGGCGCCCTGGGCGTACCCATTTGGCGCATGGAGTTGCCGGGCGACTGGTCCATGCTCGGGACCCGGGTACGGCCCTGGTACCCGGCCATGCGCATCTTCCCGGCCGAGACTGTGGCCGATGCCCTGGACCAGGTGCGGATGGCCCTGCTGACGCTGGCTGATTTTGGTATCGAAACAAATGACCGTGGGGTGGCGCCCCGGGCGATGTCCCGCCCCCCCGACTTGCCGACCCTGGCCCAGGCCTATGATCTGCTGACGGCCGGCCGCGCGACGGAGGCGGTGGCCGCCCTGGACGCGCTGATCGCATGGGGCGAATTGGCGCCGACCGCGCGGGGCCAGGCGCTGCACCTGCTGGGACTGGCGCGCTTCCATAGGGGTGACGCCGCCGGGGCGGTGCCCGCCATTGTCCAGGCCCTGGCCCTGCTGCCGCCGGAACAATCGGCCATGCCGGCCAACAACCTGGGCAACATCCTGCGCCAGCTGGGCCGCCTGGCTGAGGCGGAGGCCGCCTACCGGCGGGCGCTGGCGCAGGACCCGGCCCTGGCGGCGGCGGCATCCAACCTGGGGGCGCTGCTGCGCGACCGGGGCGACTTGGCGGGGGCGGAGGCGGCGCTGCTGCACGCCCTGCGGCTGGCGCCCGAGCGGGCGGAAACGCTGGTCAACCTGGCGGGCACGATGACGGCCCTGGGGGCTCCGTGGCAGGCGGAATCCCTGGCTCGCCGGGCGGTGGCCTTGGCGCCGGGGATGGCGCATGCACACGGCAACCTGGGTACCGCCCTGGTGGCCCAGGGCCGCCTGGCGGACGGAACGCGCCACTTGGCCGCGGCCGGGGCGCTGGACGCCGGTGAGCCCCTGATCCAGTTCAACCTGGGCCTGGCCCGCCTGGCGCAAGGGGACCTGGCGGCAGGCTGGCAGGGCTATGCCCGCCGCGACCTGGGCGGGGCGGCGGGCCCGCTGCCGGCGCCGCCGTGGCGGGGGCAGGATTTGACGGGGCGCACCTTGCTGGTGCGGCGCGAACAGGGCCTGGGGGATGAATTGCTGTTCGCCAGCCTCTACCCCGACCTGGCGGACCGGGTGGGCCGGCTGGTCATCGATTGCGATCCGCGTCTGGCCGCGCTGTTCACCCGCGCCTTTCCCGGCGCCGTCATCGCGCCGGCGGGCCGCGTGCTGAACGGTGGCAACGCCCCGATGCCCGACGCGGCCCTGTCGGCGGGCGACCTGCCGGCCCTGTTGCGGCCGGACCTGGCCAGTTTCGCCGGGGGCCCGACGGCCTATCTGACGGCCGACCCGGCGCTGGCGGCAGTGTGGGCCACCCGTCTGGCGGCGCTGGGCCGGGGCCTCAAGGTGGGTTTGTGCTGGCGCAGCGGCCTGCGGACTGAAGAACGCGGCCGGTTGCTGTACCCGCAGCTGGACGAGTGGGACCCGCTGCTGCGGCTGCCGCACGTGCACTTTGTCAGCCTGCAGTACGACGGCGCGGCGGCGGAGCCCGAGCTGATGGCGGCCGAGGCGCGCCTGGGCATCCGCATCCACCGCTGGCCCGACCTGGATTTGCGCGATGATCTGGACGGCGTCGCGGCCCTGATCAGCGGCCTGGACCTGGTGGTGACGGCCGGCACCGCCGTGTCTGAACTGGCCGGCGCCCTGGGTGTGCTGTGCTGGCGGCTGGGCGCCACCTTTGAATGGACCCGGCTGGGCAGCGGGGCGCGGCCCTGGTTCCCGGCGCAGCAGCCCTTCTTCCCGCCGGAGGGCGAGGTCATCGGCGTGGTGCTGCCGCATCTCGCCTGGCGGCTGGCCAGTCTGGTCCGGAGCGCCCTTGCCGATGGTCCTGCGCCGTCGCCCCCAGCGCCATTGCCCCCGGCACCGTCACCTGACACGCTGTACGCCGACGGCCTGGCGGCACGCGACGCCGGCCGGGTGGACTTGGCTGTGGAGCGGTTGGGCCAGGCGGCGGACGCTGGCCATGCCAGTGCCCTGGCGGCGCTGGCCGGCCTGCTGCGGCGGGAGGAGCGCTGGGCGGCGGCGGCGGACCGTTACCGCCAGCTGCTGCGCCTGCGCGCCGACAATGCCGAGGCGCTGTCCGGCCTGGGCCTCGCCCTGCAGGGCTTGGGCCAGGGGGCTGACGCCCTGCGCTGCCACGACCGGGCCGTGCAGCTGGCGCCGGACCGGGCGGTCCTGCATGCCAACCGCGGCCTGACGTTGACCGCGCTGGGGAATGACGAAGCGGCGGCAGAGGCCCAGCGCCGGGCGACGGAGGCCGACCCCGGCTGGGTCGGCGGCTGGGTTAATCTTGGTGTCGCCCTGACCCGGCTGAACCGGCCGGACGCGGCGCTTGAGGCCTTTCACCGGGCGTTGGCGATCGAGCCGGCATCGGCGGCGGCGCTGAGTGGCCTGGCCAACCTGCGCCTGCTGCTGGGCCAACCGGAAACCGCCGCCGCCCATCTGCGCGCCGTGCTGACGCAGCAGCCCGACGACGCCGATACCCATCTCAATTTGGGTCGGGCCCTGTTCGACCTGCGCCTGGTGGAAGAGGCGCGCGACCATTACCGCCGCGCGTTGGCGCTACGGCCAGGCTGGGCCAAGGCGCGGGTGAACCTCTCCATGCTGGCGCTGGAGCTGGGCGACCTAGAGGCCGGGTGGCACGATTATCCCGCCCGCTTCGCCGTGCCCGACAGTACGGCCCGGCGGGACCTGGTGCTGCCGGCCTGGACCGGTGGCGACGTGCGGGACCGCGCCCTGCTGGTATGGGGCGAACAGGGCCTGGGCGATGAAATCCTGTTCGCCAGCTGCCTGCCCGACCTGCTGCGCTGGCTGGGCGCGCGCGGCTGCCGCCGCGTGGTGGTGGAGGTGGACGCCCGGCTGGTCGGCTTGCTGTCCCGGGCGCTGCAGCCGCAGGTCCCGGCGAGCCTGGACCTGGTGGTGCGTGGCCGTACCGACACGCCGCGCGACGCCGACATGCATGTGCCCCTGGGCGGACTGCCGGCCCTGCTGCGCCGCTCCCTCGGGGACTTTCCGGGGGATCCGCCGCCCTGGCTGCGTCCCGATCCGCAGCGGGCGGCGTTCTGGCGCGGCCGCCTCGCCGCCCTCGGGCCCGGCCTCAAGGTCGGTTTGTGCTGGCGCAGCGGCCTGCGCGGCCTGGGGCGGCAGAACCTGTACCTGACTCTGATGCAGATGGTGCCGCTGCTGACCGTGCCGGATGTCCATTTCGTGGTGCTGCAGTATGACGCCCGCGCTGGCGACGCCGCGGCGGAGATGGCCGAGGTCGCCGCCGCGACCGGCGTGACCCTGCATCTGTGGGATGACCTGGACCTGCGCGACGATCAGGAGGGGGTCGCGGCGCTGATGGCGGGGCTGGATCTGGTGGTGTCGGCCGGCACGGCGGTGGGTGAGCTGTCGGCGGCCCTGGGCATACCCACTTGGCGGTTTCAGCACATGCCGGCCTGGGCGTCCCTGGGCACCGAGGCGCGGCCCTGGCTCCCGGCGCAGCGCCAATGGTTTTCCGGCTGGGGGCCGCCGGAGGTGGTCGTCCCGGCCATACGCGCGGCGCTGCTGCGCCTGAGGGCGGAGACGGTGGCCAGCCCGCCGATGGATAACCCGGCCACGGTGGAGGCCGGCATGGCCGCCCATCGCGCCGGCGATCTGGCGGGGGCGGAGGCGATCTACCGTTCCGTGCTGGCGCGGGTGCCCGGGGATGTCGATGCCCTGCACCTGCTGGGCGTGGTTATGGTGCAGGATGGCCGGGTGGACGAAGGGGCCAGCCTGCTGCGCCGCGCGGTCGCGGCGGACCCCGCCTTCGCCCAGGCGCACAACAGCCTGGGCGGCGCCCTGCGGGCCGGCGGCGATTTGCCCGGCGCCCTGTCCGCCTTCAGCCGCGCCACGGAACTGGTGCCGGACTATGTCGAGGCCTGGGGCAACCTGGCCGGGGCCCATGTCGAGCTCGGCGCCTGGGATGCGGCGCTGGCGGCGGCGGGTCGCGCCCTGGCGCTGCGTCCAGGATATGCCAAGGCCCTGGTGGAGCAGGCCCGCGCCCTGGCCGGCCTGCGGCGCACGGCTGAGGGCTTGGCCGCCGCGCGGGCCGCCGTGGCGGCGGAGGAGACGCCCTACACCCTGACCAATCTGGGCCTGGCCCTGGGGACGGAGGAGATGTGGGGACTGGCGCGGGCCTGCCACGAACGGGCCCTGGCCCTGGACCCCACCTATGTCGAGGCCGCTAACAACCTGGCCCTGACCTGGCTGGGGGAACGCGGGCCCACGCGGGACGCCATTCGCCAGACCCAGGGCCAGGCCCGGGCGGGCTTCCAGCGGGCCCTTGCCCTGCGGCCGGATTTCGCGCCCGCGCGCTACAATCTGGCCATCCTGGATCTGGCCGAGGGGCGGCTGCCAACCGGCTGGTCCGGCTACCAGGCCCGCTTCGACGCCGGCCAGGCCCTGCCCGACCGCCGCTTTCCCCAGGCCCGCTGGCAGGGGGAGGCGCTGGGCCGGCGCCGCCTGCTGGTGTGGCGGGAACAGGGACTGGGCGACGAGCTGCTGTTCGCCAGCCTGTATCGGGAGCTGATCGCCACCCATCCCGAGGCCAGCTTCGTCTTGGAATGCGACGCCCGGCTGGCTGGCTATTTCACCCGCGCCTTCGTGGACCCAGGGAGCGGCAGGGTGACGGTGGCGCCGGACTTCATCACCGCCGCTGCCGCCGGCGCCGACCTGCACATCCCTGCCGGCAGCCTGCCCCAGGTGCTGCGGGACGGTCTGGGTGCCTTCACGGGGCAGGCCTATCTGACGCCCGATCCAGCGCGCCTGGCCGCCTGGCGGGTGCGGGTGGACGCGCTGGGGCCGGGCCTGCGCGTGGGCCTGTGCTGGCAGAGCATGGTGCGCGACCTGGACCGGGACAGCGCCTACACCCGCCTGGCCGACTGGGCGCCCCTGCTGCGCCTGCCGGGCGTCATCCCGGTGATGCTGCAATACGGCGCGGTCGAGGAGGAGGTGCGGGCGGTGGAGGCCGCCCTGGGCGTCACTCTGCACCGCTGGGCCGACACTGACCTGCGCCAGGATCTGGAGGCGGCGGGCGCCCTGACTGCCTGCCTGGATTTGGTGGTCACGGCCCCTACCTCCGTCGGGGAACTGGCGGGCGCCTTGGGCGTGCCGGTCTGGCGGGTGGGAACGCGCATGGACTGGTCCATGCTGGGCACCGCCGTGCGGCCCTGGTTCGCCGCCATGGCGGTGGTGCCGGCCCCGGCCGACGGCCGCGCCGCCGACACGGTGGCGACGGTGGTGGCCACCGTGGATCGGCTGCGCCGCGGGCTGCCCGTACCCCCGCAATCGTCACCTTCCGATGTGGATGGCCTGCTGGCCGCCGCCGCGCGTCATCAGGCGGGCGACGCCGCCGGCGCCCTGGCGCGCTACCGCGCCGTGCTGGACCGCCAGCCGGACCAGCCGGTGGCCCTGCATCTCCTGGGTTTGGCCCTGGCGCAGCTGGGCCGGGCGGAGGCGGGCCTGCCCTTCCTGCGCCGGGCGGTCGAGGTGGCGCCTGCCTATGCCGCCGCCCAGTCCAACCTGGGCAACGTGCTGCAGACCCTGGGCCGCGCGGCGGAGGCCGAAGGCCATTATCGCCTGGCCTTGGACGCGGAGCCGGACCGGCCGGATGTCCTGACCAATCTGGGCAACGCCCTGCTGGCGCAGGGCCGCGCGGCGGAGGCGGCGGCCTGCCAGGAAAGGGCCCTGCAGTTGGCGCCGGACCTGGCAGCGGCCGCGTCCAACCTGGGTACGGCCCTACTGGCGCTGGACCGCCCGGCGGCGGCCATCGACGCCTTCCGCCGGGCGCTGGGCGGCGCCCTGCTGCCGCAGGAGGTGTCGGATACGCAGGATCCCGTGGTCATCGACGCCCTGTGCGGCCTGGGCGAGGCCCTGCGCCGCGCTGGCGACATCTTCGCCGGACCGCCCTGGCTGGAGCGCGCTGTGGCCCTGGCGCCCGACCAGGCGACCGCGTGGAACAACCGGGGCCGCTGCCTGAACGATGCCGGCCGCTATGCCGCTGCCGGCGACAGCTATGCCCGCGCCATCGAACTGGATCCGGCCTTGGCCACGGCGCATTTCAACCGCGGCCTGGTCGATTTGCAGCTGGGCATCCTGAAGCGGGGCTGGCAGGGCTATGCCTGGCGCTTCGCGGCCGAGGATAAAGGGACGGCACCCCGCTTCGACCGCCCGGCTTGGCGCGGGGAAAGCCTGGCAGGCCGCACCCTGCGGGTGTGGCACGAACAGGGACTGGGGGACGAACTGCTGTTCGCCAGCCTCTATCAGGCGCTGGCCGCGCGGGCGGCCCACCAGGGGGCCACGGCCGTGCTGGTGGAGTGCGATCCGCGCCTGGCCGGTCTGCTGGGCCGCAGCTTTCCCTCCCTGCGCTTCCTGTCCCGGCCGCGCCGGCAGGAGGCGGCCGCGCTGGAGCCGGCGGGCGCCGACTTCGTGGTGGCGGCCGGCGACTTGGCGGCCCTCTTGGCGCCGACGCTGGCGGATTTCGCCTGCAGCGGGATGGCGGCGGGCTATCTGCTGCCCGATGCGGGGCGGGTGGCCCATTGGCGGTGCCGGCTGGCGGAGCTGGCTTCCGGGCCCGCCTTAGTGGTGGGGATCGCCTGGCGTTCCGGCCAGCTCAGCACCGAACGGTCGCGGGCCTATTCCACGCTGGCCCAATGGCGGTCCATCCTGTCCCTGCCGGGGGTCATGGCGGTCAGCCTGCACTATCAGCCGGCGGTGGAAGAGATCGCGGCGCTGAAGCGCGACCACGGCCTGACGGTCCATCGCTTCGCCGATGCCGACCTGCGCGACGATCTGGAAACGGCCGCCGCGCTGACGGCGGCTTGCGACCTGGTGATCGGTGCCGCCACGGCGGTGGGTGAGATGGCGGGGGCGGTGGGCACCCCCTGCTGGCGCTTCGCCTCACGCGACTGGACGACCCTGGGCACCCCGGTCCGTCCCTGGTTCCCGTCACACCGGCTGTTCGCGCTGGAGAAATACCAGCTGGAACCCGAACGGGCGCTGGAGGCCATGGCCATGCAGCTCCAGCGGTTGATGGAATAAACCCGGGTCAGCGTCCGGCGGGGATGTCCCATTCCTGCAGGGTGCGGCTGGCGGCGTCGCCGTCGTCGAAGCCGTGGATGGCCACGTGGGTGCGGCCGCTGCGATAGGCCCAGACTTCCGCCCAGGCGTATAGGCGGTCCACCTCCCCCGTGCCGCCCGCCTTGACCGCCGCCAGGGGCGACCCGCCGGATCCGATGATCACCTGCCAGGCCTGCCCACCCTGCGCCTTGGTCGGCTGCCAGGCGTGGAAGATGTGCTCATGCCCGCAGAAATATGTCGCGTGGTGGCGTTCCACGATCTGCCAGAAGGTGTCGCGCATGGCCTCGCCGCCCGCCTCCAGGCCGGTTTCCTTCTCGGCCTTGCCCACCTTGTCCTTCGGCACGGGGAAGTCGTAGTTGTAGGCCATCTTGTGGCCGAAGATGTAGATGTGGGTGGCGCCGCGCGCCTCGGCCGCCGTCAGGTCGGCCTCCAGCCAGGCGACGGGTGCGGTGCCGTCGGCGCCGCTGGGGTCGGTGTTGATGACGGCGATATGCACCGGGCCGGTGTCGAAGCTGTAGGTCAGCTGGCGCTGGTCGCTGGTGATGCGGTCGGTGCCGATGGCTGGCGTGTTGTCCATCGACCAATGGGTGGCGGGCACGCCCGTCAGCCGCTGCCATAGCGGGGCGTCCAGCACCAGGTCGCCCATGTTCGCCCGCCAGGCGTCCTCGTTGGCGGTGTTGGCCAGCTTCAGGGTCTTGCCGTTGGGCTGCTTGACCTTGCTTTCCGTCTCATGGTTGCCGGCCACGGGCAGGACGTAGGTGCCCGTTTCCATCAGCGGGGCCATCATGCCGCGCCAATAGGCGTACTCGCGGTCCAGCAACGGCCGGTCGGGGGTGTAGCCCATGACCATATCGCCCAGGAAGATGAAGGCCTGGGCATGGGCCGCCTGCACCTCACGGCTAATGCGGGCCAGCTGCCGCGTCGCCTGCAGGAACGGGGCGTCATGCACGGTCAGGCGCGGGTCCTCCGGATCCTGGCGGCTGTCGCCCACCGTGGCGAAGTGGAAGACTACCGGATCGTCGGCGGGCGCTGCCCGGGCGGCCAGGGCGGCGGCCAGGGCGGCGGCCAGGGTGGCAGACAGGCAGGCGCCGGCAAGCGCCAGCAGGCGGGCGGTGCGGATCATGGGGGAAACCTGAAAATGGGGAAGGGGGCGGCAAGGCGGCCGCCCCCGACGGTTGCGCCTAGGCTCAATATTTGACCTGGATGGTGCCCTGGATCTGGCGGCCGGCCTGGAAGGTGTAAAGGCCGCCGCCATAGGTGGTGATGGCCCGGTCGTTGGCCAGGTTGAAGGCCGCCAGTTTCAGCCGCACCATGCCGAAATCGTAGGAAATCGAGGCGTCGGTGGTGGTGTACTCGGGGATCTCCCACGCCTGGCCCGGCGCCAGGAAGGTGCCGTCGGCAGTGGTGGTGGCGGTGTTGCCGTTGTAGGCCACGACCTGGCGGCCCACCTGCTTGCGGCTCAGCGTCATCTGCCAGGGTCCCTGGTTGAACAGCACGCCGATGGCGTCCGTCCATTTCGGCACCTTGGTCAGGCCCTGGTGCGCCGTCAGGTCCTTGGCCGCGTTGATCGAACCGTTGACGAAGAAGGTCACGCCGTTGTCGAAGCTGTAGGCCGCCTGGCCTTCCACACCGCTATATCGGGCGTTGCCGGCGTTGACGTAGAACTGGCCGGTGGGGTCGGCGACCGACAGGTTGGTGACGTCGATCCTGTAGATGTCGGCATCGACGGTGATGTTGTCGCGGCTCCACACCGCGCCCAGCTGGTAGTTGGTGGTTTCCTGCGGCTTCAGGGCGTTCAGGTCCAGGTTGTTCACATACAGCGTGGACAGGGACGGGATCAGGAAGCCGGTGGCGTACTGGGCGTAGACCGCCACCTCCGGCGTGATCTTGTAGTTGGCCGTCAGGAACTTCAGCGTCTTGTCATAGACGTTGTCGCCGTGCAGCGGCCCGCGGGTGAAGTTGGTGACGCCGCTGTTCTCCATGGCGGCGTCCACGGTGCGGTCGAAGTTCACGTACTTGACGCCCGGGGTGATGGTCAGCCGCTCGATGGGGCGCAGCTCAAAATCGGCGAACAGCTGGTACTGGAACCATGAGCTGTCCTCCAGCGTCTTGACGTTCGAGACGTTCTTCACCACCGGCGCCGTCAGGCTGGAATACTTCAGGTCATCGATGCCCTGCGTCAGGTCCTGCAGCAGGTTGTGCCGGTCGGTGCTGGAGGTTTCGACCAGCCCGCCCACCTTCAGGGTGCCGAAGGTCCAGTCCTTGTTGCCGCGCAGGATGTCGCCGAAGACGCGGTAGCGGTTGCCCTTGCTGTAGCCGCCGATGTCGGTCTTGGGCAGGTTCTTGTTGCCGGTGCTGGAGGTGTTGGCCGCCCCCACCAGGCCAGTGACGTCGTTCACCGATTCCGTCTGGTTGGAATAGAAATTGGTGTAGGCGTCATTGTCGACACTGAAGCCGTCGCCCAGGTCGCCCTTGACGTTGATGTAGTCGAAGTCGCTGGATTTACGCTGCTGGTTGTACTTGTAGTAATGCTCGTCCTTGGGGTTGTCGTTCAGGGCGAAGTCCTTGCCGTAGGCCACGACCTGGGCCCAGGTTTCGCCCGGGCCGGCGTCGGACTGGTAGAAGTGGGTGCGGTTGTGGGTGGCGAACAGCGTCGCCTGCCACGTCTCGCTGATGGGCACCTGGATCTTGATCAGCTGGTTCTGCGCCTCGCCGCTGGAGAAGCTCAGCTCGCCGTCCGACTGCCGCTCATCGAAGTTCAGCAGGATCTTGGTGCCGCCCAGTTCGTCCAGCTTGCCGGTCTGGATGGTGGAAACGAAGTTCTGGGTGTTGAACGAGCCGAAGGTGATCTTCTGCGACAGGCCGAACGTGTCGTCCACGGTGGGCGAGAAATAGTGGATGGCGCCGCCGAAGTTGGCTTGGCCCAGGTCGCCCGCCGCACCCGGGCCGCGGTCCACGACGGCCGATCCGATGGTGGACGCCGGGAAGTATGAGGCGGGGTGGTGCGTCGGATCGTTGGTGTCGCCGAAGGCCATGCCGTCGTAGGTGATGTTGAACTGCCCGTCGGCGAAGCCGCGCAGGGTGACCTTGTTGGTCTCCCCCACGCCACCGCCGTTGGAGGCGATGCCGCCGATGCTGGGGGCGATCAGGACGGTGGTGGTGAAGTCGCCGGTCTCGGGCGTCGCCTGCTCGATGTAACGGCGGCTGATGAAGGATTTCGGCTGGGTCTGGTCCAGCGACGCCTTCACGGGCGCCTCGGCGGCGGCCCGGTTGCGCTCCGCCTCGATCAGGATGGTGTCCACGTCCACACCTTCCGAGCCGGTGCCGGCGGTGGAGCGGCTGGCGCCCCCGCCCGTGTCCCCGGTGCCCGTATCCCCACTGCCCGTATCCCCACTGCCCGTGTTCCCACTGGCGCCGGCGTCCACGACGGCATCGGCGGGCGCGGCCCAGGCCCCGCCGGCCCAGGCCAAGCCCACGGCGCTGCCGGCCAACAAGGCGGCGCGGAGGAAACGGCGGCTGCTTCTTGTTTTGTTGAACATTTTTCGGCTCCCCATGAAAAACGTGGCGCTTCACTAGGTTTCGCGCCTTGGGGGTGCACGTTAAATTTTGGTTGATTGTTTATTTCGGTATTATTACATGGAAAGAAATTATCTTGGGCTATGGTCGATTAACGACTTTGTTATTAATTAAACATTCTGTTAGTTTTGACGCGATGGGCATGGGAATCCGGCGGAAGCACTTGGTTTTTGTTGGTATGGCCTTGATGCCGATCACCGTTTGACATGAACGCGGAGAACGAAACCAGCTTTATACTGATAATGATTTTCAAAGTGCGCGAGTGGACCCGCTGCGCCACTATGACGCAGCGGGTAACCGGCCACGTTTCCGGTCAGTGGATCGAAGGTGATGGATCAGGAGTCAGCGGGTCAGGATGTTGACGGCCGCGAACAAATCCAGGATGTGGCGGGCGCGGACGTCCCAGGTGTGGTGCGTGGCGGCCTGGCGGAAGCCCGCCCGGGCCACAGCCGCCAGGCCGGCCGGGTCGGCCAGCGCCGCCTCGATTTGGGCGGGCAGGGTCTGCAGGGAGGTCCAGCGATAGAACAGCATGTCACGCCCGTCGGTGTAGTGGCGGTCGTAGTAGCGGCTGGTGTCCGACACCACGGCGGCGCCGTTGATCTGCGCCGCGAACACCCGTTCATGCCCGCCCGCGACGAAGTTGTTGTTGCTGTTCAGCACCAGGCGGGTGCGGCGCAGCAGGCGCAGCGTCTCTTCGAAGCTGCCTTCCCCCCGCCAATCGAAGGCGGGGAAGGGCCGGTCCTCCCACCCTTTACCGTAAACCACCAGCGGCACCCCGGCGGCATTCAGGGTCACCAGCAACTGGTGTCGGCGATAGGCTTCCACATAGCGGTAGACCTCGCCTGATTTGCGGATCAACTGGATTCGGCTGGCGGGGGGCAGGCTGGTGTCGCGGACGGCCAGCACCTGGTCGATGGCCTCCTCCAGCGACAGCGTGTCCTGGCTCAGCGCAAGGTCGGCGGCGTCGTCGAACAGGGTGGTGACGAAGTTGCGCTCGGCGCTATGCCATTTCCGCTGGGGCGCGCCCCGGTAGGTGCCGGTGAACAGCAGGGGGATGTCGCGTAGCACCGCCCAGTCCTGGAACAGCGTTTCTTCATCCGGCATGGCCGGCGGAATGCTGGTGTTGGCGCCTGGCGGCATCAGCGACAGTGCGGCGAAATGCTCGGGGGGGAAGCTGTCGCGCACCAGCTTGACGTGGCTTTCGTCGAGGAAGCTGACGATCAGCCGCCGGTCCATCTTGATCTCCAGCCGGGGCCAAAGATGCACCGGATGGTCGACATGCAAGGTGATGAACAGGCTGTCGACCGCATCGTACAGCGTCTGGTCGGCGACGCGCATATCCACCCCCATGCCGTTGAGGGAGTAGAAGAACTGCACCGGCTGGCTGAGTGCGGCGTTCAGCCGCGCCATTCCGTCCGGGAGCAACAGGTCGATCACAATGGCCTCGTGCCCCATGGCCGCGAGGGCCGCCGCCAACTGGTCGATATGCAGCCGAAGCGAGCCGTATTGCGACTGGCCCTTGAACAGAACGATACGCATGACCTCTCCCCTGGGGCGTCGGCCCCTGGCGCCTAAGGTGCCCCAGCCGGGCTGGTGACGCCAGCATCGGACACCGGTGCCCAGACGGTCATGAATCGTTAACCAATATGTCGCCGTCTTTTCAAGCGGATGGCGTAACGGACGGTTTCCCAACCCTCGCCGGATGATCGTCCATGACCTTGGTGAGCCCCGCCGGGCCCTGTCGCGGTTGCTGCTGGGGGCCGCAGCCCCGCCGGCGCCGGGCGCGCGCGGGGCTTGGGCGGCAGCCACCCCAAGGGTGGGACGCCCGCCACCCCCGAGGGGGAAGGACCGTATACCAAAATGTCACACCGTTGCCAGTAAACGGATCGGTAATCGCACTGACTTAAAATATTCACATCGCGTTGCTATGCAGCATGCGCTTTCAAGCCGGACATAAAGGTGACCATATCACTTATGTGTACTGCCGGACGGGGAAGATTTTAAATAAATCGAAGGGGGAAATTCGATGCTGAAGAATCGGTTGTTGGCAGGTGTGTCTCTGCTCATCCTCGGTATTTCCAGCGCCACGTTCGCGCAGACGGCGCCGGACGCCGCCGCGGATGCCGACGCGCTGCAGGAAATCGTCGTGTTCGGCCGCGGCGAAACCCGCCAGGTGCAGGCCATCACGCCCATGGACATGCAGATCGCCGTTCCGGGCGCCAGCCCCATCAAGGTGATCTCCAAGCTGCCGGGCGTGAACTATCAGGCTGCCGATCCCTACGGCGCCTACGAATGGGCCGTGCGCATTTCGGTGCGCGGCTTCAACCAGAACCAGCTGGGCTTCACGCTCGATGACATCCCGCTGGGTGACATGAGCTACGCCAACGACAATGGCCTGCACATCAGCCGCGCCATTTCGTCCGAGAACCTGGGCGTCACCCAGATGGCCCAGGGCACCGGCGCCCTGGACACCGCCTCCACCTCCAACCTGGGCGGCACGCTGAAGTTCAAGTCGGCCGATCCGGAGACCACCGCCGGCGGCCTGGCCGCCGTCAGCTACGGCAGCAACGCCACGGTGCGCGCCTTCGGCCGCATCGAAACGGGTGAGATCGACGGCGGCGGCCGCGGCTATCTCAGCTACGACTACCAGCACGGCAACAAGTGGAAGGGCCAGGGCGAGCAGTGGCAGCAGCAGGCCAACGGCAAGTTCGTCCAGCCGGTGGGCGAGGGCACGCTGACCACCATGGTCAACTACTCGGACCGGCATGAGAACGACTACCAGGACCTGTCCTTGGCCCTGATCGGCAAGTTCGGCTACAAGCTGGACAACATCTCTGACAACTACACGCTGGCCAAGGCCATCGCGACCGCCTACCAGGCGGGCAAGGCCATTCCGGCGCCGTATTCCACGCCTGACGACGTCTACTTCGACGGCGCCGGCAACCGTGAAGACATCATCGGCTCGACCCAGCTGGAATACCCCATCAACGACCGCCTGTCGCTGAAGGCCATGGTCTATGGCCACCACGACAAGGGCATGGGCACCTGGGACACCCCCTACGTCCCGACCCCCGCCGCGTTCGGCGGCTCCCCCATTTCCATGCGCACCACCGAATACACGGTGTCGCGCATCGGCACGGTGGACAGCCTGACCTACACCCTGGCCGACCACACCATCGAAGGTGGCCTGTGGTTCGAGAACAACGACTTCGACCAGGCCCGGCGCTACTACGGCCTGGGATTGGCCAGCCCCGGCCGCACGGCGGATGAGTTCCAGGAGAATCCCTTCGCCACCCAGTGGCAGTACGCCTTCAACACCAAGACCTACGTGTTCCACCTGCAGGACACCTGGCAGGCCCTGGACAAGCTGAAGATCAATTACGGCTTCAAGTCGATCAAGGTGGAGAACGAGAGCCAGACGCAGCGCTACACCTCGGCCAGCGACATCATCAACGGCTCTATCGACACCTCCAAGGGCTTCCTGCCGCAGGTGGGTTTCAACTACCAGCTGACCGACGAGGCCGAGCTGTTCGGCGACTACGCCAAGAACGCCCGCGCCTTCGTCAGCTCGCACACCGACGGTCCGTTCTCCACCACCCAGTCCGGCTTCAACGCCATCAAGGGCAAGCTGAAGCCTGAAACCTCCGACGCCTTCGAGGTGGGCACCCGCGCCCATGTCGATACGTTCGAGGCGGTGGCCGCCGCCTACTACGTCAGCTTCCATGACCGCCTGCTGGCGACCACTGTGGGCTCGGGCATCCAGGGCAACCCGTCGGCTCTGTCCAACGTGGGTGGTGTCACCTCCAAGGGCATCGAGTTGGCCGGCACCTGGAAGTTCGTGAAGAACTGGTCGCTGTACGGCTCCTACTCGTACAACAAGTCCACCTACGACGACGATACCCTGAACGGCGACGGCACCCTGTACGCCGCCACCAAGGGCAAGATCACCGTGGACAGCCCGCAGAACATGGTGAAGGCCGAGCTGTCGTTCGACAACGGCATGCTGTTCGGCGCGGTCTCCGGCAACTACATGAGCGAGCGGTATTACACCTACATCAACGACGGCAAGGTCCCTGGTTACATGACCGTGGACCTCAGCTTCGGCTACCGCTTCCAGGGCGGCGGCTGGCAGCGTGACCTGGAAATCCAGGGCAACGTCACCAACCTGTTCGACCGTCACTACATCTCGTCCATCGGCACCAACGGTTACACCGTCAGCGACCCGACGGGCAGCTTCCAGACGCTGCAGGCCGGCGCCCCCGCCGCCGTGTTCGTCTCCGTGCGCAAGAAGTTCTGAGGCCGCGTAACTTGCATAAGTGCGACATTTTGGGGGTGTGACCTTTTGCGGTCTCACCCCATATGAGGAAAGACATATATCTTTCAGGGGCCTCGCCGGCTAACCGGCGGGGCCCATTCTTTTTATCCGCGCAGGATGGGGCGGCACCATGCACCAGCTCACCTATGGCGATCGCCTGCAGGCCGTGATTCGGGACGATGCCTGGCGCATGCGGCTGCTGGCCCATGTTCGCGCCCTGGACCTGCCGGATTGCTGGATTGGCGCGGGCTTCGTGCGCAACGCCGTGTGGGATCAGCTGCACCGCCAACAGGCCGGCCCCGAAACGGCGGGCCAAGCGCCCGACAGCGATGTGGATGTGGTGTGGTTCGACGCCGTGCGCCCGTCCATCGCGGTGGATCGGGACCTTACCGACCGCCTGCTGGCCCTGGCGCCCGGTGTTCCCTGGTCGGTGAAAAACCAGGCCCGCATGCACTGCCGCAATGGCGACGCGCCCTATGCCGGCTGCGCCGATGCCCTGCGCCACTGGCCGGAAACGGCCACAGCCGTGGCAGTGCGCCTGACCCCGGGCGATGCGCTGGAGATTCTGGCGCCCTTCGGCTTGGACGACCTGTTCGGCCGCGTCATCCGCCCCACGCCGGCCTTCCGGGGCGCCAAGCGCGAAATTTTGCGTCAGCGGGTGCGCGAGAAGCGCTGGCTGGAACGTTGGCCCCTGCTGCGGGTGATGGACGTGGACTGAAAAGGCCGCCGTCAAGCCCCCGCACGGGGCGCGGCTGGTTTTCGCAACTAACCGTTTCCTATTTGACAGAACCCCGGTACTGAAGACGGCCGCCCTTGTCTTCAGCACAGGTCCGCCGTCCCATGACCGTGTCATCCGAAACCACACCCGGCCAAACCGCATCGGGCGGCCTGTCCGCCGGGCTGACGCTGCTGTTCGCCATCACCTGCGGTGCCGTGGTCGCCAACATCTATTACGTCCAGCCGCTGCTGGCCGACATCGCCGCCAGTTTCCAGGTGGGCATGGGGTCGGCGGGCATGCTGGTGACGGTGACCCAGGTGGGCTATGCCCTGGGCCTGCTGCTGGTGGTGCCCCTGGGCGATACCCACAACCGCAAGCGCCTGATCCTGACCCTGCTGGCCCTGTGCATCCTCCTGCTGCTCGGGGCCGCGGCCAGCCCCGGCTTCCTCACCTTCGCCGCCGCCTCGCTGGGCGTGGGCGTGCTATCCTGCGCCGCCCAGGTGGCGGTGCCTTTCGCCGCGTCCCTGGCGCCGGACCACAGCCGGGGCCGCACCGTAGGCACGGTCATGAGCGGCCTCATCCTGGGCATCCTGCTGGCCCGTACCATCGCCGGCGCTATCGCCCATTATGCCGGCTGGCGCGCCGTCTATATCGCCGCCGCCGTCGTGATGACGGTGCTGGGCGCCTTGTTGGCGCGCGCGCTGCCGGCCGACCCCGCCCGTCCCAGCATCCCCTACGGCCGGTTGATGGCCTCCGTCCTCCACCTGGCCCGCACGGACGCGGTGCTGCGCTGGCGCTCGCTGATGGGGGCCCTGGGCTTCGCTGGCTTCAGTGTGCTGTGGACGGGCCTGACCTTCGTGCTCAGCGACGCGCCCTATCATTTCGACCAGGCCACCATAGGCCTGTTCGGTCTGGCGGGCCTGGCCGGCGCGCTGGCCGCCAGCCGGGCGGGCCGCCTGGCCGACAAGGGCCATGCCCACGCCGCCACCGGCCTGTTCGCTGCCGCCTGCCTGGCCGCCTGGGGCTTGATGGCCTTGACCCACTGGTCGCTGATCGCGCTGACCGCCGGCATCCTGTTGCTGGACATTGGCGTGCAGGGCCTGCAGATCACCAACCAGAGCGTCATCTACGCGGGCAACCATGGTGCCCGGGGCCGGGTCACCACGGTCTACCTCACGACCTATTTCGTGGGCGGCGCTTGCGGCTCGGCCGTGGCCAGCCTGGCGTGGGACCTGGGCGGCTGGCTGGCCGTGTCGGCCACTGGCGGCGCCATCGCCCTGGCCTTGCTGGGCTGCTGGCTGCTGGCCCACGCCCGCCGCCAGGAAGTATGAGGCTCAAGGCCCGCTGACCACCAGGCGGTCGGCGCCGATGTGCCGGCGCAGCACGTCGGCCAGGGCCGTGGCCTGGACGGCGCGGAAAGGGTCGCGCCCGGTCAGCACCAGGGCCACGTTGGCCGGGGTGATGTCCAGCACGGCGGCGATGGCCACCTGCAGCTTCAGCCGCCGCACCTCCGCCGCCAGGTTGTGCGATTGGCCAGGGTCGATGTGCACCCCCTTTTCACCCGTGCGGAAAGCCAGTTGGACGGTGCCGGTATCCGGCCGGGATGCTGCGGGCGCACGGGTGAGCAAGGGGACGGTATCCGCCCGCCCGCCCTCGCCGGCGGGCATCTGCGCTGTGGAGAAGTCTGGCAGGGCGGGGCAGCCATCGGCCACCACCCGCGCCAGGGCGCGCATATGCCCCAGCCGCGCCTGGCCGTCCTGGTCCAATTTTTCCTCCAACCCTTCCGTGCCCGCCAGCCAGCGCTCCAGGACATGGCGCGTGCCCAGGGCGCGGGGCGCGGTCGAGGCCGCCAGCTGGTCCATCAGCGTGGCGCTGGTTTCCAGCTCCAGCCGGGCCAGGTGGCGTTCCAGCAGGGCCAGCTGCTCCATCGCCTCGGTACGGCGCGGTTCCTCCAACGTGTCCACCTGGGTGCCGATGACGGCGACGAACGACAGCACCTCGCTGAACAGGGGCGACAGGCGGCGCAGGGTTGCATACGCCTCGTCCACGTGCGGTTCCGCCGCCAGGGTGCGGGCGCAATCGGCGCCCAGGGCGCGCACAGCCTCGTTCAGCTGGGCGATCTTCTGACGGGTGGCGCGATAGCGGCGGGATTGGTCAGTGTCACGCCCCCGCCGACCCTCCTGGGGACGGCGCCGGACGTCGGGGTTGGGGGCCGGCGGTGATGCCGTTTCCCTGGACATGCTTGTGCGGCCTGGCCTCTTTGGTCGAGACTGCGTCGACAATCGTTAGTTTACCATAAGCCCGTCCCCGCGCCAGCGGCGTGGGAGTGGGGCTCTTTGGGGCATTTTGGGGAAAGGGGTGTCGCCGTGGCGACCATCGCTGAGGCGCTGCAGGCCGCCTTGGATCATCATCAGGCGGGGCGCTTGGCCGAGGCGCGCATCCTCTACGGCCGGATCCTGGCCGTGGCGCCCGACACCCCCGACGCCCTTTACCTGTTGGCCGTGCTGGACGCACAGGCTGGCCAGTTCGACGCGGCTGCGGCCGGGCTGGAGCGGGCGCTGGCGCTGCGGCCGGAGGCCGTGGCTTATCGCCTGACCCTGGCCAAGGCGCTGATGGCGTCCGGCCGGGCGGAGGCCGCCATCCCCCAGTTCCGCGCCGTCCTGGCCCAGCAGCCGGACCAGGCGGAGGCCTTGGCACCCCTGGCGCGGCTATTGGCCGGCCGGGGCGAGCCAGGTGGCAAGGATGAGGCGGCCGGCCTGTTCGAACGCGCCAGCCGGTTGGCGCCGACGGATGCGGCTTTGGCGCTGGACCAGGGGCGCTGCCTCCACGCCCTTGGGCGGCTGGACGCGGCGGCGGCGGCCTTGGCCCGCGCCCTGGCCCCGGCGACGGGGGCGACCGCGGCCGCGGCCCACATCACGCTGGGCCGCGTGCGGGAGGCACAGGGGCAGGAGGACGCGGCGCTGGCTGCCTACCAGGCCGCGCTGGCCGTCCCCGGGCTGTCGGCCGGCGATCCCCTGTTGGCGGCGCAGGGCCTGCAGGTGCAGGGCGCGCTGCTGCACAAGCGGGACCGGGCGCAGGACGCCGCCGCGGCCTATGAGGCGGCGCTGGTCCTGGCGCCGGGTCTGCTGCCCGCCCGCTTCGGCCTGGGCCAGGTGCTGGCCGGTCTGGGCCGGCTGGAGGCCGCCGCTGACTGTTTCCAGGCGGTACTGGATCGGGAGCCCGCCAACCTCATGGCCCATGAGGCGCTATGGCAGTTGCGCGAGCGTCAGGACCTGCCGGACCAGGCGCTGGCCGTCCTGGACGCCGCGCTGGCGCTGGCGCCGGACCGCCCCGACCTGCTGTTCGCCCGCGCCCGCCTGCTGCACCAGGCCAAGCGGGATGCGGAAGCCCTGTCCGCTTACGCGACCCTTATGATCAGGGGCGACCTGGCGCCGGATCTGCGCGCGGCGGCGGCCAGCAATCGCGCCACCTTGCTGGTCTCCCAGGGCGAAATCGCGGCGGCAGCGGCCCTGCTGCCTGAGCTCCAGGCCCTGGTTCCGGGTGCTGGGGCAGCGGGGATGGAAGACTGCCACCGCCTGGCCCGCCTGTTGGCCGACATCGCGCCCGCGACGGATCAGGCATGGGACGTCCTGGGGCGCCTGGTCGCTTGGGTTGCGACGGAATGGGAGGCGCGGGACTATTTCTGGAAAAGCGCCTACTATCTGGCGCTGGAGACCGGCAACCATCTGCTGCGGAAGCCTGATGGGGCGGCGCAACTGCCCCGGCTGGTCGAGGCTGTCACAGGGGCCGCCATGGGGCGTGACCCCTTGTTGGACCCCTGGTTCACCTTCCTGGACGGCTGCGTCGCCCTGCGTCTGGGGCACGAGCGGCGGGCGAAGGATTGTTTCGCCAGCTTGGAACAGGCCCTGCCCTTCGCGGCCCAGATTCCCCTGGGCGATGACTTCCAGCGTTGGACCGCCGCCGCCGAGCCGTTGCGCGCAGGCTTCGACGCCACGCTGGACTGGGGGCGGACGGCGCCGGGCGTCGCCGAAGAGCCCGTGGTGCTGGTGGCGGCCGACAGCCGCTATGTGCGCCGCTTCCTGCCCTTCCTGGCGGCCTCCATCGCCGCCGTTGCCGCCGGCACCCGCCTGCATGTCCATATCTGCGACCCAGCGACGGATGACATCGACTTCCTGGCGGCGGCGGCACCCGGCCTGCGCCTGGGATGGTCGACGGAGGCGCTGGATCCGGAACTGCACCATGAAACGCGCCTTACCTACCTGACCGCCGCGCGCTTCCTGCGGCTGCCTCAAATCCAGGACCGTTATGGCGCGCCGCTGGTGGTCGCCGACATCGATGCCGCTTTCCTGTCCGACCCCGCCCGCTTCGTCGCCGCCCTGCCCGCCGGCCGGCCGGTCGCGGCCACCTGGGGCCCCGCCAACCTGGCGGCCCCCTATGACGCGGTTGGCGGCGGCCTGGTGGCGGTCGGGCCGGGGGACATGGCCCGGGCTTTCGCCCGGGGCGTGGCCGACCTGCTGCTGTATCACTGGGACCGCTGCCGGAACGGGGGCCCGGTCCTGGGCTATTTCCTGGATCAGGTGGCCCTGGTGGCCGGTGTCGATTTCGTGCTGACACCCGACCGCCTGCTTCCCGTCCACCGGGCCGGGCGCGTCTATCGACTGGATGGCGGCCGGCTGGATGGCGGCGCGGGGCCGGCGATGTTCGTGCCCATCGTGCCGGAGAAGACTCTGCCCGATATCGACGCGCGCCTGGACCAGGCGGTGGTGGCGCTGCGGGCGGGTGCGGGGCGGAAGGCGCTGGAAGCGTTTTTCCAGATTCCACCGCTGGCGGACGCCTAACCTTTTGCGCCGATCCCGGGACGCGCCGGTCCTGGCCTTCGCGCCGCGCTCCAGGCAAAAAACTGACAGGAACACGGGGTCGGACGCCTGCCTGTCGAGGATTTGGTAATCATTTGGCGTTAACCATGGCTGCGGGTCGCCCGCCGCGGCGATTTCTTGTGAGGGAATGCGGACCCGGTCATGATTGGGCGGCGCTTTTTGCGGGCGGGATGCGCCCTGGCGGGGCGGTTGGGGGCCGGGCGGTTGGGCCTGGCGCTGCTGCTTGCCTGCGCCGCCGCGTCGGCCTTTGCCGCCCAGCCCACCGCTCCCGCCGGCGCTTCCGATCCCTGGGCCCGCCTCTCCGGCCCCGAGTTCGACCATTTCCCCCCCGCTCTGCGCCTGCCCAGCGACGTGGTGACCAGCCTGGCGCAGACCCGCCATGGGGTGGTTTGGTTCGGCACCTTCGGCGGCCTGGTGCGGTTCGACGGCTACCGCACCCAAATATACCGGGGCTCGCCCGACACCAGTGCTGGCGGCGGCTCGCCGCCCGGCAAGCAGGGGGCCGGCGCGCCACCGCCCTCTTATGTCTTGCCCGATGCCTATGTGCGCAGCCTGCTGTACATCGACGACGGCGGCCTGCTGATCGGCACGAACGCCGGCGGCCTGGTGCGCTTCGATATGGACGCGAACGGTTTCCGGGCCGTGCCCATCGCACACCGCGCCACCGCCGCCCGCATCATGGCCCTGGGGCCGGCCCGCGACGGCGGCGCCTGGGTGCTGTCGGACCAGGGGCTGGACCATTACGACCCCCATGCCGCCGCGGCATCGCCGGTGGCCGACGCGGGTGCCGGTGGCGTCAGCCCCCGTCTGTTCGCCGTGCTGGAGGACAGCCGGGGCGCCTTATGGCTGGGCGGCCACCCCGGGCTGTTCCGGCGCGGCGCGGGTGAGACGGCGTTCACCCGCGTGGCCGCCCCGGTGGATGACCCTATCCTGGCGCGTGCGCTGGCCGACGACGTCTGGGCCCTGTATGAGGACGGCCAGGGCCGCGTCTGGGTGGGGACGGGCGAGAATGGGGCCTTCGCCCTGGACACCACCACGGGCCGTCCCCTGACAATCAAGGGCCTCAGCGGCGCGGATGGCGTGGCGGCGCGCCACACCGTGCGCGCCATCACCGAGCCGGAAGGGCCCGGCGGCCCCCTGTGGCTGGCCACCGACGGCGTCGGTATCCTGACGCTGGATGCTGACGACCGGGTGGGCATCCTGGCGCACTCTGAAATGGTGTCGACCTCGCTGGCTGGCGACGTCGTGCGCGCCTTCCTGCGCGACCGCAGCGGCAATGTCTGGGTAGGCACACAACGGGGCGCCGACCGGGTGGAGGCGGGGCAGCGCCTGGTTTCCACCGTACAGGCCGCTCCCCCGGGCGGCGTCGGCCTGGCGGACGCCGACGTGCATGCCCTGACCACGGATGCGCGGGGGCGGGTGTGGCTTGGCCTCGGGCGCGGGTTGGTCGACGTGGTCGACCCCGCCGACGGCACCTTGCGTCACGTCGTCCTGCCGGGGGTGGACCGGGGCCGGGACATCTACAGCCTGGCGGTTCTGCCAGACGGGGCGGTGCTGGCGGGCGGGCGCGGTGTCACCCGCATTGATCCCGTCACCTTGGCCGGCACCTCGTCCTGGATACCGGCGCTGGACGGCGTCGTCGTCCTGTCCCTGGCGGCGGCACCCACGCCCGCTGGAACCGCCGTGTTGCTGGGCGGCTATGACGGACTGTACATCCGCCAGCCCGACGGCACCCTGACCCATCTGGTCCATGATCCGGCCGATGCGGAGAGCCTGCCCGCCGACCAGGTGAACAAGATCCTGGTGGTGCCTCCCTGCGCAGACGCCCCCCAGGGCGCGGTATGGCTGGCCACGTCCGGCGGCCTCGCCGTGGCCGACCTGGCGGGTATGCCGCGCCCGCGCTTCCACACGCTGCGGCGTGCGTCGCAGGCGGGCGCTATTGGCGGCCTGCCGCACAACGTGGTCAACGATGTCGTCGTGGATGGCGCCGGCAATCTGTGGGCCGGCACCTATGGCGGCGGCGTGGCTGTGCTGACGCCGGCGCAGATGCGGGACGCGCTGGCCGGGCGCCGGGGAATCGCCCCGCTGGTGGTGGATGAGACGCAGGGTCTGGCCAACAACGCCGTATCCGCGCTGGCGGTGGATGGCGACGGCAGCGTCTGGGCCGCCGCCGCGGCCAGCCTGGTGAAGTTCAACGGCCCCGGCTTTCCACCCCGCGTTCTGGGCGCCCGTGACGGTGTCATCGTCCGCGCCTTCAACATCAAGGCGGCGACCCGAGGCGCTGGGGGCGAGGTGCTGTTCGGCGGCATGGGCGGCCTGACGGTCATGCGGCCCGGCATGCTTCGTCCATCCGTGCCCGTTGGCGTGCTGGCCGTCACCGCGTTGGATGTGAACCACAAGGCGCAGCCGCCGGGCCGCCTGCCCCCACCGGGCGGCACCCTGACCCTGGGCGCCGGTGTGAAGACCATCCGCCTGGCCCTGTCGCTGCTGGATTTCCGTGCCCCGCACGACACCCGCTACGCCTATTGCCTGGATGGGTTCGACGAGGATTGGGTGGAGGTGAATGGCGCCCAGCCCCAGGCCGTCTACACCAACCTGCCGCAGGGCGAGTATATTTTCCGGGTGCGCGCCTGGACCGACCTGCCGGGCCTGGCCCTGTCCAACAGGCAGGAGGCGACGGCCGGGTTCGATCCCGACGCCGAGCCGGTGGCGCGGCCCGGCCAGAACACGGCGGACGCGCTGTCCATCCCGCCCATGGCCGAACTGGCGTTCCATATCAGGGTCTTGCCCCATTGGTACGAACAAGCCTGGTTCCGGCTGCTGCTGGTTTTCGGCCTGGTGGCGTTGATGGCCTGCGTGCTGGCGATCCGGACGGAGGCGCAGATGCGCCGCGAACGGGCGCTGGGCCGCATCGTCGCCGCCCGCACCCGCGACCTGCGCGCCGCCAACACCAAGCTGGAACAGCTGGCCAGCACCGATCCGCTGACGGGCGTCCTGAACCGGCGCCGCTTCTTCGAACTGGCGCGGCTGGAATGCGATCGCTCCCGCCGCTACGGCCGCGCCTTCTCCGTCATCCTGTTCGACCTCGACCATTTCAAGCGCATCAACGACACCTTCGGCCACCTCATGGGGGACGAGGTGCTGCGGGCGGCGGTGGCGGTGGCGGCCAAGGCCTGCCGCACCGTGGACTTGCTGGCCCGCTTCGGCGGGGAGGAGGTCATGATGCTGCTGCCCGAGACGGACATCGCCGGCGCGCAGGTGGTGGCGGAACGCATCCGCACCAGCCTGGCGGAGATGGAGGTCGCCTACGATGGGCGAGTGGCCCAGGTGACGGCCAGCCTGGGCGTGGCCCAGTGGCGCAGCCCCGATGAGACGCTGGAGGATCTGCTGGCGCGGGCGGACGGCGCCCTCTACCAGGCCAAGAAGGGCGGTCGCAACCGCACCGTGCTGGCCTATAACGAGGTGGAACGGGCGGCCCGCATGGGCTGGGCCATCGTCCCGTCCGGTGACCCAACGGGAGATGAGGCCGCTGCGGCGCTGGTGGCCGACACCCCGCCGCTGGAGCCGCTGGCCCGCCTTGCCGGCCTGGGCGATGCCACGCTGGTAGACCCTTATGAACGCGAGACCTACGACCGGCCGGCATCCAGCCCGGACGAGGACGTGCCGCCCGAGCCCAAGGCGGCGTCCAGTTAGCTCACACCGTTGTAGGCCCCGACCGGGGCCACCGGAAGTTTCTGGGGAACATCAGCGGGCTGGAAACTGAGGATATGCCAAGCCAGCGGATGCTGGCGCCGGCGTTTGAGGGAGCTCACTAGCGGGTCACCGGCCCATGCACCAGGCCGGGCAGGGCCAGCCAGTCCTCCGGACCGTCCAGCGACAGGCCGGGGTTCCAGGACCGGTCTTGGCCAATGGTGGCACCCCAGCGCTCCAGGAAGGCCAAACGCTCCTGCTCCACCCGTTCCCGCCGGTCGGGCGCGTAGGGCTCCAGCGCCGTCAGGACGGCATGGGGCGTCCACAGCGTGGCGTAACCCGCCTGTTCCAGGCGCAGGCAGATGTCCACGTCGTTGAAGGCGATGGGGAAGGTGTCGGCGTCGAAGCCGCCCACCGCCTCGAAACAGCTGCGGCGGATGGCCATGCAGGCGCTGGCCACGGCGCTGACGCGGTGGGCGCACAAGCCGATGCCCAGGTCGCCCACGGTGTCGCCCGGCCGTCCGGCGAAGCGTGATCCGGCCAGGCGAGCCGCACCCGGGCCGTTGCCCAGGCCCAGCACGATGCCGCCGTGCATGATGGTGCCGTTGGTCGACAGCACCTTGGGCCCCACGGCGCCAATGTCCGGGCGCAGGGCCTGCGACACCAGCTCGCGCAGCCATTCGGGGTGCTGCGGTTCCATGTCGTCGTTCAGGAACACCAGCACCTCGCCAGCGGCGGTGACGGCGGCGCGGTTCATCATGTCGGCGAAGTTGAAGGGGCCGCGATGGGGGATGACCCGGGCGCCCGGGCGGTCGCGCAGCGACTCCAGATAGGCCAGGGCTTCCGGGTCGCGGCTCTCGTGGTCCATGACCAGCAGTTCGAAGGCGGGATAGCGCGTCTCGCCCAGGATGGCCTCGACACAGGGACGCAGCAGATCCACCCGGTCACGGGTGGGCATCAGCAGGCTGACCACGGGCTGGCGATCCGGCAGGGGCCAGATGACGCGGCGGGCGGTGTGGCCCTCGCCCTTGGGGTCCCTCTCCGTCACCGGTTCGGCCACCGCGCCCGGATGGTAGGTCGCCAGGAAGGACTGCAGGGCCGGCAGCCCGCCCACGGGCAAGGGCCGGCGGCGGCGCATCAGCACGCGCGGCATGTGGCGCACATGCTCCCGCCCCGCCAGGTGCGTCGCCTCCAGCAGCAGGCGGTACCGGTCCAGCCGGCCCGGCTGCTGGCCCACGGCCATGGCCCGGCGGGCCAGGGCGGTGCGCATCAACAGCAGCTGACCGGGATAGGCGCCGCTGGATCCGTACAGCAGGTCGGGGTCGAAGGCGGGCTTCAGCACCGGGCGCAGGGGGTGGCCCAGGCGGTCGGTCCATTCCTCGTCGGTGTAGAGGATCTGGGTGTCCGGGTTCTGCGCCATGGCCAGCACGCACAGGGCCAGGGCATGGCGGGGCAGCAGGTCGCCGGGCGACAGCAGGGCGACGGTGTCGCCCTCCACCTGGCTCAGGACGGGCAGGCCGGCGCCCCGGCGCTTCACGCGCGGGTCGCGGAAATCGGTGGCGGTGTCGGCCGGCAGCCACAGGTCCCAATTGTCGTGGATCTGGCGGGTCAGGCTGTCGATCGTCCGGCGCACGGCGATGGCCCAGGCGGCGGGTTTCAGGCCGCTGTTCTCCGGCCCCAGCATGATCAGGCTGACGCGCGGCGGGGCGGGGAGGCGGGCCAGGGCCACGGATATTTCGCCGGCCTCGGTGCGGCGGGGGCCATCGCGGCGCAGGGTCCAGGCGCGGTAGAACGATCGGGGCGCCAGCGACTGCCACAGGCGGCTGGCCACGTCGGCGAATTGGCCATGGGCCACCATGCGGCTCAGCGCCCGCACCAGCGCCATGCCCGTGGGGCCGCGCAGGGGTTTTGTGGGCGGGGGTGGGGCCGCGTCTATCGCCGTGCCGGGCACGTGCATGCTGCCGGGGTGCGCGCCCAGGGGCGCCCCTTCCAGGTCATGCGCGGCCACCGCGTCTTGCGATCCCCTTGCCGGGGGGTGGTCCGGGTTCTTCTGATCCACGTGCCGGTTGCCCCGCCTCTTGGAAAACAGCTTCGGTTCCGTCGGCGCCCGCGGGCGCCCCGGTCCCCAGAAACAACAAAGCGCCAACCCCGCGCCCGGGTTCAACCAGGCACTGATCGGCGCTCCCCCAACCGGCCGGTCCCCCATCCCATCGGGGCCGCCCATGTCGTTATTAGGCGATTCATGGGGGACAGGCCGCCCCTGGGTCAAGCGGCAATGCGGGGTGCCTCCCTCTGGTGGCCGGCGACTTAGAAGGGGTGTCGCCAAGGCCGGGGGCGGCTGCTATCCAAGATGGCCATGGAGCTCCCCACCCCCGCCCCCGCTGCCCCGTTTCCCGGCCGTATCGCGGCCCTGGTCGTCGCCTACCGGCCCGATGACGGCCTCGCCGCTTGCCTGGCCGCCGCCGCCGGCGCGGTCGACCGCGTCTTCCTGTTCCAACAGGACCGGGGCCGGGACGCCGCCGATGACGCCCGGGTGGACCGAGCTGTGGCGACGACGGGCGCGGTCCTGCTCACGGATCCGGCCAACATCGGTCTGGCGGCGGCGCAGAACCGCCTGATGGACCAGGCACTGGCGCAGGGGGCCGACTGGCTGCTGTTCCTGGACCAGGACAGTGTGCCGCGACCCGGCCTGCGGGCCGCCTATGCCGCCGCTTTGGCGGCCGCGCCGCCTGACACGGGCTTGCTGGCCGCGCGTAACGTGGAACCGGAGGGCGGGCCCGACTCGCCCTGGGTGGTCAGCCCCGACGCCCGGCGCTGGACCGTGGTGCGACGACTCGACGATCCGCTGCTGCCCGACCTTCTGTTGGCCCCCGCGTCCGGCAGTCTGGTCAGCGCCGGGGCCGCCCGGGCCTGCGGCCCTTTGCGCGACGATTTCTTCATCGACTGGGTGGACGTGGAATACGCCCTGCGCCTGCGCCGTGCCGGTTTCCGCCTGGTGGCGGTGCGCGACGCCCTGGTGGACCACCGGCTAGGCGCCGTCACCCACGTGCAGGCGGGCGGCCGGACGCTGGCGATCACCCATCATGCCGCCCGCCGCCGCTGGTTCCAGGCGCGCAACGCGCTGTGGACCTGGCGCCTGCACCGGCGCGCGGTGCCGGCGCTGACCGGCTGGACCCTGCGCATCCTGGCCTCCACCGCCGTCAAGATCGCGGTGATGGAGCGCGACCGCCTGCCCAAGCTGGCGGCCTTCGCCGGCGGGCTGTGGCATGGGGTGTGGCAGGGCCTGGCGCGGCGGCCCCAACCCTAAAGCCGGGCTTGCCGCCGCCAGGGCCGCGCCGTATCAGTCGTGTTTCAGGCGCTGAGAGTTTCCTTCGCATGACCACCGACTGGACCCGGGGCTACGCCTCCGACATCGACTATACCCGGGGCTGGTACCGGGAGCTGTCGCCCCTGTGGCTGGACACCGCGCTGGTGCTGGCGGGTGTGGCGCCGCCCCAACCGGGGGAACGTGGCCCGGTGTGGCTGGAGCTGGGCTGCGGCCACGGCCTCTCGGCCCTGGCCTTGGCCGCCGCCCGGCCGGACATGACGGTCATCGCCGTCGACTTCAACCCCACCCACATCCACGGTGCCCAGCGCCTGGCCCAGGCCGCCGGCCTCTCCAACATCCGCCTGATCGAGGCCGACTTCGCCGAGCTGGCGGCCGATGGGTCCAATGATGCGGCCGGCCTGCTGCCGCCCCTGGATTATGTCGTCCTGCATGGCGTCTATACCTGGGTGGGGGATGAGAGCCGGCGGCATATCGCCCGGCTCATCGCCCGCCGGCTGAAGTCCGGCGGGGTGGCCTATCTCAGCTACAACTGCCTGCCGGGCTGGGCGGCGGCCATGCCGGTGCAGTTCCTGCTGAACGCCTACGGCCAGGCGCTGCCCGGCCCCAAAGCCGCCGCCGGCGATCAGGCGCGCGACCTGCTGCTGCACCTGCTGAACCAAGGGGCCGGCTATTTCAACGGCAACGCCGCCGCCAGCGCCCGGGCGGATCGCCTGCGCGGCGCCACGGCGCCCTACCTGGTGCATGAATACATGCACAGCGGCTGGCAGCCGGCCTACCATGCCCAGGTGGCCGACGACCTGTCCGCCGCCAAGCTCAGCTACGCCGGCAGCGCCGCCTGGGTCGAGAACTTCCCCGATCTGATGATGACCCGGGCGCAGCAGGACATGGCCGCGGCCGCCCCCACCCGGGCCCTGGCCGAGACGGTGAAGGACTACGTCACCAACCAGCCGCTGCGCCGTGACATCTTCGTGCGCGGGCCATTGGCCCTGGACCCCCGCCAGCGCGTGGCCCGCCTGGGCGCCCTGCGCCTGGTGGCCCTGGGCGAACCCGGCGCCGCCCTGCCGGACTTCACCCTGCCCTTGGGTCCGCCCGATCCGGAGGTTTCGCGCCTGTTCCACCCGGTGCTGGCGGTGCTGGCCGGCGGGCCCGCCACCTTGGCGGACCTGGTGGAGCATCTGGCCCGCACGGTGCCGGATTGGGGACCCGACAGCGCCGGCTGGCTGCTGCGGGCCCTGGCCATCCTGGTGGCGGGCGATGTGCTGGCACCTTGCCTGGCCGATGCCCAGATCCAGGCGGCCCTGCCCGGCGTGCGCCGCCTAAACCAGGTCCTGCTGGCCGACAGCCTGGTGACCGGTGCCACCCTGGATCCCGAGATCCGCCTGCCGGAACGCCTGGCTTCCGCCGTCACCGGCGGCGGCGTCATGGCCTCGGTGGAGGAGATGGGCGCGCTCGCCGCCCACTGGGCGGGCGAAATGGTCATGCCCCCCGACGCCCTGTCCCGCCTGGCGCGGCTGGGCGTGCTGTGATGGCAACGACAGGGCGCCTTGGCGACCCCAGAGGCGCATGCGCTTTGACGCCCGCCCGGTGGCGGCTTAATCTCCGCCGCCGCACTCCGTTTACCTCAAGACGACACATCCATGACCCACGCCCTTCCGCTCCGTCCTTCCACCATCACGCAGGCGCTCTGATGCTGGCGAAACTGGTGGTCCTGGTCGGGCTGGTTGTCCTGGTGTGGAAGGCTTATCAATGGGGCGCCCTGGCCCAGCGGCGGAAAATGGCCGGTGGGGCCCCCGCCGCCAGCCGCCCCGGCGGTCGCGCGCCCCGCGCGACGGAGCCCGCCGCCGAGGATTTGCACGCCTGCGCCATCTGCGGCGCCTACGTCGCGCGCGGCTCCACCCCCTGCGGCAAGCCCGAGTGCCCGCAGCGGCGCTGACGGATGGCGCCAGCGCCGCCGGACACTCAGCCTACAGCGTCACCACCACGCGGCCGTTGACCGTGCCGGCGCGCAGGCGGTCGAAGATGGTGTTGATGGCGTCCAGGGGCTGGACCTCCACCTCCGCCTTCACCTTGCCCTCGCCGGCGAAGGCAAGGGCCTCGGCCAGGTCGGCGCGGGTGCCGACGATGCTGCCGCGCACGGTGATGCGGTTCAGCACGACGTCGAAGATGGGCAGGCCAAATTCGCCGGGCGGCAGGCCGATCAGGGCCACGGTGCCGTGGCGGCGGCTCATGCCCACGGCCTGGGTGAAGGCGGGGCGGGAGACGGCGGTGACCAGCACGCCATGGGCGCCGCCGATGTCGCTGTGCAGGCGCTTGGCCGGATCCTCCGTGCGGGCGTTCACCGTCAGGTCAGCGCCCAGCTTCCGGGCCAGCTCCAGCTTGTCGTCGGCGACGTCGATGGCGGCGACATGCAGGCCCATGGCCTTGGCATACTGCACGGCCACGTGGCCCAGACCGCCGATGCCGGAGATGGCGACCCACTGGCCGGGCCGCGCCTCCGTCTCCTTCAACCCCTTATAGACGGTGACGCCGGCGCACAGGATGGGGGCGATTTCCTCGAAGCCCACGCTGTCCGGCAGGTGGCCGACGAAGTTCGGGTCGGCCAGCACATAGTCGGCATAGCCGCCGTTGACGGAATAGCCGGTGTTCTGCTGGGCGGTGCACAGCGTCTCCCACCCCGTCAGGCAATGCTCGCAATGGCCGCAGGCGGTGTAGAGCCAGGGCACGCCCACGCGGTCGCCCTCTTTCACGCTGGTGACGCCGGCGCCCACGGCGGCGACGTAGCCCACGCCCTCGTGACCGGGAATGAAGGGCGGCTGCGGCTTCACCGGCCAGTCACCGTCGGCGGCGTGCAGGTCGGTGTGGCAGACGCCGCTGGCCTGGATGCGCACCAGGATCTGGCCGGGGCCCACTTCCGGTACCGCGACCTCGCGGATGTCCAGGGGCTTACCCAGGGTGTGGACGACGGCGGCCTTCATGGTCCGGGGCAAAGACATGGGGAACGGTCCTTCCTGTCGGGGGGCGAACGGCGGTGGCCGTTCGTTCGCCGACAGAAGATACCGGCGGGCCGCTCGCAGCCTTGAGATGGGTCAAGGACCGGACGGATCTACCTCTTCCGTGACGGCCAGCACCGTCTGGCGCACCTCGGGCGGCAGACGGTCCAGCACGCCGGCCACGCCGCGCAGGGCGGCGCGCAGGCTGTAGACCTGGTCGATCAACGACAGCACCAGGGGCAGGGTGTCGTCGGCCACGCCCATATCGTGGCGCAAGTCGCGGATTAGGCCCACGCGGGCCACATCCACGGGGTGGAAGCGCCAGTCGGCCGCATGCTCCGGCCCGCGGTCGCCGTCGGGCCGCACCCAGCCTTGCGCCACCCACCAATGGATATCCTGCTCGCCAACGTCTGGGAAACGGGCGCACACGGCCTTCAGCGTCAACAGGGTCAGCGTGCCCATGGCTCAAGCTCCCTCACGGTCCAGGTCGGCCAGGCCGGCCCGCGGGTCGGCGTCATGCCGGGGCTTCCAGCCTTCCAGGAAGGCCGCCAGCTCCGGCTCCTCGCCCGGCGGCAACACCACCTTCAGCTCCACCACCTGGTGGCCCGCGCGGATGCCCCGGCCCTTCAGGCGCAGGCGGGTGCCGCTGCTGGAGCGGGGGGGGATGGCCAGCATGACGCTGCCGTGGATGGTGGGCACCTTGACCTTGGCGCCCAGCACCGCCTCTTTCAGCGTCACCGGCAGTTCGATGATGATGTCGTCGCCGTCGCGGCGGTACAGCGGGTGGGGCGAAACCGCCACCTCCACGAAGGCGTCGCCGTGGGGACCGCCGTTCACGCCCGGCCCGCCCTTGCCCGCCAGGCGCAGCGCCTGGCCGTCCTTCAGGCCGGCGGGGATGGTGACGTCCAGCACCTGGCCGTCGGGCAGGGTCAACCGGCGGGTGGCGCCCCGGGCGGCGGTCAGGAAATCCACCGTCAGGGAATAGTGCGCATCCTGGCCCTTAAGCGGAAACCCGCCGGCGCGGGTGCTCCCGGGGCCGCCGCCTTGGTTGAAGGCCCGGCGCAGCAGGCTTTCCAGGTCGTCATGGTCGAAACCGCCGAAGTCTTCGGCGCCGGCGGAATAGCGGGCATGCCCCCCGTCCCCGGCGTACTGGCGGTAATAGCTGCCCCCGCCGGCGGGCCCGCGTGGGGCCGTTTCCGCCCCGGTGGCGTCGATCTCCCCCCGGTCGAAGCGGGCGCGCTTCTCCGCGTCCGACAACAGGGCGTAGGCGGCGGCGATCTCCTTGAACTTGGCCTCGGCCTCCGGCTTGCCCGGGTTCAGGTCCGGATGGTGCTTTTTGGCCAGGGCGCGGTAGGCGCTGCGGATGGCTTTCTCATCGGCGTCGCGGGCGACGCCCAGCAAGGCGTAGGGATCCACCGTAGGCTACCTCATTCCAGGGAAGGGACCAGGGGACGCGATCATGCGGCCGGCCTTGGGGCGGCCCGTTGGGGGATTTCCCGCGCTGTGACGCCCGGCCTCCCCCGCCGGGGGCGCCAGCAGGGCTTCCGCCTGCCGCAGCACCGTGGCCGGGGTGGGACCGGCGTCCAGAATAGCCCAGCGCACCTCGCCGGCGCCCTTGCGCATCTGGCTTAGCAAAACGGGCATATCCGCGTCCGACGCATCCCGGGGCGCATCCCGGGCTGGCCCCTCGCTCCGCCGGCGCAACCGCTCCGCCAGCATCGCCTCCGGCGCCTGCAGCCACAGGCCAGTGAAACGCGCATGGGCCTGGGCCGCCACGTCCGCCGCCAGGGCGCGTTCGGCGGGGTCGGCGAACACCGCGTCCAGGATGACGCTGCGTCCGGCGGCCAGACAGGCGGCGGCCTGGGTGCGCAGGCGGTCGTAGACGGCGGCGCTGACGGCCGGGCTGTAGGCCTCATTGGTCAGCGCCTGTTCCGGCGCCACGCCGAACAGCTGCTTGCGGATGACGTCGGTGCGCAGCACGCGGGCGCCCGGGGCCGTGCCCAGCAGGGGGGCCAGGGCCCGGGCCAGGGTGGACTTGCCCGTGCCGCTGAAGCCGCCCACTGCCACCACGCGGGGCCGATCGCGGCGCAGGAAGTCCAGCGCCAGCTGCAGGTAGCGGTCGGCCTCCACCGCCCCGGCGGTCTTTTGCGTGGGCGTGGTCTGGCGCCGGGCGGCCGCGGCCGTCACCTGGGCCCGCACCGCCGCCCGCACCGACAGGAACAGGGGCAGGGCCGGCAGCCCGCCTAGGGGCTGGCCTTCCCGTCCGGCCATATCCTCCCCCGTCAGGTCCAGGTAGCGGTTCAGCACCAGGCTGGCCAGGTCCGCGCGGTCGCGGAAACACAGGTCCATCAGCAGGAAGGCCAAGTCGTACAGCACGTCCGTGCAGGCCAGGGCAGGGTCGAACTCGATGGCGTCGAAGGGCGTGGGCGTGCCGTCCACCAGGCAGACGTTGCCCAGGTGCAGGTCGCCATGGCAGTCGCGCACCCGGCCCGCGTCCCGCCGGGCGTCCAGCAGGCCGCCTTGCGCCGACAGGGCCGCCTGCACCTTGGTGTTCCAGGCGCGGATGTCGGCGGCCGAGAAGGCGTCGCCCGGCTTCAGGTTGGCGCGGGTGATGGCGATGGCCTCAGCCAGGCCCTGGGCCCCGCCGCCCTCCGTGCGCCCCGGCTGCGCCCGGTGCAGGCGGGCCAGGCGGTCGGCCAGATCCAGCATCAGCTGCGGCGTCAGCCGGCCCTGCGTCGCCATGCGGTCCAGCAGGGCGTCCTGGTCGAAGCGGCGCATGACCAGCAGCCAATCCACCACCTGATCGGGCGGCAGGGGCGGCTCATCCTCCCCCGCCGCCCATTCCGGCCCCAGGGTCAGGCCGTCGGGCGTGCGCAGGACGGGGCGCAGGCCCAGGTACAGGTTGGGGGCGAAGCGGCGGTTGACCGCCAGCTCCGCCAGGCAGAAATGCCGGCGCCGTTCGACCGTGGAATAATCCAGATAGGAATAGCGCACGGCGCGCTTCAGCTTGTAGGCCCGGTCGCCGGCCAGGAAGACGTGGGAGATGTGGGTGTCGATACGCTCCACCCTGCCACGGGCCCCGAAGGATTCCGGATGGGCCAGGAAGGCGAGCGTCTCGGTCTGGTCGTCCATCGCGGCAGACTCCCTGATTGCGGAAAGGCGGAACCCGGGCGATGGGGTGCTACGGGCTCTCTTGGGGAAAAGCATAGGCCCCCCGGCGGTTCCGCCGCGTTGAGCGGGATCAAGCGACGGTGCGTCCGTTTCTTTGCGGAACCCGCATACGGGGACCCACACCCGTTCCGTTGCGGAACACGCGTGTCACACCCGCGTCAAAACGGGGCCCACATGCGGGAAACGCGCCGGTCGCCGCCTTGATTTGGGGTTCGCCCGCCTTGTAAGGTGCGCCGCAACGCAACAAAGGGCCGGGGAGGACGGGTTTTCGAACCCCAAAAGTTCCTTTTCCGCCCTTCCAGGGTGAAGACGGTCAGGCAATGGCGGCCTCAGGCGCGGCGAAGCTCAGTTTCCAGGGACTTATCCTGACGCTCCACCAGTTCTGGTCGGAGCAGGGGGCCCTGATCCTCCAGCCTTACGACATGGAGATGGGGGCCGGCACTTTCCATCCCTCCACAACCTTGCGCGCCCTGGGCGCCACGCCGTGGAAGGCCGCCTTCGTGCAGCCGTCGCGCCGGCCCAAGGACGGCCGCTATGGCGAGAACCCCAACCGCCTGCACCAGCATCACCAGTACCAGGTGATCCTGAAGCCCTCGCCGGCCAACGTGCAGGAGATCTACCTGGAAAGCCTGCGCCGCGTGGGCATCGACCCGGCGCAGCACGACATCCGCTTCGTCGAGGACGACTGGGAAAGCCCCACGCTGGGCGCCTGGGGCCTGGGCTGGGAGGTGTGGTGCGACGGCATGGAGGTGACGCAGTTCACCTACTTCCAGCAGGTCGGCGGCATCGAGTGCGAGGTGGTGGCGGCGGAGCTGACCTACGGCCTGGAACGCCTGGCCATGTACATCCAGAACGTCGAGAACGTGTACGACCTGGACTTCAACGGCCAGGGCGTGAAGTACGGCGATGTCTACCACCGCAATGAGCGGGAGCAGAGCGCCTATAACTTCGAGGCCGCCGACACCGCCATGCTGCTGCGCCATTTCGAGGACGCGGAGCATGAGTGCGCCGAGCTGCTGAAGCGCGGTCTGGCCTGGCCGGCGTACGAGCAGTGCGTCAAGGCCTCGCACAACTTCAACCTGCTGGACGCGCGCGGGGTGATTTCGGTGGTGGAGCGGCAGAGCTACATCCTGCGCGTCCGCAACCTGGCCAAGGCCTGCTGCGAAGAGTGGGTCAAGGGCGATAAGAAAGTGGACTGGACGTTACCTGGTATTTCTGGGTCGGGCATCGCGTCCGGTAAGGGGGCCTGAACCATGGCCGAGTTGCTGATCGAACTGTTCTCCGAGGAAATCCCCGCCCGCATGCAGGTGCGCGCGGCCGACGACTTCAAGCGCCTGGTGACCACCAAGCTGGCGGACGCCGGCCTGGCCTTTACCGATGCCATCGCCCATTCCACCCCACGCCGCCTGACCCTGGCCGTCACCGGCCTGCCGGTGCGTCAGGCCGACGTGCGGGATGAGCGCAAGGGTCCGCGCGTGGGATCCCCCGACGCCGCCGTCCAGGGCTTCCTGCGTGGCGCCGGCCTCACCAGCCTGGACCAGTGCGAACAGCGCGACACCGGCAAGGGCGTGTTCTGGTTCGCCGTGGTGGAAAAGCCGGGCGGGGCCACGGTCGACGCCCTGCCGGGCATCATCGACGCCGCCATCCGCGAACTGCCCTGGCCCAAATCCATGCGCTGGGGCAACAACACCTTCCGCTGGGTGCGGCCGCTGCAGTCCATCCTGGCGCTGTTCGACGGCGTGGTGGTACCGGGTTCCCTCACCCTGAAGACGGCCGAGCCGGCGCCCGAGGCGTCGGAGGGCAACGTCTGCCTGGGTGGCGAGCCCACGGCCGTCACGCTGCCTTACGGCAACACCGCGCGCGGCCATCGCTTCCTGGCGCCCGACGTGCTGACCATCACCGATTTCGCCGATTACCAGCAGAAGCTGGCCGGTGCCTTCGTCGTGCTGGACCGTGAGGCGCGCAAGGCTCGCATCCTGGAACAGGCCAACGCGCTCGCCGCCGCCGAGGGCCTGGCCCTGCGCGACGATCCCGGCCTGCTGGAGGAAGTGGCGGGCCTGGTGGAATGGCCGGTGGGCTTGATCGGCACCATCGACCAGGCCTTCATGGACGTGCCGGCGGAGGTGCTGACCACCTCCATGCGCACCCATCAGCGCTACTTCGCCCTGGAGACGAGCGACGGCAAGCTGGCGCCGCGCTTCATCCTGATGGCCAACCGCACCACCGAGGACGGCGGCAAGGCCGTGGTCGCGGGTAACGAGCGCGTGCTGCGCGCCCGCCTGTCGGACGCCAAGTTCTTCTGGGACCTGGACCGCAAGGTGCCGCTGGAGGACCAAGCCAAGAAGCTGGCCGAGATCACCTTCCATGCCAAGCTGGGCACGGTGGCTGACAAAATTCGGCGCGTTGAGGACTTGGCTAGGGACATTGCCAATGAAATTGGCGCTGATGTTGCTCAAACCATCAGGGCTGCGCGGTTGGCAAAGGCAGACTTGGTGACTGGTCTTGTGGGTGAGTTCCCCGAGGTGCAAGGCATTGTCGGTCGCTATATCGCCTATGAGCAGGGCGAAAAGCCGGATGTCGCGGAGGCCATCGCTGACCATTACAAGCCGTTGGGGCCGAGCGATACTTGCCCTACCGAAAAAGTTTCTGTGGCTGTAGCGCTAGCCGATAAGATCGACAACTTGGTAGCTTTCTTCCGGATGAACGAGAAGCCCACAGGTTCTCGTGATCCTTTCGCGTTGCGCCGAGCTGCTTTAGGCGTCATTCGACTGATTGTTGAAAACAAGCTTCGGTTCGATTTGGATCGAATCTTGGGACTTACTGTGACCACACGGTACTTTGACGCCAATAGTGCGTGGCGTTCAGAGCTGCTTGCCTTCTTCGCCGACCGCCTGGTGGTCACCTTGCGCGAGCAAGGGGTCCGTCATGATCTAATCGCTGCGGCGCTTGCCAGCCGTGCGGATTGGAATCTCGTCCGCCTGCTGGCCCGCGTGGACGCGCTGGCCGGCTTCGTCAACACCGACGACGGCGCCAACCTGCTGGCCGCCTTCCGCCGCGCCGCCAACATCCTGCGTATCGAGGAGAAGAAGGACGGCCACGCCCATGACGGCGTGCCGGACGCGGTCTTGCTGCAGGTGGATGAGGAAAAGGCCCTGGCGGCGGCGCTGGATGCCGCGCGCACGGCGTCGGAGCCGGCGCTGGCCGCCGAGGACTATGTGGGCACCATGGCGGCCCTGGCCAGCTTGCGCGGCCCGGTGGACGCCTTCTTCGACAAGGTGACGGTGAACGCGGACGATCCGGCCTTGCGGGCCAACCGGCTGCGTCTGCTGGCCGGTATCCGCCGCACGCTGAACCATGTGGCGGACTTCTCGGTCATCGAGGGTTGAGTCGCGGGGGCCGGGAAACCGGCCCCCGTTTTCGTTTGGCGCTTGCGGTCACAATCTTGGCCCTTCCGTTGGCCCGGATAGTCTGCAAGGCTTTGATTTCAGTACGCGTGACAAAACGGGGCCCGGCTTGACCGGATCCTGAAAAAACACAAATCGCAGTGAAAACTTCGGGGAAACTGGCGAGCGGCGGCCCATGAGTGAACCGGCCGCGGCTCCGCCGAACTCATCGGGTGAGGAACCATGAGCGTGTCCAAGTGGGTGTACAGCTTCGGTGATGGCAAGGCCGAGGGCCGGGCCGAGATGAAGAACCTTCTGGGTGGCAAGGGTGCCAACCTGGCGGAGATGAGCAATCTGGGATTGCCCGTGCCGCCCGGTTTCACCATCACCACCGAGGTCTGCACCTGGTTCTATGACAACGGCCGCCAGTATCCGGCCGAACTGAAGGACCAGGTGGCCGCCGGCCTGAAGGCGGTGGAGGGCATCATCGGCGCCACCTTCGGCGATGCCGCGAACCCGCTGCTGGTCTCGGTGCGCTCCGGCGCCCGCGCCTCCATGCCCGGCATGATGGACACGGTGCTGAACCTGGGCCTGAACGACGTCACCGTCCGGGGCCTGGCCAAGCGCGCCGGCGACGAACGCTTCGCCTATGACAGCTACCGCCGCTTCATCCAGATGTACGGCAACGTCGTCCTGGACGTGGACCACCATCATTTCGAAGAGATCCTGGACAGCCACAAGCGCGACCGGGGCCTGAACTACGACACCGACCTGGAAGCCGGCGATTGGCAGGCGGTGATCGAGGGCTACAAGGAGGTGGTGCAGGAAGCCCTGGGCCGCCCCTTCCCGCAGGATGTGCAGGAACAGCTGTGGGGCGCCATCGGTGCCGTCTTCGGCAGCTGGATGAACCAGCGCGCCATCACCTACCGCAAGCTGCACGATATTCCGGCCAGCTGGGGCACGGCGGTCAACGTCCAGGCCATGGTGTTCGGCAACATGGGCGACGACTGCGCCACCGGCGTGGCCTTCACCCGCAACCCGTCCACGGGTGAGAACGCCTTCTACGGCGAATACCTCATCAACGCCCAGGGTGAGGACGTGGTGGCCGGCATCCGCACGCCGCAGCACCTGACCATCGCCGGCCGCCAGGCCAACGGTTCCGACCTGCCGGCCATGGAAGAGAGCATGCCGGAGGTGTTCCAGCAGCTGGACGCCGTGCGCCTGAAGCTGGAGCGGCACTACCGCGACATGCAGGACATCGAGTTCACGGTGCAGCAGAAGAAGCTGTACATGCTGCAAACCCGAAATGGTAAGCGCACCACCGCCGCGGCGTTGAAGATCGCCGTGGACATGGCGCGGGAAGGCCTGATCGACGAGGCCGAGGCCGTGCGCCGCATCGAGCCCAAGTCCCTGGACCAGCTGCTGCACCCCACCCTGGACCCCAAGGCCCCGCGCAAGATCATCGCCAAGGGCCTGCCGGCCAGCCCGGGTGCCGCCTGCGGCAAGGTGGTGTTCTCGGCGGACGAGGCGGAGCGCCAGTCCCAGATGGGTGAGGCGGTCATCCTCTGCCGCGTGGAAACCAGCCCGGAAGACATTCACGGCATGCACGCCGCCGCGGGCATCCTGACCACCCGCGGCGGCATGACCAGCCACGCGGCCGTGGTGGCGCGCGGCATGGGCCGGTCCTGCGTGTCGGGTGCGGGTGAGCTGCGCATCGACTACAAGACCGGGGTCATGACCGTGCGGGGCGAGAAGATCGCCGCCGGCGACGTCATCACCATCGACGGATCGACCGGCGAGGTCATGCTGGGCCACGTGCCCACCATCCAGCCGGAACTGTCCGGCGACTTCGCCACCCTGATGGGCTGGGCCGACCGCTTCCGCCGCATGAAGGTGCGCACCAACGCGGAAACCCCGCTGGACGCCCGCACGGCGGTGAAGTTCGGGGCGGAAGGCATCGGCCTGTGCCGGACCGAGCATATGTTCTTCGATACCGAGCGCATCATCGCCGTGCGCGAGATGATCGTGGCGGAGACGGAGGCCGGCCGCCGCGCCGCCCTGGCCAAGATCGCGCCCATGCAGCGCCAGGATTTCGTGGAGCTGTTCCGCATCATGGCTGGCCTGCCGGTCACCATCCGCCTGCTGGACCCGCCGCTGCACGAGTTCCTGCCCAACAGCGAGGAAGAGATGGACGAGGTGGCCAAGGCCGCCGGCACGGACATCCAGCGGGTGCGCCACCGCGCCCTGCAGCTGCACGAGGCCAACCCCATGCTGGGCCATCGCGGCTGCCGCCTGGGCATCTCCTACCCCGAAATCTATGAGATGCAGGCCCGCGCCATCTTCGAGGCGGCGGTCGAGGTGGGCAAGGCCGGCCAGACCGTGATCCCGGAGATCATGATCCCCCTGGTCGGCACCAAGAAGGAACTGGACATCCTGAAGGCCGTCATCGACCGGGTGGCGGGCGAGGTGAAGCAGTCCTCCGGCGTGCAGATCGACTATCTGGTCGGCACCATGATCGAGCTGCCGCGCGCGGCCCTGCGGGCGGCGGAGATCGCCCAGTCGGCCGAGTTCTTCAGCTTCGGCACCAACGACCTGACGCAGACGACGTTCGGCATCAGCCGCGACGACGCCGCCAGCTTCCTGCCCGACTATCAGCGGGCCGGCATCTTCGAGCACGACCCCTTCGTGACCCTGGATACCGAGGGCGTGGGCGAGCTGGTGTCCATCGCCGCCGAACGGGGCCGCAAGACCCGTCCGGAGATCAAGCTGGGCATCTGTGGCGAGCACGGCGGCGACCCGGCCTCCGTCTACTTCTGTGAGAAGGTGGGGCTCAGCTACGTCTCCTGCTCCCCCTACCGCGTGCCCATCGCCCGCCTGGCGGCGGCGCAGGCGGCCCTGATGGGCGAGAAGCCCGCCAGCGAGGCGTAAGCGGCCATTCCGCGTCGAAGGTTGAGGGCGGCGGGGCGACCTTGCCGCCCTCAATCTTCAGGGCAGCCGGGGAAGCGGCTTCAGCTTCCCGTGGCGGCCTTCTGGAAATGCTGGCGGGCGATCGCGTCCAGCCGGCCCTCACGGTACAGGGCCTCGGCCGCGTCCCGCAGGATCGCCGTCTCGGGGGCGTCGCGGGTGGCGGGGTCGCAGGACAGCCAGGCCTCCATGGCGCTGACCTGCACGCGGTCGCCCAGCTGGTCGGTCAGGTTGTTTTCCCGCGCCACCACGTCGATGACGGAGGCGATGCCCATCACGGCGTTCACCCGGCCGTGGGCCATCATGCGCAGGCCGTTCAGCATGGACGGCACCGTCTGCACGGTGATCCCGTATTGCTGGATGACCGGGACCAGGGCCTGGGTGCCCGTGGCCGTCACGGCCACCGGGCCCACCGTCCGCAGGTCATCGGGCTTCGCCAGCGTCACGCCCTGACGCGCCACCGCCACCAGCTGTGTCTCCATGGTCAGGGCCAGGGGCACGATGGCCCGGTACGGGTCGCGGATGGGCACGGCGACCATGCCATAGACCTTGGGACCGCCCGGCGGCCGTTCCCGCGCCAGCTCGGCATACACGCGCACCACCGGCAGCAGCTCGACGGTGGCGCGGATGCCCGCGCGGTCCAGGATGGCCTGCGCCTGTTCCACCACCAGCCCCCTGGCCTGGCCATCGGCGCCGCGCTCACCCAGCACCGGCAGTTCCGGCACCAGCATGCGGACGGGCTCCGGCGATGTCTGCGCCCGGGCCACGCCCGCCCCACCGGCGGACAGCGCCAGCAAGAGCGACAGGATGGTGCGGCGGGTGGGGGTCATGGTGTGGGCACGCCCGGCGGAAGGAATTGCCCGGTCAGATGGTCAAGGCCCCCTGCCTGGACTACCCCAATTCAGCGCGCAGCTGCCCCAACGGCAGTGCAGTCGTCTCCTTGACGGTCGACACTGCCATCATCGAATTTATTTCGCGCACGCCGGGCAACTGCGACAGCTTCTTGAAGAACAGGGCTTCATAGGCCTCGACGTCTTTGGCGACGATGCGCAGCAGGAAATCCACCTGGCCCATCAGCACGAAGCACTCCAGCACCTCCGGTATGTCGGCGATGGCGCGGCGGAAGGCGTCCAGGCTGTCGCCGGCGTGCGCCTCCAGCTTAACATGGGCGAAGACCAGGAAGTTCAGGCCCAGTTCCCGCCGGTCCAGCAGGGCCACGCGCTGGCGGATCAGCCCTGTCTCCTCCAGCCGCTGGATGCGGCGCCAGCAGGGCGATTGCGACAGCCCAACCTTGTCGCCCACGTCGGCGGCCGAGGCGGCGCCGTCCTGTTGCAGCACGTCCAGGATCTTCCAATCCAGCCCGTCCAGCTTGTGCCGCATGATCCATCTCCATATCGCCGCATCAAAACATGAGTCATGTTGATAATGGCGATTTTGAACAGTCTTCGCAAAGACTATGCGCGCCTTGGTCGCTATTGTTGCTCTCATCGGAACACGATTTGTTGAAGAGCCGCCGCCATGCCCCCCCTGGATTGCTCCCCCGCCGACTATGCCGTCCTGCATCCCACCTTGACGTTGGTGCGCAGCGGCGATGGTTTCGTTGCCCTTGCCGTGAACCGCGCCGGCCCGGTGGACGTGACCCTCGACTGGAGCCGCCTGGACCCGTTGGAAAATACCGACGGCCTGGACGCCGCCATCGATTACGCCCTGTCGGTGGCCCGCCATCGGGGGGAAGCCGACCGCCGCGCCGGCCGGCCCTGGGCCACGGCCCATGCCGTCGTCGTCGGGTATGAGGGCGATGCGGCCGAGGCCGCCGTGCGCCGTGCCGTCGCCGTCGCCGCCGTGCCGGTCGCAGGATTGCCGGAGACCCGGGTATGACCGCCGCGACCCTGCCGTCGAACGCCAGCCCCGTCATGCTGTCGGTGGCGGCCGACGCCAGCCCCGGCCTGCTGTCCCGCCTGATGGGCACCCTGGCCCGCCTGGACATCGTGCCCCTGCACGTCTATGCCCGCCGCCGCGCGGACCTCCCCGGCGAGGACATGCTGGAGGTGGACATCCAGCTGCCCGAAACCGCCTCGGCCTACAGCGAGCGCGTGGCCGCCCTGTTCCGCGGCGTGGTGGGCGTGCATCAAGTCGCAGGGAGTATTTGACGATGCGTACACGCGATGAGGGAACCTCATCGCGTTAGGACGCGATCGCGGCCGCCGGGCAATTGAGGGCACAGCTTAAAGCGGCTGTACGGCTGGTGCTTCCGTCCCAACCCGCCAGCTGCGCAGGCCAACGATGGCCAAGACGATGAAGGCGGCGTAGAGGCCGGCGGTCAGGTACAGGTCCTTGACCACGTACATGGCGACATAGACCACGTCGACGGCGATCCACAGCCACCAGTTCTCGATGTGCTTGCGCGCCGTCCAGTACTGCGCCACCAGGCTGAAGCCGGCCAGGGTGGCATCCAGATAGGGCAGGGAGGCATCGGTCCACCGGGCCATGGCCAGGCCCAGGGCGACGCTGGCGATCCCGCCGGCGGCCAGGCCGAGGATGGCGGCTTTCAGGCTCAGCGGCGCCACCACCACCTGGCCGTCATCCCGCACCCCCCGCCACCAGCACACCCAGCCATAGGCTAGGAAGGCGCCGAACACGGCCTGCAAGGCCATGTCGGAGTACAGCTTGGCCTCCAGGAAGACCACGCCATAGAGCGCGACGGAGGCCAGGCCCAGGGGCCAGCACCATAAGGACCGGCGGGTGGTGGTCCAGACGGCCAGTGCGCTGACGATGACGGCGACGATTTCCAAGGGGGACATGGGGGAAGGGCGCCGCCGTTCGGGGTTACAGGGTCAGGTCACGGATGAAGGCCAGCAGGCCCTGGCCGTCGGCCCCGTGGAACCAGGCGGCGTGGCTCAGGAAATAGCCCTCGTACGCCAGGCCGGCATTCTCCGCCGAGTGCGTGACGCCGTGGAAATAGTCGGTCTCCGCCAGGGCGAATTCCGCATGCACCAGGGGCAACAGGGCCGCCAGCGCCTGGCGCCGGGGCGCGTCCAGGGGGCTGACGGCATGGTATCCCGCCATCAGCGCCGCCACCTGGTCAAGGTGCACGGCGGGCTGACGCCCCTCCGTCAGGGCCAGCCATTCCACCGTGTTGCGCTCGATGGCCGTGGCCAGGTCATAGAGGGCCGTGGTGCGGTCGGCCAGGCCGAAGTCCAGCACCGCCGCCACGCCGGCCGTGGGGCCGGCATCCGTCCAGGTGAGATTGGACGCGTGCGGGTCGTTGTGCGTCCATAGGGCCGGCAACCGGTCCAGGTACGGCCGCAGCGCGTCGTGGAAGGGCAGCAGCAGGCGCTGGGTGTCGCGCCGCCAGGGGCGGGTCGACAGGTAGTCGGCCAACGCCGGGCGGGCCGCCACATAGTCCGCCATGGCCGCCAGCGGGTCGTCGCTGGAAAACAGGGTGAAGCCCGACACCAGGGCCTGGCCCCGGCGATGCGGCCGGTTGAACCCTTCCGAGGCCTGGTGCAGGCGGGCCAGGGCGGTGCCGGCGGCGCGCGCGTGGCCCAGGTCGCGGAAGGGCGTCCAGGACAGGGCGTCCCGGTACAGATCCAGGCCCGGCGCCAGGCCATGGACCTCATAAGTCCAATCGCCCAGGGTCAGGGCGCGGGCGCCCCTATCCGTCGCCAGCACATCACAGATCTGCACGCCCAGGGGTGCGCCGCGCCGGCGCAGATGGTCCATGAAGGCGTGCTCATCCTCCAGCTGGGCGGCGGTCCGCACCCGGGCATGGTGGCGCTTCACGAACACCGCCGGGCGGGCGCCACCCGCCGTCGCCACCACCGAGGCGGCGGAGAAGGGGCGCGGGCTATGGCTGAGGATGCCGCGCACCGCGCCCACATCGGGGTAATGGCGCAGCAGGGCCGCCACCTCCGTCCCGGTCAGGGGCGGCCAGTCAGGCAGCACGGCGCCCACGCCCATCCCATGGGCGTGATGCAAGCTGTCGAGAGTGGACCGGGCGGGGGAAGCGCTCATGAAGCGGGGCGGGGACCTTACAGGGAATACTGCAGCGTGAAGCGCGCCGTGCGCGGCGCCCCCAGATGCAGATAGGCGTCGCCGGCGCTCTCGCCAACATCTTTCCAGTACCGCCGATCCAGCAGGTTGTCGACCGACAGCCGCAGGGTCAGCTTGTTGTCCAGCGCGCTGGGGGCGTAGCGCAGGCCGGCGTTGAACAGATGATAGGCCGGCGCTGTGGCCACGGCGTCACGCGCCGCCGCCCGTTCCCCCACGTATTGCCAGCCGGCCAGCAGGGCCAGCCCGTCCAGGTGCGGCAGGGTGTAGTCAGCATAGAGCGCCGTCCGCACATGGGGCACGTTGATGGCCTGGTGGCCGTCATAGCTGGGGGTGCCGGTGCCGTAGGCCACGGCATGCATGAAGGTGGCGCTGGCCGTCAGGCGCAGGGCATCGGTCACCTGGCCGGCGGCGTTCAGCTCCAGGCCGTCGTGCCGCTCCGTCCCCTGGCGCACATAGGTGAAGCCGTATTCGCTGTCGTCGGGCTTGGCGTACTCGTACGCCTTGCTCAGGCGGAAGACGCTGGCGCCCAGCAGCAGCCCGTTCCAGTCGTACTTGGCGCCCACCTCATCCTGCCAGGACAGGGATGGCGACAGGATTTCGCTGGCGTTGGTGGCCCAGGCCGGCGCCTGGCCGCCCAGGGACAGGCCGCGCGCATGACTGGCGTACAGGGTCACGGCCGACAACGGCTTGTAGACCAGGGCCACCTGCGGCAGGGGCAGGGTTTCCGCCGTGTTGCGGATGGTGGCATGGTCGATGTCGTAGGCGCGCTCGCGCAGGAAGACGGTGCGCACGCCGGCATCCAGTTCCAGCCCCGTCACCAGGGCGCCCAGGTCGATGCGGTCCATGGCGCTGATGGCGTACTGGCGGCTGTCCAGCCGTTCGTAATTGGCGCCCGGACTGTTGGGCGAGGGCGCGAAGGCCAGGGGCGTGGGGTTGTAGATGTTGTCGCTGCCGACATAGTCATAGACGTAGTCGGTCTGCGTCACCGTGCGGCGGAAGACGCTGGCGCCCAGGGTCAGGTTGTGGCCGACGGCGCCCGTCGCCACCTTGCCCAGCACCTGAGCCTGGGCTTGGTCATCCTCCCGCGCGTCGTTGGGGCTGCGGTAGTCGTAGACGTCGAAATCGCCGTTGGGCGCGAAGTAATAGCCGGGCGATTCGCCGGCGGCACAGCTGGCCACATAATAGCAGCCGTAGGCGAAGGCGACGTTGTCGTCGATGACCGTGCGGCTGTGGCCCACCTGCACCGTCAGGCGCCAGTCGTCGCTGAAGCGGTGCTCATACTGGCCGGACAGGTTCAGGGCATTGATGGTGACGGGTTTGGTCCACGACTGGGCGCCCAGCATGCGTGAGGGCGAGACCGTGTCCAGCGCCGGCAGGGCCGTGCCGCCCAGCAGCTGGTAACCGGAGACGGAGTGCTGCACCCGGCGCTGGTATTCCAGGTCCAGGTTGACGGTGTCGTCCTCCGTCGCCCGCCAGTCGCCGGCGATGGACCCGAAATTACGGTAGCCGTCGGCATGGTCGACGTAGCTGGCGATGTCTTCATGCGCCGCGTTCAGGCGCAGGCCGTACTGCTTGCGCGTGCCGAACAGACTGCCAATGTCCACCGCGCTGTAGAGCCCGCCGCGGTTGTCGGTGCCCAGGGTCAGGCTTTGCACATCCGCCGGCCGCTTGGTGACGTAATCGACCAGGCCGCCCGGGGCCACCACGCCGGCGTCCACCCCGGCCAGGCCCTTCAGGAATTCCACCCGTTCCTTGTTTTCCAGCGCCACCGGCTGTTCACCGGCGATGGTCAGGCCGTTGATCCGCAGGCCGGTGGCCAAGTCCAAGGGGAAGCCCCGGATGGCGATGTCCTCGTAATAGCCTTCCGGCGCGTAGTTCTCTCCGATCGAGGCGTCGTTGCGGATCAGGTCGCTCAGGCGCCGGGCCTGCTGGTCGTCCATCAGGTCGCGGGTGACGACGCTGACCGAGGCCGGGGTGTCCAGCACCGTGCCGGCGGCACCGAACTGGATGTCGGTGGCGCGAAAGCCCTGGTCGCGCACGCCGGTGACGATAACGGTGGCCGGCTGGTCGGCCGGTTCGGCCTGCGCGGCCCCGGCCATAACCAGGGCGATCACCGCCACGGAGTGCATCAGGCGGGCATGGCGGCGGTGGGAAATCGTCACGGGACTGTCATCCTGAAAGGGCGGCGCTGCCGTGCCCCGCCGCTGGGCGCGCGGGGTGGAGCAAGCCACGAACAGCATTGGGATTGGCGGCTTTTTGGCGGATTCCCGCCGCCGGGTCAAACCTCTGCCTGCTCAGGGCCGGGTTGCGCCAGTGCCGGACCCAGCAATGAGAATGAGATTGATTCTTAATTTCATTAGTCATATAGGTGCACCAGGAACCAACCTGATGGGGAAAACAAGAATGCGGCAAACGCTGTTGAAGGCGACCGTTCCGGTTTGGCTGCTGGCGGCGCTGGGGGGCGCCACCCTGGCCCATACCGCGCTGGCGGCGGCTCCCGACCCGGCCCCCGCCGATGGCACCGATGCTGACCCGGCGGCGACGGTCACCGTGACCGCCACGCGCACGGCCAAGGACATCAGCGACGTGCCGGCCAGTGTCAGCGTCATCACCAGCCAGCAGATCGACGACCAGCTGGTGACGGACATCAAGGATTTGGTGCGCTACGAACCCGGCGTCTCCGTCCGTAAAAGCCCGGCGCGTTTCACGCTGGCCGGCGGCGCCACCGGCCGTGACGGCGACAGCGGCTTCAACATCCGGGGGCTGGAGGGCAACCGCGTCCTGATGCTGACCGACGGCATCCGCGTGCCCGACGCCTACAGCTTCGGCGCCCAGAACATGGGGCGGGGCGACTATGTCGACCTGGGGCTGCTGAAGTCCGTCGAAATCCTGCGTGGGCCGGCCTCGGCGCTCTACGGCAGCGATGGCGTCGCCGGCGCCGTCAGCTTCATCACCAAGGATCCGGACGACTTCCTGACCACCGGTAAGGACTGGGCGGCCCAGGGCAGCGTCGGCTACACCTCCGCTGACGGGGCCTGGTCCAAGGGCGCGCTGGCCGCGGGCCGGGTGGGCAAGCTGCAGGCCCTGGTGGCGTACACGCGCCGCGACGGCAACGAGACCGCGACCAACGGCGACAACAATGCCGCCAACACCGACCGCACAACCGCCAACCCGCAGGACCTCTATTCGAACGCCGTCCTGGCGAAGGTGGTCTATGAACCGTCGGACGCGCACCGCCTGCGCCTGACCTTCGACCATGATGACAACCACACCAACACCACGGTGTTGAGCGCCATCGCCAAGCCACCGCTGGCCGCCACCAGCGTGCTGGGCCTGATCGCCCGGGATCGGCAGGATCGCAACCGCGTCAGCCTGGATCACCGCTACGATATCGGCGCCGACGTGATCGACAGCCTGCATTGGACGGCCTACTACCAGGAAACCCACGCGACCCAATATGGGGCGGAGGATCGCAACACCGCCCTCGACCGCACGCGCGACAGCACCTTCGATACCAACGTCTACGGCTTCGACGTCCAGGCGCAGAGCAAGACGCTGGGCCGCGACCTGACGCACACCTTCGTGTACGGCGGCGACTACTCCGTCACCCACCAGGAATCGCTGCGCGACGGCACGGTGCCCTCGGCCGGCGACGCCTTCCCCTCGCGGGCCTATCCCACCACCGACTACACGCTGGCCGGCATCTTCCTGCAGGACGAGATCAATGCCTTCGACAAGCGGCTGACCCTCTACCCGGCCGTGCGCTTCGACTATTACGACCTGTCGCCCAAGAAGGACGACCCGCTGTTCACCGCGCTGACGCCCATTTCCAAAAACGACAGCCACGTCTCGCCCAAGCTGGGCATCCTCTACCACCTGCTGCCGGACGTGGGCGTGTTCGTGAACCTGGCCGAGGGCTTCAAGGCGCCGGCGCCATCGCAGGTGAACAATGGCTTCGCCAATCCGACGCAGAACTACAAGTCCGTCTCCAACCCCAACCTGAAGGCGGAGACCAGCCAGACCATCGAGGGCGGCTTCAAGTTCAACGGGGGCTGGGGTGAAAAGACGGGCACTGGTACCGGGAACGCCGTGCTGGGCGGCGGCCGCTGGGACGCCAGTGTCACCGGTTATGCCGGCCGCTACCGCGACTTCATTGACCAGGTGCAGGTCGGCGGTACCTTCACCGCCGCCAACCCGGCCATCTACCAGTATGTGAACCTGTCACGGGTGACCCTGCGGGGGGCGGAGGCCAAGGGCCAGGTCACCCTGAATTCCGGCATCGGCGCCCTGGCCGCCTTCTCCTACACCCATGGCGAAAGCACGTCGGGTGGCGTCACCACCCCGCTGGACAGCGTCGACCCGTGGAAGCTGGTGCTGGGCGTCACCTACCGCGACCCGGCGGGCCGCTTCGGCGGCCAGGTCACCATGACCCATTCCGGGGCCAAGGACCGGTCCGACGTCAGCAGCGCGGCCTACTTCATCCCGGGGGCCTTCACCATCCTGGACGCGACCGCCTACTGGAACGTGACGGAGAACGCCAGCATCCGCGCCGGCATCTTCAACCTGACGGATGAGAGGTACTGGTGGTGGGGCGACGTGCGCGGCCAAGCCTCCACCTCCACGGTGCTGGACGCCTGGACCCAGCCGGGCCGCAACGTCGGCGCCTCGCTGACCCTGAAGCTGTGACCCCGAAGCGCTGATCCCGATCCGGCCGGCGGGGGGGACGCCTGGCCGGGTCGCGTGGCGGCGGGCCCCGCCCGTGCCCGCCGCCACCTTCTTTCCCGATGACCTGCCCCAAGAGGCCACCCGATGACCACGCATGAAACCTTGAAGACGCCGGACACCCTAAAGACCGGCCGCCGGACCTTCCTGACCGGCACCGCCCTGCTGGGCATGACCGCCCACCTGCCGCTGGCCGCCCGCGCGGCCGAAACCACCGCCCCCTCCACCGCTGCGCCGGAGCAGGACAGGAAAGCCATCCTGGCCATGGCCGGCACCTACAAGGTGACTTTCGATTTCCGGGAGACCACGGCCTTCCTGATCGACTACAAGCCCATCGCGCCCAAGGTCAGCGGTGGGAACGAGGTGGTGCGGGTGGTGGAGGACACCGGCTCCATCATCCGCCTGCAGCACATCCTGGTGGTGGATGGCGAGGACGGCTTGCCCGTGGTGGTGAAGCATTGGCGCCAGGATTGGGTTTATCAGCCCGCCACCGTGTTGACCTACCAGGGCACCGGCCACTGGTCGCTGACCCCGGTGGAAGGGGCGGCCGCGAAGGGCGCCTGGTCGCAGACCGTCTGGCAGACGGACGATTCCCCGCGCTATGGCGGGGTGGGCCGCTGGCGCCACGATGCCGGCGTCTCGCGCTGGACCAGCGACGAGACCTGGCGCCCCCTGGCCCGCCGCGATGCTACCCGCCATCCGCCCTACGACCGTTACAGCGGCACCAATCGCCACGCCCTCACGCCCGCCGGCTGGGTGCATGAGCAGGATAACGCCAAGCTGGGCATTCGTGACGGCGCCCTGGTGACCTTCGTGCATGAGACGGTGGTCAACACCTACGTCCGCTTCAGCGACTTCCCCGTCACAGCGGCCGACGACTACTGGGCCAAGACGTCCACCTACTGGGCGGCTGCGCGTGCCGCCTGGGACCAGACCATCGCCCGGCACCAGGGGGTCGGCGTGACGGAGGAGGCCAACAACGGCTCCGTCACCGGCAAGGCGCTGATGGGCCTGGCCGACAGCATCGCCAAGGGCGGCAAAAGCACCCCAGACGCCATCGCCGAGGCCCGCCGCGTCATCGCCGACGCGACACAAGCCCCGGCCAAGTCCGGCGCCTGACGCCGCGCCGGCCCGTGTCAGGTTTTCACGCCAGCCACAGCGCCGCCAGGGCCACGGCCGCCGGCATCGCCTGGATCATGAGGATGCGGCGGCTGACGGACCAGGCGCCGTAAGCGCCGGCTACGATCACGCACAGCAGGAAGAAGGTCTTGATGTGCAGCGCTGCCGCCGGGTCGGGATAGGCCAGGCCCCAGACCAGACCCGCCGCCAGGAAGCCGTTGTACAGGCCCTGGTTGGCGGCCAGCACGGCCGTCTGCGCGGCCTTTTCGGGGGAGTTGCGGAAGGTGCGCAGGCCTAGCGGCTTGGTCCACAGCACCATTTCCAGCACCAGGAACCAGGCGTGCAGCAGGGCCACAACGGCCACCAGGATAGTCGCGATAACGGCCATGGAAAGGACGTCCCCCAAAGGTTGTTATGGACCCACTATGCCGGGTGCCGGGGTGTTGGCAAACACCAAAGGAAAAGGCCGCCCAGTCGCCCGGGCGGCCCCCCTCGATCACGCCTGGATCAGGCGCTTACCACTTGTAGGCCACGCGGAAATAGTACATGCCGCCGTCGTACCCGAAGGGTGAGGTGTCGGGATACTGATCGCCATAGTTCAGGCGGCCGGCGCTGCGGTTCTTCTGCGGGTACTTGTCGAACAGGTTCTGCGCGCCGACCGTGGCGGTCAGAGCCTCGGTCACCTTGTACCCGATCTCCGCATCGAAGATCCAAGCGGGGTCGTAATGCTGGCCGGCGCTGGAATTATCCTGCCAGGCGCCGTAGTAGCTGCCACGGTACATGAGGCTGAGCGCGCCGATGTCGTAGGTGGCGGTCAGGTTCACGCGGTAATGCGGCAGGCCGTTTTCGATGTCCGCCTTGCGGTTGGCGTCAATCACGGCGGCGTCGTATTTGGTGACGTCGGTATGGTTGATGTTGGCCGCCGCCGTCAGGTGCAGGTCGCCGTCATAAACCTCAAAGGTCTTGTTGGCGACGATATCCACACCTTGGCTGCGGGTGTCGAAGGCATTGGTGAAGAAGTTGACGTTGCCCAGGGTGTTGGCGCCCACCACGCCCAGCGCCGCCAGCTTGATCTGGTCGGCGGCGGAAACGGTGAAGTCGCTGGTGATGCCGATGCGGTCCTCGACCTTGATGTTGTAGTAGTCGACGGTCAGGTTGACGCCGCCCGGCAGGTCGAAGACCAGGCCGCCGGCGATGTTGAACGAGGTCTCGGGCTTCAGCGTCTTGGCGCCGTAGTACTGGGCCACCACGCTGTCGACCGGGAAGGTGCCCAGCACGATGGGTTCCGGGCTGCCCGCCTTGAAGGTGGTCTGCGTGCTGCTGATGTGCGACTGGCCGGGCGTGGGGGCACGGAAGCCGGTGTTGATGGACGACCGCACCGCCACCCAGTCGGTCAGCTGATAGCGGCCGAAGATCTTCCAGTTGGTGGTGTCGCCGAAATCGTCGAAGTCTTCATAGCGCAGGGCCACGCCGGCGCTCAGGTCCTTGATGATGTCGGCTTCGGCGTCGGCATAGAAGGCGTAGTTGCCGCGGGGGTACTGGCCGGCATCGTTGGCGGTGAAGCCGGGATAGCCGTTGGACCCGATGGGCATGCCGGCGGTGTAGTACTTGCCCGCCTGGTACGAGGCCACGTCACCCGACTTGATGGTGTAGGTTTCGCGCCGGTACTCGCCGCCGCCCGCCAGCGTCAGGGGGCTGGCCAGCCAATTGAGATTGATGGGGTAGGTCAGGTCCAGGTTCAGGTTGGTCTCTTCCTGGATTTGGGTCCCGACATAGAACTGGTGCGGGCTGCTGGGCCCGAGCGAGGGGTTGACGGTGTTGCGGATGCTGTAGCGCAGCTCATCCTTGCCGTAGCTGGCGCTGGCGTCGATGATCAGGCCGGACTTCAGAGTCGTCCTGTAGCCACCGGTGATGCTGCTATCCAGGATGTCGCCATAGAACCAGGGCGTGAAGCCGTTGGGGAAGACGCTGTTCCACTTGAAGGTGGCGCCGTTGTCCAGAGTGAAGGGCGTGATCAGCCACGACACCGTGGTGGGGTTGCGGTAGTTGAAGCTTTCCTTGGCGTAGCTGTGGCCAAAGTTGCCGAACAGGTAAACCTTGGAATTGTCGCCCAGGTCGATGCCGCTGTTGACGAACAGCCGCTCCGCCTCCACCGCCGGATCGCCGAAACGCTGGGCCGGGTTGGGGATGGTCAGGCCCTGGGCCGCCAGCTTGGCGGCGTCGGGGCGCTGCGTCCCGCGCGAGGTCGGGTCGTTCTTCACATACTCGGCGCTGATGTTGACGAAGCCGCGGTCGCCCAAAGGCAGGCCGGAATTGGCCTGGATGTGGGCGCTGCCGCCGTCGCCGGCATAGGTCTGGCCCCACTGGGCCACCACCGTGCCCTGGTCGGCGCTGTCCTTCAGGGTGAAGTTCATGACGCCGGCGATGGCGTCCGAGCCGTACTGGGCGGCGGCGCCGTCGCGCAGCACTTCCAGCTGCTTGATGGCGATGGCCGGGATTTGCGCCAAATCGGGGCCTTGCGAGCCCACAGTCAGGCCGTTGGCGCCGATCTGCACCAGGGCCGAGCGGTGGAAGCGCTTGCCGTTGATCAGCACCAGCGTCTCATCGGGCGGCAGGCCGCGCAGCGTCGGCGGGCGTACGAAGGTCGAGCCGTCGGAGATGGAGAAACGGGCGACGTTGAAGGACGGCACCAACTGGCGCAGCAGGTCGTTGGTGTCACCGCCTGCCTGGCGCGACAGGTCGTCCGGCGTGAACACGTCAATGGGCGACGGGCTGTCCGCGACCGAGCGGTCCACGCGGCGGCTGCCGGTCACCACGATTTCCGACAGCGCGTCGGCGTCGGCGGCGGGCGCCGGCGCCGTGGCGGCGGTCGCGGCGGCGCCCATGGCCAGCCATCCCGCTGAGCACAGCAGGGCGATACCCAAGGCTTTACGCGCACTTATGGCGTTGGTGTTGTTTGTAAGCGTCATGTTGGCCCCCTGATCTTTGGATGTTTTGTTAGATCACGGCAGCTTGATGGCGCGATTCCCCGCGAATTTTATGAAACGAAGCGACTCATTGCCCCGGCCGCCTCTTTTCAAATCCTCATCGATTGCGATGCGGAAGTAGATTTGCCTTTTTGAAAGGCGGCTTGACTTACAAGCGTACTCCTTTCCCTTGTCTTGGCCCTTTCCGGACCCTTTCCTCGATTCGGGGCTTCCCGACCCCGTCCAGGAAAGGTGTCCTTCAGGACCCGTTGAACTTCAGGCCGACCGCGCCGATCAGTGGGTGACGGTCGGCGCCTTGTCCTGCGGATGGGCGTTCGCCTTCACTTGCGCGACGAAGCCCGGGTCCACGGCCTGGGCCTTGTTGCCCCAGGCCTGGCGGACGTAACTGATGATGTCGGCCAGCTGCTCCTCGCTCAGCAGGGCCGCGAAGGTGGGCATGCCGCCCCGGCCCTGCAGCACGGTGCGCACCACCGGTTCCGGATCGCCCTGCACGAAGGGGTCGCCCGCCAATGCCGGGAAGGCGCCCTTCACGCCCAGGCCGGTCTTCTGGTGGCAGGCGGCGCATTTGTGGTTGAACAGGTCCTGACCCTTGGCCACGTCCTGCGCCAGGGCGGGCGACATCATGGCCAGACCGGTGACGCCAGCGGTGAGGAGAGCGGCGCTGAGGATGATGGTCTTGCGCATTCCCCCCTCCCTCACGCCGCCACGCGCTGATGGATCTGGGCGATCTGGTGCCAGGCGGACTCGATGGCCCCGGCCTGCCAGCCGCCAATGTAGCTGATGTGCTCTCCCGCCAAGTAGATGCGACGATCGGGCTTGACCAGTACCGGATAGGCGGTCGCCCGCGCCTCCGCGCTCCAGTTGCCCCAGCCGCCCAGATTGTACTGTATCAGGTGCCAGGAGGCGGAGAAGGCGGTTTCGAAGCTGTCCTTGTATTGGGGGAAGATACGCTGCCCCGCCTCCAGCGCGATGGCCGCGCGCTCCGCCGGGGTGTTGCCGCTCATGTCCGTCGCGTCGGCGCCGAACATGTAATAGCCCAACAGCACACCCTTGGCCGACTGCCAGCCGGATGACGGCAGGCTGATCAAATTGAGGCCGGGGGCGTCGGTGTAGACATGGCCGCCATAAATGGCGTCGTCCTCTTCCCAGAACCGGCGTTTCATCTGCAGGCCGATCTTGCATACAGGGTCGTAGGACAGCTGCCCCATGGCCTGCTTGTAGGCGTCGGAGAAGTCGGCATCGATGGTGCGCAGCACGCTGACCGGGATGGTGCACAGGCAATAATCTGCGCTGACCGTGGCGCGCTTGCCTGTCTTGGTGTCCAGGTAGTCCACCGTGACGCCGCTGTCGGACTGGCGGATGCGCTCCACTTCCGCGTTGTACTTGATCAGGTGGCCGACGTGCTTCTCGAACCCCTTGGCGATGCGGTCCATGCCGCCCACCGGCTGGAACATGGTGTGCTGCTGGTCGAAGGTGCCGACCGACTGAACCATGCGCCACAGCCGGGACTGCACCAGGTCGGGGAAGGCGTAGGGGGTGCTGGGCACGCCGGGGCCGGGGTCATCGATGCCGGCGCCCGGGTTGACCTTGTAGCCGCGGCCTTCCGTGCCGCGATAGCTGAGGTCGCTCTCCAGATAGCCTTCGCCGCGCAGGTACTCGATGAACAGTTCCACGTCGTCCTTGGCCAGGCCGGTGTCCAGCTTGCCCGAGGTGGCGGCCTTGGCCACCAGTTCCGACGTGTAGCCCCGCATGTCGGCCCGTATTTCGAACTGGCGCACGCGCTTGCCGGCCAGGGGACCCTTCACCGTGTCGAACTGGGCGTAACTGGCATCGTTCTCGTTGACGAAGACCTCCAGCGGGATGCCGAACGTCTTGGTGTAGTGCAGGGTGGAGCGATGGCAGAACGGGATGCGCCAGGGGCCGTGGTTCAGGTACAGGCCCTCATCGAACTTGCACTCCTGCTCCTCCCCGCCCAGCTCCGTCATCTTGAAGCCCTTGCGGGCCGTCTGGCAGCGACCGCCGCCGAAGGCGCGCGCCTCCAGGATGGTGACCTGATAGCCCAGCTTGGACATTTCATAGGCCGCCGTCATGCCGGCCACGCCGGCACCTAGGATCAGCAGCTTGTGCCCCGCACCCGATCCGCGCAGGGCCGGCGGCGCGCTGGTCATGGAGGCGATGCCCGCCCCCCAAGCGTTCAGCGCCGTCATCACCATGGCGCTGCCGCCCAGCAGCGCCGCCTTTTCCAGAAAATGGCGCCGTGTCACCCCGGCGCGGGGCAGGTCCGTCATGGCAGGCATATGCACCCTCCTTGTCCGCATCGCGGGACCGCCCGCCGGTTCGCGGCGGGCGTCACCAGGCCCTTGGGCCGCCTGAACGGCGTCAGGGCGCGCGGGCGGCGATCACCTCGATCTCGACCATCAGGCCGGGGGCCGCCAGGCCCGCCACCTGCACGGTGGTGCGGGCGGGCTTGTTGGGCTGGTCAGCGGTGCCGAAGAACTGCGTGTAGCCGGACATCATGCCGGCGAAATCCATCTTGCCGTCATGGGCCGGATCGCCCACCAGGTAGACGTGCATCATGACCACGTCGCCCAGGGTCAGCTTCTGGGCGGCCAGCGCCTCCTTGATCTTGTTCAGGGTGCTGACGGTCTGGGTGGCGGTGTCGCCATAGGCCTGCGGACTGCCCTTGGGCGCGTTGGGGTCGGCCACCGACGGCGTCATGCCGCTGAGGTACACCACGTCCGATCCCGCCGGCACGGATACGGCGGCGGAGATGGGAAAGCCGCCGGCGGCGTCGGTGCGGGTGATGGGCTGCTTGGCCGTCGCCGTTCCGCTGGATGAGATGATGCCGGCTTCTGTGATGATGCCGGCCAGCACGGCGGTCAGGGCCAGGGCGCCCAAGAAGCGGGCCATGCGGCGCTCGGGGCTGCGGGTGGAATGGGTGGTCAAGGCAAGGCTCTCCTGTTCCGTTTTTATGGTCCTGTATCGACGGACGCCCGCTGCCTGACGGTGCGCGCCCGTGCCACTTATGGTTTTAAGCGGCGGGACTTGTCGTCTCCGGCCCGCCGGGCCGGGCCCGGCGGGCGGAGTGGGGTAGTCGGCGGCGGCTTCGGACGTGTGCGTCGCACAATTTCCGTGTAGTCGCCGGTACAGGGGTGCGCTGCCGGGTCAGCGCCGCGCGCGGCTCCCGGGGCGTGTCCTCATGCTCTGGTTGATGGGGGTGTGAAAGGAAATGATCGCCGAAAATATGAATGGCCGCCCGCGTGGGCGGCCATATCTGCAATATCATTAGCAAAATACTGAGTATCGAGAGTCGGAATCTTACCGGCATGCCGGCCGGCCACCAGGTCAGCGCAGCCTGGAGCCCGGAGAATATTTTTGACAATGATGGTGACGGCCCGTTTCGTCATGCGTCTCTGTCAAATTGAGAAGTGGATGGAAGTCTGCTTGCGTTTCTCTTTTATCGACCCAACTGCCAAAACCCCGGTTCCAGCCCCATTTTTCAGGGGATGAGACCGTTTTCACTCTGTCAGGGTTTATCAGCAATAACCGGGCCAGTTCGTTCGCGGCTGCGATATAAGCATTTCGGCAGAGGCAACGGTGAATCGGGCGCACAGCGATTGGGCAATTCAGGATTGTTACAGGCATGTTGCCGCAAAGCTGTGCAGACGCGACGGCCCTATGAAGCTTTAGGCTGTGGGGGGCTGACTGTCGGGAACGGCACTGGACAGGCCGGTCGCTTGCTGTAAGCAGGAAGTGACCCACGCGGCCCCTATTCCCGACGTTCTTTCGATGCGCCTGCTGAAACCTTTGGCCTACGGCCCCATCGCCCGTCTATGGGGCGCGTTGTCGCTGTCGGCGGTGGGGGACCAGTTGCATCAAATGGCGCTGGTCTGGCTGGCCGTGGGGCTGGTAGGGCCAGACACCGGCTATGTCGCGGCGGCCGACACGGTGGCGCTGATGACGGTGGCGCTGCTGGCGGGCGCCTGGGTGGAACGCTGGGACCAGGGCAGCGTCATGATGGCGGCCGACTTGGCGCGCGCCGGCTTGGCAGCGGTGCCGGTGCTGGCGGCACTGACCGGCCAACTCACCCTGTGGACCCTGGTGGTGCCATCGGTGGCGCTATCCGCCCTGGCGGGGTTGTTCGACCCGGCGCTGCAGGCCTCGCTGCCGCGGCTGACGGCGGACCGCAGCCTGCTGGCCGCCACCAACGCCCTGTTCGATGGCACCTTGCGTCTGGCACGCCTGGTCGGTCCCACGCTGGCGGGCGCCCTGGCGACGCTGATGCCGCCGGTGGCGCTGATGGGGGTGAACGGCCTCAGCTTCCTGGCATCGGCCTGCGCCGTGTTCAGTGTCCGGTCGCATCTCGCCGACCCGGCGGGGAAGGCGCCTGTGCACGCGGCCGCGGCGGCGGACACCCTCGCGGGGCGCTTGCTTGCTGGCTGGCGCCTAGTGCGGCGGGAGCCGCCCTTCACCTATCTGCTGTGGCGCAGCGGCCTGACCGGCGGCCTGTGGACGCTGACCATTTGGCTGTCGCTGCCCCTGCTGGTGCGTCAGCAGGGTTTGGCCGGGTTCGGCCTCAGCGGCCTGTCCGCCCTGGCCCTGCTGTTCTCGGCCTATGGCGCCGGCAACCTGATCAGCAACCTGGTGGTGGGCAGCCTGCCGCCAGGGGGTGTGCTGACCCGCCGGCCCATGGCCCTGGTGGTCGCGGGCGACGTGCTGGTGGGCGGCGGCTTCGTCGTCATGGCGCTGGCTACGTTCGTGCCCGCGCCATGGACATTGCCCGCCATCGCGCTGTCGGCCGTGGCCACGGCGACAGGCGGCCCGGTGTGCCAAATCCCTCTGACCACTCTACGCCAGACACGCTTCAGCGGGGGTGAGATCGCCGCCGTCTTCCGCCTGTTCCTGGTGCTGGACTGCCTGGGAACGCTGGTGGCCATGACGGCGGCGCCGACGTTGTTGAACCTCTTGCCCACGCCCTTGGTCATGGCCGCGTGTGGCGCGGTCATCCTGTGCACGGCGCTGATCTTCGGCCGGCGGGCGGACCGGCGCACCATGGTTGCGGGCTAGGGGGGTGACGGTTACGCTCTTCCCCTCCGCGTGACTGGCGCAGGCCCCGGAACGGGGCTGGATGGGGCACCATCGGGAAGCGCGGGCGCACCTTCGTGCCGCACGCCTGGGCCATCCACCCGTTTTGAATGGAAAGGGCGCCCTATGCTTGCCAGCTTGATCCCCATCCTCGTCGCTTTGCTGCTGGGGGCCATGGCCCCTGGTCCCAGTTTCGTGCTGGTCACCCGCACGGCCGTCACCCAGTCCCGCCGCAATGGCCTGGCCGCCGCCGTCGGCATGGGCGTGGGCGGCACCTTCTTCGGAACCCTGGCCCTGCTGGGCCTGACCGCGCTGCTGACCCAAGTGGCGTGGCTGAACATGGCGCTGCGCCTGGCCGGGGGCCTCTACCTTCTTTACCTCGCCCTGCGCATGTGGCGGGGCGCCGGTACACCGCTGGCCATGAGCGCGGACACGCCGGCCCAGGGCCGCGCCCCTTCCCTGGGCCGGGCCTTCGTCGTGGCGTTGGCGACCCAGCTCAGCAATCCCAAGACCGCCATCGCCTACGCCAGCATCTTCGCGGCGCTATTGCCCGCCCAGTCCGAGCTTGGGGGGCCGCCGTCCCACCTGCTGCTGGTTCTGCCGCCGGTGATTTTCCTGATCGAGGCCGGCTGGTACGGCGTGGTGGCCGCGGCCTTTTCGGCGGCGGCGCCGCGCCGCGCCTATCTGAAGGCCAAGGGCGGCATCGACCGGGTGACGGGAACGGTCATGGGGGCGTTGGGCCTGCGCCTGGTGGCCGACGCCGTGCGCGACGCGGCCCTGGCGCGCTGACGCCACGATTGGGTCGGGAATGGGTGGGCGAGGGATGCGCCCACCCGCGCCGCATCAGGCCATGTAATCGTGCAGCACCCGGCCGAAGGGCAGGGTGAAGTCCACCACCTGGTGGCGGCCGCCGACGATGCGGCGTACCGGCAGGTCGGCCACGCGGCAGTTGACGTGAGGCATCAGGTGCAGGCGGGCCGGGCCGTCCCAGGCGCCGTGGACATGGATGTCGGTCAGGTTGTAGCCCACCAGCTGGGCCACCTTGGGGCCGCCGTCCACGTCGGGAATGAACTTCAGGTTCACGTTCAGCTTGCCGATGCCCTTGGCCACCTCATCCAGCCGGTCGGCCAGGCTGAAGTGCTTGTAGGTCATGGTGCCCATGGCCACCCGCTCTTCGTCGTAGTGCAGCGTGCCGGTCAGGGTGTCCTTCTGCACCTTCAGGCGGGGGATGCCGTACTTCTTGGGGAAGCCCCAGATCTCGCGGCCGGCGGTGATGGGCGGCTCATCGTCCAGGTACATCTGGACCGAGAAGTTGCAGGGCTCACCATTGAACTGGGCGACGATGCCGGTGCCGCTCTCCTCATAATCGCCAAAGCCGGAGCTATCCGGCATCTTCATCCATTCATAGAAGCACAGGTTGCCCGGCGCCGGCTCCAGCGGTTCCGGCAGGGCCCGGCGGATGGCTTCCGGGTCGCTTTCATAGGTGATGATCAGATATTCGCGGCGAATGAAGCGGTAGGGCCCCCGCGGATAGCTGGGGCTGAACAGGGGCATGGAACTGGCGGAGAGGATCTCGTCACGATTCATGTCGGCACTACTCCCAGGCGTTCAGAGCCAAAAGGGGGGAAGCACCGGGACCGGTCGATGGGCGGGATGGTTGCAGGACTTTAGCGGCGGACCGATACCCGGACGAAGGGATGACCAGGATGTCGGATGCATTCCCGGAAAACCATTCCCTGTCCGAGTAATTTTTGTTGCGCCGCATCAAAACCAAAGGCAGACGGGGGCGGCGGATGGCCGCACCCCGTTTCCTCAGCCTTATCAATAACCGACGGTGAAGCGGCGGTTGGCGTGCGCCGGGCTTTCCACCTCATCCACCAGCGCGACCGCGAAATCCTCATAGCTGACCTGGCTCTTGCCCGTGGCGTCGACCAGCAACTGGTCGTCAGCCAGGCGGAAGCGGCCGGTGCGCTCCCCGGCGAAGAAGAAGGCGGACGGCGACAGGAAGGTCCATTCCACGCCGATGTCGCCCTGGCGCAGCGCGTTCAGCACGTCGCGGCCGGCGCCGGCCTCCGCCTTATAGGCGGGCGGGAATTCCGGCGTGTCGATCAGCGCCACGCCCGGCGCCACCTCCAGCGAGCCGGCGCCGCCGACCATCAGCAGGCGCTTGACGCCGGCGGTCTTGATGGCGCTGAGCAGCGAGGTCAGGTCCAGACCCTGGAAGCGGGTGCTGCTGATGACCGCGTCGTGGCCGGCCAGCGAAGGGGCCAGGCCGGCGGCGTCGCCGGTATCGCCGGCCCTGGCGGTCACGCCGTCCTGGACCGGTACCTTGGCCACGTCCCGGGCGATGGCGGTGACGGTGTGACCGCGGCGGCGCAGCTCCGCCAAAATGCGAGTGCCGACATTGCCGGTGGCGCCGATCAGGGCGACTTTCATGGGATGTCTCCGGTTTGAGCGCTGGCGAACAATCGCACAGCGGACTAGGTTACGTTCGGTAACCAGATGCCACTTTGGCCCTCGGCTTTGAAGAAGGCATGTTTTCGTGCCCTGGTTATCGCCGCATTACCACCCGGCGCTCCTGTGAATTGGCGCCGGTCGCACTGGAGGGACCCCTCATGGATGGACGTGCGCCTGCCCCGCCAACTGAACCCATGATCGCCGAAGATGTGGTGGCCGCCGGCTATCGCCCCGACGCGGAGGATGGCGTTTGCCCGGTGCGCGACGTGCTGGACCGCCTGGGTGACGCGTGGAGCGTCCTGGTCATTCGTCACCTGGACGGTGGCCCCGCCCGTTTCAACGCCCTGCGCCGCGCCATCGAGGGCATTTCCCAGCGCATGCTGGCCCAGACCCTGCGCAAGCTGGAACGCGACGGCCTGGCCCGCCGTACCGTGTTCCCCACCACCCCGCCGCAAGTGGAATACGCTCTGACGGACCTGGGCCGCAGCTTCTCCGCCCACCTGGCGCAACTCGCCCAATGGGCCGCCCTTCACCAGCCCGCCATCCGCGCCAGCCGCCGGGCGTACGACGCGGCACTGGGCGACGACCCCGCATAGGATGGGGCGGCATGACGCTGCGACATTATGCCGCCATTTGCGGCTACCATTAACCACAATCATGCAATGAATCACAAATCGGCAATCAATATGCTCGGGAGATTGCTATCTCCTTAGTGGTGAATCCTCATGCATATTCGGTTAGCGCTTGCTGCTACTTTGGCCATATTCAGCCTGTCGGCCTGCTCCTCCATCATCGAGGGCACCTCCCAGGAAATCACTGTGAACACCAATCCCGCCGGTGCCAGTTGCGCCCTGGAACGGGAAGGCACGGTCATCGCCCGGGTCAGCCAGACCCCGGCGTCGGCCACGGTGAAGAAGACCAAGCACGACATCACCATCCGTTGCACCAAGGATGGCTTCCAGGAAGCGACCTTCCTGAACAAGTCCGGCACGGCCGGCGCCACCGTCGGCAATATCCTGGCCGGCGGCGGTATCGGCTGGGCCATCGACAGCGCCAGCGGTGCCGACAACAAGTACGACAGCCCGGTGAACGTCACGCTGGTGCCCGTGGGCGCCACCGCGCCGGCCCCCACGTCCGCGCCCGCCGCGGCCCCTGCGGCGCCGGCGGCGAAGTAAGCGGACCTTCCGCTGAAGCGATGAGGGCGACGGCCGGCCGGCCGTCGCCCTCTTCTTTACCGGGAATGGCGCCGGGCGGGTTGGCGCCGGGCTGGCCTCAGCTGCCGGCGGTGGCGCGCAGTTGCTCGGCGATGGCAGCAAGCCGGTCGCCCAGATCCTTGGTGGCGGCGGTGCTGGCCTGCTCGTGGGCGCGGCTGCTGTCGACCAGGGCCTTCAGGTCACCGGTCAGGTCCAGCAGGCCGCGGATGGTGCGGTCGGCCGCCTCCATGCGGATACGCAGGCCGTCGGCCAGGGATTGCACGGTCGCCAGGTTGGGATCGACGCGGGGTGTAAGTGCCTCCGTCAGTCCGCTGGTCAGCGCGCGCAGGGATTCCGTCGCCTCGTCCTGGCGGGCCAGGGCGCGGTTCAGGGCGTTGGTGGCGCCGCTGGCGTCGGTCGCCAGGCTGGTGGCTTCCCGCTGCAGGTCGCGCACCGCTTGCTCCACCCGCGTCCCGGCGTCGCCCAGGCCGGCGGCCAGCATGTCTGACAGGCGGGTGGCGGTGTCGCCGATGCTGCCGGCCCGGTCGCCCAGGGCGTGGGCCGTGGCCTCCAGCCGCGCGATGGCCTCGTCCGCGGCGGCCTTCTGGTCAGGATCGGCGCTGCGGCGTTCCAGCTCGGCGCGCATGGCCTCCGATATCTTGCCGAGGCTGTCCAGGGTGCGGGTCATCTCGCCCGCGCGCAGCGCCACGCCCGCGGCGGCCCCCGCCAGGTCGCGCTGTACCGCCGCCAGGCTTTCCGCCACCGGCTCCAGGCGGGTGCTGTTGGCCTCGGCTGCCGTCTCGATTAGGCGGTTGGCGCGGTTCAGGCCGTCCAGCGCGCCCGACAGGTTGCGCGTGACCTCATCCGCCGTGCCGCGCAGCAATTCGGCGGAGCCTTCCACCCGGCCCGTCACCCGTTCCAGCCGATCGCCGGCGTGGGCCAAGGCGGCCTGCAAGTTGCGGTCGCTGTTGCCCACCGCTTCCGTCGCGCGCGTCAGGCCGGCCGTGGCCTCCGCCGAGCTGCTCGCCAGCATCTCGCCCGAGGCGCGCAGCAGCTTGACCGAGGCCAGCAGCTTGTTCTGCAGGTCGCCCATGGCGCTGTTCATGCGCTCGTTGGCCTCTTGCGCCTGGCTTGTGGCGCGGCGCAGCTCCCCCTCCGTCTCCGACAGGCCGCGCACGACGCGGCCCACGTCCTCGCCCGCGGTCAGCACGGTGTTGGCCACCAGGTCGGCGTTGCGCCGCAGCGCCTCCACCAAGTTGTCCAGCCCGCCACCGCCGCCGCGGTCGTCGAAGGCGTGGACCTGCAGGGCGGCGCGGCTCAACAGCTCCGTCGCCTCCTTGATCTCGCGGTTGCTGTCGCCGGCGGCCTTGGCCACGGCGCCGCACAGCTCGCCCATGCGGCGCACGCTGTCGGTCAGCTCCTGCCGGGTGTCCCCCAGCAATTCCGTGAGGTCGCGCTGGGTGCCGCTCAGCAGGCCGGTCAGGTCGCGCCGGGTGTCGGCCACCAGGGTGGACACGGCGTCGCCATTGCCGGCCAGGGTGTCACCGGCGCTGCGCAGGCGGGCGGTCAGCTGGTCGAACAGGTCGCCGGCATCGCCGTCGAACTTCAGGCGCACGCGCCCGTTCTCAGTGATGATGGACACGTCGGGCAGATCGGCCACCTGGCGGCGGAAGCCCTCGATGGCGCGCGCCATGTCGCCCAGTTCATCCACGCGGTCGGTGCCGGCCACGGGCACGCGCCAATCCCCCCGGGCGACTCCGCCCACGCTGTCGCGCAACTGGGCCAATGGTACCAGCAGGCGCAGGCGGATCAGCCACAGGGCCGCCGCCGCCGTGGCCAGCATGGCGCCCACGGCGGCGATTCCCAGCCAAAAGCCGGCGCGGGCGGGGCCGGCCAGGACATCGGCCGTGGTCTGCACCTCCTGCCGGCGCAGCTGGGCGATGCGGTCGGCCACGGCGGCATGCAGGGTCATCAGCGACAGGCCGGTGGCGCCGGACAGGGCCTGCGGCTTGTCGCCGGCGGCATTCACCGCCGCGCGATAGCGGTCGATCAGGCGGTGCAGGTCGCGCGCCAGATCTGATTCGGCTGTGGTCAGGCGGTTGCCTTCGAAGGCGCGGACGTTACGGTCCGCTGTTTCCAGCGCCTGGGCGATGTCGGCCCGCGCCTGGGCGCTGCCGGTTTCGGCGTACACGGCCAGCGCGTTCAGAAGCCCGCCGTTACCCAGGGCCGACCGCGCCTCATCCAGGGCGCGGGATTTGGCGGCGGCGGCGGCTGGCGTCTCATCCAGCGACCTGTCCACGCGGCTGAACAGGGCCATGTTGTAGGTCGCGGCCGCCACCAGGGCGACCGACGCGACGACGACCAGGGCGGCGATCCAGCCGCTGGCGCGCCGCAGGCTGCCGGCGTGGCCCCCTCTGGCGGTGCCGTGCGATGAACTGACCCCTGACCTCATACCCCCCACCCGCCTGTCGTCCCATTTCCACACACGCCGATCTCCAGGGCGCCCCGGTCCAGGGCGCCCCGGTCCAAGGCGCCCCGGTCCAAGGCGCCCCGGTCCAAGGCGCATGGTGTGGGAGGGCGCCCCATCTTCGTCAATGACTTTGTACTTAAGCACTTTGCGCCGGCTGGCACGATGATGGGTTGGCGTCATCAGGCGCGTACCAAGAGACCGCGCGACCAGGGTGCGCGATTGCGACCTTAATGCCGGGTGCCGGGCGGGGGCTTGCCCCCACGCCGGGCAGGGCGTAGGAAGGATCAGGTCGGGCGAAGTTGGTGCGCCTGGATCCTGGGTGAGGAGGCCCGGTTGTCTGCGCCGTTGTGGCTGCGCGGGTTTCGTATCGAGGGCCTGTATGCGTATCGTCCAGATTATATTGTCCAAAGGGTTCCGTGGGGCGGAACGCCACGTCACGGAATTGGCGACGGCCCAGGCGCGCCACCACGACGTGCTGCTGATCGTCCGGGCTGATTGCGCCGACGCGGGCGGTCGTTCCATCCGCGACCAGCTACCGCCCTCGGGCGCGCTGCCGGGACTGCGGGTGGTGACGGTGGGACCCGGCCTCATGGCCCCGGGGATATGGAGCCATATCCGCCGCTTCCGGCCGGATGTCATCCATTGCCATGGCGGCCGCGCGGGCCAGACCGTGGGCCGGCTGCGGCCGCTGTTGCCGGGCCGCCCATCCCTGCTGGCCACCATGCACCCCGATTACCGCCGCCGGTGGTACCAGAACCACGACGCCGTGGTCGCCACCACCGATTGGCAGGCACAGGAGGCCAAGCTGGGCGGGTTCGAGGGGCGCATCGCCCGCGTGAACCTGTGGCGGCAGGCCCATCCCGTCCCGCATGCCGGCCGCATCGCCGCACTGCGTGCGGAAATGGGTGCGGAACTGCCGGGCGACGTGCTGACCTTGGGCGTGGGGCCGCTGATCCGGGAAAAGGGCTTCGACCTGTTGGTCAGCGCGGTGCGCGGCTTGGACCACCCGCACCTCAAGCTGGCCATCGTTGGCGATGGTCCCGAGATGGGGGCATTGCGCCAACAGGCGGCAGACTGCCCGGCCATCCGCTTCCTGGGCTTTCGGGGCGATGTAAAAGATTTCTACCACGCCGCCGACCTGTTCTGTTCCCCCTCCCGGTTCGAACCGTTCGGTCTGGTGTTCCTGGAGGCACTGGACGCCGGCGTACCCGTCGTGGCCTCCGCCTCGGAAGGGGCCCGCACCATCCTGCAGCCCCCGTCACAGGACGGCAGGGACGCGTTCAGCGCGGCCGACGGCGCGCGAACGGGCAGCGGCTTGGCGCTGGCCCCGCTGGCGGCCCTGGGCGATGCCGATGACTTGGCGGAGCAATTGGGCGTGGCGCTGGAGGCGATGGCACAGGCCCGTGCGGCTGGACTCCGCCTGCGTCACCGGCCGGAGCTGCCCGCCTACAACCAGGCCACCAGCCTGGAGGCGCTGGAACGGCTCTACGCCGAACTGATCGCTTCTGCCGAGGCGGCCGCCGCCGCCGCGCTCAAGGCCGGGGCGCCGGCACCGGGCCACTGACCGTTAGCGGCACGCCGCCGCAGCTCAGGGCCACGTCGGGCTTTTCCACGTCCTCGATCCGCAGGACCGCGAGGCCCAGGGGCCCCAGGCTGCTGCGCATTTCGCCCACCTCGCGCTCCCCCCACAGCACCGGCGTGCCGGCGGCGGGCAGGGCGTTTCCGTCGGTTGCCGTCACCCGCATCAGGCGCTTGCGGATCAGGGCGCGATAGTGGGTGCGGGCCGTCAGTTCCTGACCCATGTAGCAGCCCTTGTCGAAGGCCACAGCGGATAGGCTGTCCATGCCGTTCTCGAGCGGAATGGACTTTTCCGGCACCAGATCGCGGCTGCCATCCGGCACGCCCAGGTCCAGCCGGCGCCGGGCGTAGGCGTCGGCTGCGTCGGGCAGGCTCTCCGCCAGCGGGCGGGGCAGCAGCAGGCGCAAGCCCAGACCGGCATGGCGCGGGTCGACATAGGCGATGGCCGGGCCGTCCGGCGTTTCCATGATCCCCGCGGCACCTGGCGCGGCGTCCACCGCCGCCCCGTCCAGGGCTACGCCCACCGCCCACTGGGTGCTGGCGTCGGCCAAGGCCACCTTGGACCGCAGCTTGTACATCGACAGGCGGCGCAGCAGGTCGGGCGCCCGCGCCGCTTCCGTCTCGATCAGCAGGGTTTCGTTGCCGTCGGCATCCACCTGGGCGGTCACGAACAGCTCGTGCAGGAACTTGCCTTGGGCGGTCAGGAACAAGGCGTAGATGGCGTGGGAGGCGCTGACGCGGCGAACGTCGTTGGTGATCAGCCCCTGCAGGAAGGTGCGGGCGTCGGGCCCGGTCAACGCCAGCACGCCCCGGTCGGCAAGCCGGCCGGCCACGCCGTGGGCGACCAGGGGCCAGGAAAATGCGACGCCTTCAGTCATGATGCCGGACCTGAACAGTTTTCCCAATGGGGTGCTTCAACAGGTAAGGGGTGGCGCGTTACGCCGCAAGGGTTCCCATCCGTATGCAAGGGTCGACCGCCATCGCCGCATTGGCAAGCGTCTGACGGCGCTTGTATAAGGGGCCGGTCGCCGGGGTCATGCCGTGGGTTGGGGGCCAGTCTGTTGCGGGTTTTGTTCATCACCTCCACCCGTCTGGGCGACGCGGTGCTGACAACCGGCTTGCTGGGGCATCTGGTGCACCAGATGCCGGATGCGCGCTTCACCATCGCCTGCGGTCCCATCGCCGCCCCCCTGTTCCGCGCCGTGCCCCGCCTGGACGAGATCATCGCCATGCCCAAGCGGCGGCTGGCCGGCCACTGGCTGGACCTGTGGCGGCAGGTGGCGGGCCGGCGCTGGGATTTGGTGGTGGATCTGCGCAACAGCGCCGTGTCGCGCCTGGTCCTGGCCGGTCGCCGCGCCACGTTCCGGGGCGGTGACGATCGCCAGCCCAAGGTCGTGTCTCTGGGCCAGGTGCTGGGGCTGGAGCCGCCGCCCAACCCCCGCCTGTTCCTGAATGACGCCATCCGCGACGAGGCGCGCGTCCTTCTGGGGCCCGACACCGGGGGCCCGATCCTGGCGCTGGGCCCCGCCGCCAACTGGACGGGTAAGGAATGGCCGGCGGATCGCTTCGCCGCGCTGGCCCTACGGATGGTGGCCGGCCCGCTCGCGGCCGGTCCCAGCCCCGCCCGGGTCATGGTCCTGGCGGCGGAAGCGGAACGGCCGCGCTGCGCACCGGTGCTGGACGCCCTGGGGGCCGCGCTGGGTGCCGGCCGGGTCATCGACCTGGTGGGCCGCACCGATCCGCTGCTGGCGGGCGCCTGCCTGGAACGGGCGCGGCTGTTCGTCGGCAACGACAGCGGCCTGATGCATGTGGCCGCCGCGGCCGGTACGCCCACGCTGGGTCTGTTCGGGCCCACCCCGTCGCACCTCTATGCGCCGTGGGGTTCCCAAGCCCGGGCCGTGGTGGCGCCGGTGGCCGAGCCGGGCGCGTCGCCCGAGGCCCGCATGGCGGCACTTTCCCTCAGTCACGTGGCGGACGCCGCGGCTGAATTGCTGGCCCAGGTGACGGCCTATCCCCATGCCCATCCTGTGACCTGATAAAAAAGCGCTAGGACCATGGCCGTTCCCGAGTAAAAGGTGGGGCCTTGGTGGCCAGGCTGGGGGGCCTTGGGCCACCGGAGAGATACGCTGGAGCAAGATGTCGTCGACCCAGACCACGCGCGAACTGCGGGCCAGTGCACCGGTCATGTCCCCCTTGCCTGCCGCCCCGCCGGCGGCCGAGCCCACCGCCATATCCCGGAAGGCGGCGCCCTTCAGCCTGGCATGGACGGGCCTGACGCTATTCCTGCTGACCGTGCTGGGCTTCGTCTGCGCCCTGCTGCCCTTGGGCACGGCACCCGCACTGATCAGCCTGTCCTTCCTGGGCGGCATCCTCTACGCGCTCACCGCCCGCCGGCTGCCCACGCTGCTCACCGCCCGCGCGACCTGGCGCGCCACGCCCCTGCTGCCCCTGGCGCTGTGCCTGCTGCTGGGGGCGGTATCCGTGCTGTGGACGCCCGTGCGCAAGGACGGCGTGGGGCAGCTGCTGACCTTCCTCTACACTGTCGTGCCCTTCCTGTTCTGGATCGGCACCCTGCGCGAGGTGGATGAGCAGCGACGCTGGCTGCTGATCCGCTGGGCCGTCATCGGCATGCTGGTGGGCCTGGCCATCTTCGCCGTCGAGGTGGTGGGCGACCAACCCATCTACCGCCTGGAAAAGGCGCTTGAGGGCACGAAAGTAGACCATGACCGGGCGCTGAACCGGCCCGCCGTGCTGTTCGCCACGCTGGCCTGGCCCCTGGGTCTGGGCCTGGCTCGTCTGGCCTGGGTCACCGGCCGGGGGGCCATCGCCCGCCTGCCGGCGCCAGCGGCGATGAGGCTGCTCCCGGCCGGGCGGGCCATGCCTTGGGCCTGGGTGATGCCAGCGGCCTTTTTCCTGGCGGCGCTGGGCGGCACCAGCGCCTCGGCCAAGGTGGGCCTGGGCGCGGGCCTGGTGTTCTACGGCCTGGCGCGGCTTTCCGCGCGCACGGCCCGGGTGCTGCTGATCGTGGCGCTGGTGGCCGGTCCCACCCTCTCCATCCCCATCTCGCTGGCCCTGCACCGCGCCGGCTTGACGGAAGAGGCGCGCATGCCGTGGAGCTTCCGCCACCGGGTGGAAATCTGGGACGTGGCCGCCCGCCGCATCCTGGAAAAACCCCTGCTCGGCTGGGGACTGGACAGTTCCCGCAACATCCCGGATGAGGGCGAGGTTTCCAAGTTCCACCCTGAATCCCCCATCATCCCCCTGCATCCGCACAATATTTTCCTGCAGGTGCTGCTGGAGCTGGGGGTGGTGGGCAGCCTGCTCTACACATGGCTGGGCGTGGGGCTGGCCTGGGGCACGCGGCGCCTGCCGGCTTATGCCCAGGCCACGGCGCTGGCCGCCATCGCCGCCACCATCGCGGTGGGCTGCTTCTCCTACGGCGTGTGGCAGACCTGGTGGCTGTGCGGCATCATGCTGGCGGCGGGTCTGCTGGAACTGAACCTGCCGGCGGGATGGTGGACGCGGGCCGGCAAGACCTGACGCCGGGGGCGGCGTTGGGGCAGGCCAGCATTGCTGACGGCTTGCCCCCGGCTGGCTGGCGGGGGTAAATGGCAACCCCATATTCATTGCCCAATAGCCCTTCCTTTGAGGACCCGCCCATGCCGCCCGTGAAAAAGAACCCGCTGAACCTGAATGCCCTGCAGCTGAAGACTCTGACCCTGCTTCAGGTCCTGGCCGGGCTTGAGGGCGTGGGCCAGCCGGTGGTCGAGGGCGGCGTGATGGTCGACCGCTTCCCCCACGCGCACGGTAACCACTTCCACCTGGGGCCTTACACCGTGATGTCGGCCGATGCCACCGGCCTGTCCAACGAGGCCGCCTGGGTGGCGCTGGAGCGCAAGGGCCTGATCAAGTCGCAGTTCCCCAACGCCGCCATCGTGACCGAGGCGGGCTTGGCCTACGACACGGGCATCCGTGGCCAGATCCTGCACGGTTCCGACCACTAAGGCCGCTTTGAAGCAAAACGGGGCGCGCCGGTCCGGCCGGCGCGCCCCTTCTTCATTTATACAATCGCCTGCAGGCCCAGCAGGCGCTTCCTGGCGGCCGCGTATTCGTCTTTAAGCTTCGCGATCAGGTCGGCGGTGGGCAGGACGTCGCCGATGGCGCCCACGCCCTGGCCGGCGCCCCAAATGTCCTTCCACGCCTTGGCGCCCGAGGCGGCCGCGCCGAAGTTCATCTTGCTAAGGTCCACTTGGGGCAGGTTGTCGGGATCCATGCCGGCGGCGACGATGCTGGACTTCAGGTAGTTGCCGGCGACGCCGGTGAAGAAGGGCGTGTAGACGATGTCGGACGCGCTGGCCTCCACGATGGCCTGCTTGTAGCCGGCGGCGGCGTTGGCCTCGGTCGTGGCGATGAAGCGGGTGCCCATGTAGGCCAGGTCCGCCCCCATCGCCTGGGCCGCCAGGATGGCGTCGCCGGTGGCGATGGCGCCGGACAGGATGATGGGGCCGTCGTAGAAGCGCCGCACCTCCCCCACCAGGGCGAAGGGGCTCAGCGCCCCGGCATGGCCGCCGGCGCCGGCGGCCACCAGGATCAGCCCGTCCACCCCGGCCTCCAGCGCCTTTTCCGCGTGGCGCAGGCTGATGACGTCGTGGAACACCAGGCCGCCGTAGCTGTGAACGTGGGGCACGATGTCACCGGGCGCCCGCAGCGAGGTGATGATGATTGGCACCTTGTGGCGCACGCACACCTCCATGTCGTGCTCCAGCCGGTCGTTGGACTGGTGGATGATCTGGTTCACGGCATAGGGCGCGATCTTGGCGTCGGGATTGGCGGCGCGGGCGTCGGCCAGGGTGGTGTCGATGCGCGTCAGCCACTCATCCAGCGCTTCCTTCGGCCGGGCGTTCAGCGCGGGGAAGGACCCGACGATGCCGCCCAGGCACTGGGCGATGACCAGATCCGGGTTGGACACGATGAACATGGGCGAGGCGATGACCGGCAGCGCCAGGTTCTGGGCAAGGACGGGCGGCAGGCTCATGGAACGGCGTCTCCCCTGTATTTCTTGAACAGCCGCATTTCTTGAACAGCCGCGGCCGGCCGATCCGGCCTCAATGCCACGGTGCTCAGGAGGCGTCAATGCAGGGGAGGGTGGCGCTTTTCCTGGGAGAACGGTAAAGCCCAGGCGCAGCCCACTGCCGCGCGCCAAGAAATTTTTCACGGCATGGGGCGCAAGAAAATGGGTGGGGACCGGGGCGGCCGGTCCCCACCCAAGGAGCCTCAGGCGGGAGGGGAACCACGTGTCTGAGGGCCGGGAGAACTTTAGGGATAGTTGCGCGGCACCGGCGCCGGGGGCGGCGCCATGGTGGTGGAATTGGGCGGGGCGACGCTGCCGATCAGGTTGTTGTCGGCGTCGTAAACGGCACCGCCACCGGCCGGATAGAACACCACCTGGCCGGCGGTGCGGCCGCGCTCGTCCACCATGCGGTAGCTGTGGCTGAGGTCCACCCGCTCGGGGCGGGACGACCCGCAGGCCGCGACGGCGGTCAGGGCGGCGGCGGCCAGCAGGCCGCGCCACAGGAAACGGTGACGACTATTCTTCAAGATTTCCTCCGGTCAGCAAGGGTTTCAACGACGCCCCCAAGTCTTTTTCACGGATCAGGAAATGGGACTGCAAATCACCAATCACAGGTGGAACGCTAGCATGGGCACCGCCACCTGTCATGAAGCAGTCCGACGTAGGCGGAAAGGCGGGTGAATTCTGGGGCTCTGCTTGCCCATGACAAAAAGGGGTGCCCTAGTACTAAGGCACCCCCATCCGGTCTACGCGGGTTGGTTTAGGAAACTGTGGGCACCGGGTTGGGTGGCCCAGGTTTACGCCTTGGGCGACAGCAGATCCTCCAGCCCGATGCGGCGGAACATTTCGGCCCGCACCCGGTCGGCGACGCCGTTCACCACCTCCGCCCCGTCCTGCGACGGGTCGATGTGGGTGCGGAAGGGGCGCTTGCCATGGGGCAGATCCACCACCCGCACGATGGCCTCGGCCACGCTGGCGGCGTCGGCGTCCGGCGGCTCCAGCGCCGCCAGGCCTTTCAGCGCGCGATCCGGCACATCGGCGTAGGGTCCCTGGTTGTATTCGGCGGCGCGGTCCGTGTCGGCCGGCGATCCCGAATGGGCGAAGTGGTTGGTGCCCTTGGTGAAGGCGCCCGGGACGATGATGGCCGTCTCGATGCCCCAGCGGGTCAGTTCCGAGGCGTAGCTGACGGCCAGGCTGTCCATGGCGGCCTTGGCGGCGAAATAGGGCGCCAGATAGGGCGGGGTGCCGCCCCGGGTGCTGCTGCTGGACACCCACACCACCAGGCCCTTGCCCTGGCGCCGCAGGTGCGGCAACGCCGCGCGGTTCAGCCGCTGGGTGCTCAGCACGTTGATGTCGAACAGCTGCGCGTACTGCTCCGGGGTGAAGGCCTCGGCCGGGCCGAAGGACATGTGGCCGGCGTTGTGCACGATGACGTCAAGGCGGCCGGCCTCCTTGATGATCTGGGCGACGGCGGCCTCGACCGAGGCGTCGGACTGCACGTCCATTTCCGCCGTGCGCAGATCCACGCCATGCTCGGCGGCGTAGGCCTTGGCCTTTTCCACCTGCGGGGCGTTGCGGCCCCGGGTGTCGCGCATGGTGGCGTAGACGGTATGGCCGGCCTGGGCCAGGGCGCGGGCGGCCAGGGCGCCGAACCCGCTGGAGGCGCCGGTGATGACGATGACTTGGCTCATGATCGCATGCTCCTCATTCCCTCAGGTGCCGGTTCAGATGATGCCGCCATTGGCGCGCAGCACCTGGCCATTGATCCAGGCGCCATCCGGGCCGGCCAGGAAGGCAACCGCGGCGGCGATATCCTCGGGCTGGCCCAGGCGCTCCAGCGGGGCCTGCTTGGCCAGCCGGTCCACCACCTCCTGCGGCTTGCCGTTCAGGAACAGGTCGGTGGCGGTCGGGCCGGGGGCGATGGCGTTCACGGTGATGGACCGGCCGCGCATTTCCCGCGCCATGACCACGGTCAGGGCCTCCACCGCCGCCTTGGTGGCCGCGTACACGCCGTACGTGGGCGGGTACAGTCCGACGATGCTGGAGGAGAGGTTGATGACCCGGCCACCTTCGCGCAGACGCTGCGCCGCCTCGCGCAGGGTGTTGAAGGTGCCCCTCAGGTTGACGTCCATCAGCTTGTCGAAGGCGTCGTCGCCCACGTCGGCGATGGCGCCCAACGGCATGATGCCGGCGTTGTTGACCAGGATGTCGACGCCACCGAACGCGGCCTCCACCCGATCGAACATGGTCTTCACCGCGGCGGCGTCGGCCACGTCGGCCTGCACGGTCAGGGCGCGGCCGCCGGCGGCCTCGATCTTGGCGGCCACGGCCTCGGCGGCGGTGGCGCTGCCGGCGTAGTTGATGATGACGGTGTGGCCGTCGCGGCCCAGCCGTTCAGCGATGGCGGCGCCGATGCCGCGGGACGCACCGGTCACCAGCGCGACCTTGGGCGCGACCTTCTTGCCGTTCGTGTTCGTGGTCATGACGTGATCCTTTCCTTCGGTTCGGGCCCGCACCGTCGCGGGCCGCTGCAGTCGATGAAGAAAAGGTGCGCCCTAGCTGATCCTGGATAAATGGTCTATGTTTGCCATCATTATCCAAAAATGATCAACAATAGGCCGGTAGCCCATGGACCGCTTCGACGCCATGCGCGTCTTCACCCGCATCGTGGAACGGCGCAGCTTCACCGCGGCGGCGGAGGATCTGGGCATGCCCCGGGCGACGGTGACCCACACCCTGCAACAACTGGAGGGGCGGCTGGGCACGCGGCTGCTGAACCGCACCACGCGGCAAGTCAGTCCCACGCTGGATGGCGAAGCCTTCTACCAGCGTTGCCTGCGCCTGCTGGCGGATGTGGAGGAGGCGGAGGGCGCCTTCCGCGCCACCGATCCCAAGGGCCTGTTGCGCGTGGATGTGCATGGCAAGCTGGCGCGGCACTTCCTGTTCCCCGCCCTGCCGGATTTCCTGGCCCGCCATCCTGGCCTGGACCTGAACATCAGTGAGGGCGACCGCCTGGTGGACCTGGTGCGTGAGGGCGTGGACTGCGTGTTGCGCGCGGGCGAGCCGCGCGACAGTGCCCTGATTGCCCGCCGCGTCGGCCTGATGCCCCAGGCCACCGTGGCCAGCCCCCCGTATCTGGAGCGTCACGGCGTACCCGCCACGCCCGACGACCTGGCCAACGGGCACCAGGCGGTGAACTTCGTCTCGTCCGCCACCGGCCGGCCCTTCCCCTTCGAATTCATGGTGGGGGATGAGGTGCGCAGCCTGACCCTGCCGGGGCGGATCAGCGTCGCCAGCGCTGAAAGCTTCACGGAGGTTGCCCGCCTGGGTCTGGGTCTGATCCAGACGCCGCGCTATCACCTGGGCCCGGATCTGGCGTTGGGACGGCTGGTGGAGGTGCTGTCCCTCTACCCGCCGCCGCCCATTCCCGTCTCCGTCCTTTATCCCCACAACCGGCAGCTGTCGCCGCGCGTGCGGGTATTTGTCGACTGGGTGGCTGGGTTGTTCAAAGGCTAGGCCGCGTCCCGTGCAAATAGGCCCGCACCGTGCGGGCCAGGGCCTCGTCCTGGTTCAGCGGCGGCTGCCAGTCGAAGGCGGCACGGAAGGCCGCATCATCGATCTCCAGCGATCCCGTCAGGCGGTCGGCGATACTGGACAGGCGGGGAAGGCGGCCGGCCAGGCTCCAGAACACCGCCGGCAGGGGAACCAGCCACGGCCGCTTGCCGGCGGCGGCGGCCAAGGTGGCCACCAGACCGCTGGTGGACAGGGCGGGCTGATCGGCGACCAGGAAGGTACCGGTGATCCCGACCCGTTCCACCGCCCGGGTGATGGCATCGGCCAAAGTGTCGAGGCTGACCAGGCTGCGCCGGTTGGCGATGCCGCCCAGGGGCACCAGGGGCCAGCGCGTGGCTAGGCGCAGCAAGGCCGCCATGTTGGCCTTCACCCCCGGTCCATGAACCAGAGGCGGCCGCAGGATGACCAGCGAAAGGGGGCCGTCCGGCGGGCATAGCGTGGTCAGGGCCTCTTCCGCCGCACGCTTGGACTGCCCATAGGCGTCCTCCGGCAGGGCGGGATCCAGTTCCGTCAGGGGGCGGCCGGGGCTGTGGTCGCCCTGGGCCTTGACGCTGCTGACATAGACCAGGCGACGCAGCCCCGCCGCCTGCGCCGCCTGGGCCAGGCGCACGGTGGCGGTGACGTTCAGGGCCTGCAGCGCGGTCGGCGTGACGTTGCGCTGATGCGCCAAGCCCGCCAGGTGGACCAAGGCTTGCGCCCCCTCCAGCACCGGGGCCCAGTTCACCGGGCCGGCCAGGTCACCCACGGGTGCCGCGGTCACGCCCGTGGGCAGGCTCACGCCGGCGTTGCGCACCACGGCGATGACCTCATGCCCGCCGGCCAGCAACCGGGGCAGCAAGGCGCGGCCCACGAACCCGGTGGCCCCGGTCACCACGATCTTGGCCATGCCTGTTTCCTCGTGCCAGCCCTTGGGTTCCGCCTGAATGACACGGACGCGGGCGGCAGGGCAACGGGGGAAACCGCCAAGCTTTACTGATAGTTCCGGATCACGCGGTCCAGCGTGCCGTCGCGTCGCAAGCCCTCCAGCGCCGTGCGCAGACGGGTCACCAGGGCGGGGTCGGTGCCCAGGTTGCAGGCGATACCCACCGGGGCCACGCTGAAGGTCAGCACTGGCTCGATCGCCACCCCCGCCTGGCGGGCCAGCCAGCGGCCGCTGATGGCGCCGGCAGCGGCTAGGTCGGCGCGCCCGGCGGCCAACATGGGCATCTGGTTCGCCAGCGACACCTCGGTGATGTCCAGCCCCTGGTCGCGCAGGGTGGTGGCGAGCATGGTGCCCACTGGCACCAGGATGGACAGGGGCGTTCCCCGCGCCTGCGCCTCGGCGGCCAGGGTCTTCACCTCATCCAGGCTGGCCAGGGTGTGGGTGCCGTCGGGATGTGCGCGATCGTAGTGCAGCCAGTCCGCCCGGGCGAACAGGGCGGCGCCGCCTTGCGCGATGGGTGCCACCCACTGGAATTGGGTCTGCCGCTCTGGTGTCTGGTTCACCGCGAACAGGCAGGTTCCCGGCACCTCCTGCACCGTGTGATAGCCGCGGCGCCACGGCATGACCTGCACCTGATAGGCGATGCCCGCCGCCGTCATCAGCGACGGCAGCAAATCGCCCATGATGCCCGTCAACCGTCCGGTGGCGGGGTCGGTATAGTTCAGCGGCGGGTTTTCCTCGGTGATCAGCGTCAGGGATACCGCCGCCTCTCCCGCCAGGGCCGCTGGCACCGTCCCAAGCAAGGCGCCCAGGCACAGCGCCGCCAGCCGCACGGGGCGGGGTGCGTGGGGGCAACGGACTGCGGCGGGGGTACCGGACATCGCTTCCTGGCGGCGGCGCTGCGGGGAAGATCCGCCGGGAAGGGGCGAACAAAGAACCGGGCGGAGCAAGGTATTGTCCGCCCGGATTACCTACCAATTCCTTAACGATGGTGGCGGTGCGGTGACCGCCCGCGTCATTGCAGGTTGGCGGCGCTGGCGATCTTATGCCGCACCACACCGCTTGCCGCCGCCAGGGCCGCCGCGCGCTGCAACAGCCAGCCGCGCATTTCCGGCGGCTGGCGGTCCAGGATGGCCTCCACCGCCAGCGCGTCACCCGCCGTCATGTCGGTGGCGGCGTTCAGCAGCAGTTCCGCCAGCGCGCGGCAGTCCGCCGCCTGGCCCGCCGTGCCGGCCTGGAACAGATGGCGCATGCGGGCGGCCGCCCCATCGGGATCCTGGCTGTACAGGACGCGCGCCGGCTCGGTGATCTGAAGATCGGTATCGGGGATGTCGGGTGGCGTCATCTGGCCGTTCCTTCGGGGAAGAAGAGGTCGGTCGGGACGTTGCATACCCTAACATCGGCCCCCCGCCGGGGGGAGGCTGCCAAACGGAGAGGGCCGTTCGGGCTAGCCCCCCGCCGGGGCGCGCTACACCGCTGCGGGGTTTTCGATGGGCGTCTCCGCCGGTGCCGCCGCCGGCGGCGTGCGGACCGGCATGGCGATGGCGCGCAGCGACTTCGACGTCAGGCCTAGGGCGACGATGCCCCACAGCGCCAGGCCGCTGCCCAGGAACATGACCTGCGGCGGGACGTAGCGCATGAGCCAGCCGCACAGGGCTGACGACAGGGGCGCCAGGCTCATGACGATGAACATGAACAGGCTCATGCCCCGGCCCAGCATGGCGGGTGGTATGCGGCGCTGGATCCAGGTGAAGACGCCGATCTGGATGAAGCCCGCCAGGCAGCCGGCGATGGCCATCAGCAGGGCCGCCTGCCAGGTATGCTGGGCTAGGCCCATGGGCATGAACACCAGGGCCACCAGGCTGTCGATCAACAGGATGGTGGCGCCCAGCGTGCGCAGGCGGAAGTTGGGCCGGGCGCCCGATACCGTCATGCCCACCAGGGTGCCCACGCCGTGCAGCCCCATCATCAGCCCGAAGCCATCGGCGCCGTCCGCCAGCCGGTCGCGGGCGAAGACGGGCAGCACCGCCTGCAAGGGCCCGCCGATGAAGAAGGTGGTGGCCGAGAAATACAGGCACAGGGCCCTGAGCTCTGGATCCCGCCAGAAATGGAGGATGCCGTCGCCGATGGAGCGGAAGACGGCGCCCAGGCTTTCCCCCTTCCGCGCCGGGGTGTCACCCGGCAGGGTCAGCATGCGCACCTGGTACAGGGTGAGGGCGGAGATGACGAAGGTGGCGCAATCCACCAGGAAGGCGGCGCCCAGACCGGCCAGGTCGCTGGGCGCCCCCGACGCGGCGGCCTTGCCGCTGCCGCCCACCACGGCGATCAGGCCACCGGCCATGAGCGGGCCCAGCAGCAAGGTGGCCTGGCGCAGGCCCATCATCATGCCGTTGGCGGCCTGCAGTTGGTCGCCCGGGATTACCCGGGGCAGGATGGTGGTGCCGGCCGGGATGCTGAAGGCGCTGGCCAGGCCGATGCCGAAAGCCACCCCGCACAGCACGGGAATGGTCAGGGTGCCGGTCAGCACCCCGGCGCCCAATCCGCCGAGCAGCACGGCGTTCACGTACTTGGTCAGCAGCAGCACGCTGCGCGCGGGATAGCGGTCCACCAGCGCCCCACCCACCAGCAGGAACACGGCGCGCGGCAGGCTGATCAGGCCCAGCACCAGGCCCATAGCCAGGGTGTCGTTGGTCACGGCCAGCACCAGCCACGGCATGGCCAGCAGGCTGAACTGGTCGCCCAGCATGGAAATGACGCCGCCACCCAACAGCCACAGGAAATTGCGATTGTGCATGAGGGGATTGGGCGGACGCTTCGGCTTTGTCTTGGCGGACATGGGCTTGCCTCAGGACAACGGGGGTTTGGCGGGCTTGGCCGCCCGGGGACGTCTGGTTTTGGCCGGCAGCGGGGGCACCGGCAGCGGGGGTACTGGCGGGGGCGCCTGGGCATATCCCGGGGGTAAGGGCGGCTGACCCGCCGGAAACAGTGCCATCAGGCGCGCCCGGTCATAGTCGGGCGGACGGATGTCGCCTGCCTCGATGGTTTCCAGCAGCTTGGCCAGCCATGCGTTCTCCGTTTCCAGGTGAGCAAGGCCGTTTTCCAGGATGGCCCGCATGCCGGTGGATTGGACGGGCGCCAGATAGTCGGCCAAGGCCTTCAGGGGACGGTGATAGTCCCGCTGCACGGCCAGGCGTTGGCGCAGCGCGTCCGCCACCGCGTCGGGATCGGCGTGGTGCAGGAACATCAGCGCGGGATAGAGCGGGTGATAGCGGGGCGAGACGTCGGCCAGCCGTTCCGCCATCAGGGCGTGGAACCGGGCGCGGCCGGCGGGTGTCAGGCCATAGGTGGTGCGCTCGCCCCCGCGGGCCACCGCCTCCACCCCCTTGGCCTCGATCAGGCCGTCGCGCGCCAGGCTGCGCACGGCGTAGTACAGCGTGCCCACGTCCACGTCGATGTAATGGTCGACATGGGCCGCCGTCAGCCGGCGCTTGATTTCATAGGGGTGCAGGTCGCCGCCCTGCAGCACGCCCAGGATGAGGAGTTCCGCTTTCATAGTTTAAACAAACTAATATAGTTGGATTAAACTATCAATCGCCTTTTTACCCGGGTTTTATGGCCGTGACGGTTTTCCATTCGGGTCCCGCGCATGCCCCTTGCGGGCGGGCGCCGCCCGCGATTCAATGCGCCCCCATGAACCGCCTCACCCTCCGCATTGATTTCGGTGACCAGGGCGCCGTCGGCCCCGGCAAGATTCGTCTGCTGGAAGCCATCGCCGAGCACCACTCCATCTCCGCCGCCGGGCGGGCCATGGGCATGTCCTACCGCCGCGCCTGGCAACTGGTCGACGCCCTGAACCAGACCTTCGTCCAGCCTTCGGTCACCACCCAGGTAGGCGGCGGCGGGGGCGGCGGCGCTGCCCTGACGGAGTTCGGGCATGAGCTGGTGGCGGCTTATCGCGCCATGGAAAAGGCGGCAGCCGAGGCCACGGCCGACATCCGCGCCGGTTTGGCCGGCCGCCTGCGGCCACCCGGCGCCTAAGGTCGCAAGCGGCCGGTTGGACAGCGTTGTCAGAAGACACCGCGCGGCCCTCATGTTATCCCTCCCACCATAAGAATTGGCAGGAGGGACACCCATGCGTTTCGCCGGCTTCGCGACGTTCGTCGCCGCCATGGCCACGGCCGTCATCGCCCATGCGGCCGACAACGACCATTTCCGCAGCCGCATCACGCTGTTCGACATCGCCAGCGGCAAGACCACGGTGCTTTTCACCGACGATACGGTGTGGGAAGCGCCAAACTGGGCGCCGGATGGCCGGTCGCTGCTGGCCAACAGCCAGGGCGTCCTCTACCGCATCCCAGTCGCGGGGCCGGACGCCGGCCATCCGAAGGCCATCCCCATGGGCGACCTGCGCTGCAACAACGACAAGGCCTATACCCGCATCGGGGACAAGATCGCCGCATCCTGCGGGGTGGGGTCCATGCGCGATAGCTTCGTCTATGTGGTGGGCAAGGACGGCGTGGCCAGGACCGGGGACGCGCGGCGCATGACGCCCGCGACACCCAGCTATTTCCACGGCTGGTCGCCGGATGGCCAGTGGCTGTCCTTCGTCGCCAAGCGCGACGGCGCCCAGACCTACAACCTCTACCGCGTGCCGGTGGACGGCCCGGTGGATGGAAGCGCCGAACAGCGCCTGACCAACATCGCCGCCAGCGACGACGGCCCGGACTACAGCCCCGATGGGCGCTGGATCTACATCAATTCCGACCGCCAGGATGGCTGGGACATCTGGCGTTTGCCGGCCGATGGCGCGGGGCCCAAGGAGTCGCGGGCGCAGCGGGTGACACACGACGCGCTGGAGGACTGGTTCCCCCACCCCTCGCCGGATGGGCGCCACCTGCTGATGCTGTCCTTCCCCGCCGGCACCAGGACGCATGACGGCCGCATCCCCGGTGTGCAACTGCGCCTGATGGATCTGCCGGGCGACGGGACGCCCAAGGCCGACGCCCCCATCCGCAGCCTGCTGACCTTCTTCGGCGGCCAGGGCTCCCTGAATGTCAATTCCTGGTCGCCGGACAGCCAGCGCTTCGCCTTTGTTAGCTACGAACCGCTGCCCTAACTTCCCAAGGCCACGGCCTTGACGATGGCCCACAGGGGCTGGCCCGGTGCGATACCCAGGGTGTCGGCGCTGGTACGGGTGACGCGGGCCAGCACGGGGGCGCCCACGCATTCCAGGCGCACCACCCGGCTGCCATCCGCGTCCTCTCGTACGTCGGCGACGATGCCGGGCAGGATGTTCAGGGCCGACAGGCCCTGAGGCGCCCTGTCGGACAGCAGCACGTCGCGGGCGGGGATGCGCAGGCGCGTGCGGGCGCCCGGCGCCAGGTGGGCCGGCAGATGGGGCACCAGGATGCGGCCGGCGGGGGTGTCCAGCTGGAACAACCCGTCATCCGTGCAGGCCCCCACCACGGCGTCCAGCAGCGACCCCGCCTCCGCCCCGCCGGTCAGGTCCATCAGGTCGGGACGGGACCATAGGGTGGACGGGGTGCCCACGGCGCGCACCCGCCCCTGGTCTACCATCACCACCGTGGTGGCCAGGCGCGCGACCTCCGCCACCGCGTGGGTGACGTACAGGATGGGCAGGCCGGCGTGGTCGCGCAGCCGTTCCAGATAGGGCAGGATCTCGGCCTTGCGCGCCTCATCCAATGCCGCCAGCGGCTCATCCATCAGCAGGATGCGCGGGGCCGCCAGCAGGGCGCGGCCCAGGGCCACGCGCGCCTTCTCCCCACCCGACAGGGTGGTGGGACGGCGGGCCAGCAGGGGGCCGATTCCCAGCAGGTCGGTAACCGAGTCCAGCGTAGGCGCCTCCGCCGCCACATGGCGGCGGGCGAACCAGCGGCCATACAGCAGGTTCTGCCGCACCGTCAGGTGGGGCAGCAGCCGGGCCTCCTGGAAGACATAACCGACGCGGCGGCGATGGGGTGGCAGCCACAGGCCGGCCGCCGTATCCACCAGGGGCACGCCATTCACGGCGATGCGGCCCCGGTCTGGACGCTTCAGGCCCGCCACCAGGTCGATCAGCGTGCTCTTGCCTGAACCTGACTGGCCGAACAGCACGGTCAGGCCCCGGCCGGCCGTCATTTGCGCCACCAGATCGAAAGCGCCTTGGCGCAGGGTTACATCAAGGTCAAGGGCGGGCGGCGCGCTCATTCACGCCACCCCGCCGATGCGCCGGCTGACGCTGCGCGCCAGCGCTTCCGACAGCAGCAATGCCATCAGCGACAGCACCACCGAGACCGCCACCAGGCGCAGGGCGCCGGCGTCGCCGCCGGGCGACTGGGTATAGGCGTAGATGGCGCCCGACAGGGTCTGGGTGCGGCCGGGGATGTTGGAGACGAAGGTGATGGTGGCGCCGAATTCGCCCAGCGCCTTGGCGAAGGCCAGCACCGCGCCGGCCAGCACGCCGGGCAGCATCAGGGGCAGGGTCACCGTGGCGAACACCCACAGGGGTGGCGCGCCCAGGGTGCCGGCCGCCTGCTCCAGCCTGGTGTCCACCGCCTCGATGGACAGGCGGATGGCCCGCACCATCAGGGGGAAGCCCATGACGCCGGCGGCCAGCGCCGCGCCCGTCCAGTTGAAGGCGAAGACGATGCCGATGCTGGCCAGGGGCTTGCCCACCCAGCCCTGGCGCCCCATCAGCAGCAACAGGGCATAGCCCGTCACCACAGGGGGCAGGATCAAGGGCAGGTGGACAAGGCCATTCAACAGATCCCGCCCCCAGAACCGGCCACGGGCCAGCGCCAGGGCCACGGCGATGCCGGGGGGCAGCGACGCCAGGGTGGCCCAGATGGCCACCTTCAGGCTGAGATGGATGGCCGCCACCTCATCCGGACCAAAACCGAAGTCGTTCATGAGGGCCGAGCGGTCAGGAAGGAATCACTTCGCCGACAGTACGGTGAAACCCTGCGCCTCGAACAGGGGGCGCGCGTTGGGGCCGGCCAGGAAATCCAGAAAGGCCCGCGCCTGGGCGTTGGTGGCCTCCTTGGCCAGGGCGATGGGATAGAGGATGGGGGCGTGGCTGTCGGCGGGGAAGGTGGCGACGATGCGCACGCCCGGTTCCGCCACCGCGTCGGTCTTGTAGACGATGCCGAACGGCGCCTCCCCCCGGGCCACCAGGGCCAGGGCGGCGCGCACGTTCTCTGCCGGGGCCAGGCGGTCCTGCACCTTGTCCCAGGCGCCCAGCTTCTGCAAGGCGGCCTTGGCGTACTTGCCGGCGGGCACGGCGGCCGTGTCGCCCACGGCCAGGCGGCCTCCCTTCTGCGCGGCATCCAGTGCCTGGTCCAGGGCGAAGCCCTGCTTGATCTCGATGGTGGTTTTGGCATCGGCGGGGGCCACCAGCACCAAATCGTTGCCCAGCAGATCGCGGCGGGTGGCGGGCTGGATCAGACCCTTGCCGGCCAGATAGTCCATCCAGTCCTCGTCAGCCGAGATGAACACGTCGGCGGGGGCGCCCGCCTCGATCTGCTTGGCCAGCGCGGAACTGGCGGCGTAGGTGACGGTGGCCTTGGGCCTCCCGCCGGCGACGAAAGCGGCATTGGCGTTGTCCAGCGCGTTCTTCAGGCTGGCGGCCGCGAACACCAGGGGGCCACCGCCCTGGGCCAGGGCGGTGGCGGTGCCCAGGGCAATCGCGACCGCCACCGTCGCGCCAGCCATCGCCAGCCGGCCCAGCATCCGCCGGCTCCACATTTCATGCATTGTCTTGCCCCCTCGCGTTTCAATCACACGCTATATCCTGATGAATATAGCGTGTGATTGGGGCCGTCGCCACGCGTATCCGCCGCCCGGATTCGATCATTTCATCGCAGTGCTGCGAACGACTGCCTTCCGCAACGGCGGACAGGCCAAAGGCAGTCGCGGAATTTGCAGGCGGACCGCATGCCCTCTTACCGCTGGCGGCGGGCCGGGGGCGGCATCACCCTGGCTTCCGGCCAATCTGCGGGGGCTTCGCCCTGCGCCTGTTCAAGCCTTGGGGATCATCGCCATGACCAGCATCTCGTCCGGCACCAACATGACCGTCTCGCTCAGCTCCCTCCTGCAGAGCGGGGGGACCACGTCCGGCGGCGCGTCGTCTTCGGCGTCATCGTCCACCGCATCGTCGGACAGCAGCGGCTCGGCCGGCGGCACCAGCAGCAGCTCCTCGACCAAGACGGTAACCAGCACGGTCACCACCACGGCGCCGGATGGCTCGACCACCACCACCGTCACCTACTCCGACGGCTCCACCACCACGACCACGACGCCGGCCACCCAGGCGGCGGCCAAGGACGGTTCGGGAATGGGCGACAGCGATGCCAGCAGCGCCAGCAACGATGGTGGCCAGGGTGGGCAGATCAGCGCCGTCAACATGCTGGTGTAATCAAATTACCTTGCGCACAATATAATTCATCCTGTAGCCTTGGGAAAGATCGGGAATCCCCGGGGCACCGGACCCTTGGGCCTTCCCGCCAGGACGAAACGGGGGAAGGCCATGGCCACGGTTTACGACTACACGGTGCGGGACGCGGCTGGCGGCCCGGTGGACATGGCGGCCTACAAGGGCAAGGTCGTGCTGGTGGTCAACGTCGCCAGCAAGTGTGGCTTCACCCCGCAGTACAAGGGGCTGGAGGCCCTGTACCGCAAGTACAAGGACCAGGGGCTGGTCATCCTGGGATTCCCCTGCAACCAGTTCGGCCAGCAGGAACCGGGTGACGCCCAGGAAATCCAGAACTTCTGCTCCCTGACCTACGACGTCACCTTCCCCGTCTTGGCCAAGGTCGAGGTCAACGGCGACAAGGCCGAGCCGTTGTATGAGCATCTGAAGGGTCGCGCCCGCGGTTTCCTGGGCAGCAAGTCCATCAAGTGGAACTTCACCAAGTTCCTGGTGGGCAAGGATGGCAAGGTGAAGCGGTATCCGCCGGTGGCCAAGCCCGAGAAGCTGGAAAAGGCCATCCAGGCCGCGCTGGCCGCCTGACAGGCCCAAGGCGGGGGCGTCCGCTGGTTTGGCCTCGGCCCGCGCCCTGCCGCGCCCACGGTCACCGGCCGCCCTTGCCAGGATGGTGGCCGGTGGCGTCAGCCTCGGTATTCTTCGGCCAGCAGGCCCATGACCAGGCTGTCGTGCCATTGGCCCATTAGGGAATAGGTTTGCCGCTCCCGTCCCTCGATCTGGAAGCCCAGTTTTTCATAGCAATGGACGGCGCGGGTGTTGATGGCCAGCACGCGCAGGCCTATGCGGTGCAGACCCAGGGGACCGAAGGCGTAGGGGAACAGCAGGCGCATCGCGCGCATGCCCAGCCCCCGGTCCAGCACCGCCGGGTCCAGCAGGCCGATACCCAGGCTGGCGGTGCGCAGGCCCGGCGCCAGCGCGTCGTTCACTCCGCCCAGGCGCACGCTGCCCACCATGCGGTCAGGCAGGGGGCCGTCCGCCCCCTGCGCCCCCGGCTCCGGCAGGGCTATGGCCCAGCTGTAGGGGAACTTCAGCTGGTCGGCCATCCATAGGTCGGCGTCGGCCTGGGTGTACCCTGCCGGCGCGCCGCTGCCGTCCCAGCCCATCAGGTGGTGGATTTCCGGATCGCGGCCCAGGGCCAGGCGGGCGACGACATCATCCAGGCGCAAGGGCCGCAGAATGACGCCGCCGTCGCCCAGGGTGGGCACGATCATTGGGGCGGGTATCGCATCTGCATCCGCCATGAGGGCATCCTTACATCACCAAATCCCATGCCCCACCTTCCACGAGGGGACGCGGGCCTGGCAAGGCGTCAGGCGGAATAGGACGGCGATATGGGGCCGTCACGACTCGATCTTGATCTGGTCCGGATCGGACACCACGATATGGGTCTGGTAATAGGACTGGCCGGTGCGCTCGCCGCTCTGGTTCAGGTACCAGATGGTGACGCGTCGCGCCTCACCCAGCACCGTGACGCGATGGCCCTTGAAATGGGCGTCGGCATCCTCGCCGTAGGCCTGTTTGAAGGCGGGCAGGGCGCTGGGCAGGATCTCGATCGTCAAGGTGTGCGGGTCGCGATAGTCCTCCTGCGAATTCAGGAAGATGCGGCCGTTCTGCCGGCCGGTCGCGACCACGTCCATGACATAGGTATCGGAATAGACGTCCGGCGCCACAGCGGCGGCGTAGTGGATGGCGTCCTCAGGCGTCAGCGGCTGGGTGGCGCAGCCGGCCAGCAGCGCGGCGGCAAGAATCGACAATGCGGCGGTCTTCATAGGGCTCTCCAATGACGATAAGCGCGTCACCAAGATAAGGCGGAGGAGCGTCCGTTCAATTTGACGGCGACACGGCGCCCGTCCCTTCAGACTTATCCGGACCGGTTCAGGAACCCAACTGGATTTGGCTCGGGTCGGCCACCAGAATGTGTGTCTGGTAATAATATTTATCGGTTTGCTTGCCGTTGGCGAAGAACCAGATGGTTACCCGCTTGGCTTCGCCGCTGACCAGGATGCGCCGGCCTTGTAGGTAGGTGTCGGCGTCCTGGCCGTAGGCTTGGCGAAAAGCCGGGATGGCGGTGGGCAAGATCTCGACCGTCACGTTGCGCTGGTCACGGTAGTCCATTTCCGAATTTAGATAGATGTGACCATGCTCACGCCCTGTGGCCCGCACCTCCAGGGCATAGGTGTCGAACACACCGTCCGGCGCCGCCGCCGCCGCCCGTTGGACCGCATCGTAGGATGTGGTTGGCGAAGTGGCCGGCGGGGCGGCGCAGCCAGCCAGCAGCAGGAAAGCGGTGGCCAGGACGAGGGTGGTCTTCATCAGGCGTGGGCCTCAAGCGAGGAAGGGGCGTGCGCTCACCGTAGCATCGCATCCACCATCCCCTCAACTCATGGAGGGTGGATGCGGCATTTTATACAATCACCGCTACCGGTGCGCGAGGCTAGGCCGCCGGCGCCAGCAGCCACAGCAGGAACAGCACCAAAGGTAGGTGGAACAGCAGCTGGGTAAAGCTGAAGCCCACAATATCCTTGGCCTTCAGGCCCAGCACGCCCAGCAGCGGCAGCATCCAGAAGGGGTTGATCAGGTTGGGCAAGGCCTCGGCCGCGTTGTAGACCTGCACCGCCCAGCCCTTGTGGGCGTTCACGTCGATGGCGGCCTGCATGACGTAGGGCGCCTCGATGATCCATTTGCCGCCGCCCGAGGGCACCAGGAAGCCCAGGATGGCGGAATAGATGCCGATGACGACGGGGAAGGTGCTGCCGCTGGCCAGGCTGACGAACAGATGCGCCAGATGGTGGGAGATGGACTGCCCATCCGACCCCGGCACCTGGGTCAGCAGCTGGGCGATGGCGCCATAGAAGGGGAACTGGATCAGCACGCCCGCGGTGCTGGGCACCGCCTTGGACACGGCGGCCAGGAAGCTGCGCAGCCGCCCGTGCAGCAGCAGGCCAAGCATGATGAAGAAGAAATTGTAGGTGTTGAGGTTGGAGATGACGCCGAGGGCCGGTTTGTTTTGGAACTCATGCACCAGGAAGCCGGCGCCCAGGGCCACGATGACCAGCGGCAGGATGGGCGTCAGCTCCAGCCAATCGCCCGGCCGGGTGGCGCTTCCTTTTTCGGCGGCGGCCTCCGTTACGTCCACGCCCAGGTCGGCGGCGGTGCGGGCCCGCGCGTCGCCGGGGGCGGAATAATAGGCGATGGCGACGGACACCAGCAGAATCACCAGGCCCATCACCATGGACTGCCAGAGGAAGATGGTCTGGCTCAGGGGGATGATGCCGGTGATGTCGGCCACCGCCTTGGGCAGGCTGGCCGGGTTGGCCTGCAGCATGGCGGCCGAGGAGCTGAGGCCCAGGGCCCAGGTGGCGCCCAGGCCCAGGTAGGCGGCCGCCCCCGCCGCGCGGTAATCCACACGGATGTCCTGGCGCCGGGCCAGCGCCCGCACCAGCAAGGCGCCCAGCACCAGGCTGAGGGCGTAGTTGAGGTAGGAGGCCGCCATGCTGACAAAGGCGGTGAAGGCGACCGCCCCCCGGCCGGTGGCCGGCACCCGCGCCAGCCATTCGATCAGCCGCAGCACGGGCGGCGAGCTGGCCACGACATAGCCGGTGATCACCACCATGGACATCTGGATGGTGAAGGGGATCAGGGACCAGAACCCATCGCCCACGCCGGTGGCGACGGCACCCACCGGCGCGCCCGTTACCAGGTTGCCGGCGGCGACGATGATGACCCCCAGGACGACGAAAACGAAGGCGTCGGGGAACCATTTTTCCGCCCAGCGGGTGAAGGCGACGGCGCAGCGCGCCAGCACCCCCTCGCCGCCCGCCCCGGCGCTTTCCATCTTATTGATTGCCATTCACGTTCCCTCCACGCGGGCCTTCCCCCGCCGCCATTAACCTTAGCGGCGAGAACGGGGAAAACCAGCGGCAAGGTGGGGTGTCACAGCGGTCATACCCACTCATCCGGGGTCTTGAACACGCGGGTGCCGCAGATGCGGTCGTGGCCGGCGGTTTTCTGGTCGGTAAAGGCAACCATCAGGTAGTTGACCGGCAGGGCCACCAAGAAGACCAGCACCACGACCATATACAGCAAGGGGGCCGTCTTGGCCTGGGATTGCATCAGCAGCAGCGGCAGGGTCAGCAGTTCCTGCACGCCGATGCGGGCGAAGGCGATGCCGGGGCCCACCCGTCCACCATCAGGCCGGGCCACGACCAGGGTCATGAAGCGCTTGCCCGGCGTCGCCCGCATGCCGCTGGCGACGAACAAAGTATGATAGCCCAGATACAGCGCGATGTTCACCACCGTCGCCGTGCCTAGGGCCACCGGTGATGCCCCGGATCCGGCCGACATCTGCGGCGCGAGCGGATAGCCGAAAGCCACGGCCAGGGTCAGGGAGACGACGAACAGGATCAACGTGTCGATGAGGGCCGCGAGCGCCCGGCGCCAAAAGCCGCCGTAGGTCCAGCCAACGGGGATGGTGCTGTTTTGCAAGGGAAGGGTGGGGACGGTCGTCTCGACGCTCATGGTCCCTCTTGTCCGTTGGTTGAGGGGCGGGTCCATGAGGGTAGGCCCATCGGAGCATGAGGACAATGCCGCCACAACAAGTGTCACCGTCTTGAATGAGACGGGGCCGGTGAAGGCGGCGGCAGTGCCTGAAATATTATCGCCATTAAAGCGCCGTTTACGTTAAATCAGGATGGTTTGCCGAGTTAATTGGCCGTTCATCCCAAGTAAATGGCGCTGTGATTATTGTGTGACGACTCTTATCATCCTCTCTCCAATAGGGCAAGGGGGTGAGCGTTACGATTTGTTGACTGCGCGGCGACTTGTGATGAGTTGTGACAGGTCGCGCAACGTCCTGGCGCCTTGGATCAGCGCATTTCAATCCCCGGGGGGCATTGCGGGCAGCTCACCATAATCGCCAGGGTGGGCAGGCCCTGGCGCGGTGATGGGCATACGGCTCAGGGCTGCTTTTTATCGTCCGGCTGGGGTGCGGGGGATTCGCCCTCCGCCGCCGGTTCCGCCTCCGGCGTCACCCGGCGCAGGCGTGGACCCATCACCTGGAAAACCGGACCGCCGACATACGAGAAATAAATCTTGCGTTGGCTGTGGGAGACGAACATGCGGTGGGCACGTAGAAAGTCCAGGCCCAGCAGCATTTCGGGCATCTCACGCCCGCCATGGCTGAACAGTTCGCCAAAGCGCAGGCGGACGTGTTTAATCTCCTCATCCCCAAGCCGGAAGCTGTCGAAGACGCCGATATAGTCATCGACGGCGTTGTCGCCTATGCCCCTGGTCGTGCCAGTGCGGGTGATGCCGGGGCTATCCTTGGTGATGCCGGCTTTTTGCGCCGCCCGCTCCGTCATCACCGAGGTGTAGGCACCTGTATCCAGGGCCGCGCGAATCTCCACGCCGTTCACCTCCACCGTCAGCCAAATCTTGGGATTGGCTTGGCTGGATCGACCGATATCAGCCTCGATATAGGAACCGCCCCAATAGGCTAGTGCCGTTTCGTCGCAGTCCTGGGGCTTGAACAGCTTCACGACGTTGTGGGCGATATCCAGGTCAAGGTCGAACTGCGACAGGAAGCTTTCGCCCAAAAGGCCGACTATGTCCGGCACCGACCCGATATCGTGGTTACCGGCAACGGGGAAGTCAAGGTTGTGGGCCGTCCATTCCCCCAGCTTGAATTCCTTCACCTTGGCCACATCGACGCCGACGCGGCCACCGACACCCTCGGTGTACAGGTTGGGCACCCAATGCGGGGCGAGGCCGAGTCGTTTTGCGGCCGGGCCCGTCAGCATACCGGTGGCGGCTCCTGTATCCAGCAGCAGAAAGACCTTCCGTGCGTTCACCTCCACGGCCACCAGGGGCGCGTTGCCATCCATGGTCAGGCCCAGCGTTCCGACGGGATAGAGATGGCATCTTGCCGCGCCGGCCACGGTTGGGCCTGCAAGTGCCGTCGCGGCTACAAAGCCGAGCAGGATGCCGAGCGCCCATTGGCGACGAGTCTTTCCACCGAACAGCATCAAACCCACCACAGGTCCCCCAGCCGGTCCGGGACCAGCCCCCAAAGGCGTGTCGCACGTTGGAACATGAAGCGCAAGCGCGTGCGGGCGCGTTCCTGTCGCGGTGACGCGGAAGCAGACTGGCGATGCCGCGGCGTCCGCACGTGGCAGGTTTATGGCCTGCGGCCCGCCTCCGCTGATGGGGCGGGACAGGTGCAGGCCCACCTTTCCCTAATTCCGGATTATGCGTCCCCGTGCCGGCGCGCCTGTGCTCACAGTGGGATAATACGGCGCCGACACGGGGGCCTGCATGAGTCTCCAAGCGGTCAGCCCTTGGTCGGGAACATCCTGGCCGTGACGTCGGCCATCTCTTCCGCCGACGGCTTGCGGCGGGGGCTGGACAGCGACCAGTCCTGGCCGAAGGGGTCGGTCAGCTTGCCGTAGCGGTCGCCCCAGAACTGATCGGCCAGGGGCATGGCGATGGTGGCGCCGGCGGCGACGGCCCGTTCCCAGGCGGCGTCCACGTCGGCCACGGTGATGTGCAGGGTGATGGAACAGATGCCCACCGCCTTGGGGCTGCGGCTGCGGCCGCCGGCAAATTCCGGGAAGTCGTCGTTCAGCATCAGCACGCCGCCATCGGGGAACACCAGGCTGGCGTGGAGCACGCGGCCATCCGGTGTCAGGTGGCGGCTCGCCTCGGTGGCGCCGAAGGCCCGGGTATAGAAGTCGATGGCGGCGGCGGCGCCCTAGACCGTCAGGTGGGGCAGGGGATGGCGTGGATTGGGCTCGGTCATGGCTGGTCTCCTCCCGGTTCGGTGTCGTGGCCGGCCAGATGTCCGCTGACCGGCGCCCACCATTCTACACGGTTGGAATGACGCTTAGGCGCTTCCCTCCGCACCCTTCAGGATACGCCGCCCAGGGCTCGCAGCAGGACGGTGGCGATGACCACCATGGCGGCCCCGCCGATGCGGGTGGAGATCTGGGCGAAGGGCATCAGGCCCATGCGGTCGGACGCCGACAGGATGGCCACGTCGCCGGTGCCGCCCAGGCCGCTGTGGCAGGCGGTGACGATGGCGGCCTCCACCGCGTACATGCGCATCTTGTGACCGATGAAGAAGCCGGTGGCGATCATGGCGGCCACGGTGGCGGTGCAGATGGCGACATAGCCGACCGTGAAGGCCCCCACCAGCTGCGGCCACGACACCAGCAGGGCGCCCATGGCCACCAGGATGGCGAAGGTCAGGTTGGTCGACATGAAGCGGTTGATCTGATAGGCGCCCAGCTCCATCTCCGCCGGCAGGATGCGGGTCAGCTTCAAAAGGGCGGACCCCACGATCATGAGGATGGGGGCGGGAATGCCGGTCAGGGGCGCCAGTTGCGTGCCCAGGATGAACAGGCCGCAGGCCAGCAGCAGCCCGGCCCCCATCAGGCGCAGCTCGATGGGCCGGTCGGGCGCGCGCTCCGCCAGCAGGTCCTGGTCGGCGCCGGAGCGCACCAGCATGCCGTTGCCGTTGTAGCGCGGGTTGCGCTGGCCGAAGCGGTTCAGCAGGCCGCAGCCGATGATGGCCGCCACATTGCCCAGCAGGGCCGCCGGCACCATCATGCCCATCAGGTCGGCCTGGGGCCGGCCCAGGATCTCGGCATACCCCGCCGACAGGGGCAGCACGCCCTCGCCCAGGCCGCCGCCCAGGATGGGCACCAGGATGAAGAAGAAGGTGTGGGCAGGACCGTAGCCGAAGGCCAGGCCGACGCAGATTCCCGTGCCCAGCGCCGCCAGCGTGCCGCCCAGCAGGGGCACGAACATGCGCAGGAAACCCTGGACCAGCACCCGGTGCGGCATACCCAAGATGCTGCCCGCCACCAGGCAGGCGATGTAGAAATACTGGAAATTGGCGGTCTTGAAGGTGGTGGTCACCGCCTTGATCATGGCCGGGTCGGCGACACCGGTACCCACCAGGGCCGCCGGCACGAACAGGCACAGGATGGCGGTGCCGCCGATATGGCGCAGCACGGGCAGCCGGGCGCCCAGCTCCCCCAACAGGAAACCGGTCAGCATCAGCACCGACAGTCCGCCGATGACATCATTGGGCAGGCGCCCGGACACGGCGGCCAGGACGGTGACGGCGCACAACGCGATATAGACGGGCAGGGGCAGCGGCCCGATGCGCAGGGCGGCCAGGCGCGCCGGCGCCGAGGGTGTGCCGGGGATGGCGGCGGGGATCTCGGTCACGTCTTGGGTCCTCCCATTCTTATTTTGGCCATTCTTATTTTGGCAAGGCGGGGCCGCTGCCGGCGCCCCGGTGGGGTGCGAGGCGGCACGCTGACGGGGGCAGCGGCTCAGTAGAACCAGGGATTGGCCTGGCGGTGGCCGTCCTCGAATGCGCGGATGGCCTGGGCGTGTCGGGCCAGCGTGGCGCTGACGCCGTCCAGGCCCTGGATCAGGGCGTCGCGGCGCAAGGCCTCGATGGCGAAGGGTATGATGTGGCCGTCGGCATCCACGGTGATGGTCTGCTCCGGCAGGTCAATGGTCAGACCGTTGGCGCTCGGCTGGCCGACCCGGGTCATGAGATCATCAATCACAGCGGCGTCCAGGGTTACGGTCAGGATGCCGTTGCGCTGGCAATTGTCGTTGAAAATGCCGGCGAAGCTGGTGCCGATCAGGGCGCGGATGCCCAGTTGGGCCAAGCCCCACACCGCATGCTCGCGGGAGGAGCCGCAGCCGAAGTTGGGCCCCACCACCAGGAAGCGGGCGCCCTGCCAGCCGGGGCGGTTCAGGATGAAGTCGGCACGCGGCTGGCCGTCGGGACCGAAACGCAGGTCATAGAATACGCCCCGGTCCAGCCCCTTGCGGTCCACGCCCTTCAGGAACTGCTTGGGCATGATGACGTCGGTATCGACATTGGGCTGGGGGAAGGGGGCGGCGGGGCCGGTGACGCGGATGAAGGGCTGCATCAGGCGACCTCCTCCTGGGTGCTGAACGTGCGGACGTCGGCCAGGTGGCCGGCGATGGCGGCGGCGGCCACCATGGCGGGGCTCATCAGGTGGGTACGGGCGCCCTTGCCCTGCCGACCCTCGAAATTGCGGTTGGTGCTGGAGGCACAGCGGTCGCCCGGCCGCAGCACGTCGTCGTTCATGGCCAGGCACATGGAACAGCCGGACTGCCGCCATTCGAAGCCTGCTGCGCTGAACACCCGGTCCAGCCCCTCGCGCTCCGCCTGCGCCCGCACCTGGGTCGATCCCGGCACGATGATGGCGCGCACGCCGGCCGCCACCCGCCGGCCGCGCAGAACGCGGGCGGCGTCGCGCAGATCCTCGATGCGGGCATTGGTGCAGGACCCGATGAAGGCGTGGCTGATGGTGATGCCGTCCAGCGCCGCGCCCGGCGCCAGACCCATATAGTCCAGCGCGCGGGAAAGCGCCGCGCGGCGGCCAGGCTCCGCCTCCGCTTCCGGCGCCGGCACGGTGCCTGTGATGACCGCCGCCTGGTCGGGGCTGGTGCCCCACGTGACCATGGGCGCCACGTCTTCCGCGACCAGGTGGACTTCGCGGTCGAAGATGGCACCCTCGTCGGTCCTGAGCGCCAGCCAGGCCTCCGCCGCCTGGCTCCACAGCGCCCCTTTGGGGGCCCGGGGCCGGCCCTGGATGTAGGCCAGCACCTTCTCATCCGCCGCGATGACGGCACCACGGGCGCCGGCCTCCACGATCATGGTGCAGACGGTCATGCGCCCCTCCACGCCCATGGCGTCGATGGCGGGCCCGGCGAATTCCACGGCGTAGCCGGTGGCACCGTCGGCACCGATGCGGCGGATGACCTCCATCACCAGATCCTTGGGCGTCACGCCGGGGGCGAGATCGCCGTCCACCGTGATGCGCAGGGTTTTCAGCCGGCGGTACACCAGGGTCTGGGTCGCCAGGTAATGCTCGATGTCCGAGGTGCCGATGCCGAAGCCCAGGGCGCCCAGCGCGCCATAGGCCGTGGTGTGGCTGTCGCCGGCCGCCACCACCATGCCCGGCATGACCAGCCCCTGCTCCGGTGCCACCACATGCTCGATGCCCTGGCGCGGGTCCAGGATGTCGAACAGCTCGATGCCGAAATCGCGGGCGTTCTCGCGGAAATAGGCGATCTGCGCCGCCGCTTCCTTGTCCGCCACCTCCAGGGTGCGGTGGCTGACGGTGGGGTTCACATGGTCCACCACCATCAGGGCGGCGGACGGGTTCCACACCGTGCGTCCGGCCTCGCGCAGGCCGCTGAAGGCCTGGGGGCTGGTGTATTCGTTCAGGATGGTGCGGTCGACATACAGCAGTACCTGTCCATGGTCGTCCAGGCGGCAGACGGTATGGGCGTCGATGATCTTGTCGTAGAGCGTCCGGGGCATCTCTTTCTCCCTATGGACGCACTATGGAAGCCCCGTCGGCTCCTTGCCCAATGCCGTCTCCGTATAAGCTTATGCGGGGGCACGTCCCGCCACATGCGCCCAGAACTTCTCCGCCACGGCGGATTGCCGCGCGCGCGACCGGTAGAGGTGGATTTCCATGGGGATGTCCCAGCTTTCATCGCCGGCGCGCACCAGCTCCCCCCGATCCAGATGCTCCGCCACCAGGCTCAGCGGCGACCACCCCAGGCCGCGCCCGTCCAGCGCCATGGTCACCAGCAGCTTGGCCAGGTGCGAGGTGAAGGTGGGCTTCAGGTGGGTGGCGGGCAGGGCGGTCTCCAGCGCCGCTGCCACGATGCGCCCCATGCCGGATTCCGGGCGATAGGCGACATAGGCCACGGGCGCGTCGGTATGGCCCGGCAGGGTGTGCAGCGGCCGCCCCGCCGCGTCCGGCGCGCTGACCGGCACCAGCATGTCGTCACCGATGTGGACGGAGCGGAACTGGCCGGGCGCCAGCAGGGTGCTGGCCGCCGGATAATGATGGCACAGCAGAAACTGCGACTGGCCCTGGATCATCATGCGTTCGCAGATCTCCATATGGTTGGCCACCATCTGGACGTTGATGTTGAAGGGCAGCGTCGCCTCCACCCGCCGCAGCCAGGCGGGGAAAAAGGTCAGCGACAGGGCGTTGGTGGCGGCGAAGCGCAGCAGTTCGGTATGCCCCTGCGCCACCTCCCGCGCCTCATCGCGGCCGCTGGCCAGGCGGCGCAGCGTCTCCTCCGCCGTCACCTGGAAGGACTCGCCGGCGGCGGTCAGCTCCACCGTGTGGGTGGTGCGGTGGAACAGGGGCGTGCCCACCCAGTCCTCCAGCGCGCGGATGCGGCGGCTCAGCGCCGGCTGGGTGATGTTGCGGTTCTCCGCCGCGCGGGAAAAGCCGCCGTGCGCCACCACCGCCAGGAAATCCTCCAGCCACGCGACTTCCATATCCATCCCGCCTTTAACCGACAAAGCGCTCCAGCGCCGTGGCGTCCAGCACCTCGACACCCCCATAGCCCCGGCGCACCAGGCCCAGTCGCGCCAGCCGGCCCAGGGCGCGGTTGGCCGTCTGGCGGCTGAGCCCCAGCATGCCGGCCAGATCCTCCTGCGACAACGGCAGAAGCACAGGGCCGCTTCCCGCATTCCCCGGCGGCGCCTCCTCCAGCCGGCACAGCAGGGCCAGCAGGCGGGCGGTGCGCTGGGGCGTGGGCAGGGCCAGCACCTCCCCCAGGTAATGCGTGGCCTGACGCAGGTGGCGGCTGAGAATGCCGGCGAAATTGGCCCAGCGGCGGGGGTCGGCCTCCACGATTTGCGTGAAGGCCTGGGCCGCCAGGTGCAGCACCACGCTTTCCCCCCGCGCCACCGCCGTCTGCCCCCGGGGCAGGCCATCGACCATGGACACCTCGCCGAACCAGTGCCCCGGCCCGGCATGCAGGATCACCACCTCCCGCCCATCCTCCTGCACCGTGGCCAAGCGCATGCGGCCCGTGACCAGGGCGTACAGTCCATCCGGCGCGTCGCCGCCACGATAGACCGCCTGGCCGTCGGGGTACGTGCGCAGGCGCCCCCGCGCCAGGATCTCGGCGCGCAGATCCGCCGGCTGCTCCGCCAGCCACCCCCGCGCCTCCAGCACCTGGGCCGCCGCGTGCTTGTCCACCTTCGCTTCCCCCAAACGGTTCGGCTCAGATTGTCAAATCCGCGACATTCTTGGAAGCCGTCCGGGCGTAGGCTGTGCACATCATAAAAACACCGGGAGGACCCCATGTTCGACACCGCGCCCAAGCTGGCCCCCGCCGACCAGCCGCCCTTGCGTGACCGCGTCTCGGCCGAGGAATGGCGGCTGCGCGTCGATCTGGCGGCGGCCTACCGGCTGGTGGCCCTGTTCGGCTGGGACGATCTGGTGTTCACCCACATCTCGGCCCGGGTGCCGGGGCCGGAGCACCATTTCCTGATCAATCCCTACGGCATGCTGTTTGAGGAGATCACGGCCAGCAGCCTGGTGAAGGTGGGCATGAACGGCAAGGTGGTGCTGGACACCGGCTTCCCCGTCAATCCGGCGGGCTTCACCATCCACTCCGCCGTACACCAGGTGCGCGAGGACGCGGGCTGCGTCCTGCATCTGCACACCGCCGACGGCACGGCGGTCTCGACCTTGGAGGAAGGGCTGCTGCCCCTGAACCAGACGGCGCAGCTGGTCATCGACGACTTGGCCTATCATGACTACGAAGGGGTGGCGTTCGAGCATGACGAGCGCCCGCGCCTGCAGCGCGACCTGGGCACCAAGAACACCATGCTGCTGCGCAACCACGGCACCCTGACCGTCGGCCGCACGGTGGCGGAGGCGTTCACGCGCATGTATTTCCTGGAACGGTCCTGCACCATGCAGGTGCGCACGCTCACCATGGGCCGGCCGCTCTACCCTGCCGCCCATGAAGCCATCGAGCGTAATATCCACATCAGCCGCATGGGCGTGTCCCAGGCCGCCAACCTGCTGGTCTGGCCGGCCCTGCTGCGCCGGCTGGACCGCCAGATGCCGGGGTATCAGGACTGACAAATGGGGCGTGGGCGAGGGGCGCCAACCTCCCGCCCATTCCCATCAATACCCTTCATCCACCCAGTGCTGCGTGGACTTCTTGGGACGCTTGTAGCCGTTGTCGGGCTGGCGCGGGGGCAGGGGCAGTTCCACCGGGCTCAGATCCTTGTAGGGGATCTGGTGCAGCAGGTGCGCGATGCAGTTCAGGCGCGCCTTCTTTTTGTTGTCGGCGTCGACGATGTACCAGGGGGCATGGGCATGGTCGGTGTGGGCCAGCATCACGTCCTTGGCTTTGGAATATTCCACCCAGCGGCCGCGCGACTCCAGGTCCATGGGCGACAGCTTCCAGCGCTTCATGGGGTTGTGCATGCGCTCCACGAAGCGCTTCTCCTGCTCCTCATCGCTGACCGAGAACCAGTATTTGATCAGGATGATGCCGGACTTCACCAGCATCTCCTCGAACAGGGGGCAGGCGCGCAGGAACTCCTGGTACTCATCCTCGGTGCAGAAGCCCATGACCTTCTCGACACCGGCGCGGTTGTACCAGCTGCGGTCGAACAGGATCATCTCGCCGGGGCCCGGCAGATGCTGGACATAGCGCTGGAAATACCACTGGCCCTTCTCCCGCTCCGTGGGCGTGCCCAGGGCCACCACGCGGCAGATGCGGGGGTTCAGGCTTTCGGTGATGCGCTTGATCACGCCGCCCTTGCCGGCGGCGTCGCGACCCTCGAACAGCACCACCACCTTCAGACCCTGGATGCGCACCCATTCCTGCAGCTTCAGCAGCTCGAACTGCAGGCGGGCCATCTCATCGATATACTTGTAGTGCTTGGGCGGCCGGCCCGGCTTGCCCGGGCCCAGGATGTTCCAGCGGTCCTCGATGCGCTTATGTTCCTTGGCGTTGCGCAGGATCTCGCCGTCCAGCGGCGGGGCCGGGCTGATGTCCGCCATCTCTTCCGGGGTGGGCTCGCCCACCTCGCCGCTCTGGGCGGCGCCATTCGTGTGTTGCGTGTTCTGGTTCGCGTGCTTCTTGGACTTGCCGGCCATGGCGTCTCAGGCCTCCCAGTAATGTGCGCGGGTGAACCGTTGCGGTTCCTTGCCAAGCACCTTGTCCCTGAATGGGGCGCCCCATCCTTGCGCCATGTCAATGCGCCCTTCGGTTATGTGGATTGCATAATGAAAGTGACAAGGGCAAGATGGCGGTGACGCGCTACGTTCAAGAGGATCAACGATGGTTGCCGCGGGTAAGGCCGACAAGCAGGTGGGCGAGGCGGAACGCATGGCGGCGCTGGCCCGCATGGATGGGCTGGATTTCCTGCACGCCATGATGGCGGGCGACCTGCCGCCGCCGCCCATCTCCCACACCCTGGGCTTCACGCTCAGCCATGCCGAACACGGCTACGCCGTCTTCACCGGCACGCCGGTCCACGCCTACTACAACCCCATCGGTTCGGTCCATGGCGGCTGGATCGCCACCCTGCTGGACAGTTGCATGGCCTGCGCCGTGCAGACCACGCTGACCGGCGGGCGCGGCTACACCACGCTGGAACTGAAGATCAACTATATCCGCGCGGTGACGGAGGCGACGGGCCCGGTGCGGGCCGAAGGCCGCGTCATCCACAGCGGCGGCCGCACGGCCACCTCCGAAGGCCGCCTGATCGATGCCCAGGGCCGGTTGCTAGCCCACGGCACCACCACGTGCCTGGTGTTCGACCCCCGGCCGCCCAAGGCCTGACCCACTTTGAGCTGGGCTGCCGGCGACTGGATTGTTGGCCGGTGAAGGCGCGGTGGGCGGTGTTCCGCCGGCCGGCCGCCCGTCCAGTTCCTCCACGATGCGCCGGTGCAGGGCACCGTCCAGCGGGTACCCCGCCATCAACGCCAGGGTGGCGATGAACAGGCCGCAGGGCAGCAGGGACATGAGCAGGCGCAGGCCGCTCAAGGTTTCAGCCGATTGGGTGGCGTTGGGCACGAAGCCGATGGCGGACAGCAGCCAGCCCAGCAGGGCGCCGGCCAGGCCCAGCGCCACCTTCTGCGCCAATGAGGCCACGCCGAATATCTTGGCCTCGTCCCGGCGGCCGAAGCGCCACTCGTTGTAATCGACCAGGTCGGGCAGCATCGCCCAGAAGCCCACGGCGTGGACGGTGCAGCCCACGAACAGGGCGGCGATGGCCGCCACCGCCAGGGCCGGCCGGTCGCTGGGCGCCATCAGGAAGGCCAGGGAGGACAGCGCCGCCAGGCCCGTTCCCGTCTGCCACGACACCTTCTTGCTGGTACGGCGGGACAGCCATACCCAGAAGGGCACGCTGACGGCGCTGGCGGCGGAGAAGGCGGGCATGGCATAGGCGGCCAGGTCCATGTCGCCCACGTCGTACTTGAAGAAATAGACCAGGTTGCGGAACTGAAGGGCGCCCGCCACCTGGATCAGGCCGATGGACACCAGCAGGCGCATCAGCGGGCCGGAGCGGCCCAGCGTGCGCAGGAAGCCGACGACATCGCTGTCAAGCGCGGCGCGCGAAGCCGGTGTCAGGGCCGGGTATGGCTGTTCCTTGACCACGCTGGCGCACAGCCAGAACAAGGCGACGGACAGGCTGCCCACCACCAGGCCGCTGATGCTGTAGCCCAGGCCGGCCCCCGCCGTCCCGCCGTGCCCGCCGCTTGCCATGTGGTCGATGCGGGCGGCCAGGGCCGGCAGCAGGAAGGACACGGTGATGCCGCCGATGAAGGCGCAGGTCATGCGATAGCCGGTCAGGCTGGACCGTTCCTCCGCGTCCTGGGTGATGCGGGCGGACAGCGAGGCGTAGGGGATGGAGACAATGGTGTAGACGCCGCGCCAGGCCATGTGGCTCAGGATGGCGTAGGCGATCAGGCCGCCCTGGCCGAAGCCGGGCGCGGTGAAGCAGGCCGCCATGACGGCGCCCAGCGGCACGCCGCCCCACAGGATGAAGGGTCGGTACCGGCCCAATCGCGTGCTGGTGCGGTCGGCCCACACGCCCATCAGGGGATTGGCCAGGCCGTCGGCGATGGCGGCCACCAGAAAACCCACGCCCACCCACACCGGGGGCACGCCCTGCACATCCGTCTGGAAATAGGCCAGGAACAGGGTCATCGCCTGCCAGTGCAGGTTCAGGCCCAAGTCACCGATGGCGTAGCCCAGCTTGGTCTTCAAGGCGACGGGCGCCTGTCCGTATGCCATCTTCCCCCCGGGGAATTCTTCTCTTGGGGCCGGGGTGGCGGCGGCGGAAATGACAGCGGTGCCGTCCTCCCCCTTCCGACCCAGGCCAACCCCAGGAAACAACATCCGGTGGCGGTCACGCCAGCATGCCTTTCGGACGGTGGCGGTCAAATGATGGACGGGCGCGCTTTTTTGCGCCATCGATGCAGGATTGCCGCAGCCCGGCGCTTTGGGCGATTGTGGGCCCGCGCCCGCCCCGGGAATGGGGAAGCGGCGCCGATATAAGGATGGGAGTGGACATATGGCGGGGCCTGACCGCAAGCCGACGATCATCGATGTGGCGCGCCTGGCGGGGGCGTCCATCAAGACGGTGTCGCGGGTCATCAACAAGGAACGCTATGTCAGCCCCGACATGCAGGAGCGCATCGAGAAGGCTGTGGCCGAGTTGGGCTACCAGCCCAACATGATGGCCCGCAGCCTGGCCAGCGAACGCTCCAACCTCATCGGCCACCTCTACGGCGATGCCGGCGGCCCCTATACCCTGGAAATCCAGGTGGGCCTGCTGAACCGCTGCCGGGCCCACGGCTACCACCTGATGATCGAGGAAATCGATTATCGCAGCCCCAACGTGGAACAGCGGGCCAGCGCCATCGTCAACCAGATGCGCCTGGACGGCGTGGTGCTGACGGCCCCCGTGACCGACAACCCCATCGTGCTGCGGATTTTGGAGGAGGCGGGCGTCCCCTATGTCCGCGTCACGCCGCAGCAGGAATCGGAAACCTCTCCCTCCGTCCGCATCGATGAGCGGCAAGCGGCCTATACCCTGACCCAGCATCTGCTCGCCCTGGGCCACCGGCGCATTGGCTTCATCAAGGGCAAGGCCAACCACACCGCCACCATTCTGCGCTACACCGGCTATTGCGAGGCGCTGACCGACGCCGGCGTGACGGTGGACCCGGTGCTGGTGGAGCAGGGGGAGTTCACTTATGCCTCCGCCGTGGCCTGCGCCCGCCGCCTGCTGGACCAGCCGCACCGCCCCACCGCCATCTTCGCCAGTAACGACGAAATGGCCGCCGCCGTGGTGGCGGAGGCGCACAACCGCGGCTTCAGCCTGCCGGCCAACCTGTCGGTGGTGGGCTTCGACGACACGCCGCTGGCCGAGATGATGTGGCCGCCGCTGACCACGGTGCGCCAGCCGGTGCGGGAAATGGCGGAAACGGCGGCCGACATCCTGATCGGCCTGCTGTCCCAGCGCGGCAAGGTGGACTGGCCCAAGCCCGTGCCGCACCAGGTGCTGGCCCACACCATCCTGCTGCGCCAATCCACGGCCCGCCCGCCGGGCAAGGCCTGATTCCCCGCGGCAAGGACGCCTAGCGGCGTCCGCCCACGGCCGGTGCCGCCTGGGGCGGGCGGAAACCGTTGCGGTAGACCTCCTCCACCAAGTCGCGATGGGTGGGCAGGCTGGACATCGCCTGCGGGGTCACGGTGCGCAGGCCCCGGAACTCGTGCCGCGCCTCATCTATGCGGCGGTGCAGGGCGCGCGCCGGCTCCAGGTCGGTTTTGAAGCCCATGCCGTACAGGACGTATTGGTAGCTGGCCGGCAGGAAGGTCTCGTGGTCGGCCACGAAATCGAAGCGCCCGGGCGGCCGATGCGCCCATGCGGCCAGGCGGTCGCGCAGGCTCTCCGGTATGGTGGCCGGGTCGGCGTTGTCCCGCCAATAGGCGCTGTCGGTACGGCGGGTGATGCAGTAGTGCAGCTTCAGGAAATCGACGATGCGCTCATACCGCTTGCCCATCAGCGCGTTGTAGGTGCGGGCCGTCGCGGCCATGGACGCGGCCGTCTGGGCGCTGTCCAGGCCTGTTTCCCCCCAGGGGAAGTACTGGGCGATCATGTGGGCCGCCACCTCAATCAGCATGATGCCGGTCGATTCCAAGGGCTCGAAAAAGCCGCCGGACAGGCCCACGGCCACGCAGTTGCCCACCCATTGGGCAGCACGGCAGCCCGAGTCGAACTTCAGCAGGCGGACGTCGCGCCCTTCGGCCACCGGGCCCAGGTAGCGGCGCAACACTTCCTCCGCCCGGGTGTCGTCGGTGTGACGGCTGGAATAGACATAGCCGGTGCCCCGGCGGTCGTTCAGGCCGATGTCCCAGGTCCACCCCGCTTCATGAGCCGTGGCCACGGTGTAGGAGGGGATGGGCGCGTCGGGCCGGTCGTAGGGCACCTGCAGCGCCACCGCCCGGTCGTTGAACAGTACGTCCTGATAGGACTTGAAGGGCACCTTCAGCGCCCGGCCGATGATCTCCGCCCTAAAGCCGCTGCAGTCGATGTAGAGGTCGGCGCTCAGGCTGCCGTGCTCGCGCGTGTCCACCCGCGCCACCGCACCACTGCCGTCCAGCACCACGTCGGTGACGGTGCCCACCCGGTGGCGTACGCCCAGTTCGATGGCCACGGTGCGCAGCAGCACGGCCAGGCGGTTGGCGTCGAAGTGATAGGCGTAGTTCAGGGGCGCTGCATAGGGCGGGTCGATGGGCCGCTTGGGCCCGCGCGCGGCGTCCGCCACCGCCTTCTGCAGGGTTACGGCCTCGGCGAAGGGCAGGTCCCCCGCCTCGCCCAGCAGCCAGTAGGGCAACAGTTCCGGCCCGTTACCCTGGTGAGGGAAGTTGAAGGGGTGGAAATAGTGGGTGTGCCCGGGCACGGCTCCCAGGGCCTGGGTCGGCGATGCGTCCGGCGCCGGTGTTTCCGCCCAGTCCACGAAATGGACGCCCTGCTTGAACGTGGCGCTGCTTTCCCGCAGGAAGCGTGCCTCGTCGATGCCGATGGCGGCCAGGGTGGAACGGATGGTGGGGAAGGTGCCCTCGCCCACGCCGATGATGCCGATGTCGCTCGATTCGATCAGGGTGATTTCTGTCCCGCCGGACAGATTGGCGCCCAAGGTCTTGGCCAGGTAGGCGGCGGTCAGCCAGCCGGCGGTGCCCCCGCCCACGATCAGGATACGGCGCCGGGCGCCATCCGCTGCGGTCATCACTTCCTCCCTCATGGCCGCCTGTCCCCTTGGCGGAACGGCGGCAGTTCTTATGTTTCTCAAACCGTTACGGCGGGATCGTCGCTTTTCGTGGCGGCGCCCGCCGCCCCGTCACCCAGGGGTTGCCGACCGGATCGTTGCGCTGCCGCAGGCTTCGTCCCGCGCATGAGGCCAGAATACCACGGTTGCCGCCATATGACAGCGCTGTGCGACAACGTTGTCATAATTTTGTTGACAGCATTGTCAGCCCCGCTAAACATGCGACCCACAACGGCGCCGCACCCATTGGATGTGGGCGGTGACCGTCGAATATCCGCCTAGAGCAACCAGGCTAGAATAAAAGGGAGGAAGCGAGATGAAGGCGAGACTCGGACTCTATCTGCAAGCAGCGGCCGTGATTGCGCTGTCCGGTGGCGCGTACGCGCAGACCGCGACGGCCCCGGCCGGTCCCTCCGACACCATTGCCGAAATCGTCGTTACCGCGACCAAGCGTGAAACCAAGCTGCAGGAAACCCCGATCGCCGTCTCGGCGTTCAGCCAGGAAAGCCTGGACAAGCAGCAGGTCAAAGACATCACCGATCTGTCCAAGTTCGTGCCCAGCCTGCAGTTCGGTCAGCAGGGCGACCAGAACGCCATCACCCTGACCCTGCGCGGCATCGGCAACGACAGCGCCTACACCGAAGTGGCCGACCCCGAGGTCGCCATGTACGTCGACGGCATCTACTCGCCGCGCGCCCAGGGCGCCTCGGTGCTGATGTACGACATGGAACGCGTGGAAGTGCTGCGCGGTCCGCAGGGCACCCTGTTCGGCCGCAACGCCACCGTCGGCGCCGTCAGCCTGATCTCCGCCAAGCCGACCTTCGACAAGGAATACGGCAACGCCGAGGTCGTGGCCGGCTCCTACGGTCGCTTCGGCACCCGCGGCATGTTCAACATGCCCGTCTCCGACAAGCTGGCCTTCCGCGTCGCTTTCGTGACGGACAAGCACGATGGCTATGTCGACTACCAGCCGGCCCCCAACGTGCCGGGCGTGAACCCGGCCGCCTACGTGACCAGCGGCCCGAAGTACTACGCCGGCGACCAGAAGTCGTTCCGCGTCAGCGGCGCCTGGCGCCCGACGGACAGCTTCAGCTGGGACCTGAACTTCGAATGGTATGAAGACACCGGCACCCCGGTCGAGCCGCTGATGCAGACCCCGCGTCCGGGCACGAACCTGTGGTCGGTGCAGGCCGACACCGCGCCGTTCCAGGACCGCACCGCGAAGTCCGTCCACAGCAAGATGGACTACGACATCAACGACTACCTGCAGCTGTCCTACATCGCCGGCGCGTCCTGGCTGGGTGGCAACAACCAGGTGGACGCGGACAGCGGCGTGCTGCCGCCGACCAGCGCCACCACGCCGTCCGGCGCGTTCGAGCAGAACAGCACCGTCTGGTCCAGCTACGACTTCTTCAGCCACGAATTGCAGCTGAAGTCGTCGGGCACGCACACCATCGACTGGATCCTGGGCGCGTACTACTCGCACGAAACCAACAAGATCCGCTTCGACATCGACCAGGCCAACGGCTATCGCCTGGGCACCTTCAGCTGGGCCGGCAGCTTCATCCAGTCCGATCGTGAGATCGAGTCGGCCGCCGGCTTCGGCCAAGCGACCTGGCATGTCACCGACGACATCCGCCTGACGGGTGGTGTGCGCTACACCCGCGACGACAAGGAAGACATCGGTGGCCGCAACGTCACCTGCAACGGCTGCACCCAGGGCATCTTCGGCCGCGATCCCTACTCCATCCCCGGCTACACGGCGTCGCCCAACGACGTCTATGGCCAGTGGAGCAAGGCCACGTGGCTGGTCCGCGCCGATGCCGACATCATCAAGGACGTGCTGATGACCTATGCCAGCGTCGGCACGGGCTTCAAGTCGGGCAACATCGAGGACGGCGGCAAGCTGGCCGGCCCCGAGACGCTGACCAACTATGAAGTCGGCGCCAAGACGACGCTGTTCGGCGGCCGCGCCACCTTCAACGTGGCGGCCTATTATGAAGACTTCACGGGTTATCAGGTGAACCAGGCGGTCACCACCCGTGACGCCGCCGGCCATGTCATCGGCTCGCAGATCGTGACCCAGAACGCCCAGGGCGCCAAGGCCTACGGCCTGGAAGCTGAACTGGCCGCCAAGGTCACGCCGCGTGACACGATCAACCTGTCGCTGTCCGCCCAGCACACCGAGATGGAAGAGCTGCAGAGCATCGACGCCCGCCTGTACAGCGGCGGCGATGTGTCCCACCTGGTCGAGCTGAAGGGCAACGAGCTGCCCCACGCCCCGGCCCTGTCGGGCACCGTCGGGTACGAGCACGTGTTCGACCTGCCCAACGGCGGCACGCTGACCCCCCGCGTCTCCACCCATTTCGAGACCCGCAGCTACCTGTCCTTCTTCAACGCTGGCACGTACGACGAGCAGAAAGCCTATACCCGCACCGACCTGGCCGTCCGTTACGACGCGCCCAGCGGCAAGTGGTCCTTGGAAGGCTTCGTCCAGAACGTGGAAAACGCCAACATCAAGTCCAATGCCGGTGCCTTCGGCGGCCCGGCGACCCCGGTGTGGACGGCCGTGTACCAGCCGCCCCAGACCTGGGGTGTGCGGGCCCACGCCAGCTTCTGATCCGGTTCGTTCGCGTTGTTCGACCCCCGGGGCGCGGGGGCTCTCCTCTCCCGCGCCCCGGTGTTTTCCCTTCTTGGCAGGATACTCTCTCCCCGAATCCTGCGCCTTGATGGGCGGTGCCCCCGCACCGCCCATCCCTTTATCCCCCTGTCGCCATCGCCGTCCGACGCCACGATGACAACGCGTCACGTCGCCTGATGTCGCCCCTGATTTGGGAGACCCCATTGGCCCAGCCAGAGAAGCGGTCGATCACAATTCGGGAGGTCGCGGACCTGGCCAAGGTGTCCATCAAGACCGTGTCGCGGGTCATCAACCGCGAGGCCGGCGTTTCCCACGAGACGCACGCCCGGGTCATGGACGCCATCGCCCGCCTGGACTACCGCCCCAACCTGAACGCCCGGGGCCTTGCCGGCGACCGCTCCTTCCTCATCGGCCTGTTCTATGACAACCCCAGCGCCCATTATATGAGCGACGTGCAGGCCGGCGCCGTGGCCCGCTGCCGCGAGGGCGGCTTCCACCTGCTGGTGGAGCCCTGGGACAGCACCGACCCCAACGTGGGCGACCAGGTCCTGAACCTCATTTCCCAGCTGCGGCTGGAGGGTGTCATCCTGACGCCGCCGCTGGTCGACCACGCCGGTGTGCTCGACGCCCTGCGCGCCTCGCGCATTCCGCTGGTGCGCATAGCGCCGGACACGGACCGCGAGACGGCGCCCTTCGTCTACATGGACGACTACGCGGCCTCCCGCCAGATGGCGGCCTACCTCATCAGCCTGGGCCACCGCCGCATCGGCTTCCTGCTGGGCCATCCGGAACACGGCGCCACTGAACAGCGCTACCGCGGCTTCCGGGATGAACTGGCGGAACACCGCATCCCCCTGGATCCGGAACTGGTGCGTCCCGGTCACTTCTCCTACCGCACCGGCATGGCATGCGCGGAACAGCTGCTGACCCTGGCCGACCGTCCCACCGCCATCTTCGCCAGCAACGACGACATGGCGGCGGCATCCGTCGCGGTGGCCCAGCGTCTGGGCCTGTCGGTGCCGGCCGACCTGTCGGTCGCGGGCTTCGACGACACGCCGGTGGCGCGCATCATCTGGCCGCAGCTCACCACCATCCGCCAGCCCATCAGCCGCATGGCGGCGGCGGCGGCCGACCTGTTGATCGACCGGGCGGTGCGGCGCCAGCCCTGGACCCATCCCATGCCCCGCCGTCTGCTGGAGTTCGAGGTGGTGGTGCGGGAATCGACCGCCCCGCCCTCCAGCGTGCCGTCCCTCGGCCGCGCCCGGCGCTGATCCAACCCAACACCCAAGGCGCGCGGGCACCGGTTCCGCGCGGGAGGACTGTCATGGCCAGTGATGTGAGACTTAAGGGCGGGCATGACGCGCATGCCGGCTCCGGCCTGGTGGTGATGCTGACCCTGGTCGCCACCCTGGGCGGCCTGCTGTTCGGCTACGACACCGCCGTCATCTCAGGGGCTGTGAAGTCCATCGACGCCAACTTCATCGACCCCTTGGGCCTGGCCGACACGGCGCGCGACAGCCTGTCCGGCTTCACCATCTCCAGCGCCCTCATCGGCTGCATCGTCGGCGGCATGATCGCCGGGTGGGTGGCCGATCGCTTCGGGCGCAAGCGCGGCCTGTTCCTGGCGGCCGTGCTGTTCCTGGTCTCCGCCATCGGGTCGGCCTTGCCGGAACTGGGGCTGGGCACCGTCGGGCGGATGGGGCCGGCGGCGCTGACGCCCTTCATCATCTACCGCGTCATCTGCGGCGTCGGCGTGGGCATCGCCAGCATGCTGTCGCCGCTGTACATCGCGGAGATCGCGCCGCCGCACGCCCGCGGCCGCCTCATCTCCTTCAACCAGATGGCCATTGTGCTGGGCATCGCCGGCGTCTATTTCGTCAACTGGGCCATCGCCGCCCAGGGCGACACCGCCTGGCTGAATAGCGTCGGCTGGCGCTGGATGCTGGGATCGGAGGCATTGCCCGCCGCCCTGTTCCTGGTGCTGCTGGCCTTCGTGCCCGACACGCCGCGCTGGCTGATCAAGGTGGGCCGCACGGCGGAGGCCGAGGCCACGCTGACCCGTCTGATGGGGCCGGCCGAGGCCGCCCTCACCCGGCGCGAGATCGAAGGCAGCCTGGTGCAGCATACCGACCGCCTGCTGGCCTACGGCGTCCTGGTGCTGGTGGTGGGCATCATGCTGTCGCTGTTCCAGCAGCTGGTGGGCATCAACGCTGTGCTCTACTACGCTCCGCTGATGTTCGAGAACATGGGGGCGGGCACCGACAGCGCGCTGTTGCAGACCGTGGTGGTGGGGGCGGCCAACGTGCTGTTCACCCTGGTGGCGATGGTCACGGTGGACCGGCTGGGGCGCAAGCCGCTGCTGATCGCCGGCGCCGCCGTCATGGCGGTCGCCATGCTGGCCCTGGGTTTCCTCTTGAACCAGCACCAGATGGGCATCGGCGCGCTGGTGGCGGTGGTGGTCTACGTCGCCGGCTTCGCCTTCTCGTGGGGCCCGGTCGTCTGGGTGCTGCTGGCGGAGATTTTCCCCAACCCCATCAAGGGCAAGGCGCTCAGCATCGCCGTGGCGGCGCAGTGGATCGCCAACTGGGTGGTGTCCTGGTCGTTCAAGGTGCTGGATGGCAACGCCGCGCTGAACGCCATGTTCAACCATGGCTTCGCCTATTATCTCTATGGCGCCTTCAGCATCCTGGCCGGCCTGTTCGTCTGGCGCTTCGTCCCCGAAACCAAGGGACGCAGCCTGGAGGAGATGGAGGGCGTGTGGAAAGCGGCCGGTCGCTGAGCCTTCCTTCTGGCGGTTGATAGCGGTCACAGCTATAGGTTGGGCGGCCCGCCTGGGCATGGGCGCGCCGCTTCCTTTTCTCCGACAGGGTGGTTCCGGTGGCGTCGTTGTTCGAGACTAGTCCCGGGGACGGGGACAGGGTGCTGGCCGACCGGCGGGCGGTGCTGGCCTTCTGGGTCGGGTGCGCCGTGGTGACCGCGGGCGTGGTCCTGCATTTGCCCATGTTCCTGATGGCCAAGGACGTCGGCTATCGCCTGGCCGACATGCCGATGGACATGGGTATGACCATCGGCATGGGCCTGATCATCGTGGGCGTCCTTATCGCCGCCTATGGCCTGCTGCCGCGCAAGACGGCGGTGGCGGCCGTCGACCTCGCCGTGGTGCATGACGACGGCCCGTTGCGCGCGGCGCACTGGCGGCTGATGGCGGTCATCGTCGTGGCCCTGGTCATCGACGTCATGAAGCCGGCCAGCCTGGGCTTCGTCCTGCCCGGCATGCGCGATGAATACGGCGTGGACAAGATGACGGTGGCCTGGCTGCCCATGGCGGCGCTGGCGGGCACGGTCGTGGGCTCCTTGATATGGGGGGCGCTGGCGGACGTCTATGGCCGCCGCGCCTCCATCCTGCTGTCTTCCGTCATGTTCGTCGGCACATCCATCTGCGGGGCCATGCCCGATTTCTGGTGGAACGTGGCCATGTGCTTCCTCATGGGGGCGGCGGCGGGCGGCATGTTGCCGGTGGCCTACGCGCTGCTGGCGGAAACCATGCCGCTGCGCCACCGTGGCTGGAACCTGGTGCTGGTGGGTGGCCTGGGGGGCATTGGCGGTTACCTGGCGGCCAGCGGCCTGTCGGCCCTGCTCCAGCCCCTGTATGGCTGGCGCATCATGTGGCTGCTGAACCTGCCCACGGGCTTGATCCTGGTCTTTCTCAACGGCCAAATCCCGGAATCGCCCCATTTCCTGCTGCTGCGCGGCCGCCTGCGCGAGGCGGAGCGCACGCTGGCCCGCTTCGGCGCCGCCCTGACGCGCGAGGCGGAGGGCGCGCCCGCGTCCAAGGGGGGCGAAACCCACTTCCTCAGCGGCCGGACCCTGGCCCTGACGGTCACCGCCCTGGCCTGGAGCTTCACCAATTTCGGGCTGCTGCTGTGGCTGCCGGCCGAATTGACGGCCAGGGGCATGGACGTGGTCATGTCCAGCCGCCTGTTGGCGGCGTCCGCCCTTATCGCTTGCCCGACCATCGCGGTGGCGGCGCTGCTCTATTTCCGCTGGAGCACGAAGTGGACGCTGGCGCTGATGATCGTCGTCGCCATCGCCGGCCTGGGCGGCGTCATGCGCCTGGGCGACGGGGCCGGCCTGCTGGACGTGGTGGCGCCGGTGGCGCTGCTGATCGTCGGCAGTAACGGCATCCTGGCCGTGCTGCTGCCCTACACGGCCGAGAACTACGCCGTAGGCCTGCGCGGCCGCGCCACCGGCTGGGTCGCCGGCTGCAGCAAGGCCGGCGGCCTGGTGACCCAATGCCTCGCCATCGCGGCGCTGGTGCCCGGCTTGGGGACCCTGGCGCTGGCCATCGGCGGCCTGATGGCGGCCGCGCTGCTGCTGGTCATCTATTTTGGATCCGAAACACGGGTTGGCCGGCGGGATGCGGATCCGCCGCCGACGGCCGCGGCGGCGGAAACCAGCGGCGCTTGAGCCACTCTCTCCAGAGGGGTACCCCGATCGTGCGAGTTCTCCCCGGCTTGCGGTAGCGGCACCATAGCCATTCGGCGCTGTGCGAACGGGAGTGTTGGCGACGGCATGCCAAATTTGATCAACAAAATTGCGACCTGGTGGCTGGGCGAGGGCGAGCAGCCGGTGACACCTGCCCGTCCCACCCGTCCGGACGCCGTTGAGCCAATCACGCCCGACGCGGGCCCGGACGATATCCAGGGCAGGCTGGGCGCCATCCTGGAGCATCAGGCGCGGGTCAGTGCCGGAACCGTCCAGCTTCTCGGCCTGGAAAGCCTGAAGGAAAAGCTCGGGTCCCGCTGGCCCTCGGTACGCGACCGCGTACACCAGTTGACCGAACGCCTGCTGAACCAGTCGCTGGGCCCCGGCGACGTGGTTTTTCCCTATGGACCCGACACCTACCTGGTTGTCTTCGCCCAGATGGACGAGCGCGCGGCCGGCCTGCTGTGCGCCCGCGTGCTGCAGGACCTGCAGCGCCTGCTTCTGGGCGATGCCGACACCGCCACCATCGTAGTGCGCACCGCCGTGCGCCAGGTCACGGGCGACCTGGTGCTGAAACCCCATCGCCTGGCCGACCTGTTGGCCGGCACCGCCCGCGCCGAGGCCGTGGCCAAGGGACGGGAGGAGGCAGCGGCGTCGGGAAGGGCCGCGCCCGGCTGGACCGAGTTGCACGGCGCGCCGGGCCGCGACGTGGGCGGCGGCACCCTCATCCAGGGCGCGGCCGGCGTTGCCGGCGCCCCCGGCTGGATGCCCTTGCCCAGCCAGGGCGGCCGGACAGGCTTCAGCCAGGGCGAGGTCACGGCCGCCTGGGCGGCGCATGGTCAGCTCGGGCCGCTGGAAATCGTCTACCGCCCGGTCTGGGACGCCAACCACCAGGCGCTATGTCTTTACATCACCCGGGGGCGACGCATGCGCCGGGGCGGGCAGGCTGTCTATGGCTACGACTCGGTCTCCAAGACTTCGGTTGGTGGGACCTTGTCGGCCGAGACCCTGAACGCCATCCTGGATTTGGATGAGGAAGCGATGCGCCAGGCCATCGCCACCTACCTGGAACTTTACGACAACCGCTTCCGCTTCTTCCTTTCCCTACCGGTGCATTATGAGACGCTGGCCGGGTTGCAGCGCCGCCGGTCCTACGTGGCGCTGGCCAGCCGCATCCCGTCCCACCTCATCCCTTTCCTGACTTATCATCTGGTGGGCCTGCCCGAGGGCACGCCCACCGGGCGGCTGGCGGACTTCGTCACCGCCCTGCGCCCCTTTGGCCGCAACCTGATGGTGGGCGTGGCCCTGGGGCGCCAGGACATGGCCACGCTGGCCGCGGCGGGGGTCAAGGGCGTGGGCATCATCCTGCCCGGCGCCGGGGACAGGACGGCCATTGATCACCCCGGGGCGGAGCGCCCCAGCCCGGAACGGGTGGCGACCGACCTGGGCCTGGTGGCGGCCGAGGCCCGGCGCCATCGCCTGAAACTCTATGTCGAGGGCGTGGATTCGGTGGAGACGGAGGGGCTGGTGGACCGCGTGGGCGCCGATTTCATTGCCGGCGACCTGATCGGTGGTTGGACGGAAGCGCCGGAACACATCGTGCGCATGTCCCGCGTCGATCTGCTGGCCAATTCCCGGCAGCCGCCCTCTTAGAAAGCAGAGCCCTTAAAGGAGACGGCTCCTACTGCGCTTTGGCCCCCGGCCGCCGATCGGGGGGCAGCTTGGCCCAGAGGCGCCGCGCCTCCGCCGGGTCCTTGGGCGCGCCGTCGCCGTTCTCGTACATCTGCGCCAGCAGGGCTATGGCGCCCTGTTCGCCGCCGTCCGCCGCCTTGCGCAGCCAGTGCAGCGCCTGGGCGTCGTCGCGGGCGACGCCCTCGCCCTGGCGGTATTGGAAGCCCAGGGCGAACTGGGCGGGAACCCAACCGCGTTCGGCCGCCATCATGTTCCAGCGCGCGGCCTCCACCGGGTCCTTGGTGACGCCCACGCCGGCCAGGTAGATGGCCCCCATCTGGCCCTGGGCGCGGACGAAGCCCTGGCTGGCCGCCTGCTTGTACAGGCGCGCCGCCTCCGTCGGGTTGGGGGGTACGCCGGTACCGTTCTGATACATCCAGCCCAGGTTGGTCTGGCCGGCGGGGTCGCCCTGGCGGGCGCCCAGGGTGTAGAGGCGCACCGCTTCGGCCACGTTCTTGGGGACCCCGCTGCCGTTCTCGTAATGCCAGCCCAGGCTGACCTGGCCGCGGGCGTTGCCCTGGTCGGCCGCCAGCTTGTACAGGCGCGCGGCCTCCGCCGGGTCCTTGGGCAGGCCGTTGCTGCCCTGGTCGTACAGCACGGCCAGCCCCACCTGGGCCTGGGCGTTGCCCTTCTCCACCGCCTGGCGCAGATAGGCCAGCGCCTTGTCCTGGTCCACCGTCACGCCCAGGCCCTGGCCGTAAATCTTGGCCAGCTCGACCATGGCGCCGGCGTCACCCTGGTTGGCCAACTGGGTCAGCGTGGGCAGTGCCCCGGCGTAATCGTGCCTGGCCATGGCCAGGCGCGCCATGGCCAGGTCGGACGCGTTGTCGGCCCAGGCTGGACTGGCGCCCCCGCCGAACGCCAGCAGGGCGAAGACGGCCAGGGCCATGGCCAGCGTCGACCGGTGATGGGCGGTTTGGTGCGGGGATCGCGGCATGGGGTCAGGTCCTTGGCCGAAAATGGGGCCCGTCAGGTCGGGCGCAGAACGTCGCGCAGCCAGCGGTTGGCGGGGTCATCGTCACTGGCGCGATGCCAGTAGAGATTAAACGCCAATGGCGGCATGTCCAGAGGCAGGGGCAGGGTGACCAGGGCCCCCCGGCTGCCGTCCACCAGAGGCTGGCTGTGATGCCGGCCCATGGTCAGCAGCAAGCCGCCGCCTTTCAGGCCCGCCTCCGCTACCACGCGGCAGGCGGTCTCATACCGTTGGCAGCGCAGCGAAATTTTCCGCTGTATGCCCAGGCGCAACAGGGCGTAGTCCTCCACCGCCGGACCGCTGCGACGGGAGGAGACGGCGATGTGCCCCGCCGCCATATACCCCTCCAGATCAACGGGGGCATGGCCCGCGGCCGCGACCAGGCAGTAGTCGTCGCTCAACAGCGGCAGATGGCGCAGGTCCGGGTCGGGCGCCAGGGTCACGTCCACCGCCAGATCCATGCGGCCCCGCGCCAGGTCCGCCTTCATGGTGGCCCGGTCCAGCCGCACGCTGTCCAGCCGGGGGCTGGACCCCTCCGCCAGGTGCCGGCGCAGGCGGGCCATCATGGCTGGCAACAAGGCGGGTTCCACGGCCTCCGGCATGGCAATGACGGCCTGGCGCAGATCGCGGTCCGGCTGGAAATCCTGGGCGTCGGCCAGGGCCCGGCCCAGGGCCGCCAGCGCCTCGCGCACCCGGGGGGCCAGCCGGCGGGCCAGGGCGGAAGGCGCCACGCCCCGGCCGTCGCGGGGGAACAGCGGTTCGTTTCCGGTGCCCAGATGCGGGCCCAACTGGTCCCGCAGCCGGGCCAGGGCGTGGCTGACAGCCGATTGCGACAGCGCCAGCTCATCCGCCGCGCGCGTCAGGCTGCGCGCCCGGTAGACCGCGTCGAACACCCGCAGCAGGTTAAGGTCCAACCTGGCCAGCAGGCGGATATCATGAACGTCATTCATGGTTTATCGCGCATAAACTTCCCATCGGTTCATGTCAATCCGGCGCTACACTCCTTTCAAACCTGGGACGCGATGGCGTCCGCCGGAAAAAAAGGGAGAGAACGCCGATGGACTTCCAGCCCAGCGCCCGTGGCCAGGATTACCTGGATCGTGTCCGCCGCTTCATCGCCGACCATATCGCCCCGGTGGAGGCCCAGTACTGGCGCGACGTGGCCGCCCATGATGGCCCCGACTGGACCGCCTGGCGCGTGCCCCCCAAGATGGAAGAGCTGAAGGCCCGGGCCAAGGCCGAGGGCCTGTGGAACATGTTCCTGCCTGACGCGGAATTGGGCGCCGGCCTCAGCACCCTGGAATACGCCCCCATCGCCGAGGCCACGGGACACAGCCTGATGGCGCCGGAGGTGTTCAACTGCAACGCCCCCGACACCGGCAATATGGAGGTGCTGTGGCGGTACGGCAGCAAGGAGCAGCAGGAACGGTGGCTGAAACCCCTACTGGCCGGGGAAATCCGCAGCGTTTTCAGCATGACCGAGCCCGAGGTGGCCTCTTCCGACGCCACCAACATGGCGGCCACTGCGGTGGTCGAGGGGGACGAGGTGGTGGTCACGGGGCGCAAATGGTGGTCCAGCGGCATCGGCGATCCCCGCGCCCGCATCGCCATCGTCATGGCCCGCACGCCGGATGAGAGCCGCGACCGCCATCACCAGCATTCCATGGTCCTGGTGCCCTTGGACACGCCGGGCGTACGCATCGAACGCATGCTGCCCGTCTTCGGCGCCTGGGACGCCCCCCACGGCCATGGCGAGGTGGTGTTCGACCGGGTGCGCGTGCCCGCGTCCAACCTGATCGCGGGCCCTGGCATGGGGTTCGAAATCGCGCAGGGGCGCCTGGGCCCCGGCCGCATCCACCACTGCATGCGCTGCCTGGGCGCGGCCGAGGCGGCGCTGGACCTCATGATCCGCCGAGGCACCAGCCGCACTGCCTTCGGCCGCCCCTTGATCGATCTGGGCGGCAACCGCGAACGCGTGGCGGAGGCCCGCGTGGCCATCGACCAAGCCCGGCTGCTAACCCTCTACGCCGCCTGGAAGATGGACAAGGTGGGAACCCAGGCGGCCTTGACAGAGATTTCCGCCATCAAGGTGGTGGCGCCCAGCGTGCTGGAACGGGTGGTGGACGATGCCATCCAGATGCACGGCGGCGCCGGCGTGTCGGGCGATACGCCGCTGGCGGGCTTCTACGCCCAGGCGCGGTCCCTGCGCCTGGCTGATGGACCGGATGAAGTGCACAAGGCCATGATCGCCCGTATCGAGCTGGCCAGGCGCGGTTACAAAAAGACAAAAGGGGAGGGTTGAGGGATGGGTATCACGCCGAAGACGGGGCCTCAGGGCGGGCGTATCTTCATCACCGGCGGGGCCAGCGGCCTGGGCCTGGCGCTGGGCAAGCGCTACGCCCGCGCCGGCTGGCGCGTGGCCGTGGGCGACATCAACCCCGACGCCATGGCGTCGGCGGTGGCGGAACTGTCGGCCATCGCTCCCGATGCCTTTTCCATCCCCTGCGACGTGCGCGATGACGCGGCGCTGGACGCGGCGGCCCAGGCCCTGACCCAGCGCTGGGGCGGGGTCGACATCGTCGTCAACAACGCCGGCGTGGCCCAGGCCGGCAATATCGACGACACGCCGCTGGATGATTGGCGCTGGATCATCGACATCAACCTGATGGGCGTGGTGCGGGGCTGCAAGGCCTTCACGCCGATGTTCAAGGCGCAGGGTCACGGCTATTTCGTGAACACCGCCTCCATGGCCGGCTTGCTCGATATGCCGACGATGAGCGCCTACAACGCGACCAAGGCGGCGGTGGTTTCCCTTTCCGAAACGCTGCAGCACGAACTGGCGCCCAGCGGCATCGGCGTCAGCGTCATCTGCCCCTCCTTCTTCAAGACCAACCTGGCCAGCAGCCTGCGGACCACCGACCCGCGCCTGCGCGCCCGGGTGGACAAGCTGCTGAACCGCCCCGGTATCACGGCCGACGATGTGGCGGAGTATGTCTACCAGGGCGTGGCCGCGGGCCGCTGCCATCTGCTGCCGCACAAGGAAGGCCGCCGCTTCTGGCTGATGAAGCGGCTGATGCCGCGCGCCTGGTACGTGGCCATGATCGACAAGCGGGCACGCAGCATGGCGACCCCGTCGCGCACCGCCGCCGCCCAGCCCCCGCAGCCGGCGGCCCCAACCGGGTCGCGCGGATGACGGCGACATCGGTGGCGGCGGGGGAGACCCCGCCCCGTCCCGTGACCGACCGGGCGGGCCCGGTTCGGCCGGGCGAGGATCTGGACGTGGCGGTGGTCGACCGCTGGCTGAAGGAACGGCGGCCGGACCTGCGGGGCCTGCCGGCCGTGACGCAGTATTCCGGCGGGGCCAGCAACTGGACCTACCGCCTGGCCTATGGCGAGGATGGGGCGGAGGGCGACTTCATCCTGCGCCGGCCACCGGCCGGCACCAAGGCCAAGTCCGCCCACGACATGGCGCGTGAATTCCGCGTGCAGCAGGCGCTGAAGCCCGTGTTTCCCTGGGTGCCCACCATGGTGGGGCTGTGCCAGGACGAACGGGTCATCGGCGCCGATTTCTATGTCATGGAACGCATCGCCGGCATCATCCCCCGGGCCAACCTGCCGCGCGGCCTGGACATGGGGCCGGATGCCGTGCGCCGCCTGTGCCTGGCGATGGTGGACAAGCTGGTGGCCCTGCACCGCGTGGACCCGGACGCTGCCGGCCTGTCGGCCCTAGGCAAGGGCGACGGCTATTGCCGCCGCCAGGTGGAGGGCTGGTCCGGCCGCTACCAGAAGGCGCGCACCTGGAACGTGCCCTCCTTCGCCAAGGTGCGGGCCTGGCTGGCCGCCAACACGCCGGCGGACAGCGCCGCGTGCGTCATCCATAACGACTGGCGTTTCGACAACCTGGTGCTGGACGCGGCCGACCCTACCCATGTCATCGGCGTGCTGGATTGGGAAATGGCCACCATCGGCGACCCGCTGATGGATCTGGGCGGGGCGTTGGCCTACTGGGTGCAGGCGGACGACGACTTCTTCATGCGTTCCATCCGCCGCCAGCCAACTCACCTGCCGGGCATGCTGACGCGGGACCAAGTGGTGGCGCACTACCTGGCGGCCATGGGTGACCGGCTGGATGCGAAGGCGGTGGACTGGACCTTCTATGAGGTGTTCGGCCTGTTCCGCCTGGCCGTCATCGCCCAGCAGATCTATTACCGCTATCACCACCGCCAGACCCGCAACCCGGCCTTCAAGCGCTTCTGGCTGCTTGTGACCTACCTGGATTGGCGCTGCCGCCGCATCCTGCGCCGGGCGGGGCGCTGATCCCATGGTGGCGCTGCACCTGATCCGCCATGGCCAGGCCTCCTTCGGGGCGGACGATTACGACCGGCTGTCGGCGCTGGGCATCGCCCAGGGCCGGGTGGTGGGCCGGCAGCTGGGCGCCCGGCTCGGGGCGGGGGACATCGTCGCCGTCAGCGGCAGCCTGAACCGTCACCGCGACACCGCCGCCGCCTGCCTTGAGGCCATGGGTCGGGGCGGCACGGCCTTGTCCGTCGATCCCGACCTGAATGAGTACGACCCGGCCGACGTGGTCGCCTGCCATCGTCCCGATTTGGCTGACGCCGCCGCGCTCAGGGCGGAACTGGCCACGGCGCCTGATCCCCGGCGGGCCTACCAGGCCCTGTTCGCCGAGGCGGTGGCCCGCTGGATGGGCGGCCAGCACGATGCCGACTACGCCGAATGTTGGCCGGTGTTCCGCAACCGTGTGCTGGCCGGCCTGGCCCGGGCGGCGCAAGCGGGCGCCCAGGCGGGCAACACCGTCCTGGTTTTCACCTCCGGCGGGCCCATCATGGCGGCGGTGCAGGCGGTGCTGGGCCTGGATGACGCCGGTGCCCGTCAGGTGCACTGGGCCCTGGTCAACGGCGGCGTCACCAAGCTGCTGGCCTCATCCAAGGCCGTGGGCCGGGTGGGGACGGGCTGGTCGCTGTCCAGCCTGAACGAGCAGGCGGGCCTAGACGGGCCAGACGGCCTGCTGACGTATCGCTGAGGAACCAAGATGCCGGCCAAGACCATCCTCATCACCGGTGCCAGCTCCGGCCTGGGCCTGGGCATGGCCCGGGAATTCGCCGCCCTGGGCCGCGACCTCGCCCTGTGCGCCCGCCGCACCGACAGGCTGGAGGCGCTGCGGGACGAGCTGCTGCGGGCCCATCCCGGCATCCGGGTATCCATCCGCCTGCTGGACGTCACCGACCATGCGGCGGTATTCGAAACCTTTCGTGCTTTCGATGCCGAAATGGGTGGGTTGGACCGTGTCATCGTGAATGCCGGCATCGGTTCCGGCCGGCGCATCGGCACTGGGCACTTCGCCGACAACCTGGCAACGGCCCAGACCAACTTCGTGGCGGCCCTGGCACAGTGCGAGGCGGCACTGGAACTATTCCGACCCCGGAACAAAGGCCATCTGGTGGTCATTTCTTCCATGAGCGCGCTGCGCGGCCTGCCCAAGCATATGACCACCTACGCCGCCACCAAGGCCGGCCTGGCCGCCCTGACGGAGGGCATCCAGGCCGACCTGCTGCGCAGCCCCATCCGGGTCAGCAGCATCCTGCCCGGCTATATCCGCACCGAACTGAACGAGGGCGCCAAGCGCCTGCCCTTCGCCGTCCCCGGCGACGTGGGCAGCCGCCTGCTGGTGCGCGCCATCGAGCGGGAGCCGGCCAAGGCCTATGTCCCCGCCTGGCCCTGGGCCTACATGGCGCCGATCATGAAACTGCTGCCCCTGTCGCTGGTGGCCAAGCTGGCTTAAGTGCCCTTGCGCCGCCAGCGGCGCCAGACCACCCGCAGCAGCCAGCCGGTCAAAGCCGCCAGCGGCAGCCAGGGCAGGATGCGGGCGGTGAAGGTCATGACGTTGGCCAACGAGTCCACCAGGATGTCGCCGAAATCCTTGGCGGCGGTTTTCAGTGGCCGCCAATCCACGCCGTTGGGCTTGGGCTCATCCGGCTGGATGCCGTCATAGCGGATGTCGACCTTCACCATCTCCGTCTGGGTGCGCAGATAGTCGCGCTGGGCGGTGGCGCTTTCGATGTCGCCCTGCACCTGGGCCAGGGTGTGTTCCACGTTCAGCAGGTCGCCGACGTTCTTGGTGCTGGTCTCCCGCAGCAGGGTGGTCAGCCGCTCGCGCAGGGCGATCTTGGTCTCCAAGCGTTTGTCGACATCCAGCACGGCCAGCGTCTTGTCCTCGCTGGTTTCGGAATGGGCGGCGATCTCCGCCGGCGGGGCCGCCAGGCTGGCGGTGAAGGGGGCCAAGGCCGCCGGCGGCAGGCGCAGGCTGGTGTGGGCGTTGATCTGGCCCCGATACCCGTTGCGGTTCAACTGGGACTCGAGAATCTGGCACCCCAGCTTGGCGCAGGCGTCCAGGTCGCGCCGCTGTGCCGCCTCCACCGCCTCGGCCGGCAGGCGCAGGGTATAGCTGTGGCTGAGGGCCACATATCGACGCTTCATGGCCTCCAGGCCCGGCTGTGGCGCCATGCCAAAAGAGGGGACGAAATCCTCCTTCGATCCTGGGACGGGCCCCATCGGCCGGGGTACCGCCGCCATTTCCCTCTTTTCCGGTGCCTTGCCGCAGGCCCCCAGCGCCAGGCAAGCGGCCGCCACCAGCAGCAGGCGCCGCTGGCCCCTCCATCGCATCATGGTACGATCCCCATCGCAGAAATTGAACGTTGGTGGATCCTTAGAGCCCTTAGTGGCAAATCTCGGAAGGAATCGTGGCTTTATCGCCTCGATTCATCTATCGCCGCAGCCAGGGGGCGGCCGGTGTCCAGAAGATGATGTCCACGCCCAGATAGCGCTCGGCATAGTCCACCAGCGCCTGCCTGGTGAAGGGCTTGCCGGTCTCGGGGTTGGTGTAGGTCAGGGTGGGTTCCTGCACCGCCATGGCGACCAGGGGCAGGCGGCCCCGATATCGGTTGAAGAAGGGATAGGCGTTGGCCATCTGGGCCTTGCGGCCGGGGACGATGTCCGGCCCGCCCAGGCCCACGCCGTTGGCGGCGGCGAAGGCGAACAGGCGGGACATATAGTGGTGGTCGTCCCCCCACTCGCAGGGCCAGAAGTTCACGTATTGCACCACCCGGGACCGGGTGAAGGCCCGGCGGGTGGCGGCCAGGTTGTCCAGCGTGGCATCGACATAGGCGTCGCAGCTGAAGCCGGCGTTGGGCTGTCTGGGATCGATGTCGGCGGCCGTTTCCGGCAGGGTGATGGCCAGCACCCGGCCGTCGAAGCGCTCGGCCAGCGCCGCCAGCAGGGCCTGGTAGCGGGCACGCAGGGGCGGGTTCCACTGGGCCGCCACCCAGCCCTGGGCAACGGGCTTGCCCTGGCCCGGCCGATCGATCTGCGCCACCAGCCCACCGCCATAGGTAGGGTCGGTCAGCAGATAGTCCGGCAGGTTGCGCGCCTTGGGCGTGAAGAAGCGGTCCTGCACTTGAATGACCAGCTTCTTGCCCAGGGGCTCCAGCCGCGCCAGCGCCGCGTCGATGGCGCCGAAGTCGTACTCGCCCCGCGCCGGCTCCAGGCCTTTCCAGGAATAGACCAGTTGCACCCCCTCGACCTCCGGCCGGTAGAGCATGGCGTCATACCGGCCCAGCGCGTCGGCCGGCATGTAGAGGAAGGTGCGGGGCGCCGCCGCCTGTGCGGGCAGGCTGAACAGCAGGAGGGCGAGAAGGCCGGGGATCAGGCGGGTCATGGCGCGTGATACGGGCGCGGGCCGGTATCGCCTGCGGTGCGGCTTCGCATTCTCAAAGGGTTGGTAACGCCGCCCGCGCTGAAACGCAGCGTTAATACGAAACGGTATCGGGCCTTTCGGCTGAATACAACCAGGAATACCAAAGGGTTCGCGGAAACAAATATTCAATGGTTGTGACAAATCCTGTCCATCTGGTCATGTTTTTTCGGCCGCAGGGCCGGCGGCCATTGACAGGGCGGGGATGGCCCGCCATCAACGGGGCGCGATACTGCGGTTGCGAAACCAAGGGGGCGGTTGGTGGTGAAGGCAAGGACCTGGCCGGTCATGGCCGTGGTGGTGGCGATGGGGCTGTCGCTGCTAGGGGCCACCGGCGCCCGCGCGGCCCAGTCCGGGACGACCAGGCCGGCAGCTGGGGAATCGGCGCCCTTCCTGGTCGTCAGCGACATGCACTTCAACCCGCTGGACGATACCAGTCTGGCCGCACGGCTGGACGCGGCGCCGGCCAAGGACTGGCCGGCCATCCTGGACGGCACGGCCGGCCGCCGCCTGTCGCCCTTCGGCCGGGACAGCAACTGGTTCGTGTTGCGTTCCGCCCTGGCCGCCATGCGGCACGCCCAGCCGCACCCGGCCTATATCCTGCACACCGGCGACATGCTGGCCCACGATTTCCGCGACACGTTCGAGGCGGCGTTGCCGGCGCACAAAGGGGATGAGGCCGCCTACCGCGCCTTCGCCCTGAAAACGGTCACCACCCTGCTGGAAACCCTGCGCCGCACTTTCCCCGGCGTGCCGGTGCTGACGGCGCTGGGCAACAACGACAGCTATTGCGGCGACTACGCCGTGGAACCCAGCGGCCAGTTCCTGGGCGACACCCTGCCGCTGCTGACCCAGGGCTTCGGTCGTACCCTGAACGGCCGGGCGGACCAGGCCGGCATCGGGCGCGACTGGCGCCAGGCCGGCAACTACGTCATTCCGCATCCGACCCTGAAGGGCGTGCGCATCCTGTCCTTCGACACGGTGATGCTGACCCGCAAGTACAAGAACAACTGCGGCCGGGCGGATGACACGCCGCAGGACACCACGCTGGCCTGGCTGCACCAAGCCCTGGCCGACGCCAGGGCTGCAGGCGACAGCGTTTGGCTGATCACACACGTGGTGCCGGGCATCGATGGCTTCGCCACCGCCAACAACTGGTCCAAGGCGGCCAAGGCGGCGGCGGTGGCCGGCCAACCGATACCTGCCTGCACCGCGCCCGTGGAACTGTTCGCCCCCGGCATGGAGGCGCGGTTCGAGGCGGAGCTGGCGCAGTATCACGACATCATCAAGGTGCTGTTCGCCGGCCACATCCATATGGACGACCTGCGCCTGGTGGGGCCGCCGGGTGCCGGCGTGCCCGTGCTGGTGACTCCGGCCGTCAGCCCGGTCTACCAGCAAAGCCCGTCGTTCAAGCTGGGCCAGGCGGCGCCCGACGGCACCATCACCCACCTGACCACCTATTACCTGACCAACCTGAGCGATCAGCCCAGCGTGGCCAACGCGCATTGGGTGCCGGAATACGACACCGCGCAGGCCTGGGGCGCCAAGCCGCTGAGTCCCGATGCCCTGCGCGGCATCATCGCGCATATCCGTGACAGCGGCCCCGCCCGCGCGCTCTACCGCAGCATCTACAGCGTCGCCCGGCCCCAGGCCTCCGCCATGATTCCGGATAACCAGGCGCTGTACCTCTGTGCCCTGGATAACACCCTGGCGGAGGCCTACACCCGCTGCGCCTGCCCGGCCCCCTGAAGGAGCAACCATGTCCGTTCGCGCCCTCATCCTCGCCCTGTCCCTGACGGTGCTGGCCGGTTGCGCCAACCAGGCGGGGCCGGTGGCGGACCTGCCCAACCTGGGCGTGGTGAAGACCCAGTTGGTGGCCTATCACGACAGTGGCGCCTATGATCGCGACCTGGCACGCGTGGCGGGGGAGGCTGGGGCCTGGATCACGGCGCGCGCCGCCACCTTGCCGGCCGGATCCCACCCCGCCCTGGTGCTGGACATTGACGAGACCTCGCTCAGCAACTGGCTGCAGCTGAAGATCAACGACTTCGGCTACATCAAGGCCGGCGGCTGCGATCTGGACCGGGGGCCCTGCGCGGCCCCGGCGTGGGAGATGATGGGACGCGCCGCCGTCATCGCGCCGACGCTGGAACTCTACCGCCAGGCGCGGGCGGCGGGCGTCGCGGTGTTCTTCATCACCGGCCGGCCGGAGACGGAGCGCGAGGCCACCGCCCGCAACCTGGCGGCCGCCGGGTATGAGGGCTGGGCCGGCTTGGTGCTGCGCGCCGCCGGTGCCCATGGCTCTGCGGCGGATTACAAGGCGGCGGAGCGGGCGCGCATCGAGGCGCAGGGCTACACCATCATCGCCAACATGGGCGACCAGGACAGCGACCTGGCCGGCGGCCACGCCGAGCGCACCTTCAAGCTGGCCAATCCCTTCTACTTCATCCCCTAAATCCTTAAGCCGGCCTGTCAATCTTGCAATTAAAGCGGGCCGCCCGCATCCTCGGCCACGACCCCGCGCAACCGCGGGGGCCAGCGCCGCGTGGCGGCGGAGTGGATGCCTTGGGGGGCGGGGATGAGCGGGGAGATCGACGCGGCCGGTGGCCTGGCGGAAGCCAGCCTGGTGGCCAGGGCCATCGAGGGCGAACGGCACCACACGGCCGTCAGCCATGAGGACGGGCACCACCGTTGCGCCAACTGCGGTGCGCATCTGGCCGGCGCCTATTGCCATGCCTGCGGACAGCCGGGGCACGTCCACCGGTCCATGCTGCACATCGCGGAAGAGTTCTTCCACGGCATCCTGCATTTCGACAGCAAGGTCTGGCGCACCTTTCCCATGCTGGCGTTCCGGCCGGGCAAGCTGACGCGCAACTATGTTCACGGCCACCGCGTGCGCTATGTCTCGCCCCTGGCGCTGTTCCTGTTCTGCGTCTTCCTCATGTTCTTCTCCCTGTCCTTCATCGATACCCCCAACAAGGTGATCAACGGCAACGCGTTGAAGAACCTGGACCACGGATCCATGGCCGACGGCCGGGTCGAGCTGGAATCGGCGGTGAACGACGCGAAGGCGGAACTGCAGGACGCGGAAAACGACCTGGCCGAGGCGCGGCAGGACGGCGGCAACGTCGACAAGGCCACCGCCCGCCGGGACAAGCGCCAGCAGGAACTGAAGGTGGCGGAGGCCGTGCTGAAGGCCTTCGACGTGGCGGCGGCCGCCAGCCTTAAGGCAACGGACAAGGCTGGCCAGGCGGTGCCCGGCGGCGCCCCGGCTCCCGCCGCGGTTCCTGCGGACGGTGTGGCGCCGCCTACGGCCGCCCCTGATGCGGCGGCATCTTCAGCCGAGCCCCAGGCCCAGCCCCATAAACCCACCAAGGAAGAGCATCGCCAGCAACAGGTGGCCAAGCTGTTCGGCGCCACGGACGAGGAGCCGGCCACGGGTGATGAGCCGTCCTGGGCGCGGGCGGCCAAGCGCCTGGCCGATTCCAAGGAGATGTTCGACGTCGACCTCGGCATGCCGAAGCTGGAGGAACACATCCGCCACGCCCTGCGCAACCCCGAGCTGACGCTCTACAAGATGAAGGAATCGGCCTCCAAGCTGTCCTTCCTGCTGGTCCCGCTATCCGTGCCTTTCATCTGGCTGATGTTCCTGTTCAAGCGCGGCATCTACCTCTACGACCACGTGGTCTTCGCGCTGCACTCCCTGTCCTTCATGGCCGTGCTGACGGCGGTGGCCGCTCTCGGCTCCCGCGCCGGGCTGGGGGCGGCCGCCATCGGCAGCCTCATGTGCTTCGCCCCGCCCGTCCACATGTACGCCCATCTGAAGGGGGCCTACCGCCTCGGTACCTTCGGCGCCTTGTGGCGCACCATGGTGCTGCTGTGGGTGGCCCTGCTGGCGCTGACCTTCTACCTGGTCTTCATCGTCTCCATGGGGCTGGTGGAGTAAGGGCGCCTACTCCAGGCTTTCGGTCAGGCTGGCGGCGATGGCGCGGGTGGGTGTGGTGGCGTCGGGGTTGGCCAGGGCCAGCACACGGCGGCCCTGGCGGGTGTAGGCCATGGCGGCGCGGATCTGCGGGTCGTTGCGGAACAGCGCCATGAAGGACCCGTCGGCGTAGGCCTGATACAGCCCGTCCTGCAGCATGTCGGCCAGCCGGTCGTCATGCTTGGCCACGAAGAAGTAGAGATAGAAGTCGCGGTAGAAGAGCGCGACGTCGCGGGCCACCGTCACCGGCACGCCGGCCTCACGCGCCCGCTCCACCTCCTGGTCGATGTCCAGGCTGCTGCGCGGCACGGCGTCGGCACCGCCGGTGGCGACCTCGTTGTACAGGTTGCCCGCCGTCTCATGCACCGTCTGGCCGGCGGCGCGCAGCAGATGGGCTTCGGGCCAGCCTTGCCCCTGCGCCAGCGACAGTTGCCCCGGCGACAGGGGCGTGCCGGCATTGATCTTGGCCTGCGTCGCCTCATTCACCGCCAGCAGGCGATAGCCCATCAGGCCCCGATCCAGCGGCACCCGCACCGGCTGGAAGTGCGCCTCCAGCGCCGGCGCGGTGGGCAGCCAATAGACATCCACCGTGCCGTTGTCCGGCTGCTCCAGCAGGCGCAGCACCTGCGCAGTGGGCAGGGCGTGGTTGTCGACCTTCAGCACATAGGGCCGGCCGCTCTTGTCCAGGGCCAGCTTCAGCACCTTCAGCACGTAGGCGGGGGCTGTGCCTTGGTTCAGGGCGTGCACCACCAGCGGTGCCGGGACGGAGGCGCCAGGCATGGCCAGGCCGCCGGTATCGACGGGATCATCGCTGGCGGCCAGGGCGGACACGGCCCAGCAGGCGGGGGTCAGGAAGGCTAGGATCAGGAAGGCGAGGGTCAGCCGCAAGACGGGCTGCCGCTGGCTGAACCGCGGGGCGGGCATCATGGCGCAAACACATCCCTTCGGCCCCTTCTGCCAAAGGGCCGTTGTCGCTTGGTGGTGGCGGGCCCTTCTGGGCCTTGGTACGGCCGACCTTATCGGCGGCTTTTTTCCTGAGGGACCCCTGATCCCGGGGGCCAGGGTTGCCCAAGGGATTGAAGACTACGCCGCCAGTCCTAACCAGTCGTTAAGGCTTGAGCATTAGGTCGCCCGGGTAAACTTGGCGTCATCGCGTGCCGCCGTCTTGTGGGGGTGCGACATTTACGCACGCACCCTCCGGCTATCCCACAGTACAGCTAAAGCATTGAGAAAAATTTCTATAATAATCAATGAATTAATATGATTTTTGCAGCAGATTTCGACAAGTGTCTGTTAATCCCTCTTTAATTGGGGGAGGGGGATCAAGGGGGCGTCATCTCATCGGATCGCCATTGGCCGTCCATAGCAAGCCGCATCCAGGAAAGGACCCCTTATCATGACAGCCTGGCGCAACCTCTCCATCCGCCTGAAGGTCCTGACGGCGTTCCTGGTGGTCTTCCTGGCGACGCTGGGCCTGGGGCTGTTCGGCCTCAGCCGCACGGAAGCGGTAAGCGGCACCGCCGCCGACATGCGCGACAACTGGCTGCCATCGACGGCGTTGCTGGGCCGTCTGGGCGTGGCGGTGGCCGACGCCCGCGTGGTTGAGGGGCGGGTGATCATCGCCGCCAGCGCCAACGACGCGACGCTGATACAGGCCACGGTCAAGCAGTACGCCGGCGCGACCGCCGCCGTGGAAAAGGCGCGCGCCGATTATCAGCCGCTGATAACCGCCGGCACGGATGACGAGCGGCTGATGAAGGAATTCGACGCCAATTGGGTGCAGTACAGGGCCATCGCCGCGCGGGTCCAGGACATGGTGACCAAGGGCGAGGTGGCGCAGGCGTTGCCGCTCTACCTGGGCGAGGGCCTGAAACAATACCAGGCGGCGCGCGATGCCATCATCGCGGACAACGACTTCAACGGGAAAGAGGGCAAGAAGGCGGCCGACGCGGGCCAGGCCCTGTCCGACAATGCCGTGTGGATGACCTGGGTGGCCATCGCCGTCACCGCCCTGCTGTGCGGCGGCGCCACGGTAGTCATCGTCTCGGGCGTCGTCCGTCCCATCGCCCGCACCACCGGCGTGGTCGAGACCATGGCGGCCGGCAACCTGGGGGTCACAGTCACCGACACGGACCGGGGGGACGAGGTGGGCACGCTGGCCCGCGCGCTGGAGGTGTTTCGCGACGGCATGGTCAAGGCCCGCGACCTGGCCCAGGCGCAGGAGCTGGAGCGTCAGGCCAAGGAGCGCCGCGCCGTGGCGCTGGAAGGCCTGGTCCAGGGCTTCGAGGCCAAGGTGGCCCAGTTGGTGGACGCCCTGGCCGGTGCCGCGACGGAAATGCAGGCCACGGCCGAGAGCATGGCCAGCACGGCGGAGCAGACAAACACTCAGTCCAGTGCCGTGGCCGCCGCCGCCCAGCAGGCCTCCGCCAACGTCCAGACCGTGGCCTCCGCCACGGATGAGATGGTGGCGACGGTGCAGGAGATCAGCAGCCAGGTGGAAAAGTCGCGCACCATCGCCACCAAAGCCATCCAGGAGGCGAACGACACCAGCGGCACCGCCCGGCGCCTGGCCGACAGCGCCCAGCGCATCGGCGAGATCGTGCAGCTGATCAGCGCCATCGCCGGGCAGACCAACCTGCTGGCGCTGAACGCCACCATCGAGGCGGCGCGGGCGGGCGAGGCGGGCAAGGGCTTCGCCGTAGTAGCCAGCGAGGTGAAAAGCCTGGCCAACCAGACCGCCAAGGCCACCGGCGACATCGAAAGCCAGATCGGCGAGATCCAGGGCCTGACCACCCAGGCCGTGGCCGCCATCGAGAGCGTCAGCCGCACCATCAACGAGATGTCGGACATCGCCATGGCCATCGCCTCCGCCATCGAGGAGCAGTCGGCCACCACTTCGGAAATCGCCCGCAGCGTGAACGAGGCCGCCAAGGGCACCGAGGACGTGTCACGCAACATCACCGGTGTGCACCAGGCGGCGGTGGCCACCGGCGCCGCTGCCGGCCAGCTGCAGGACTCCGCCCGCGACGTATCGCATCAGGCGGAGGATCTGAGCGCCGAGGTGTCGCGCTTCATCATCGGGGTGAAGGCGGCCTGATCCTGCTGTGACGCCTGCTCCAGCGGCCCGGGATCGCAGGATGCCGGGCCGTTCCTTTTCGGGGCTTTAATGAACGGCGGCGCCTTCTGCTATGGAATTTTAATGGCCTGATGGCGGCTCAATGGGGGCCTGGACGACCCCTGCCGGACACGCCGCCATGTTGGGCTTCACCACCCTGATCGACCTCATCACCCATACCCCCGACATCGCCACGGCGGACCAGACGCCGCCGTCGCCGCGCGCGGCCGACTGGTTCTTCGCCACGCCGGCCCACCTGCCGGCCGGCGGTTCCGTGTGCGTCGACCTGGCCGCAGGCCGGGTGTGGATCAGTGATCCCCGCCGTGCCGGCGATTTCCCCCTGGCCGAGGTGGCGGTGCAGCCCATCCGGCCGGCCGACATCGCCCGGCCCGAGGCGCTGGCCCAGGTGGTCCTGTGGGCGGGGGAGCCGGTGCCCTGGCGCTACCGCATCCCCTGCGCCTCCTGGCGGCAGGCCCGCACCGTGGCGGCGGAATTGGCCCTGGTGCTGGAGCGCGCCGCCGGCCAAGAGGGCAGCCGCTGCCTCAGCTTCTGACTTTCCGCCCCTGTTGCGGGCGGGGTACCGCTTCGGCCGGTGCGGCGTGAGGTTGGCCCCCGCCCTGGGTAGGCCGCCGGTCCAGACCCCCCGGCGGCCTATTCCCTTTGTGCGACGCAAAACCTTCTTCGCGGCTGCGAGAGCGCTTGGTTATACTGTGGCCTCGCGGGGTTATCCCTGGCGCCGGGGGCAAGCGGCGCGGGGGACCGACTGAAGAGGGAAAGCTGATGGCCTTTACCGACGCGACCGGCCCTAAGGGCCCGTTTGACCCAAAGGGCCCGTTTGAGATGCCCGAGGGCTTCCTTGACCCCAGTAATCATTGGCCTTTCCGCCTGTGGCAGGATGGGCTGGCCTACACGGTCGATGCCTTCCAGCGCACCGCCCTGGTCATGGACGTGCTGCGGCAGCGCGGCGCCCAGTACCATGAACACATGGCCCAGACGGCGCCCACGGTGCTCAGCTTCGAAAGCGAGACGGTGCTGGATGGCGCCACCTTGCCCCGGCCGGTGAATTATTCGCTGCAGCGCATCATTCCGCCGGCGGGCGTCGAGCTGGACCTGAAGAAGCGCCCCTTCGTCATCGTCGATCCCCGCGCCGGCCACGGCCCCGGCATCGGCGGTTTCAAGTCGGACAGCGAGATCGGCGTGGCCCTGGCCGCCGGCCATCCCTGCTATTTCATCGGCTTCCTGCCGCGCCCGGTGCCGGGCCAGACGGTGGAGGACGTGATCGCGGCCGAGGCCGCCTGCCTGGAAAAGGTCATCGCGCTGCATCCGGAGGCCGAGGGCAAGCCGGTGGTCATCGGCAACTGCCAGGCCGGCTGGCAGCTGATGATGACGGCGGCCATCCGCCCCGACCTGTTCGGCCCCATCATCATCGCCGGCACGCCGCTTTCCTTTTGGGCCGGCCATCGCGGGCAGGACCCCATGCGCTACAGCGGCGGCCTGCTGGGCGGCAGCTGGTTGACGGCCTTCGCCAGCGACCTGGGCGCCGGCCTGTTCGACGGCGCCTGGCTGGTGCAGAATTTCGAGAACCTGAACCCCGCCAACACCCTGGTGGGCAAGCAGTACGCCCTATGGGACAAGGTCGACACCGAGGCGCCGCGCTACCTGGGCTTCGAGAAGTGGTGGAACGGCCACGTTCTGCTGAACGGCGAGGAAATCCAGTACATCGTCGACAAGCTGTTCGTGGGCAATCGCCTGGCCACCGCCGACATCGTCACCAAGGACGGCGTGCGCGTGGACCTGCGGGCCATCCGCTCCCCCATCATCGTCTTCTGCTCCAAGGGTGACAACATCTCTCCGCCGCCGCAGGCGCTGGGCTGGATTTGCGACCTGTATGAAAGCGTGGACGACATCCGCTGCCACGGCCAGACCATCGTCTACGCCGTGCATGAAAGCGTCGGCCACCTGGGCATCTTCGTCTCCGCCGCCGTGGCGCGGAAGGAGCATCGCGAGTTCGCGTCCAACATCGACTTCATCGACGTGCTGCCCCCCGGCCTGTACGAGGCGCAGATCCTGCCGGCCGAGGCCGCCCCCTCCGGCCAGTCTGGGCAGGAGGGCGACCCCAACGTCCTGCGCTTCGCCGCCCGCAGCATCAATGACGTGGCGGCCCACGTCGAACCCCTGCCGGATGACGAACGCCGCTTCGCCACCGTGTCCCGTCTCTCGCGCGTAACGCTGGGTCTGTACCGCGACCTGGTGCAGCCCTGGGTGCGCCAGCTGGTGGGGGAGACGACGGCGGAAATCCTGCGCGGCCTCCACCCCTTGCGCCTCAGCTATGAACTGTTCTCCGACACCAACCCCTGGCTGAACGGCGTGCCGGAGCTGGCCGCCGCTGCCCGGCGCGACCGTCGCCCGGTGGGGTCGGAGAACATCTGGCGCAACCTGGAACAGCGCCTGGCCCACCAGATGGAAACGGCGCTGGACGTCTACCGCGACCGCCGCGACGCGACGGCGGAGGCACTGTTCATGGGCATCTACGGGCACCCGCTGACCCAGGCGCTGTTCGGCCTGAACGCCGACGACGCCCCGCCCCGGAGCCATCCCGGCGAGACCCCGGAACACCGCCGCTTCCTGGCGGAACAGGGGGCGGAGTTGCGCCGGCGCCTGCATGTGGGCGGCCTGCGCGAGGCCGGCATGCGCGCCCTGCTGCATGTGGCGCTGGCGGAGCGCATGGCCGACGCCCGGGGCTTCAACGCCCTGCGGGCTTTGCGCGACACCCACGGCCGGGGCCTGGAACTGGCGGAGTTCAAGCGGCTGGTGCGCGACCAGTTCCTGATGCTGCTGCTGGACCCGGCCGCGGCACTGGAGACCCTGCCCGACCTACTGGCTGGCGCCACGGTGGAGGAAATCACCCGCGTCTCGGAAGATCTGGTGATGGTGGCCGGCGCCGCCGGGCCGCTGGACACCAAGGGCCAGGAACGGCTGGACAGCATGGTGGCCCTATTCCAGGACCTGGCCGCCAGGGCGCCCAGGGCCCCGGGCAAGGCCTCTCCCGCCGCCACCGCGCCGGCGCCCGACACCAGCCTGCCCAACCCGGTGCTGGACCAGGCACCGGCGGCGGCTGCCCCCGCCGCCGCGGCGGAGCCCAGCGCGCCGACGCCGCCCCGGTCCAAACCCACCGCCGCCAAGGTGCGCCGGGCCAAGGCGGCCCCCACGCCGACGGAGCCCCCGCCCGCCGAGACCTCCGTCATCACTGAAGAACCCACCACCAGCCCGCCGGTGGAGGTGGCGGCCGAACCCAAGCCCGGCCCCGTGGCCACGGCCCCGGTGACCGTGCCCCAGCGCGCCCCGACCCCCCGCCGCGCCAAGGCGCCCCGGCGGTAAGGATCGCGCATTCACACGTCCTGCGGGCAAATGCCATTGGTCTGATCCGCCCTCCCGTCTAGAATGCTGTCCCGGGGCCGGTGGTGTTGGCCGGGTTGGTTGGCGTGGGGGATGGATATGCGTGGGTGTTTGGCGGGTGCGGTCCTGGCCTGGTGCCTGGGCGGCGGCTTCAATTACGCCTTGGCGGCGGATAAGCCCGTCGTGGCCCCGCCGGAGTCCTGGGTGAAGCTGGTCACCGCCCCCGTGGCCCTGGCGGGGGGCAGCACCTCGGCCGCGATCCAGGTGCTGCTGACCGACTGGCAGATGAACCAGGCGGCTGGCGGCCTTTCGCTTTACCGTCACGACGTGTTGCGGGCGCAGACACCGCAGGGGCTGGGGGCCATGGGCTCCCTGCAATTGAGTTGGAACCCCGATACCGAAGTCCTCACCCTGCATCAATACCAGATCCGCCGGGGTGACCAGGTCATCGACCTGTTGGCGTCGTCCCAACCGTTCACTATCCTGCGGCGGGAACGCAATCTGGAAGCGGCGGCCCTGGACGGCACCCTGACCGTCACCCTGCAGCCCCCGGGCTTGCAGGTGGGCGATGTGCTGGAAGCCGCCTATACACTGACGCGGAACGACCCCGTCCTGCAAGGTCAGGCGGGAGTACTGTTCACCGAGGTTTGGAAAGAACCAGTCGCCCGTGTCCATGTCCGGGCCAACTGGCCCCGGTCTCAGCCCTTGCGCTGGCGCGTCACCGATGGACTGGACAAGCCCAGGACAGCTCCGGGCGAACTGAGCCTGGACATGAAGGAGGTGGCGGAATTGCACGGGCCAGAGGGCGCGCCCGCCCGCTACTTCAATTTCCGCCAACTGGAATTCAGCACCTATGCCTCCTGGGCCGAACTCTCCACCCAGATGGAAGCGCTGTACGCCAAGGCGGCGGTGCTGGCGCCGGACTCGCCCCTTAACGCGGAGGTGGCACGCATCCGAGCCGCGTCGGCCGAGCCCAAGGTGCGCGCCGGCCTGGCGCTGGCCCTGGTGGAGGATCAGGTGCGTTACCTGTTCCTGGGTATGAACAACGGGGCCCTGGTGCCGGCGGTGGCCGATCTGACCTGGACGCGCCGCTTTGGTGACTGCAAGGGCAAGACAGCGCTGCTGCTGGCCCTACTGCACGCCCTGGACATCCTGGCTGAACCCGCCCTGGTCAGCTCGACAGGCGGTGACGGCTTGGATGCCCGCCTGCCCATGCCGGGCCTGTTCGACCACGTGCTGGTGCGGGCCCACATCGACGGCCGTGACTATTGGCTGGATGGCACCCGGTCGGGCGATGCCGGCCGGGATCTGGATCGGCTGCCCGTGCCCTATTTCCATTGGGCCCTGCCGTTGCTGCCCCAAGGGGCGGCCCTGGTGCCCGTGGTGCCGCCCGCCCCGGATGAGCCATCGGCGTTGACGACGCTTGCCATCGACGCGTCCGCCGGGATCAGCGTGCCTGCCCGCGTCCACGGTGAACAGCTGTTGACCGGTGACGGCGCCCTGCAGGTCAAGCAGGGCCTGGACAACCTGACGGCCGACGCGCGTGAACGGACGCTGCGGAACTTCTGGACTAAGCGTTATCCCAACCTGCGACCGCAGACGGTCAGCGCCGATTTCGACGTGGCCACGGGGCGGCAGACACTGCTGATGGATGGGGAACAGACGCTGGAATGGAAGCGCCTGGGGGCCACCACCGCCGTGGCCCTGCAACTGCAGGAAGGGGAACTGGGCTGGAAGGCGGACGCCAAGCGGCAACCGGGCCCGCACCAGGATGCCCCCTTCGCTGTCGCCTATCCCTTTTTTGAACAGACGCGCGAGACCATCATCCTGCCGCCGGACGCCTTAGGCGCCACGGTTCAAGGCGGTAACGTGGACAAGACGATAATGGAAATGGCGTTCCACCGCGATTTGAAGGTGGAGCGCAACGTCCTGACACTGGATGTCAGCACCCGTGCCCTGAAGCCGGAATACATGGCTTCCGCGGTGGAAGTCGAAGCCGCCGCCGCGCAGATCCGCGCCCTGTCGGAAGAGACCGTCTTCCTGATCTCTCCCCTGAACTACCGTCCCACGGAGAAGGAGCAAGCGGCGTTCCTGGAAAAGGCGCCCCCTACGCCCGAGGGATTGGTGAATCGTGCCGGCGTCCTCTTCCGCCGGGGTGATAAGGCGGGCGCTCTGGCGGATGCGGAGAAGGCCGTCGCCTTGAAACCAGACTGGGCGCCAGCCTACGGCATGCGCGGGTATGTCCGCATGGAAACAGGTGATGCCAAGGCAGCCCAGGCGGACTTTGACAAGGCATTAGCCCTTGATCCCGCCTGTGAGCAGGCGATGGTTGGCATCGGCCAGTTGGCCCTGGACCAGGGGCGCAATGACGACGTGGTCCTCTTCGCCTCGCGGACCCTGCAAGTTTGGCCGCTCGATCTTGCCGCCATGGGACAGCGCATGTTGGCCTACTATCGGCTGCATAAATTTGACCAAGCCTTCACGGACGCCACCGAGTTGAAGCGGCTAGATCCCAACCGCCTGGATGCCTATGAGGTACGGGCCAACGTCTTGCGTCAGCGAGGCGACACGGATGCCATGGCGGCGGAGGGTGACGCGGCCATCGCCGCGCGGCCCAACGACGCTCAAGCCTATGCCCTGAAGGGGGTAGCCCTGGAAATCCTAGGCCGGAAGGATGAAGCGGTGGCTGCCTACGATCACGCCCTGGCGCTGAAGCCCACCGCCTCCGTCTATGCCCAGCGCGCCCGTGCGCGATCGTCGTCCGACCAGAAGGGCAAGGTCGCTGACCTGACAGCCGCCGTGGCGTTGGCGCCGAACCAGAGTGAGTATCTCGCCTCCCTGGGGGCGGCAGAGGCGCGGCTGGGCGACAACGCCGCGGCCGAGGCGGCGTTCACCCAGGCCCTGAGCCAAGCTGGCAGCAAGGGCGAGGAAAACGTCCTGTACGCGCGCGGGCGCTTTTATGCCCAGACCCATCGTGACCAGCAGGCGCGCGAGGACTTCGCCAAGGTCCGCGAGAAAGTGGCCGACAAGGCATCGGGGTTGAATGAGCTTTGCTGGGTGCAGGCAACGGCGGGCTTCGCGCTGGAAACCGCCCTGGCTGACTGTGACGAGGCCTTGAGGCTGTTGCCCACCGCCACCCCCATCCAAGACAGCCGGGCCTTCGTCCTGCTGCGTCTGGGACGCTATGACGAGGCGATCGCCCAATACGACGCGGCGCTGAAGGACCGCCCCGCCAGCGGTTCCAGTCTCTATGGCCGGGGCCTGGCGAAGCTGCGCAAGGGCATGGCAGCGGAAGGGCAGGCCGACCTCGCCGCCGCCCGGGCTGCCGATTCCCGGGTCGATGAGACGTTCAAGGAATATGGCGTCACACCATAAGGCTGGTTGCTGGGCTCACACCGCCTTGGGGGGCACCCTCGTCACCAGGTCCGCCAGCGCGTCCAGCGCCGGCTGGCGGGTAAAGGTGGGGCGGCTTACCAGGCGGATCCGGCGGCCGGTCCCCGTGCCGGCCAGGGGACGGAAGACCACGTCGCGCCGTCCGGCGTGGACCTCGGCCGCCAGCGCCGGCACCAGGGTGGTGCCGTAACCGGCCGCCACCATGTTCAGCAGGGTCTCCAGGCTGGTGGCGCGCAGGGACCAGCCGCCGGGGTCGGGCCGCGCGCAGGCGGCCAGGGCCTGGTCCCGCAGGCAATGGCCATCGGCCAGCACCAACAGGTCGGGCGCCAGCGCCGCCTCGTCCACCGGCCCGTCGCCCTCCGCCAGGGCATGGTCGGGCGGCAGTGCCGCCAGGAAATCCTCGTGGAACAGAGGGCGCTCCACCAGGTCATCGCCCGCCGCGGGCGTGGCGATCAGCGCGGCGTCCAATTGGCGGCGGCGCAGGCGCTCCACCACCGCGTCGGTGGTGTCTTCCCACAATTCCAGGGTCAGGGCGGGGCAGCGCCGGCGCAAGGGGGCGAACACCCGGGGCATGAGATAGGGCCCCAGGGTGGGGATGACGCCCAGGGTCAACGGCCCGGCCAGCGGGTCGCGCGCGCCGGCCAGGGCCACGATGGCGTCCGCCTCCGCCACCGCCCGGGCGGCGTGGACCAGCACCTCCTCCCCCAGCGGCGTGGGCGCCACCCATTTGTTGGTGCGCTCGAACAAAGGCGCGCCCAGCCGCGCCTCCAGCTTGGCCACTTGGCTGCTGAGGGTGGGCTGGCTGACGTTGCAGGCGGCGGCGGCCCGGCCGAAATGCCGGTGCTGGGCCACGGCCAGAAGGTATCGCAGATCGCGCAGGTTCACGGGCGGGCGAACTCCTGAAAACACGCCGACGATATAGATGGTCTATCGTCACGATACGAACAATCGATTTTACGCATGAACGCCGGCCGGCGTAGCTTTTCCTCGTCGGGCGCCAAGGCGCCCAAGCCCATCAGAAGACGACGAGGGACGATAGTCATGACCAGCCAGCCACCCCGCATGACCACCACCGCGGGCGCCCCCATCGCCGACAACCAGAACAGCCTGACCGCCGGCCCGCGCGGCCCTGTCCTGATGCAAGACTATCAACTGATGGAAAAGCTGGCGCACCAGAACCGCGAGCGCATTCCGGAGCGTGTGGTGCATGCCAAGGGCTGGGGCGCGTTCGGCACCCTGACCGTGACCCACGACATCACCCGCTACACCCGCGCCAAGGTGTTCGGGGCGGTGGGCAAGAAGACCGATCTGCTGATCCGTTTCTCCACCGTTGCCGGCGAACTGGGGGCCGCGGATGCCGAGCGGGACGTGCGCGGCTTCGCCGTCAAGTTCTATACCGAGGAAGGCAACTGGGATGTGGTCGGCAACAACACCCCCGTCTTCTTCATCCGCGACCCGCTGAAGTTCCCGGACTTCATCCACACGCAGAAGCGCCACCCCCGCACCAACCTGCGCAGCCCCACCGCCATGTGGGACTTCTGGTCCCTGTCGCCGGAAAGCCTGCACCAGGTCACCATCCTGATGTCGGACCGCGGCTTGCCGCCCAGCCCGCGCTTCATGAACGGCTACGGCAGCCACACCTACAGCTTCTGGAACGACCAGGGCGAACGCTTCTGGGTGAAGTTCCACTTCAAGACCCAGCAGGGCCACAAGCACCTGACCAATGACGAGGCCGCCCAGGTGGTGGGGCGGTCGCGCGAAAGCTACCAGGAAGACCTGTTCGGCAGTATCGAGGCGGGCGACTTCCCGCGCTGGACCCTGCAGGTCCAGGTGATGCCCGAGGCCGACGCCGACAAGACGCCCTACAACCCCTTCGACCTGACCAAGGTGTGGCCGCACGCCGACTATCCGCTGATCGACGTGGGCGTGGTGGAGCTGAACCGCAACCCCGACAACTACTTCGCGGAGATCGAGCAGGCGGCGTTCAGCCCGTCCAACGTCGTCCCTGGCATCGGCCACAGCCCCGACAAGATGCTGCAGGCCCGTATCTTCTCCTACGCCGACGCCCACCGCTATCGCCTGGGCACGCATTACGAGGCGCTGCCGGTGAACCAGCCCAAGTGCCCGGTGCACCACTATCATAAGGACGGGGCCATGCGCTTCTTCCGCAACGACACCGGCAACCCGGACGCCTATTACGAGCCCAACAGCCTGGGCGGCCCGACCCAGGACCCCGGCGTGGCCGAACCGCCGCTGCGCCTGTCGGGCGAGGTCGGTCGCCACGACCATCGCGCGGGCAATGACGACTACAGCCAGCCGCGTGCCCTGTTCACCCTGATGGACCAGGGCCAGAGAGAGCGGCTGTTCGCCAACATCGCTGCCGCCATGCAGGGCGTGCCGCAGGCCATCGTGGAGCGCCAGCTGGGCCACTTCGCCCTGGTCCATGCCGACTACGCAGCGGGTGTGCGCCGGGCCCTGGCCCAGGGCGAGGGCGCCGACCGGCCGGAGACGGCCATCCCCTGACACCCCATCCCACCCTGGAGCCCGTCCCCAAACCGGCCCTTCCCCGTGATCCCCCACCGGGAACTGGCCTTGGCACCAGGGAACCTGGTGACCGGGTGTGCCCGAAAAGCCACCCGGTCACATTTTTCTTCAGCAATCGCGCACTTTCAGGTTGTGGCCGGGCGGCCCGGCGGCTTAGCCTCCAGCCCATCACAACAAAGGGTCATATTCCGATGCGCCTCGTCACCCAATTCAGCCAGCAAACCGCTGTGCCGCTTGGGGCGGGGCTTTGTCTGTTTATGACACGGGGTTTTGGGGGCAACGGCTAAGCACCGTCCCCGACACACCCGATAACAGGCCCCGCGAGCAGCTGCCCGCGGGGCTTTTTGTTGTGCCCCAATCCCGCCGATGCCGCCGTCCCATCCCTTGCGGGGCGGTGGCGTCACCACCCTGGCAATGCCGGTGCAGCGCGGGAACGACCTTTTAAAATTGGGATGGTTCTCATGGACTTGGACACGCTGATCACCATCGCGCCCAACCTGTTCCTGCCGGCCGCTTTCGCCGGCGTCTTCCTGAAGGCCATGCTGCTGGGCCTGGGCGTGGCGGCGCCGGTGGGCCCCATGGCCTTCCTGTGCATGCGGCGGACGCTGGCCGGCGGCTGGCGCCTGGGCCTGGCCACCGGGGCCGGCATCGCCACCGGCGACGGCGTCTACGCCGGTGTCGCCGCCTTGGGCTTGACGGAGGTCTCGGCCTTCGTCACCGACCATGGCCGGCCGCTGCACCTGCTGGCGGGGCTGTTCCTGGGCTGGCTGGCCTATGCCGCCCTGCGGCGGAAGCCCGCCGGCCCTGAAACGCTAGAGGGCAATAGCCGGCCGGCCGCCCTCTCGACGCTGTCCCTGCCGCGCGCCTGGGCCTCCTCCTTCCTGCTGACGCTGACCAATCCGCCCACCATCATCGTCTTTGCCGCCATGCTGACCGCCTTCGTCCCCCTCTCGGCCCTTTCCGGCGCGGAGGTGGCGCGCCTGCGCATCGCCACCACGGTGGCGGGCGTGGCGGCGGGTTCCCTGCTGTGGTGGGTGGTGCTGGTGGCGGGGGTGGCGGCCTTGCGAGGCATGATGGCGCCGCGCGTGGCGCGGGCGCTGGACATCACCGCCGGCCTGGCCTTCCTGGCCTTCGCGGCGGTGGAGCTGCACCGGGCGGTCCTGCCGTGAGAGGCGCGTCAGCGTCCGCGGTATCGGGCCAGGACATGCCTGCCCTCGGGCGACATCTTGGGCAGCACCTCCATCATGATGTCCTCCAACACCGGGCCGATGGGTTGGCGCTGTTCGCGGGCGTTGGCCATGGCGGCGCGCAGGGCGTCTGGGTCCAGCGGCGTGCGGTCGATTTCCGCCCGCACCTGATCCATGGCGGCGGTGAAGCGGCCCTGCGCCGCCTCCAACTGCGCCATGTGGCTGACGATGGCGCTGCGCAGCAGGCTGCGATCCCCCGCCGGCAGCTGTTCCGCCAACTGCCCCACCAGGGTGGCCAGCGCGTTTCCGGCGGCGGAGTGGGCCAGCACCGGGGGCAGGGCGCCCAGGGCCGCCCGCTGGCGCCATTGCTGGGCGCCCAGGAAGGCCAACAGGAACAGGTTCAGGGCCAGGGACAGGAGGAAGACGAAGCGCAGAACCGGTGAGCGCATGGGGGCAAACCTTCGGTGAAGAATTGGGCGGACGGGAACGGGGGCGCTACTGCACCAGCCAGTCACCGCCCACACCCGCCAGGGTGAACAGGGTGGCCAGCGAGGCCGTGGCTGGCGCCGCCGCCTCGGCCGGCGGTGTCAGCCAGGTGCCGGCCAGCCAGCCGGCCACCGCCATGGTGGCGAAGACGGCGCCGGCCGGCCGCCAGGACAGCCATGGGGTCGACGGGGCCGGACCCTGCCGCTGGCGGATGCGGCGCAGGCTGGCGTCGATGCCGGCCTGGACGCGGGCCGCGCCCGGCGCATCTTCTTCCAGGCCGTCGCCGGCAAGGGGGGCCCAGCGACGCAAGGCGGCTTCCCACAGGTCGTGCGCGTCCGCGTCCTGGGCACGCAGGCGCCGGGCGGTGCGCCGGGTCTCCGGCGGCCAGTGGTCGATGTCCGGCCCGTGGGCCGCCAGCAACCGGGCGAATTCCTCAATGGTCATGGCTCACCCTTCCTTCCAAAAGGCTCCCTGCTGCCCTTGGTCAGCGCCCGTTCCAGCGCGCCCCGGGCACGGTACAGCAGCGACCAGTAGGCCCGCAGGTTCAGGCCCAGCACGGCCGACGCCTGGGGCCCCGGCATTTCCTGGTAATAGAACAGCACCAGGGCCGCGCGCTGCTTTCCCGGCAGGCTGGCCAGGGCATCGCGTACCCGCCGTTGCTCCGATCGGCGTTCCATTGTCTCGGCGGCGCCGTCGCTGGGGTCGGCCACGTCCATCGCCGCCTCCAGCGGGGCGTGCCGGCGGCCGCGCAGGCGGTCGAGGCATAGCCGATAGGTGACGGTGTAAAGCCAGGTGGACAGCTGGGCGCGACCAGGCGTCCAGCGTGCCGCATGGTTCCACACCCGCACCAGCACCTCTTGCGCCACGTCGTCGGCCTCCGCCTCCGAGGTCAGCAGGCGCTTGGCCAGCCGCCAGGTGGCTGCATAATGGCGCTGGCCCACCTGGCGCAGCGCCCGCTCGTCCCCCTGGGCGACCCGGGCCATCAGGGTGTCGTCGTCCGCCCCATCGTCCCCGTCGGGGGCGGGCAGGCGGCCCCAGGGCTGCTGGCCCGTCACGGGATGTCCTGTCGCAAGGACGTGACCCGCGCGCTCAGGCTGTCGCCGGGGCGGCCAAACAGCTGGCGCAGGCGGGCGCCCACCCCCCGCGCCCGGGCTACGTCACGGGCCATGGCCCTCCATTCGCGCAGGCACACCACCAGCGGATTGCCGCTGGGGGCGACATGGGCCAGGCCGTAGGTCAACGGCACATCGGGCAACGCCTGGGCGAAGGTGCCAAACAGCCGGTCCCAGACGATGACCACGCCGCCGTAGTTGCGATCCAGGTATTCCGGGTTGCTGGCATGGTGCACCCGGTGGTGGGCGGGGGTGTTCAGCACCCATTCCAGCGGGCCCACGGTGCCCACCGCCTCGGTATGCAGCCAGAACTGATAGAACAGGTTCAGCGCCAGCATCCCCGCCACCGCCACCGGGTTGAAGCCCAGGAAATACAGGGGAACGTAGACCAGCCAGCCGCCGGACAGCACTTCCGTCACCCCCAGCCGAAAGGCGCTGGCCAGATGCAAGGCGGTGGGAGAATGGTGGACGCTGTGCGATGCCCAGACCCAGCGCACCTCATGACCCAGGCGATGGCCCCAGTAGTAGCAGAACTCCTCTCCCGCAAACAGCAGGGCCAGACCCCACCAGCGGTCCAGCGGCACGGTGGCGATGCGGTGGGTCCAGGCATACCAGGCCACCGGCGCCACGACACCGGCCAGCGCCAGCTTCATGGGTATGCGCATCAGCAGGACGGCCACCGAGGTTGCCGTTTCCGACCAGGGATAGGGCCGCCGCCGCGCGGCGTACCACGCCACCTCCGCCGCCACGGCGGCCGCGACAACGGGGTAGAACTTCAGGGGAAGGACGCTGGCGCCACCCAGGATGGCCATGGCCGAACCTCGCAGGAAACGGTGGATTTGGCGCTGATACGCAGGCCGAGCCTTCCCGTGTTCGGGCGGGGTCGCAGGATTTTTGAAAAACGGGATCGAATAGTTGGCGGGGGCCGCGGCGTACCAGGGCCAGGCGGCGGAAATGGCCGTCCCTGTCCCCTTCAACACGGATACCCCATATGATGTCCAAGACGCTTGTTGGCACTTCCCTCGCCCTGTCGTTGGTCCTGGCACCCGTGGCGGCCCTCGCCCAGTCCCAGGATGGTCAGCCGGCCCACCCCGCCGCGCGCGCCGCCATGAAAGCCTGCCAGCCCGACCGCCAGGCTCTGTGCAAAGACGAACAGCCCGGCGGCGGCCGCATCCTCGCCTGCCTGAGGGCGCACGAGGACAAGCTGTCGCCTGACTGCAAGGCGGCGCTGGCCACCCTGCCGGCCAAGGGCCAGGCGCCCCAGAACCAGTAAGGCCGGGCCAACAAGGACGGGTCCGCGGGCAGCCCCGCCCTGTGCAAACAGACAGGGCTGCCCTCCAACCCAAGGCGTTGGCGGGGGCGGACGATCTGCTATTCTGCGGCCCTCCGGACCCGGAATGGGGTTCGTCCTTCGGAGCCCGCGTTTCCATGCCTGCCGCCGCGCCGCCACCATCCGCCCCGTTGTCCCCGGCCGCCACCGCCCCGGTTTCGACATCCGGGCACGCGCATAGCGCCGCCGCGTCCGGCGCGCCGGAGCGGCTGACCCTGGCCCTGCCCAAGGGCCGCATCCTGGATGAGGTGCGGCCGCTGCTGGAGGCCGTGGGCCTGCGGCCCGAGGCCGCGTTCGACGATCCCAAAAGCCGGGCGCTGCGCTTCGCCACCAACCTGCCGCATGTGGAGATCATCCGCGTGCGCAGCTTCGACGTCGCCACCTTCGTCGCCTTCGGCGCCGCCCAGATGGGCGTGTGCGGCAACGATGTGCTGATGGAATTCGACTATCCCGAAATCTATGCGCCCCTGGACCTGGGCATCGGCCATTGCCGCCTGGCCGTGGCCGAGCCGGTGGCCGAGGCGCAGGGCGACGATCCGTCGCGCTGGAGCCACGTGCGCGTGGCCACCAAGTATCCCGAGGTCACCCGCCGCCACTTCGCCCGCCGCGGCGTGCAGGCGGAATGCATCAAGCTGAACGGCGCCATGGAACTGGCGCCCAGCCTGGGCCTGTGCCAGCGCATCGTCGACCTGGTGTCCAGCGGCGCCACCCTGAAGGCCAACGGCCTGGTGGAGATCGAGCATATTGCCGACGTGACCTCGCGCCTTATCGTCAATCGCGCCGCTTTCAAGACCCGCCATCCGGAGATCCAGGACTGGATCAACCGTTTCACGGAGGTTGTCACCCATGCCGCGTGAACTGCGCACCACCGATGCCGGCTTCGAGGCGGACTTCGACCGGCTGCTGCATGCCAAGCGGGAATCCCAGAGCGACGTGGCCGACGCCGTGGCCGAGGTGCTGCGCGACGTGCGCCTGCACGGGGATGAGGCGCTGATCAAATACACCAGCCGCTGGGACCAGCTGGACCTGACACCCGACCGGCTGCGCATCGCGGAGTGTGAGATCGAGGCCGCCGTGGCCGCCTGCGACCCCGAGGTGATCGAGGCGCTGAAGGTCGCCGCCGGCCGTATCGAGGCCTTCCACCGCCGCCAGACGCCCGACACCTACGATTATGTGGACGAGGCGGGCGTGCGCCTGGGCGCCCGCTGGACACCGCTGTCGGCCGTGGGTCTGTATGTGCCCGGTGGCCTCGCCTCCTACCCCAGCTCCGTCCTCATGAACGCCATCCCGGCCAAGGTCGCGGGGGTGAACCGGCTGGCGATGGTGGTGCCGACGCCGGAAGGGGCGCTGTCCCCCCTGGTGCTGGCGGCCGCCCGCATCGCCGGCGTGGATGAGATCTACCGCGTGGGTGGCGCCCAGGCGGTGGCGGCGCTGGCCTATGGCACCGCCACCATCCGCCCGGTGGATAAGATCGTGGGGCCCGGCAACGCCTATGTCGCCGCCGCCAAGCGCCAAGTGTTCGGCACCGTGGGCATCGACATGATCGCCGGCCCCTCGGAAATCCTGGTGGTGGCCGATGGTGCCAACGACCCCAGCTGGATCGCGGCCGACCTGTTGTCCCAAGCCGAGCATGACAGCAGCGCCCAGTCCATCCTGATCAGCGATGACGCCGCCTTCATCCAGGCGGTGCGCACGGCGGTGGACACCCACCTGAAGACCTTGCCGCGCGCCGTCATCGCCGGGGCCAGCTGGCGCAACAACGGCGCCACCGTCCTGGTGCGCGACCTGGACGAGGCGGTGGCCCTGGTCGATCGCCTGGCGCCGGAGCATCTGGAACTGGCGGTGGCCGATCCGGACGCGCTGGCGGCCAAGGTCAACCACGCCGGCGCCATCTTCCTGGGCCGCTACACGCCCGAGGCCATCGGCGACTACATCGCGGGGCCCAACCACGTGCTGCCCACGGCCCGCAGCGCCCGCTTCTCCTCCGGCCTCAATGTGCTGGACTTCATGAAGCGGACCACCCTGGTGGGCTGCGACGCCGCCAGCCTGGGCCGGCTGGGTCCGCAGGCCGCCATTCTGGCCGATGCGGAGGGGCTGGGCGCGCACGCGCTGTCGGTTCGCGTCCGGCTGGGCCGCTGAGGGAACGCCCGGATGTCGGATGCCCCGAAGCCGGACGCTGGCCGCCAGCGCATCGTCCACGTCGAGCTGGTGGAGCAGACGGCCATCCGCCGCCGGCCGGAGGTGGAGCATGAGCGGGCGGTGGCACTGTTCGACTTGGTGGAGGAAAACCAGCAGTTTCAGCTGGTGGACCATCCGGACGCCGGGCCCTATCGCCTGTTCCTGTCCATCGAGGACAACCGCATGGTCTTCGACCTGCGGGACGAGGGAGATGCGGAGGTTGACCGCATCACCCTGCCGCTGACGCCCCTGCGCACGGTCATCCGCGACTATTTCCTGATCTGCGAGGGCTATTACAAGGCCATCAAGACCGCCAGCCCGTCGCAGATCGAGGCCATCGACATGGGCCGGCGGGGCCTGCACAACGAGGGCTCCGACCTGCTGCGCGAGCGGCTGGCCGCCAAGGTGACCATGGACCATGGCACCGCCCGCCGCTTGTTCACCCTCATCTGCGTCCTGCATATCCGGGGCTGAGGGGAAAGATGGCGGAGCGCCCGGATCCTTTCGCCGCCTTCGCCCCTGCCGTGCATCCGGCCCAGATCACCAGCGTGCTGTTCGCCTGCACCCACAACTCAATCCGGTCGCCTATGGCGGCGGCCCTGCTGCGCCATCTGCACGGCCATCGCCTCTATGTCGACAGCGCCGGCGTGCGCGAGGGCGACCCCGACCCCTTCGCCGCCGCGGTGATGGAGGAAATGGGCATCGACATCAGCCGCCATCGCGCCAAGACCTTCGACCAGCTGGAAGACACCAGCTTCGACCTGGTGGTGTCGCTGTCGCCGGAGGCGCAGCACCGCGCCGTGGAGATGACCCGCACCACCGCCTGCGACGTGGAATTCTGGCACACCTTCGATCCCAGCTTCATCGAAGGCAACCGCGAGACCCGCCTGGCCGCCTATCGCCAGGTGCGCGATAGTCTGCTGGCCCGCATCAAGCAGCGCTTCCCGCTGGGGCCTGTGCCGGTGTTGTGAGGGCCAATTTCCCGTGGGATACTGCGCCATCGTTCAGGATCGCAGGGAGGCGGCATGAGTCTGAGGGAAGCGATATCAGCGGATTACCATTTATACCGTCGGTGGTTTGAGCGGTCCCTCGACGTGATATGGGGGCTGCCGCCGGAGCTGCGGGCGAAAGCTGATCCGATGAGGGAAATCGAAAGAGCGGAAAGCAAATCTATTTCTAGTGCTATAAAAATGTTGAGCTCTGGAATTGAAGATACTATTTCAATAACAGAGAGAAATTCCATTGGCCAACTATCGATTATTGACATAAAACTCCAGAGTGATGGGCTTCCTAGCCTTAGTTTTATAAAAAATCTATTTTCAAAGGAAATAAAAAAGATATTGAAGCTGAAGTTTATTGAAAGCGAAGAAGATTATTTCTCACTTAAGAATCTCGAGGATTGCGATCCTCCAGAGAAGGTGAAGATGTTGATTCGGGAATTGTGTGGTTCTTACGAGCTAAGGACCCGCCAAGGAGTGGTTTGACCACGGGCAGGGGACGCTCCCGTCACCGTCCATACCAGAACCGGTCCGGCAGGGCCGCCGTCTCCGGCGACAGCAGCGGGTTGGGAATTTCGATGCGGCGACGGCTGTCCAGATGGGCTTCGGTCAGCATCTGGCGGATGTAGGGGCTGTCGTTGAAGTATTTCAGGAAGGTGCCGTCCTCATAGGCCTTCATCAAGCCCTTCTCGATGGCGGCGGCGAGGGCCTCGTTGGCCTTGCTGGTGTAGAAGAAGCTGTCGAAAGGGTAGACCAGGACAAGATCGCTTTCCACCGCCAGGTCGGACACATCGGGCGTGCGCTGAGCGACCTCGGCGAAGATCTCGTTGGCGCCGCGGGGGAAATAGTCGATGCGGTTCAGGCCCACCAGGCGGAACAGCAGATCATAGCGGAAGGCCTCCACCGGCAGGCCCGCCGCTTGCAGGATGTCGACATCGGGCCAGCCCAGGGCCTGGCCGGCGGTCAGGCGCTTCAGGTCGTCCAGGGTGCGGACGGCGGAAAACTTGGCCTGCGCCGCCTTGTTGATGATGAACAGGCGATAGCCCAGCACCCCCCGGAAAAGGGGAATGCGGATGGGCCGCAGTTCCCGTTCCAGCTTGGCGGACATGCCGTTCCACATCAGCGTCACCTCCGTCCCTTGTTGCAGGGCCACGGCGGCGCGGGCCTGCTCCATGACCGTGGCGCTGGGCCGGATGGTGTAGCGCACACCCACCTTGTCCAGGGCCAGGCGCAGCAGGCCCAGGGGATATTCATCCCGGGGGTCGGTGGCGCTCTCCGTGGCGCGGGGGTAGACGATGGTGAAGACCTCATCGTTCCGCGCGCGCGCCGGGGGTGGGGAAGCGTCATCCGCGGGCGGTGCGGCATTACCCGCCGTCCGCGTGTTCGTCGTCACCAAGGCCGTGCACAACAGTGCCGTAGCCACCCTTGTCCACCCCATCGAACCGTCCCCCGCAGGCCGCGCCGCATCCCCCCGGCGGCGGCGTGACCCCTGATCTTGCCTTATGGCGGCACCATTTGCGGCGCGTATTTTGACAAATGAAATCGTTCACAGGTGCCGGCGTCAGAAATCGTTGCGCGCCGTCTAAGCGCCGTGGCGCCGGCCGACACGGTATGGAACAATTACTCCCTGCCTTTTCACAACCCGGCGGTGTCTGATGCGTTGGCTTGGCGTGGCGCTCGCGTGCCTGTTGGTTCCCGTTTCCTTGTCCGGTTCTTATGCCCAGGCCCAGACGAAGCCGCCCGAAGCGCCGTCCCCCGGGGCCAAGCCCGCCACCGCCCCGCCGCCCCTGATGCTTCAGCATCCCAGCCTGTCGGCCAGCCTGATCGCCTTCGATTACGGCGGGCAGATCTGGACCGTGCCGCGTGCGGGCGGACAGGCCACCCTGCTGGCGGCGGGGCAGGGGCAGAACAGCGGCCCTGTCTTTTCCCCCGACGGCAGCCTGGTTGCCTACACCGGAACCTATGACGGCAACACCGACGTCTATGTCGTGCCCGCCACCGGCGGCCAGCCGCAGCGCCTGACTTGGCACCCCGGCCGCGACGTGGCGGTGGGCTGGACGCCGGACGGCAAGAACGTGCTGTTCCGCACGCCGCGCACCACGCCGCGCGACCTAGATCAGCTCTACACCATCCCCGTCACCGGCGGGGCTGCCACCCAGCTGCCGCTGCCCTCCGGCTTCCAGGCCAGCTATTCCCCGGACAGCGGGCGCCTGGCCTACGTGCCGTTCTCGCAGTGGCAGCCGGCCTGGAAGCACTATCGCGGCGGCCAGACCTCGCGCGTGTGGATCGCCGCGCTGAGCGACAGCAGCGTGGTCAAGATCCCGCGCGACAACTCCAACGACCGCAATCCGCTTTGGGTGGGCGACACCGTCTATTTCCTGTCGGACCGCGAGGGGCCGGTAGCCCTCTACGCCTATGACGTCAAGACGGCCAAGGTCACGTCCGTTGTCCGTAATGAGAGGGGCTTCGACATCCAGTCGGCGGCGGCCGGCCCGGGCGGCATCGTCTATGACCAGTTCGGCACCCTGAACCTGTACGACACCACCACCCGCCAGGCGCATGCCGTGCCGGTGACCATCTCCGGCGAACTGCCGCAGACCCGGGCCCACCTGGAAACACTGGACCCGGGCCAGATCCTGCACGCGGCCATTTCACCGACCGGCAAGCGGGTGCTGTTCGAGACGCATGGCGAGATCCTGTCCGTGCCGGCGGAGAAGGGCGACGTGCGCAACCTGACGCAAAGCCCAGGCGTGGCCGACCGCGACCCCGCCTGGTCGCCGGACGGCAAGACCGTGGCCTGGTTCTCCGACCAGGGTGGGGAGTACGCCCTGCACCTGCGCTCCGCCGACGGCCTGGGCCCGGTGAAGGTCATCGGCCTGGGCCAGCCGCCCAGCTATTTCTACGGCCCCCTCTGGTCCCCCGACAGCAAGAAGATCGCCTATACCGACAAGCGGCTGAACCTATGGGTCGTCGATTTGGACCACCCCACCCCGGTGAAGGTGGACACCGACCGCTATGACAGCCCGGCCAGCCAGCTGAACCCGGCCTGGTCGCCGGACAGCCGCTGGATCGCCTACGCCAAGCAGCTGCCCAACCACCTGCACGGCATCTTCGTCTACAGCCTGGCCGACAAGAAGGCGCAGATGGTGACGGACGGGCGCAGCAACGCCACCTCCCCGCGCTTCGATCGCGGCGGCAAGTACCTGTACTTCGTGGCCTTCACCAACAATGGCCTGGACCAGGGCTGGCTGGACATGTCCAGCATGGGCCGCGCCACCGACGGGCGCGTCTATGTCATGGTGCTGCGCCGCGACCTGCCCTCGCCCCTGGCGCCGGAGAGTGACGAGGAAGCGGCCGCCGACGGCAAGAAGTCCGGCCAGGATGAGGGCGACAAGAAAGGGGATGACAAGAAGGGCGATGGCAAGAAGGCCGCGGAGGTCCGCATCGACTTCGCCGGCCTGGACCAGCGCACCCTGGCCCTGCCCATCCCGCGCGTGAACCTGGCGGGCATCGAGGTCGGGACGGAGGGTATCGTCTTCGCCGCCGCCCAGCCGGTAGCCCTGACGGATGAGGATTACCTGGAGGGTGACGAGAACGGCCCGCCCAGCCTGGAGGTCGCGCGCTTCGACCTGAAGACGCGCAAGACCGACAAGTTCGTGGACGGCGTGGACGCCGGCAGCTTCTTCGTCTCTGCCGACGGGCGCAAGGTGCTGTACGCCCAGCACGGCCGCTGGTTCGTGAACGGTGCCGACAAGGCGCCCGACGCCGGGGCCGGCGCCCTGAAGCTGGACGAGATGCAGGTCTGGGTCGACCCCCGGGCCGAGTGGCGGCAGATGTACCACGAGGCTTGGCGCATCGAGCGCGACTTCCTCTACGATCCCAAGGCCCAGGGCCTGGATTTGGCGAAGGCCGAACAGGTCTACGCCCCCTTCCTGGAGGCGCTGGCCGGCCGCGTGGACCTTAACACCCTGTTCGCGGAGATGACCGGCCACATCGGCCTGGGCCATACCTTCGTGGGCGGTGGCGCCTTCCCCAAGCAGGACAAGGTCAGCGTCGGCCTGCTGGGCGCCGACTACCGCGTCGTGGCCGGCCGCTACCAGTTTGCCCGCATCCTGGAGGGGGAGAACTGGACGCCCGGCGCCCGGGCGCCGCTAACCCAGCCGGGTGTGAACGTCGCCGTGGGCGACCTGTTGCTGGCGGTCAATGGCAACGAGGTGAAGGCGGACCAGGAGGTCTACCGCTACTTCCTGGGCACGGCCGGCAAGCAGACAGTGCTGACCGTGGGTCCCAAGGCCGACGGCAGCGGGTCGCGCCAGGTCACGGTGGTGCCCTTGCCCTCGGAAACCAAGCTGCGCCTGCACACCTGGATGGAGGAGAACCGGCGCAAGGTTGACCAGCTGTCGGGCGGGCGCCTGGCCTATGTCTACCTGCCGGACACGGCGGCGGGCGGCTTCGCCAACTTCAATCGTTACTACTACTCGCAAGTGGGCAAGCAGGGCGCCATCGTGGATGAGCGCTTCAACCACGGCGGCCAGATCGCGGACTTCATCGTCGAACAGATGAAGAAGACGCCGCAGATGATCGACGCCACCCGCGAGGGGGAGGAGATGGTGGAGCCGGCGCAGGCCATCTACGGCCCCAAGGTCATGATCATCAACCAGATGTCGGGCTCCGGCGGCGACGCGCTGCCCTGGCTGTTCCGCAAGGCCAAGCTGGGCACCCTGGTGGGGGTGCGCACCTGGGGCGGCCTGGTGGGCATCGGCGGCTATCCCCCGCTGATGGACGGCGGCTCCATCACCGCGCCGCGATGGGCGCTCTACGGCACCCATGGCGACTGGGAGGTGGAGAACATCGGCATCCCGCCGGATGTGGAGGTGGAGCAGGACCCCGCCCTGGTGCGCCAGGGCCACGACCCGCAGCTGGAAAAGGCGGTGGCCGTGGCGCTGGACCAGCTGGCCAAGAACCCGCCGCAGACCTTCACCCGCCCGGCCTACCCGGACCGCAAGCCGGTGCTGCCGGAGACGGGTCGATAGGTTGGCGGTAACGGGCGTGGTTCATCATCCGCGCCCGTTTCTCCGCTAAGTCTTTCAGACGGCCTCCGCCACTGCCCCATCCGGCGGCGCGTCGCGCGCGGGGGCGGGGTCGGGGATGCGCAGGCCGTGGGTGTGGGACAGCATGGCCTGGGCGATCTCCCGCTCGCCCATGATGACCAGGCTGGCGCCGTGCTGGCGCAGATGGTCCACGGCGGCGTCGGTGTGGGCGCGGGCGATGATGTCCAGCTGTGGGTTGCGCTTGCGCGCCTGGGCCACCACCTGCCCCGCCTCGAAGCTGTTGGGCACGGCCACGAACAGCCACCGCGCGCCCTCCAGGTTGGCGGCGGCCAGCACATCCGGCTGGGCCGCGTTGCCGGCAATCACCTCCTGCCCGGCGCCGCGCAGCTGTTCCAGGATGCCGGTGTCCTCTTCCACCACCAGCACGGGCGTGCCGTCCTGGCGCAGGGCCTCGCCGACCAGGCGGCCGACACGGCCATAGCCGATGATGATGGCGTGGTCGGCCAGGGCGGTCGGTTCGGGGGCCGTGAGGGTTTTGACCTTGGTCGGGGCCTCCGCCGTTTCCGCCTCGCCGGTGGTGGCCGCCGCCTTGCGCGGGCGGTGGGCAGCCAGGCGCTGCAGGCCGATGAACACCAGCGGGTTCAAAAGGATGGACAGAATGGCCCCCGCCAGGATCAGGCTCTGCCCCGTGGGCGGCAGCAGACCCAGATCCACGCCGAACGCCGCCAGGATGAAGGAGAATTCGCCGATCTGCGCCAGGCCGCCGGCGATGGTCAGCGCCGTTGGGATGGTATGGCGGAAGGCGCGCACCAACACGTAGGCCGCCACCACCTTGCCCACCAGGATGATGGCCAGGGTGCCCAGCAGGGGCAGCGGGTGGTCGATCAGGATGTGCCAGTCGAACAGCATGCCCACCGACACGAAGAACAGCACGGCGAAGGCGTCGCGCAGGGGCAGCGATTCCTCTGCCGCCTCATGCGCCAGGGGGGATTCGGCCAGGGTCATGCCGGCGAAGAACGCGCCCAGTGCGAAGGAAACGCCGAACAGCTCGGCCGCCCCGAAGGCCACGCCCAGCGCCACCGCCAGCACCGCCAGGCGGAACAGCTCGCGTGAGCCGGTCTGGGTGACGCGATGCAGCACCCAGGGGATCAGCCGGCGCCCGCCCGCCAGCATCAGGGCGACGAACAGCGCCACCTTGCCCAGGGTCAGCGCCAGGGTCAGGGCCAACTGCGACAGGGGGGGCGAGCCCATGCCGCCCATCAGGTCGCCCAGCGCCGGCAGCAGCACCAGCGCCAGCACCATGGCCATGTCCTCCACCACCAGCCAGCCGATGGCGATCTTGCCGCCCTGCGTCTCCATCAGGCGGCGTTCCTGCAGCGTACGCAACAGCACCACCGTGCTGGCGACCGACAGGGCCAGGCCGAAGACCAGCCCCGCCCCCAGGCCCCAGCCCATCAGGCGGGCCAGGCCCATGCCCATCAGGGTGGCGACGCCGATCTGCGCCAGCGCCCCCGGAATGGCGATCAGCTTCACCGACATGAGGTCGGACAGGGAGAAATGCAGGCCCACCCCGAACATCAGCAAGATGACGCCGATCTCCGCCAACTGCGACGCCAGGTGCTGGTCGGCGACGAAGCCCGGCGTGAACGGGCCCAGGATGACTCCCGCCAGCAAATACCCCACTAGGGGCGAGATGCGCAGGCGGGTGGCGATGGCGCCGAGGACGAAGGCGCAGCCGAGGCCGCCGACGATGATGGCGATCAGGGGGGTCTCATGCACCATGGGCGGGGGGTGGCCTCCGGATATGGTTTTGGGGGCATATGCCCCGGCTTCGCGGGGCACCCTAGCAGGCCGGGCCGTCCCATCCCACCCTGCAACGGGCGGAATTCGCCTGGTGCCGCCATTTTATGGGCCGGAATGGAAACGGCAGTGACGGGGGGCACCGGGACCCCCGTCACTGCCGTTGTTCACGCCGTCACGGGCCCAGGTTTACGGACCCGAGCCGCGCCACGTTGTCGTCGGAATTGCGGTCGATCAGCTTGTTGTAGGGATCGACGCCGACGAACGCCGGCTTCCTGTCCACCACCAGCTCGATGGTCTGGTCGCCGAAATGAAGCGGGTGCTTGGCCAGGTGGATGACGTCGTGGTCACCGAAGGCCCCTTTCCCCGGCTCGGCGCTGAACAGGCCGATGTCGATGGGCATGGCGATGAAGGGTATGGGCGCCTCCTTGCCTTGGCCGTCCGCCTCGAATTTGGCGGCGCTGACGGTCACGCTGACCTTGTACCGGCCGTCGGGCAGGGTCTCGGCGTGCGAGGCCGTGACCTTCAGGTCGTACAGGATGATCTTTTCCAGCATGTCGCTGATCAGGTCTGCCTGGTCCGGCGCCTCCGCCTTCAAGGCCGCCACCAGGTCGGTGGACAGGGCGTAGCGGTCGGTGCGAGCCCGGCTTTCCTTCAGCAGGCGGGCCAGCGCCCGGTTCACCGTCTCCTCGCCCAGGTAATCCTTGAGCGCGTACATGGCCAGCGAGCCTTTCTGGTAGTGGATGTAGGGCTGCCCCTCCACCCGCACCAGCGGCAGTTCCTCCAGATCCTCGTGCCCGCGCGCGCCCAGATAGCGGTCCAATTCGAATTTCAGGAACTTGCGGATCTGGTTGGGGCCGTATTCATGCTCCATCACCATCAGGGCGGTGTACTGCGCCAGGCTTTCCACCAGCAGGGTGCCGCCCTGGACGTTGGCGGCGATCAACTGGTGACCCCACCATTGATGGGCGACCTCGTGCGCCGTGACGTAGAACACCGGATCGATCTTGGTCGTGTCGCGCAGGTCGCTGACGAAGCCGATGCCCTCGGAATAGGGAACCGTGTTGGGGAAGCTTTGGGCGAAGCGGCTGTAGTCCGGGAATTCCAGCACCCGCAGCTGCCGGTGCTGATAGGGGCCGAAGTTCTGGCTGGCGTACGTCAACGCCCGCTTCATGCCCAGCATCATGCGGTCCACGTTCCAGGCGTGGGGCTGATGGTAATACACCGCCAGGTCGACGGCGCGGTCGCCCTCGCCCCAGGTGTCGCGCGCCACGGTGTAGCGGGCCGACAGCCAGGATTCGAAATGGGCGATGGGGGTGTCGGTGCGATAGTGGAAGTAGCGGCGGTCGCAGCCCATCGCATCCTTGGCCGTCCATTCCTTTTCCAGGTAGCCCGGTGCGATGGCGATCTGGTCCGGCACGGTGGAGATGGTGGTCTCAAAATCCACGAGGTCGGCGTCCGATCCCAGGTCCGACACCGTCCACTGGCTCTGGTCCTCCAGCTTGGCCATGCGGTCTATAGGCTCCAACCCATGCTTCCGGCGGCGGAAGCGGTCCTGCAGCAGCCGGGCCTTGGTGAAGCCGATGACGGGCAGCGCGCGGCCATAGCCGATGAAACTGCCGTTATCCACCACCATGGGGGCGCGGGCGTTGTTGGTGAAACCCGGATGGCGCTGGCTGATGGTGAAGTCCAGCTGCCGGCGCTCCCCCGGCGCCAACGGCTGATCCAGGGTGAAGATGTAGTAGTTCAGCGCGTGGTCCTCGGTGGTCAGCCGCGCCCCCTCCAGCGACGCTTTCCCCAAGTCGATGCCCGTGGGCAGGACCATGTGCACCTGGGACAGGGGTGCCGGTGTGTGATTTTCCAGGACATAGCGTCCGCGGGCGTCAAAGCCCTGGACGGCGGGATAAAGGTCCACATCCACCGACACGCTGGTGATGCGCGGCTGGGGCAGGGTCTCGTACTGGCGGTAGGCATGCTCGAAGGCCACGTCGCGGGCCTCATCCCCGTCCCGGCTGTGGAAGGTGTTCAGGACGTGGGTGTTGTGGTGGATCCATACGCCGCTGGCGATGAAGGCCGCCAGCAGCAGGCCGGCCAGGGCGCCGGTGGGCAGAGTCCACCCCGTCACCAGTGCCCGGCCCCGGTCGCGCCAGGTCAGGGTGCGGCTGCGCGGCCACATCAGATGGGTCAGCAGCAGCAACAGCACGGCCGCCGCCCCCCAATAGACGCTGAACCAGGTATGGCCCGCCAGGAAATGGCCATAGCCGTTCATATCGGACAGGTGCAGGTCCGGCGTGCCGCCGTACAGCAGCAGGTTGTCCTCCAGCCCCAGGCGCTGCGCCGTCGCCAGAAGGACGGTGTAGACCACCATGACCGCATAGCCGACGAACTTGTTGGGCGACAGCACCTGCGCGAACAGGGTCAACGCCGCCACGATCAGCATGTCGGGGAAGGCCATGCCCATCAGGGGCGTCAGGTACAGGCCGGGCTCGATGGCCACGGGTCCCCGGGCGATCTGCACCCCGACCGACGGCAGGATGGCGACTAGCCATAGGCCGGCCATGACCAGGGCCACCGTCAGGAACTTGGACAAGGTGAAGATCCAGCCGGGGGCCGGTGTGGCGCCTACGATGTCGGCCATGCCCGCCTGGCGTTCCCGCCACACCAGTTCACCCGTGTAATAGCTGGCGATGGCCAGCGGGGCGATGGTGAAGGTGCCCAGGATCAGCAACACCATGAGGCGGGTCACGGGGTAGGTTTCAGTGCCGTACCATTTGTTCTGCAGCAGCAGCGACGCCGTCATGTTGATGGTGCTGAGCGCCAGCAGGATCCAGAAGCTGGGGCTGCGCAGCGTGGCGCCCACCTCGAACGCCAGGCGGCGGCGGAGCATCAGCCACGCTGCGCCCAAACCCAGGCGGGGCGGGACGGGCCGAAGCACGGCCGCCGGAAGGGCCGCGTCCGTGGCCGGTTTGGGCGTCGCGGGCGGGCGGGGCCCCCGCCGCAGGGCCCAGGCGTCCCCCGCCAGCGCGATGCCGAACAGCGCCAGGCCCACCCCGACCCATATCGCCCGGTTGGCCAGCAGGATGCCGGCCAGGGGCGGCAGCTGAGTGTTGCGCTCCACCACTGTCCAATAGCGGGTGATGTTGGCGTAGGGCGACAGGCCGAAGGGGTCGAGATAACCGACCAGCGTGCGATAGCTGGGGTCGGACATGGCATTGCTGCTGACGGCATAGATGCCGATCAGGGCGATCATGACCACATACGTCGCCATCTGGCGGCGGGTGAAGGCCGCCACGGCGAAGAACAGCGCGCCCGTGACCAGCATGTTGGGCACGCTGAACACGCCCAGCGCGTACAGGTAATCCAGCGGGCGGAAGGCGCCGAAATGTTCCGGATCCACCCACCAGGCCAGGCGTCCGACGATGACGCCCCACTGGCAGGAGGAGATGGCGATGGTGCAGGCGATGATGGCGCCCACCAGGCGCCCGCCCAGCAGCAGGGGACGGGGCACCGGGGTCGCGCCTACCATGCCCGCCATGCCCGTGTCGGCGTCGCGCAGCACCGGGTCGGTCAGGCCGCGCAGTACCATGGTCATGGCGAACAGGCTGAGGATGCCCGCGATCTGCAGCACGACGAAGGGGCTGTCCATGTGGACGCCGTTGCTGCGGCCGCCCACCTGTATCTGCTCCACCGTCGTGGCCAGGAAGGTGATGAGGAAGAAGATGAGGAAGTTGATGATCAACGCTGGTTGGCGCAGCTGATAGCGCAGCTCGAACCAGGCGATGCGGGCAATAAGGCACAGCGCGGCCATGGGGTGACCTGTCCGTTGCGGAAAAGGATAAGGGTGGCCAGGGGCCGGCGGCATCAGGCGGCCAGCACCGCGGGATGGCGTCGCTGGTGAAGGGCCGCGAAATAGACGTCCTCCAGATCACCCGGCACCGCCTCGAACCCGGCACCGGGGTCACTGTCGGCCAGGACATGCAGCACGCTGCGCCCGCCCACCAGTCGCGTGGCGATGACCTGGTGGGATTGGCGGTAGGCATCAACCTCCGCCTTTGCCACCACCTTGCGCCAGACGCGGCCGCGCATGCCCTCGATCAGGGCGGCGGGGTCGCCCTGGGCCACGATCTGCCCGCCCTCGATGATGGCCATGCGCGGGCACAGATCGGCCACGTCGTCGACGATGTGGGTGGACAGGATGACCACCACATTCTCCCCGATCTCCGACAACAGGCCGTGGAAGCGGTTGCGCTCCTCCGGATCCAGGCCGGCGGTGGGCTCATCCACGATGATCAGGCGCGGGTCACCCAGCAGGGCCTGGGCGATGCCGAAGCGCTGGCGCATGCCGCCGGAAAAGCCGGACAGGGCCTTCTTGCGCACATCGTACAGATTGGTCTGCTGCAGCAGGGCGGTGACCTGCTGCAGCCGTTCCGCCTTGTCCGCCAGGCCCTTCAGCACGGCCAGGTGGTCCAGCATGTCTTCCGCCGACACGCGGGGATAGACGCCAAATTCCTGGGGCAGGTAACCCAGGGCTTGGCGCAGACGCTGGGGTTCCGCCAGCACGTCGACACCGTCGAAGGTGACGCGGCCGCCGGTCGGCTGCTGCAGGGTGGCGACGATGCGCATCAGCGTGGATTTGCCGGCGCCATTGGGGCCCAGCAGGCCGAACATCCCCCGGGGAATGTCCAGGGTCAGGCCGCGCAGTGCCTGCACGCCGTTGGCATAGGTGTGCGTCAGACCGTCGATCTGCAGCATGGTTTCAGTATCCCCCGCGTTCATCCCTGCAAATCAGGGTGTTAGCGTCCATGGTATTGCAGGGGCGACGCAAATCAATGCCATTATGAGGTGATGGCAGGGGGCCATTTTCAGCCGGCACTTGTGCGCCGCCTTGGCTCAGGCGCCCGTTGCCAGATCGCCGGCCAATGGCGGGGCGGGCGGTGGCGATGCCGCGGCCTTACGCCGCGTCCGCTTGCGCCGGGGCTTGGGCAGGGGCGTCTCGGGCGACGATATCTCGGGCGGCGCCACCGCCCGCGGCGCCACCGTCTGCAGCGCCGCCAAGGGCGGCGGGTCGATCGTCTTTTCGACGGGCGTCTCCGCCATCGGCGCCGGTTCCGGCAGGTCCGCCGGCTCGGTCGTCTCTTCGGCCGCTGCCGTGCCGGGCGCCTCCACCTTGGGCTGGTGGGCCTGCATCCAGGTGTAAATGATGGCCATCAGCACGAAGGCGGTGGCCAGCAGGCCGCCGGCCAGCATGTGCACCGTGTCGCCCCGGCGCAGCAGGCTGAGGCCGAACAGAATGCCGGCGGCGCATTGTGCGGGCACCAGCAGGCGGGCGCCCAGGCGGCGCCACGGATAGGTGCGGGCGCGGGCCAGGGCGGTCTGGAAGATATCACGCGCCGTCCGCCCCACAGGGCGCAGATGGTGCGCCAGCCACTGCCGGGCGGATGCGGTTGCTGGCCGCAGACGGGCGTGGAGTCGGCGCAGCAGCGCCAGACCCGTCGCGCCCCAGGTTCGACCCAGGCGCAGGATGGCGTGACCGAACCGGCCGGTGACCGCGTTGCCTGCCGCGCTGATCCGCCAAACCAGTCGGCCCCCCCTGTCAAGGCCCTTGGCCAGCCTTTCAAGCACGCCCCAGCCTATGGCTGCAAGGCGGGCGGCCAGGCGCGACAGGGCGCCCGGGCCCCTGCGGGGCGGCGGGCCCAGCCGGGCCGGGGCGGCGGCCTGCCGCTCCATCACCCGCAGGGTGCGGGCCAGGCGCCAGGTCAGGCGGCTCGCCTGGTGGTCCAGGACATAGCCCGCCCGCACGGCCAGGGCGATCCAGGCGCGGCGCAGGCGGGCGGACGCGCCGGTGCCGCGCGGGTCCCGCATGTGGCGGGCGGCGTTGTCCAGCGCACGGTCGCGCCAGTGGCGCAAGGTGCCGGCGGCGACCTGCGGGCCGGTCAGGGTCAGGAACAAGGACAGGCGCTGCCCCCAGGCGCGGGTACGTCCGAACAGGGCGGCACCCGCGCGGTGCCGAAGGGCGCGCAGCCAGATCAGGGCCAGGGTCCAGGCGATGGTCATCCACCGGCCCAGGCCGGCGCGGGCGCGGTAAAGGCACCGGGCCACGGGGCCGGCCGGCGGGTGTGCCGAAACCGCCGCCCCGGTTATGGCCGCGTCGACCGTCTGCGCGATCGCGGCCCCCTGATCCCTGCCGTCCCCCGACATGGCGCCCCCGCCTATCCCCGGGGTGGCGCCGCCCCTGGCGACCACCCAAGGGCACAGTCTGGCAGGTTCGCGGCAGCCCGCAAGGTGCTGCACCTATGCCGTTCGGACGGGCAACGCCGTCACGCGCAGGGGGCCTTGAGTCCTATGGACAGGCGGGGGTCATAGCGCCAGGCCGAAGGCCAGGCGCAGGCCCTCATGCAGTTGCACGCCATAGCCGCCCAGCACGGCCAGCCGCTCGATCAGCACCAGGATCAGGGCGGAGAACAGCACCAGCCGCAGGGTCGCGCGCAGGCGCCGTTCCGGCTTCACCTTGGTCCACACCCGCAACAGGGCGGCCAGGAAACCCAGGCCCAGCAGAACCGCCGACACCCGCAGGCCCACGACCACGCCCAGCGTGCCGAACAGAGCGACCAGCGCCGCCATGCCCACCAGCACCAGGCGCAGGATCATGCCCCGGCCCCCGTTCACTTGGAAGGGCATCAGCGGGCGACCTTCACCAGGGCGTGGTTCTTCTTGCCGGACGACAGCTTGATGATGTCGCCGTCGGTGATGTCGGCGGCGGTGATCTTGGCCTGCTCATCGGCGATGCGGATGTCGTTGACCTTGGCGCCGCCGCCCTTGATCAGGCGCCGGGCCTCGCCGTTGCTGCCCGCCAGGCCGGAACGCAGCAGCAGGGCATAGGCGGGGATGCCCTCCTCCAGTTCCGCCAGGCCGACGTCGATGCTGGGCAGGCCTTCTGAGGTCGCGCCCTGCTCGAACGTCTGGCGGGCGGTCTCTGCGGCGGCGGCCCCGGCTTCCTCCCCCCGCATCAGAGCGGTGACGGCGTTGGCCAGGATCTTTTTGGCCTCGTTGATCTCGGCCCCCTGCAGGGCCTCCAGCCGCGCGATCTCATCCAGCGGCAGCTCGGTGAACAGCCGCAGGAAGCGGCCGACGTCCGCGTCTTCGGTGTTGCGCCAATACTGCCAGAAGTCCCAATCGCTCAGGCGCTCCGGATTCAGCCAGACGGCGCCGTTGGCGGTCTTGCCCATCTTGGCGCCGGACGCGGTGGTCAGCAGCGGGGCGGTCAGGCCGAATAGGGCCGCCTGCGACACGCGCCGGCCCAGCTCCACGCCGTTGACGATGTTGCCCCACTGGTCCGACCCGCCGCACTGCAGCTGGCAGCCAAAGCGGCGGTTCAGCTCCACGAAGTCGTACGCCTGGAGGATCATGTAGTTGAATTCCAGGAAGGTCAGCGGCTGTTCCCGGTCCAGCCGCGTCTTCACGGAATCGAAGGTCAGCATGCGGTTGATGGTGAAGTGGCGGCCCACGTCGCGCAGGAAGGGGATGTAGGCCAGCTCATCCAGCCAATCGGCGTTGTTGGCCAGGATGGCGCCGTTGGGCCCGTCGTTGAAATCCAGCAGCCGATCCATGGGCTTGCGTATGCCCAGAATGTTCTGGGCGATGGCGTCGTTGGTCAGCAGCTGGCGGGATTCATCCTTGCCCGAGGGGTCGCCGATCTTGGTGGTGCCGCCGCCCATCAGCGCGATGGGCCGGTTCCCCGTCCGCTGCAGCCAGCGCAGGATCATGATCTGCACCAGGCTGCCCACGTGCAGACTGTCCGCCGTCGCGTCGAAGCCGATATAGCCCGTCACCGGCCCGGCCAGGAAGGCGGCGTCCAGCGCCTCCATATCGGTGCACTGGTGGAAGAACCCGCGCTCCGTCATGACGCGCAGGAACTCGGACTTGGGGGCGTAGGGGGACGCGCTGTTCATGGATGAACTCTGCCAGCTGGGAAACGTCTGCCGAAAAGGAAGACGTCTGTTATCACATCCCCCATTCCTATAAAACGCCGGCCCGTAAAGCCAGCCGGGTTCTTCGTCGGGAATGGGTGCCGGCACCGGGTGTGTCGGTATCGCGCCCTTGGTCAGGCCGCCCGGCTCCCTTCCAGCCGGCGCAACGCTTCCGTGTCGCGCCGGGGCGGCGCGCCGAACATGCGGGCGTATTCGCGGCTGAACTGCGACGGGCTTTCGTATCCGACCTGGAAGGCCGCGTCCTCGACGTTGACCGCGCCCGAGACCATCAGGCGCCGCGCTTCCAGCAGGCGCAGCCGCTTTTGGTACTGCAGCGGCGTCATGGAGGTCAGGGCCTTGAAATGCCGGTGAAAGGCCGAGGGGCTCAGCTGGGCGACGGCCGCCAGCTCGTCCACCCGGATGGCGTCGGTGTAGCGCGCCCGCAGCATGTGGATGGCGTTGATGACACGCTGGGTGTGGTTCTGGGCCAAGGTCATGCGCGCGACCTCCGCGCCATGCGGGCCGCTCAGCAGCCAGTAGCAGATCTCGCGCATGATGGTGGGATACAGCACCGGAATGGCCTGGGGCCGGTCCAGCAGGCGCACGGCGCGCAGGGCGCAGTCGGCCAGGGGGCCGTCGAAGTCGGTGACGAAGACGCCCGGGCCGGTAGCGTCGCTGACGGGCAGGGGGGTGTCCAGCCCCTCCCACACCTCGCGCAGGATGCCCAGGTCCAGCTGGATGACGATGCCCAGGTAGGGTTTGTCCGGGCTGGCCTCGCTGACCTGGCCGGAGGCCGGCATCTCCACATTGACCATCAGGGCCTGTCCGGCACGGTAGTGATAGCGCCGGTCGCCGAAGGCCGTCCATTTGGCGCCCTGAACCACCAGGCACAGGGCCGGCTTGTGGATGATGTGCGAAGGCGGCTTCTGCTGGTTGGTGCGCATGACGATGAAGCCGTCGATGGCGGTGGGATAGGGGCTGGTTCCGCTTTGCGCGTCCGTATAGCGGGTCACCGCCTCAACCAGGGCGTCCAACATGTCCCATACTCTCGCTTGGCGCCCCGCTTGGGGGCCGTTGCGTCAGGAAGTGGGAAGCCGAGCAGGATCAGGCAAGAACTAGCGGGGTTCCGGCATTCAAGCGAAACGGGCCGGCGCCTATCTTCCAGGTCAACACCCATTCGCACGGAGATGAGCGATGACCTTGGAAAATTCAGTGGTGTCAAAGGGCAAGGTGGCGATCGTGACGGGTGGCAGCCGTGGCCTGGGCCGCAGTACCGTCCTGGCCCTGGCCCGCGACGGCATGGACGTGATCTTCACCTATCACGCCAATGGGGCTGAGGCGGACAAGGTGGTGGCGGCGGTCGAAGGGCTGGGCGCCAAGGCGGCGGCCCTGCGGCTCGACACCGGTGCGCCCGTCACCTTCGGCAGCTTCGTCGACCAGGTGCGGGCCCTGCTGGCGGACTGGGGCGTGGAGCGCTTTGATTTCCTGGTGAACAACGCCGGCACCTCGCACCACAACGCCATCGCCACGACGACGGAAGCGGAGCTGGACACCCTCTACAACGTGCATTTCAAGGGCGTGTTCTTCCTGACCCAGGCGCTGTTGCCCCTCATGAACGACGGCGGCCGCATCGTGAATGTTTCCACCGGCCTGACCCGCGTCTGTGTTCCCGGCAGCGCCGCCTACGCCGCCATGAAGGGAGCGGTCGAGGTTCTGACGCGCTATCTGGCCAAGGAATTGGGCGAGCGCCGCATCGCCGCCAACACGGTCGCCCCCGGCGCCGTCATGACCGATTTCAGCGGCGGCATCGTCCGCGACAATCCCGAGGTCAACAAGCGGGTGTCGGATATGACCGCCCTGGGCCGTCCCGGTTTGCCCGAGGACATCGGTCCCATGATCGCCGGCCTGCTGACCGAGGCCAACCGCTGGGTCAACGGCCAGCGCATCGAGGTGTCGGGCGGCATGGTGCTGTGAGGCGGAAGGCCTCAATCGCCGGCCATGGGCACGCGGGCCTCTTCGGCGATGGCCTGGTTCAGGCGGTCGATCAGGGCGCTGGCGGTCGACTGGGTGCACATGACGCGGCCCGGCTGGCTGGGGCCGGCGTCGGGCGTGGGGATGATCCGCAGGTCCGCCGGGGAGATGTGCCGTTCCGCCAGCATGCGGTCCAACGCCAGGCGGTTGATAAGGGCGAAGTCGATGCGGCCCTTGGCCACCATGGCCACCAGGGTGCTCTGGCCGCCGCGCACCCGCTCCCGGTTGGGGGCGTCGGGCGTGGGGGCAGCCCCTGGTTGGCCGGCCCCTGGTTGGTCAGCCCCTGGTTGGTGAGGGCGCCCCGGCTGGACGTAGCGTTCGTCCGCCCATGACCCGTCGGAAAAGCCGAAGACCAGGTCCGGGCGGGTCAGCAGGTCCGCCAGCGTCGGGTTGGTGCCGATGCGCGGGTCGCTCGCCCGGACCAGCAGCACCCAATCCGGTGCCGGCCCCAACGGATCGGTGAATTTGAAACGGCGGGCCCGGTCGGGCGTCAACGCCCAGTTCAGAGTGCACAGGGGCTGGCGGCCGGAGTCCAGGTCGTTCAGCAGCCGTCGCCGGGTCCACGGCTCCTGCCACACCAGGGTCAGGCCGGCGCGGGCCGCCACCCGGTTCATGGTGTCGACCAGGGGGCCGTAGGGCTGCTGCGTTTCGCGGTTCCAGTTCAGCACGGGCGGCTGCTCCGCGAAGACCATCACCAGCGTGGGGTTGGGTGGGGGCGCGTCATCGATGACCGCGCGCGCCGGCGGCGGATAGCCCAGCGCCATGCCGCATGATATCAGGACCGCCACCCGGAAAACGGCCGCCAGGGCACGTCGTCCGGGCCGGGTGCGTACTCGGGAAAACGCTGGTCCGTTTCTATTCGGCGGCAAGCGTCTTGCCCAGATTGTTGTCCAGGTAGGTGCCCACGACCTCATTCAACGCGTCGGACCGGTCGTTGAAGAAGTGGTTGGCGCCCTCGACCTTCTTGAAGTCGATCTTGATGTCGCGCTGGTTGGACAGCTTGTTGACCAGCTTGGTCACCGCCGCGTCCGGCACCAATTCATCCTTGTCGCCGTGGACGATCAGGCCGGAGGAGGGGCAGGGCGCCAGGAAGCTGAAGTCGAACATGTTGGCGGGCGGGGCCACCGACACGAATCCGTCGATCTCCGGCCGGCGCATCAGCAGCTGCATGCCGATCCAGGCGCCGAAGGAGAAGCCGCCGATCCAGCAGGCCGTGGCGTTGGGATTGTAGGTCTGCAGCCAATCCAGCGCCGACGCGGCGTCCGACAGCTCGCCCTCGCCCCGGTCATAGGTACCCTGGCTGCGGCCGACGCCACGGAAGTTGAAGCGCAGGCAAGAGAAGCCGCGCTGCGCGAAGGCGTGGAACAGGGTGTAGACCACCTTGTTGTTCATGGTCCCGCCGTACTGCGGGTGCGGATGCAGCAGCAGGGCGATGGGGGCGTTGGTCGACTTGCCGTGAAGGTAGCGCCCCTCGATCCGGCCGGCCGGTCCATTGATGATGACTTCAGGCATCGTGCTCCGTTTCCGCTGCTGTATGGAACGTGGTACCCGTACCGTTGGAACCTGCACGGGGGGAAAACAGCCACATCAAGGCCCGTGGCGCTGGCATCGCTTGACCCCGCAGGCACGCGATCTTATATCGCAAGGCTGGGCCTCCTGGAGCCATGTGCGGACGCATCGGACAATCTGACCCCCCGTTTCTCGGGACGGCCAGGCTGCAATGATGGCAGACGACCATTCCGGGCGCGATTTATACCACAGCGAGCGCATCGGTGTTCAAGCGTCTTCAAGAAGAGATCGAGGGTATTAAAGCCCGCGACCCGGCGGCGCGCTCCACCCTGGAGGTGCTGCTGTGCTATCCGGGCCTACATGCTGTGCTGTTGTACCGCCTGGCCAACCACTGCTGGCGTAACGGCTGGCCGACGCTGGGCCGATTCATTTCGCACCTGGCCCGCATGGGCACCGGCATCGAAATCCACCCCGGCGCCACCATAGGCGAGGGATTCTTCATCGACCATGGCATGGGCGTGGTGATCGGCGAGACGGCGGAGATCGGCCGCAACGTCCACCTCTATCACGCGGTCACCCTGGGCGGTACCTCGCTCAGCAAGGGCAAGCGCCATCCCACCGTGGGCGACAATGTCATCATCGGCGCGGGCGCCAAGATCCTGGGCGCCATAACCATCGGATCGGGGGCGCGCATCGGCGCCAACGCGGTGGTGGTGGCCGACGTCGCGGCGGGCGCCACCATGGTGGGCATTCCGGCCCGCGCCGTCACGGCCAAGGCCAAGACGGAAAAGGACCAGTTCCTGGCCTACGGCACGCCCTGCAACAACCTGCCCGACCCCGTGGCCCGTGCCCTGCAGGCGCTGACCGACCAGGTCAGCACCCTCAGCCGCCGCATCGAGGAGCTGGAGCAGGCGGCCCCCATCGTCCCCTTGGTCACCCCCGAGATGATCGCCCCCCAGATGGCCCGGGCCGGCGTCGGGGATGAGGAGTGCGGCAAGTCCGGCCGCCCACCCTGCTGAACGGCCTGACCGTCCCTTCCAACCGGTTCACCCTGATGCCGTCGATCTATCTCGACCATAACGGCACCTGCCCGCCCCGGCCCGAGGCCGTCGCGGCCATGGTGGCGGCGCTGTCCCTGCCGGGGAACCCCTCCTCCGTCCATGCCCAGGGGCGTGAGGCGCGGCGGCGGGTGGAGGTGGCGCGCCGCCAGGTGGCGGCACTGCTGAACCTCCCCCCCGCCACCCTGATCTTCACCGGCAGCGGGACGGAGGCCAACGCCCTGGCGCTGGCCAGCGCCGGCGAGCGCCCCGTCATCACCAGCGCCATCGAGCATGCCAGCGTGCTGGAGGCGACCCCGGGGGCCGGCCGCTGCCCAGTCAACCCGGATGGCGTGGTCGATTTGGGCGCGCTGGACACGATGCTGGGGAATGCCGGCCGCCCGGCCTTCCTGTCGCTCATGGCGGTGAACAACGAGACCGGCGTCATCCAGCCGGTGGCCGAGGTGGCGACCCTGGTGCGGCGCCACGGCGCCCTGTTTCATTGCGACGCCAGCCAGGCGGTGGGCCGCCTGGCCTGGGACTGGGCCGCCCTCGCGCCCGATTACCTGACCGTTTCCGCCCACAAGATCGGCGGGCCCCAGGGCGTGGGCACCCTGGCCGTGCGCGACGGCGCCCCCCTGGCCCCCATCCTGCGCGGTGGCGGACAGGAGCGGCGGCGGCGGGCGGGGACGGAGAACGTGGCCGGCATCGTCGGCTTCGGCGCGGCGGCGGCGGCCTGCGACGCCGGCGCCTTCAACCGGCTGGCGGTCTTGCGCGACGGGTTGGAGGCGCGCCTGCGGGCGGCGGCGCCGGAATTGGTCGTGGCCGGCGCCAGGGCGGAGCGCGTGGCCAATACCAGTTGCCTGGTGACGCCCGGCTGGCGGGGGGAAACGCAAGTGATGGCGCTGGATCTGGCGGGCTATGCCGTCAGCAGTGGCTCCGCCTGTTCCAGCGGCAAGGTTGCGGCTTCCCACGTGCTGGCGGCCATGGGAATAGGCCCGGATCTGGCCGGTTGCGCCATCCGCGTCAGCCTGGGCTGGTCGACCACCGAAGATGAGGTGCGCCAGTTCGCCGACGCCTGGACGGCTCTGCACGGCCGTCGTGCGCCGGCACCGGCGGCACAGCAGGCCCATCTATCGCCACAGGATAGGCAGTCTGTCATTTCGCAGACGGTGCGGCAGCAGTAGGGTTGCGCCCCGGCTGGCTTAAGAAGGCCGGGCTAGGGTATGACTCCCCGGGGGCGGGGTGAAGCAGGGGTAGGCGGGCGCATGGCCGAAGGTAGTGGTGGGAACAAAGCCCCGCAGAACGGAGCGGGACAGGGTGTCTCCGGCGTGGTGCCGGGCGGCATGGGGGATTGCTGGGCCTGTGGCAAGCCGGTCTCCGGCCGGGCGCTGTTCTGCCACAACTGCGGCTCCATCCAGCCGCCGGCCGACCTGGACGCCTTCGCACGCCTGAACCTGGAACGCCGCTTCGATGTCGAGCGCGCGGTGCTGGACCGCCAGCGGACCGGCTTCATCCGCATCCTGGATCCGGAACGGCTGAAGTCGCGCGGGCCCCAGGAACGCGCCTTGGCTGACCGGCACCGCCAGGCGGTGGAACAGGCCTACGCCACCCTGCGCGATCCCGCGGCCCGCGCCCGCTATCTCCTGGACCTGGTGCGCCCGGACGGCGACCTGCCGGGCACGCCGGGCAAGGGGCCGGAGGATGCCGACATGGCTGATCTGGCGGCCCAGGTGGCGGAACTGCACGCCGCCAACCCGGTGGATGAGGACCAGCTGGAGCAGGCGACCCTGGGCGTCATCGGCGCCATCGCCGGCACCCTGGTGGACCTGTCCGCAGCCTTCCACAACGACAACCTCGCCGCCGTGCCGGCACTGGCCGAGCGCCTGGCCCTGTGCCAGCAGCTGGGTGAGGCGCTGGGCGCCGTGACGCCGCCTGACCTGGATTGAGACACGCCCCCGTCGATCCCCATCCTTGATCACCCCCCGCCCTCCGGCGCTATGTTTGGGGATGGGCGGCGCCTGGGCCGCCCGGCAGCCACCGGGTGCGGGGCATGGACAAGACTTACGCCAGCGTTTCCTCCTTTGACGACGGCGCCCGGCGGCCGGGCCCTGCGGGGCCGCTGGACCGTCTGCGACGCCTGATCGCGCCGGAACGCGGCGACCGGGAGGATACGCAGCTGGCCGTGGCCTTGTGCTTCGTCGCCGGCATGACCAATGCCGGGGGGTTCCTGGCGGTGGGTCAGTACACGTCGCACATGTCGGGGGTGGTGTCGGGCCTGGCCGACAACCTGGTGCTGGGCGCCACCGACATGGTTCTGATGGGGCTGCGCGCCCTGGGCGCCTTCCTGGCCGGCGCCGCCTGTTCCGCCATCCTGATCAACTGGGGCCGGCGCCGGGCCAACACCAGCCAGTACGCCTTGCCCCTGTTGCTTGAGGCCGCCCTGCTGCTGCTTTTCGGCGCGCTGGGCGTGCTGCGCCCTGCGGTTCCCTATTTCCTGGACGTGGCCGTGCCGCTGCTGTGCTTCATCATGGGTCTGCAGAACGCCATCATCACCAAGATATCCCGCGCCCGCATCCGCACCACTCACCTGACGGGGATGGTGACGGATATCGGAATCGAGCTGGGCAAGATGCTCTATTGGAACCGGCGGGCGCCGGACGCCGTCAGGGCCGCCGGCCAGGACGCCACCCGCGTCCACGCCGACCTAGCCAAGCTGCGCCTGCTGTCCAGCCTGGTCGGGTCGTTCTTCATCGGCGGGGTGCTGGGCGCCCTGGGCTTCAAGGCCATCGGCTTTTCCGTGACCGTGCCGTTGGCCCTGCTGCTTTTGCTGCTGGCCATCGTGCCGCTGATCGACGACCTGCGGCGCGCGCCCGCTCGGCGCTGACGGCTCAGGGCGCGCCCACCCCCGGCATCACCCGCACCTCCAGTGCCGACGGGTAGTCGGGGCTGCGGTAGACGCGTTCGCGCGCGGCCTTGAAGTCCTCCGGCTTGGCGTTGGGGATGTCGACGAAGGTTTGCGGGTTGCGGTCCGTCAGCGGGAACCAGCTGCTTTGAATCTGCACCATGATGCGGTGGCCGCGGCGGAAGGTGTGGTTGACGTCGGCCAGGGCGTAGCGGATGGGCGTCACCTGGTCCGGCACCATGGGTTCCGGCTTTTCGAAGCTGTTGCGGAACTTGGCTCGCAGCGGATCGCCGCGCACCAGCTGCTGGTATCCGCCCAGATCGACCGACGGCGGCGGCACGTCGGCCTTGGGGTCGGTTGACCCCTCCGCCCCGCCGGCCTGACCGGGCGGCAGGTCCTGCGGATAGACGTCGATCAGCTTCACCACCCAGTCGCTGTCGGTGCCCGAGGTGGAGACGAACAGCTTGGGCGACACCGGCCCGACGATGGTGACGTCGTTCTCCAGCGGGGCGGTCTGGTAGACCAGCACGTCGGGCCGGGTGGTGGCGAAGCGCTGGTCGGCCACCATGTACTCCTTGGGCACGTCGGTGGTGACGTAGCCGACGTAGGGCACGGGATGGGCCGGGTCGCTGACGTATTCGTCGAATTTGGTCCCGTTCTTGGCCGTCGGCGCCGTCCAGGCCAGGCCGCCGCCGGGCTGCAGGTACAGGGTGCGGGTCTGCGCCTGCTTGGGCGGCCAGGAGGCATACTGGCGCCAGACGTTGGTTCCCGTCTCGAACACCGTGGCCTTGGCCAGCTTGGGGTCGGGCGCACCCTTCAGGTGTTGTTCGAAGAAGGGGAAGAGGATGTTCTTGCGGTAATAATCGCCGGTGTCTGAGGCGAAGTCGACCGCGCCCAGCTTGCGGCCGTAGGACCGGGCCCAGCCGCCGTGCACCCACGGGCCGATCACCAGGTTGTTGGGCGTGCCGGGGTTCTGCGCCTCGATGGCGTTGTAGGTGGTGAAGGGGCCGTGCAGATCCTCCGCGTCGAACCAGCCGCCCACGGTCAGCACGGCGGCCTTGATGTTCTTCAGGTGCGGGGCGATGGCGCGCGGCTTCCAGTAGTCGTCGTAGGTGGGGTGGTCCACCATTTCGCGCCAGTTGATCCCGTCCTCCTTGCTGAACAGGTCGCTGATCTGCGCCAGGCTGCCCTTCCTCAGGTAGAAGTCATAACCGTCGGTGGTGCCGAAATCATAATCCGACCAGCCGCGCGGTTCCGTGGTCGGGTTCTTCTGCGGCTTGAACGCGGCGTAGAAGCTGAAGTTGGCCGCCAGCATGTAGGCGCCGCCGTGATAGGCGTCGTCGCCCATATACAGATCGGTCACCGGCGCCTGGGGCGAGGCCGCCTTGATGGCCGGATGGCTGTCGATGATGCTGGCCGAGGTGAAAAAGCCCGGGTAGCTGATGCCCCAGATGCCGACCTTGCCGTTGTTGCCCGGCACGTTCTTCAGCAGCCAATCCACGCTGTCGTGCATGTCGCTGCTGTCGTCCGTGTCCGTCTTGGACTTCTTGACGTCGATGTGCGGCCGCATTTCCACCCAGCTGGCGCCGGACATGAAACGGCCGCGCACATCCTGGAAGACGAAGATGTAGCCGGACTTGTCGAAGTCCGGTGACGGGCCCAGCTGCTTGGGATAGGCCTCGCTGCCGTACCACAGCTCCCTGCCCACCCGGGCGCCGACACCATAGGGCGTGCGCACCATTAGGAAGGGATAGGTCTTGGACTGGTCCTTGGGCACATAGACGACGGTGAACAGCTCCACGCCGTCGCGCATGGGAATGCGGTACTCATACTTGGTGTAGTGTTCCGGCACGCTGTAGGGCTTGTCCTGCCCCTGTTGCGCGGCCCCCTGGGCCGCCCCTTGGGCCAGGGCCACCGGTGCCGCCATTGGCCCCGCCAGCGTCAACGCCAAACCCAAGGCGGCCACCGCGCACGCCGCGCCCTTGCCCATCGTCATGCCATTCCCCATCCAGCCAATGCCCAATTGCGGGCGATCCGGCGCCCGAACCGTTTGGCCGTCAAGCTAAGCCATTACGGATCCTGGCGGAAGCGGCGATTGGGATGGGGTCAGGAACAGCCGTCGGCCGTCTCCGGCGCCTCGCTGTCGGCGGGGCGGGGGATGTGCAGCTCGGTTGCCAGCGCGGCGTCGCTGCTGCAATAGGGCTTCTTGGTCTGCCAGCTGCGGATGCGGCGGAAGGTGTCGGGGGTGGTGCCCACGGGGTCGTCGTCCTGGGCGTTGGCGGTCAGCTGATAGACGGCGATGGTGGTGGGGGCCGGGTCGGGGACGGAGTCACCCATCTTGCGGGTGGCGATCAACAGCAAGGTCTGCGGCTTGCCCTCCACCGTGCCGTGGGCGAAGACGACGGATCGCAATGCGTCCTCCCCGGTGTGCGGGCTGTCCCGCACGATTTCCGCGACGCCGGGCGGTGTCTCCGCCTCCACCGACACCAGGTTCCAGCCGTGGCGGTCGCCGCCGGCCGGCTTCATCAACACCATGTAGGTGGCGTGGCCCCAGGCGTTGCCGTTATCGCGCCAGGCGCGGATGACGATGGCCGTCCGGCCGTCCGGGGCGAAGTTGTCCAGCGTGTTGACGCCGTACTCAAGGGCGATGGGATTTAGGTTGGCGATGCCCTGGGGACCATCGCCCGGCGCCGCTTTTGTGCCCTGGGGTTTGGCCGCGACGGCGGGCTGGGCCATCAGGGCGAGGGCCAGGAATGATGGCAACAGCCAGCGAAGGGGCAGCATGGGACGGGCCTTGTCTGTCATGGGCAGCGATTCCCGACCTTCATACAGCGCCGTCCGTGTCGATTCCATGACGCGCCCGGCCGCAGGCGCACCGTTGGCGGCCGGCATGCGTGACGCCATCTTTACAAGTGGGCCGCCGCCCTCTACCAAAGCAGGCTGATCCGGGCGGCGTCCGGGGCGCCCGCCGGTGATGACCCATTTATTGGCCAACCCTTATCAGAGTGATCCAGATCCCATGCCCAAGATGACGTTCGTTGAGACCGATGGAACCCGCCGCGAGGTGGACGCCCCGCTGGGCCTGTCGATCCTGGAGGTCGCGCGTCGGCACAACATCGATCTGGAAGGCGCCTGCGAGGGCTCGCTGGCTTGCTCGACCTGCCACGTCGTCGTGGCGCCGGAATGGTACGACCTGCTGCCGGATGCCAAGGAAGATGAGGAGGACATGCTGGACCTGGCGTTCGGCCTGACCAAGACGTCGCGCCTGGGTTGCCAGATCCGCATTTCCGAAGAGCTGGACGGCCTGGTCGTGCAGCTGCCGGGCGCCAAGTGATGCCGACGGCATGAGGTTCTCCTCATGCCGTTGTAGCCCGCGACCGCGGGCGCCCGGCGTATGAGGGCGTGCAAACACACAGGCCGGCCTTGCGGGAATGACCGCCAGGCCGCGCTTGCGCTTTGGCGCATCTTGGCCCATATGCGGGCCCATGAATTCCCTAGGCTTCGATAAGGCGCCGGCTGACACCCGCGTGGTAGTCGCCATGTCCGGCGGAGTGGACAGCTCGGTCACCGCGGCCCTCCTGAAGGAGGAAGGCTACGACGTGGTGGGCGTCACCCTGCAACTGTACGACCACGGCATGGCCGTGGGGCGCAAGGGGGCCTGCTGCGCCGGCCAGGACATCTACGACGCCTCGCGCGTGGCCGAGACCATCGGCATCCCTCATTACGTCCTGGACTACGAATCCCGCTTCTCCGACGCGGTGATGCAGGATTTCGCCGACAGCTACCTGCGCGGCGAAACGCCCATCCCCTGCGTGCGCTGCAACCAGCGGGTCAAGTTCCGTGACCTGCTGGACCAGGCCCGCGATCTAGGGGCGGAGGCGCTGGCCACCGGCCATTACGTGCGCCGGGTGCAAGGGGCAAACGGCGCCGAGTTGCATCGTGCCGCCGACCCGGCCAAGGACCAGAGCTATTTCCTGTTCGCCACCACCCAGGCGCAGCTGGACTTCCTGCGCTTTCCCTTGGGCGGCATGCCCAAGACGGAAACCCGGGCGCTGGCCGACCGCTACAACCTGCCGGTGGCCGACAAGCCGGACAGCCAGGACATCTGTTTCGTCCCCAACGGCTCCTACGCCGCCGTGGTGAACCGCCTGCGTCCCGGTGCCGTGACGCCGGGCGACATCGTCCATGTCGATGGCCGTGTGCTGGGCCGGCATGACGGCGTCATCAACTACACCGTGGGCCAGCGCAAGGGCTTAGGGTTGGGCGGCAACGCCGCCCTGGCGGTGGAGCCCGGCGGCGATACCGACCCGCTTTACGTGGTGCGCGTGGATGCCGCCAGCGCCCAGGTGGTGGTGGGCCCGCGCGCGGCCCTGGCCCGGACCCGCGTGACCGTGCGCGAGGTGAACTGGCTGGGCGGTGCCATCCCAACCGATGGCGTGCCCGTGACGGTCAAGTTGCGCTCCGCCCAGCCGGCCCTAGCGGCCCGCCTGTTCCTGGATACCCAGGGGGCAGCCACCATTGAACTGGACCAGCCCCAGTTCGGTGTCGCCCCCGGCCAGGCCGCCGTGTTTTACCAGGATGACCGTGTCTTGGGTGGCGGCTGGATCGTGGGCGCGGCGTAAGCTCCACCTTCCCATGGTACAGTGCGGCTCCGTTTCCCAGGTGCCGGAGGTCCCATGCAACAAGGTCGTGCCAGCCGCACCGCCCTGGCCGTCGCCGCCTTGCGGGCGGCGCATCAATTGATGGACGCGCCTCTCGTCTTCACCGACCCCTTGGCCCTACCCCTCCTGGGGCCGGAGGCGGAGGCCCGCATCCAGGCGGATGAGGCTCGGTTACATGCGCCGCCGGCGCGCTTCCTGCGCGCGGCCCTGGTGGCGCGCAGCCGCTTCGCCGAAGACGCGCTGGCGGCGGCGGTGGCCCAGGGTGTGGACCAGTACGTGGTGCTGGGCGCCGGCCTCGACACGTTCGCCTATCGCAATCCCCATCCCGGCCTGCGCGTCCTGGAGGTCGACCATCCGGCGACACAGGCGTGGAAGCGAGAGATGCTGGCGGCGGCGGGCATCGCCCCGCCCGCCGGTGTGGCCTATGCCGCCGTCGATTTCGAGAGCGACACCCTGGCGGATGGTCTGACGCGTGCCGGTTTCGACTGGAACCGGCCGGCCTTTGTCGCCTGGCTGGGCGTCACCGTCTATCTGACGCGGGACGCCATCCTCGACACCCTGCGGCGGGTGGCGGCGCTGCCCGCCGGCAGCGGCATCGTCTTCGACTATAGCCTGCCGCCCGATCGCCTGACCGACGGCCAGCGCGTGACGTTCCAGGCCATCGCAGACCGCGCGGCGGCGGAGGGTGAGCCGTGGCGCACCTTTTTCACCCCCGACGCGCTGGCCGAGGATCTCCGTGGCCTGGGTTTCGGCGCGGTGGTGGATGTGGGTCCGGCGGAGCTGAACCCCCGCTATTTCGCCGGCCGTGCCGACGGCCTGGCGCTGGGCGGTGTCGGACGCCTGGCGCACGCCTCTGTTACCAGCCCGTCACCAATAACGCGTGGATTGTAATCGATGGCGCCCATACACTTTCCGATAGGTAGCTGGGGAAGGTGGGCGATGCGGCGGTGGATGCCCGGCCTGGTCCTGATGGGCTGGGCGTGCATGGGGGGTGGGGCGGCGATGGGGGCCTCGTCGGCTGGAACGGCGGTGCCGGGGTGGCCCCTGTTGGAACATCACATCATCGACCCCCTGGGCCGTGAGGTGACCTATTACCTGTCCGCGCCGCAGGGGCCCCCGCGCCCCTTGGCGGTGGTCATCCAGGGCTCCGGCTGCGCCGCGCTGTTCCATGACACGGACGGCCGCAGGAGCACCCGCTTCTTCGCCTTGGGTGCCGCACTCAAGGATGGCCGCTTCACCGTGCTGGCGGTGGACAAGCCTTATGCCGGCCTGCCCGAGGGGGCGAAGGGCACGGGGGCGGAAGGCTGCGATGCCCGTTTCAACCAGGACTTCACGGCGGAGCGCTGGCTGGCCGCCCTGCAGGCAGCGCTGGCCGACGCGCGGGGACAGCCGGGGGTGGACGCGGCCCGCACCCTGGCTTTCGGCCATTCCGAAGGGGCGGTGATGGCGGCCCTGCTGGCGGGGCACGACGCCACCATCACCGATGTCGCGGCCTTCGGCGCCGGCGGGCCCACGCAACTGTTCGACATCATCGCCTTCGCCTACCTGGGCGGCGGCTGGGCCCATGTCGGGCGTGACGGGCTGGACGGGTTGGCGGACCAGGTACGGGCCATCAACGCCGACCCCGACAACGCCACCACCTTCGTCTGGGGCCACCCTTATCGGCGGTGGAGTTCCTTCTTGCGGGTTTCGGCCGCGGAGGAACTGCGGCGGTCCAAGGCGAGGGTCTACCTGGCCGGCGGGACGGAGGACCAGGCCACACCCCTGCTGTCACTGGAACTGACGGCCGCCACGCTGCTCGCCAATGGACGCGACGTCACCCTGCGGCGCATTTCCGGTGCCGACCACAGCCTGGCGACCACGCCCGGCAGCACGGCGGAGACGGCGGCGGAATACGCCCGCGCCTTCGCCTGGTTCTGGAAAACGGACCCGCTTAGGCCGGAGGGCAAGGCCCCCTAGCCGGACGGCGCACGCTTAAGGGGTATCGCCAGCGGTTTTGCCCGCGCGTAGTCTGACCTCACCACATTCGGCATGCGGAACAAGGGCTTGCCGACACCTTGGGGAGGATGAGGATGCTGCGTACCGTTGCGATCATGTGCCTGGCGGCTCTGGCCCTGGTCGGGTGCTCCATGCCCACGCCCGTGTCCAACGTCTCGGCGGAGGATCTGGCCGGCACGGGGTGGGAACTGCAGCACTGGCAGCAGCGCAACGGCGGCGCCTATCCCCTCATGCCCGGCGGCAACGGCGGGCCCATCAGCATACGCTTCAGCCGCGATGGGGCGGCCAACATCCTGTCGGGCAGTGCCGGCTGCAACCGCTATCGCGGTGGCTATACCCTGGGCGGGGGATACCTGCAGGTGCTGCCGGCCGCCACCACCCGCATGGCCTGCCTGTCGCCGGAACGCGCCAAGCTGGAGCAGGACTACCTGAACGTCCTGGCCAACGCCACCACCCTGACCCGCGAGCGTGATCCCGGCCGCGATCTGGATACCCTGACGCTGGCCAGCAGCGAGGGCGACGAACTGCTGTTCGTGCGTGTCCTGGGTGGGGAGACGCCGGAACCGGGGTCGGTCGGCAACACCGTGGGCCAGTAAGCTATCGCGATGTTCAGAAACAACAAACCCCTGGGGTCCGTGCAGGTCGCCCCAGGGGTTCGTGTAAGCGGCGGGTGCGGGTTAGACACCACCGAATTGGTAGCAGCGGAGGGATTTGAACCCCCGACCAAGGGATTATGATTCCCCTGCTCTACCACTGAGCTACGCTGCCATAAACCACCGCCGGACGGGCCGGCGTTGGTGAGGGCCGTCATGTAGGACACCTGACCGGGGCCTGTCAAGGCCCTCGCCAAAGCCACGGCGCATTTTTCGGCATGGGTCCGATGCGCCGCCGAACGCGGCCCTTATCAAGCGCCAATCCCTCCCGCGCCGGGCGATCGGCGCCGCGAAGAACAGGTGGCGGGGCAAGGGTACCACCGATACAGTCACCGCCGCATCCTATCCGCCTGGACGCCGCCAAACCCGCATGCTGTCCCTGATCACGGCCCCCTTCCGCCTGCTGTTCCGCCTGGTGGGGTTCCTCATTCTCATGGCGGTCGTCCTGGTGGTGGTCTTCCCCTACGCGGTGGATCTGCCCGGCTGGGCCCAGACCGTCATGGCGCGCCTGAGCGACGACCCCGCCAGCGGCGTGGTGGTGCGGGCGGAGCCGGAGGTGCAGCGCGGGGTCATCGCCCGCCTGGTGCTGCATGACCTCAGCCTGGCCAATCCCCTGACGCCCGACCGGCCGTCCATCACCGCCGCCCGCGCGGTGGTGGAGGTGGACCCGCTGGCCTCGCTGACCAGCGGCCGGCTGGTGCTGCGCACCCAGGTGCTGGACCCGGTGATCTATGCCGACCGGCCCATCAATCTGCGCGGTCTGCTGGCGGGCGTGAATCGCACCCTGGGCGGCGCCGGGATCAGCAACAGCGTCAGCCTGGTGGGTGGCAGCGTAAGGCTGTCGGGCAAGGGAGGGGAGGCTGGCATCGACCTGGGGGCGGTGACGGTGGAGGCGGCACCGCTTGCCGATCATGCCGGCACGGGTCGCGGCCCGTCCTGATCGGCGGTGGCGTCTTCTGCTGGACGATGGCGAATGTCCGCCAGACGGGACATAAGCCCTAGCATCAATAGGCCGGGTATGCCCATGGCCGCACAAACGGTGAAGTACAACGGCCAAGAGTCAAGGCGGTCGGCCAAAATCCCACTGCTGCCAGACAGCATGTCCAAGGGCAGAGTGGCTAGACTGGACAGCAAGGCGTACTGCGTGGCGGTGAAGCCTGCATCACACAGGCGGGATAGAAAGCTTGTGAACGCTGCCGAGCTCATGCCGCCGGCGAAGAGTTCCAGCCCGACGACCACAGCCAATAGGACGATGCTGTGGGATTGGGTCGCCAACACGACGTACATAAGATTGGTGAAAATCATAAGGCAACCGCATAGCAGCAGTGATCGCATATGGCCAAGTCGGCTTGCCAGCATGCCGCCGCAGACGGCGCCGCCGATGGCGCAAGCTAGGCCCAGTAGCTTTGTGACAGTCGCGATCTCTACTTTGGAATAACCGTCTGATAAGAAAAAATTGGTGGCCATAACATTCACAAACACGTCCCCGACCTTGTAGACCGCGACAAACAGCACAATGGCAAGCCAGCCACGCCGAGTGGCGAAACGCATAAACGGCGCTATCACCGCATCGCGCACCCATGTCTTCAGATCTTGATAGGCCGTGACTGGCGGGTGGTCCGGTTCGGAAGCTAGCAATACGGTTATCATGCCGATGGCGACCAAGGCCGCCATGATGGTGTAGACCATGGGCCAGGACAGTACGGTTGCTAGATAAAGGGCACCCGCGCCTGCCACGATCATACCCAAGCGATAACCCACCATGAAGGCGCTGGTCCCCGGCCCCAGCATTGCGTCGGGCAGCAGTTCCACACGCATCGCATCGAGCACGATGTCCTGGCTGGCTGAAGCGAAGGACGTGGCGATGGTGACCACTGCGAGCCAATAGAGATTGGCGGCAGGATCGCTGGTCGCCATGGCCAGCAGGGTAGCCATCAGCAGGGCTTGGGTCACCAGTGCCCAGCCACGCCGCTGGCCCAACCGTCGCGTCAATATCGGCACAGGCAAGCGATCGATCAGGGGGGCCCATAGCGGCTTAAAGATGAAGGGCATCCGCACCATGGCGAACAGGCCGATGGCGGTGCGGCTGACGTGCACCTCCGTCAGCCAGGCCGACAGGGTGGAGAACAGCAGGAAATAGGGCAGGCCGCTGGCGAAGCCCAGGAACAGCACCGTCAGCACGCGGCGATCCAGCCAGAGGGTCCATGCGGGGGCAGGTGCGGCGGATGGCGGAGTCGACGGTACGGTCATGGAGGCGGCGCTGCCCTTGATGGGGCCCTTGTCGGGGACGTCTGGGACGGCGGCATCATCGCCTGCGCGGCATGCCCCCGTCCAGGCTTCACGCCATCACGCCGGCAGCCCCGCCGCGAACAGGCCGGTCACCTGGCGCGCCAGGGTCTCGGGCGACGCTGCATCGGCCTGGGGGGTCAGTCGGCCGTCCACCGTCAGGCAGGCCAGGCCGTGGACCAGCGACCAGGCGGCCACCACGGCGGCCTCGCGCTTCTCCTCCGGCACCAGGCCGGCAACCCGGGCGGCCAGGATGCCGTAAGCGGTTCCAGCGGTGGGTGGTTTCGGCGGCATGCCGCCGAGTGGCGCCCCGAACATGATGCGGAACAGGGCCGGACGCTCCAGGGCGAACAGCACATAGGCCACCCCTTGCTCCACCAGGGCCTGGCGCGGGTCCGCCGCCGCGTCGGCCCGGGCCAGGCGGTCGCGCAGGTCCGCGTAGCCTTGCTCCGCCACCGCCGCCAGCAGGTCGGCCTTGTCGGCGAAATGGCGGTAGGGCGCCATGGCCGACACCCCCGCCCCCCGCGCCGCCGCCCGCAGGGTCAGGGCCTCCACCCCGCTTTCCTCCAGCAGGCTGAGCGCCGTGCGCACCAGGGCGTCGCGCAGCTTGCCGTGATGATAGGTAGCCTTCTCGGTTGACACTGTAAACATCCCTGTTTTAAATGCCGTATGTTTACGAAGTAAACTTCATTGAGAGGCTGTCATGCAACAGCGCCGCGCCTCGGTCGACCTGTCCGCCTATCCCGACCTGGTGGTGATCTACCTGGGCTTTCATGTGAACAGCCTGCGCGGCATCCGGGGCCTGATGCGGCTGGGCCAGGGCCTGAATCGCATCGCCCGGGATTTTCCCGAGGGCCTGCTGGCGCATGAACGGATGATCTATGGCCTGCGCCACATCGGCATGCGGCAATACTGGCGCGACCTGGACAGCCTGGAGCGCTTCACCCGCAGCGAGCCGCACAAGACCTGGTGGCGGGATTTCCTGGCCAAGGATGCCGGTGCGGGCTTCTGGCATGAGACTTACCGCCGCCAGGGCGGGATGGAGGCGGTGTACGTCAACATGCCCCGCCTCATCGGCTTCGGCGCCTTCGCCACCGCCCGCACCCCCACCGGTCCGTTCATGAGCGCGCGGGAGCGCCTGGCCGCGGGCTGACGTTCCTGGCTGATGGGCCTTTATCCCTTATCCGTTCTGCGGGATGATCGGCGGCCGTCCTTGGGGGACGGTCATGGATGACGGCGTTGAGGGGATAGGGGCATGGCGACGACCGGTGCGCGGATGCTGGCGGGTGTGGCTCTAGGGTGGACGCTGCTGGGCGGTACGGCGCCGGCGGCCGAAAAGGCGCACCCCTGGTCGTTGGAACTGCACGGCGGCGCCGGCACGGTCGATCCCGCCAAGCTGACGCCGGAAGCGGCGGCCGCCTACCAGGCCGGCATGACCGCGGCGCTGGAGGCCGGCACCGCCGTGCTGAAGTCCGGCGGCGCGGCGGTGGACGCGGTTGAGGCCGCGGTCAAGGTGCTGGAGGATGACCCCCTGTTCAACGCTGGCCGGGGGGCCGTCTTCACCGCCGCCGGCCGCAATGAGATGGATGCCGCCATCATGGACGGCGCCACCCTGAAGGCCGGTTCCGTCGCCACCGTCACCCATACCCGCCACCCCATCAGCCTGGCCCGCGCCGTCATGGAAAAGACGCCGCACGTCCTGCTGGCGGGCGAGGGGGCGGACGCCTTTTCCAAGGAGGCGGGCCTGGAACAGGCCGACCCCGCCTGGTTCTTCACCGAACGGCGCTGGCAGGCGCTGGTGAAGGAACTGACGGACAAGGGCGTGCCGGTACCGCCGCGTCCGGCCGGGGCGCCGGCGGAGCCGGACAAGCATACCCTGCTGGACCTCAGAAACTTCGAGCCGGCTGACGCCCATCGCTTCGGCACGGTGGGCGCCGTGGCGGTGGACACCAAGGGCAACGTGGCCGCCGCCACCTCCACCGGTGGTATGACCGCCAAGCGGCCGGGCCGAATCGGCGACAGCCCCATCATCGGCGCCGGCACCTATGCCTCAAACCAATCCTGCGCCGTCTCCGCCACCGGGTCGGGTGAGTACTTCATCCGCCTGACGGTGGCGCGGGAGATCTGCGCCCTGGTGCAGTACCAGCATATGAAGCTGCAGGCGGCGGTGGATGAGGTCATCCAGCACCGCCTGACGGCCCTGGGCGGCGACGGCGGCGTCATCGCCGCCGCCCCCGACGGCACGCTGGCCTGGGGCTTCAACACCACCGGCATGTACCGCATCCGGGTGAAGCAGGGCGGGACGCCGGAATTCGGCATCTTCAAGGACGAGGGCGCCGCCAAGGCCCATCCGAAGAACGAGCCCTGATCCCATGCGACGGTTCACTCCAAGGGGGCTGCTCGCGGCCTGCGTGGCCACGGTCCTGTTCTTGCTGCCGCTGGTGGCACGGGCGGACGATGCCTTGCTGCTGATCCGCCCGGCACGGGTTTGGACGGCGGAGGAGACGGCACCCCACGCCGGTTGGGCCGTCCTGGTCAAGGGTGACCACATCCAGGCCGTGGGGCCTGAGGCGTCCCTGGGCGCGCCGGCCGATGTGGCGGTGCTGGATTTGCCGGACGCCACGCTGCTGCCCGGCCTGATCGACCTGCACTCCCACCTGTTCCTGCACCCCTATAACGAGGCGTCGTGGGACGACCAGGTGCTGCGCGAAAGCCTGTCCTACCGCACCCTGCGGGCGGGGCGTTAGGCCACGGCCACCCTGCTGGCGGGTTTCACCACCCTGCGTGACCTGGGGACGGAGGGGGCGGGTTATGCCGACATCGGGCTGAAGAAGGCCATCGAGGATGGGCTGATCCCTGGACCGCGCCTGTTCGTCGCCACCCGTGCCATCGTGGCCAGCGGCGCCTACGGACCTTCCGTTGCCAAGTTCCGCGAGGATATGGACCTGCCCCAGGGGGCGGAAGAGGCGAGCGGTGAGGCGGCGGTGGCCGCCGCCGCCCGGGGTCAGGCGGCGCGCGGCGCGGATTGGATCAAGTTCTATGCCGACTATCGCACAGGGCCGGACGGCGGCACCCGCCCCACCTTCAGCCAGGCGGAAATGGCGGCCCTGATCGCCGCCGCCCACGACACCGGCCGCCCGGTGGCGGCGCACGCCGCGTCGGATGAGGGCATGCGCCGGGCGGTGCTGGCCGGCGTGGACACCATCGAGCATGGCTATGACGGCACCGACACCACCTTCAAGGAAATGGCCAAGCGCGGCGTCGCCTATCTGCCCACCCTGACGGCGCCGGAGGCCACCAGCCGCTATTTCAAGGGCTACGTCCCCGGCCAGACCCCGCCCACGCCGGCCATGCAGGCGGCGGAGGCTGCCTTCCGCCGGGCGCTGAAGGTGGGGGTCACCATCGGCTGCGGCAGCGACGTGGGCGTCTTCGCCCATGGCGAGAACGCGCGTGAGCTGGTGTGGATGGTGCGCTACGGCATGACCCCGGTCCAGGCGCTGACGGCGGCCACGGCCACCAACGCCCGCATCCTGGGCCAAGCCGACCATTTCGGCCGCATCCACGCCGGCCTGCTGGCCGACCTGGTGGCCGTGACCGGCGACCCCACCCAGGACATCGGCGCCGTGGCCAACGTCGTCTTTGTCATGAAGGGTGGCGCGGTGGTGCGGAAGCCATAGGGGTGATGGCGTGGCTAGCAGTGTTCCGGTACAATCTGGTCAGCTAGTCAGATGGATGCTGCCATGACCCGCAAAGCTAAGATCGTCTGTGCCCCAGGGGCGACTTGGAAGCTGGAGGATGCGAAAGCGCGTTTTAGTGAGGTCGTCCGTCGTGCGCGCACGGAGGGGCCGCAGACCGTCACGACCCGGGGTCGCGACCCTGTTGTCGTGATCGCAGCTGAGGATCTGCCGGATCTCATACCACCGCAACCGCCTCGCCAGCCGCTTGTCCAATTTCTGGAGAGTTTATACGGCGGTGATGACTTGGAACCGGTCCGGGATCGTGACATGGGCCGGGATGTTGACCTTTGACGGCGAAGGGATGGCTGCTCGATACCAATGTCGTGGCGGCACTGATCAATCCCAGAGGGGCGCCGTCCGTGAAAAGTTGGGCCGCGTCGGTGGACGAGAGGAAGCTCTTCCTGAGCATCCTCACATTGGGAGAATATGAAAAGGGCATCCATAACCTGCCCGAAGATGACGCGCGTCGTGTTCAGATTGGCATAACCCGCGACGGTCTCGCCCACCGGTTCCAAGGCCGTACTCTCTCTGTCAGTGATGCCATTGTCCGGCGGTGGGGCATCGTGACGGGAACGGTCCGGCGTCTCACTGGGCACCCGTCCCCTGTCATGGATACACTGCTCGCCGCCACGGCTCTGGAGCACGGGTTGACATTGGTTACCCGGAACGTTCAGGACGTGAGACATAGCGGGGCCGCTATTTTAAATCCCTGGGATACGCTGACGGGGGGCTAGGCCCCCCGTCGGCCAGCCAGCCGGAGATTCCGGGTCTCCGGAATTATGCCGCCATAGCCTTGGCGAAGCGCTGGAAGGCCGGGCGCTCGGCCAGGCGGTTGAGGTAGGCGCGGAAGACGGGCTTGTCCTTGAACAGGCCCATGACGTCCAGGGCCCAGTACATCATGACGCCCCACTGGGTGTCGGCGGCGGTGAAGCGGTCGCCGACGGCGTAGTCGTGGGCGCTCAAGGTGCGCTCCAGGTTGGCCACCATGTCCTCGAACTTGCCGTAGGCCGCCCCCTTGCCGTCGTAGGGCCACTGGTTCATGTGTGCCACCAGGCAGGGGTCGACCACGGAATCGATGTAGACCACGCTGGTCAGGTAGGGGCCGCGGCGCGGGTCGTCCAGCGCGGGGGCCAGGCCCGCCTCCGGAAAGGCATCAGCCAGGTAGAGGGTGATTGCCGCGCGCTCCGTCACCACCACGCCGTTATGCCGGACGGCCGGCACCTTCTTGTGCGGTTGGATGGCGCGATAGCTTTCCGGCGCGCCGCCCTCGGCCCGGATGTCGATGTGTTCGCTTTCATACGGCACGCCCAGTTCCTCCAGCAGGTAATGGATGCTGGACGAGCGGGTGCTGGGGCAGTGGAAGAAGGTGAGCATCGTGACGTCTCCCAAGGGTGTCGGTTGTTGGTCTCGGGGGTCACTTTATGATGTGACGCTGACAGAATATGGCAGTAGCCCGTACATGAAAATGGCGGCGCCCCGGGGACGCCGCCTTCTGATCTGCAAAGACCCGGATGTCGCTTACGGACGGCCCAGGAAGTCCATCTTGCCCAGCTCCACGCCATTGTGGCGCAGGATGTCGTAGGCGGTGGTGACGTGGAAAAAGAAGTTGGGGATAGCAAAGAACAGCAGGAAGGCCTGCCCGGGGAAGTGCACGTCCTCGCCCCGGATCTTCAGGGTGATGGTGCGCTCTTCACTGCCGTCGATCTGGGCTGGGGTCACGCCCTTCAGGAAATCCACCGTCTTGGCGATGCGGGCCTGCAGGTCGGCGAAGGTGCTCTCGGTATCGGCGAAGCTGGGGACCTCGACGCCGGCCAGGCGGGCGGCGGCGCCCTTGGCGGCGTCGCTGGCGATCTGGATCTGGCGGGCCAGCGGGTGCATGTCGGGGGCCAGGCGGGCATTCACGAGCACCGCCGGGTCGATCTTCTTGGCCTCGGCATGGGCGACGGCCTTGTCCAGGATGGCGGACAGATTGCCCAGCAGGCGCAGGAACACCGGCACGGACGCCTGGTACATGGAAAGCGACATCGGGTGCACTCCGATAGGGTTGGGATGGCGGCCAAGATACGGGCGCCCCAGGTGGCGGATGTGCGCGCGGTCACCCTGGCGCTTGAATTTTACATGACCGATGTGGCGAACAGCTTTTAAAAGCGGAAGTTGAGGCCGACCCGCGCCACCTGATCGGTCAGGCCCCGGATGTTGCCGGCGTCCTGGCGCAGTTCCAGGCTGCCGGTCACGCTCAGCGCCTGGCCCCAGCGGCCGGTGGCCACGGGGGCGGCGTAGCTCAGCGCCATGTCCGTCTCCGCCCCGTCCGGCCGCAGGGACACCCGCATAGGCGTGGTGGTGGCATAGCCCTGGTCGTCCACGCTGGTCATCAGCAGGGTGGCGGTGCCGGCGACCACGCGCAGGGGACGGCGCCAGACGGCCGTCAGGCTGTCGCCCTCCGTCACCGTGTCGCGCTGGGCCAGCGCCAGGCCGTAAGACCGCGCCAGCAGGGGCCCGATGCCGCTGACGACGCCGTGGGCGTTGTCGGCGGCGCCGGTGCGGGCCAAGCTGGCGTCCAGCATCAGGCTGCCGCCCGGCCACAGGGTGACGGCGGTGGCCAAGCCCAGGGACACGGTATCGTTATGGTCGCCCAGGCCCACCACGCCGCCGCCGCGATAGCGGCTGCCCAGCAGGCCGTCGCGCTCATCCAGCAGGCTGGCCGACAGGCTGGTGGTCCAGCCCGGCCCCAGGGTCCAGTTCAGGCCGGCGGCCACGGCGTCGGCCTGGCGGTCCAGCCCGCCGCCAGTCAGCACGGGCCCGCGCCACGGGTTCCAGTCGCCGCCCGCCAGGTCGCGGCGGGATAAACTGTCCGTCCCCGGCGCGCCCGACCAGCTGAGCGCCAGGCGGGCGCCACCCAGGGCGCGGCCCACCCAACCGTCCAGATCCGTGCCCAGGGCCGCGAAGCCGCCGCCCTGGGCCAGGCCGGTCAGGGCCGTGGACACGCCAAGCGTGCCGGCGGTCGTGCCGGCGGCATCCGCCACCGGCGTCGCGTCGCCCCACAGCGCCTGGGCGAAGGAGGCGGCGGCCGGGAAGCCCTGGCCGGCGGCCAGTGTCATGCCGCCCTGGCTGTAGGACAGGGCCCAGCCGTCATGGCCGGCATAGCCGTCCCGGGACGATAGGGCCTGGGGGCGGCCGGTGGCGCCCAGGCTGGGGCCGTCGGTATAGGCCAGCGTCAGGTTGCCGCCGTCGGCGAACTTGGTGCTGCTGGTGGTGACGGTGGGGGCGGGCAGCGCCGCGGTGATGGAGGAGGCGGAGACCGGCTGCTTGGCGATCAGGCCGCTGAGGTTGACGGTGAAGTTGCGCTGGTAACCGTCGAAGGCGGTATAGCTGGCCAATTGGGCGCTGACACTACCCAGCGCGCCAAGGGCGCCGCCGGTGATCAGGCTGCCCGTCAGGCTGGTGACGGGCAGGGACTTGCCGTTGGCCTCCACCACCGACAGGGTGCCCAACGGCTTGAACGCCGTCGTCAGGTTCATCAGGCCGTTGCCATAGGTCGAGTCCACGCCCTTGGTGCCCATGTCGGTGGCCGAGGCGAACAGGACGGCGGTGGCGGTGCCGTTGCGGTACAGCACGGGCCAGGTGGCCTCCAGCAGGGCGACGGCGCCGGACACCATGGGGGCGGCCATGGATGTCCCGCTCCAATAGGCCAGGGCATTGACGCCGTACTGGATGCCGGGCGCGACGATGCTTTCGCCCGGGGCCATCAGCCAGAGGGAGGCGTAGCTGACCCGCGTCGTCCCGGCGACGGCATAGCCGGAACCGGGCGTGTTGGAAAAGCTGGACAGCTTGTTGGCGCCGCTGACCGACCCGGCGAAGGCCAGGTGAGTCAGGGCCGCGGCGGAAAGGCCGGTGGAATTGGCACCGCCATTCAGCGCGGTGGCGGAATTGCCGCCGGCGAACACCAGCACCGCCCCCTTGGCCGCGGCGTAGTTGATGGCGGTGACGATGGCGTTGGTGGGCAGGTAGGTCAGCGACAGGTTGATGACCTTGGCGCCGGCGTCGGCGGCCTTGATGATGCCATTGGCCACATCCGTGTCCGTCCCGCTGCCGCCGACGTTCAGCGCCTTCTCCGACAGGATGGTGGCTTTGGGCGCCACACCGGCCATGCCGGCCCCGGTGCTGGTGACGGCGCCAGCCGCGATGGCGGCCGTGGCAGTGCCGTGGCCGTTGTCGTCGGTGTAGCCCCTGGGGCAGGTGAAGGTGCGGGCGGCGCAGGCGGAGGCGGTGGACACGCGGCCGGTGACGTCCGCCTGGGTCGCCACCACGCCGGTATCGACCAGCCCGATGGTGATGCCGCTGCCGCCGGTGGCCGCCACCTCGATGGCGTTGGTCAGGCCCAGTTGCGACCACCAGCCGGCGGAGTAGCCGGTGGCGTAGGTTTGCGCCGCGGCGGCGCTGGGCAGGCAGGCGCCCGCCAGCAGGCCGACCCGGACCAGCCGCGTCAGGGACGCGCGGGCGCGCGTGTTCTGGACCATCATACCGCCTCTCCCGATCGCCTTTGACGACCCATGGCCGGCCCGTTTTGGACCCGTGAAGGGGAACAGTCTAAGCCATCTTGCCTAGGCCGGGACTCGGCCATCTGGATAGGGTAGGGCTTTGTTCAAGGGGTGGCGCGACCGGCAACCGCGTTTGCCGGGTAACAGTAATGCGTGAAAGGGCCTCAAGAAGACTGGAAAAGTATAAAACAGGGCAGTACATAACGAGACCGGCTTGCTGCCAGACTTGAAGGGGCGTTCGCGCCCGCGACCGTCGGATACCTCCGTCGCTACTCTTAAAGTCTTGGAATTCAGGCTGGCTTTCGGGTTTCACGAGGTGGGTCATGGCACTGGATAAGGCGGGGCGCTGGGCGCCCGATAGCTGGCGGTCTCGGGAAGTGCGGCAGATGCCGGCCTATCCGGACACCCAGCGCCTGCAAGCCGTGGAGGCCCGCCTCGCCAATTATCCGCCGTTGGTCTTCGCCGGCGAGGCGCGGCGCCTGAAGGACCACTTGGCGCGGGTGGCCAAGGGCCAGGGCTTCCTGCTGCAGGGCGGCGATTGCGCCGAAAGTTTCGCGGAGTTCCATCCCAACAACATCCGCGACACCTTCCGCGTGATGCTGCAGATGGCCGTGGTGCTGACCTTCGGCGGCGCCACGCCAGTGGTGAAGGTGGGCCGCATGGCCGGCCAGTTCGCCAAGCCGCGCTCCGCCGACCTGGAGGATATTGGCGGCGTCTCACTGCCCTCCTACCGCGGCGACATCATCAACGGCTTCGACTTCACGGCCGAGGCGCGGGTGCCGGATCCGGAGCGTATGGTGCAGGCCTACAACCAGGCCGCCAGCACGCTGAACCTGCTGCGCGCCTTCGCCCAGGGCGGCTATGCCGACCTGCACAAGGTGCACCAGTGGAACCTGGGCTTCGTCGACCGCAGCCCGCAGGGAGAGCGGTACCGCGACCTGGCCAACCGCCTGGATGAGGCGCTGGCCTTTATGGCTGCCTGCGGCATCACGGCGGAGACCACCGCCCAGATCCGCGAGACGGAGTTCTTCACCAGCCATGAGGCGCTGCTGCTGCCCTATGAGCAGGCGCTGACCCGCGTCGACAGCACCACCGGCGACTGGTACGACGTCTCCGCCCACATGCTGTGGATCGGGGACCGCACCCGCCAGCCCGATGGCGCGCATGTGGAATTCCTGCGTGGCGTGAAGAACCCCATTGGCCTGAAGTGCGGCCCGACCACGGACCCGGATGAGCTGATCCGCCTGATCGACATCCTGAACCCGACGGACGAGGCCGGCCGCCTGACCCTGATCGCCCGCATGGGCCATGACAAGGTGTCGGACAAGCTGGCGCCGCTGCTGCGCCGGGTGCGCGACGAAGGCCGCACCGTGGTGTGGAGCTGCGACCCCATGCACGGCAACACCATCAAGTCGGCCACCGGCTACAAGACGCGCCCGTTCGAGCGCATCCTGGCCGAAGTGCGCGGCTTCTTCGACGCCTGCCGGGGCGAGGGCGTGCATGCCGGCGGCGTGCATTTCGAAATGACGGGCCAGGACGTCACGGAGTGCACGGGCGGCGCCCAGGCCATCACCGAGCACGCGTTGGCCCAGCGCTACCATACCGCCTGTGACCCGCGCCTGAACGCCAACCAGGCGCTGGAGTTGGCGTTCCTGGTGGCCGAGGGACTGAAGGCCAGCCGGTCCGGCCAGCCGCGCCGGACCGAGGCAGCCGAATAAGGACTGTTTCGCCACCGAAATAAAACGGGCGGGACCGCGAGGCCCCGCCCGTTGTTTTTGGCGCTGGGCCGTTCTGATCAGGCCAGGGCGGCGTCGAGCGTGATCTCGGCGTTTAGCACCCGCGACACCGGGCAGTTGGCCTTGGCCTCGGCGGCCAGGTCCTGGAACTTGCCGGGCTCGATGCCTGGAATCTTGGCGCGCACCGTCAGCTTGACAGCGGAAATGCGCCAGCCGCCGCCTTCGCCTTCCATGGTCAGCACGGCGTCGGACTTGATCTCTTCCGGGGTGAAGCCGGCGCCTGACAGCATGAAGGCCAGCGCCATGCTGAAGCAGCCGGCATGGGCGGCGGCGATCAGTTCCTCGGGGTTGGTGCCTTTGCCATCGCCGAAGCGGGCGATGTAGGAATAGGGCACGCTGGACAGCGTGGCGCTCTGCGTCGTCAGGGTGCCGTCGCCATCCTTCCCGGTCCCGTGCCAGACGGCGTTCGCGGTGCGCTTCAACTGGGCCATGACGATCCTCCTCGATGCAATGGAATACACCCTTGGCCGCTCTATCGGGGGCCTGGGCGCTGCGGGTAGAGTAGCAAGCTATCGTGTCAGTTCCATGCGGCGACCCCCGTGATGCGCTGATCGCAACCATTCCAGGCCGTCCATGCACGATCTTCCGCGCCGCCCGCATTGTCCCCCGGCCACGCCGTGAGGTGCCGGCTCCTGTGGGCCAGCCTGCTGACCGTGGCCCTGCTGCATCCGATGGTGGTACGCGCCCAGGCCTATCAGGACAGGGCGTGGCAGAGGGTGGACGCCGCCACCTTGGCCTTCCACGGTGAAATCCTGCCCCGGCGCTTCCTGCCGGGCGAGCATCCGCTCGGCGACGCTGACTTGTTGGCGCGTAACCTGACGCCGGAGACACGGACGCTGGTGTTGGATTCCGGGGGCGGCGACGTGGCGGTCGCTCTGGAAATGGCCCGCCTGATCCATGGGCGGCAGTTGGACGTGATGGTCCAGGGGCGATGCGCCTCCGCCTGCGCCCTGCTGCCCTTCCTGGCGGGACGGCGCAAGATTGTGGCGCCCGGCGGGGTGGTGGAATTCCATTCGACCAACAGCCTGGACCCGCGCGACACGGCCGATGCCCGCGCCCACCTGACGGCGCAGATGGACGCTATCCGTGGCCAGATTCCCAATCTGGCCCAGGACGGCGTGACCGTGACGCCGCCTGACCTGGGGGATGCCACGGTGGAAGCCATCCTGGCCGCCCGCCGCCAAAACGCCGCCAGATTGCGCCAGGCCATCGCGGCGCTCTATGGGGAGTGGGGCGTCGCCGCGGCCCTGTTGGATGATATTGACCAAGCGGCCGACGCCTATCTGGCCGATCATCCCGGCGTGGCACGCGACCAGGTGTGGTGGTGCCTGGCGCCAGCCCTGTTGGCCGGCCGCTACGGGGTGATGGGACTGGAGGCGCCGGCGGGGCCCTTGCCTCCGGACGTGCTGGCCAGTCTGGAGCGCACCGTGGGCGGCGTGCACCTTGTGCGAGAGCGGTAGCACGTTTCAAGAGGTATCGGGCTCAAGAGGTATCGGGCTCAAGAGGTGTGGGGTTCCATCCACCAGCGCCGGCTGAAGGTCAGCACGTCGTCCATCTGCCGGTCCAGGACACCCAGCATGCCGCCGGTCCAGGTCTCGAACGCGGCATTGCCGTCCAGGGTGCGCACGTTCTGCGGCAGGGTCCGAATCAGGGCGGTGGCATTCTCGCCTTGGCCGTAATCATGGCCCAGCTGTTGGAAGTAAAAGCCGGGCAGGGTGAAGCGGGGCCGGCCGCGATAGGCCAGGACCACGGTGTCATAACTGCGCTCATGCAAGGTGGCGGCGGCTTGCATCAGGACGCGCAGCACATCCAGCGGTGTGGCCGTGGGCGCCGTGCCCCAGACGTCCACCACCAGGGTGCCCGGCAGCACCAGGGCCCGGTGATAGGTGACGATATGGACCGGGGTGTTGCGTGGATCCTGGTCCAGCGCGCGGGCCACGGGCAGGGTGACGCTGACCAGATTCCATCCGGCAACGACGATGGCCACGATGGCCAGGCCTAAGGCCCCCTTCACCCACCTGGACAACACCCATACCCCGCCAACCGACGCGCTGGCGCCATGCTAGCGTTCCTATGGAGGATTGCAATCCATAGGCGTAAAACATTCAGATATTAATCTGTTAACGCGAAGTCCATGGCCATTTCAGCATGCAGTCGCGTTGTATCGAATACTGGCAGATCACTGTCGTCCTGACCCATGATCATGCCGATTTCCGTGCAGCCCAGGATGACGCCATCGGCAGCAGCCGCGCGCAGGCGATCCACCTCCGCCAGGATGGCGGCCTTGGAGCCGGGCAGCACGATGCCCCGGCACAGTTCCTCGTAGATGACGCGGTGGACGGTGTCCCGGCCGGCGGCATCCGGCACCAGGGCATCCACGCCATAGTGCTGGGCCAGGTGGCCGCGGTAGAAGTCCTGCTCCATGGTATAGCGGGTGGCCAATAGGACCGGGCGGGTGCTGCCGGCGGCCTTCAGGGCGCGGCCGGTGGCGTCGGCGATGTGCAGCAGGGGGATGCTGGTCGCGGCGCGTACGGCGTCCGCCGACTTGTGCATGGTGTTGGTGCCGATCATCAGCGCCTCGGCACCCGCATCCTGCAGGCGGCGGGCGGCATCGGCCATCAGGGCCCCGGCGCCTGCCCAGTCACCCGCATGCTGCTTGGCCGCCACCTCGGCGAAATCCACCGACCACAGCAGCACGCGGGCGGAATGCAGCCCGCCCAGCCGGTCACGGGCAATGGTGTTGAGATGCCGGTAATAGAGCGTGGTGCTTTCCCAGCTCATCCCGCCGATCAGGCCTAGCATACGCATGGTGGACGCCCCCTTCGCCTCGTGCACGGGAAACGCTCTCACAGCACCATGGCGGCCGCCAGCTTGAACGGCGCACGGGTGCGTTGCACCCGGGCCAGCAGCCAGGCGCCCTCCAGCGCGATGAAAAAGCGCGCCGCCCGCTCCCGCGGGTCGCTGACGCCCAGGCGCTCGGCATGGCCTGCCGTGCGCACGGCCCAGTCCTCCAGCACCTCCGCCACCACGGCGGACAGGCGCGCGGAGTCGGGGATGGCGCCGATGACCAAGGCCGTGACGGGGCAGCCATCGCGCCAGTCCGAGGCCTCGAACCAGTCGGCGATGGTGTCGGCCAGGGCGTACACGCCGTCGGCGAAGGTGGGGGCGTCGGTGAAGGCCTGGTCGATCATGCGGGCGATGCGATGCCCGGCCAGGCGGGCTGCCTCTTCCGCCAGCTCTTCCTTGCCGCCTGGGAAGTGGTGGTAGAACGAACCCTTGGGCGCGCCGCTGACGGCGATGATCTCGTTCAGGCCCACGCCATTGTAGCCCTTGCGCCGAAACAGGGTCACGGCGGTATCGACGAAAAGCTTCTTGGCATCTGACAGGCGCGGCATGCCCCTTAATGCCAATTGTATGTCGGTCGGTCTAGTGATATCCCGTTCTATGGCGGTCACCATAGAACGGATCGCAGCGGACGGGGGACGCGTCGATGGCGGAAGATACAAGCGACCAATCGGTACACATCACCACCCCGGATGGCGCCCAATTGGCCGGCCGCCTGGCCCTGCCGCCGGACGGGCGTGAACCCCGGCTGGCCGTGGTGCTGCATGGCGCCACCGGCGTGCCGCGCGACTACTACACGCGTTTCGCCGCCTGGCTGGCGGCAGCCCGGGGCGCGGCGGTGCTGACCTATGACTACCGCGACTTCGGCGCGTCGGCCGCCGGGCCGGTCACCCGGTCCGACGCCACCATGGCGGTGTGGGGTGTGGTCGACCAGGCGGCGGCGCTGGACTGGCTATGCGATCGGTATCCAGAGGCCGAAATCTGGGTGGTCGGCCATTCCCTGGGTGGCATGTGCCTGCCTTTCCACGCCAACGCCGGACGGGTGGCGCGGTTGATCGCCGTCGCCTCCGGTCCCGCGCATTGGACCAAGCACCCGCTGAGCTACATGCCCTCGGTCATCGCTTTCTGGTTCCTGCTGGGGCCGCTGGCTACCCTGCTTTGCGGGTATCTGCCGGGGCGGCTGCTGGGCCTGGGCGCGGATTTGCCTAAGGGGGTGTTCTGGCAGTGGCGGCGCTGGTGCACCTCACGCGCCTTTTACCGGGTGGATTGGGGTCGGGCCATGCCCTATCCGATGCCCGATCGCATGACGGGGGCCGTCACCCTGGTGGGCATCGCGGATGATGAGATGATGCCGCCGGAACGGGTGCGCCGCCTGGCGGACTTCTACCCGGCGGCCACCATCAGCCACCGGGTCATCACCCCGGCGGAGGCCGGGTCCAAAGCTATTGGCCATCTGCGCCTGTTCACCGAGCGCAACGCCTGGGCCTGGCCGCTGCTGCTGGACGGCACCGCGTAAGGGCCGGTGCCGTCCGGTACCATGCGACCGGACGGCGGAGCTGACCCGGCCCCCTTCCACGGCAGGTTGGGCGGCCGGTGGCTCGGCCGCGAGTGGTATCACGGCACCAGTTGCAGGGTGTTGATGGTGATGTGCGGCCACTGGATCTTCCGTCCCGGGAACTCGGGGGAATCGAAGAACTCCAGGATGACGCGCTGGGCGTACTGCAACTGCAGCTTCGGCTGGTCCGGGGTATGGCCGGGCAGTTCCTCGACCCACAGGACGAAGCGCATCTCCGTGGCATTGGCGTTCTTGACGATGAAGGGCAGGTTCTCGATACCCCCCTGCACCGTCGTATCCATCAGCAGCACGGTCATTTTCGAGAAGGTTTCCGCCGCCGGGAAGGTCAGCAGGCTGAGCGGGTCGGTCGGGTCGAAGCCGGGGAAGCCCGACGAGGGCACATCACCCTTAAAGGGGGTGTCATGAAACTGTTTGTAGGGCGCCAGGTAGGGGTTGCTGAGGTCGCGTGGTCCCGCCCCGATGGGCAGGGCGGAAAAATCACCGATGGTGGCCGGGGCCAGGCTGATGGGCGCGTTGGTGACGTCGATGGACACACCCAGCGTGGTGATGGTGTCGCCGTGGGGAATACTGCCCACACGCGCGACATTCAGCGGGAGGCCGTTCATGGGCGGGGTGTTCGCGCTGATCGTGACTTCATTGGTCAGGTTCAGGAAGAACCCCGGCTCACGGTGAATACCCTCGCCGGCCTTCAGGGGCGAAATCTGCGATCCCATGGAGTCGATGGCGGCAACCTGCGTGACATTCTGGATGTACTGCAACCCTACGATCTTTTGATCATTGGGCGCGCCGCGATTGGGCACGTCGTTTAGTTCGTGGGTGAAGGACAAGCTTTCATCGAATTGATTGAACAGGATACGGAACTTGCCCGACACCCCCCCGGAATGCGCAGCATCGACCGGCAAGGCGATCATGTTCCAACCGCGGCCCTTGCCCACCCAATGACCCGGCAACTGGGCCAGTGGCCCCAGTGCCGGCGAATTCTGTTGCGCGGTTAAGATGCGGCGCCTCAAACCAGGCGCATTTTCCCCCGTCATATTCGGCCTCTCTGAATCGCTGCACATGGGTGCCGGTGGTGCAAGGGGCCGCCGACACAACCACAGAGGTGCAATTCTCGGGGTGTAGCACCAAAAAAAGATTACTGCGAGTCAAAACATCTCTTAATTGCATATGTGATCAAAAGTGACAGGTAAATTGCAAATAATGGAGGTTAAGCACGGTTTAGCTGTAGCAATAAGCCGCCCTCACGCGGGGGATCCAAGCAGGCGGCAACGGGGATGCCTCTAGGCTACGCGCCGGCGCGCCGCTGACCCGGCGGGCGGCCAAGGTAGCGGCGTGCTGGCCATCGATGGATGCCAACCTGCCGGGACTCATCCGTCCCAGCCCGCAGCGCACAACCGCCTGGGCGCTATGGGTGATTTAGGTTAGGCCGCCACGGCTGCGGGGGCGGCGACCGCCCGTTCCAGACGGCCCAGCAGAGTGCCGAACAGGGCGGTTTCCGTCTGGCATATCCGCACCAGGCGGGCGGGTTCCCACGCGCCCAGGGCGCCCAGCCGCGTCGCCATGTCGGACAGGTGGCCCTGTTCCTCCGCCAGCAGGCTTTTCAGCGAGATTTTGGATCCCGCCCCGCGCAACGCCGTCTCATAGAGGTGGTAGAACCACACGGCGCGGAACTCCACGATCAGCGACATGTGCAGGTACAGCACTTTGGAGCGGGGCGGTTCGCCCGCCAGGGCCTGTTCCACGGCGATGTCCAGCTTCTGGAAATACAGACGCCCAGCGGCGGGCGACAGCAGGTCGGCCTGGACATAGTCCAGCGGGCGGCGGGCCACGCCCTCGGCATGGCGCTTGAAGAAGAAGGCGTGGCGTGCCTCTTCCGCCAGGTGCTTCAGGGTGGGCAGGTCCATGCCGGCGCCATGCTGGGTCGCCATGATCTTGTTGCTGCCCATATGCTCCATCAACGACAGCTCGTTTATGAAGCGGGCATGGGACGCGGGCGTGCGCAGGACATCGGCCAGGAAGGCCCGGACACGGGGGACCAGGGGGGCGTTATCGGCCTCGAAGGCGCCGCGCACGGTATCCAACGACTGCTGCATGATTCTGGAACCCTTACACCAACCGGCCTCCGTGACCGGGCGGGCGCACTCTGCGCGCGGCGTTTGGCCCCGGGCAATAGGATTCGCCCACCGTCCAAATAGGGGCCATCATTCGTCGCAGTTATGCCACCATGCGCGCGCAGCCTGACATGGATTGACGAGAACCAGGGTGGAACCTGCCATCATGTCCAGTTATGCGGTACCTGAACGCCCCATGGCCCGGCGCCTCGGCCTTCGCTACGGCGCCATGACCGCGCTCGCGCTGCTGATGACCATACCCCCGTTCATGGGCGATCTGGCGCGCGCCCAAGAGGGTGCGCCGGCCTACGACGATGGCGGCGACCAATATGCGGGCGATCCGCCGGCACGGGTGGGCCGGCTGGCACGGGTGCAGGGCACCGTCTCCTTCCACACCGCCGACGGCACCCAGTGGGACCCCGCCACCCCCAACTACCCCCTCACCAGCGGCAACGCGCTGTGGACCGAGCCGGGGGCCAGCGCCACGGTCGATATCTCCACCACCCGGCTGATCATGGACGGCACCACCGAGCTGGATATCGACAGCCTGGACGACCGCGATTTCACCGCCGACCTCGCGCAGGGCCAGGTCTATGTGCGCATCCGGGGCCTGTTGCCCGGCGAACGCTACAGCCTGCGCACGCCGCGCGGCCTGGTCACGCTGGAGGGGCCCGGCAAGTACGAGGTTTCGGCCGGGGATACTGACACCCCCACCCGCGTCACCGTGCTGGAAGGGTCGGCGCAACTCAGCGGCCAGGGCCTGTCCCTGCGGATCAATGGTGGGCAGACGGGGGAGATCACGGGCGACAATCCGCCCAACGTCAATGTGCGACCCGCCGAACACGACCCCTTCTTGACGGCCATGCTGCGCACCGACCGCGTCGGCTCTTCCACGCCCCCGCCGGACGTCATGGCCATGCCGGGCGCCGACGACCTGGGCGAATACGGCAGCTGGCAGGCCACGCCCGACTATGGGCAGGTCTGGTATCCGCAGGTCGCGCCTGACTGGGCGCCCTACCGCGACGGTCACTGGGCCTATGTCGCCCCCTGGGGATGGACCTGGATCGATGATGCGCCGTGGGGATTCGCCCCCTTCCACTACGGGCGGTGGGTGGATATCCGTGGCCGCTGGGCCTGGGCACCGGGCGGCACCGTCGTTGTCGGCGGGCCGCCGCCCCCGCCGGTCTACGCCCCGGCGCTGGTCGCCTTTTTCGGGGCTGGCGTGGCCATCGGCGTCAGCATCGGCGGCCCCCATTATGACGACAGGGGGCACCCACCCGTCGGCTGGTGCCCGCTGGGCTGGCAGGAACCATACCACCCCTGGTACCGGGCCAGCCCGCGCTATGTGGAGTATGTGAACCGGCCGGTGGTTCGCAACCTGACGGTCGTGAACAACGTCACCAACATAACCATCAACAGTTACGCCAACCGACGTGGCGCCTCGATGATGCCGGCGGACGCCATGGTGGCCGGCCGCTACGGCCGCTATAACGGCGGCGCCCGGCCTTGGGACGAGCATCAGCTCGCCAACGCGCGCGCCGTTGTGGGACGACCGCCGTTGCAACCCACCGTCGCCACCGCCGGTGTGACGCCGCAGGTGGCGCAGCATCTGCACCTGCCCGGCCCGCCGGGCGGCACTCCCGTCCCGCACCCAGCCAACCCCGGCCCCCGTTTCGAGCCACGGGCCGAAGGCGCAGGTCCCCGGCCCCTGGATTTGCGCGGGCCTAATGGTGCCCCTGCCGGAGGTCCGCAGGCCGGTGCTTTCCGGCCGGGCGATCCGCATTCCAACGGTAATGGGCCCAATGGTAACGGGGCCAACGGCAACGGGCCCGGGACCGACCAGCCTGGTGGTTTCCGTCCGACGGACCGCCGGCCGGATGAGCCGGGATTCCATCCGGGCCAACCAGGGACGAACCGACCTGAGGGCGCTGCCTGGGCCAACCGGGGTCCTGGCGGGCTGCCGACCTTGCGCGACCAGAACCAGCCGCCCGGCCCGCCGCCGGTTCATCAGGCGGCGCAGGAACGCCCCGGACCCACAGCCGGTCAGGCGTCCCCTCTCGCGCAGCGGCCCGATGGACCGCCACAGCAACCCAATCACCAGGAAGGGGGGGCGGGCGGCCCCCCGCATTCGGCGGCCCACCCGCCTCAGGGCCAGCCGGGCCCCGCCCAACAGGCCGGGCCCGAACGTCCGCAGGGGGCGCCGGCAGTCCCGCATGGGGAACGCCATCGGCCCGACACGCCAAACTTTGAGGAACGGCGCCAGCCGCGGGGGCCGCAGCCGCCGCACCAGGCCGAGCGCCCCCAACCTCCGCACGAAGTCCATCAGCCGTCCCGGCCGCAGGAGCCGCAGATGCGGCCGCAGTCACCGCCGGAGCCCCGGCCGCATATGGATATGGCCCCCCGGCCCGAACCGCAGCGCATGCCGCCGCCTCAGGCGCGGCCGGAGGCACCGCATCCACAGCCCCTGCAACATCCACAACCGCAGCAGCACCCACAGCCTCAACCGCACGCTGAGCCGCAACATCAGCAAGCGCCGGGCCGCCCCAACGATCCCGGCCAGCCCCATCACAACTGATGGGAATGGCGATCAGACCTGTTCAGCCGTGCGGAAGCCGTCGTGGTGGCGGATCACTTCCTTGATGATGAAGTTGAGGAACTTGGCCGCGAAGTCCGGATCCAGGTGGGCGCCCTCGGCCAGGCGGCGCAGGCGCTCGATCTGGGCCGCCTCGCGGCCTGGGTCGCTGCTGGGCAGGTCAATACGCGCCTTCAGCGCCCCGACCTGCTGCGTGCACTTGAACCGTTCCGCCAGCATGTAGATCAGGGCGGCGTCTATGTTGTCGATGCTGTCGCGCAGGCGCTTCAGTTCGGGATGAATGGCTGGGGCAGGGTGCTCGGCGCCGGACATGGCCACTCCTTGGGATCACGGACGGGCCCGACAGTACAATCCGCCGCCGACCGTCGTCAGTGAAAATTATGAGGGGCTTTTATAACAAACGGTCGTGTGTGCGCTGGAAGCCGCAACAGCCGATGCATAAATTCAGACCTTCCTGAACCAAATTTACGGGGGTGGCCATGGAGGCCGGGGGAGAGACGGGGGCCGCGCCGGGCGGCTGGCAGTTGGCGCAGATGAACGTTGGCACGGCGCTCTACGCCATGGATGACCCGCGCATCGCCGATTTCGTGAACCAGCTGGACGAGATCAACGCCTTGGCCGAAGGCAGCCCCGGCTTCGTCTGGCGCCTGCAGTCCGACAGTGGCAACGCCACCGACATCCTGGTCAGCGACAATCCGCGCTTCCTGGTGAACATGTCGGTGTGGGCCTCGGCCGAGGCACTGTTCGATTACGTTTACAAATCCGCCCATCGCACCGTCATGGCGCGGCGGCGGGAGTGGTTCGAACGGCCCGTGGACATGTACCAGGTCCTCTGGTGGGTTCCCGCCGGCCATCGCCCCACCCCGCGGGAGGGGTTGGAGCGTCTGGCCCATTTGGAACGGCACGGGGCCACGCCCGACGCTTTCACCTTCAAGCAGAAGTACCCGCACCCGGCCGCCCCGCCCGCGGCGCCTCAGGACATGGCGCCGGAACCGCATTGCGTCGGCTGGGAGTGAGCGCGCCCCGGGAAGGTCGCATTAAATCCCGGGGGGTGGCGTTTTTTCGCCACCTTTGGGCGGTGTCATGAAAGTGCCCGGCGAGGCCGGGACCTGTCCATGTCGAAAGGATCGAGACCATGCCCGTCCTGACCCGCTCCACCACCAGCGCCTCCCCGTCCGTCGGCCTGTCCTGGCGTCGTCGCGGGATCGCTGCCCTGGCCCTGGCCTTCGGCCTGGCGTTGGCGCCGTTCATGACGGCCGGCAGCGCCCAGGCCGAGGTGGTCCATCATCGCGTGGTGCATCACCGCCACCATCATCACCACCATCACCACGTGCACCATGTGGCGCATCACGCCCCCGTGCATCATCCCCATGGCTAAAGCCGGGTAACGGCGACCGGGGGCCGGCCCACTTTTGCGGGGTACCCCGCCAATTGGCCGGCTTTCGGCCCCAGATGAAACGCCTTGGCGGAACTTTACGGTCCCCAGGGCGTTTTCATATCCGTTCTGCCCCGCTTACCCGCCGGCCCGGTTCCAGGATCCGGCCCATCCCAGGGGTGCCGTTGGGGCAAAGGGTATACCCCCGCCCGGACCACATTGTTTGCGGTGTTGCGACGTTTTTTCGCCACCATTGGGCGGTCCCCTGATGTCACGCCTTTCTTACAAGGAATGGAGGACGACCCATGTTCACGAAGTTGACCACCGCGGGCTGGGCCCGCACGGCGACCGCGCTGACCCTGGCCGCCGGCCTGGCGTCTGCCCCCGTCTTGAGCGCTGCCGCCTGGGCGCAGACCGCGCCGCCCGAGGGCACGCCCATGCCGGGCACGCCACAATCCGAAGACACGACCCGCAGCGGCACGCCGTCGACCCTGCCGCCGGCGCCGGATGCCACCAGTCCCAGCCCGTCCAATTCCCACGGCCTGCCGGGTGACCGCGCCGGGATGGGCCAGCAGTCAGGCCAGCAGCCCGGTATGAACCAACCGGACGTTTCGTCGCCGTCGACCATGCCTCCGGCCCCGTCGGACCAGAGCGGCTCCATGTCCTCGTCCTCCGGGCAGGCGGTGACGGAAAAACCGCCCGTGGTGCAACCGCTGCCGCCGCATGACCCCAACGACGACAAGGGCAAGGCCGCGAAGTCGTCCAAGGCCAGGAAGTCGGCCAAGCACACCGCCCAGAAGAAGACCGATCCCGGCCAGAGCCCGGAGGAGGCCGCGCCGCCGCCCCCGGCTCCGTCCAGTCCGGACAGCGGCACCACCGGTTCGACCAGCCAGCCGGACAATCCCCGTCTGTAAGGCCCCGTCTGTAAGGTGCGGCCGGACGCGCGCTTGTGAGGCACCGTCCATCTCCCTTCAGGCGCGTTGTGCGAAACCCCCGGGGGCCCGTCCCCGGGGGTTTCGTTGTGACCAGCCCTCTTATTGCCGGCGACGACCTGACCGGCATGGGCCATTCCCCCCGGGGCGCCTGAGCGGCGGGCCAAGGTACCGAGCCTGAGCCGGCCTAGGTGAAGACGAACCCCAACCGCACATTTCCCCAGAGGCGGCGATCGACCACGATGGGGCAATCGATCTCCTTCATGCGCCGTGATCCGCCATCACCCAGGTCACGGTTGTAGGCCTGGATCAGGAAGGGGCGGCTGTTGCGCGCGGCCGCTAGGCCGGTGCGATCCAGATAGCGGCGCCGGCTGCGGGTTTTGCCGTCCGGTTGGGCGTTGTGGGTGGGTACATAACCATTGGTGGCCGCGGCCACGCAGAAGATGATACGACCGTCCTGGGCCAGCGCAGGTTCCTGCAGAGATGGGAACAGCTCATCCGCCAAGGCGGTGTAGGGGGCGATGTATTGCTCCGGCGAGGTCCCGGGAACGGGGTCCAGGGCTTCGCTGAACAGGGCGTCGTGGGTGATGCGACCGTCCCGCAGCGCCTGGATTAGGGCCGCGGTAATGTCGGTGGCCACCTTCCGCGCGGCGGTGATCAGCCCTTCATCCGCGGCGATCATGGCGTAATAAGTGCCTTTCAAGCGCTCCCGCACAGCGGCATCCAGTTGGTGGAAACGTACATGCAGGCCTGCGGGGCTCTGGGCCGCAAGGTTGCAGGGCAGATTGCCCACGCCGTCCAGATGCAGCACGGCGGCGGCGCCGTCCGGTGGCAACGCGACGTCCTTATCCGCCAGCGCCGCCACGGCCCCACCCAGCGACAGGTCCAGGACGCGCGCCGGATGACGTCGCCCATCCAGGGTCACCGCTGCTGCCAGGTCGCACGGAATGCGGTCGGACTCGCGCCGGTCCCCCGCCACCGACTGGCGCAGCACCATCAGCAGGCGCGTCTTCATCTGGCTGACGGCCTGGTTGGTGGCGGCCACCTGGCGGCTGACGGTGCCGGCGGCCAAGCACACGGTGTCCGCTTGGCCGCGGATGTGGTTGACGCTGCTCGACACCTGGGTGGCGACGTCGGCGGATTGCGCGGCGCCTCGGCCGATCTCAGCGTTGGCGGCGGCCTGTTCTTCGACCGCCGCCGCCGTGGCGGTAGCCGCCTGGTCGATCAGCTCAATGGTGTGGATGACGGCGTGCAGGGCCTGAACGCTGCCGTCCACCGCGCTGCGGATGTCCGTCACCTGCTGGGCGATCTGCTCGGTGGCTTTGGCGGTCTGCGCGGACAGGCTCTTCACCTCCCCGGCCACGACGGCAAAGCCTTTGCCGGCATCGCCGGCGCGCGCCGCCTCGATGGTGGCGTTCAACGCCAGCAGGTTGGTCTGGCTGGCGATGTCGCCAATCAGGGCCAGCACTTGGCCCACCTCGGCCGTCGCATGTTCCATGCGGTGCAGGGCCTGGGCGGCGTTGCGGGCGTCCAGCACGGCGCGGCGGGCGATATCGCTGGATCGTGACGCCTGGTGGGCGATCTCCGTCCCCGCCGCCCCCTGTTCCTCGGCCGCGGCGGCCACGGTGGCGGCGGTGCCGCTGGCCTGCGTCGCGGCGGCGGCCACCACCACAGTATCCTGCTGCACCTCCTGGATGTTACCCAGCAGGCCGGTCACGGCGTTCTCCACCTCGGCGGAGGTGCGGTTGATGTCGCGCCAAGTGGCCTCCAGGTCGGTTTCGATCAGCTGACAGGTCTCCAGCAGGGTGCGGCGGGTGGTTTCCTGCTCCCGCGCTTCCAACTCCACCCGCTCCCGCGCCTGATAGGCCAGGATGGCCCTCAGGGCCCGCAGCCGGCCGGCTGCGGCCTGGAAATCGCGCAGGGCCGGCAGGTCGATGACGTGCAAATGGTCGCCCTGGATCAGGGCGTCGATGTCCTGAACCTGGCGGTGCAGGATGGTGCGCAGACGCCGCGCCAGGGTCAGGCACTGGACCAGGGTCGGGGGCACCGCCAACGCCGCCGCCCACCCGGCGGGCAGGCCGGCGGTGGCGGCGGCCAGGCCGGCGGTGGGCACCAGCACCAAGGCGGCCAGCCGGGCGTTCAAGCCGCCCAGCCAGCGTGCGATCGCGTGCGCCACTCCGGTCCCGTGCAGTTGCCCACCGGCCAGGCGGACGCCGCCACCGCCCTGCCGCAGGGCGGTGTATAACCGGTCCGCCGCCGCAACCTCCGCCCGGCCGGGCTTGGTGCGGATGGAGATATAGCCGGTGATGCGGCCGTCCTCCTGCACCGGAGTGACGTTGGCCCGCACCCAGTAATGGTCGCCGGACTTGGCGCGATTCTTCACCAGCCCTTCCCACGGTTGTCCCGCCTGGACCGTGGCCCACAGGTCGGCGAACGCGGCCTTCGGCATATCGGGATGGCGCACCAGATTATGCGGTGCACCCAGCAGTTCCGCCTCGCTGAAGCCGCTGATGGCGATAAAGGTCTGGTTGACAAAGGTGATGCGTCCCTTGTCGTCGGTTCTGGAGACGAGCATTTCCCCTTCGCCGACCAGGATTTCGTTTTGGGTCACTGGGCCGGTGTCGCGCATGTCATTTGTCCTGCCAATTATTGGCGCTGGCTGCGTTGTCCGGCCTTTGTCGTTTATTTTATCGATCTGTGATTGATGTGGCGCAAACCTATACCGAAGAATACGGGCAGTTCATTCGGAAAATAATTTCCTAAACTACTTCCGCACGCGGCGATCGATGATGGCGACGGTGGCCATCCCGATCAGCATGGCCAGGATGAACAGGGGCGCGCCCACCAGGTCCGCCCCCTTTGGGTCGGCCATCGCGACGCCCAGGGCCGCTAGCGCCGGACCGGGGCAATAACCCACCAATCCCCAGCCAATGCCGAACAGGGCGGCCCCGGCCACCAGCCGGCCGTCGATGGCACGGGCGGCCGGCGGCTGGAAGGCGGGTGCCGCCAGGGGCGCCTGCCGACGGCGCCCCAGGGCGAAGCCGGCCGCCGCCACGGGCACCGCCGCCGCCATGACCAGGGCCAAGCTGGGGTCCCAGCCGCCGGCCACATCCAGGAAGGCCAACACCTTGGCCGGGTTGATCATGGATGACACGGTCAGGCCGAACCCGAACATCAGGCCGGCCGCCAAGGCTAGAATGAGACCGCGCATGGGCTCAGCCCCCCAGGACATGGCGGTGGAGAAAAACGGTCAATGCGGCCACGGCCATGAAGACCCCGGTGGCTGTCGCGGAACGCGGCGACAGCCGGGCCAGGCCGCAGACGCCGTGGCCACTGGTGCAGCCGCCCCCCAACCGCGTGCCCACCCCCACCAGCAGCCCGCCGACGATCACCAGCGTGGGGCTGGCCCCGAGTGCGCCGGTTGGCACGGGGCCGCCCGCCAGACGGTACATCACCGGCGCCGCCATGACCCCGGCCAGGAAAGCCAAGCGCCAGACCCGATCGCCCCGTGCGGCGGTCATCAGGCCACCCACGATGCCGCTGATGCCGGCGATGCGACCGAGGCCCAGCCACAGCACGGCTGCCGCCGCGCCGATCAGGGCGCCGCCCATCAGGGCATCCGCGGGGGTGAAGCCGTTCATGGTTGTTCCTCCGGCGCGCAGAACAGGGCGTACAACGCCTCCAGCATCGGGCGTACCTTGTCGGACCCGATGCGGTAGTGGATCACCGTCCCCTCCCGCCGCGTGGCCACCAGCCCCTCATCCCGCAGTTTCGCCAGATGCTGCGACAGGTTGGACTGCGCCAGTCCCAGGTGTTGCCCCAGGGCGCCCACCGTCATCTCCCCCTGCACCAGGGCGCACAGGATCATCAGCCGGTGCCGGCTGGCCAGCGACCGCAGGAAGGCCTCCGCCTCCGCCGCGCGGGCCTCGAGGGACGAGGGGTCGGGCAAATCCATCATACATTCCTAATTTCTAAATTAGACTTGACTAATATATAGGAAGGCACCAGCTTCAGGCAAGCGTTCCGGCGCTTGCCGGACATCTCCTTGAAAGGGACAGCGGCCATGGCCCCCGACGTGCAGGCCTTTTTCGATGATGCCACCAACACCGTGACCTATCTGGTCACCGACCCCGCCAGCGGGGCGGCCGCCATCATCGACAGCGTGCTGGATTTCGATCCCAAATCGGGGCGCACGGGCACGGCCTCGGCCGACCGGATCATTGCTGCCGTGCGGGCGCGGAGCCTGTCGGTACAGTGGATTCTGGAGACCCACATCCACGCCGATCATCTATCCGCCGCCCCCTATCTGCAGCGGGCGTTGGGAGGCCGGACCGGCATCGGGGCGGAGGTGCGGCAGACCCAGGCCATCTTCGGCCGCCTGTTCAACCTGGGGGGTGACTTCGCGACCGATGGCCGCCAGTTCGACCATCTGTTCCAGGATGGGGAGGCGGCGGCCTTGGGCGGGCTGACGGTGCGGGTGCTGCACACGCCCGGTCACACGCCGGCCGACGTCAGCTATGTGATCGGTGACGCGGCCTTCGTGGGCGATACCTTGTTCCAGCCGGATTACGGCAGCGCGCGCACGGATTTCCCCGGGGGCGACGCCGCCACGCTCTACCGTTCCGTCCGGCGCCTGCTGGACCTGCCGCCGGACACGCGACTGTTCACCGCGCACGATTACAAGGCGCCGGGTCGCGACTATTATGCCTGGGAAAGCACGGTGGCGGAGCAGCGCGCCCGCAACATCCACTTGCGCGACGGGGTGGATGAGGCCGCGTTCGTCGTCCTGCGGCGGCAGCGCGACGCGGGCCTGGACACGCCCCGCCTGCTGTTGCCTTCGGTCCAGGTCAATGTGCGGGCGGGGAACCTGCCCCCGCCCGAGGGGAATGGCGTCCGCTACCTGAAAATCCCGCTGGACGCCCTGTAACCGGTCGCTCAGCGATCCGCCGCTCAGTTCTTGGGCGTGGTGCGGGCCAGCAGGTCGGCCAGCTTGTCCTGCCACAGCACCGCCCAGGTGTGGCTGCCGTGGCCGTGGGTCTGGTCGCTGGCCGGGATCAGGATGAACTGGCCCTTGGGAATGCGCTTCACGAGCTGTTCGGCCAGGCCCAGTTCCGGCGGATTGATGAAATCGTCGCCGGAATTGATCCACAGCACCGGCGCCTTGATGGTCTCCAGCTTGGGGGACGGGTCGTAGAAGCGTGACGCGTCCAGCTGATAGATCAGGTCGTTGGCCTCCATGCCGCTCACGTCCAGGATTTTCTCCACCGCGGCGTCGGCCGCCTCGCGGGTGGGATAGGTCTTCTGCATCTGGATGGGGGCGCTGCCGGCGATGGACAGAAGGGCGGCGGCCGTGCGCAGGCCTTCCGTCGGCTGGGTCTTGTATTCGCCGCCCTGCCAGGCGGGGTCGGCCTTGATGGCGGCAATCGACATCTGGCGCCACAGGCGGTTGCGTCCGGCGATGGTCTGCGGCAGGCAGGCCAGAGGCATCAGCGCGTCCATGGCGTCGGGGTAGGTCTCGCCCCAGACGAAGGCGTGCATGCAGCCCATGGACGTGCCCATGACCAGACGCAGATGGTCCACCCCCAGTTTGGTCACCAGCTGATGTTCCAGCGCCACCATGTCGTCGTAGTCATACTGCGGGAAATGGGCGTGCAGGCCGTCGCTGGGCTTGCTGGACTTACCGTGGCCCACGTCGTCGGGCAGGATGATGTAATAGCGCGCCGGGTCCAGCATGCCGCCCGGCTGGAACAGCACGTCGCTGAATTGTGGGCGCAGGAACTGGGCGCCGGTGCCGCCGGTGCCGTGCATGATCAGGATGGCGTTGTCGACATGGCCTTTGGCGTCACGGTGCGGCGCGCCCAGGGTGGTGTAGTGCAGCCGCACCTCGGGCAGGGTCTCGCCGGTCTTGAACCTGAAGTCCTTCACCGTCACGTCACCCTCCTTGGTGACGGGCTTCACCGGTTCGGCGGCCAGCGCGGCAGCGGTGGCCAGCAGGGCGGCGCCCAACAACAAGGGCGCGCCGACGGCGCGGGCGAGGGATCGGATCATGGCGTGAAGGCTCCAGGCGGGGTTCTTATCGTATGCAATATACGCCGACATTCACCCAACCCGGTATATTCCGTTGGTCGGTTCCCATCCCTGGGTGCGACCCTGCCAGGGTCAGCGCGCGGCGGACGGTCCCCGCGCGGCGATGGCCTTGTGCGCCCGGTCCAGGAAGCCGTGGGACAGGGCGTGGTACACCGCCTCCGCCCCTATCATGCGGGCGGCGCCGCAACCGATCAGGCTGCCGGCCATGATGGGCACGGCCATGGCGTGGTTGCCCGTCATTTCCAGCACGATGACGAAGGCGGTGATGGGCGCCTGCACCACACCGGCGAAGTAGGCGACCATGCCCACCAGAACCGCGACCTCGGCATTGGCGCCCGGCAGCAGGTGCCCCAGTTCCGCACCCAAGCCGGCCCCCACGGCCAGGGAGGGGGAGAAGATGCCGCCGGGAATGCCGCTGACGGACGACAGGGCCGTGGCCAGCCACTTGGCCGGCCCGAAGATGGGGGATACCGCGGCGGCGGCCTGCGGATGGGACGCCGCCTCCAGCAGGGCCTTGGCTTGCGCATAGCCGGTGCCATAGGTGTCGCCGCCGGTGGCCAGGCCCAGCAGGGCCAGCGCCAGGCCGCAGAGGGCGGCGAAGGGGACGGGATGGGCCTTGATCCAGCGCCCGGCGCGGCCGGCGTGGCCGGGCCAGTGGCCGATGCCCTTGGCCATGCGGACCACCACCCGGCTGAAGGCGCCGCCGGCCAGGCCGCCGATGGCGCCGCACAGCGGCACTAGCGCCCAGTCCTGCCAGGTGGCCATATGGGCCGTGCTTTGCCCGAAATAGAGATAGTCGCCCTGGATGGCCAGCGGGGCGGCGCCGGCCACCGTCACGGCGGCCAGCACCAGGGCGCCGGTCCGCATGTCGAAGCCGCGCCCCATTTCTTCGATGGCGAAGACGATGCCGGCCAGGGGCGTGTTGAAGGCGGCGGCCACGCCGGCGGCGCCGCCGGCAAGCAACAGGCCGGGAAAGCGTCCGCCGAAGGTGGCGCCCACCCGATGCATGAGCGAGGCGCCCACCTGCACCGTCGGCCCCTCGCGCCCGATGGAGGCGCCGACCGCCAACCCCACCAGGGTCAGCACGATCTTGCCCACCGCCAAGCGGATTGAGACCAGGGCTGTCCGTTCCCGCTGGTCGCGCAGCTCCCGGGCGGCGATGGCCTGGGGTATGCCGCTGCCGCCGGCATTGGGGAAATAGGCCCGCGTCAGCCAGGCTGACAGCGCCAGCCCCGCCGGGGTGAGCAGCAGGGGCAGCCAAGGCCGGCCGGCGATGGCGCCGCCGAACAGTTCCTGCGCCTTGTCCGCCAGGGCGGCGAAGACGACGGCCGCCAGACCCACCAGCACGCCACCACCCCAGAACACCAGCCGCCGTTGCCACCCCTCGCGGGAAAGCCACAGGCGGCGGGTGCGTCGGTATGCTGCCAATGCCATGGGAGGGGGCCCCTTCTCGGGAAATTGTGTCTGGAGGGACGGTGAGGATGTCGACGCACCCTAGACCATGATCCGGCCGGGGGCGACCTGATCCTGTCCTTCATAAAGGTGAACGCAGGCCCGTCGGCCTGTCATGCCTGCGGCCTCGGGGTGGGCGGCCCTGGCGATATCCAGGCCGCGGCGGCGGTTTCAATTCGGCCCGAGTGCCAATTGGGTCCACTGGCTGTAAGGTGCGGCGAATTGACGGACCCTCATGCCTCAAAGGACGTGATCGCCCATGACAGACATGCCCGACGCCGACGAGCGCGCGCGTATACTGCTGGCCCAGGCGCACGCGCGGCTTGATGCGGGCGATGGCGCGGGGGCGGAGGCGCTGTGCCGCGACGCGCTGGCCCAGGATCCCGCCTGCGCCGCCGCGTGGAACATGCTGGGCGCCCTGTTGCTGCAGCGTCGGGACGCGACGGCAGCGGAGTGTTTCGCCCAGGCTGTCCGCCACGGCCCCCAGGTGCTGGAGCATCACCGCAACCTCGCCGGCGCGCTTCACCAGATGGGGCGCTCGGCGGACGCCGCCGCGGCGCTCGGCCGCGCCCTGTCCCTGCTGGGCCCCCACGGCGGGCTGCTGGCGGCCCTGGGCGACGCACGGATGGCCCTGGGCGACACCCCGGGCGCCGTCACGGCCTATCGCGCCGGGCTGGACCATCTGGCGCCCGGCCCTGAGAAGATACGGGTCCAGGGCAATCTCGTGCGTGCCCTGTCCGCCTGCGGTTGGTGGGATGAGGCGGTGGCGGTGGCGCGGGAAAGGGTGACGTCGGCGCCCGGCGCCCTCACCTGGCGCGACCTGGCCAATACCCTGCTGGCAGCCGGCCAGGTGGACGCGGCGGTGGAACCGGCGCTGGCCGCTGTGGCGCTGGCACCCGACCGGGCCGATTTGCGCGTCGTCGCCTCCGCCGTGCTGATCGATGTCAACCGCATCGACGAGGCGGCGACCCAGGTGGCGGCCGCCCTGGCCCTGGCGCCGGACATGGCCGAGGCTCAGGCCAACCGCGGCTTCATCGCTCTGCGCCGGGACGATGCCGCCGGGGCCGCCGCCGCTTTCCGTGCCGCCCTCGATGGCACGCCCGCTGGCGGTGGCCTTCCCTTGGCTGCCCTGCATGAGGGCCTGGGCACGGCCCTGCTGCGCCAGGGCGACATCGCCGGTGGCGCCCCCCATTTCGCTTGGCGCTATCGGATCCCGGGCCTGGGGCCGGCGCTGGCCGGCATATCGGTATGGGATGGCGTGGTCCGGCCCGGTGTCGCGCTGGTGGTGACGGCAACCCAGGGACTGGGCGATGTCATGCACTTCATCCGGTATGCCCCGTTCCTGCGCCAGGCGGGCATGCGGGTCATCTTCCGGGGCATGGCGGCCCTGGTGGAACTGCTGAACGCATCCGGCCTGGTGGAGGGGGCGGGGCCTTTGGCCCAGCCGCTTCCGCCGGATGCCGGCTGGGTGCAGGCCGATTGCCTGGCGCTGCTGCCCCTGGCGGCGACGTCCCTGGGTTTCGCCGCTGATACCGTGCCCTATCTGACGCCGCCGGCGGACGCGGTCCAGCGCTGGGCGGGGGTGCTGGATGGCCTGCCGCCGTTCCGCGTGGCGCTGGTGTGGGCGGGGTCGACCCGCCTGGCCTACCACCGCCACCGGGCGCCGCGCCTGGCGCCCTTGCTGCCGCTGCTGGACGATCCGGCGCTGACGGGCCGGGTGGGCTGGGTCTGCGTTCAGACCGACGATGGGCGGCGCGACCTGGCGACGGTGGGTGCCGCCTTGGCCGACCGGGCGGATTTCCTGGATTTGGGTGATAGACTGCGCAGCCTGGCCGACACCGCGGCCATCCTGGCGCAGGCGGATCTGGTCATCGCGCTGGATACGGGCGTGGCCCATCTGGCCGGGGCCCTGGGGCGCCGGCTTTGGCTGATGCTGGACACGGGCAGCGAATGGCGCTGGTTCTCGGGGCGGGAGGACAGCCCGTGGTACCCGACCGCCCGCCTGTTCCGGCAGCGGCGCCCCGGCGATTGGCCGGGCGTGGTCGCTGACATGGCCGCGGCGTTGCGCGGCCATGTCGCGGAATAGCGGCGGGGCGGCCTGGATGGCCGGGCCCCGCCGCCGGAACTTACTTGCCGTCCTTCGGCGTGCCGGTGCCGTTGAACGCCTCGGTCTTGCCGCCCATGCTGGCGCAGGTGCCGGCCTTCACGGCCTTCCAATCCTGGCCGTCATAGTTCTTGGTGGACTGGCCGGCGCAGGAATGGGTGCCTGAGGCGTTGGCGCAGCTGTTCTGCCCAGCCTTGGAGATGCCATAGCACTTCTCGGTGGCGTCGGCGGCGTGGGCCGGGCCGGCGAACGCCGCCAGCGCCAGGGCGCCGGCCAGGGCGGCCGCGACGGTGACGGCCGTCTGCGGCGTGGCAGAAACGTCGGCGGTCTGCCGGACGGTGGACGAAACACGGGATTGAGACATGGGCCTTCCTCCTGTTGGGGCCGGGTGACGGCCGCGTCGGCCCCTCCGGCTAGGGGGAAGATAGGGCAGGCGGCGATACTTGCAAAACAGCCTTTAGCGCGGATCGTGCGACAAAACGGATAGTATCGTGCGTGCAGGTCTCGAAAGACGGGAAAGCCTGAAGGAAAGCCTCCGCCCATGACCGACACCTTCCAAACCGATGACCTCGTCCGTTACGCCGTGGGCCTGCACAAGGCCGGCAAGCACGAGGCGGCGGAGGCCATTTATCGCCAGGTCCTGGACCGCGACCCCGGCCGGGGCGACGCCGCCCATCTGCTGGGTATGCTGCTTGCCCAGACCGGCCGCCTAAGGGAGGCGGAGTCCCATATCCGCCAGGCCCTGACGCGCTTCGACGCCATGGCCGACCTGCACGCCAGCCTGGGCCTGGTGCTGGCGGACCTGGAACGGCTGGAGGAGGCTGCCGCCAGTTGGCGGCGGGCCCTGGCGCTGGCGGCGCCCGGCACCCCCTGGGTGCCCGAGGTGGCGGCGCGACTGGCCGCCGTGCCCGCGGTTCCCGCGCCGCCGCCGCAGGGGGATGCTGTGGCCTTGCTCGCCCTGGCGCGGCAGCGGCTGCGCACGGACGACCTGGGGGCGGCGGAAGCCCTGTGCCGCGAAGCCCTGGCCGCGGATGGAACGTATGCCGACGCCTGGAACATGCTGGGCGTGCTGGCGCTGCAGGTGCGGGACGAAGCCGCTGTCGAGCATTTCGCGGCGGCGGTGCGGCATGCGCCCCAGAATGTGGCCCACCACAGCAACCAAGCCGCCGCCCTGTATCAGCTGGGTCGGCCGGCCGAGGCGGCAGAGGTGATCAATAACGCCCTGGCGGTTATCGGCGCGCGCGCCAGCCTGCTGGCCCAGTTGGGTGATGCCCGCTTCGCCCAGGGGGACAGCGTCGCCGCCGCCGCGGCCTATCGGCTGGCGCTGGATTATCTGGCGCAGGAACAGGCCCAGGGGGTGGTCTCCGGTATCGACGCCTTCCGCGTCCAGGGTAACCTGGCCCGGGCATTGTGCGCCTGTGGCCTGGCGTGCGACGCGGTGGCCGTGGCGCAGACGCGGGCGGCGGGCGTACCGGGGGTGGACGCCTGGCGCGACCTGGCCATCGTCTTGCTGGCGGCGTATGACCCGGACGCCGCCCTGGCACCCATCCTGCGGGCGGTGGAGGCGGCGCCGGAACGCGCGGATCTGCGCGTGACCGCGGCGGCCGCCTGCATCGACGCCAACCGCGTTGACGAGGCGGCCGCTCATGTGGCGGCTGCCCTGGATCTTGACCCCCACTCGGCCGAAGCGCATGCCAACCAGGGTTTCATCGCCCTGCGGCGCGGGGATCCCGTGACGGCGGAATCCTGTTTCCGCACGGCGCTGGACCGTCATCCGCCAACGCGCGACGCCAACATCGCGGTGTTGCACCAGGGGTTGGGCATGGCCCTGCTGCAGCAGGGCGACGTAGTGCGCGGCGCCCCGCATTTCGCCTGGCGTCGGCATATGCCCGGCCAGGGCCAAGGCTTGGCCGATGTGCCGCCCTGGGATGGCGTGGTGAGGCCGGGCGCGCATCTGGTCATCACCGCCACCCGGGGGCATGGCGACGTGATGCAGTTCATCCGCTATGCGCGGCCGCTGCGGGCGGCGGGCATGCGGGTGGTGTTCCGGGGCATGGACATCCTGCTGGACCTGTTAGCGGCCTCTGATTTGGTGGAGGACGTCGGCACCCTACGCGACCCCTTGCCGTCGCCCAGGCCAGGGCATCAGTGGGTGCAGGCGGACTGCATGGCCCTGCTGGCCCTGGCGGGCACGGGCCTGGGCTGGGCGGCGGACACGGTGCCGTACCTGGCCCCGCCGGCCGATGCCGTTGCCCGCTGGGCCGGGGTGCTGGACACCCTGCCGCCGGTGCGGGTGGCGCTCAGTTGGGCGGGCTCGACCCTGTTTCCCTACCACCGCCACCGGGCGCCCCGCTTGGCACCCCTGCTGCCGCTGCTGACCGATGCGCGCCTGGCCGGCCGCGTGGGCTGGGTGTCGGTGCAGACGGACGACGGACGCCGGGATCTGGAAACGGTGGACCTGCCGCTGGCGGTGCGCGAGGACTTTCTGGACATGGGCGACGGCCTGCGCAGCTTCGCCGACACGGCCGCCATCCTGGCCCAGGTGGATGTGGTCATCACCCTGGACACCGCCGTGGCTCATCTCGCCGGCGGCTTGGGCCGGCCCCTGTGGCTGATGCTGGATACGGGCTCGGAATGGCGCTGGCTGACCCGGCGGACGGACAGTCCCTGGTACCCGACCGCCACCCTGTTCCGCCAGGCGCGCCCCGGCGATTGGTCCGGCGTGGTCGCGGCCCTGGCGGATGCGCTGTCCGCCTATGTGGGAGCGTCCATCGTTAGGGGGGCCTCTGCAGGAACGAGTCCCGGGGCAGTTTGAATGGATAGCCAGTCTTTTGGGTTAGGATGCCGTCACGACGCTTGAATCGGCCCGCCCCACCGCCAATCGTTTAAGGGGTGAGGTGGCGATGCGGGATTTGACAGGCGTTTTCGACCGTACGGGGGCGATGGCCCGCCCGCCGTATCGTGGCTTGTGGGGCGAGATCTGGTCGCTGCCCAGCTATCGTCCCGCGCCGCCGCCCCCCCTGCCGGTGGGCGACCGCACCGTCCTGGTCATACCAGCCTTCCTCACCGCCGACCCCTTCACCCGGCCTTTGCGCGGCTTTCTGGCCCGGTGCGGCCACACGCCCCGAACCTGGGGGCAGGGGATCAACTGGGGCCCCACGGCGCCAGCCCGCGCCGGCCTGCGCCGCCGACTGGATGAGATCTGCGCCGCGACGGGCACGACCGTCGATGTGGTGGGTATCAGCCTGGGCGGCCTGCTGGCCCGCGACCTGGCGCAGCACAGGCCGGACCAGGTGCGCCGCGTGGTCACCATCGGCAGCCCGGTGCGCCTGCCCACGGCCACGCCCCTGGAACCCCTGATCCGACTCATTGCCCGCCGTTATCCCGAGGATCTTGAGCCTGGGCAGTTGTCCCAACCCCTGTCCATGCCCACCACCGCCATATACAGCCGCGACGATGGCGTCGTCGCCTGGCAAAGCTGCTGGGTGCCGGAACCACAGGGCCGCGTGGTGGCGGTGGATGGCGCCCACGTCACCATGTGCCGTAATCCGGACGTGTTGCGCGCCGTGGCCGAGGCGCTGGCCTAATCAGGGCGTCGCGTCGTCGCGGAAGATCATCTCAATGGGCAGGCCGAACAGCCGCCCAATCCTGAAGGCCAAGGGCAGCGACGGGTCGTAACGTCCCGTCTCCAGCGCGTTGACCGTCTGGCGCGATACGTCCAGCCGGCGGGCCAGGTCGGCCTGGGTCCAGCCATAGCGGGCGCGCATCTCACGCAGGCGGTTGTTCATGCGGGCACCCTCTTGCGATGGCGGCTCTTCCCAGGGCGGGGCGGGCCGTCACTCCTCGTCATTCTCGTCCCCCTCCGGCGCCTGCAGCCAGCGGCCCAGGAACTGGCCAACGACCAGCAGCAGCACCATCAGCGGCCACACCGTGAACATGGACAGGCGCGGGAAGCCCGCGACCTCCAGAAAGCCGTAGGTGAAGGTCAGCAGGGCGGTGCCGGCGAAGGCGAAGCCGATGGCGATCAGCTGCACCCGTCCCTCTTCCGGCCCGCTGCGGCGCAGGTGGCGCACCACGGCCCACCAGATGCCGATGCAGGCGACCATGGGGGCGAATGCCACCACGGTACGGGTGCCGCCCTGGACCCAGCCGTTGTTCAAGGCCATCAGGGCCAGGGTCATCAGCAGGCCGTAGGCCAGCAGGGCCACCACGAATTCGATGAGATAGCGTTTGCCGGGCATGCGTGGGATCCGTTGGGCGGGCGGGGGCTATCCCCCGGAGAATACAGACAGGTCGCTCACCCAGACAAGTATGCGCGACATGGCGGTGTCGTTGCCTTGGTAGGCGCATTACGCGTCGGTGATCAGGGTGTTCAGGGCGTCCAGCCGGTCGGCCAGGGGGCCGTCGCGGCGGATCAGCATGCGGATCTGCACGGGCGCCAGCGCGAAGGGCAGCGGCGCCAGCTCGCCCGCCAAATGCATTGTCTCCAGCAGATGCAGTCCGTTGCGATGAACCAGGACGCAAAAATCCGCCCGGCCGTAGCGCACGCGCTGCAGCATGCCCTCCGTCGTGCCGCTGCGTTCTAGGTTCAGGCCACGGGACTCCAGCGCGTCCATCTCGGCGCCATAGGCGCTGCCCAGCGGGGCAACACCCGCCCGGCCGAACAAATCGGCGACGGTGCGGTAGCGCCCCACATCGGTACTGCGCACGAAGGCGCGCACGTCGTCGGTGGCATAAGGGGCGGTATAAAGCATGCGGTCCGTGCGCTCGGCGTTCCACAGCGCGGAGACCAGCAGGTCCACCCGGCCGTGCTCCAGCGCCGCCAGTGCCCTTTGCCAGCGACCGAACGTCAAAGGTATGGCCGCCAGTCCCAGGTGGTCCAGTGCTGCCTGTGCCTTGTCGGCCCCCAGGCCACGGAGCCGATCCCCCTCCTCCCAGCTGTAGGGGAACCAGGCGGGGTTGCCGCCGATACGGATGGCGGGCGTCTGCGCCCCGGCACCGCGTCCGGCCGCGCCCCATAAGGCGGCGGCCAATAAGAACCCGCGTCGCGTGGTCACGCCGGCGGCGGTGCCCGTCGCACCGGATGCCGTCATCGCTTGTCTGCCCCATCTCGCCCCACCGTCCCGGCTGGCCTTCCACCGGCCACGCCGTCGGGGGCGTCATTCGTTCGCTTGCAGGATGGCAAAGGATGGCAGGCCTGTCGCCCGGGTTCTACCACCGTCAGCAATCTTTCATGGGCGTTTCGAACGTGAACCGGTGGCCGGCCGCAAAAGCGAACCCCCGGATGCGGGGGCATCCGGGGGTGTCGGTCTTTACGGGAACATGTCGTCCACGGCGCTTTGGCTCAGCTTGCCGTCGCTGGCGGGCGGCTCTGGTGCCTTGGCTGGCTTGGGCGGAGGGGGCGGCGGTGCCACTGGCGGCGGCGATGCGACCGGGGCGGGCGGCGGCGGTGGAGGCGGCGGGGGGGCGGCCACCGGGGCGAAGCCACCGCCATCCATCAGGGCATCGACCATGTTCTGGTCGATGCCGCCGCGCAGGGCGGGGCCGTGCATCAGATGGCTGTCGGGGCGGACGTCCTGCGGATCGTCCATGATGGCCTCGGCCGCTTCGGTTTCCAGGCCCCAGATTTCGATCATGGTGTGCACCCGGCGCTCGATATAGCGCATGGTGTTCACGACCTTGGTCATGCGCTGGCCGGTGATGTCCTGGAAGCTGCACGCGGTCATGATCTCCATGACCTCGTTATCCAGTTCGCTGGCCACGGCCGGCGACTCGCCGCGCAGGCGGTCGGCCACCGACTGGATGCGCTCGGCCCCGTTCAGGATCTCGGTGGTGGCGTGCTCGGTCGCCTGCAGGATGGCGTCCAGTTCCTCGGTCGCCAGCATGATGCGGTTGGCGGAAGGGTCGTCCGGCTTCAGGGCCGCGATCTCGCGCCGGGTCTGGGCGATGTGCGACGCCATTTCCTGCAGCTCCCGCCGCAGGATGCGGATATGGGCGCCGGAGCTGTCGACCTCGCCCCCCGTCTTGGCTTCCTTCAACAGACGGCGCACGTCGTCGATGGCGACGACGCGGCCCCGGCGGTCCCGCATGCGCAGAAAGGCACGCCCGCGCGCCGTGGACTGCAGCGCGTCCTCGATACGGGCGTATTCCTCGTCAGACAGGTCGGAAAAGAAATCCGACACAGGCATCACCCCAGCGCGCCGATGACGCTCTCGATCTTTTTCTTCAGCGTGTCGGCGTTAAAAGGTTTCACGATGTAGTTGTTGACGCCGGCTTCCTTGGCGGCAACGACGTTCTCGGTCTTGGACTCCGCGGTCACCATGATGAAGGGCGTGCCCTTAAGGCGGACGTCCGCGCGCACTTCCTTGAGGAGCTGAAGGCCGGTCATGGGCTCCATGTTCCAGTCGGAAATGACCAGGCCGAAAGTGGATGCGCGCAGCTTGGCCAACGCTTCGGCGCCGTCGGCGGCCTCGTCGATCTTGGTGAAGCCGATCTGCGTGAGCAGGTTCCTGATGATGCGCCGCATCGTCGCGTAGTCGTCGACGACAAGGACCTGGATATTCAAGGACACGCAAACCCCCAAGTGCCAAAAGTTGAGCGGAGGATGGAAACAGGGCGCGGGAGAGTGCCCCCTCCGATCCGGTGGCCGGTCAGGAAATCCTGCCGGGTGGGCGTTCTGCCCGTTCCGGGACATGAAAACACTTCCCGGCGCGTCCCTTCTGAACGGCGCCGCGCGGCACTTTGGAAGGCGCCCAAACGGTTGTCAAGCATCGCCCCGGGATAGCTTGTCTCTTTAACGGAATCACCAATAGCCGACCCCAAGGGCTTGAGCGCCTTGCAACTCTTGGGTGGTCTCAGCGGCGCGGGACCAAGGCCAGGATGCGGTCGCACGCCTCGGTGATCGCGGTGTCGGCGACCAGGCGGGCGGCCATCTCGGCGCAGCGGCGTTTCAGGGCGTGATCGCTGGTCAGGCGCTCTAACGCCGCCGCCACGGCGGCGGGGCGGTAGAGGCGCATCGTCAGCTGCGTGCCGACGCCCAGGGCGACGGCCCGGGCGGCGTTGTCGAACTGGTCATGGGCCATGGGCCGGATCAGTTGCGGCACGCCGGCGGCCAGCGCCTGGCTGGTGGTGCCGATGCCGCCATGGTGGACGAAGGCCGCGCAGCGGGGCAGCAGGCGGCTGAAGGGCGCGTAGTCAACTCGTATCATGCCGGGCGGCAGCGGATCCGGCACCTGGTCGGCATGGCGGGTCAGCAGCACGCCGCGCCGGCCCGACAGGCGGCAGGTCTCCGCCGAGGTGGTGAAGAAATCCAGCGCGCGCGCCGTGGCGGTGCCGGACGTGAAGGCCACGGGCGGCGGCCCCTCCGCCAGGAAGTCATCCAACTCAGGCGGAAGCGCTGCGGTGGGGGCGCCATCGTACAAGGGGAAGCCGGTCAGGACCAGGCCGGCGGGCCAGTCGGGCTGGCGCGGCGCGTACCAGTCGGGGAACAGCCCGATGACCAGGTCGGCCTGGTTCAACCAGTCGCCCATGGGGCGGTGCACCGGCGCCAGGCCCACGGCCCGGCGGTGCCGGTTCAGCACCGCACCCAGGGTTGGGGCCACCATGAAATCGTCGACCAGGCGCCAGAACAGCTGCTTAAGCCAGCGTGGCGCCCCAGCACCCGGCACCGGCCCCCCATGGCGCGGAAGCGCGTGCAGGGTGCGGAGGACGCCGGGCGCCAGGTGGACGGTGACGGCGGGCAGGCCGTGGCGCTCCGCCAGCGACCGTGTGGCGAAGGCCAGCGTGCTGCCCACCACAAGGGTTTGACCCGGCACCACGGCGGCGTCCAGCGTGGCCCAGGCCGTCGCCCCCGTATGCTCCATGGCTTGGGCCATGACGCGCAGCGACCGGCTGGGATGGTTCAGGTCGGGATGGCGCAGCAGGCTGTCGTAGAATTCCGTCGTGCCCAGGGCGGTGAAGGGCACTCCCGCCTGGCGCGCCAGCGGCTCGAACACGGCCATGGCGAAAAGCTGGGGTTCATGCCCGCGCCGTCGCAGTTCCGCGCCCAGGGCGATGAAGGGCAGGACGTCCCCATGCGAGCCGGCGGCGACGATCAGAATTTTCACAGGTGTCGGCGCCTTCATCCACATGACGTCCCGGACTTACCTTGGCCTTGGCGTGGTGGCAAGGCGCCCGGATTCTTCGCCCGCCGTCGTGTAAGGGCGGCGGGCCGTTGCCTGGCCCCCGTCCGGGCGCTAGGGTCCCCAGCCCACATCTTTAGTTCCCTGTGAAAGGGCCACCCGCCCCATGCGCCGTTCCATCCTTCTCGCCGCCTTGCTGCTGCTGTCGCCCTCCGCTCTGGCGCAGTCGGCGCCGGCAAAGTCCGCCCCGTCCAAGCCGGTATCCGACCTGCCCGCAGGTGGCCTGCCCAAGATGGGCGGCGACTACCAGGCGGCGGAGGCCCTGACGGTCAACGGCGTGCGCCAGGACCTGCGCGTCTACCATGACCAGGGCCGGGAACGGCGCGAGATGAGGGAGGGGGGGCTCAGCACCATCCTCATCCTGCGTCCCGATCGCGATACCGCCTTCGTGCTGCAGCCGGAGTCGCACATGGTGGCGCCCCTATCCCCCCAGGACCCGGAGGCAGCCCCCGACCTGACCCGTCTATCACAGCTGGACGCCGAGGCGCTGGGCCGGGACACGCTGGGGGGTGAGGCGGTGGTCCGCTACCGCGTCATCGGCACCTACGACCAGGGTGGCGGGTTCGAGGGCCAGGTCTGGTCCACGGCGGACGGCATCTACATGCGGGTCGAAGGCACGGCCAATGACGGCAATGGCCCCGTCACCATTCGCCTGGACCTGGCCGACCTGAAGCGCGGCCGGCAGGACGGGGCCCTTTTTGAGTTGCCCAAGGGCTACACCATGATGAACTTCGGCCCAATCGACGCGCCCGTTCCGGAAGGCTTGCGCGGGGATACGCCCAAGCCGTAATCCTTATCCCCGCGGGTGGGCCCCTGGGGTGGCCCTATCGGGTGGGGGAAGCCACCGTCCAGGATAAAACAACCGGCACCGTCCGGCGTCCGGCCTTGATCTCAAGGGCGGCGGAATGGGCGGCCGGCTTCGCAGGAGCGGTTTGATGCGCGGGCACAGCTTTATCTATTCCACCCTGACCTATTCCACCCTACTGGCGGCGACGCTGGCCCTTCCGTTCGCGGCCGGCACCGCCCAGGCGCAGGTGCCGCTGAACGCCCGCCCCGCTATCGGCGGCCAGGTCGATGCCCAGCACCAGTTCATCCTGGATTACGCCAAGCAGCCCGGCGTGGAAATGTCTACCAACGGCGTCGCCTATCGTTTCCTCCGCAAGAAGGAGCCGGCCGTCGGCCAGCAGCCCAATCCCAGCAACCGCATCCGGGTGCATTACGAGGGCAGGCTGACCGACGGCACCGTCTTCGACAGCTCATACCAGCGGGATGAGACGGCGGTCATGTCCCTGGAAAAGGTGGTGAAGGGCTGGGTCGAGGTGATCCCGCGCATGCATGTCGGCGACAAGATCGAAATGGTCATCCCGGCGGAGATGGGCTACGGCCAGAAGGGTTCGGGTGACGGTGTCATCCCCGCGGGCGCCACCCTGATCTTCAAGGTCGAGTTGTTCGAGGTCATGCCGGGCGAACTGCGCAGCAAGGGCGCCGGCTGATCGGGGGCGCGATCGTTCCGGCGGCTTGCGCGCCGGGCGTCGCCGCCTAAAGACTCTTGCGTTGTTGCGCCCAACCCCGTCACATCTTGGGATGTATACCGTTCGGGGAGTCCCGCCGGTACCGAGGGAACAGGCACGGGCAAGGTTTTGGGATCAGTCGCCGTCGTGAGCTTAGGGACGACCGCCATGGGGTGGGGGCGAGTGCGGCGCTGGCTGGCGGCCGTCTTGCTCTGCGTCCCGGGCTGGCTTGGCGCCCTGCTGCCGCCTGCGGCGGCGCAGGAATACGCCTTCCGCTCCTACACCCAGGAAGATGGCCTCGCCAACTTGTCCATCACTGCCCTGGCGCAAGATGCCATGGGCTTCCTCTGGGTGGGGACGGAGAACGGGCTCTATCGTTTCGATGGTGGAAAATTCCAGCGTTTCGGCCCTAGTGAGGGGCTGAAGGAACCCTACGTCAGCGCGATCCACGTGACACCGTCGGGGGTGCTGTGGGTGGGTACGACCGGCGGCCTGTACCGCTGGGACGGCCGCATCTTCGCCCCCGTGTCCCAGGACGGGCGGCCGGTGCCCGTATGGCAAGGCCAGAAGCTGGCGTCGCTGGATGCGGGCCACCTGCTGGTGGTGGGCCGCGAGGACCTGCTGGTGGTGGAGGCGCATAGGGCCGAAGCCGCGCCAGGCGCCGCGGCCGCCGTCGCCTGGGTCGCCCGCCCTTATTTCACGCCGGACCAGAAGGCCGCCCAGCCGGCGCTCAACCGAATCCAGAGCGTACGGGTGTTCGGTGTGGGCGAGCAGGGCGGCGGCGACATATGGCTGGGCTGCGGCCAGGCGCTGTGCGAGGTTCGCCAAGGCCAGCTGAAGTTGTGGGGGCCCGACCAGGGCGTCGCTCCGGATCGCTGGGGCAACGTGCTGCGTGATGTCGACGGCACGTTGTGGGCGCGTGGTGAACACCAGGTGCTGGCGCTGGCGCCGGCCGCTGCCGAGGGTGATGGTGGGCGCTTCACGGCGCAGTTGCCGCTGCCCTCGACCCGCACCAACGTCCGGGTGTTCCTGCCCCTGCTGCAGGATATGGATCGCAACATCGTCACCTTTGGCGACCAGGGCCTGCTGCGCCTGGCACATCCAGGCAAGGGGCAAGCGCCGAGCCGCTGGGAGCAGCTGGGCGACGCCAATGGCCTGCCGGCGCGGGAGGTCAGCGCCCTGCTGGTCGATCACGACGGCGATCTTTGGGTGGGATCGGCCGGCTTGGGCCTGACCCACTGGGTCGGCTATCGCAGCTGGGCCAACTGGACGGCGCGCCAGGGGCTGATCCATGAATCCGTCTGGTCCTTTCGCCGTGACGGTGCCGGACGCCTGGTCATCGGCACCGACGGTGGCCTGGCCCGGCTGGAAGAAGGGGGCGACATTCCCCCGCACATCATTCCGGCGCCTGGCGGCCAGCCCGTTCTGAACCATCAGGTCGGCAGCCTGGCGTTGGACAAGTCCGGCCGCTTGTGGGGCGGCACCTTCTCGGGCCTGCTGTTCTACCAGGATCCGGGGAAGGACGGGGCGCCGCCGCCGCCTGTCGTTGTCGTCGCCCACCTGCCCCTCATCTTCCAAGTTTTCATCGATGCGCAGGGCCGGTTGTGGGTCATGACGCGCAAGAAGGGCCTTTACGTCATCGACAAGCCGGAAGGTCCGAATCCCCTCGTGGCGCCCCTGGGTGCTGCCCTGCCCATTCCGCCCGACAGCTCGGTTTCCAGCGCCTGCCAGGCGCCGTCCGGCACCCTGTGGTTTGCGACGGAAGCCGGCGTGCTGCGCTTTGGCGAGGGTAAATGGACAGCGCCGACCATCACCGGCGTGCCCCCGGTCACCCGCTTCAACGTCATCGCCTGCGCCCGCGACGGCAGCCTGTGGTTGGGCGGCGAGACCGTCCGCCTGGCCCATGTGCAGGAGCCGTCAGGCAACGCGCCGGGGGCCGGCACCGGCGTTCTACAGCCTGTGGGCGATGTGACAGAGGATCTTGTGGGCGACCGCCAGGTGCTGGGCCTCCTGGAGGACCGGCGCGGCTGGATGTGGCTATCTACCGACAGCGGGGTGCTGGTGTGGAACGCTGGCGCCTTGCGTCAATACAGCCACGATACCGGCCTGGTGTGGAACGACTGCAACCAGAGCGCCCTGATTGAGGATGATGACGGAACCCTGTGGGTGGGCACCAGCAAGGGCCTGACCCATATCACGCGGCCGGATCTGCTGTTCAACCGGCCGGCGCTGGTGACGCGGGTAACGGGCATCGAACGCAACGGCATGGCCTTGCCCACAGACGGCAATTTCGAACTGCCCTGGGATACCGCCCCCCTGACCTTCCATCTGACCACGCCCAGCTTCCGCAGCCGGGGCGGGCAAATCTACCGCTATCGCCTGAACGGTCTGGAAAGCGACTGGAACGTGACGGCGGCCGAGGAAATCCGCTACTCCGCCCTGCCATCAGGCACGTACGAGCTGGAACTCGTGGCCCGCAATACGGCGTTGCAGGCCATGGCCCCCTCCATCCTGGTGCCTTTCAGCATCCGACCACCCTGGTGGCAGACCAAGTTATTCTTCGCCGGCTGCGCCCTGTCCGTAGTCGCGATCGGTGTCGCCATCTACCGCTGGCGCACCCATGCCGACATGCAACGGCGGCGCACCCTGGAAATCCTGGTGGAGGCGCGGACCCGGGAGTTGGAAGCCTCGCGGGAGCAACTGCGCCAGCTTGCCATGTACGACAGCCTGACCCACCTGTGGAACCGCCGCGCCATCCTGGATTTGCTGGAGTTGGAATTGGCGCGACGGCGTGAGGACGCATCGCTGACCGTGGTTCTGGCCGACGTCGACCACTTCAAGCACATCAACGACACCCATGGCCATCCCGCTGGCGACGCCGTGCTGGTCGAGGTGTCGCGCCGCCTGTCCGCCGCCGTGCGCAGCTACGACGCGGTTGGTCGCTACGGTGGCGAGGAGTTCCTGATCCTGTTGCCCGGCCTGGGGCGGGACGACTGTGGGGACGTGCTGAACCGCCTGCATGGCGCCATCTCCCTTACCCCCATCGCCTTGGGTGACGTGCCTGTTGGCGTGGTCCAGGTGCATGAGGAAGGGCGGGCCGAGGCCGCGCCGGACGTGCACGTCGACGCCTTCGGCGTGAGCGTGACGGTGACTTGCAGCTTTGGCGTTATCTCCGTCGGGCCGACCTCCAGCCATGGGCCGACGGGGGTGCCGCCGCTGGCGGAAATCATCAAGCGGGCGGACCAGGCCCTGTACCGGGCCAAGCATCTGGGTCGCAACCGGGTGGAGTACGCGACCGGAACGTGACCGGCCTGCACATGTGAAGAGGGGGCGGGGAAAAGCCGGGGGGCAAGCCATGGGCTTGGACAGGCGCATGTTCATTCGGGCCATATCGGGCGGCGCCGTGCTGGCCGTGGCCGGGCGTGTCTCCGCCTCCCGGGCCATGCCCGAGGATACGGGCGCAGAGGCGGGACCAGTGCGCTTCCTGCTGTCTGCCCTGCCCCTGTGGACGGAAGGGGATGGGGATGGCGCCACCGGCCCCATGCCCGACCTGGCCAGGGCGATCTTGCGCCGCGCCGGCCAGCCCGGCCACCTGGAGGTAATGCCACAGCTGCGCCTGTATGACGAGCTGATGCGGGCGGGCACGGTGGTGTTCGCCCTGTCCGACAATCATCCGCCCGACAGCCGGCTGACAGGCACTCAATTACGGGGAGCCCCGGGCGCGGGCCGCGAGGGGATGTCCGCCTTCGCCTTCGTCCCCCTGGCGCCGGTGCTGCAGATGCCGTTGGCGGTGGTGGCCCGCACCGGCACACGACTGGTCAGCCAGGAGGACGTGCTGGCCCTGGGCCCCGTGGCCAGTACCCGCACCACCGGCGGCAGCGTCGCCCGGCTCATGGACAGGCTGGGCGTTCCCCTGGTGCCGGCCCCCTCGCTGGAGAGTGCCCTGCGCATGCTGCGCGCCGGCCGGGTCAATGGCGTGGTGGGGGCGGAGGTCATGCTGGACGCGCTGATCAGCCGCCTGGGACTGGCCGATGAGCTGGGCAGTAAGTGGCGGGTGGGCGCCATGGAGGGATGGCTCAGCTGCTCCCGCGACGCGGCCGCCACCAAGGCGGCGCAGGATTTGCGACGGGCGGCGGACGAGTTGCGCGCCGAAGGGGTGTTCGACCAAATCGTGGAACGATATCTGGGCGCGGCCGTCCAACCCTTAGGTCCGGTGCCCTGATTTCACTCAGGTGAATTTAGCTCATGTGAAGGTGCGAAAGGCGCGTTTGTCCGGGTTATAAGGAAACGGGAACAGTGGGCGCCTCTTCCCTCGCAAAGGTGTCCCAATGACTACCCCCGTCCTCTTGCGCACCGTCGATGACGACGGCATCGCCACCCTGACCCTGAATCGTCCGGAAAAGCTGAACGCCCTCAGCTACGCCCTGGTCGACGCCCTGCTGAAGGCGTTGGAGGAGATGGAGGGCGACGACGCGGTCCGCGCCGTCATCCTGACGGGTGCCGGCGACCGCGCCTTCTCCGCCGGCGGGGACATTCCGGAGTTCGCCGGCAGCGTGCGCCTGGGCGCGGCGGTGGCGGTTCGTGACTTCGTGCGCCGGGGCCAGGCCCTCACCAGCCGTATAGAGGCCTACTCCAAGCCCATCATCGTCGCCGTCAACGGCCTGGCCTATGGCGGCGGATGCGAGATCACGGAGGCGGCGCCCCTTGCGGTGGCCAGCGACCGCGCCCTGTTCGCCAAGCCTGAGATCAAACTGGCGATGCCGCCCACCTTCGGCGGGACCCAGCGACTGCCGCGTCTGGCGGGGCGCAAGCGGGCGCTGGACCTGCTGTTGACCGGCGATAGCTTCACCGCTGAACGGGCGCTGGACTTGGGGCTGGTCAACCGGGTGGTGCCGCATGATCAACTCATGCCCGCCGCCCGGGACCTCGCCCACCGCATCATCCGTCATGCGCCCGGCGCGGTTGCCGCCATCCTGGCCGCCGTGACACGCGGGGTGAATATGCCCATCGCGGAGGGCCTGGCGGCCGAAAGTGCCGCCTTCGCCGCCCTGGTCCCCGGCCACGATCTGGAGGAAGGGCTGGATGCCTGGATCTCCCGCCGTCCCGCCGTTTACACCGGCACCTGATACGCACGGCATTTGAACATTACCGTTCAAATGCTCCCTCACGCGCCGGGCGGCGGACATCCGTCCGCCTAGGCTTGTCCTTGCTGCGCCCTGCGGTGCTCGCTCCGGCGGCCCCGGTCGGGGCCTACAGCGGCACGAGTTGCCATCTCGTGCCGCTGGTATGACTACACGATCGGGGGCGCGGCCAGCTCCGCCTTGATCCAGGCGCGGAAGGCCGCTACCTCCGGCCGGTTGCGGCCGGCCCGGCTGGTGATCAGCCAATAGCCGGTGCGGATGGGCCTGGGCGGGCCCAGCACGGCCACCAGGCGGCCGGTGGCCAAGTCGGTGTCCACCAGGGGCAGGCGGCCCATGGCCACGCCCAGGCCACTGGCCGCCGCCTCCAGCGCCATGTGCACGGTGTCGAACCGGGCGCCTCCGGTCAGGGCGCTGATATCCACCCCTGTCAGCACCGCCCACGTGGCCCACTCCTCCGTCACGCTGTCGACGTGCAGCACGGGCAGGGACTCCAGGTCGGCCGGGGTGGTCACGCGCGCCGCCAGGGCGGGGGCGCAGACGGGCATCAACGCCTCCCGCACCAGGCAGACGGCGTGCAGGTCGGTCCCCTCGTCGGGTCGCCAGTCGTCCTGGCGCATGCGAATGGCCACGTCTACGCCGTCCCGCGGCAGGTCCGCTGGGCGCTGGCTCGTGTCCAGGGTCAGGGTGATGTCCGGGTGCTGGTCGCGGAAGCGGGGCAGGCGTGGCACCAGCCAACGCAGGCCGAAGGTGGGCGCCACGCTGACCGCCAGCCGGCCGCTGGGCGCGCGGCCGGGCAGGGCGGATGTGGCCACGGCCAGCCGTTCCAGCATGCCACGCACCTCGGGCAGATAGGCCACACCCGCCGGCGTCAAGGCCAGGCTGCGGTGCCCCCGCGTGAACAGCGGCGTGCCCAGCCAATCCTCCAACGCTTGCACAGCATGGCTGATGGCGCTGGGGGTGAGGTTCAATTCTTCCGCCGCCTGCTTGAAGCTGAGATGGCGCCCCGCGGCCTCGAAAGGGCGCAGGGTGCTTAGCGGCGGCAGGTGGTAGGGCATGGCGGCGGCTCATCCATTTTCGGATGAGAATAGTTCATCCGAGGGGTGGCCCGCCACCGCCCCCACGGATTCCCGGCCGGCTCAATCGCCCTTCAGACGCTCCATCTGGGCGCCGCAGGCGTTCAGCTTGTCCTCGATACGCTCATACCCGCGATCCAGGTGATAGATGCGGTTAACCGTGGTTTCGCCCTGGGCGGCCAGCCCGGCGAGCACCAGCGAGACCGAGGCGCGCAGGTCCGTCGCCATCACCGGCGCCCCGGTCAGGTGCGGCACGCCACGCACCAGGGCGGACGAACCGTGGACCGTGATGTTGGCACCCATGCGCGCCAGTTCCGGCACGTGCATGAAGCGGTTCTCGAAGATGGTCTCGGTAATCATCGAGGCGCCTTTGGCCGTGCACATCAGCGCCATCATCTGCGCCTGCAGGTCGGTGGGGAAGCCGGGGAAGGGCTCCGTCATCACGTCCACGCCCAATACCTCGCCATTGGCGCGGCGCACCTTGAAACCGGTGTCGGTGGGGGTGAAGACCACCTCCGCGGCGGTCAAGGCCGTGGCCACGGCCTGGATGTGTTCCAACTCGCCACCCACCAGTTCCAGCTCGCCGCCGGTGATGGCGGCCGCCATGACATAGGTGCCGGTCTCGATGCGGTCGGACACGATGCGATGGCGGGCGCCGTGCAGCGACGGCTTGCCCACGATGTGCAGGCGGTCGGTGCCGATGCCGCTGATTTCGGCGCCCATGGCCACCAGGCAGTGGGCCAGGTCGGTGATCTCCGGCTCACGCGCGGCATTGATCAGGACGGTCTCGCCCTTGGCCAGGCAGGCGGCCATCAGCAGGTTCTCGGTGGCGCCCACCGACACCTGGGGGAAGACGAACTCCGCCCCCCGCAGCCCTTCGGGGGCGGAGGCGTGGATATAGCCGGCCTCAAGCTCGATCTTGGCGCCCATGGCCTGCAGCCCTTTGATGTGCAGGTCGACGGGGCGGGTGCCGATGGCGCAGCCGCCGGGCAGCGACACCTTGGCCTGGCCGAAGCGGGCTACCAGGGGCCCCAGCACCAGCACGCTGGCGCGCATCTTGCGCACCAGGTCGTAGGGCGCCTCGGTGGAGGTGATGGTGGCCGCGGTCAGGTTCACCGCGCGCTGGGCGCAGGAGGTGGCGCCCCCCTCGTACACCATGTCCACACCGTGCTGAGCCAGCAGGTTGGCCATGGTGGTGATGTCGGCCAGGTGGGGCAGGTTGTCCAGCGTCAGCGTCCCCTCGGTCAGGAGACAGGCGGCCATCAGCGGCAGGGCCGCGTTCTTGGCGCCGCTGATGCGGATGCTGCCGTTCAGCGGCGTGCCGCCGCGTATGCGTAACTTGTCCATGGGAAAGGGCCGATCGGTTCGAACGTACCGGTCTTGCGCCCCCATCTTGGGGGCGGCGCCGGCTGAAAGGGTGATGGCGGAGGGGTATGGCGGAATTGGGGCGGCGGCGGTCCGCCGCCTGGAAAATCAATGTGGGTCGCGGCTCACAGGCGCGGCAGGGTCACGCCGCGCTGGCCCATGTATTTGCCCGAGCGGTCGGCATAGGACGTCTCGCAGATGGTGTCGCCCTTCAGGAACAGGAACTGGCACAGGCCCTCATTGGCGTAGACCTTGGCGGGCAGCGGTGTGGTGTTGCTGATCTCCAGCGTCACGTGGCCCTCCCACTCCGGCTCCAGCGGCGTGACGTTCACGATCAGGCCGCAGCGGGCGTAGGTGCTCTTGCCCAGGCAGATCACCAGCACGTCGCGGGGCACCCGGAAATATTCCACCGTGCGCGCGAGCGCGAAGCTGTTGGGCGGGATGACGCAGACGTCGGTCTTGCGGTCCACGAAGCTGGCGTCGTCGAACCGCTTGGGATCGACGATGGCGCTGTCGACGTTGGTGAAAATCTTGAACTCGTCCGCCACCCGTGCGTCATAGCCGTAAGAGGACAGGCCGTAGGAGATGACGCCCTCGCGCTTCTGCGCCTCAACGAACGGTTCGATCATGCCCCGGTTCTGCGCCATGTCGCGGATCCAGGTGTCGGGCATGATGGCCATGGGCGTCGCTCCTGCGGTCGGGGGTCGGTGGGATGTGCACTAACGGTGCGCTTTCCCTTCTTAGACCCTCCCCGTCCGCCGCTCAAGGTGACTCTGACGTCTTGGCTGGTGGGTGTATGCACCAGGAATGGGCGCGGGCTTGCGGCCGTACCCACCACATCTTGGGGGGTCACTCGGTCTCGGCCGCCGGGGCGTCGGTGGCGTCCTCCCGTTCGCGCGACTGCACCTTGCGGCGGCGCAGGTTTTCGCGCAGGGCGGCGGCCAGGCGTTCCTCCCGGGTCATGGTCTTATCGGCGCCGGATTTCGCGGGCGGCTTGTCGGTCATGGGGCGGTGTTACTCCTAAGGGGCCGGGCTGGAGGTGAATGCCCTGGCCTTTGCCCTATCGCGGGGCCCCGAAAATAGGCGCAGAATGGCGGCACGCCAAGGGCTTCGACCCCGCGGACCGTCAGGGCCTGGAACCTGCCGATCAAAATTCTTTCATTTTCTTCGCTCAAAAGGCTTGCATCCCCTCCGCCCCTGTGGCAATTACCCCGCCCACCGGACGGGCGCTGCCGTAGCTCAGTGGTAGAGCACTCCCTTGGTAAGGGAGAGGTCGAGAGTTCAATCCTCTCTGGCAGCACCATCCGAACCCTCTTTAAAATCAGATACTTAAGTCCGCGTCGCCCATCGGGGCGAAGGTGCGGCCAATCGTCGTTTCCCATGAACAATCGTGGAACGGCACGGGTATCCTGGTGGAAAATCCGTACACCGGTTGAGTCCCTGGCCATGGCGTTGGGACTTCACATCGGTGCCATAATCGCTTCCGACACTTCGGACGTTCCTCGGCGGTAGCTGCCGCTTTCCCGAGCCTTCATCAGCCCGGAGACACTCATGCCCGATCTCGCCGCCCTGCGCGCCCTGCCCGCTGATAAGCGTAAGGAGGCCGGCAAGGCACTGCGCGACGCCGCCCCCCGCTCCGGTAACGCGGCCCTGCCGCCGCTGAAGGGCCGGGGCGATCCTATCGCGCTGCTGGTTGCGACCTCCGCCACGCGCATCCAGTCGCTGCTGCCCGTGCGCTGGGCCCGCATGATGGCCAGCCCTTTCACCTTCCTGCGGGGGGCGGCGGCGGTCATGGCCCGCGACCTGGCCCAGTTGCCCGTCAGCGGCATTCGCGTCCAGGCCTCCGGCGACTGTCATCTAATGAACTTCGGCATCTACGCCAGCCCCGAAGGCCGGCCCGTCTTCGACCTCAACGACTTTGACGAGACGCTGTCGGCGCCCTTTGAATGGGATGTGAAGCGGCTCGCCGCTTCGCTGGTGCTGGCAGCACAGGACGCGGGACATGCGCCCGGGGGGGCGAAGGACATGGCGCGCGCCGCCGTCACCGCCTATCGCCTGCGCATGGGGGAACTGGCGGCGCTGGACCCGCTGACCGCCTGGTCCAGCAGGGTGGACATCGCCGCCATGGTCCAGGGCATCAACGATGAGGCCACGCGCGCCAAAGAGATGGACCTGTTGGCCAAGGCGGCTGCTACCCCGTCCGCCGGCGACGACTTTCCCCGCCTGGCCCAGGGCGATGGAAGCCAGGCCCGCATCCGTGATGCCCCACCGTTGATCTATCATTTTGACGAAGGGACGGACCGCCAGGGCCAGGCAGCCCTGCGCGCCCGCGCGCTGTTCACCCGTTACCGGGACACCTTGCCGGAGGAACGCCGCTTCCTCATCGACCGTTACCAACTGGCCGACGTGGCCTTCAAGGTCGTAGGCGTGGGCTCCGTCGGCACCTTCTGCGCCATCGGCCTGTTCGTCGACCCTGACGGACATCCCTTGTTCCTGCAGGTGAAGGAGGCGACCGCGTCGGTGCTGGCGCCCTATGCCGGCCCGTCGCCTTACGCCAACCAGGGCCAGCGGGTGGTGGTGGGCCAGCGGACATTGCAGACGGTTAGCGACGGCTTCCTGGGGTGGGCGGCGGATGAGGCCGGACGTCATTTCTATATCCGCCAGTTGAAGGACCGGCGGCTGGCGTCGGCCAGCACGCTGATGGAGGACGACCGGCTGGATTTCTACGCCACCCTGTGCGGCGCCACGCTGGCGCGCGCCCACGCCCGCTCCGGTGACGCGGCGTTGATCGCGGGCTACCTTGGCAATTCCGGGACCTTCGACGACGCGGTGGCGGACTTTGCCGCCGGCTATGCCGAGATCAGCGCCGCTGACCATGGGGCGTTGAAACAGGCCGTGGCCGATGGCCGGCTGGAGGTGGCGGATCTGCCGCGGAAGGCCAAGGGCAAAAAGGGGTGATGACCGGCGCCCGTCGCCTCCAATTCGGCAACCATCGCGTTTTTGTCCCGATTCGCCTTTTCCGTGCGGTGGGGCTGGGTTGGGGTGCGTCAATTTGCCTGACCAGGCGGTCAGAAAACAGTCACAAAACCTGACCATTTGATCAAGTTCTGGGCGAATTCGCCGCTGCGAAGCGCAAAGGACATACTGCAACCGACCTTTTCTCCCAACGCCTTGAAACTGCAACACCCCAATGTTAGTGCAGGTGCACAAACATTGGTTGGCGACCTCTTGGGAAGCAGGGCGCCGGTAGGAAAAGATCGGGGGATTCTCATGACGACTTTCACGCCGGGCGGCGTCGCCGCCCGCGAACGTTTGCGCTTGCGCCGCATCCTGCTAGCGGGTGCCGCCCTCAACGTGATGGTGTGCGGGGCCGCCATGGCGCAGGAGGCCTCGTCGGCCGGCGACGTGGAAACCATCCTGATCACCGGCGGCCGCCCCGTGAGCGCCACCGGCCAGATCACGATGCAGGAGGCGCCGAAGTCCGCCTCCGCCGTCACGCAGAAGTTCATCCAGGATCAGCCCGCGGCGGCCAACCCCTTCCAGCTGATCAACCTGGCGCCGGGCGTAAACTCCAACGGCCGTGACGCCACCGGCACCGGCCGTGGCGCCATCTCCGTCCGCGGCTTCCAATCCAACCAGATCGGCCTGATCCTGGACGGCGTGCCGGTCAACGACAGCGGCACCTTTAACGTCTACCCGCAGGAATACATCGACGCCGAGAACCTGTCCCAGGTCTACATCATGCAGGGTGCCGGCGATGCCGACACGCCCAACGTGGGTGAGACGGGCGGCAACATCGGCATGGTCATCCAGAAGCCGTCCGACGATTTCCATGTGACGCTGCAGCAGGCGCTGGGCGACAACAACCTGCGCCGCGAGTTTGTGCGCGTGGATACGGGCGACCTGGGCTTCCGCACCAAGGCCTTCATCTCCTACTCCAATGCCGAGGTGGACGTCTGGCGCGGCGAGGGCACGACCAAACGCCAGCATGTCGACGCCTCCATCGCGCACGACATCGGCGACAGCAGCCGCATCGCGCTCAGCGCCTTCTACAACACGGCCGAAACCTATTCCTATCAGGCGCTGACCAAGGCACAGATCGCCCAGTACGGCTATGACTTCAACTTCGCCACCCTCTTCGCCCCCACCGCCCCGGCGGCGACCGGCACGGTGCAGAACGACAACAACGGCCCGCTGCTGACCCAGCGCTCCAACTACTACAAGCTGGCGACCAACCCGTTCGAAAACCTGGTGGTGTCGGTGAAGGGCAACTTCGCCCTGACCGACAACCTGCGCCTCGATGTCCAGCCCTACCTCTGGTACGGCTTCGGCGGCGGCGGCACCGCCGGCTATTTCTCCGAAACCAACGCGGCGCAGTTCGGCGTTCCGGGCCAGGCGTTCAAGGGCATCGACCTGAACGGCGACCACGACACGCTGGACAACAAGCTGTTCTACAACCTCTTCGCCCAGCAGCAGATGCGCCCGGGTTTCGTCACCCGTGGCAAGTGGACCTATGGCCACAATGAGCTGGTGGTGGGCTTCCAGTACGAAACTGGCAAGCTGCGCGAATGGAAGCCGCTGCTGTCGGTCGACGCCAACGGCAATCCCGTCAGCCTGTGGCCCGACCTCTACAACGAGCATGTGTTCCGCGCCGACGGCAGCGTCGTCCGTACCCAGGACCAGAAGACGACGACGGAAGTGGTGCGCCCCTTCGTGGTCGACACCCTGAACCTGTTCGATGACAAGCTGGCGCTCAGCGTCGGTTTGCAGCATTCGCAAATCAACCGCAGCGGCATCAACTATCTGCCGCTCAGCCTGCGCACCGCGAACGCCAACGCCATCGCGCCGACCCATCCGGAACTGGACCAGGGCAAATTCGTGCCCAGCGCCGGTGCGGTCTACCACATCGACGACAGCAACCAGATCTTCGCGTCGGCCACGCAGACCTTCCGCGCCACCGACAATTCCGCCCTGTACACGCCGGGCGTGAACCTCTCCACCATCCAGCCGGAAACCACCGTGGATCTGGAGGCGGGCTACCGCTACGCCGGGGAATGGTTCATCAGCTCCGTCACCGTGTTCAACACCAACTACTCCAACCGCCAGCAGTCGCTGTTCGACGTGACCGCCAACACCACGGTGTCGAAGAACATCGGCGGCGTCATCATCAAGGGTCTGGAGGCCGAGGTCGGCACCAAGCCCATTGACGGCTTCTCCGCCTATATGTCCACCGCTTATACCCAGAGCCACCTGAAGAACGATCTGTACGTCGGTCTGGCCAACGGCTCGACGGTGCCCCTGCCCACGGCGGGCAAGCAGCTGACGGATACGCCGGAATGGCTGGTTTCCGGTCTGCTGCGGTATGAGCGGGACAGCTACTTCGCCCAGATCCAGGGCAAGTACACGGCTCACCGCTTCAGCACCCTGACCAATGATGAAGAGGTGCCGTCCTTCTACACCTTCGACGTCGCGGCCGGGTACACCCTGCCGGAAGCGCTGACCGGCCGGTTCGCGACCAAGCTGGTGCTGTCGGTTACCAACCTGTTCGACAAGCGCTACCTGGGCGGCATCAATTTCGGCAACAACGCCCAGCCCTACAATGGCGTCGCGGCCAACCTGCCCAGCTATCAGCCGGCGCCGCCGCGCTTCATCTCCGCCAAGATGACGGTCACCTACTGATCGTGGCCGCATAAGTCTGGAAGGGGCACCGGTGGCGACGCCGGTGCCCTTTTCCTTTCAGGGTGCCGCATAGCGGCGGTGCAGCTCCGCCGCCATTTCCCCCATGTGGGCGCGCAATGCCGGGGGGCCCAGGACCTCCACCGTCAGGCCCAGGCCCAGCAACTGGCGGGCCGTCCATTCCACCGCCTCCAGGGGAATGTCGGCTTCCGCCCAGCCGTCGGTGTCGGCCGCCTGCAGGGTGGCGGTGATGCGTTCGTTGAAGGCCGGGCCCAAATTGCGCAGGGATTTCAGGCCCGCCGCCGTGGCCTTCACCCGGGCGGTGCCGGTGTATAAACCGGCCTCGAAGCTTTGCAGCGATTCCTGCCAGTGGGCCGGCAGATTGAAATCCGCCGGCCGGGTGAAGCGCCGGTCCAGCACCGTGTGGGCCAGGATGTTGGAAACGCGGTAGGTGCGCGGGCCGCCCGCCGGCTTGCCGGCCTTCGTCTGCGGCGTCTCCACATGGGACTGGGCCACCAGGTACCAGACGCCCCCTTTCAGAACCAGCCCCAGCGGTTCCACCGTGCGCTCCACGATGCCGGCCCAGCGCTCATAGCGCATGCGGATGACTTGCTCGTTCCACACCGCCCGGGCGATGTCGGGCAGGATGTCGACCTTGCCCGGTTCCTGGAACCAGCCCACCGGATCCAGGTGGATGCGGGCGTTCAGACGCGAGGCCGTCTGGCGCCCCTGTTCGGGCAGGGCCGCCAACAGCTTCAGCTGGGCGGCGGCCAGGGTGTCGCCCAGGCCCAGTTCCGCCGCCGGTCCCGGCAGGCCCGCCAGGAACAGGCTCTCCGCCTCCTGCGCCGTCATGCCGGTCAGACGGGTGCGGTAGCCATCCAGCAGCTGGAATCCCCCGGCGCGTCCCCGATCGCCGTAGACGGGGACGCCGGCGGCACTCAGGTCGTCGATGTCCCGATAGATGGTGCGGACAGTGACCTCAAGCTCATCGGCCAGGGCCTGCGCGGTCTGGCGACCTCGGGTCTGAAGCAGCATGAGCAGGGAAAGAAGACGGCTGGCGCGCATGAATTTCAAACTAGCAGATTATACCTGACAAAGGATGTCAGGTTTTTCCCGGTAAAGTGCATTCACCGGACAGAACGCCCGGTTTTCCCATCGCGGAGGACCGTTTCCATGCACGCCGCCAGCCCCCTTACCCCCACTCGCCGCGCCGCCCTGTTGGGCGCCGGTCTCATGGCCTTCGCCGCCGTCCCGGCTCAGGCGGAGCACTTGCCCGCTGTCGATCGCCTCCCGACCGATCCGTACCAGCCCGATCTGCTCACGGGCGGCCCGGGGGCAGGCGACTTCGACTTCCTGGCAGGACGCTGGTCGGTGCTGAGCCGCCGGCGGCTGAGTCGCTGGGTGGGCGATGACCGCTGGGACGAGGCGCGGGCCAGCGCCCACGGCCAAGTCATGCTGGGCGGCCTGGCCTGCCTGGATGAGTTGGAGCTACCGGCCCTGGCGGACCAGCCCAGCGCCGCCGTTACCTTCCGCCTGTACGACCCGGCGGCCCGGCATTGGGCACTCCACCGGGTGGACGGGCGCACCGGCACCTTGCAGGCCCCCCTGACCGGGCGTTTCACCGGTGGCCTGTTCGCCGGCCGGCGGGGTGACTTTCGCGGTCAGGATTTCGATCCGCTGTTGGGTCGGCCGGTTCAGGCGCGGGTGATCTGGTCACGCATCACCACCACCTCCGCCCTATGGGAGCAGGCGTGGTCGGCCGATGAGGGCCGCAGCTGGGAAACCAATTGGACCCTGGCCTTCACCCGCGCTTGAAGGGGCGCGCTTGAAGGGGCTTGACCTCAACTTTACTTGAGGTTTTAGCGTGACCAACAGCTCAAACGACAAGAACAAGGAAAACCACCATGAGACTGCAGACCGCCATATTGCTGGCCCTGACCCTGCTGGTGGGCGCCGGCATGGCCGACCGGGCGCTGGCTTGGCCGCCCGACCTGATGCCGGCCGACGCCTTGCCCCTGAAGGTGGCGCTGCGGGCGGAGGCGCCGACGCCTAAGGTCAAGGTTTCGCCGGTCACGAGCCCCGCCGCCTGCTGCGCTGTCTTGGAGCTGCGTCAGTACACCCTGAAGCCAGGCCAGCGGGACGCGTTGATCGACCTGTTCGACCGCTATTTCCTGACAGGGCAGGAGGCGGTGGGTGTGCGCGTGGTGGGCCAGTTCCGCGACTTGGATGACCCCGACCGCTTCGTCTGGCTGCGGGGTTTCCCTGACATGCCGGCACGCGCCGCCAGCCTGGCGGCCTTCTATGGCGGACCAGTATGGCAGGCGCACCGTGAAGCCGCGAACGGCACCATGCTGGACTCCGATAATGTCCTGCTGCTGCGGCCGGCAAGCGCGGCTTCAGGCTTTGCCGTTGCCGCCGCCGGTGACGCCCAGCCCTGCGCCTCTGCCGCCTGCGCCCCTGTCGCCCGCGCCTCCCGGCGCGCCGCCGGCAGGGCATGGCATGTTGGTCGCCACCCTCTATTACCCCTTCCCAGCCCATGACGCCGCTGCGGCGCTGGATTTGGCTGACGCCTTCGCGCGTGACGGGGCGCCGGCTTTGGCGGCGGCCGGCGGTCCCATTCTGGCGGCCTTCGTCACCAATCCTGAACCCAACAATTTTCCCCGCCTGCCGGTGCGGGAGGGGGAGGTTGTCTTCGTCACCTTCCAGGCATTCGCTGACGCGGCGGCCTACGACCGCTATCGCGCCCATGTCGTGACGCCCTGGTGGCGCGGGCATGTGCTGAAAGGCGCGCCGGAGGTTCGCCGTTTGGCCCCGACTTCCGGATCCCGGTGGCAAGGGTCCTTCTAACCAATGTCTAGGGCTGACCAATGTCTAGGGCCCCGGGCCGCCTTTTGGGGGCCTTGGCCTCGGGCCCCGGCTTCCGGACAGTGGCGGGACCAAGTCCTTGCCGGGAGGCCAAGATGGAACAGTCTACAGTTCAGTCCGTGTCATCCCCCGCGACCGCGCCCATTCCGACCGGACTGCGCCGCCGCCGTTGGCTGAAACCCATGTTGGTGGGAGCCGGCATCCTGGGCGCGGGGCTGCTGCTCAGCGCGTGCGCCACCCAGCCGCCGCCCATGGCGGGCCGTGAGTTGCCCGGCTTCCTCTACGGCTTGCTGCACGGATTGATCGCGCCTTTCAGTTTCCTCTACAGCTTGATTTCCGATACGCGGGTCTACGCCTATCCCAACCCCGGCCGCTGGTACGATTTCGGCTTCCTACTGGGCGTCAGCGCCTGGGGCAGCGGCGGCACCACCGTGGTGCGCCGCTGAGATCCTGTCCGGTACGCCTCAGGGCGGCGCCAATCCGATGGGGGGAGTTGCCGGGTAGCGGGGCGGCAGGGCGCGAATGGGAATTTCCGCCGCCGGCGAGGGCGCCGGGCTGAAGGGCGGCACCAGGGCCAGGCCTCGCTCCAGCGTCCATAGCGCCGCTTCGCGGCTGTCGCCCGCTTCCTCGGCCAAGCCAGCCCGGGCCAGCACGTCCGCCTGTTTCAGCAGGCTCGCCGCTGCCTCCATGCGCACGCGCAAGGTGGCGGCCGGGCGCAGGTCCGCTTCCCTTACCTGGCCGTGGGCCTCCAGTGCCGCTTCCAGCCGGCCCATGCCCTCCAGCGCCTGCTCCAGCGCAGGCGCCGCGTTTTCCAACAACTCGTCACAGGCTGCTTGGCCGTGTCCCTGATCCAGCCGCCGGCTGGCCAGGCGGACGCTGAGCGCCGCGTGCGCCACATGGCGCGCCAGGGTTGGAATTTGGACCGCCAAGGGCTGCATGGCCGAGACGCGCGCGGGCAGGGCGGCGGCAATGGGAACAGGCGGCGCGGGTGACGCGGACGACATGGGGCGGGCTCCGTTTTTGACTGTCAAAAGGAACCCCGGGGCGGCGGCAGCCGTTCGGCGCCTGCCCACCCCGGGGAGGGGGCGACCCACCCGGGGAGGGGCAGGGGGCGGGTCGCCATCGCCGGGCGGCGCCGATGGGGAAGCGCCGGCCGGTGAGGATTACCCTGGCAGGAGAAAAATACCCCGTCAAGCAAATTCGGGGAATAATCCCCCTGCTGGGTGACGCTCTCCGGCTCGTTCCGTCAGTGGCGCATCGGCCGCCGCTTGACCGCCTCGCGTCAAAATGAGAACGTATAGAGAACATATGGCAGGCGTGCCGAAAGGCGTTCTATGCCCTGGGGCGCACGTTAACCGGGAGTTTCGGCCAAAGATTTATCGAGGACGTACGGATTTACAGGGCTTGGCGCTTGGGGCTGTCCCATTGGGGCAGATCTGGGCCGGGCCGGTACCAGGAACGGCATCCCGGAACAGGATCGGGGCCATTGCGGGATAGAGGAGTGGAATGTCCGGTCGCGTGTCGCAGCGGCGTTTGCCCCTGGCTGGGGAGGTTTATCCCGGCACGCCCGAGGCGCCGCCCGCCGGGCGGCGCCTGCGGGTCATCGTGGGCGGCGTGCCGGTCGTGGCGTTGGTCAGCGATGCTTGGCCATGGACTCTGTTGTCGCTGACCCGGCACCGGCAGGTGGACATGGTGCCGTCCTTGCACCAGGTGGCCGGGGGTGCGGCTATCGCCGCCGACGCCTGGGTTGCGTTGGATACGGCTGCAGTCCCGAGCGGCCTGCGCGTGCGCCTCTATCTGGTGGATGCCCTGCCGGCTGATTCGACAGCAACGGTGGGGGAGAACGACGGCCCAGCCGACATGTTGCTCAGCCGCGATCTGGCCGCCTGCCTGGGATGGGCGTCATGCTGATGACTGATAAGAGGGCTGGCGTCGGCGGCGCCTCAGCGCCGGGCGATCTCGCGTTCGATTTTCAGCTTTTCCAGGTCCAACTGGAACAGGCGCACCAACTGAGCGGCCAGGTCCAGGTCGCCCTGGCGGTAGGCAGCCCGCACCTTGTCCAGTACGGCGTCCAGCACCGCATGTTCGGGCAACGGCGGCGGTTCCTGCACGGCATAAGGGATGGGATGCGGAGTGGCGAGATGGCCAACCTCGTCCCTCGAGTCGTCGCCCAGCCGGCTCTCACCGATCAGGTCCTCGATTCGGCAGCCCAGGCCGCGCGCGATCTTGTAGATGGTGTCGGCGCGGGGGGAGGCGGACTTGCCGTACATGATGCCTTTGATGGTGCCTTCGTTCAGGCCGGCTGCTCGTTCGAATTCCGCATAGCCCAGGTTCAGCGCCGACAGGCGACGGCCCAGCCGCTCAGCCAATGGGCTGGGCGCGGGGGCGTTCGGGATGACTTTGGCGGCGGTGGTCATGTGGGGAAATTTACCCTGAGGCGAAAGCGGCGTCGCGGGGGATTTATACCCTGGAAATCGGGAGAAATTTACCCTATCCTTGGCGATATGACCAGGGGCTAATGCAGCCCGCTGGTTCTGAAGCCCGAAATAGGAAAGGAAGTCCATGTCCCCCAGTTCCCGGGGCGCCGCCCCCCGTTCATGCGCGGCCGGCGCGGCGGCGTCGCGCGCCGCGGGTGCGTCCGTCACTACTAGCTTGCAGGGCCGGCTGGGCCGCACGCCCTCAACGCCCGACGACCTGCGCTCCATGGCTACCGCCGCTTGGCATAAGCGCGGCGTGGCCATGATCCGGCTGGAGGATCTGCCCAACGAATTTGATCGCCTGGCGGTGGAAGCCATCGCCACCTCCCTCTACGGCAAAAGGACGCCTTCGGAATGACCACGCCCACAACCGCTTCCGGCCCGTCATCCGCCACCATCCACAAGGCGCCGCCCCGCCGCCGGGCCGGTCGTCCGCGTAAGGCCGGTGCCCGCCATGCCTGCGGCCAACTGGTGCAGGCCGCCGCCGCCGCCATCCTGCCGCAGGCGCTGGAACGCCGGGCCGACCTGCTGGGTGCCCCGGCCTCGCTGCCGGTGGCTCAATTGCTGGACCAGCGGGCGGGGCAGCCCCTGGGGCAGCTGCTGCTGCGCGGTCGCCTGACCCAACGGCAGCACGATGCCGGCCAGGCCGTGGGCGGCCTATGGCGCGCTTGGCTGTCCTTGGCCGAGGCGCCCAAGCCTCATGCCTACGTGCCGGAGTCCGGCAGTGGTGTCGTGCGGGTGGATGTGGATCCCAACCGCTGGGCCCGCACCGATGATCGCCTTGCCCAGGCCCGCGTGCTGATCCGGGCCAGCGGGCCCCATGGCCTGCTGGCCCTGACTTTGGTGGAAGGGGTGTGCGCGGATGAAATCATGCCCCGTCGGTTCGAGGCCACCTGGGCCGGCGACTGGCCCCAGGGCTGGGCGGCATTGACCACGGCGCTGGACGCCTTGGCCGATCATTACCGCCTACCCCGCGACTGACCGTTGTTGGAAAGGACCGACCATGACCGTGCTTCCCTCTCGCGACGATACGGGTGCCGATCATCCCGCCTTGGCCGCCGCTTGGCGGGACCGCCGGCGCGGGGGCCTGAGCTCCTATCCCGTCCTGACCCCGGCCGGCCTGGTGCTGGGGACTGGCACCCTGCTGGCCAAGCGCCTGAAAGATGCCTGGGCGCCGCAGGCCTTGGATTTCGATGCCGACCGCCTGCTGGCCTTGCTCGCCATCGCCTATGACCGCCCCTACACGGCGGAGCAGGCGCGGCGCATCCTGGCCAAGGTCCAGGCCGCCGGCCGCGCCCTGGCGGTGGGTGAACCCGTGCAGGCGGCCATCCACTTGGCCCATGCCGGCCTGGGCGTCCTGCCCGATGCGGACAATGCCGCCCGCCGTCTGTTGCTGGCGGAGATGCTGCTGGACCAGGGGATGACTCCGGACGCGTTGATGAAGGCGGCCGGCTTTCCGATGGTAAAATACAGTCCTGATCAGCCCAGGGACAACCACGGTCGGTGGACGGCGGCTGACGCAGGTGGCGATTCATCCGCCGGTTCGGGGCCGCGTTTCCTTGTAAGCCCGGATCCCGAGGATGGAGGCTTATCCCGTACCTTGGCAGTCAGGGGCGCTGTCGCGACGGCGGCTGCCCCGGCTAAACAGTGGCAGCAACGCTGGCTAAAGACGCCGCAACCGGGACTGCTCGATAAGCTCGCGGGTAGCGAGCAGTCGGCGAATGGTCATGCGGAAAGCTATGGATACGACGCCTTCTATCCAGGAACTGGTAAACATCCGGACCCTGCGTATGGGCGCTATCAAATAAAGGAAACAACGCTGATTGCTCTGGGCGCCAAGAGCGGCAAAGGGAAGGACGCATGGGACACAGAGTTCGGCAGGAAATATAACATTAAGACCGATGATGATTTTCTGAATAGCGAAGAGGCCCAGGATGAGCAGGGTATAAATCTGATCAACAAGATCGTTAAAGAAAGTGCGCCATTGTACAAAAAATACGGAGGTCGGACATTCATTGGAATAAAAGGTGAAGCCATCAAGGTGACGCAAGCTGGACTTATCGGCGCCTTCCACCGGGTGGGAGGGGCGGCGGTCCGGGCATATTTCGCCCGATATGACGGGCGGGATACCAAGCCTTATCGCAATAAAATTCTGGCCGACGCCGACGACAAACACGCGAAGGGGCGACTGGATGCCAAGGTGGAAACGAGACTGCGCGAGTTCCAGGATGTGCCCTATAACGATGAAAATTGATCTGCGACTCCCCCACCGACAGGCGATTTTTGCCGAGATCCCCCCTAACGCGGGTGGTATGATGCCGAAATATCAACTTCGGGGGCGTGATATGCACCGCGCTTTGGGATTGGCTTGCGTGGTTTTGGTCGGCTTTTTTACCTCCAGCCCGGTTGGTGCTTGGGCTGCAGCTCCCAAGACGCCCAGTTCCGTCGACCCGGATGAATCTCGTTTTGATGATCCACGATTGGGGCGCTACATGCTGCGCAGCAGTGTCCTCATCGGTTTGGGATTGAAGCACGGATGGGGGAGCGATGGCTGGGGGCGGACGGAATACGCGAAGGCGTTCCATATCAAAAGTGACGAGGATTATCTTCACAATCCAGCGGCGCAGGACGGTGCGGCTGAAACGTTGATCGCCTACCAAGTTGAAGCCATGGCGCCGCTGCTTAAGCGCTACGATGGGCGCACCTTCAAGACGGCTGACGGAAAAACAGCGACAATTAACCAGTCCGCGTTGATCGGTGCCGCCCATCGGGTCGGCGTCTATTGCGTGATCGCCTATTTCCAAACTTACGACGCGCACGATACCGTAGGGAAAGCGGACCAGATGCCCTCCCGTTTCCGCCAAGTGGAAGTCCGTCTCGTTGATTTCAAGGATACACCTTACAACCAAGACGGCGCGGACCAAAAAACAGGAAAAAAGAAATGAAACGGCGATTGGGATTGTTCTTGAGCTTTATGCTGCTGGCCACCTGTCCCGCTCCGGTTGGTGCGCAATCGCCGAAACCAGCACCTGGACATCTAGTAGTATTCTCCGAATTGTCGGGAGCCAAAATTAAATTGGCTCGCCAATTACTCTCCATCAATACACCCGCCGGCGCCGACGATTTTGGGCATATTGCCGATCCGAAAAAAATTGTGCGCTACGCCGAAGTCGATTTGAATGGAGATGGCATTCCAGAAATACTTCTGGCTGTCGCGGATGCCTATTATTGTGGCACGTCGGGATGTACGGTCTTTGTGTATCAAAAACAAGACGACATCTGGACTTTTCTGACGCCGCTGTGGACGGATGCGGGTGACTTGGTTGTCTTGGATCGTACGGACAACGGCTATCGGCGCTTCATCCATGTCTATATCGACAGCAACGCTGATCGGCCAGATGAGGGCGGGGATTATCCCAGGCATTACGAGATGATGTCCTGGACGGGTAAGGCCTATCGCTATGAGCCCCTGACGGTGGAAGCGTTTACGCGGCTCTCATCGCCTTCTGGAAATAACTAAATCACATGTAAAAGCCACTTGACGCCAGTTTCCGATGCCGCTATATTCATATATATTGAAATATGAAATGCCGATTTGCGCCCGGAAGGCTGAATGCCTTGCCGGGCGTTTTGTTTTTCGACGCCCACGCGGGCCTCGCTGCTTCCTATGTGAAATAGCCGTTCTCATTCCTTTCAGCGTGCCAGGAACGTACCTCCGTGCCGATGCGCGATATGTCTAAATGCTGTTCTTGGCCCTTATGGCCGCAGCCCGCCTCCTGGTTTGCTGGGCGGTGCTGACCACGGCCTTGGACGCCCTGGCCGACCATTACCGCATGCCCCGCGATTGACCCTCGCCGGAAAGAACCGACCATGACCGTGCTTCCTTCCCGTGACGATACGGGTGCCGATCATACCGCCCTGGCCGCCGCTTGGCGGGACCGCCGGCGCGGGGGCTTGAGCGCATATCCCGTCCTGACCCCGGCCGGCCTGGTGCTGGGGACTGGCACCCTGCTGGCCAAGCGATCGAAAGATGCCTGGGCGCCGCAGGCCTTGGATGTCGATGCCGGCCGCCTGCTGACCTTGCTCGCCATCGCCTATGACCGCCCCCACACGGCGGAGCAGGCGCGGCGCATCCTGGCCAAGGTCCAGGCCGCCGGTCGCGCCCTGGCGGCGGATGAACCGGTGCAGGCGGCCATCCACTTGGCCCATGCCGGCCTAGGCGTCCTGCCTGACGCGGACAATGCCGCCCGCCGTCTGTTCCTGGCGGAAACACTGCTGGACCAGGGGATGAATCCGGAAACGTTAAGGAAAGTTGCTGGCTATGGCGATGATCAGGCCGTCTTAAAGTATAATGAGAATCATCGGCCTTCTGGCCCAGGCGGCGGTCAATTCTACTCCCCTTCGGATGCCGGAGGCGGTACGCCGTCTTCGGTGATGAATAGAGGGCATGGCGCGGCCAGGCCGATTCAGAATGATACCGTGGAAAAGAAGCGGCGGTTCGTGCAGCGCACTATTGGCGTTGCCCGCGAGATTGCTGCGAAGCTCAACGTTCCGGTGGAGAATATTTTAGGGCTGTCAGCACTGGAATCGGGATGGGGCGGTCAAAACCCGGATTCAAGGTTTGCCAAAGATGGAAACAATTACTTTGGCCAACACGCTCATTCTAAATATGAGAATGGAACGATGTTCAACAAAAAGGGGAACGTTGAAATGTCGACGTTCGCTACACCGGAAGATTCCTTCCGATCCTTCGCGGAAAGCCATGGCGATTTGATTCGTGGGGTGCGAGCTCCAGAGGAGCTCGCGCGAAAATTGCAGGACTCTCGTCAATTCGGCATATTGGAAAATGGAGAACCTGTAGTGGACTACGTTGGGAACGTGGCGGGGACTATCAGGAAATTGCGGCCTATTACCGCTGAGCATGCGGGGGAATGAATAATGGGAATATTAAAAAGCTGGCCCAGTTCTGTGGTCTTGATTTTCGCGGCGGCCCTTTCATGGTCACCTGGTCGCGCCCTTGGTGCGGATCAGCGGAGTGATGTTCTGCCTTACAAGGTGAATTTGGACCAAGCGGAGGCATTGGCAAATATTGCATTGGAAATGGTTGATGATGGGGCTTGGCTCGAAGGTGGGCTCGATGACGATGGGCGCTTCTATGGCTACTGGGCTTATGCTGTCCATGGTAATGGTCATTATGCCGAAGTGGCGGTGAATCCCTGGACAGGCGACGTATGGGACGTTTGGAAGTGCAAGAAGATTAAGAAGCTGGAATTGCAGGCTGCTCAGAAAACACTCAAGGAGATAAACTTTTCTGAAAGGGAAGATCTCCTGTATGCCAACCTGAGCATGCGGCGGCCTATATGTCTGAAAGATTGGTAATATGTATAAGATTGCATGAGATGTCAGCGCCAACGAAATCCGAGTGCGATAAATGACTATCGGTGATGCAGCCATGTATGGCCGGAGGTCGCGCGCATCATGGGTATCGTGGCTGCCAGGGGCGGACCAACAAAAAAGTGACGTGCATGTAAAAGACGCTTGACCTCACTTCGCAGCTCCATTATATATCGAAATATGAGATGCCGATTTGCGCCCGAAAGGCTGAACGCCTTGCCGGGTGCTTCGTTTTCGGGCCTGGGCGATTGAATGTGCCGCTGGCCTGAGTGGCTTTCTCTCATTCTCACAGCCTTCGAGAGGTGCGCCGCCGTGCCGATGCGCAAGACGCCGCCCATGCCGTCCCTTGTCCAGGGGGCGGGCCCTGAAACCTTATCCTCTCATCCCCCAACCGACATTCCGGTGTTGCCCGCCCCCACCTCCGTCCGCGCCACCCGCGCCCGCCTGGTGATCAGCGATGGTCGCCGGGCGGAGGTGGCGGACCTGGCCGGCAAAGGGGTTCCCCGCGGTGTCATCGCCCGCATGCTGGGCATCAGCCCACGCACGCTGCGCCGTCATTTCGGGCGGGAGCTAGAGATGGGCGCCGCCCGCGCCCACGCCCGCATCGTGGAAACCTTGTACGCCAAGGCGCTGGAGGGCCACGCCCCCTCGCTCATCTTCTGGTGCCGCGTGCGCCTGGGCTGGGGCGGCAAGCCAGGTGACGCCGATGATGGTGGTCCGCTGGAAGGCGAGGGTGAGGGCTATGGTCCGCTCCCCCGCGCTGGTGGCGCCGCGTCGCCGCCCATCGATCCCGTGGCCTTGGAAAGCCTGAACGATGCCCAACTCGAAGCCCTTCTCCGCCGCCTGGAAGCGGCGGGTCTTGACCCGGGCCCTGACGGTGGTTCGGGCGGAAATTGAGCGGCGGGCGCACACCCGCTGGGCGCCCTTTCCCGGGCCGCAGACCCAGGCGCTAACCAGTGCTGCCGACTTTCTTTACTACGGTGGGGCCGCCGGCGGCGGCAAGACCGACCTGCTGCTGGGCGCCGCCCATACCCGCCACCGCCTGTCCATCATTTTTCGTCGCGAATTTCCCCAGCTGAAGGGCGTCACCGACCGGGCGCAGCAGCTGTTCCGTGGCCGGGGGCGTTGGTCCAAGTCCGATTGGACCTGGCGCCTGGATGACGGCCGGGTCATCGAGTTCGGCGCCGTGCAGCACGCCGATGATGTACATAAATACCAGGGCCGCCCCCACGACCTGATCGCCTTCGATGAACTGCCGCACTTCACCGAGGCGCAGTTCCGCTTCCTGGTGGGCTGGAACCGCCCGGGCCCGGGCGTGGACCCGGCCCAGCGATGCCGCGTCATCGGCGCCGGTAACCCGCCCACTGATGCCGAGGGCGCCTGGGTCATCCGCTTTTGGGCGCCCTGGCTGGACCCGACGTATCCCAATCCCGCCGCACCGGGCGAACTGCGCTGGTTCGTCACCGACGGTCAGGGCCAGGATCGTGAGGTCCCGGGACCAGAACCTGTGACCTTGGGTGATGGCGACGTGCTGACGCCGAAGTCCCGCACCTTCATCCCGGCGCGGGTGGAGGACAACCCGGTGATGATGCGGGCCGGCTATATCGCCACCCTGCAGTCTCTGCCGGAACCGCTGCGCAGTAAGATGCTGCGCGGCGACTTCGGCGCGGGGCGGGAGGATCATCCCTGGCAGGTCATCCCCACCGCCTGGGTGGAGGCCGCGATGGCCCGCTGGCAACCTTCTGGTGAGGCCACCCCGCCTTTGGTGGCGCTGGGCGTGGATGTGGCGCGGGGCGGGCGGGACCGAACCGTGCTGGCCGCCCGGCACGGGGTCTGGTTCGCCCCGCTGGACGTGGTGCCGGGCCGCGAAACACCCGATGGCGCCGCCGTTGTAGGCCTCGTCCTGCGGCGCCTGGCGGGTGCCACGGCCGTGGAGACGCCCGGCGGCGTCGCGGTGCAGGTGGACGCCATCGGCGTCGGCGCCTCCGTGCAGGATCTGGGCGTCCTACACGGCCTGCGCATGGTGGCGATGAATGCCGCGGCGGCCAGCGGCGCCCGCGACCGGGGCGGCCGCCTGGGCTTCGTCAACCGCCGCGCCGAATGGTATTGGAGCCTGCGCGAGGCGCTGGAGCCCGAATTGGGTGCCGACCTCGCCCTGCCGCCGGATCGCGAACTGCTGGCCGATCTGGTGGCGCCGCGCTGGAAAATGACGGCGCGCGGCATCCAGATCGAGGCCAAGGACGACATCAAGGCCCGCATCGGCCGCAGCCCCGACAAGGGCGACGCCCTGGTGCTGGCCCACGCCCAACCCGCCGGCGACGGCACCGGCCTGCTGGCCGTCTACGCGGAGATGGCGGCGGGGCTTGTTCCCCCCGCCCCAGCAACCCACGCCCCGGCCTGAGGAAAGTCCCTATGCATCCCTGGATCACCGAATACCACCTGGCGCCGCCGGGCGGTGATGGACGGCGTGCGTCCATGGATGGCGATACCGGTGCCCGTCTGGGCGACCTGCCGCTGCTGGATCGGTCGCCGTCCGGCGTCTGGCGGCCCCGCGACCGTGCGGTGTTGGAAAGCACGCTGTCGCGTCACTACGGCGAGCCTGTGAACTTGGTCGGCCGCATGCCTGCGCTCGCGGCGGTCGCGAGAGCCTTGACCGAGGGCGACGTGGTCCGTGCCCACATCGCCCTGTTGCATGTCCGCCTACCACCGTTGCCGGAACGGGTGGTTGCTGTGAGCGCGAACGAGAATGGTTTGGCCAAGCAGGCAACCGCCAATTATCTGACCCAGCCCCGGATTCCCGCTGGTGCGCTGGATGCGAAGCCCGGGACCTGGACTTCCATCGGTGCCGGTGGAACAGCGGCCCTGGACGCCGCCCTGGCGGTGGCGCGGACGATAGCGGGCCGCGCCACGCTTGTGGGCGCCATCCTCATCCCCGGCAATATCGGCCAGACACGCAGCGGTCAGGTTCCAGGTACCGGCGTGGACTACGGCTACGCGGAAGGCCAATTGACTTTGACGGTCAAGGACGGCGACGGGCACACGCGCCTGATCTACGATGGCAGCGGTGATCTTAATGGACAATATCGAACCCCCGATGGTGTCCCGTTTGCACAGGCAGGCCCCGATGGTCTGGCGATGGCTCCGGGAGTTATCGCTGCGCTGGCGGGTGGCGACAGGGTTTTCTCGCAGAAGACGAAAACGCCTAACGAAGGAGAGCCTGGAACCTGGGCAATCAACCCTGGCAGCGGCCAGCAACGACTTTATGGCCCTGACGGCTATCCCATACTCGATATAGATTATGATCATGATCATTGGGGAGTGCCGCACGCTCATGACTGGCTGCCGATCCCTGGCAGCAAGCGAACGAAACGGCAGGATGGACGTAAGCTGAGGGACGACGACCCTAGGCCGCCGAAAGAAGAGACAGGGAAAGAATAAAAACTCTTTTCACGGGGGTAATGATGCGTAATTTGTCAGGTTTTCATGACGCGGAATTGATAGGTGTCGGTTGGGATCCGGTCGATGCGACCCTAATTCTTGAATTCATGCGCGAAGGGCGAAAAGAGAAGAAGGCGATAAGATTCTCTGGTGTTGTGGAGTTTCGTCTCGTTGACTTCATCAATCAGAATGTCGTGCACGATGTTAAGATTTTTTCCGGCCAGGACGAGGTGGCTGAGAATTTAACCCACTTCATCAAGTGGATGCTGACGTTGTCGGATGGTGCGGAGTTTTCCGAAACAGAAACAATCAATGATTACGTCAGTAAAATAAGAAAGAGCGAAATCCTGTTGTGCGTTCTCAATCCCTCCTGGGGTTGCGACGTGGTGGTGGCGGCGCGGGAATTCGAAGTTCTTTGATGGCAACGCATAGTATAGTCGGGCTCAGTTTCCAACATGTCGCCGCTCTCCATGCCCTGGATCAGGATTCCGTTCAGAATCTCATCGGCGCTGGGGGCCGGGATTGGGGCTTGAGTAGGGCGCAAGCCTTGGTCCAGGTGAAGGCGTGGGCAGCGGACGATCTGTTTTGATGCGATGAGGACGGAAAGAGGCGCCTTGGAAAGGGGACTGAGCAGATGCCATTCTTAGACGACGATGTTGTCCTGGCCTTCGACCCCGATTTCGGTGAGCGGCTCAACGCATTCGTTGGACTGCATCCTGTTTGGCTATGTCAATCACCCGCGAACAGGGAAGCCGCCGAGCGGCTGTGGGCCAAGGGTGGTCATGCTCACCAGGTCACGGTCTTCACCAGGGCGGATAAGACGTCACTGGAGAACGCGTTCATCTCCCTTCTGGATACGATTGACCAGCATCATCCCATGTGGCGCCGATTGAGTGTATTTGGGTGCCAGGCGACCCCTGCGGTCAGGGAGGCTCTCGCTGGCTATGGTGGGAGCGCTTTTGAAGAGATGCCGGGCGGGTTTGCTGTCGATCGCGGTGCCCTTGCCCTTGGCTAAGCAGCTGGTGGAGCCGGCGCGCGCCTCAAGCGTCGTTCATTAACCACGCCCTATCCTTCCACCTCAGGTCAAACACTCCGCTGCGAAAATGCTACGGCGTAATTCCGCTTGCCCGCCTCCATCACGAAAGACGAAACTCATGTCAAGCAACCGCGACAGCAAGGGGCGCGCGGTAGCGCCGGGGATTCTTGCCCGCGCCAGCCGCGCCCTGGGGGCGGCCGTCTCCTACACGGTGACAGGTGACGCCTCCTCCTGGTTCGGGCCCTTGGACCCGTTGCCGCCTTCGGCGCCAGAGGTGGCGGGGCGGCAGTTCGACTTCCCCTCTGGCTACAACCTGCTGCAACGGCCCAAGGCCTATGAGGGCACGCGGTTCGAGGCGCTGCGGGCGCTCGCCGACAGCTGGGACCTGCTGCGCCTGCTTATCGAAACCCGCAAGGATCAGATGGCGGGCCTGACCTGGACCATCCGGGTGCGTGGGGCGGCGCCAACCACCAACGCCGCCGACGCGCGGCCCGACGCCCGCATCGCGGCGCTGACCGCCTTTCTGCGCCGGCCGGACGGTGTGCATTCCTGGTCGCGCTGGCTGCGCCTGCTGCTGGAGGATCTGCTGGTCATCGACGCGCCCACGCTCTATGTGGCGCGCACCCTGGGCGGCCGGGCGCGGGCGTTGCAGGTCATGGACGGCGCCACCATCAAGCGGGTGATCGACCCCTTCGGCCGCACCCCCCTGCCGCCGGCGGTGGCGTATCAGCAAGAGCTGAAGGGCTTACCGGCGGTGGACTACACCACCGACGATTTGATCTACGCCCCGCGCAACCCGCGGCCGCACCGTGTCTATGGGCTGAGCCCGGTGGAGCAGATCGAGACCACGGTCAACATCGCGCTGCGCCGGCAGATATGGCAGCTGCAATATTACACCGAAGGCAACATCCCCGAGGCGCTGATCGGCGTGCCCGATGCCTGGACGCCCGACCAGATCCGCCAGTTCCAGACCTATTGGGACGCGCTGCATGAGGGGGACACCGCCAGCCGCCGCCACGCCAAATTCGTGCCCGGCGGCGTCGCCCGCACCTTCATCCCCATCAAGGAACCGGAGTTGAAGGGTGTGTTTGACGAGTGGCTGGCGCGGGTGGCGTGCTTCGCCTTCTCCGTCAGTCCACAGGCCTTCGTGGCGCAGATGAACCGCGCCACCGCCCAGACCGCCCACGACGCTGCGCACGAGGAGGGGCTGGGGCCCACCATGTTGTGGGTCAAGGAACTGATCGACGACGTGCTGGACCGCGAGTTCGATGCCGCCGACCTGGAATTCGCCTGGAACGACACCCGCGAGGTCGATCCGGTCAAGGCCGCCACCATCGCCAATATCCATGTGCGCGCCGGCATCAAGACCCTGAACGAGGTGCGGGCGGACATCGGCTATCCCCCCGTGCCCGGCGGCGACCGGCCGCTGATCTACACCGGTGGCGGGGCCGTGCCGTTGGAGCAGGCGACGCAAGGCCTGCCAGGGCAGGAGCCCGACGTGCGCCCTGAACCCACTTCCGACCCCAACCCCGCCCCCACTGGCCCTGAAGAGGAGACCTGACGCCATGCGCTTGTTCGGCAATTTCACCAAGGTGGAGGAGGGGGCCGACGGCACCCTGATGGTGGAAGGCATCGCCACCACCGAAACCGTGGACGGCGACGGCGAGGTGGTTGAGGCCGATGCCGTCAAGGCGGCCTTGCCCGACTTCCTACGCTTGGGCTCGGGGCCCCTGCGCGAGATGCATCAGCCCCTGGCCGCCGGCCGGGTGGACGCGGCCGCGGTGGGCGCCGACCGCCGCACCCGCATCACCGCTACGGTAGTGGACCCTGTGGCCATCCGCAAGGTCAAGGCCGGCGTCTACAAGGGCTTTTCCATCGGCGGCAAGGTCGTCGCCCGTGACCCGGACGACCGCAACACCATCACCGCCCTGCGCCTGACGGAAATCAGCCTGGTGGACCGCCCGGCCAACCCCGATGCCGTCATCACCCTGGTCAAGCTGGAGGATACCGACATGACCGATACCGACGCGTCGTCCAAGAAGACGGACGGCGGCGGGGACTGTGATGCCCTGGCCGACTGCACAGCGCTGGCCACCATCCTGAAGGCGCTGAGCGCCGCCGTGGCCGGCTTGTCGGCCGAGGACATGAAAGAGCTGCTCTCCGCCCTGGAGGCCGCCAACACCGATGAGGCGCCGGACGATGATGCCGACGCGGAGGAGGATGAAGCGCCGGACGACAAGACCGCCGCCCTGGGGATCGGCGATCTGCGCAAGGCCCTGGACCGTGCCCGGGCTGATCGCGCCGGCCTGCTGCGTCAGCGCGACGCCCTGGCCGCGCGTGTTAAGGCGCTGGAGGCGCAGCCCCGTGCCGAAGACTATGTGCTGAAAGCCGCCGTGGCCGGCACCGCCGCGACCAAGACCACCCTGGACGATCCGGCCACCGCGCTGGATGCCATCAAGAAGGCGCAGCGCCACCCGGCGCACATGACGCCGGCCTTCTAAACCCTTCCTTCCGACCTGATCCCTTCCCGGCTGTTCGCCCGCCCCGTCACCTGACGGCGGCGTGGGCTGCCGCATGCCTTTTTCACCCTGTTGGAGACATCGATGACCGGCATTCCCACCGCCGTCCCCCCCACCGTCACCGGGGACACCTTGGCGGCCTTCAAGGCTGCGCAGGGCCAGCGCCTGGCTGGCGACGACCTCGCCAAGTCCACCTTCACCCAGTCCGGCAGCCCCACCTCGGGCCTGACCTTCTATGACCTGGAACCCGGGGCCAAGCTGCTCTATCCGGTGCTGACGCCGCTGCGCAACAGCATTCCCCGTGTCTCCGGCCGGGGCGGCATCCAGGCCAACTGGAAGGCCATCACCGGCGTCAACACCACCGGCGTGCGCGCCGGCGTGTCCGGCGGCAACCGCGGCGGCGTCATCGCCGTCCGCACCCAGGACATGAACGCCGTCTATCGGGGCCTGGGCCTGGAAGCCAGCGTGGACTTCGAGGCGGACTATGCCGCCGAAGGCCTGGACGATGTGCGGGCGCTGGCGGTGCAGAACCTGCTGGAAAGCCTGATGATCCAGGAAGAACAGATGATCCTGGGCGGCAACGCCTCGGTGGCGCTGGGCACCACCGCCACCCCCGTGGTCACGGCGTCCAACAGCGGCGGCGCGCTGGCGGCCGGCACCTGGTCCGTCATCGCCGTGGGCCTGACGCTGGAGGGCTATCTCAACGGCTCGGTCACCGGCGGCATCCAGGGCCAGATGACCCGTACCAACGCCGATGGTTCCAGCGACCAGTTCGGCGGCGGTGCCGCCAAGCCGTCCACCGCCGCCACCGGCACCACCACCGGTTCGGCCGGCAGCCTGGCGGCCACCGTGGCGCCGCTGGCGGGTGCCGTCGCCTATGCCTGGTTCTGGGGTGCCGCCGGGGCGGAGAAGCTGGGCGCCATCACCACCATCAATTCTGTCGTCATCACCGACCTGGCGGTGGGCACCCAAACGGCCGCCAGTCTGGGTGGCGGTGACAACAGCCAGAACAGCCTGTCCTTCGACGGCCTGCTGTACCAGGCGTTCAAGGGCGGCTCCAACGCCTATGTCCAGGTCATGCCCACGGGCACGGCCGGTACCGGCACTCCGCTGACCGCCGACGGCGCCGGCGGCATCGTGGAGATCGAGACGGCGCTGAAAGCCTTCTGGGACAACTACCGCCTGTCGCCCCAGGAAATCTGGGTCAGCAGCCAGGAGGCGCAGACCATCAGCCGCAAGATCCTGACCGGCAACGCCAACTCCGCCCAGCGCTTCGTCTTCAACACCGACCAGGCCCTGCTGGGCGGCGGTGTCATGGTGCGCACCTACCTCAACCGCTACAGCATGGTGGGCGGCCAGACGCTGGACATCAAGGTGCATCCCAACATGCCGGCGGGCACCATCCTGTTCCGCACCACGCGCCTGCCCTATCCCCTGGCCAACGTCACCAACGTGACGCAGATGCGCATGCGGCGCGACTACTACCAGATCGAATGGCCGCTGCGCACCCGGCGGTACGAGTACGGCGTCTACTGCGACGGCGTGCTGCAGAACTACTTCCCGCCGGCTTTCGGCGTCATCACCAATATCGCCAACGGCTGACGCGGGCCGGGCGGGGCTGGCCTGTCCCATGCCCCGCCTCTTCGGAGGTTGCTGCCCATGGACGACACCACGCCGCTCACTCCTCCACCCCTGGCCGACGTGGCCACGGTCAAGGCGTGGTTCAGCCCACCCTTGACCAGCACGGCGGATGACGCCCTGCTGACGCGCTTGATCCAGGCGGAAAGCGGCTTCATTCGCGCTTGGCTGGGCCGGGACCCGTCATTGGCCACCTACACCCAAACCCTGGATGGCACGGGTAACGCCGTGCTGCCGCTGCCCTACTATCCCGTGATGGATGTGATGGCGGTGGCGGTGGACGGCACGCCCGTGCCCACCCAGGCGGCGGATCAGCCCCTGGCCTACGGCTACGCCCACGATGGCCTGTCTCTGGTGCTGACCGGCGGCGTATTTCCCAAAGGCCGCCGCCGGGTGACTGTCACCTGGACGGCCGGTTACGACCCCCTGCCGGCCATCCTGGAACAGGCGTGCGTGGAACTGGTGGCCCTGCGATATCGCGAGCGCGACCGCGTTGGCCTGGTTTCCAAGGCCCATGGCGGGGAGACCACCAGCTACCTGCAAAAGGAAATGCCGGACAGCCTGGCGGCCGCCTTGGCACCCTATCGCCGGGTGGCGCCGCTGTGAGCGGCGGCGTCGATGTCGTCGGTCTTGTCCAACTGCAAGACCGCCTGACGGCCCTTCCGACGGTGATTGGCGCCGCGCTGGCCGAGGTGATGGGGATTCAGGCGCAAGCCTTGGCCAACGCCGCTGGTGCCCGCCTGGACAGTCAGGTCAAGGGCGGGTCTGGCACGCTCAGCCGGGCCCTCATTCCCACGCTGACGGTCAACGGCCTGGCGGCGACGGCGGGGGTGACGGTGGACGACTCCTCGCCTGCCGCCGCCTATGCGGCCTTCCAGGAATACGGCTTTCACGGCACGGAATCTGTTCGGGCGCATCTGCGCACCATCACCCAAGCCTTCGGCCGGTCCATCGCCCCGGTCAGCGTCCCGGTCCAGGCTTATGACCGGCGCGTCGACTATGCCGGCCATCCCTTCCTGACATCTGCCCTGGCCGACAACGCCGACCGCATCCGCGCCGCCTTGGCCGACGCCATCGGCACGGCCGCCGCCAATCAGCTCAATTCTTGAAACCAGGACCCATCATGGCCCGTGAGGACATCCATGCCGCCCTGTTCGCCCGGCTGACAGCGGCGGCGCCCTTCGCCACCGCCAGCCGCCGCGTGCGGCTGTGGAACGACCTGTCACCGGCACAGCAGCCCGCCCTGTTCCTGATGAGCCGGGGGGAGGAGGTGACGCGCCGCGACACTCTCCCGGCCCACCGCGTGCTGCGGGTGGACATTCTGCTCTACGCCCAGGCGCCGGACGACGACACCGCCGGCGCCGTTGTGCTGAACCCCCTGCTGGACGCGGTGGAGGCCGCCCTCCGGCCTCCGCCCGGCCAGGACAAGCAGACCCTGGGCGGGCTGGTCTACGACTGCTGGATCGAGGGCCAGGTGACCACGGATGAGGGGGCCTTGGGCTCCCAGGCCGTGGCCATCGTGCCGTTGCACCTGCTCATTCCCTAATCGTTATCAAGGATGCTTGCCATGACCGATGTCGATGCGGCGGCCGATACGGCCGCCGCCGCTGAACCCTTGCCCGTTTCCGTTCCGGCCCCCTGTGACTGGCCGGAACGGCTGGAACGGGCGGTGGCCGCCTGGCTGGCGGAGGAAATCCACAACTCGCCCGTGGCGCGGGTGACCGACGCCTACAACCACCTTGTCACCACCCTGGATGGGCTGAAGGCCCGCATCCTGCAGGAGATCTGATCCATGCCCCAATATTCCTTCGGCGCCGGTTCCCTGTTCGGCACGCCCATCGGTGTGGCGAACGCGACCCCCATTCAGTTCGGCACCCTTCAGTCCGTCTCCGTCGATATCGACTTCACGCTCAAGGAGCTGTACGGCCAGAACCAGTTCCCCGTGTCCGTTGCCCGCGGCCAGGCCAAAATCCAGGGCAAGGCCAAGACCGGCCAGATCCAGGGCGCCCTGTTCAACAGCCTGTTCTTCGGCGGCAGCCAGTCCACGGGGCAGCAGCTGGTGGCCCTGAATGAAGCGGCCAGCGTGCCGGCCACCAACCCCTACACCGTCACGGTGGCCAACAGCACCGGCTTCCAGGCCGACCAGGGCGTGGTGTTCGCCGCCACCGGCGTGCCGCTGGCCAAGGTGGCCAGCGCGCCGACGACCGGCCAGTACAGCCAGTCGGGCGGCACCTACACCTTTGCTGCCGCCGACACCGGCGCCGGCCTGCTGATCAGCTACAGCTACACCAGCGCCACCGGCGGCACCGTCACCACGATCAGCAACCAGCTGCAGGGTGTCGCCCCGACCTTCTCCTGCGTGCTGACCACGCCCTTCGGTGGCCAGAACTTTGTGCTCAGCCTGAACGCCTGCACCTCCAGCAAGCTGCAGCTGGCGACCAAGCAGGGCGACTATATGCAGCCGGAGCTGGACTTCATGGCCTTCGCCGATCCCTCGGGCACGGTGGGCAAGCTCAGCGTCCAGGGTTAAGACCATGGGCGCCAACGTGGTGATCGGGGGCACGGACTATCCCGTGCCGCCCATGAACTTCGCCGCCCTCAAGGCGGCGTGGGCCGACATCAAGGGGCTACCCCTGCTGACCGACCCGGTGGACCAGGCATCCGCCGGCATCCGCATCGTGGCGGCCGCCCTGAAAAGTACCGCGCCCGACCTGACGGCTGAGGCCATTGAGCAGAAACTGGCCGCCACCGAGTTCCCGGCCCTGGTGTCGGCGGTGGTGGGCATCCTGCGCGAGTCGGGACTGATTCCGACGGGGGAGCCGATACCGCAGGCGGGATCGTCGACGACATCGACGACCTGACTGCGGAGCTGGTGGCGTCAGGCTGTGGCGCCTGGGACGAGGTGGAGCGGCAGTTCACCCTACCGCGCTACCAGGCGCTGTGGCGCTATTGGCGCCACCATCCGCCGGTTCACCTGATGGTGGCGGCCTATCTGGGCATCAAATCTGGAGGGCCGCCACCAGCTGATGAAATGGGGCTGGCGGACTTGTTGGCGATGTTCGGCGAGGGGAATATCGGCTGAAAGTTGTGGAAGTTGTTGCTATTTTGTTCGGTTTGTTGAATATTGCCACTTCGGCAACAGGGGGCGAAAATGAATAAGAAGTATCTGACAGGTGCGGCGGCGGCTGTTGTGTTCATGGCGGGCGCGGGGGCCTATTTTCTCTATGGCAAGCATTTCCCAAATGAGCCGACGGGTTTTGATGGCATCGCGTTTGGAAGCCCTCTCGCGGACCACATTCAACGCCTGGGATTGGAGAAGAAGGATAACTCCAACTCGCCAGAGGGAAAAGTCGGCATAACTTCGTATGAGCCGAATAATGAGAAACTCCCTGTTGACGGGCGCGGCGATGACGTTCGCTTGCTTGCATATAAAGGGAATTTCGTAGGTATGTACTTGTCACGCTCGAATTGCGGCAATTTGCTCGATGTATATATGAATAAATATGGCAAGCCAATGAAGGAATCTGTGAAGGAAGGGTATCATTCCTATTTTTGGTCAGGCTCTATATCAAAAATAAAGATTACAACTAATGGTTCGTGGTGCGAATCCACAATAAGATATGTACCGGCTTTGGAGGAATTGATGAAAATGCGGAACAATTAATAAAAATAGACGATGTTTAATCATCTTAAATTTCCTGACATGAATAATATTGTCTTAAATAGATTTTGATATCCACTAGAACGAAAGAATGCCATACCCCGCATGGGGTGGCGTTTTTGCGGGGATGCCATGGCCGATAAAGTGACTGTCCAAATTGACGGCGACGCTAGTGGGCTGGCCAAGGCGGCCACCCAGGGCGGTCAGGCCATGGATCAGGCCACCGATGCCGCTGTCACACTACAGAACAACGTCCAGGCCCTTAAGGAGGTCGCCTCCCGCCTGTCCGCCAATATGGCGGAAACGTCCCGGCAGCTATCCGCGGCATCCTCGGCCTTGACGGAGGCCACCGCCCAGGCGAGCGCACACGCCGAGGCTAGCCGCAAGGATGCCGAGGCACAGGAGAAGACGGAAGGCAGTTTCAAGAAGGTCGCGGGTGCCTTCAAGGACCTGGGTGGCGCGTCCCTGTCCATGGGCAAGGAAATCCGGGATGGGACCAATCCCTTGCTGGCCATTGTCGAGCAAGCGCCTGCGGTGGTTGGTGCTCTGGCGGAATTCGGACCGGTGGGGGTTGCTGTCAGCCTCGGGCTGACGGCGCTGGGGACCGCCGCCTATGTGGTGATCGGTGACTTCGTTGAGCTCAAGCAGTTGTCGAAGGACATCTCCGGCCACCTGACGGCGGTGGGCCTGGGCGCCACCGGTTCGGCGGAACAGGTTGAGGCCTGGATTAATTCTTTGCATGAGGATTTTGGCCTTTCTCAAAAGGACGCCGCGGCCGTCGTGGATGCCATCCGGTCCATCGGTGTGGCGTCGGTGGAAGAGAAGGACAAGCTGCAGGGCTATACCGGTATGCTGGCGAGCCTGGCGCCGGCTTTGGGTGGGGCGGACAAGGTCGCCCAGGCGCTTGCCGGCGCCTATAAGGGCGGGGCGGATGCCATTCTGGAGCTGGACAAGGCCCTGAACTTCCTGACGGTCAGCGATCAACAGGCGCTGCGCGCCGCCAAGCAGAACAACGATCTGCTGGCCGAGCGCGCGATACTGATGCACGCCCTTAGCCAGAGATACGACCCCCTGGTCCAAGCGGAACACGATCTGGCAGAGGCGATACGTAAGCGAGAGGCTCTTGGGAGGGGCTTTTTCGAGGAAGACAACGGCTGGAGCGGCCTTTCTCAGGAGCGTCATCAGGCAGACCAGGATGTCGAAGTCGCCAGAAACCGTGTCGACTCGTTAAAGAAAACCCCTGGTCCGGACCAGAAGGCTAAGGAGGCCGATGGAAGGGCGGCGGAGGCGGAGCGGGCACGGGCCGCCGAAGTGGCGCGCATTGCGGCTGAGGAAAAGGCGCAGGCCGACGCGGCCGCCCGCGCTCGTCAAGCTCAGGAAGAGGCCGCCACCACGGAGCGGCGCCGGCGGGCTCGTGAGGCGCTGGGCGACCAATTGGCAAACATCCGCGATGGCGTGGCCGCCACCCGCGAAGGCTCAGTTGAGCGGGAAGCAGCGTTGGCTGGGGAGTTGGATTTCGTCAAGGCCAACTATGGCGCGCGGTCAGCCGAGGCACGACGGGTCGAAAAGGAGATTACCGCCGCCCGTAAGGCAACTTTGGATGAGGAGACAGCGGACCTGCGCAAACAACTGCAGGACAGCCTCCGGAACATGGATGACCACAATAACATTCTCGCCAAGCTTTCGGCAAAAGAACAAGAGCGTTACGGCAAAGGTTCCGATGCTTTAAGGAAAGCTCAGGAGACGGACCTGGCCACCGTGCGCAAATACCTCGACGACAAGGCGAAAGAGGACATTGACCAGAGTAACGAGGATTGGCAGCGATACGCGAAGGATCAGGAGCAGAAACGCCAGCTCCAGAATATGTCCCTGGCGGAAGTTGCCACCGCCAAGCGAGCCGAGGTCAAGGCGCAGAATGACGCTACAGTGGCCATTCTCGAAGGTTACAGGCAGCAGGCGTTGGCTGCAGCCGCCGCATCCGGGGAAGAAGCCAGCGTCGCGAAGGACTACGACGAGAAGATAGCAAAGATCAGGCGGGCCGCTGAACAGCAGGATCGTGACATCACGCACCAACTGGAGCATGACAAGCAGAAGGAATACCAGCAGACGGTCAGCGGCATCACCAAATCCATGGGCACCATGGTGCAGGGGCTGGTCACCGGCACCAAGACGGTGCGCCAGGCGGTCAGCGACATGGCGAAATCCGCCCTGTCTGAACTGGTGGGCATGGCCGAGAAGCAGGCCAACGCCTGGATCATGAGCAACCTGATCAGGCAGGATTCCGACCAGGACACGGCCACCAAGGCCATGGCGCAGTCGGTGGAGACCGCGACCGCCCAGATTAAAGATGCGGCGGCCACCGGCGCCGCCAATGCCTACGCCTCCGCCAGCGCCGGGCCGGCGTGGTGGGTCGCGCCGGCTATTTCCGCCGCTGTGCAACTGGCGATCTCCGGCCTGACCAGCAGCCTGTCCAGTGCTGCCGGCGGCTGGGGGCGGGTGCCGGCCGATGGCATGCTGACGGAGTTGCACAAGGACGAGATGGTGCTGCCGGCCAGCATCGCCTCGCCCCTCCGGTCGGCGCTGGCGGCCCAGACACTGCCCAACCTGGCCGTGCCGGCCTACGCCGCCGCCAACCTGAACCTGCCGGGCCGCGGTGTCGCCAACACGAATGCTGTTTCCGGCACCGGTGGTGGCGCCAATGTGACCTTCACTGTCCAGGCCATGGACAGCCGCGACGTGGCCAGCTTCTTCAATCGCCATGGCGACAAGCTGGTATCGGCGCTGCGTGGGCAAAAGCGAAATTTTTCCTTCTAATACTGCGCCAGAGCCATGGTCGGCGGTATCAGCGAGGGGAGGTAGTCAGGTGCGATATAGGATGACCGTGGTGGGGTTGAGCTTGGCCGCATTGGCCGGGTGTGGTTCACCTCCGCCCCCACCACCATTTACGCTACCCCCTCCGCCAAGGGCGGACGCGGTTGTCTCCCTCGCGCCCCCGCGCCAGGCTCCGACCGGCTTGCAGCTGCGGGATGCGCAGATGGTCTATGCCGAGCCTGAGGAGATCAAGCCCCAGGACGCCCAGTTGTCGGAGGTCCGTCGTCATCAAGGGTTGATCCGGTCGGGTCAAGAGATGATGGCCTGTATGGACGTGCCGGCGGCACGTTGCCTAGCAAGTTTGGCGACGGTTGCGCGTGTCCGAATGTTCCCCCGACCGGAGCAAACCCTGTTTGGGGACACCCCGCCTGACTTGACGGGGCGGCCGGGTTTGGCATCGTCGATTGAGATGGACGTTCTCACCAACGGTTTCTCAACGCACAGTGGACCCGCCAAGGGCACAAATTATGGAGTTTCCCTCGTTGTCGATGGGGGGGCAGAACGGAATGTCCAAAGTATAAGAATCATGATGATTGACGCTCAGGTGCGGCTGTTTGGGGCGAGGACGGAAGAGGAATTCGATCGTTATCAGATTTATGACCTTTTTCGGTTGATTTTTGCTCGAGCCTGTCCTGGCCTTGATCGCAAAAAGCTTTATGAGTTTTTATACTTGGATGCATTTGATTCGTATAATGTAGGTTCTAGTACAAATCGCTCTGCAGATCATGTCCATGGGGGTTTTTGCGGATATGAGGTGCACAAAGAAGTTGATGTGCGCAAAATAAAAATGAACCGGGAGGAAAGATATTGGGCCGAGAAACACCGACGTCCACTTTCTGAGGTCGATGAGTATATAGTAATAAAACGAGCGGGGAATAAGTAAATGAGAATAAAGAAAGTTATTTTCATAATAACTTTGTTGATTTCGGCTGCCTTTTTCGCGCCAGCTCGGTCGGAACAATCCTCCGCTATAATGCAGCCCTCCGGTTCTGGAGATGTTCTTGCCGAATCAGCCTTAACTAGAGACCCGCAAAGGCTTGCTCTGCTCCAGCATCAAGACGCAATACGCACTGGCAGGGAACGGCCAGGTTGTATAAATTTGCCAGCTGTACAATGCATAGCCAGTCTTGGCACGACGATGTTTATAGATTTGACATTTACGCGATCGCAAGGCCAGTCCCTCTTAGGCGATGATCCTGTCGCCCGCGGTACCAGAATACGGCCTAAGACCACCATTTACATAAATGCGTCTGTGAACGACAGACCATATCTTGATACTTTTGGTGTTACGCTGGCTACGGATGATTCCGAATATAGATACGTTGATAGTGTCATTATTGATCTTAGAAATCTTACGACCTTTCTTAAAGGCGTTAGCTCTCCAGATCAAATTGGAAATTATCGCTTGTATAGGATATTTTATCCAGTCTTCATAACGGCGTGCCCAAATTTGTCAGATATCGAATTTAATAAGTTCGTATACTACAATATACTTAAGAATTATGCTAATTATGGCGCTTCGCAAAAGATATGCGGGGCAAGCATTAAATTTGAGGATGATAAATTTGTAATAAATGAAGATTATTAGGCAGAATATATAAAACGTCGAAATAACGGCGCAGGGTTTTATATATAGGAAACTGGCGGTCATTTATAAACAAATACATTTGTAAAATAGAGAAGATCTGTACAGAGACGGTTATCCCCTGACAGTCGCCACTTCGGGTGAGGTCATCAGGCGGCGGGTTTGAGGTTGGCTTCGGGCGCCTCGTTCTGTGGTTTGGGGATGCCGTCGCGGAAGGCCTGGAGGGGTGTTGTGCCCTTCATGCCGCGTCCCTGGTGGGGCCGCTTGGTATTGTAGATGATCAGGTACTGGTCGAGCACGACCTGCATCTTGCTGCTCCGCGCTGCCCTTCGGGTCTTCGATGGTGTCGAACCAGGTGCGGCGGCCTTCGACGCGGAAGTGCTCGTCGAGCAGCGTGCGGTGCAGTCGCTCGACAATGCCGTTGGATTGCCGGCGTTTGACTTGGTCCGCTTGTGCTCGATGCGTTCCAACTGGAGGAACAGTTCATAGGGGTGCTGATCCTCGCGGCCACAGAACTCTCGGCCGTTGTCGTTCAGCACAGCCTCGACGGTGGCGCCTTCGGCCTCGAAGGTGGGCAGCACGTCGTCGTTCAGGGTCTGGACGGCGATCAACGGCAATTTGTTGGCGTAGAGCCTGGCCCAGGTATGACGGCTGTGGCAGTCGATGGCGGTCTGCAGGTAGACCTTGCCCACACCCTTGAGGACGCCGACGAAGAAGGTGTCCACGGCCACCAGGGCGCCGGTGTGGGGCGCCTCGATGTGCCGTTCCCGGAACTCCGGGCTGAAGCGTTCCAGCAGGCGGATTTGCTCGTCCTACAGGGTCAGCTTGCGCTCCGCCGTGCTCTTCTCAAGGTGCAGCAAGCGGTCGTGCTTGGTCAGCAGGTTGTGGCGCTGCCACACGCCACGCACGCCGCCGGATGATACCTGGATGTTCCGCATCGCCAGTTCCTGGGCGACCCGCAGGGGGCCGTGGCAGGGATGGGCCAGGGCATGGTCCAGCACCGCCGTTTCCACCTCCGCCGACACGCGGTTGGGATGGGGGCCGCGCGGGCCGGGCGGACGGTCGATCAGGCCGTCGGCGCCAAAGGTCTGGTAGTTCCGGCGGATCTCATAAAATTACTGTCGGCTGTAGCCCATTACCTTGCAGGCCTTGCTGACGTTGCCGAGGTCGGACGCAAGTTCAAGCAGGCTCTGCTTACGGCGTTCTACCTTCTGTGCCGTAGGTCATGTCGCTCTCCGGTTCCTGGGGTGATGTTGCTCGCAACTCCATCAAACCCACCAGAGGTGGCATGGCCACACCGGCCCCCGCGGGGGGCCGGTGTGGCCGGAACTGTCAGGTCATTACTCTCTCAGCACAGAAAATCATTCCGAACCTGGCAATTCAGGTTTCCGCGAGCGATCTCAGATCGAAAATATTGAGCGAGGCTGTGCCATGACCGCGATCTATCCGGCCCTGGCGGGCCTGGGCTATTCCGTCACCAAGAAACCGACGCTTTCCACCAAGATTGCCACAGCGGCGTCTGGCCGTGAGACCCGCATGGCCATGTGGTCGGCGCCCCTCTGGGAATTCCAGCTCAGCTATGACTTCCTGCGGGACACGGCGGCGGCCAACGAGCTGAAGCAGCTGCTGGGCTTCTATTTGCAGATGCAGGGCGCATTCATGCCGTTCCTGTTCCAGGATCCGGATGACGGCCAAGCAACGGCTCAGACCATCGCCGTGGGGGACGGTGCCGCCGCCAGCTTCACCCTGGTCCGCACCTTCGGCGGCTATGTCGAGCCCGTGGGCGGCGTCATCGGCGGCGTGACGGTCTATGTCAACGGCGCCCGCCAGACCTCCGGCTACAGCGTCGCCGGCAACGTCCTGACCTTCGCCAGCGCACCCGGCGCCGGCACGGTTATCTCCGCCGACTTCCAATACGCGTTCCTGTGCCGCTTCAAGGATGACGGCCTGGAGTTCGAGAAGTTCGCCGCCCAGCTGTGGCAGGCGAAGCAGGTCAACCTGATCAGCGTGAGGGCCTGACGCCATGCGCTCCACCGACACCGCCTTCATCCAATGGCTGCGCACCACGCCCAACCTGTGGTCGGCTGACCTGTTCACCGTCACCCTGACGGCCCAGGTCGGCAACCCCAGCGCCCCCACCGGCACGGTCTGGCGCTGGACCAGCACCGACCGGGCCGTCAGCTACGGCAGCAACACCTGGCTGGCCACCGGCCCCCGCATCGCCCGGACCACCTGGTCGGCCAAGGCCCAGCTGGAGGTGCCGCAGATGGAGATCACCATCGACAGCGCCGCCAGTGAGCTGCTGGGCGACGTGCCGGTCAACGCCTTCGTCAACAACGGCGGCTTCGACGGCGCCCGCATCCGGCTGGAGCGGGCGCTGATGCCCAGAGCCAGCACCGCCGCCTTCGGCACCATCCTGCTGTTCGAGGGCCGTGTGTCCACCGCCCAAGCCGGCCGGGCGCGTGCGACGCTGACGGTTAAGGGCGACCTGGTGCTGCTGGACCAGCAGATGCCGCGCAACCTCTACCAGGCCAACTGTCTGCACACCCCGTACGACAGCGGCTGCTCCCTGCTGCGCTCCCGCTATAGCTGGAGCAACAGCGTGGGCCAGGGGTCGATTGTCGGCACCATCGTGCCAGCGACGCCGCTTTCCGCCCTGGCCCCCGACGGGGTCGGTGCTGCGGTCGATCCCCAGGGCTTCGTCCAGGGCGCCATCAGCTTCACCGGTGGCCTCAACGCCGGGGTGGTGCGGGCCATCAAGGTGGTCAGCGGCGGCAACATGGGGCTGGCCTATCCCCTGCCGCATGCGCCGGCCGTGGGCGATCCGTTCACCATCACCTATGGCTGCGACCATACCGCCACCACCTGCAAGGCCCGGTTCAACAACCTGGCCAACCTTCGCGCCTTCCCCTACATCCCGGCCGCCGAAACCGCAGCCTGATCCCATTTCCCGGAGATGACCATGATCGACGACGCAAGCCGCGTCGCTGGGGAGGTGGCCGCGCGCGCTTCGGTCGCGGGGGAGGCCCTGACCTGGGTGGGCACGCCCTATCACCAACTGGCCGACATGAAGGGGGCGGGTGTCGATTGCTCCATGCTGCTGGTCCGCGTGTTCGTGGACACGGGCGTGCTGCCACCCTTCGATCCGCGCCCCTATCCGCCCGACTGGCATCTGCACCGCTCGGACGAGCGCTATGTCGATTGGACCGGGCGCTTCGGCCGGCCCTTCGATCCGGCGGTGCGACTGCCCCAGGCGGGCGACGTGGTGCTGGCCCGCTTCGGCCGGTGCTTCAGCCACGGCGCCATCATGACGGGACGCTTCGAGTTGGTCCACGCCTATGCCCGTGACGGCCGCTGCGTGGTGGGCGACCTGCGCCAACTGCCTTTCCTCGACCGTCCCCTGATCTTCTACAGCCTGTGGGGTTGATGCCATGTCCGGCTTATTCGGCGGCGGCAAGACCAATGCCGACACCAAACCCAGTTACACCGGGCTGCAGGTGCAGACCAGCGCCGCCGGCCTACCCATTCCCCTGCTGTGGGGCACCCAGCGCGCTGCCCCCAACCTGTTCTGGTACAACGACTTCACCTCCAAGGCCGTGGCCAGCGACACCGGCGGCGGCAAGGGCGGCGGGGCGCAGTCCACCACCCAGGTCTACAGCTGCGCCGTGGCCATGGGCCTGTGCGAGGGCGTGGTCAACACCATCGGCCGCGTGTGGGCGGACAAGACCGACACCAGCCTCGCCAAGCTGAACCTGACCCTGTTCACCGGCGCCGCCGACCAGGCGCCCTTCGCCTCGCTGTACACCAATCATACGGACCAGGCGCTGTCCTACCCGCATACCGCCTATGTGGCCTCACCCTCCTATGACCTGGGCAGCAGCGCCAGCCTGCCCAACCATAATTTCGAAGTGCAGTCGAATGCCGTGCCCCGCACCGGCCCCAGCGCCTTCGACGCCAACCCCGCCGACATCCTGGTCGATTTCCTGACTAATGAGCGCTATGGCGTGGGCCTGCCCGCCGACCGCATCGGTGACCTCGGCGCCTGGCGCAGCTATTGCGCCGCCGCCGGCCTGCTGATGTCGCCCTTGCTGGCGCAGCAGGAGGCCGCCAGTGACGTCGTCAACCGCTGGGCCCAGCTGACCAACACCCTGATCTATTGGTCCGGCGACCAGGTGCGGGCGCTGCCCCTGGGCGACCAGCCGCTGACCGGCAACGGTGTCACCTTCACGCCCGACCTGACGCCCGTCTATGACCTGACCGATGACGACTTCATCGCCGGTACGGGCGATGACCCGGTGACGCTCAGCCGCACCGACCCGGCCGACGCCACCAACACCGCCAAGCTGGAGTTCAAGGACCGCGCCAACTCCTACCAGACGGCCACGGCGGAGGTGCGCGACCTGGCGGCCATCGACGCCTATGGCCTGCGCACTGGTGACCCCGTGCAGGCCCATGAGATCTGCGATGCCACCACCGCGTCTGCCATCGCCACCCTGATTCTTCAGCGCCAGCTCTACGTCCGCAACACCTACCAGTTCAAGCTGGCTTGGACCTTCGCCCTGCTGGAGCCGGGCGACATCGTCACCCTGACCGACACCGCCCTGGGCCTGGCCAAGTTCCCCGTCCGCATCATCCAGATCGATGAGGATGAGGAGGGCCTGTTGACCTTCACGGTGGAGGAGCTGCCGGCCGGCATCGGCACGGCCACGCTGTACCCCACGCCGGTGACCAGCAACACGCCGCTGAACACTGGCGTCGATCCCGGCGACCTGGCCGACCCGGTGATCTTCGAACCATCGCCTGGCCTATCCGGCGGCGTGCAGCAGGTGTGGATCGGTGCCTGTGGCCTGTCGCCCAACTGGGGTGGCTGCTCCGTCTGGGTGTCGGTCGACGACCTGACCTATCAGCGGGTGGGCCAGATCACGGCGCCGGCGCGGCTGGGCACCCTGGGCCAGGCCCTGACGGCGGGGGCGGCGGATGCCTACATCAGCCTGGCCACCAATCGCCTGAAGCTGGCGGGTGGCAGCGCCGACGATGCCGCCGCCGGGCGCACGCTCAGCCTGGTGGGGGCGGAGATGCTTGCCTACGGCCCGGCCACGCTGACCGGTAGTGCCGCCTACCATCTCTGTGACCTGAACCGTGGCCTTTATGGCACCGTAGCCGTTGACTACCCGGCCGGCACGCCCTTCCTGCGGCTGGACGAGGCCGTGTTCAAGTATGACCTGCCCGCCGCCTACATCGGCCAGACGCTGTACATCAAGCTGACCAGCTTCAACATCTTCCAGGCGGCGGAGCGCAGCCTGGCGGAGGCGAATGCGTATCTCTACAACCCGGTTGGCGCGGTGGGCGTGCTGCCGGCCCCCACGGGCCTGACCCTGGCGGTGGAGAACGCCTTCCTGGCCGACGGCACGGTGCAGCTGGGCATCCGCGCCCGTTGGACGCCGGCCAATGCCGGCATGGCGACCGACACCGTGCTGCGCTGGGGCGTGGCGGTTAGTGGCGGCGTCACCGACTGGCAGCAGGTCAAGGTGCCGGCCGGATCGACCGACACCCTGCTGATGCCCGTGACCCAGGCGGTGACCTACACGGTGCAGGCGGCCAGCAGCATCGGCACCGACGTGCGCTCCACCTGGGGGCCCGCCGTCAGCATCGCGGTGGGCGGTGTGCTGGGCGGCGCCAGCGTCACCCACCTGGAGCTGTACGGCCAGGGCCTGGATACCGAGTTCGTGGGCCGGGACATCCATCTGGTGTGGCAGGGCAACTTCCCCGCCACCAGCGCCAGCCTGGGCAACCAGCCCTATGGCGCCGGCTCCGGCTACGTGAACCCCTACTTCCAGGCCTACGCCGTCACGGTCATAGAACCGGACAGCGGTGCCGTGCTGCGCGCCGACCTGGTGACCACGGAGGAGTACTTCTACCTCTTCGACAGCATGAACGCGAAGGACGCCGGCGGCCCGCACCGCCGCCTGACCTTCAGCGTCACCATCCGCGACAAGCTGGGCGGGGAGAGCAAGGCCGCCACCCTCACGGTCAACAACCCCGTGCCGGCGCAGGTGCAGCTGACGGCACTCCCCACCACGGCCGGCACCCTGTTCGGTTTCATCGCCCCCACGGGTGCGGACGCGCTGGACTTCGCCGGGGTCAATGTCTGGGTGGGGGCCACCGCGACCGTTGATACCAGCGGGGCACCGGCGGCCAGCGGCAGCACCGCGCCCTTAATGGTGGCCGGCCTGACGGCGGGGCAGACCTATTACGCCGTGTGCCAGACCTTCGACACTTTCGGCACGGCCGGTTGCCCCATCAGCGCGCCTTTGCAGTTCCTGGTGCCCTATGTGACATCGGCCCAGATCGCCGCCAACACCATCGGCAAGGACAAGCTGGTGACGGACCTGGTGAACACGCTGGGCCTGGTCACCGGCGGTACCGACGTGGCCGGCAGCGTCGCGGCCCAGGTGGCGGCCGAGGCGGCGGTCCGCGCCCAGGCCATCCAGCTGGAAGCAGCCACGCGGGCGCAGTCCATCCTGGACAGCGCCAGCCAGTTGCAGGCGCACATCGACACCGTCAGCCAGGCGCAGCAGACCACCGCCAACAGCCTGGCGACCACCACCACTACCCTGACGGCGGCGATCAACGGCAACGGCGCCGCCATCCAGGCGGAGCAGACCGCCCGGGCCAGCGGCGACAGCGCCAACGCCCAGTCCATCACCACCCTGGCCAGCGAGGTGCACAACCCCACCACCGGCCTGGCGGCGGCCTTCTCCGCCATCAGCAACGAGGCCAGCACCCGCGCCACCGCCGACAGCGCCAACGCCAGTGCGACCAGCGCCCTGGCCGCCCAGGTGAACGACAGCAGCACCGGCTTGGCGAAGACGCGCGCGGACCTGGCGGCGGAGCAGACCACCCGGGCCAACGCCGATAGCGCCTTGTCGACGTCGCTCGCCAGCCTGACGGCCTATGTCGGACCCAACCCCAACCTGTGTCCCGACATCGGGAGTTGGACGCTGGGCGCCATGGCGGCTGTGACGGAGGCCGTTGCGGGCTTGATCGGCTACTTGGCCAACCCATCGGGGGTGGTGGCCGCCAGCAGCCCACCCATGCCCAGCACGCCTGGCGCGACTTACACCATCACCGGCGACAGCCACATGATCCTGAACGCGGGCGGGGCTGGCCAGGTCTACTTTGACCTGATTTTCAAGGATGCGGCCGGTAACGTCCTGCTGGACGGTCCGCAAAAACCCATCGGCACCAGCCATGGCCTGGGCGCGCCCGGCACGCGGCCGGCCCATGCCGTCACCGCCACGGCGCCCACCGGCACCACCCAGATGGTGGCCCGGTTCGTGGCCGAAGGCCTGAGCAACTGCACGTCCATCGCCTTCCGGCAGGTGAAGGTGGAAAGCGGCGCCGTCGCCACGGTCTACACCCAGGAAGGCCAGGCCCTGGCCACGTCTGCCGCCATCCAGACGGAGCAGACGGCCCGGGCGAATGCCGACAACGCCCTGTCGGCCTCCATCAGCAGCCTGTCGGCCCAGGTGAATGACAGCGCCACCGGCCTGCCCAAGACCCGGGCGGACCTTCAAAGCGAGATGACGGCCCGGGCCAATGGAGACAGCGCCAACGCCACCTCCATCACCAGCCTGTCCACGACGGTGAACGGCAACACCGCGTCGATCACCACCCTGCAGTCCAGTGTCAACGGTCTGAACGCCCAATGGGTGCTCAAGACCGACATCAACGGCTATGTGGCCGGGATCGGGCTGGCCAACAGCGGCAGCAGCAGCACCTTTATCATCCGCGCGGACACCCTGGCCCTGGTGCCACCCAACAGCACCACGACGCAGTCTCCATTCTTCGTCACCTCCGGCGGCCAGGTGGTGATCAACAACGCCTTCATCCAGAACCTGTCGGCCAACGTCCTGACCAGCGGCACTATTGGAGCTGGCATCGTCTACGCCGGGACCATCGGCGTGGGGCAACTGACGAGTGGAAATATCGTCAGCAAGGACATCAGGGTCTGGGCCGGATCGGGCGGCTACATTGATCTGCACGGCAACCTGGGTGGCGGCCCATCCATCAATGTCAGTGCCAACGGCAGCACTGACCGCGTGCAGATCGGCTACCGTGGCGGCGATTACGGCATCTGGAGCTGGGACCAGAACGGGCGGGAGCTGTTCAACAGCAACGACCTGGGCGTCGGCGTGGCCAGCGGCACGGCATCGGTGTCTGCCTATCAGGATGGTTCCAGCATCACGATGGCAAACAAGGGCGCGTGGACCACCATCACCACCGTTCCCGCTTTCCAGGTGCGCGGCAACCCGTGTGACATCAAGGTGAGTTTCAGTGCCACGCCGGGCACGGCGGGTGCGGCCAGCAGTCCGAAGATCCAGGTTGTGCGCAGCAACACGCGCACCGGTGATACCGCCACGGTTGGCGCCACGCTGACCAGCGCACCCTATCAGTGGGTGTTCACCATGGACGCGTTCAGCGACCCCAGCCTGGATACCTATACCTACACCCTGCAGGGCTGGCGACCCGCCGACACGAGCGCCGACGGCGTGACCACCACCTACGCCGGAACCCAGTATTGGAACGTCTATGTGCAAGTGAGGTGGTTCCGATGACCGACGCCCCGGCACCGGCCGACGCGGCCGTGCATCTCTATGTCGACTACGATCCCGCCACTGGCCGCATCCTGGCCCTGCACCACCGCAACCCGTACAGCCTGCTGGTGGAGGGGGTGGGTCCCGATGGTATCGGCCGGCTGAAGATCGCCGACGGTGAGGCCGAGGGCATCTGGTCCTGCCGGGTGGTGGACGGCGCGCTGGCGCCCCGGGAGGAGGCCGACCTGGCGGCGGCAGCCTGGGCCCGCGCTGTGGCGGAACTGCGAGACCAGCGCGACCTGATGCTGTCCGCCAGCGACATCCGGGTGCTGCCCGACCGCTGGGCCGCCATGACCGACGCGCAGCGCGCGGCCTGGACAGCCTATCGCCAGGCGCTGCGCGACCTGCCCGCGAACACCACCGACCCCACCGTGCCGGCGTGGCCGGTGCCCCCCAGCTGAGGCCGCCATGACCCAATACACCACCGGCACCATCACCCTCACCAACGGCAGCGCCATGGTCACCGGCACGGGCACGGCGTGGCTGGCCAACCTTGCTCCCGGCACCCTGCTGACCGTCAGCGAGGACGATCCCGTGGGCGTCGTCGTCGCCGTGACGGCGGACGGCAGTCTGACGCTGGAGACGCCCTGGCCCGGCGCGTCCTACACCAACACGGCCTATGAGGCCGTGCGGGACTTCGACCCCTCCACCGGGGCGCCCTTGCTGTCGCACGGCCTGCGCAACACCAACGTGGTGGTGAACCGCGCCATCCTGGCGCTGGGCAAGCAGACGGCCACGGCGGTGAACGCCTACGTCAACGTCCAGGTGGCCCAGGCCGCCGCTGCCGCAGCCACTACGCAGGCCGGCATCGCCACCAACCAGGCCACGGCCGCTGCCGGCAGCGCCGCCGCCGCGCAATCCACCGCCGACAGCATCGATGGATTGCTGGTGAGCATGGCCACGGCCTTCACCGACAGCCAGACCCGCTACGTCACCGCCATCGCCTTCAAGTAAGAGGCCACTCATGACCGATCTCGCCACCCAAGTCGCTGGCCTCACCACCAGCGTCAACGCGCTGACCAGTGCCGTGAACGTGGCCAAGGCCACGCTGGACGCCTCCGTCAGCGCCGCCGGCACCAGCGCCACCACGGCCCAGGCGGCCGTGACCACCGCCGCGTCATCGGCCACCATCGCCCAGGCCGCCCAGGCGGCGGCTGTGGCGGTCAGCGGGCTGTCATCGCTCAATAGCTTCCTGGGTCAGATCCAGGCCGGGGCGCCGGCGGCGGTGTTCTGGTACGACACGACGCGCGACAGCGATGGTGGCGCCTGGCGCAAGCGCTGCACCTGGCAGAGTTGGGTCACCGAAGCCGCCAGCAGCACTCGGGGCAGCCGGGCGAGCTTCCCGGGTCAGGCGCTGATCGTCGTGGTGGGCAGCACCATGATCATCTATGACGCGGATCAGGCGACGCCAGCCATGTGGATGGTGTTCAACAGCGGCGGGGCCGCCCTGGCCACCTACAACATGGTCCAGTCCCCGCAGGCAGTCTTCGCGCGCGACGGCCATCTGTGGGGCGCGGCCGGGGGGTACGGCCTCATCGAGGTGGATTTCATCAGCGATCGGGCGGTGCTAACCAACGCCACGACATCGCTGGCCTATGCTACCGGCATCGCCAGCCGTAATGCCGGGGCCGGGTATACCATCGCCACCGGTCGCGGCGTGTTGACCAACACCGTCGTGAACGCCGTGGCGGCCACGGTTCTCCCTGGCGCGCCTATCGATCGTTCCACTGGAATGCCGCGTCCGACCGTGGCGGTCGGAACCGGCTTTTATCTGGACATCATCGGCCCGTTCGGTGGTGTCACTTATCCGTCCTCGTCGGCCGCCGTCACATCGGTCGCCTTTGACGCTGAGAACTTCCTGCACGCGAGCGACGGCACCACGGTGCGGGTCTACCACCCCACGACGCTGGCGGTCACCGGCTTCACGCCGATCCGCTCCGAGACTGTTAGCAGCATCCCGGCGTTGCTGGGAGTCCCCACGGGCATCAACGACATAGCGGCCCGCTCGGCCAGCGGCCTGGCGCTCAGGGCGCCTGACCCAATTAACCCGGCGTCGGGCATGGTCGCCTGCATCACAGGTAGCGCCAACATCGCCAATGGAGGGGGCGCCTTCAACACTGGCTGGCTGGTGGGTGATTGCCGCCTGGCGCTGTCCTCGACCAGTACGGCCAGCGTGACGGGGGCCAATATCGCGACGTGGACCAGCTCGGCCGGCACCACGGGGTGGACCACGACGGATGGCAATCTGACGCTGTCGATCAGCGGCTCCGACCTGCAAATCGCGGAGACGGCTTCGACCGTGACAGCGAGCAAGGCGGTGTATCAGCTCTCCGGATGCGTCGTGGGGCAGACCTATCTGGTTGCCCTCACGATGCGGCGGGGGACTGTCGGCGCAATTATGCGGAGCGAGGTAACCGACAACGGCGCGACAGTGCCGCTGGCCGGTGGCTATACGGCCAGCACGACTGCATCGACGGTGTTCATGCAGTTCCGCGCCACCGACACATCCCCCAAAGTTCGGATCAACTTCGACAGCCCTTATACCGCCGGCCAGACCGGGCTGGTGACCAGTCTTTCCGTCGATCTGATTGAACCGGATCGGTCCGTCGCTGCAGTTGGCGTGCGACCCGTGGGTACCTTGACCAAGTCGCTGGTCGCGACGACGGCCGACCTGTCGGCCATCGGCGGATTTTCAACCAGCAACTACCTAGAGCAGCCTTACACCGCCGCCCTGGATTTTGGCACCGGGGATTTCATGTTGGCGGCATGGATAAACCCGGGTGGCGGCAACGAAACTTATGTCACTCGGTGTTCCTCCAATGCTTACGATGCCGGTTCCTGGGGATTATCGAAGTCGGCAGGAGCGCTTCAATTCGATGTGTTCAGCGTCATGACCCTGTCGATGGCATCGGTGCCGGTTGGGGTTTGGGCGCAGGTAATCGCGTGTCGTCGGAGTGGCTGTTGGGAGCTGTGGTACAATGGTATGCGGGTGGCGGCCTCCACCACCGGCGGCACTACCAACCTTACAGCCGCCGCCCACGTATTGCGCATCGGGCTCGGTGCCACGCTGACGGCGCCGCTGATCAACTCCATCGCCCAACTCCGCATCAGCGCCACGGCGCCCACGCCTGAACAGATCGCCCGCATGTACGCGGATGAGCGGCCCCTGTTCCAGCCGGGCGCCAAGTGTGTGCTGGGCGGTACCTCCGCCGCCGTACAGGGCCTCGCGCATGACCCGGACACGGGCGCGCTCTACGCTGCCAAGAGCGACGGCACGTCAGTGTTCCAGGGGTTGGTGCGCACGGCCCACCTGACCGGCCTCGCGACCACCAGCAACAGCGATAACCACAGCGCGGTCGCCGCGCGACAGGGCGGCTATGTCATCGCCACGGCCAACCAGGCCGTCGCCAGCCAGCCGGCCATCACCTTCCGCGACCGCATCCTGGCGGATCGGGTGCCGGTGGCGCCCATCGACGCCAACCGCGTCGTCTTCCCCGTCGTCGCCACCACCGACGCCACACCCACGGTGATCGCCCGCCTGCCGGTGGCCGAGGGCGATGAGCTGCAGCTGTTCGTCGATGTCGAGGCCACCGAGTATGGTGCCACGCCGACGGAGCGCATGGGCTACCAGCGCCGGGCCCGTGTCTACCGCCTGCCCAATGGCAACGTCACGGTGGCGGCCGTCCAGACGCTGGCCACCGACTATGAGAGCGCCACCACCACCTGCGACGTCACCGTGGTGGCCGAGACCGCCTCGCAGACGGTGTGCGTCCAGGCGACCGGCGTGGCCGGCAAACGCCTGGCCTGGGCCACCCTCGTCCACATCAACCGCAGCGGCGCCACCCGCTACGCCGCCTGAAGGAGGGCGCCACGATGATCCGTGCCACCGACATGATCGACGCCTACAAGGGCGACAGCCTGGTCTACCGCTGGAGCCTGGTGGACGGCCGGCCGCGCTGTGCCGACCATCCGGCCGACGTCGCCACCGCGTCGCTGGCGGACATCGCCGGCCAGCTGGCCATCAACCGCGCCATCCGCGCCCTCCAAGCACAAGTTGACGCCTATGACGATGCGGTTCTGCTGGCCAGCCGGCCGGAGCCGGACGCCACCGTGCCGTTGTTCGACGACGCTGGCGCCCACGTCGGCGATCAGCCCAACCCGGCCCATGCCGCCTGGGCTGCCGCCGGCGCGCTGCTGGCCAACGCCCCGGCCGAGCTGCTGCACCTGATCCGCACGCGGGACGATGCGCTGGAGACGGACCCCGCCACCGGCTTGCTGGCCGAGGCGCCGTTCGAGCTGGTGCCGCCGCCGCTCCCCACCTTCGACCCCGCCACCGAAACGGTTGACCTGGTTGCCGGCGCCTGGTCCGACGTTCGGCCCCTTACGGCGGAGGAAGCCACCGCCTGTCGCGCTCTGATGCTGGTCCGTTGGCCCCGGGTCATGACGCCCCGGGACGCCATCGTCTATCTGCTGACCCCGGCCGAGTGGCTGGCTATCTCCACCAGCAGCGATCCCGAGGTGCGGGCCACGCGGCAGGCGGCGCTGGGCGCCAATACAGTTGATCTCGACAATCCGGCCACCGCGGCCGCGCTCCAGGTGTTTCAGATGGCGGGGCTGCTCTCATCCGAGCGGGCGAAGGCCATCCTGGCGGGTGAGCGCCGGGCTTGAGAATTGGTTATCCATCCGCTGTCTGCCTGCCTTTGGCGTTTTTATTCTGACAAGGATCGGTGAACACATGGACATCGTGGCAGGAGAAACCCCCCTGGCGATCAGCGCCACCCTGGGCTCTACATTGGCCATCGCCGTTTCCGCCCTGGCGCATCGTAGCTCCCGCCGCCGGCGGGCCGAAGATGACGAGGACGTTGGCTTGGCGGAACGGGTAGCGGTCTTGGCAAGCCGTCTGGAACGGGCGGAGCGTGATATTGCCAATGACAAGCAGGGACGACAGGCCTTCGCTGCGGCTCAGGGCGAAATGAAAGCTGTCGTTGTCCAACTGGCGGCGCTGGCCACCCAGATTGAGGCCTTGGGCACCAAGCTGGACAGGCAAAGCCAGAACCTGACCCGCGCACACGAGCGCATCGACGACTTGCACCGCTTGGCCGCCAACCAATTTGCGCAAGGGGTGGTCTGACGCGAGGTTATGCCCTTTCAAACATCCAAACGATAGGATGACATCGATGACTTTGGATTCGATGGCGCTGGCTGCCGACCTGCGCCGTGACGAAGGTGTTCGCCTCAAACCTTACACTGACACCGTTGGAAAGCTGACTATTGGTGTCGGCCGCAACCTGAGCGATGTCGGCTTGTCGGGCGGTGAAGTCGATGCCCTGCTGGCAAACGACATAGCCCGCGTTATAGCGGAACTAGACCACGCTTTACCCTGGTGGCGCACCCTTTCCGAGGCGCGGCAGCGCGCCCTGGCCAATATGGCGTTCAACATGGGCGTTCCAACCTTACTTACTTTTCACATCACCCTGGGCCATCTCCAGGCAGGTCGGTTCGACGCGGCGGCGGAATCCGCCCTCGCCTCTCGTTGGGCCAGCCAAGTCGGCGCCAGGGCCAACCGTATCGCGGCGCTGCTCAAGGCCGGCTGAGTTACGTCACGGGAGTTTCGCCAATGGGTATTTTACAGGACATCCTATCACCGGCCACAGGCGTGATCGGTCCGGTTGTGACCAAGCTACTGGACTTCATTCCGGACCCGGCCGCCCGTGCACAAGCCGAGGCCGCCGCTTACAAAGAGGCCGCCGATCGGATCCAGCAATTGGATCTGGCCCAGTTGGACGTCAATCGTGCCGAAGCTGGCAACAACAGCGTCTTCGTTGCGGGGTGGCGTCCTTTCATCGGTTGGGTGTGTGGCACCGCGCTGGCCTATCAGTACATCGCCATGCCGCTGCTCGTCTGGGTGGCCGGGTTGGTCGCTGGCCATGCCGTGATCCAGCCCCCCAAGCTTGATGATCAGTTGACAACAATTTTGCTCGGTATGCTTGGCCTTGGCGGCCTGCGCACCTTGGAAAAAGTCAAAGGCGTTAAGTAACGTCCCCGCATCATGTCGCGAACGCCCCCAGGCGGCCTTTCCCGAATGGCGGAAAGGCCGCCTGGGGCTTTCCTGCTTTGGGAATTAGCGTTTCAGTAAGAACTCGCGTCCCATCTTCACGCGGGCCACGCCATCATAGGCGACAATGTCGGCCGTGGCATAGGTTTCCCCCCAATGTTCGGGCAGGAAGCTGCCGGTGCCCACCACGTCGATGGGCGCCTGGGCATCGGCCATGACCCGGCACTTGGCGGGGCTGAAACCGCTTGAGGCGACGATGCGCACCTTGGTGAAACCCGCTTGGTCCAGGTTCTCACGTACCCAGTGCAGACCTGCGGCGGAAACGCCGGCGCCAATCAGATAGCGCAGCTCGGTTTCATCGCGGTATCCCCGGATGCTGTCCGGCGCGCGGCGCTCCAACACCGCATAGCTTTGCGGAGGATCCAAACCCTCGACGAAGCGTCCGCCGGGTGTGTCCAGGCGTACCGACAGGCTGCCTGCGGCGGCCAGCTCAGGGAAGCGCCGGCATACCGCGAGGGTGTCGCTGACCTCACGGCCGAAATAATCCACCAGCACGGTCATCGCTTCGCCGGGGAAGGTATCGTGGTAAAGCTCGGCCGCCTTGACGGTGGAGCCGGCGTAGCCGATCAGAGCGTGCGGCATGGTGCCGAAGCCGTGGGTTTGGCCGAAATAGTGGGCGGTGGCATCTGTGGCGTTGCCGATGAAGCCAATGGCGCCGACCTTGCGCTTGGCCCGTTGGGAGCCGACGCTGGCGGCATAGGCCATCAGGTCGGCCATTTCAGTACCGGCGCAATGGCGGGCGTCCATGGCCAGGAAGGCGGATTTGGGGAGGCCCGCGCTCATTACGAAGGCGTTATGAGCAGCCACACAAGCGGGCCCCAGCTTCATCAGGAATAAGGTCTCCAGCTCCGCGAGCTGTGAGAAGGGCCCCGTGATCCACATCATGGGTTCGCCAGCACCCACCCACTGTCCCTCGTGGTAGCGGACCTCGATTTCCGGCGTGAAGCCCCGGGCCGCCGCCACCGATTTAAGCCAGTCCAGCGCTAGCCTGGGGGCGAACACCACGGGCCGCCGCATGAAAACGGCGTAGGTGACGGGAACGTCGCCGTGCCGTTCCACGATGGTACGGGTGCGCTTGAAATAGACGTCGGTCCATTGACCGACAACGTCTGCCGGAGGCCAGGCCTGAGCGGTCTCTCCGGGGGGCGTTGAGATGCCGGCGCTGGGCGCCATCACTTGCTTATTATCCTCGGCCATGTGGCCATCCTTCCGTCGTCCTCAGGACATGCGCTGGAGGATCATAGACGATGGCCCGTGGGCTTGGGCAAGCCGCGTTGTAGGTGTACGTGGAACCGCGCGCCCTTACTGCGGCTTGTCGGGGTTGGCGGAAGGTGGCGTTTGGCCGTAGGCGCGGGCATAAGCGCCCAGTGCGGTCTCGTGCACATTCTGCTGAATTTCTGCAATCAAGCCGCGCACCCGGGCGAAGGCCGCATTGGCGGCCGCGGCGTCGAAGGGTTGCGCTTTCAACTGCTGCACCGCCTCGCGGCGGGCATCCCGCAGTTGTTGCAGTTGGATCTGCGACAGATCCTGGTGAGCCGTGATGGCATCCTTCAGGAACGGCAGCACTTGCTCCGGCGCGTTCTTCACGAACAGGTCATAGGGGCCTGGGCGGGTGTTGTTATTGGGGTTGGCGTCACCACGGGCAACATTCACCCGGCCCGGCGGGCGGACGCCATCCAGGCGCTGACCCACGACCATGCCCGCGACCAGCAGATTGATCGAGACGGAAATGGCCAGCAGGACGATCACCAGCTTGGACAACGTGGGGCTCCCAGGGGAAGTGCCCGGGTCGGAATGCGCACGCCCCTCGGTCACTGTCCAATCTCCGTGTCGATTTCAGTCATAGCCTTCATGTATTCGGTCGTCGCGGAGGTTCGCGAGTCATTGGAGGGCAGAGCCAGGGGAGAAACGCCATGTACCCCCAATACGATGCCGACCACGGCCGCCGCCAGTCCAGATACCAGGGCAGCGGGAATACCGCCCGCCCAGACCGCGCGGCTCCCGCCGGCGAAGGCTGGGGCTCGGCCGGGCAGTCCCGTTCGCGGGGTAGGCAACCTACGGTCAGTGATGCGCGTGGCGGCTCGCCCCCCGGTCGCGGCGTTGGGGATGGCCAAAATGGCGCGGCGTAGTTCGGCGCTGGCCCGGTCAAGGGGCATAGCCGTCAGCGCCTGTTCGGTCAAGCCAGCCTGGGTCAGCACGACCCGCGCCGCATCCGATTGGGCTAGCAGACCAGCTGCCCGGGGGCGGTCCGCCACCGGCCACAACTCTGGGTCCGGGCCGTGCAGATCCACCAGATCCTCGAATTCCGCGATCGTCATCATCCCGTCCATCATCGCGGCCCTCCCGTCCGTGAGCGTCGACCGTCTTGGGCATCGGATGGCGCCAGGGGCGCCAACGTCGCCCGCAAGGCGCGCCGGGCCCGAACCAGCAGGGTTTCAAGCGCGCCGACGCTTACTTCCATGGCGGCCGCGGCCTCCGCGTTGCTCAGGCCCGCATCATAGCACAAGGAAATGGCCGCCCGTTGCCGTTCGGGCAGATCATCAACTGCCCGCGCCACCAACCGCCCGAGTTCCGAGCGTTCCACCAGGGCGACGGCGTCAAGGGATGGATCCACCGGTTCAGGCACGTTTTCGAGCGTGTCGTGCACTGGCCGGCGTCTGCGATCTAGGCACAGGTTTACGGTGATTCGGTAAAACCACGTGGAAAAGCGGGCCTCGGCCGGGCGGAAACGCTCAGCATGTTGCCACAAGCGCAGGAAAGCTTCCTGCGCCACGTCCTCTGCCTCGGCCGCCCCACCCAGGACGCGGCGCGCCAGCGTGACCGTCCGGTCCAAATGCCGATCCGTCAGCACCCGAAAGGCTTGCGCGTCGCCCTGGGCAACCCGGCCGACCAGGTATTCATCACTGCTGGTGGCCAGGTTTTGGCCATCGCTCCGCTGCACAGGGTCGCCTTTGCCGTCCCGGGTGAAGGGCAGCCCCATTAGGCCGCCCACCCGCGTAGTTAGACCAATCGCTGCCTTTGCGCCAGAGAGGCCATAGGCGTAGCCCTCCCCGCCGGACGAGGGCGTGGCCGTGACAGTTGAACTGAGGGAAGGAAAGGACGGGGACATGGGCGACGGCATCCCTTGCGGATTTTGCCTGGTTAGGTTGTGTATCTACGGGCGGTAGGGGGAAGGGCAAATGGCGGCGCCACCTGAAAAGCCGCCTACGCCTGTGACACAAACTTGGCTATGGTACGTGAGGCTGTCGCGCAACCCTGCGCTATCTAGGGGTGCGACAGAACGGACAGGCGGCGGTCAATGTCACTTTATATGCCTACTCGCGAAAGTGGTGCGCGCTATTAGTTAATCAATGTGATCAAATATGATACCTTTCCCGCACATGAAGATTACCGCGCGAAGCGTCGCGGACGGGTGAGGCGGAGAGCGGACAGGTGCGGTGCGGGCGGGCGGACTGCTGTCATGAGCTTGGCGGAGCGGGAACGGAAGACTAAGGGCGTCATCTTCGGACGCAGCCTCAACCACCGGCCGGAACCGGTGGCGGGGGAAAGCGTCGCCTCGCCCCTTCGCCTGACCGATGTGGAATATTTCACGCTGCCGCAGAAATCCTGGCGGGATCAGGTACGTCTGTTTCTGCAGGCCAGCGGCCTGTCCACCATCCCCATGATGACCCGGCTGCGTTGGCAGGCGCATGACACCATCGAGTGGCTGCAGGCTTCTCTGCTGGGCAAGGGGCGGGCCAAGCGCGTCGCCATCACGCACCCCGTGCAGTTGCTGCCCGCGATGGAATTCTTGATGGGCTTGCCGCCGGATCTGGATGTGGAACGGCGTATGATCCAGACCCTGGTGGGGCGCGCGCTAATCGATTATCGCAAGCGCATCAGCCAGGAACGGGAGAAGCCGCTACTGTTCGCTCGCGAGGCGTCAAATTACTTCTATGCAGGATTCAAAGATCAGCAGCTGATCTCAAAGGTTTCTGCCCCAAGTGAGCAATTCTTTGTCGTTCAGCGCATCTATAATAATTACTATTACTTTCGACTATTCTATATATGCTCGATCATTTCGCGGGAGCCGGCGGAGGGGGCGAACAAACTGTTTTCCAAATTCATGCGGTCTTCTTTTTTTCTGTCGACGGTGCAGGATGATGGCACGCTGGCCGCCAAGCCCTCCTACCGCTCCCTTCCACCCAAGGACCACGTGGTCTATCTAGCCAAGCGCGACAATGCACTGCAGGCGCGGTTGCGTGAGGATTCCGGCCTGCGTACGGAGTTGCAGTCCGTCTTGCGCTATTTCCGTCCCTTAAGGGGCTAAGGCATTGCCGGGGGCGGTCGAACCCGGCCACTATGCCACGGCGGTTGGTGCAACACCGGTGGACGGGATGGATGAGGCGGTTCCGGGCTTTAGCCTGTCGGTGCAGGAGGGCGTGGCCACCCTGACGGTGGACCGCCCGGACAAGCACAACGCGCTGTCGCTGGAGATGTGGCTGGCCCTGCCCGGCCTTATGCACGGGCTGGGGATCGATGCCGATGTACGGGTGGTCATACTGACCGGTGCCGGTGGTACCGCGTTCTCCGCCGGGGCCGACATCACCGAATTCGCCGAGCTGTTCGCCACGGCGGAGGGCACTGCCCGTTTCAACGCCGCGGTGAGATCCGCCAACCTGGCGCTGGAGCGCTGCCCGAAGCCCACCATCGCCATGGTGCAGGGGTTATGCGTGGGGGGCGGCTGCGGCTTAGCGTTGCATTGCGATCTGCGCTTTGCCGGGGCCGGCGCCCGCTTCGGTATCACCCCGGCCAAGCTGGGGTTCGTCTACCCGTTCGAGGACACGAGGCGCCTGGTCGATCATGTCGGGCCCGCCCGCGCCAAAGATCTTTTGTTCAGTGGCCGGCTGATCCGGGCGGAGGAGGCGCTGGCCATCGGCCTGGTGGACCGGGTGGTGGAAGACGCCGCGCTGGCGAACGCGGCGCGCGAGTATGCAACGACCCTGTGCGGCCTATCGCAATTCTCAATACAGGCGGCCAAGCGCATCATTCAGGCCGTCCAGGATGGCGCCACAGCCACCACCGGTGCCGGCGCCGCCACTTTCCTGGAAGAGGCCGCCCGCAACGTGGATTTCGAAGAGGGGCGCCAGGCCTTCCTGGCCAAGCGCCGGCCCATCTTCACCTGGCGGGGTTGGGGGCGCTAGCCGCGTCAACCGGGGAGGCAAGTCCCCGGTATACGGGATCGGCGGCCTCTTGCAGGCCCCAAACCGGATTGGCCGCGGCCATGCGCGCCAAGTAATCGCGTACGGCGACGGTATCGCCCAGCATCAGTGCCACCCGGGCGGCGCGACGCCACACCCGATCCCAGCCATGGGCCAGTTGAGCGGCTTCAGCGAGGGCCGCCCGCGCCGCGGCCGTGTCACCCTTGCGGGCGGCCCTGTCGGCGCGGATCACCGCCTGCCAGGCATGGTGGCGCTCCACCAGGGCGCGCAGATCGGGCAAGGGCTGGGCGCTGGCGTCCACCCGATAGTCCAAATCCAGGGGGAAGCCATCGGGCGTGCGCACCACCAAGGCGGCGGACAGCTTGCCGATACTCTGCCCACCCGCTGCTTGGCCAGCCTCCAGCGCCGCCAGCAGTCTATCCTCCAACCCACCCCGCGCGGCCTTGTAGGCATCCTCCATGGCCGTCAGCACGGCGGGGCCCGCCAGGCCGTTGCCCTGCACGGCATAGCCCGGCCCGCGCCTATCACCAGCGTAAGCGGACGCCATAGCGTCGCGTCCGGTAAAGACGGCAGTGCGTCCTTGAGCGTCGACCAAGGCCACTTGGCGCGCTTCCATTCCCTCGCCATCGAAGTCACCATCCTCCCGCAACAGGGTGGCGAGGGCCTCGGCTGGGGTATGACCGGCGGCCATCAGGGCCAGGGCCTTGGGACCCATGGCCGGGTTGGTTTCGAACTGTGTGACGACGGCGCCGACGCCGGCCTGGGCGTAGTCCACGCTGGCCCCCACCGCCAGGTTGTTGGTGGCGACGGCCACGCCGCAGCGGTCTTGGTCGCAGGCGATAATGGAGAAGGTGGCACCCGCCGGTGCCGTCGCGGCCAGCAGGCCGGCCAGGGCGAGGGGGGCCAACCACCACCGCATGGGCATCAGCGCACCAGGAAGCAGGTGCGGCCCTGGCAGCGGACATAAACCGCCAAGTCCTTCCCGTTCTGACAGGTGATCTTGTAGACGATGTCGGGATTGTTGCCGACGAAGCGCTGCACCGCCTCCACTTTGTTGGGCTTGCAACTGGCCTCCAGCGCCACCGATTTGGCTTCCGCCTCCGCTTCCGCCGCCAGCGCGCCATGGGTGGTCCCCATCACTGCGCCGGCCAGCAACAGGACGACCAGCCGCGTCGCACAATGGGGAAATATGTGGCGCAAGGTCCGCATCTTTCGCTTGTCTTAGAAATGGGTGTCTTAGGAATGGCCCGTTCCAGGGTTGGGCATCCTGTAATGGAGCAATCGTACCATTGCCGGATGGGCACGGTCACGGGGGTAGGCGGAGTGGGCACGGCACCATCTATGGTTGTTCTTATGTGAAAAGGGAACGGGTTTCTTTATTTAGTTAGAGGTAGGTACAGAGCCAGACGTGCCGGCTTTTATCACAAATGTGATGAGAACTACCCACATTGCGTAAGGTAAAACTCATCTGAAATACATACGTCTACGGAGGAAGCCTATATTGACGGAAAACTCATACTCATGAGGAAGTTAGGCTTGAGCACCGTAAGCCGGGGCAGGCCGGCCGCGTGGCGTATTTGTGAGAGGGCGTTATGGGCATGCAGACGACCCGGAGTTCCGGCCTGACGCTGGACGAATACAGGCAGATGGAGGAATCCCTGCTGGCCACGGCCAAGGGCCGGGACTTTTTCTATGAGGTTCAGCGGCGCGCACGATCGGTGGAAACCGATGAGCTTCGGCGTACCATCGCCAGCATCCAGCGATTGATCGCGGCCTCCCGCAATGACCCTGCGCCGGCCCCGGCCGGTGGTCAACTGGGCAACCCTGAAATCGCCTTCCTCAAGGCAGAGGTGGAGGCCATGGCCAACACCATCCGCCTGGTGAAACGTGAAATCGCGGCCATCAAGCCCAGCGATCCCAAGGCCGACCGCATCAGCGCCGCCACCTCGGAGCTGGACGCTATCGTTACCGCGACGGAGGAGGCGACCAATCGCATCCTGACCACGGTGGAACGCATGACCGGCGCCCTGCGTCGTCTGCGCCCGGGCCGCATGGTCGACGGTCAGTTGCTGACGGCGCTGGAGAACGCCTGCATGGACGTGATGATGGCCTGCTCCTTCCAGGACATCTGCGGTCAGCGCACCGCCAAGGTGGTGAACACCTTGAGCTATATCGAGGAACGGGTGGGCGTGATCACCGGCCTTTGGCGCACCCTGCCGCAGGCCTCGACCGCCCCCGCCATGCCGCCGGCGGATGCCCCGCGCGAGGTGCTGCTGCCGTACAAGCATGACGACGCCCGGCCCGATGCCCATCTTCTGCATGGGCCCGCCCTACAGGCGCCGTCGCAGACCACCATCGATGCCCTGTTCAGTGCCGTTTCGCCCGCGCAACCGGTGGCGGCGAAGCCAGCCGCGCCGGTGAAGGACATGGTCATCCCCAGCACCACCGGCCTGTCGGCCGATGCGCTGCGCACCCAGCAGGAAATCGACGCGTTGTTCGAGGCGGCGCACTGAAGCCATGTAGGCCCGCCTTGGTTCGCGCGCGAATATGTTGATACGGCCTTCTGCAGGGGGGCGAAGGCCGCCGGGTGCGCCGGCATGTGGAGCATTTTCCCCAATAGTCAGGGCACCGATGCACCACCCGCCCGCACCAGGGCGGCGACGCTGGCGGCCCCATCCCGAGCCAGTCCGCTCACGGTGCTGGTGCGGTCGGCGGCGGGGCGGTTCTGGCTCATCTTCCACTTGCCTTCCACGCTTGTGAGCATCAGGCGGAAGCCGACGATGCCGCGCAGTTGCGCCTGGATGAAATCGTCGGGCGCGTCAGCGACCCTCCAGGGGGCCGCGCGGCCCTCCTCATGCCGATCGGTCAGGCCGCCCACCAGGTTCAGCAGGGCGTCTGCATCTTCGAAGAAGGTGATCGGCCCCCGGGCATGGATGGTGGCGTAGTTCCAGGTGGGCACCACCTTGCCGGTTTCCGCCTTGGTGGCGTACCAGGACGGGCTAATATAGGCGTCGGGTCCCATGAAGATGGCCAGCGCCGGGCTGCCCGCCGGCGTCTCCCGCCATTGCGGATTGGCTCTGGCAAAGTGTCCATAGAGCGTGCCGCAAGGTCCCTCATCCGCCCGCAGCAGCAGGGGTAGGGGACTGGCCTGGGGTACGCCGTCCGCCCCCACCGTCACCAGATTGGCCAAGCCAATGGCCGCCATGGCCTGGTGCAGCACGGGTAAGCGGTCTTCCTTGAAATGGATCGGGCGGTACATGGCGGCAGGCTTTCCATGCTGCGGATGATGGCGCGCAGCTTCCTGCGAAACTGGATTGCCTCATAGCGCCAATTATCGCGTTCTGATAAGTCCAGTAGGCCCGTTCCGGTATGAGGGATTGCGCCGTCCATGTCCGCCATCGCGCCCCTCTGGAATAGCCTGATGCTGGACCGGCAGGCGTCCACATCGCTGCAGGACCAGATCGTCGCCTATTTCCGCGATGCCGCCCTGTCCGGCCGCCTGCCTGCCGGTACGCGGCTGCCGTCCAGCCGGGAACTGGCGCGCGACCAGGGGCTGGCCCGCATCACCGTCGTCCAGGCGTATGATCGATTGGTGGCCGAGGGTTATGTGCTAGGCCGTGTCGGGGCCGGAATGTACGTGGCCGAGGGCGTGGCCACGACGGCACCCCGCGCCGTGCCCGGCGCCCCCGTATCCGCCAACCCCACAGCGCTGACGGCGCCCCCCATGCCCCTGGCCGTCGGCATCCCCGCGCTGGACCAGTTCCCCTGGGCCGATTGGGCCAAGGCGGGGATGGCGGCCCAGCGCGGGCGTCCGGCGCACCTGCTGGCCTATGGCGACCCCTGCGGCACGGTGGAGCTGCGTGCCGCCATCGCCGACTATGTTGCCGTGGCCCGCGGCATCGCATGCACCCCCGGTCAAGTCATCATCGTCAGCGGCGCCCAGCAGGGCATCGATCTCGTGGCCCGCACCCTGCTGTCTCCTGGCGACGCCGTCTGGTTCGAGGAGCCTGGCTATGTCGCCGGCCGGTGCGCCCTGGCGGCGGCGGGGCTGGAAATCGTGCCGGTGCCGGTGGATGGCGACGGCATGGACGTGGCCGCCGGCTTGGCCGCCCGGCCCGGCGCCCGCCTGGCCCTGGTGGCCCCAACCCATCAATATCCCTTGGGCGCGACGCTCAGCCTGGGGCGCCGCCTGGCGCTGCTTGATTGGGCCGAGGTGGCCGATGCTTGGGTGCTGGAGGACGATTACGATGGGGAATACCGCTATGGCGGCCGGCCGCTGACGCCGCTGCACACCCTGGACGGCGGCCGGCGGGTCCTCTACCTGGGGACCTTCAGCAAGGTTTTGGCCCCGGGCCTGCGCTTGGGTTATCTCATCGTGCCGCCGGCCCTGGCGGACCGGTTCGCCAATGCGAAGTGGATGCAGGACCGGGGGGCGCCGGGTCTGACGCAACAGACCTTGGCGCGCTTCATCACCCAGGGTCGCCTTGCCGCCCATGTGCGGCGCATGCGCCCCCTCTATCGCGCCCGGCGCCAGGCCCTGATGGCGGCCCTGGCCGAGCATGCCGCCGATGTGCTGGATGCTGACGGCAATCCCGAGGCCGGCCTGCATCTGGTGGCCCGGCTGCGGGTGCCGGGCGACGACGCGGCCATCGCGGAGGCCGTCCTGGCGCGGGGCGTCAAGGCGGCGGCCCTTTCCTCCTATTACCTCGGTTCCGCACCCGCCGGTGGCTTCGTTCTGGGCTTCGCTGGCACGGCGGAGGCGGCGATGGCTCCCGCCGCGCGCATCTTGTCGGCGGCGATCCGCCAGGGTTAAGCCCCCAACTCCTTGCGCATGGGCACGAACGCGATGGTCTGCCCGTTGGGCAGGGGGTGGAGCACCTCGCCCGTGGGGTGGAAGCCTAGGGCGCGGTAGAGCGGGACGCCGGGCAGGGTTCCCATCAGTTCCAGCGCCTGAAAGCCCGCCGCCCGCGCTTCCGCCTCGCAGGCCTCCAGCAGGGCGCGGCCAATGCCCTGGCGCGCGCGCTGGGGATGGACAAAAAAGGCGCGGATGCGGGCGGGGTCGCGGGCCGGGTCCAGCATCTGCGGGCTACGATCCGGTCGGGCATCTCCGCCGAACAGGGTCATGCGCCGGCTCCACCCGCCGCAGCCGACGAAAAGGCCGTCCGCCTCCTCCGCCACGAAATAGGTCTGGTCATGGATCAGGTCGCTGTCCACGCCGAAGGCGCCGGCAAGCGCGCCCTCCACCACCTCGGGCGTGTAGTGGTCCCCGCTCAGGCCCCGGGCAGAGGCTTGGATCAAGGCCTGCAACGCCGGCTTGTCCGCCAATGTCGCCTTGCGCAAGGTGTAGGCCACGGTGTCCCTCTCCCATCTTCGATCCATGCCTTAAGCTGTTGATGATACACTGGTATCACCGCCTGTCCCGTCGCTTTGGGGAATTGCCGCCATGACGCCAGACGATTTCCGCCGCATCGCGCGCTCGCTGGCCGGGGTGGAGGAAGGCGCGCACATGGGCCATGCCGATTTTCGCGTGGGTAACCGCATCTTCGCCACGCTTGATCAAGACGCGGGGGACCCTGGTCTCGGGCGCGGCATGGTCAAGCTGGCGGTGGAGGAGCAAGAGATGAGGGTGGCAGCGGCTCCGGCCGTCTTCCAGCCGGTTCCCGGCGGCTGGGGGTGGGGTGGCGCCACCCACGTGGCCTTGGCGGCAGCGGATGAGGCCATGCTGACCGGCGCTTTGACGGCTGCCTGGCGTCTGGCGGTGGCCCAGGGGCCGACGCGGCCTCGAAAAAGGGTAGTTGGCGCAGGAAAACGGCTTAGTCCTTAACCCCTGGCGCATCCTGCTTCAGCCACCAGATGGCCAGTTCGTCGGCCGGCAGGCCGGGGCTGTAGAGGAAGCCTTGAGCCACGGGCACGCCCAGGGCGCGCAACCGCTCCGCCTGGTCCACCGTCTCCACACCCTCGGCCACCACCTTGGCGTCAATGACTGCCGCCACCTGGATGATGGCGCGCACCAGCATGTCCGATTTGGCGTCCCGGTTCATGTCTTGGACGAAACGCCGGTCTATCTTCACCGTCGTGGCCGGCAAGCGGTTCAAGTAGCTCAGCGATGAATAGCCGGTGCCGAAATCGTCCAGGGCCACGCCGAAGCCACGGTCCCGCAAACCCTGGATATGGTCGAACGTGCGCGCGTCGTCGCCGACGAAGACGGACTCGGTGATCTCCATCTCGATGCCCTCGGCCGTGGCCTCCTGCGCCATCAGCACGCCGTCGATGCCTTGCAGGAAATCCGCCTGTTGCACTTGCAAGGCACAGACGTTGACGGCAACCGGGATGTCCAATCCCTCCGTCCGCCAGGCGCGGCGCTGGCGTATGGCCATCTCCAACACCTGCAGCCCCATGGGCAGCACCAGGCCGCTGGCCTCCGCCAGATCCAGGAACTGGGCCGGCATCAGCAGGCCATGCCGGGGGGATTGCCAGCGCACCAGCGCCTCCACCCCTACCGGCCGCCCGGTTGTCAGGTCCAGCTTGGGCTGGTAGTGCAGCACCAGTTCGCGGTTGCGCAGGGCGGCACGGAATTCGGCCAGCAGTGCCAGGCCGGCATGGTTGCGCCGCTCCAGCTCCAGATTGAAGGCGATCAGCCGGCCACGGGCGCGCAACTTCGCATCCTTCAGGGCCAGCGACGCCTGCTGCACCAGCAGGTCGCCGGCCGGCTGGCCGTCATCGCCACCGGTCGTGCCGGTGACGGTGAACGTGCAGCCGCTGGTGGCCGACAGGCTGGCGTGGCGGCCGGCGACATCGAATCCGGTCTCGAACGCCACCTCCAGCCGGCTTTCCAGCAGGGCCAGCGACAGTTCCGCCTGCGCCGGGGCCGGCAGGGCCAGGGCGAAGCGGTCACCGCCGAAGCGGCTGATGGCCACAGCCTCGGGGAAATTGGCCACCAGACGGTGCCCAACGGCGCGCAGCAAAGCGTCCGCCACCTGAAAGCCCAGGCGCGCGTTGATGAAGTGGAACTGGTCCAGGTCCAGCAGGATGACCACCAGGTTCTGGCCGGACGCCGCCCGGTCCAACGCCGCGATGAAGCCGGCCCGGTTGGGCAGGGCGGTCAGGGGGTCGGTGAAGGCGACAGATCGCAGGTGCTCGAAGAGGGTCGCCGTTTCAAAGCCCAGCGCCACGTTGATGGTGAACAGGCGCACGAGGTCGCGCTTCTGCTCGTCCACTGGCGTGGGGGTGGACATGTAGATGGCCGCCGGGTGGGCGCTGCCCGATTGCAGGTACAGGATGTCACCACCCCGGCTCTTGAACCCTTCGCGGCGGGAGAACGCCTCCAGCAAGGCGGCCTCGATCTCCATATTGCCCAGGCTGGACAGGGGCTTGCGGATGTGGCCGGCGAAACGGCCGGCGGCGGCCACGATGACAGGGCCGTCCACCGTGCCCTGGGCGCACAACAGGCCCTCAGGCTCCATGCCCATCTGGGCGGCCAGCTGGATCAGGACGCCGGCGCTAAACTCGTTCAGGCTGCGCTCGCTGAATAGGTCGGCGGAGGCCTTGATCACCTGCTCCAGCCCCCGGCGGTGCCGGTCCAAGGCCACGATCTGCTCATAAGACCTGAGGGCGGTGATGATGCTGGAGGCCAGGCGGGTGACCGTCAGCTCGGTCTTGGCCTTGTAATCGTTGATGTCGTATTGGCGGATGACCTCCAGCTCGGGGGCATAGCCCGGCTGGCCCGTGCGCAGCACAATGCGCACCTGGTCGTTGCGCAATTCCTCCCGGATACGGCGCACCAGATCCAGGCCGGCGCGTTCATCCTCCATCACCACGTCCAGCAACACGACGGCGATGTCGGGCGTGCCGGCCAGATACTCGAACGCCTCCCAGGCAGTATAGCAGCTGTCCAGCGTCAGCGGCCGGCCGCGAAAATCCATACCCTCCAGGGCCAGGCGGGTGGCCAGGTGCACCTGCTCGTCATCGTCGACAACCAGGATGCGCCAGCCCGGCCCGCTTTGTCGGGCGGTTCCCCGGTCATCCTCGATATGGATCAGGGCTTCAGCCGGGTTCGCCATCAGCCGGGTTCTCCCGGTGAGGACGACGGCGCGTCGTCGGCGGTGTGTGGCGCCATCAGGGGTACCGTCAGCGTCACGGTCGTCCCCTGACCGGGCGTGGAGGCCACGGCGATGGCCCCGCCCAGGATGCCCGTGACGATGTTGTAGACGATATGCATGCCCAGGCCCGATCCCCCCTGGCCCATCTTGGTTGTGAAAAACGGTTCGAACAAGCGCCGCCGCACATCCTCGCCCATCCCGGCGCCGTTGTCCTGCACGCGCAGGGTTACATCCCGCGCGCTGCGGCTGGCCTCTATGCGCAGCAGCTGTCCGGTGGTCTGGCGTTCCCGCGCCGGCAGTGCCGTGTCGAAGGCGTGGAGTTCCGCGTTTTGGATCAGGTTGGTCAACACCTGGCCCAGCGGACCGGGGTAGCTGTCCAGGTCGATGCCGTCCGGGATGGTGGTCTCCACCCTGAAAGAGGCGCGCCGCAGCATGGGGCCCAGTGTGGTCAGGGTGTCGGAAACCATTTCGCCCAGGTTGAAGCGGCGGCGCTGGGAACTGGCGCGGTCCACCGCCACCTGCTTAAAGTGCTGCACAAGGGTGGTCGCGCGGTCCAGATTGCGCTCCAGCAGGTCGGTGCTGTCACGCGCCACGCGGGCGAAGCGGTCCACCGTGCTCTGCCGCAGCTGCCCGGCCTCGATGGCCGCCAGAAAGCGCTTGGTCTCCAACGCCAGGGTGCTACTGGCGCTGACGGCCACGCCCAGGGGGGAGTTCACCTCGTGCGCCACCCCGGCAACCAGGGATCCCAGCGCGGCCAGCTTCTCCGATTCCACCAACTGGTCCTGCAACTGGCGCAGCGTGGCCAGGTTGGTCTCCGCCTCCGTCTTGGCGGCGGACAGGGACTGCGCCTCATTGGTGCGGGCGGCGATCAACCGGTCGCGCTCCGCGCTTTTGTCACGCAGCACGGCCAGGGCCGCCGCCAGGCCGGCGATCTCGTCCCGCCGGTCGGTGCAGGGCAGGGGATGGTCGTAATGGCCCTGGGCGAAGGCCTCCGTGGCCAGGGTCATGGCCTGGATGGGGGCTGCGATGGTACGGATGGCCAGCCAGGCCAGGGCGGTGCCCGCAACCACCGCCAGGCCGATGGCGGACCACAGCAGCAGGCGCGTGGCGGCGTAGATGGTGTTGCCTTCGCGGGCCGTGGCCCGACCCTGGTTCACGTTGAAGGCCAGATCGCGCAGGATGGCGTCGGTCGCCTGGGTATCGGCGTCGCGCAGCGGCCCGTTGTAAAGGGCGATAGCCTGGTCCCGGTTATGCTCCCGCACCAGGTCGCGCAAACGCATCTGGTACTGCTGTCCAGCGGCCCAGGCCTGGTCGAAGGCGTGTAGGCGCTGCTCATCCTCCGTGTTCATCACGATATATTGCTGATAGTCGCGGCGCGCGATCTCGACATCCTGGCTGCGTTGGTCCAGCGCCTGCAGGTTGCGCTCCAGGTCGGCCTCGGGGGCGAACAACAGCCGCGCCTCCGCCAGGCGGTGGCTCTTGATGGCCGAGATCATCTGCCCGTTCACGGCCGTGCTGGGCAGCCAGTTGTCCCGGATGACGGCCGCCTTGTCGTTGAGCGCGCCCAGCCGGTCCATGGCCAGCCCGCCCACCAACGCCATGCCCAAGGTTAGCAGGCCAAAGGCCAGCAGAAGGCGCAGCCGCAAGGTCAATCCGCCGGCGGTGCGCGCGATCCGGTTGGACAAGTCGGCCGGTGGCCGGAGCGGGGTGGTGGCGACCATTTCCGCCGCTCCCATTTCAAGCGACCGGGGGCCGGAGGACTGTGCCATGAGCCATGCTTCCGCTTGCGATCCGCCGTCGGGCCGATCCCGGCATCTGGGCCTCGCATGTCCGGGCGGCAACCGCTGCCCAGGCGGTGCCCCGGCCGGGAAAAGACACGTTATCCCCTTAGCTTAACGTCTGCCATCGGCGGCGGACAGGGGCCTGGCTCTATCCTCCGGTACAGGACGGCGGCGGGCAAGGGTGCGAAAGAGGGGGCGGCGGCGCGGCCCCGCACAAAAGAAAAGGGCCGCCCGGCTGGACGGCCCTTCCCCGACAGGAGGCTTCCCTGAGGGAAGCCGATCCAATCAGACCGAATAGTACATCTTGTATTCGATGGGATGCGGCGAGGTTTCGAACGCCAGCACTTCTTCCATCTTCAGGTCGATGTAGCTGTTGATGAAGTCCTCGGTGAAGACATCGCCCTTCTTCAGGAAGGCGTTGTCGGCGGCCAGGGACTCCAGGGCCTCACGCAGCGAACGGCAGACGGTCGGCACTTCCTTCAGCTCTTCCGGCGGCAGGTCGTACAGGTTCTTGTCCATCGCGTCGCCGGGGTGGATCTTGTTCTGGATGCCATCCAGGCCGGCCATCAGCATGGCGGCGAAAGCCAGGTAGGGGTTCGCACCCGGGTCCGGGAAGCGGACCTCGACGCGCTTGCCCTTCGGGCTGTTCACGAACGGGATGCGGCAGGAGGCCGACCGGTTGCGCGAGGAGTAGGCCAGCAGCACCGGCGCCTCGTAGCCCGGGACCAGGCGCTTGTAGCTGTTGGTCAGCGGGTTGGTGAAGGCGTTCAGGGCGCGGGCGTGCTTGATGATGCCGCCGATGTAGTACAGGGCGGTCTCGGACAGGTCGGCGTAGCCGGAACCCGCGAACAGGGGCTTGCCTTCCTTCCAGATGGACTGGTGGCAGTGCATGCCCGAACCGTTGTCGCCGAACACCGGCTTCGGCATGAACGTGGCGGTCTTGCCGTAGGCGTGGGCGACGTTGTGCACCACGTACTTGTACAGCTGCATGGTGTCGGCCATGCGGACCAGGGTGCCGAACTTGATGCCCAGTTCGTGCTGGGACGCGGCCACCTCGTGGTGGTGCTTCTCGACCTCGACGCCCATGTCGGCCAGCACGGTCACCATCTCGGCGCGAAGGTCCTGGCCGGCGTCGACCGGGGCCACCGGGAAGTAACCGCCCTTGACGGCCGGACGGTGGGCCAGGTTGCCCTCCGGATAGGCCTTGGCGGAGGTGTAGGGGCCTTCCTCGCTGTCGAACTCGTACATGACGCGGTTCATCGAGACGTCGAACTTCACGTCGTCGAACACGAAGAACTCGGCCTCGGGGCCGAAGTAGGCGGTGTCGCCGATGCCGGCGCTGGCCATGTAGTTCTCAGCGGCCTTGGCGATGGAGCGCGGGTCGCGCTTGTAGGGCTGGCCGGTGGAGGGCTCCAGCACGTCGCAGAACACGGTCAGCAGCGGCTGGGCGGCGAACGGGTCCAGGATGGCGGTGGCGGGGTCGGGCATCAGGATCATGTCCGACTCGTTGATGGCCTTCCAACCGGCGATCGACGACCCGTCGAACATCACGCCGTCGGTGAACATCTCCTCGTTCACGGTGCTGATGTGCTGGGCGGTGTGCTGCAGCTTGCCGCGCGGATCGGTGAAACGGAAGTCGACGTACTTGACGTCGTGCTCCTTAACCAGGTCGAAGAACTTCGCGATATCGGACATCTTGATGGGTTCCCTAAAGTTCTGGGAGATGTTGGGTGACTACTGACTTTGCGTGCATGGGCGGGAACATCGCTGCGCCCCCCATCCCATAATGTTCCGGCGCCCTGGGTTACTCCCATCCCGGGCCGCCAGCCCCAAATGTATGATCAATGATCGATGACCATTGATATCCCGGACGGCAACGCGCCCGGCCGTTTCCGTCTATGCCACCCGGCGTGGCATCCGGCGAACCGGCGTCAGACGGCGTCCGGCCCCCGTTCACCGGTGCGGATGCGGATGACATCCTCCACCGGGGTCACGAAAATTTTGCCGTCGCCGATACGGCCGGTATGCGCCGCCTGTTGAATAGCCTCAATGGCGCGATCGACCAACTGATCGTCCATCACGATCTCGATCTTCACCTTGGGCAGGAAGTCCACGACATACTCCGCGCCGCGATACAGCTCGGTATGGCCCTTCTGCCGGCCGAAGCCCTTGGCCTCGGTCACGGTGATGCCCTTGATGCCGACTTCGTGCAGCGCTTCCTTCACCTCGTCCAGCTTGAACGGTTTGATGATGGCTTCGATCTTTTTCATCGCTTACGGCCACGCCTTCGCTTCAAGGGCGGGAGATGGTCGGCACCAGTGCCGGGACTGCGGGGACCAACGGGGCCGCATGCCTGGGAACTGATGCCGGAAACCCCCCACGATTTTCAATTCGGTATCTGGCCCATAGACAACACGGGTGGGGCGCATCCCGCAACAGGCGTCGCCGCCCCCCATGTGGCCCGGCCGGACCGGGGCAACAGGATAGCACGCCCCATGCCAACCCGGCCGACGGGGCGAGCCCGGCCCTCCGGCCCCTCCGCCCCCAACGTATGCGCGCTTCTTATGCAAACAACAGCACAAAAATTAATCAACGGCCTGTATTTTGTCCTTTGAGGTGTCGGTGTGGCTGATTTGCGGGGATGCCAATGCCTCGATTGCAGCCTATCGCGGGGCGCGACCCCGGCATGTGAAGATTATTTTATCAGAATGCTTGACGGGGTGGGGGCAGGTGGTGCAGAAACCCGCCTCACGGCGGCGGTGGTAGCTCAGCTGGTAGAGCTCTCGGTTGTGGTCCGAGCGGTCGTGGGTTCGAGTCCCATCCATCGCCCCATCCTCCTTGTACTATGTATAAGGACAGCAAAGGCGCCCTCACCGGGCGCCTTTTTGCTTTTCTGGGTCCTTTCACCATGCGGCGGCGCTAGACTGACTTCCCGACAGGCAAGCCGGGCGGCACCATGACCTTCACCTTCGGCGACATCTGCGCCCGGGCCCTGGCTTGGCCGGGAGTAGAGGAGGGCACCTCCTATGGCACGCCAGCGCTGAAGGTGCGCGGCAAGCTCCTGGCCCGCCTGCGCGAGGACGGCGACACCCTGGTTGTTACCGGCGTGGACACGGACGAGCGCGCCCTGCTGATGGCTATCGAACCCGCCGTCTATCATCTGACCGACCATTATGTGGGCTGGCCCATCGTGTTGGCGCGCTTGTCCGCCATCTCCAGCCAGAGCTCTTTGGACAAGGTGATGGGCCTGCTACACCGCCAATGGCGCGCGGTGGCGCCCAAGACCCTGGTCCGGCGGTTCGACGTGGCCGGTTCGGCATAGTCGGATCTGCGGCGAACGTCAGTGGCCGCCGCAGCTACTGCCCCCGCATCCGCCATGGCCGCCACATCCGCCGTGCCCGCCGCCGCAATGGCCATGCCCATCCCCGCCGCCGCCGTGATGGTGGCCTTGGCCGCCGCCATCCCCGCTGGTGGAGAATGAGTCGGTCGCACCGCCGCCGTGACTCCGCGTCTTGCTCACCCAGGCCACGGCCAGGGGGCTGGGCGCCGGCCATGCCAACGGGTCGGGCGCCCCGTAGCACTCCTTGTAGGCGATCCAGGTGCGGGCATAAGCCTCCGCGCTACCGGCGCCGACATGATGATGGATGAAGCGGCCGGCCACGGCCTGACAGTAGGCGGCATACAGGGCGGTACACAGCACCAGTTCGTGCCAATAGTCATCGACCAGGCTGTCGGGTGCGCCCAAGGGCTGTTTTGCCGCCCATCCCGGCGGGGCGGCCATCAGGCCGAAATAACGCCGGAACTCCTGTTCCCAGAAAGCGGCGCCGGCGGCGTCCAGGTCATACCGCTTGCGGAAGCGCTCCGTCGCGAGCGAGAGGTCGTGGACGAACACGGCCCGCAGGCGTTTTTGACGTTTGTTGAGAAGGTGGCCGCCCCAGGCGGCTATGGTGGCCCAACTGGCCAGGATCAACGTACCCGGTCCCCAAATGGCGGACATAAGCCCTCGACGGGTGGTTACGGACGACTCCATTATACCTGGGGAATCCCGCCGCCGCCAGCGTGGCGTTGTCTTGCCGCCGCCGGCATCAACCCCTGGTCGTTCAATCGCCCGAGTGTCCGCCCATGGCCCCGACCGCCGCTTCCGCCCTCGCCCTGCTGTCCGTGGCCCACATGCGGGCCGCCGATGCCGCCGCCATTGCGGGGGGAGTGCCGGGCATCACCTTGATGGAGCATGCGGGCCGCGCGGTGGCGGGCGTCGTGATGGCGCGCTTCGGCCTGGGTCCGGTGACGGTGCTGTGCGGGCCGGGCAACAACGGCGGTGACGGATTCGTGGCGGCCCGTCATCTGGCCGCCGCCGGCTGGCCCGTGCGCTTGGCCACGCTGGGGGATCTGGAGCGCTTGACGGGTGATGCGGCCCTGGCGGCGGCCGATTGGGTGGAGATCTGGGGGCGGGACTCGGTGCTGGAGGCCGTACCCGCCGTGCTGGCCGGGGCGACGGTGGTGATCGACGCGCTGTTCGGCGTGGGGCTGTCGCGCCCCCTGGGCGGCAGGGCGGCGGAGGTGGTGGCCGCCATCGCGGATGCGCGCCGGGGCGGGGCCGTCGTGCTGGCGGTGGACGTGCCCAGCGGCCTGGACGCCGACACCGGCGCGCCGGTGGGCGACGTCATGGTCCGGGCCGACGTCACCGTCACCTTCTTCCGCAAAAAGCCGGGGCATCTGCTGTTGCCCGGCCGTGTGGCCTGCGGCGCCACCATCGTGGCCGACATCGGCATTCCCGATGTCGTGCTGGCGGACCCGGCGGTGGCCACGGACGTTTGGGAGAACGGGCCGGCCTTGTTCACCGGCCACCTGCCGCGCCCCCGCGTCGATGACCATAAATATAGGCGGGGCCATGCCCTGGTGCTGGGCGGGGCGGTCATGACCGGGGCGGCGCGTCTGGCGGCGCGCGCCGCGCAGCGCGCCGGCGCGGGCCTGGTGACGGTGGCCAGCCCACCCGCGGCGGAGCTGATCTATCGCCTTTCCAGCCCCAGCCAGATTGTGCGCCCCATGGCGGACCTGCACGCCGCCGAGGCGATCCTGGCCGACCCGCGCATCACGGCAGCCGTGCTGGGTCCGGGCGCCGGTACGGACGACGATGGCCAGGCGCTGCTGCGCGCCCTGGTCGCCGCTGCCCGCCGGCGCGCGGGCGGCCAAGTGGATGCCGGCTCCGGGGGTGCCGGCTTCGGCCTTGTGCTGGACGCCGACATTTTCACCGCCTTCGCCGGCCAGGCGGACGCGCTGGGGGCTCATCTGGCGGGCCGGGTGGTGCTGACCCCGCACGAAGGCGAGTTCGCCCGCCTGTTCGGGCCGGGGCACGCCGTACTGGCGGGGGACAAGCTGACGCGCGCCCAGGCCGCCGCCCGCCATCTGGGTGCGGTCATCCTGCTGAAGGGGCCGGACACGGTCATCGCCCACCCTGATGGCCGTGCCGCCATCGAGGCCGGCGGCCCGCCCACGCTCGCCACCGCAGGGTCGGGTGACGTCCTGGCGGGCCTGTGCCTGGGCCTGCTGGCCGGCGGCATGGACGCCTGGCATGCCGCCCTGGCCGCCGCCTGGCTGCATGCCCGGGCCGCCCTGCGCTTCGGTCCCGGCCTGGTGGCCGAGGACTTGCCAGAACAGGTGCCGACCCTGTTGGCGGACTTGGCGGCAACGTGACGGCAAGGCGGGCGGCGAGATGCCAAATAAAAATCCTATAAAATTGTAGATAAGCCCGCTGACATCCACGTCGGCGACTAAGCCCTCCCCTTTGGCGCAGACCAACCCCCACAGCCTGTCGCGGCAGGAATATTTAAAATGCCATATTTGCCATATGCCAAAAGCATTGCCCGCACTAAAACAATGAGATACTCTTGATATAGATTGAAACTGCTTCGCGGCATTTGCCCCCGACCAGGGGCGTGACTGGCCGGCACAATAACCATTTCCACCCCCACTGGGCTTCCGGCACGCGTATCTGGTCCGGGCCTGGGAAGGGTCGGCTTCCCGAAGTATTGGGAACTGTGGGGGTGGCGCCGACCCATGTCGAGGTATCGCGGGCGGGGCAAGGCGACGGGGCCTTTATCCCGAACGTCTGGTGTCGGCGCCAATAAACGCCCTGTTCATTGGGTGGAGTGCCGGGCCTGCTTTATTAGGGGGGCAAGTGTGGGCTTCTCTCTTTTCCGCCGGTCGCGCCTGGACGATCCGTTGCAGGTTGGCGCGCAGTATCGTCGGGTCGTTTCCGGCAGCGTGACGGAAACGGCAGAGGTCTTGACCATCACCACAGACAGTTTCCACATCCCACACGTGCGTTTCATGGTGCGCAACAACCTGCCCGAAGGCAGTTGCGCCCCGGACCAGCGCACGCTGTCGGCTGAAAGCTTCAGCCGCCTGTTCAACGAGCGGGTCGCCAGCTGACGGGACCCCCTACTCGGTGCGCTCATACATCTTCTGCGCAACCACCCTTTCCAACCCGACCCCACCCGGCAGCCCGTCTCCACCCAGGGTGACTGCGTGTTTTCCTGAGGGTGCGCGGGTGAGGGCCATCGCATCCGCCGCATGGCTGCAACGCCGGCGGCGTTTCCTACAGATCATGACCAGGCGGTGGACGGGATCGGAACCGCCCCGCCGAACCGGCCGCGTGTCCCTCGCCGGAGGTGGTAGTCCCCGGAACGGCCTGGAATAGTTGGTGGAATTGCCCATATCGTCCACCTGGGCCACTCTCGCTGGTGGCTATGCCGGCAGGCATTCCGCCATGCCGGTATGCCCCGGAAGGCGTGCTAGGGACGGTCGGTATGGGATGGAAAGACGCGATGTCCTCTGAGGCCCCGGCGTGGTCGGCGCCCATCCCGCCTGCGCCTTCCGTCCCGGCTCCGTTCCCTCCCGTGACTTTCACCGGCCCTGTGGGTGACCTGGTGGATCTGGTCCAGGCCTTGTCCTTCTGCCGCGACGTGCCCAGCGTCATGGCTGTGGTGCGCATGGCGGCCAGGGCGCTGAGCGGTGCCGACGGCGTCACCTTCGTCCTGCGGGATGGCGAGCTGTGCCACTACGCGGATGAGGATGCCATCGGCCCCCTGTGGAAGGGCCGGCGCTTTCCCTTGTCCACCTGCATATCCGGCTGGGTCATGCTGAACCGGCAGCCGGCGGTCATTCCCGACATCTATCAGGATGATCGCATCCCCCATGACGCCTACCGCCCCACCTTTGTGAAAAGCCTGGTGATGGTGCCGGTCCGCACGGATGAGCCGGTGGCCGCCATCGGCGCCTATTGGGCGACGGTGCGCATGCCCAAGGCCGAGGAGGTGGCATTGCTGCAGGCTGTTGCCCATTCCACCGCCGTGGCCCTGACCAATGTCCAGCTTTATGAGTCGCTACGCGCCGCCGTCGCCGAAAGCCAGGCGCGGGCGGAGGAGGCGGAAAGGGCCAATCGCGCCAAGTCCGTCTTCCTGGCCGCGATCAGCCATGATCTGCGCCAACCGCTGCAGACCATGCGGCTTTACCACAATATGCTGAGTGAGCGGGCGGCCAACGGCCGCGCCGCTGTTGCCCCGGCGGCTGCCGGTGGCGCCGTTTTCCGCCCTGCATCCGCCAACGGGTTGGCCAACGCTCTTGACCGCAAGCTGATCGCGGGCATGGGGGAAGCGCTATCGGCGGGGGAGGAGCTGTTGCGCGCCCTGCTGGACGTGTCGGTGCTGGACGCCGGCACGGTGACGGCGAATCCGCAGCGCTTCGGTCTGGAGGCGATGGTGGCCGGCCTGGTCAGCGCCGTACGGGGCGACGCCGAGAAGGCGGGGGTGGAGATCCGCCTGCGCGCCGCCGCCAAGGCCGGCCCGCAGGCGGCCCTGGAGGAGGCGGACACCGACCCCGTCCTGCTGAAATGCATCCTGCGCAACCTGCTGACCAACGCCATCCGCTACACCGGCCGCGGCGGGCGCGTCCTGGTTTCCACCCGCCGCCGGGGCCGGTCCATGCTGGTCCAGGTGTGGGACACGGGCGTGGGCATTTCCGCCGATCAGCTGGACACGGTGTTCGAAGATTTCGTCCAGCTGAGCAATCCGGAACGTGACCGGACCAAGGGACTGGGACTGGGGCTGGGCATCGTCCGCCGCATGGCCCGCCTGCTGGGCACCACCGTCACCGTGCGCTCGGTTCCCGGCCGTGGCTCGGTCTTCTCGGTCCTGGTGCCTTGCGTGCCGACGGCGCCGGCTGTGGGGGCCCCGGCCACCAGGGACAGCCTGCGGGCCTTTCCCCGCGACGGCCAGCGCCCGGCCCAGCGGGAGAGCGACCCGCGCACCATCCTGGCGGTGGAGGACGACGCCCTGCAGCGCATGGCGCTGGGCGCCATCATCGAGAGCTGGGGCTATCGCGTCATCACCGCCGCCGGGTCCGACGACGCCCTGGCTGCCATGCGCGACGCCGTGCGCCTGCCGGGCCTGGTGATCAGCGACTTCCGCCTGCCCGGTCCCCTCAACGGCGTGCAGCTGGTGGCCCGCCTGGGCAACGAGGTGCGGCGCCATCTGCCCGGCATCATCGTCACCGGCGACACCGACCCCGCCCGCATCCAGGAGGCGTCGGCCACCGGCTGCGTCCTGATCCACAAGCCCTACCTGCCCGAGGTCCTGCGCGCCGCCATTGAGGAGGCGATGCGCGGGGAGGACGAGGGCGGAGGCCGGAGGGATGACCAGGCGGGGGCGTTGGACGCCTGAGGGACCAGCCTGCGGCGAAACGGCATCAAAACTTTCAAGGGGCAAATTTTTAAATACCGGGCTTCAGGCCCGGCGCGGCCGGGTCTATAACCCTGGGCAACGATCGGGCGCCGCCTCCCCTCGCGGTGGCACGCGCCCCACCCTTAGGGAAGATCTACGGTATGCCCGACGCCGCCTCGACCGTTATGGCCGCCCCCGCCGACAAGATCCGCCTGCTGGAGGCGCTGGAGCGCAAGGTGCTCTGGCTGTCGGCCTGGACCATCCACAACGCCAACCACATCCGCCCGTCGCGCGACGGGTTGAAGGTGGGCGGCCACCAGGCCTCCAGCGCCTCGCTGGCCAGCATCATGACGGCGCTTTATTTCGACGTGCTGCGGCCGCAGGACCGGGTGGCGGTGAAACCGCACGCCAGCCCCGTCTTCCATGCCATCCAATACATGCTGGGCCGCCAGACCCAGGAGAAGCTGGAGCGTTTCCGCGCTTTGGGCGGGGCCCAGAGCTACCCCTCGCGCACCAAGGACACCGACGATGTGGACTTCTCGACCGGCTCGGTCGGCTTGGGCGTCGCCGTCACCGCCTTCGCTTCCCTGGTGCAGGACTATGTGCGCCTGAAGGGCCTGTCGGACCAGCCGGAGGGACGCATGGTCGCCCTGGTGGGCGATGCCGAGATGGACGAGGGCAACGTCTTCGAAGCCATGCTGGAAGGCTGGAAGCACGATCTGCGCAACACCTGGTGGATCATCGACTATAACCGCCAGAGCCTGGACAGCGTGGTGTCGGACCGGCTGTGGGTGCCCATTGAGGGCATGTTCCGCTCGCTGGACTGGAACGTGCAGATCCTGAAGTACGGCAAGAAGCTGGAGGCCGCGTTCGCGCAAGAGGGGGGCGACGCCCTGCGCCAGTGGATCGACACCTGCCCCAACCAGCTGTATTCCGCCCTGACCTTCAAGGGCGGGGCCGCCTGGCGCGAGGCGCTGACCCACGACTTGGGCGACACGCGCGGCATCCGCCACATCCTGGACGCCCATGACGACGCGGCCCTGGGCACCCTCATGACCAACCTGGCGGGCCATGACCTACCCACGCTGCTGGAGACCTTTCACGGTACGACCGACGACCGCCCGGCTTGCTTCATCGCCTACACGGTCAAGGGCCGGGGCTTGCCCTTCCAGGGACACAAGGACAACCATTCCGGCCTGATGAACCCGGACCAGATGGCCGCCTTCAAGGCCGCCTGCGGGCTGAAGGACGGCCAGGAATGGGACCGGTATGCGGGCCTGGACGTCGACCCGGCGGCGCTGGACGCCTTCCTGGCGGACGTGCCTTTCGCCCAGGGTACCGGTCCGGGTAAGGCGAGCCGCCGCCTGAAGGCCGCCGCGATCCCGGTGCCGCCCGCCCTGGCGGTCGATTTGGGCGCCCGCATGTCGACGCAGGAGGGATTCGGCAAAATCCTGGGTGAGATCGCCAAGGGCGACGACGACCTGGCCGCGCGCATCGTCACCACCTCCCCCGACGTCACCGTGTCCACCAACCTAGGCCCCTGGGTGAACCGGCGCGGCCTATTCGCGCGTACCGAGACGCAGGATGTCTTCCGCGAACAGAAGGTGGTTTCCGCCCAGCGCTGGCAAGGGGCCCCCGGCGGCCAGCACATCGAGCTGGGCATCGCCGAGCACAATCTGTTCCTCATGCTGGCGGCCCTGGGCCTCAGCCATGACCTGTTCGGCGCCCGGCTGCTGCCCATCGGCACCCTCTACGACCCCTTCATCAAGCGCGGCCTGGACGCCATGAACTACGCGGCCTACCAGGATGCCCGCTTCATGGTGGTCGCCACTCCCTCGGGCGTCACCCTGGCGCCTGAGGGTGGGGCGCATCAGTCCATCGCCACGCCGCTGATCGGCATGGGCCTGCCCAACGTGTCCAGCTATGAGCCCGCCTATGTCGATGAACTGGCGGCCATCATGGCCTGGGGGTTCGACCATATGCAGCGGCCGGACGGCGGCTCCCTCTACCTGCGCCTGACCACCCGCCAAGTGGACCAGCCCAAGCGCGACCGGGGCCTGGACCGCGACGCCGTCATCGCCGGCGGGTATTGGCTGCGTCCGCCGGCGCCGGACGCGGAGTTCGCCATCGTCTATTGCGGCGCCCTGGCGCCCGAGGCGCTGGAGGCCCATGCCCAGGTGCTGGAGGACTGCCCCGGCGCCGGCCTGCTGGCGGTGACCTCGCCGGATCGGCTGCACGCCGGCTGGACGGCGGCGCAACGGCAGGGCAGGGGCGGCGACGCCCATGTCCACCGCTTGCTGTCGGCCCTGCCGGCCGGTGCCAAGCTGGTGACCGTCATCGACGGCCATCCCGCCACCCTGTCCTGGCTGGGCTCCGTGCGCGGCCAGACCGTGGCGGCCCTGGGGGTTGAGACATTCGGCCAGTCCGCCGACATCCCCGACCTGTATCGGGTCCAGGGCCTGGATGCCGACGCCATCGTGGACGCGTGCGCCAAGGTGCTTTTGGGCTGATATGCGACCAAGCCACCGGCATGAGCCCCCATGCCGGTGGTGGCCCGCGGCCGCCGCTTGAGGGCGACACAGACCCTCAGAACTCTCCCAATGCCCTGATCTGGGTGCCGTCGGCCGTGAAGTTCTCCGGCGCCAGCCAAGCCGCCAGGCGCTGGCGGCGCGCCGGCCATTCCGCATCCAGAATGGAAAAGACGTTGCTGTCCCAGTTGCGGCCCTTCAGCCACAAGGTCTGGCGCAGCAACCCCTCATGGGTGAAGCCGTAGCGCAGCGCCGCCTTGATGGAGGCGACGTTGGGCGGGCCGCAGCGCCATTCCAGGCGGCGATAGCCCCCCTGGCCCGCCCCTTGGCCCAGCGCATAGTCGATCAGCAGGAACACGCCCTCCGTCCCGGTCACCTTGCGGCTGAGGAGGGGGCCGTAGACCAGGCCCATCTCCACCGTTCCCATGTCGGGGTTGGCGTTCAGCAGCAGCAGCAGGCCGGCGGCCGCCGGCGCGCCGCCCGTCTTGTCCATCACCGCGTACATGGTCTGCCCCGGCCGGGGCAGGCGGTCGCGCAGCCATTGGGTAAAGGCCGCCTGGTCCGCGAAGGGGCCGCCGGGAATGTGGTCCCACAGGTTGGCGTGCTGGCCGATCGCCAGCCACAGGCCAGGGGCATGGCGGTCCAAGTCGATCCGTTCCAGATCCACCGTGCGGCCGGGCAGCCGGTCGGCGGTCAGAGCGGGGCGGGGCAGATCGGGGGTGAGGGGCGGCGGCGACGGGGCGGTCATGGCGGCGGCGGTCATGCGGCGGGGAACCTCGGTTGGCGCGGGTTGTCCTTGGGGAAGTACAGCATAACAAGCACTTCGTTGCCGCCGATAGCCGGCTTCATGGGGTGATTCGTCGATGGGCCTCGCAATGGCCGCCACTTTCGGTCTGGCCGGCGGGGCTGACCGGTGGGGTGGGACGGGCGGCGCTCGGCCCTTTGATAGGCCCCACCCCTGGCCTAGATTCCTATTTACGCGGGTGCGCGGGTGCTATAGATCGGACGGCGCCTGGAAGGGTCCGGGCGCCATTTCCATGCCTATTCCCCATTGACGCCACCGGCGTCGGCGGGGGCGGGCTTCTGGGAATGGGGCGCCCAAGCGATCCTAGAACCGGGTTTGGCCGCGGGCGTGGCGGAACTGGTAGACGCGCCGGATTTAGGTTCCGGTGACGAAAGTCGTGGGGGTTCGAGTCCCTTCGCCCGCACCAAGCACGAGATATCAACCCAACCGCCCGTGGTCCGTCCGGCCCCGGGCACCCAGGGGCCGGGAACGCCGGCATCCGGGGCCGATCAAAGAGACAGGTTCGAATAGTCCCATGAACATCACCGAGACCAGCACCGAAGGCCTGCGCCGCGAATACACGGTCGTCATCCCCGCCGCCGACGTGGCCGGCCGCGTGGACGCCCAGCTGAAGGAAATTGGCAAGACCGTGCGCATGCCGGGCTTCCGCCCGGGCAAGGTGCCGATGTCGGTGCTGAAGCAGCGCTATGGGCAGTCGGTGATGGGTGAAGTGCTGGACAAGGCCATGTCCGACAGCGCCGCCAAGGTGGTCGAGCAGCACAGCCTGCGTCCCGCCCTGCAGCCCAAGGTCGAGATCGTGAAGTTCGAGGTCGAGAGCGCCAGCGACCTGGAGTTCAAGCTGGCCTACGAGGTGCTGCCGGAATTCGAGCCCGCCGACCTCAGCGGCGTCGCCATCGAGAAGCCGGTGGTCGAGATCACCGATGAACAGGTGGACGAGGCCGTGGGCCGCATCGCCGCCGGCCGCAAGACCTCCGCGCCGCTGACCGAGGACCGTCCGGCCGCCAAGGGCGACATCGTCGTCATCGACTTCGACGGTTCGGTCGACGGTGAGAAGCGCCCGGGCATGAAGGGCGAGGGCCATGAGCTGGAGCTGGGCTCCGGCAGCTTCATCGACACCTTCGAGGAGCAGCTGGAGGGCACCCGCGCCGGTGACCACCGCACCGTCAACGTCACCTTCCCCGAGGGCTACCACGCCGCCGAGCTGGCTGGTAAGGCCGCCGTGTTCGAGGTGGACGTGAAGGAAGTGAAGCAGGCGGTCGAGGCGACCATCGACGACGAGTTCGCCAAGGGCCTGGGCTTCGACGACCTGGCCGCGCTGAAGACCGTGATCCGGGATCGCCTGGGCGGCGACTACACCGTCATGAGCCGCCTGCGCGCCAAGCGCGCCCTGCTGGACCAGCTGGCGGAGCTGCACAGCTTCGAGGTGCCGCAGGGCATGGTCGATATCGAATTCGACCAGATCTGGAAGCGCCTGCAGGACGAGCTGAAGGCCGGCGACGCGGGCGAGGACGCCGGCAAGGACGAGGAGGAGCTCCGGAAGGAGTACCGCGACATCGCCGTCCGGCGTGTTCGTTTGGGCCTGGTCCTTTCCGAGATCGGTCAGAAGAACAATATAACGGTGGCGAGGGAAGAGCTGAACCAGGCCGTGCTGGCCGAGGTGCGGCGCTACCCGGGCCAGGAGCGTGAGGTTTTCGACTTCTTCAAGAACAACCCCCAGGCGGTCGAAAGCCTGCGGGCCCCGGTTTTTGAAGACAAGGTTGTCGACTTCATCCTGGGACAGGTTAAGGTGACGGAGAAGCCCGTGTCGGCTGAAGAGCTGATGCAGGACCCCGATGAGGAAGAGGCGGCCTAAGGTCGCGTCTCCCGTCTTCGGTTTCTGACGGGCCTCGGTATTCAAACGGAATGGGGGAGGGATCGTCCCTCCCCCGGACCGGCAACGGGCCCGGGGATGGCCCCCGGGTCGGACGCAGCGCTGGAGCAGGCATGATCGACTTTGAGCCGCAGATGAACACGCTGGTCCCCATGGTGGTCGAGCAGACCAACCGGGGTGAGCGGGCCTACGACATCTATTCGCGCCTGTTGAAGGAACGGATCATCTTCCTCGTCGGTGGCGTGAACGACGCGGTGTCCAGCCTGATCTGCGCCCAGCTTCTGTTCCTGGAAGCGGAAAACCCCACGAAGGAAATCTCCTTCTACATCAATTCGCCGGGCGGCATCGTCACCTCGGGCTTGGCGATCTACGACACCATGCAGTACATCCGCTGCCCGGTGGCGACCCTGTGCATCGGCCAGGCGGCCTCCATGGGCTCGCTGCTGCTGGCCGGCGGCTCCGAGGGGCGGCGCTTCTCGCTGCCCAACAGCCGCATCATGATCCACCAGCCCTCGGGCGGCGCCCAGGGCCAGGCGGCGGACATCGAAATCCAGGCGCGCGAGATCCTGAAGATCCGGCATCGCCTCAACGAGATCTACGTGCGCCACACCGGCCAGCCGATCGACAAGATCGAGCGGGCGATGGAGCGTGACAACTTCATGACCGCGGACGAGGCCAAGGCGTTCGGCTTGATCGACGACGTCATCGCCACCCGTCCCGGCGCCGGTGGGACCGCCCAGGCGGCCTGAGGTGCCAACGGTTTAGCGTCCGGGCTCCGGCGGGATTAACCTTCCGCCGGAACGCCCCCACCGGGATACCCCGGTATGGGTGTTCGGACACGAAGAGACACACGGGGGGTTGAAAGCCCAGCGTTCCGTGGTGTTGAATGGGCAGGCAGTGGCGGGTGAGCGGTGTTTCATCCCCTTGTCCGCCGGCCGATCCCGGGAGGATCGGGCCCCGGTTCCGTCATCGTGATGGCTCCGGGTGACTGTCCCGGTGATGTACGGAGCTTTTATGACCAAGTCGACCGGCAGCGATTCGAAGAATACCCTCTACTGCTCCTTCTGCGGGAAGAGCCAGCACGAGGTGCGGAAGCTCATTGCCGGCCCCACGGTGTTCATCTGCGATGAATGCGTGGAATTGTGCATGGACATCATCCGCGAAGAGAACAAGACGACGCTGGTGAAGTCCCGCGACGGCGTTCCCACCCCACGCGACATCTGCGCGGTGCTGGATGACTACGTCATCGGGCAGAGCCACGCCAAGCGCGTGCTCTCGGTCGCCGTGCACAACCACTACAAGCGGCTGGCACACGGCACCAAGCACAGCGACGTCGAACTGGCGAAGTCCAACATCCTGCTGATCGGCCCTACGGGCTGTGGCAAGACCCTGTTGGCCCAGACGCTGGCCCGCATCATTGACGTCCCCTTCACCATGGCCGACGCCACCACGCTGACCGAAGCCGGTTACGTGGGCGAGGACGTGGAGAACATCATCCTCAAGCTGCTGCAGGCCGCGGACTACAATGTTGAGCGGGCGCAGCGTGGCATCGTCTACATCGACGAGGTCGACAAGATCAGCCGCAAGTCCGACAACCCGTCCATCACCCGCGACGTGTCGGGCGAGGGCGTGCAGCAGGCCTTGCTGAAGATCATGGAAGGCACCGTCGCCTCCGTGCCGCCGCAGGGCGGGCGCAAGCATCCGCAGCAGGAATTCCTGCAGGTGGACACGACCAACATCCTGTTCATCTGCGGCGGCGCCTTCGCCGGCCTGGAGAAGATCATCGCCGCCCGCGGCAAGGGCACGTCCATCGGCTTCGGCGCCGATGTGAAGGGCCCGGACGACCGCCGCACCGGCGACGTGCTGCGCGAGGTGGAGCCTGAGGATCTGCTGAAGTTCGGCCTCATCCCGGAATTCGTCGGCCGTCTGCCCGTGGTGGCGACGCTGAACGACCTGGACGAGGAAGCGCTGATCGAGATCCTGACCAAGCCCAAGAACGCGCTGGTGAAGCAGTATCAGCGCCTGTTCGAGATGGAGGACGTGAAGCTGTCCTTCGCCGAAGAGGCTCTGAAGTCCATCGCCAACAAGGCCATTCAGCGCAAGACCGGCGCCCGTGGCCTGCGCTCCATCATGGAGTCCATCCTGCTGGAGTCGATGTTCGATCTGCCGGGCCTGCAGGGCGTGGATGAGATCGTCATCAATGGCGAGGTGGTCGAGGGCCGCGCCCAGCCGCTGTACATCTACGCCGACCGCAAGGCGGAGGCCGCCCCCGTCGCCTGACGGGGCCCGTGCATCGGCGATAGCCAGTTTGGATAGTCTTGAGACCCGGGAAGTCCCTGATCGTGGGGGTTTCCCGGGTTTTATTTTGCCTTCGCCGCATAATTGGTCCGGAATCCAGGCACTTGGGACCGCGAGGGTCCCAAATGGCGGGCCACATGGTTGCAAAAGCGCGAGTTTCCCGCCGTCCGACCCTTCCGTAGCGCAGATTTCGTCGGGTTCAAGCCCTTGAAGGGGGGGGATCGGTGTGCCACGTTACCAGGGCGACCTCCCGACGCCGTGCCCATGACGGGGCGGCTGGTGGATGGCGGGCCAGGCCCATTACGGGCTGGCCGCTGAGATTCTGAGTGGAAGGTCAGATCTATGTTGGAAGCCACCCGAGGAACCCTTTACCCGGTCCTCCCCCTGCGCGACATCGTGGTGTTCCCGCACATGATCGTGCCCCTGTTCGTGGGGCGCGAAAAGTCGGTGCGCGCGCTGGAAGACGTGATGAAGGATGACAAGCAGATCCTGCTGGTCACCCAGAAGAACGCCGCCCAGGACGATCCCACGCCCGACGACATCTATTCCGTCGGCACCATCGGCACCGTGCTGCAGTTGCTGAAGCTGCCCGACGGGACGGTGAAGGTGCTGGTCGAAGGCGGGCAGCGCGCGCGCATCGTCAGTTTCGAGCGCAATGAGGACTTCTTCCAGGCCTACGCCGAGCCCATCGAGGAAAAGACGGGCGAAGCGCAAGAGGCGGAGGCCCTGGCCCGCGCCGCGGTGGCCCAGTTCGAACAGTACATCAAGCTGAACAAGAAGATTCCGCCGGAGGTCCTGGTCTCGGTCAACCAGATTGAGGAACCGGGCAAGCTGGCCGACACCATCGCTTCGCACCTGGCGCTGAAGATTCCGGAGAAGCAGCAGCTCCTGGAAGCGGCGACGGTGGGTGAGCGGCTGGAGAAGGTCTACGCCTTCATGGAAGGCGAGATCGGCGTGCTGCAGGTGGAAAAGCGCATCCGCAACCGCGTCAAGCGGCAGATGGAGAAGACCCAGCGCGAGTACTATCTGAACGAGCAGATGAAGGCCATCCAGAAGGAACTCGGCGAGTCCGAGGATGGCAAGGACGAGGTCGCCGAGCTCGAGGAACGCATCGCCAAGACCCGCTTCAGCAAGGAAGCCCGGGAAAAGGCGCTGGCTGAGGTCAAGAAGCTGCGGACCATGAGCCCCATGTCCGCCGAGGCGACGGTCGTGCGCAACTACCTGGATTGGATGCTGTCCATTCCGTGGAAGAAGCGCACCAAGGTGAAGAAGGACATCAAGGGGGCCGAGGCCATCCTGGATGCCGATCACTACGGCCTGGAGAAGGTCAAGGAGCGTATCCTGGAGTACTTGGCCGTGCAGCAGCGCATGGACAAGGTGAAGGGTCCCATCCTGTGCCTGGTCGGCCCGCCCGGCGTCGGCAAGACCTCGCTCGGCAAGTCCATCGCCAAGGCCACGGGCCGCAACTTCGTCCGCGTGTCGCTAGGCGGCGTGCGGGATGAGGCCGAGGTGCGCGGCCACCGCCGCACCTACATCGGCTCCATGCCCGGCAAGGTCATCCAGGGCATGAAGAAGGCGAAGTCGTCGAATCCGCTGTTCCTGCTGGACGAGATCGACAAGTTGGGCGCCGATTGGCGGGGCGACCCGTCCTCCGCCCTGCTGGAGGTCCTGGATCCCGAGCAGAACGGCACCTTCAACGATCACTACCTCGAGGTGGACTACGACCTCTCCGACGTGATGTTCGTCTGCACGGCCAACACCCTGCGCATGCCCCAGCCTCTGCTGGACCGCATGGAGGTGATCCGGCTGTCGGGCTACACCGAAGACGAGAAGATCGAGATCACCCGCGGCCACCTGATCGACAAGGAGCTGAAGTCGCACGGCCTGAAGGCGGGCGAGTTCACCATCTCCGACGACGCGTTGCGCGACCTCATCCGCTACTACACCCGGGAAGCCGGCGTGCGCAGCCTGGAGCGTGAGATCGCCAACCTGGCCCGCAAGGCCATCAAGGAGATCCTGATGAAGGGGGTCGACAAGGTGTCGATCACCCGTCGCAACCTCGACAAGTATGCCGGCGTGCGCCGGTTCCACTATGGCGAGGCGGAGAAGGAGGATCTGGTGGGCTGCACCACCGGTCTTGCCTGGACCGAGGTGGGCGGCGAGCTGCTGACCATCGAGGCGGTGATGCTGCGCGGCAAGGGCCGCGTCACCACCACGGGCAAGCTGGGCGACGTCATGAAGGAATCGGTGCAGGCCGCCGAGAGCTTCGTGAAGTCCCGCTCCGCCCAATTCGGCATCAAACCGACGCTTTTCGAGCGCAAGGATATTCACGTCCATGTACCCGAAGGGGCTACGCCTAAGGACGGTCCGTCCGCTGGCGTTGCGATGACAACCTCCATCGTGTCGGTGCTGACGGGCATTCCCGTGCGCAAGGATGTCGCCATGACCGGCGAAATCACACTGCGCGGTCGGGTCCTGCCCATCGGCGGCCTGAAGGAGAAATTGCTGGCGGCTTTGCGCGGCGGCATCAAGACCGTGTTGATTCCAAAGGATAATGAGAAGGACCTCGCTGACATTCCCGACAACGTCAAGCGCGGCCTGACCATCATCCCGGTGACGACGGCGGACGAGGTGCTGGCCAACGCGCTGGTGCAGCCGCTGGTGCCGATCGAGTGGTCGGAGCCGGAAGTCGTTGAGCCCGTCGCCGCGAAAGCCGCGGAAGACGGTAAGGATGACGTGATTCGGCATTGAAGTACGAACCGAAATCGTGTGAATTGAAGACCTGACGCGACGGCCCCGGGGCGGATAACCCCGGGGCCGTACGTCCGAACCGAATCCCAATCCCGGCGCGTGCCCCGCGACCGGGACGAAATCCAAGATCAGATTCCTGCTTCAAGAAGGGGGGCCTTAAGTGAATAAGAACGATCTCGTTGCCGCCGTCGCCGCGAGTGCGGAGCTGTCCAAGGCTGATGCGAACAAGGCGGTCGATGCGGTGTTCGAGGGCATCACCGAAGCCCTCAAGAAGGGTGATGAGGTTCGCCTGGTTGGTTTCGGCACCTTCGCCGTTGCCGAGCGCGCCGCTTCGGAAGGCCGCAACCCGCGCACGGGTGAGGCGATCTCCATCGCCGCCAGCAAGCAGCCGAAGTTCAAGCCCGGCAAGGGCCTGAAGGACGCGCTGAACTAAGAACGGCCCAACCGCCGTTTTATGCCGGTCTTGGGGGCCGGTCGCCGCAGCCTGCGGCCCGCCCCCGCCCGGATGTTCAGGCACGCCGCTCCAACTATGGGGCGGTGCGCTCGGGGGACACCGGCCATGGCCGGCTACAGTCCCGAGCCCAGTGCTTATAAAAGGCGGGACGCCAATGGGTGTTCCCGTCTTTTTTGTTTCCGCGGCATTATTATTTTTCCAGGCCCCCTTTCGCAAAAGGGGTTCCCAAACGGGTCACGGGCCGCTAAAGCCTCATGTCCCGGCGACCCGCTTGACGGCGGGGGGCTGGTCGGACGCGATGGGCGGTTAGCTCAGGGGTAGAGCAGGTGCTTTACACGCATCGGGCCGGGGGTTCAAATCCCTCACCGCCCACCATCGCCACAGGTCCCATCGCTCCAGGTCCAGGACAGCATGCCGCCAGTCTTTCGCCCAGACACCCGCAGCAGGGCGTCAACGGGTCGAAGGCCGGGGCGGCGGCTGGTGTCGCTATGCCATTTGGCCCCGGATTGTCACTTTGACCGGCGGGGCAAACCTGTAATCATCCCCCCGGGTTGCCCATATAGGGGCGATCCAGCGGCACGGGGCATTTCTGTGATTGGCAAAGCGCGCGGAGCCTTCCCATCCTCACCCTTATGCAGCGGGGACGGTGGTGGTTGCGCATGTGAGGACGGCGGCGACGGCGTCCGGTTTTGGAGGGGGCATGGCGTCGAACGGGCAGTCGATCTGGGGGGAAGTGGTCGATCTTTATCGCGAGGTATTCGCCAACCCGGCGCGCATCGTCCGTTTCCTGGGTATGCCGGCCGTCTTCAGTCTGGCGACTGCCCTTTTTTTTCAAACGCGCAACATCCAGTTCGTCGGTCATGAGCTCAATGACGAGCGAATGGAAGAGTTCGGCTTCCTCCTTCTTATCACCGCCGTCTTCCAGACCTGGGCACATATGCGCTCCCTCTCTGCCTGGAGCCGTTGGATTCATACCAGCAAGGAGCCGGTGACTTTCCTGCAACCTGGCTTCGGGCGCAACGAGTGGGCCGCCACCGGCTGGCAGATCCTCTACTTCTTCACAGGGGCCATTCTCTTGATGGTCCTTTTTTTCGTCAAAGCCCTGCTGGTGGATCCGACAACTGAAGATCAGGCGGGGCCTGGCGTCTGGCTGGCTGGGGCCGCTGCAGCGATCGCCGTGGGTGTGCTGGCGCTACATGTTACCGTGCGCTTGGGTATTGGTTTGGTCGCTATTCTGCAAGGCGAGCAACCCGCCTTCGGCAAGTACTGGAGAGCTTCGTCTGTCCTGGGTTGGCGTCTGACTGGCGTGGTGCTGATCAGTCAGGCGGCATTCCAGCTTCCCTGCTTCTTCTTCAACAGACTGTTTATAGGCGACTTGATGGCCGCCAGCACCGACGTGGTCGTCAGTCTCTTGTGGACCTTGGCCATGGCCGTGGTGAATTTCATCTGCGTCGCCTTGCTGGGCGTGGCCCTTGCCCGGGCGCACCGGGCGTTGAGCCAGGACGGCACGGCTGCCCAGGTCCTGCCGGCCGCGGGCGGCCAGGGGCGGTGATGGGTCTCCTGCCGCCTGACGGGGCCGGCGGGCTAACCCGCCAGCATCGAATCTTGCTGATCATCCTGGGCTTGGCCATGATCGGCGGGCGCGTCTGGGATATGAACCATGATCGCAGCGCTGGCCCGTGGATGAACGTCCTGGTCATCGTCCTGGGCGCCGTCGTCCTGGCGGCGGCCTTGCTGGCGGGCCGGGACCGGTCAGGACGCTAATTCGCCCGCCCGGAAACGCCTGCCCGCCCCCGCTGCCCGCCCCCGCGCCTGGACTAGACGCCCCATGGAAACGATGACCGCCGTCCTCATCCTGCTGGTGACCGTAGCGGTTTCCGGCATCATCGGCCGGTTCGTGACGCGGGTGCCCCAGCCCTTGATCCAGGTGGCGCTGGGGGCGGCGTTGGGCTGGGCGTCGGGCGTGCCCATCGTCCTCAACCCCGACCTCTTCCTGTTGGTGTTCATTCCGCCGTTGCTGTTCCTGGACGCCTGGCGATTCCCCGCGACGGAGTTGCGGCGCCTGGGCGGCATCATCGTGACCCTGGCGGTGGGCCTGGTGGTGTTCACCGTGGTGGGGGCGGGCCATGTCATCCACTGGCTGCTGCCGGCCGTCCCCCTGTCCACCGCCTTCGCGCTGGCGGCCGTGCTGTCGCCCACCGACGCCGTGGCCGTGTCGGGTATGGCGGCCGGCGGCGGCATGCCCCGCCGCTTGAAGCATATATTGGAGGGGGAGGCACTGCTGAACGACGCCTCCGGCCTGGTGTGCCTGCAGTTCGCCGTGACCGCGGCGCTCACCGGCACCTTTTCCATCGGCGGCGCGGCGGTGGCCTTCCTTTGGGCGGCGGGCGGCGGCCTGCTGGTGGGCGTGGTCGTGGTGGCCGCCGTGCACCTGGTCCAGAGCTGGATCATACGCCTGCGGGGCGATTCCCCCGCCGCCACCATCCTGACCATGCTGCTGGTTCCCTTCGCCGCCTATCTGGCGGCGGAGCATCTGGACATGTCCGGCATCCTGGCGGCGGTCGCCGCCGGCATGACGCTGAACCTGCTGCCGCTGGAGGAGTCGGGGCAGGTGGCCACCCGCCTGCAGGGCACGGCGGTGGGCGACATGATCCAGTTCACCCTCAACGGCGTCATCTTCGTGCTGCTGGGCTGGCAACTGCCCGGCATCCTGGTCCAGGCGCCCATGATCGCCATGCAGGCGGGCGCCCCGCACACCGGGCCCATGGATATGCCGGTCAGCCTCGGCTGGCTGGGCCTGCATGTCGCCGCCATCGTCGGCGCCCTGCTGACCCTGCGGCTGGTATGGGTCTGGCTGTCGCTGCTGGTCAGCCGGGCCATTGCCCAGCGGCGGGGGCGCGCGCGGGCCGGGGGGGCCGCCGGCTCAACCTTCCGCCTGGTCAGCGTCACCACCGTTTCCGGCGTGCGCGGCGCCGTCACCCTGGCGGGCGTCCTGTCCCTGCCGGTCTGGCTGCGGGAGGGCGTGGCTTTTCCCGGTCGTGACGTCGCCATTTTCCTGGCCTCCGGCGTCATCCTGGTGTCGCTGCCCATGGCCAGCCTGATGCTGCCCTGGCTGCTGCGCGGCCTCAGCATGCCGGGAGAGGACCTTACGGTGGAGGAGGAGAGGGTGGCGGAGGCCGCCCTGGCCCGCGCTGCCCTGCGCCGTCTGGAGCAGGCCCACCAGGCCGTGTCTCCCGCCGCATCCGAGGCCGATCTTTATACGGAGGCGGCGCTGCGCCTGATGGAGTTCTACCGCCGCCAGGTGGAGGACCCCGACATGCCGGTGGATGCCCGGGTGTTGAGCCGCCGGCGCTTGGCCATCGAGGCGGAGCTGCGGCTGGCGGCGGTCCGGGCCAAGCGCGATGAGCTGGCGCGTCTGCACCGCACCCACGCCATCAGCGACGAGACCTGGCGCCGCATGATGCACAGCCTGGACATGATGGAAGCGTCCCTCGGCCGCTCCCGCGTGCTTTAGGCGCAGCCCCGGTGTTGCCGCCGCCACTTGCGGTGGCGGGGTCGCTGCCGGCCCACACATGGCTGCCCCTATCCAACAGCAGTGGTCGTTTTCCCGTCGGGCGCCTTCCTGGAAAGTGCTACCCTCGGTCCATCCCCGGACGCATGAGTCCGGGCGGCCTGCCTGGCAACGAACCGGAGCATACGGTCATGGAGAGTGATGAGCGCCGCCTGGGCGATCGGATTCTGAGCGCGCTGGAATTGGCGGTGGAGCAGGGCAACCTTACGGTGGCGGAGCCGCTGGCCCAGGCCCTGGAACTGAGCATGACAGCCTTCGGTGGGCCCGATGCCGTGGACCACCGCGGCGTGCCGATGCGCCTGCTGGACGCGCTTGACCGGCTGGACAGCCTGCGTCGCGCTCAGAAAGTCGCTTAAAATCAACAACTTATAAAAAGACAAAAAAAATCGCCACCGCCGCGTTTTTCTTGTTTGACAAGGGGTGGGCGTTTTTACTACAAACCGCGCACCGCAGCGACGCTGACGGCGCGAAACGCACCGAACGACAAACGAACGGTGCGAAATAAGGCCAGAAAGCAAAGTTGCGAACGACGCGGGTGTAGCTCAGTTGGTTAGAGCGCCGGCCTGTCACGCCGGAGGCCGCGGGTTCAAGTCCCGTCACTCGCGCCACTTCATCGAACACGGACAGGATGTTCGATGCGTTAGCAAGGCCGCGCTGGCAACAGCGCGGCCTGCTTGCTTTCCGGGGTTCTCGCACCTGCGGTAGAGTGGCGGTTGAGAGTGGCTCTCAACAACTGCGATTTAAGTCATTTCCCCCATATTTTCAGCGCCTTGGCCCCTGCGGGACGCATGGCGTAATTTGCTTTCCTTGGGCACGGCACCCGCCTATATTCCAACACGCCCGGCCCCAAGCCGGGCTTTTGTTGCAGGCGTCCGGACCCCCGCATGGGTTCGGAGGTTATGTCCAGAACCGGCGGGCAGGCCGGGTGGGGCCAAAAACCGACAATCAGATGTGTGGGCCTGGGCTTCATGCACTTGTTTGCGGCTGGCACCTTCCGCAAGCCCCGTCGGGCCAACCGGGACGAAATTTGGGGCACACTCATGTCCAGTCAGGTTATGTCCACCGAGCTGCTGAGCCAGTACCTGCCGATCATCATCTTCCTGGCCATCGCCGGGGTGATCGCGGCGGCAATGGTCTTCGGCTCCATGCTGGTCGCCAAGCAGAAGCCGGACAGTGAAAAGCTGTCGGCCTATGAGTGCGGCTTCGAGCCGTTCAACGACGCCCGCAGCAAGTTCGACGTGCGCTTCTACCTGGTCGCCATCCTGTTCATCATCTTCGACCTGGAAGTGGCTTTCCTGTTCCCCTGGGCCGTGTCGCTGGGTCGCATCGGCCTGTTCGGCTTCTGGTCCATGATGGCCTTCCTGGGCATCCTGACCATCGGCTTCATCTACGAATGGAAGAAGGGCGCGCTGGACTGGGAGTGATCCCGGACGGCGCTTGAGCCTTTTCCCTCTCGTTTCTTCGCATCGCTGCCCGTTCACACCGGAGCCAGACCCGTGACGTCTTTGCCAACCCACTCTTCCGTTTCCCCCGCCGGTGTTCCCGCCGGCGCGGGCGCGCCCCTGCCGCCGGGCCCCGCCCAGGACGCCTATATCAAGGCCGTGACGACGGAGTTGCAGGATAAGGGCTTCGTCGTCGCCAAGCTGGACGCCCTGCAGGAATGGGCGCGCACCGGGTCGCTGTGGCCCATGACCTTCGGCCTGGCCTGCTGTGCCGTGGAAATGATCCACGCTTACATGAGCCGCTTCGACCTGGACCGGTTCGGCGTGATTCCGCGCCCCAGCCCGCGCCAATCGGACGTGATGATCGTGGCCGGCACCCTGTGCAACAAGATGGCCCCGGCCCTGCGCAAGGTCTACGACCAGATGGCGGAGCCGCGCTGGGTCATCTCCATGGGTTCCTGCGCCAACGGCGGCGGTTACTACCACTACAGCTATTCCGTGGTGCGCGGCTGCGACCGCATCGTGCCCGTGGACATCTACGTTCCGGGCTGCCCGCCCACGGCTGAGGCGCTGGTCTACGGCGTGCTGCAGCTGCAGAAGAAGATCAAGGGCGGTAACCGCCTGGTTCGGCGCTAAGCGGCCCTCGAGGGATCGGGAATGAACGAAGAAACCCTACAGGCGCTGGGCGCCAAGATCGCGGCGGCCCTGCCGGGTGCCGTGACCGGCACCGAGATCCAGAACGGCGAGCTGGTGGTCCGCACCACGCGCGAGGGCCTGCTGCAGACCCTGACCGTGCTGCGTGACGACGCCGGCTGCCGCTTCACCCAGCTGGTCGATATCACCGCGGTGGACTGGCCCTCCAAGCCGGAGCGGTTCGAGGTCAACTACATGCTGCTGTCGGTGTCCAAGAACCTGCGCGCGCGGGTGAAGGTCACCACGGATGAGGACACGCCCGTGCCGTCCTGCGTCCCGCTGTTCCCGGCCGCCGGCTGGTACGAGCGCGAGACCTGGGACATGTTCGGCGTGTTCTTCGCGGGCCACCCCGACCTGCGCCGCATCCTGACCGACTACGGTTTCGAAGGTCACCCCCTGCGCAAGGACTTCCCCCTGACGGGCTACGTCGAGGTCCGCTACGACGACGAGCAGAAGCGCGTCGTCTATGAGCCGGTGAAGCTGACGCAGGACTTCCGGGCCTTTGATTTCATGTCGCCCTGGGAGGCGATGACCGATGTGCAACTGCCGGGCGACGAGAAGGCGGTCATCCCGCTGGGCGCGTCGCTGCGCGACGGCAGCGTGAAGAAGTGAGATCGGCCATGGCCAATCCTGTCGAAAGCCAAATCAAACCCTACACGATGAACTTCGGGCCGCAGCATCCTGCCGCCCACGGCGTGTTGCGCCTGGTTCTGGAGATGGACGGCGAGATCGTGGAGCGGGCGGACCCGCACATCGGTCTGCTGCATCGCGGCACCGAGAAGCTCATCGAGTACAAGACCTACATCCAGGCGATGCCCTATTTCGACCGGCTGGACTATGTCTCGCCCATGTCGGAGGAGCACAGCTTCGTCCTGGCCGCGGAGAAGCTGCTGGGCATCACCCCGCCCAAGCGCGCGCAGCACATCCGCGTGCTGTTCGCCGAGCTGACCCGCATCCTGAACCACCTGCTGAACGTCACCACGTTCGCCATGGACGTGGGCGCGCTGACCCCGGCCCTGTGGGGCTTCGAGGAGCGCGAGCTGCTCATGGAGTTCTATGAGCGGGTGTCGGGTGCCCGCATGCATGCCAACTACTTCCGCGTGGGCGGTGTCCACCAGGACCTGCCGGCCGGCATGCTGGACGACATCGAGGCCTACGCGGCCAAGTTCGAGAAGTTCGTCGACGACGTGGAAGGCCTGCTGACGGCCAACCGCATCTTCAAGCAGCGCCTGGTCGACATCGGCATCGTCTCGGGTGACGAGGCGCTGGCCTGGGGCTTCACCGGCCCGGTGCTGCGCGCCTCCGGCATTCCGTGGGACCTGCGCAAGGCCCAACCCTACGACACCTACGCCGAGTACGACTTCGACGTCGCCGTGGGCAAGACCGGCGACTGCTACGCCCGCTACCTGGTGCGCGTGGAGGAGATGCGGCAGTCCAACCGGATCGTGCAGCAGGCCGTGGCCAAGCTGCGCCAGACCCCCGGCGCCGTGAAGGTGGACGACCGCAAGATCGCCCCGCCGCCGCGTGGCGACATGAAGCGCTCGATGGAATCGCTGATCCATCACTTCAAGCTGTATACCGAGGGCTACCACGTCCCCGCCGGCGAGACCTACACCGCCACCGAATCGCCCAAGGGCGAGTTCGGCGTGTACCTGGTCTCCGACGGGTCAAACCGTCCTTATCGCTGCAAGATCCGGCCGACGGGCATCGCCCATCTGCAGGGTGTTGATTTCATGTCCCGGGGCCACATGCTCGCCGACGCCGTCGCGATCATCGGCTCCATCGACGTCGTGTTCGGAGAGATCGACCGATGAGCGCTTCCGAGACCCCTGCCGGTCCGGCGACCTTCGAATTCACCGCCGACAACCTGGCCCTGGCCCAGCGGATCATCGCCAAGTATCCGGAAGGCCGCCAGGCGAGCGCCGTGATGCCCCTGTTGGACCTGGCCCAGCGCCAGCACGACAACTGGCTGCCCCGCGCCGCCATGGACTACGTCGCCGGCATGCTGGGCATGGCCCCCATCCGCGTGTACGAGGTCGCCAGCTTCTACACCATGTACAACCTGAAGCCGGTGGGTAAGCACTTCGTGCAGGTCTGCACGACCACCCCGTGCTGGCTGCGCGGGTCGGACGAGGTGCTGGCGGCGTGCAAGCGCAAGCTGGGCATCGGCCCGGGCGAGACCACGGCCGACGGCCAGTTCACGGTGGTCGAGGTGGAATGCGCCGGCGCCTGCGTCAACGCGCCCGTCATCTCGCTCAATGACATCTATTACGAGGACCTGGACGGCCCCTCCACCGAGGCGCTGCTGGATACCCTGATCCGGGGCGAGACGCCCAAGCCCGGCCCGCAGAACGGCCGCATCAATTCCGCGCCCATCGGCGGTCCGACGACCCTGATCGAGATGGCGCAGCGTAACGGCGTCAAGCCGGCGTCGCAGGAGTAAGGCCGATGTTGCGCGACGAAGACCGCATCTACACCAACCTCTACGGCTACGAGGACTTCCGCCTGGAAGCCGCCCGCAAGCGCGGCGACTGGGACGGCACCAAGGACATCCTGGCCCGCGGCCGCGATACCATCATCGAGCAGGTGAAGGAATCGGGCATGCGCGGCCGTGGCGGCGCCGGCTTCTCCACCGGCCTGAAGTGGTCCTTCATGCCCAAGAAGGTGGATGGCCCCGTCTATCTGGTGATCAACGCCGACGAGGGCGAGCCTGGCACGTGCAAGGACCGCGAGATCCTGCGCCACGATCCGCATAAGCTGATCGAAGGCTGCCTGATCGCCGGTTTCGCCATCGGCGCCACCGCCTGCTACATCTACATCCGTGGCGAGTTCTACAACGAGGCGTCCAACGTCCAGGTCGCCATCGACGAGGCCTACGCCGCCGGCCTGATCGGCAAGAACGCCTGCGGCAGCGGCTACGACTACGACATCTACCTGCACAAGGGCGCGGGCGCCTACATCTGCGGCGAGGAAACCGCGCTCATCGAGTCCATCGAGGGCAAGAAGGGCCAGCCGCGCAACAAGCCGCCGTTCCCCGCCAACGCCGGCCTGTATTCCCGCCCCACCACGGTCAACAACGTGGAGAGCATCGCGGGCGTTCCCACCATCCTGCGCCGCGGTCCCGCCTGGTTCGCCGGCATCGGCCGCCCCAAGAACGTGGGCACCAAGCTGTTCTGCATCTCCGGCCACGTGAACAAGCCGTGCAACGTGGAAGAGGAGATGGGCATCCCCCTGAAGGAACTCATCGAGCGCCATGCGGGCGGCGTGCGCGGCGGCTGGGACAACCTGCTGGCCGTCATCCCCGGCGGCTCCTCCGTGCCGGTGATGCCCAAGAGCATCTGCGACACCGTGCTGATGGATTTCGACAGCCTGCGTGAGGTCGGGTCCGGCCTGGGCACGGCGGCCGTGATCGTCATGGACAAGTCCACCGACATCGTCCGCGCCATCGCCCGCCTGTCGAAGTTCTACATGCATGAGAGCTGCGGCCAATGCACGCCCTGCCGCGAAGGCACCGGCTGGCTGGCCCGCGTCATGGACCGCATGGTTCGCGGCCAGGCCCGCCTGGAAGAGATCGACATGCTGCAGGACGTCACCAAGCAGATCGAAGGCCGCACCATCTGCGCCCTGGGCGATGCCGCCGCCTGGCCCGTGCAGGGCCTGATCCGGCACTTCCGTCCGGAGATGGAACGCCGCATCGCCGATTATCGCCAGAGCATCGCTGCCGAGTGATCGGTGGAAGGATTTGAGACATGCCGAAACTGACCATCGACGGTATCGAGCTTGAAGTGGCGCCTGGCACCTCCGTGCTGCAGGCCTGCGAGCAGCTGGGCATCGAGGTTCCGCGCTTCTGCTATCACGAGAAGCTGTCGGTCCCGGCCAACTGCCGCATGTGCCTGGTGGAGATGGAGAAGGCCCCCAAGCCCATCGCCAGCTGCGCCATGCCCTGCGGCGAAGGCATGGTGATCAAGACCGACACCGACACCGTGCACAAGGCGCGCAAGGGGGTGATGGAGTTCCTGCTCATCAACCACCCGCTGGATTGCCCCATCTGCGACCAGGGCGGCGAGTGTGACCTGCAGGATCAGGCCGTGGGCTACGGTTTCGACCGTGGCCGCTACGGCGAGGAAAAGCGCGCGGTCAAGGACAAGAACCTGGGCCCGCTGATCAAGACGATCATGACGCGCTGCATCCACTGCACGCGCTGCATCCGCTTCAGCGACGAGATCGCGGGCGTGTCCGTGATGGGCGCCACCGGCCGTGGCGAGCATATGGAGATCGGCACCTACGTCGAGGCCGCCGTCTCGTCCGAGCTGTCGGGCAACCTGGTGGACGTGTGCCCGGTGGGCGCGCTGACCTCCAAGCCCTATGCCTTCACCGCCCGGCCCTGGGAACTGCGTAAGACGGAATCGGTGGACGTCCTGGACGCCGTCGGGTCCAACATCCGCATCGACACCCGCGGCGGCGAAGTGCTGCGCATCCTCCCCCGCCTGAACGAGGCGGTGAACGAGGAATGGATCAGCGACAAGACCCGTTACGCCCATGACGGCCTGAAGCGCCAGCGCCTGGACCGCCCCTACATCCGTGAGAACGGCAAGCTGCGTGCCGCCTCGTGGGAAGAGGCTTTGGCCCTGACCGCGTCCAAGCTGAAGGGTGCCGCACCGGAGAAGATCGCCGCCATCGCCGGCGACCTGGCCGACGCCGAAAGCCTGCTGGCCTTGAAGGACCTGCTGGGCGGCATGGGTGTGGCCAGCCTGGAAAGCCGCCAGGACGGCAGCGCCATCGACGCGGCGTCCCGCGCCGGCTACATCTTCAACAGCACCATCGCGGGCATCGAGCAGGCGGACCAGATTCTCCTGATCGGCACCAACCCGCGCTGGGAAGGCGCGCTGGTCAACGCCCGCATCCGCAAGCGCTACCTGCAGGGCGGCCTGACCGTCACCGTACTGGGCCCGCGCGTCGATCTGACCTTCCCCATCGAGCACCTGGGCAACGACGCCACGCTGCTGAACGCCATCGCCGACGGCAGCCACCCCTATGCCGAGACGCTGAAGGCCGCCAAGAAGCCCCTGCTGATCCTGGGCTCCGGCGCCCTGGCCCGTCCGGACGGCGCCGCCGTCTGGGCCGCCGCCCGCGCGGTGGCCGAGGCTTGCGGCCTGGTGCGTGAGGACTGGAACGGTTTCAACGTCCTGCACCGCGCCGCCTCGCGCGTCGGCGCCCTGGACCTGGGCTTCCTGCCCGCCGAGGGGGGCCGCGACCTGGCCGGCATCCTGGACGGTGCCCGCAAGGGCGAGGTCGAGGTGGTCTACCTGCTGGGTGCCGACGAGATCGACGCCCAGAACTTCGGCCGCGCCTTCGTGATCTATCAGGGCCACCACGGTGATCGGGGCGCCCACCGCGCCGACGTCATCCTGCCGGGTGCCGCCTACACCGAGAAGAACGCGACCTACGTCAACACCGAGGGCCGCGCCCAGCATACCCGCCAGGCCACCTTCCCGGTGGGCGAGGCGCGTGAGGATTGGAAGATCATCCGCGCGCTGTCCGGCGCCCTGGGCAAGCCCCTGCCGTATGACACCCTGCAGCAGCTGCGCAAGCGGCTGGCCGACGCCAACCCGGTGTTCGCCCAGATCGACCGCGTCACCCCGGCCGCCTGGGGTGCCTTTGGTACCGCCGGTGCCGTGGCCGCCGCCCCCTTCACCCTGCCGGTGGAGAACTTCTACATGACCGACGCGATCAGCCGCGCCTCGGCCACCATGGCCGAATGCACGGAGGCCTTCGTGTCGCCCGCCGTTGCCGAGAGGACCGGTACCCATGGCTGATTTCCTCGCCCTGCACCTGGGCTTGCCCCTCACCTGGGCGACCCTGGTGGCGATCATCCTGAAGATCCTGGTGATCACGGTGCCGTTGCTGATCGCGATGGCCATGATGACCTACATGGAACGCAAGGTGCTGGCCGCCATCCAGCTGCGCCAGGGCCCGATCCTGGTCGGCCCCTTCGGTCTGCTGCAGCCGTTCGCCGACGGCCTGAAGCTGATGACCAAGGAGACCATCATCCCGGCCGGCGCCAACCGCGCCGTGTTCCTGGTGGCGCCGATGATCACCTTCATCCTGGCGCTGGTGGCCTGGGCGGTCATCCCCTTCGGTGAGGGCCTGGTGCTGTCCGACATCAACGTCGGCGTGCTCTACCTCTTCGCCATCAGCTCGCTGGGCGTCTACGGCATCATCATGTCGGGCTGGGCGTCCAACTCGAAGTACGCCTTCCTGGGCGGCCTGCGCTCCGCCGCGCAGATGGTGTCCTACGAGGTCTCCATCGGCTTCGTCATCATCACCGTGCTGCTGTGCGTCGGCTCGCTGAACCTGTCGGACATCGTCCGGGCGCAGACCCACCTGTGGTTCTGCATCCCGCTGTTCCCCATGTTCGTGGTGTTCTTCATCTCGGCGCTCGCGGAAACCAACCGGGCCCCCTTCGACCTGCCGGAAGGCGAGTCCGAGCTGGTGGGCGGTTTCCACACCGAATACTCGGCCATGACCTTCGCCCTGTTCTTCCTGGGCGAGTACATCAGCATGCTCCTGATGAGCGGGATGACCTCCATCCTGTTCCTGGGCGGCTGGCAGCCGTTCCCCCTCCTGGGCTTCATCCCCGGCCCGCTGAACCTGATCATCAAGATTTGCCTGTTGATGTTCGTGTTCATCTGGGTGCGCGGCACGTTGCCCCGCTACCGCTATGACCAGCTGATGCGCCTGGGCTGGAAGGTCTTCCTGCCCTTCTCTCTGGTCTGGGTGATCCTGACCTCCGGCTTCCTTGTCTACTTCGACAAGCTGCCGCACTGAGCGATGCGTCCCCGCCCCGGGGCGGGACTTTGGTACTGACTTGTGACCGCGGGGGGAGCCGCCCCCCGCATCAAGGAATGAGGTGACGACATGGCCTGGCTCGACCGCACGGCGCGCGGCCTGTTCATGACCGAGCTGGTGAAGGGCTTCGCCCTGACCTTCAGCTACATGTTCAAGCCCCGGGTGACGCTCAACTACCCGTATGAGCGCAGCCCGCTCAGCCCCCGCTTCCGTGGCGAACACGCGCTGCGCCGCTATCCCAACGGGGAAGAGCGCTGCATCGCCTGCAAGCTGTGCGAAGCAGTGTGCCCGGCCCTGGCCATCACCATCGAAGCGGAACCCCGTGAGGACGGCTCGCGCCGGACCACCCGCTACGACATCGACATGACCAAGTGCATCTACTGCGGCCTCTGCCAGGAGGCCTGCCCGGTGGACGCCATCGTCGAGGGGCCGAACCTGGAGTTCGCCACCGAAACGCGCGAGGAGCTTTTCTACAACAAGGAAAAGCTGCTGGCGAACGGCGACCGGTGGGAGCCGCTGCTGGCGGCCAACATCGCCGCGGATGCGCCCTACCGCTGAGCCTTGAGTGCGCCTTTAACGCCTTGTGACGCCTAACCCCGTGACACCCGCGCGCGGGATCGCCCGCGCCCCCGACGTCGAGTCAGGGACCCAGACGATGGGCCCGGTTACCGGAGAGAAATCTTGATCGCCAACGTCCGCAACCCGCACCGGAAGGAGAGCCGCCGATGATACTGCCCGCTCTCGCCTTCTATCTGTTCGCCGCCGTGCTGGTGCTGGCCGGCATGCTGGTGATCACGGCGCGCAACCCGGTGCACTCCGTCCTGTTCCTGATCCTGGCCTTCTTCAACGCGGCCGGCCTGTTCGTGCTGATCGGGGCGGAATTCGTGGCGATGATCCTGGTCATCGTCTACGTGGGCGCCGTGGCGGTGCTGTTCCTCTTCGTCGTCATGATGCTGGACATCAACTTCCAGGAACTGCGCAAGGGCTTCCTGCGCTACCTGCCGGCGGGCCTCGCCGTGGGGGCGGCCCTGCTGGCGGAACTGGGCCTGGTGATCTCCGGCTGGGTCTACGCCGGCCCGGCCGACAGCGTCCGCGCGGCGCCGACGCCGGAAAGCGTGGGCAATGCCCAGGCGCTGGGCGACCTGCTCTACACCCAATACGCCTTTATCTTCGAGGCCTCGGGCCTGGTGCTGCTGGTCGCCATGATCGGCGCCATTGTGCTGACCCTGCGCTCGCGCAAGGGCGTGCGCCGCCAGGTCATCGCCGACCAGCTGGCCCGCCGCCGCGAGGACGTGGTGGCCGTGGTCAAGGTCCGGACCGGGGAGGGCGTGTAAACCATGGAAAACATGATGGATATCGGTCTGGGCCACTACCTGTCGGTGGCGGCCATCCTGTTCATCCTGGGCGTGTTCGGCATCTTCCTGAACCGTCGCAACGTCATCATCATCCTGATGTCGGTCGAGTTGATCCTGCTTGCGGTCAACATCAACCTCGTCGCCTTCTCGGTCTTCCTGCACGATCTGGTGGGACAGGTCTTCGCCCTGTTCATCCTGACCGTCGCGGCTGCCGAGGCCGCCATCGGCCTCGCCATCCTCGTCATCTACTTCCGCAACCGTGGCTCGATCGCGGTTGAGGACATCAACCTGATGAAGGGTTGAGGGCCATGGCCGTTATCGCAGCAATCTTCCTGCCGCTCCTCGCGGCGTTCATCGCCGGCTTCTTCGGCCGCCGCATCGGTGACCTGGGCTCCCAGCTCGTCACCTGCGGCGCCATGGTGGTCGCGCTGGTCCTGTCCATCATCCTGTTCATCGACGTGGCCGTGAACGGTCATGCCACCGTGGTTCCGCTGGCCAACTGGGTTGCCAGCGGCGACTTCCACGTCGATTGGGCCCTGCGCGTCGACACCCTGACGGCGGTTATGCTGATCGTGGTCAACGGCGTGTCGACCATGGTCCACATCTACTCCGTCGGCTACATGAGCCATGACCCGGACAAGCCCCGGTTCATGTCCTACCTCAGCCTGTTCACCTTCATGATGCTCATGCTGGTGACGTCGGACAATCTGGTGCAGATGTTCTTCGGCTGGGAGGGCGTCGGTGTCGCCTCCTACCTGCTGATCAACTTCTGGTTCGAGAAGAAGAGCGCCAACGACGCCTCCATGAAGGCGTTCCTGGTGAACCGCGTCGGTGACTTCGGCTTCGCGCTGGGCATCTTCTCAATCTTCATCATCTTCGGCAGTGTCGAGTTCGGCACGATCTTCCCGGCCGCCGCCGGCAAGGCCCACGCCACCTTCAACTTCCTGGGCTGGCATGTGTCGGCGCTGGACTGCGCCTGCCTGCTGCTGTTCGTCGGCGCCATGGGCAAGTCGGCCCAGCTGGGCCTGCACACCTGGCTGCCGGACGCGATGGAAGGCCCGACCCCGGTGTCGGCCCTCATCCATGCCGCCACCATGGTGACCGCCGGCGTCTTCATGCTGGCCCGCATGAGCCCGGTGTTCGAGTATGCCCCCGCCGCCCTGGCCGTGGTGACCGTGCTGGGCGCCCTGACCGCCTTCGTCGCCGCGACGATCGGCATGACCCAGTTCGACATCAAGCGCGTCATCGCCTATTCGACGATGAGCCAGCTGGGCTACATGTTCTTCGCCATCGGCGTGTCGGCCTACCAGGCCGCCGTCTTCCACCTGATGACCCACGCCTTCTTCAAGGCCCTGCTGTTCCTGGGCGCCGGTTCCGTCATCCACGCCATGTCGGGTGAGCAGGACATGCGCAAGATGGGCGGTATCGCCAGGCTGATCCCCTTCACCTACGCGGTGATGTGGATCGGCAACCTGGCCCTGGCCGGTGTTGGCATCCCCAAGATTGGCGCATTCCCTGGCTTCGGTTTCGCCGGCTTCTACTCCAAGGACATCGTGCTGGAGGCCGCCTACGGCTCCGGCACCGCCGTCGGCCACTTTGCCTACTGGCTGGGCATCGCCGCCGCCTTCATGACCGCCTTCTACTCCTGGCGCCTGCTGATCATGACCTTCCATGGCAAGCCGCGCGCCTCCAAGGAGGTCATGGACCACGTGCATGAGAGCCCGCTGGTCATGACTGGTCCGCTGACCGTGCTGGCCATCGGCGCCCTGATCGCCGGTATCGGCGGCTACGAGTGGTTCGTCGGCCATGCCGCCCGCGCCGAATTCTGGCGCGGCGCCATCCAGGTCCTGCACGCCCATGACAGCATCCACGCCGCCCATGAGGGGCCGGAGTGGGTGGGCCTGCTGCCGCTGTTGGTCGGCCTGGCCGGCATCGCCCTGGCCTATGTCTGCTACATGTTCGTGCCCGGCATCCCGGCGACCTTCACCAAGATCGTGAAGCCGCTGCATGTGCTGGTCTTCAACAAGTACTTCTTCGACCAGATTTACGACGTGCTGTTCGTGAAGCCGGCCCAGGTCCTCGGCTTCGGCCTGTGGAAGGCCGGCGACGGCGCCATCATCGACGGCTTGGGCCCCGATGGCGTCGCCAAGACCACCCGCGGGGTGGCCGCCGGCGTCAGCCGTCTGCAGTCCGGGTACGTCTACCATTACGCATTCGCCATGGTGATCGGCGTGGTCGCGCTGGTCGGCTGGTTCTACTTCAAGCCCTGAGCAGGACGAGGCATCTAAGATGGCTGATTGGCCGATCCTGTCGCTGACGACGTTCCTTCCGTCGATTGGCGCCCTACTCATCCTGCTGGTGCGCGGCGAAGAACAGGCCGTGGCGCGGAACGCGAAGGCGATCGCCCTCGCGACCTCGCTTCTCACCTTCATCGTTTCGCTGTTCATCCTGGTGAAGTTCGACCCCTCCAGCGCCGGCTTCCAGCTGGTGGAGGAACACAGCTGGATCCCGGCATTGGGCATCCAGTACCTGCGCGGCATCGATGGCGTGTCCGTCTGGTTCGTGCTGGCCTCGACCTTCCTCACCCCCGTCTGCGTGCTGGCCTCCTGGGACAGCATCGAGAAGCGGGTGAAGGAGTTCATGATGTCGCTCCTGCTGCTGGAGACCATGCTGGTCGGCATGTTCACCGCGCTGGACTTCATCCTGTTCTACATCTTCTTCGAAGGTGTCCTGCTGCCGATGTTCCTGATGATCGGCGTGTGGGGTGGTCCGGGCCGCATCTACGCCGCCTACAAGTTCTTCATCTACACCTTCATCGGCTCCGTCCTGATGCTGCTGGCCATCGTCGCCATGTACCTGCAGGTCGGCACGATGGACATGCGAGTGATGCTGGACCACACCTTCGATCCGTCGATGCAGAAGATCCTGTGGCTGGCCTTCTTCGCCGCCTTCGCGGTGAAGACCCCGATGTGGCCGTTCCACACCTGGCTGCCCTTCGCCCACGTGGAGGCGCCGACCGCCGGCTCCGTCATGCTGGCCGGCGTCATGCTGAAGATGGGCGGTTACGGTCTGATCCGCGCCAACCTGCAGATGCTGCCCATCGGCTCGGCCACCTACACCAACCTGGTGTTCGTGATGTCGGTCGTCGCCATCATCTACACCTCGCTGGTGGCGTTGGCTCAGACCGACATGAAGAAGATGATCGCCTATTCCTCCGTGGCTCACATGGGCTACGTCAGCATGGGCATCTTCGCCGCCAACGCCCAGGGCCTGGACGGCGCCATGTTCCAGATGCTGTCGCACACCGTGGTGTCGGCGGCGCTCTTCCTCTGCATCGGCGTGGTCTACAACCGCCTGCACACCCGTGAAATCGCGCGCTACGGCGGCATGGCGCACAACATGCCCAAGTACGCCGTGGTGTTCATGCTGTTCATGCTGGCCTCGGTCGGCCTGCCCGGCACCTCGGGCTTCGTGGGTGAGTTCCTGTCCATGCTGGGCGCGTACGAGGCCAACACCTGGGTGGGCCTGTTCGCCTCCACCGGCCTGGTGTTCGGCGCCGCCTACATGCTGCTGCTCTATCGCAAGCTGTTCTACGGCAAGCTGGAGAAGCCGGACGTGATCGCCATGCCCGACCTGAACGGGAAGGAGATCCTCTACTTCGCCCCGCTGGTCGCCATCGTCATCATGATGGGCGTCTATCCGAAGAGCTTCAGCAGCGTGTACGCCGCCTCGCTGGACCATATCCTGTCGCACCACCGCGAAGCCCTGGCCGCCGAGGGACTGACCCCGCCGGTTGCCAACCCGGCCTCCGCCTTCGTCCCGGCCGCCAACGCCGGGACCCTCTCGGCCCACCCGGCGACGAGTGAGACGCCGGGCACCGAGCCGGCGGTTGAGCCGTCCACTACTGAAACACCCGCCGAGACGCCCGCGCAGAGCGAGCCCAAGGCGGATGCCAACCCCGACGCCGGCCACTGATCCAGCGGGAAACGATCCATGCAACCTGTCCTTACCGATCTGATCCCGGCCCTGCCTGAGATCTTCCTGGCCGTGGCGGCGCTGGCGCTGCTGATGCTGGGTGTGTTCAGCGGCAAGAATGGCACCCGCCTGGTCAGCGGCCTGGCCGTGGTGGCGCTGGTGGCGACATCCGTGCTGCTGGTCCGCCAGGAAGGCTACGACGTGGCCTTCTCCGGCCTGTTCATCACCGACGGCTTCGCCGTCTTCTCCAAGCTGCTGGTCCTGCTGGGCACCGGCCTGTCCATCATCATCGCCCAGAACTTCATCGCCCGTGAGGACATGGACCGGTTCGAATATCCGGTGCTCATGCTGCTGGCGACCGTCGGCATGATGATGATGGTGTCGGCCAACGACCTGCTGACCCTTTATGTCGGCCTGGAGCTGCAGAGCCTGTCGCTCTATGTCATCGCGTCCTTCCGCCGCGATTACGCCAAGAGCACCGAGGCCGGCCTGAAGTACTTCGTGCTGGGTGCCCTGTCCTCCGGCATGCTGCTGTACGGCATCAGCCTGATCTATGGCTTCGCCGGCACCACCAACTTCATCACCATCGCCCAGGTCTTGCAGGCCGGCCCGGCGCCCCTGGGCGTCATCGTCGGCCTGGTGTTCGTGGCCGCCGGCCTGGCCTTCAAGATCTCCGCCGTGCCCTTCCACATGTGGACGCCGGACGTGTACGAGGGCGCCCCCACCCCGGTCACGGCCTTTTTCGCCGTGGCCCCCAAGGTGGCCGCCATCTGCCTGTTCATCCGCGTGCTGGAGGGCCCCTTCGGTTCCCTGCTGCCGCAGTGGCGCCAGGTGATCGAGTTCTGCTCCGTCGCCTCCATGGTGGTGGGCTCTCTGGCGGCCATCCGCCAGAGCAATATCAAGCGCCTGATGGCCTACAGCTCCATCGCCAACATCGGCTACGCCCTGGTCGGCGTGGCGGCCGGCACCGCCGAGGGCGTGCAGGCCGTGCTGATCTACATGGCGATCTACCTGGTGATGACCGTCGGTACCTTCGCCATCATCATCGGCATGCGCCAGAAAGGTAAGGCCGTGGAAGAGATCGCCGACTTGGCGGGCCTCTCCAAGACCAATCCCATGCTGGCCCTGGCCCTGGCCGTCTTCATGTTCTCCATGGCGGGCGTGCCGCCGGCGGCCGGTTTCTTCGGCAAGCTGCTGGTGTTCATGGCCGCGTGGAAGGCCGGGCTGTACCCGCTGTCCATCATCATGGCGCTGACCAGCGGCATCAGCCTCTACTACTACCTGAAGATCTGTAAGGTCTCCTGGTTCGACGACGTGAAGGAGCCGCTGGACCGCCCCACGGCCGGCCTGTCCTGGGTCGTCACCGCCACCGCCCTGGTGGTGTTCCCGGTGGCCCTGGTGATCGGCACCCCGGTGCTGAACAGCGCCGCCGCCGCCGCCGCCAGCCTGTTCCATTGAGCGGGCGGGCGCTGAATCCCGGCGCCCCGTCCCACCGTCTGCCGGAGTGGATCCGGCCGACGGTGCTGGAGCGTTGCGGCAGCACCAACGACATCGTCAAGGACATGGCCCGTTCTGGCGCGCCGGAAGGCACGCTGGTGCGGGCCGTTCGTCAAGAGGCGGGCCGGGGCCGGCGCGGCCGGTCCTGGACTTCCGAGCCCGGCAATCTCTATTGCACCTTGTTGCTGCGGCCCGGCGGCACGCCACAGCGGGCGGCCGAGCTGTCCTTCGTCACCGCCCTGGCGGCGGGGGAGGCGGTGGATGGCCTGGTCGCCGCGGCACCCAAGCTGAAATGGCCCAATGATGTCCTGGTCGATGGTGCCAAGATCGCCGGGATCCTGCTGGAATCCGAGGCCGAGACGGACGGCGGCGTCGCCTGGGTGGCGGTCGGCATGGGCATGAATGTTCGACACCATCCGGACACCCCGGGCTACGCCACCACCTCGCTGCTGGCCCAGGGCGCGGATGTGGAGCCGGACCTGGTCATGGCGGCCTACGCTTGCGCCTTTGACCGCTGGTACCGCCGCTGGCAGGACTATGGCTTCGCGCCCGTGCGCGCCGCCTGGCTGAACGCTGCCCAGGGCATCGGCGGCCCCGTCACCGTCCGCCTGCACGACCGCAGCTTCGAGGGCCGCCTGGTCGATCTGGACGCTGATGGCGCGCTGCTGGTGGAAACGCCCCAGGGGCTGGTGAAGGTCACGGCCGGGGACGTCTTTTTCCCCCATGCTGCCCGGCAGACCGCCTGAGACAGGGAGCCCGCCCCATGCTGCTCGCCATCGACGCCGGCAACACCAACGTGGTTTTCGCCATCTATGACGGCGACACGCCCCGGGGCCGCTGGCGCATCTCCACCGACAGCCGCCGCACCTCCGACGAGTACGCGGTGTGGCTGACCTCGGCCATGGCGCTGAAGGGCCTCGTGGCCCGGGATGTCAACGCCGCCATCCTATCCTCCGTCGTGCCGGCGGCCACACCAGACCTCATCCGGCTATGCAAGGATCATTTCGGTTGCGTGCCTATGCGCATCGGTGACCCGGCGGTGGATGTCGGCATTGAGATCCGCATCGACAACCCGCGCGAGGCCGGCGCCGATCGTCTGGTCAACGCCGTTGCGGCAACGGAACGATATAAGGCGCCGCTGGTGGTCCTGGATATCGGCACCGGCACCACCTTCGACGTGGTCGATGCCGATGGCGCCTTCGCCGGCGGCATCATCGCCCCCGGTCCCACCCTGTCGCTGGACGCCCTGCACCGCGTGGCCGCCCAATTGCCCAAGGTGGACATCGCCAAGCCGGATCGCGTCATCGGCCGCGGCACGGTGGGTGCCATGCAGTCCGGTATGTATTGGGGTTACACCGCGATGATCGAGGGCTTGCTGCGCCGTATCAAGGCGGAGCTGTCGCCCACCGGCACGCCCCCCGTCACCGTCATCGGCACCGGCGGCATGGTGCGGGTGTTCGCGGAGGAGACGGGCATGGTCGACCACATCGACAGCGACCTGACCTTACGCGGGCTCTTGCTCATCCATCGCCGCAACGCCAAATCAGGGGGCTGACGCCCCGTTCGCCCGTCCCGCCGTTTCCCGTTTTCCAGGTTTCCATGATCGACGATTTGCTGTCCCCCGACGCCCTGTATTTCCTGCCGTTGGGTGGGTCCGGCGAAATCGGTATGAACCTCAACCTCTACCATTATGCCGGTAAATGGCTGATGGTCGACCTGGGCGTCAGCTTCGGCGATGATGCCGCGCCGGGCGTGGACGTGGTCATGCCGGACCCCGAGTTCATCGCCGAGCGGCGGGAGGATCTGGCGGGCCTGGTGCTGACCCACGCGCATGAAGACCACCTGGGTGCCGTGCAGTACCTGTGGACGGAGCTGCGCTGCCCCGTCTACGCCACCCCTTTCACCGCGGCCGTGCTACGCGCCAAGCTGCGCGAGACGGAGTTCAGCGGCCTGGTGCAGATCATCGAGGTGCCGCTGTCCGGCCGCTTCCAGGTCGGCCCCTTCGATATCGAGCTGATCAGCCTCACCCATTCCATCCCCGAGCCGAACGCCCTGGTCATCCGCACCGCCGGCGGCACGGTCCTGCACACCGGAGACTGGAAGCTGGACCCCGATCCCCGCGTGGGCGCGCCGGTGGACGAGGCGGCGCTGATCGCCCTAGGCCACCAGGGGGTCACCGCCTTGGTCTGCGACAGCACCAACGCCACCGTGCCCGGCACCTCGGGTTCAGAGGGCACGGTCGCCGTGGGACTGGAGGAGCTGATTGGCCGCTACCCCGGTCGCCGTGTGGCCGTGGCCTGCTTCGCCACCAACGTCGCCCGCCTGCATTCCATCGCCAAGGCCGCCGCCGCGCACGATCGCCAGGTGGCCCTGGTGGGCCGCAGCCTGCGCCGCATCAACGAGGCGGCGCGCGCCACCGGCTATCTCAAGGACCTACCGCCCTTCGTCACCGAGCATGACGTGGGCTATCTGCCGCGCGAGGCCCAGGTGCTGATCTGCACCGGCAGCCAGGGGGAGCCGCGCGCCGCCCTGGCCCGCATCGCCGACGGCGACCATCCGGAGATCGACCTGGAGCCGGGCGACGTCGTCGTCTTTTCCTCCCGCGAGATCCCCGGCAACGAGAAGGCCATCGCCAAGGTGCAGAACGGCCTGATCCGCCGTGGCATCGAGGTGGTGACGGCCAGCGACGCCGACGTCCATGTCTCCGGCCATCCGGCGCGGGATGAGCTGGCGCAGATGTACCAGTGGGTGCGCCCCTTCCTCGCCGTGCCGGTGCATGGCGAGCAGCGCCACCTGAAGGCCCATGCCGACCTGGCGCTGGAATGCCAGGTGCCGCGCGCCCTGGTGCCCGAGAATGGCGTCGTCATCCGCATCGGTCCGGGCGAGCCGGAGATCATCGGCACCGTGCCCTCGGGCAAGTTGTGCCTGGACGGTCGCCGCCTCGTGCCCCTGGGCGGAAATCTGCTGCGTACCCGCAACCGCATGGTCTTCAACGGCGCGGCGGTCGTCACGCTGGTGATGGACGATACCGAGCTGCTGGCGGACCCGAAGCTGTCGGTCATCGGCCTGCTGGACGGGGAAGAGGACGCGCTGTTCATCGAGGGGCTGGTCAAAGGCATCGGCCAAGCGGTCGATAAGCTGGCCGAGGCGGAGCGGCGTGACGATGTGGCCGTGACCGAGGCCGCGCGGCTGGCGGTGCGCCGCACCTTCCATGCGGCGCAGGGCCGCAAGCCGGTGACCGAGGTACACCTGGTGCGGGTGTAGGCCGGGCAGGGGAAGCGGCGCCCCTGGGACGCCGCCAAAACGGCCCGTGCGCGCCTTTCCTTGCGCTGATCACGGGCCCACGGGATGGGAAGCGTCATGAGCCTGGTCACGCTGGTCGCGGTCTATTTCACGCTGTGGTGGGTGGTTCTGTTCGCGGTGCTGCCCATTGGCGTGCGGCGCGATGACAGCCCGCAAAAGGGCAACGATCCCGGCGCCCCGGTATTTCCCGATCTCAAGCGCAAATTCATATGGACGAGCCTGATTTCAGCGGTAATTCTCGGGCTCGTCTGGGCTGTTTTTCATTTTGGCCTCATTAACTACGATCAGCTGTTCGATCCCCCGGGGAACGCCCCTTCTTGAGGCGGGTGGGGTTGGCGCGGCCGGTCGGCGGTTGGCACGGGCCGGTTTGGTCGTCTGGGGAATGCTGATCCAAATCCTGATGGGGTTTTCCGCCCTGCTACTGCTGGCCGCCATTCTGCTGTGGCTGTGGCGGCAGACCGTGGAATTGCGCCTGCGCAAGTCGCTGGGCTCCTCCACCGACAAGATGCGCGCCGTCTCCAACGAGAAGACGCAGGTTCTGTCCTTCCTGGAACAGCAGCGCATGGCGCTCGGCTCCAAGCGGGCGGATGCCGCCAAGATGCGCATGGCCATTTCCCAGCTGCGCGTCGACAACAACGAGATGCGCGCCCGCGACTTCTACGTCCTGCACCAAATCGGCGAGCCCTCCAAGGACAAGGAGGAGTATGCCTGCAACCTCATGCCGTCGGCCACGGTGGAACCAGGACGCGAGCTGCCGCCCGCTCTGCGCGGTGTCGACCACCGCGGCAGCATCTGGGCTGAATCGGAAGCCGCCGCCCGGCGCCAGATTGAAATGCACTTCCCGGAAAAGGGCCCCTTGCGCCCCACCGGCTTCCGTCGGGGGGCGTGATGGAACTGGGTTGGCTGATGCTGTTGATGATCGGCCTGCTGGCGGCGCTGCTGTTCCGCCAGTGGCGCGAACTGACGGTGCGCCGGCTGGAACTGAGCCGCCAACTGGAGAAGCGCGAGGCCCTGGTGGCCCAGTTCCGGCAGGAGATCGACGGCACCTCCGGTGAGCTGGAGCAGATCACCAACACCATGGACACGGTGACCGCCACGTTGGAGGAACTGCGCGAAGAACTGGACAACCTGGACAAGGAGCGCAAGGCCCTGCGCGAGCGGCGGCTGCAGCCCCTGGTCCTGCTGGACCGTCAGACCCTGAACGCGCAGCACTTCTGGGAACTGACCATCTCCAACCCCGATTTCGGCGAGACGGCGACCGCCCGCATGGCGCCGTCGGATTATGTCGACGATTGGGTATCCGGCCGCGTTTACCTGGTGGGGGCCGACACGGCGGAGGAGGCGACCAAGCGCGCCACCCAGCGCTTCAGCGCCTCCATGGGGTACCGGGTCCTGGGTGCCGTCGCTTTCCGCCGCCGCTGAGGCTTGGCCGAGGGCATGGAAAAGAGGGCATGGGAAAAGGGCGGCACCGGTCAACCGGATGCCGCCCTTTCTCATTCAGCCGTGGTGCCAGTCAAAGGACTGGCGCACAGGTCAGCGCCAGTGGCCCTCGACCCACATGTGGCGGCCGTCGGGGCGGGTGCGCCAGTGGCCGGGCACCCAATGGGCGTGAGGATGGGGCGGGGCGGCGTAATGGCCTTCCTCCCAGTCCCAGCGGTCATGCCAGGCCCAGTGGCCGCCCACCCAGACATGGCCGGGTTCCGGCGGCGGGGGAATCACCTCATGGCGCGGCGGCGGCGGGGCCTCGCGCACCCACAGGTCCACGCCCACCTGGGCATTGGCCGTGCCGGCGCCGGCGATGAACAGGCCACCGGCCAGGGCCACGGCCAGGGCGGCGGCGCTGACGGTGGCACGGGCGGACTTCATGACGGACTTCATGGGGTCACCTCTTGGTTTGACGGGGCCGATATCATTGGCGCCACCCTTGTTACGAAGAAGACGGCAAGTTCCCGTCATACATAACGCAGGTAATCGCCAATCACTCGGCCATCGCCGCCAATGAGGCCAAGGATTGATGGCAAAATGGTGTCGCCACCGGCTCCACATTTTGTCCGCTCTATTGGAAAATGTTCATATGCCCACCGGCAACTAGATCATCCTGGCTATCCGGTCCGGCTGAGGCGATTTGCCGCCTTGGGGATAGATCAGGGCGTGCCCCCGGAAAACTGCTGCGCCACCTGAAGCAGCATCAGGACGCCCAGCACCGCCACGCCGCCCAGGCAGCCCAGGATGATGGCGTAGCCGCCATAGAAGAAGGGATGGGGCGGGCGGCCGTTGCGGATCATTTGGCGTGCCAGCAGAAAGAACATCCATACGCCGGAACACAGGGCGCCGATGCCGAACACCAGGCGCAGCACCAGCACCACGGCCATGGTGCCGCCGATAAGCCCCGCCGCCACGCAGACGGCGACCAGGGTGATGAAAAAGGCCAGCACGTTGCGGAACAAGCGGCGACGGGCGGCGGGCGACAGGGTCGGTGTCATGGGCGAAGGGAACGCTCTTTTTCAAGGGATCAGAGGACGGCGCTGTACAGGGCCACGGCGTCGTCCAGGGTGACGGGTCGGGGGTTGTTGACCAGCAGGCGCTGCACCTTCATCGCGTCCGCCGCCAGCAGGGGGATGTGACCGGCGGTGACGCCCACCTCCGCCAGGCGCCGGCCGAAGGGCATGGCGCCGACCAGGCGGGTCATGGCGTCCACGAAACCGTGAGAGGCGGCGGGGTCGTCGGCGCCGCTCAACGCCGGGTCGATCAATCGGCCCAACTCGGCATAGGCCTGTTCCGCATGGCTGCGGTTGAACGCCAGGACGGGGGCCAGCACCAGGGCGTTGCTGTGGCCGTGCGGCACATGGAAATGGCCGCCCAGGGGATAGGCCAGGGCGTGCACCGCCGCCACCGGCGCATTGGCGAACGCCATGCCGGCCAGTAGCGAACCCTGCAGCATGGCGGCGCGGGCCGTCACGTCGCGGCCGTCGGCCAGCACCCGGGGCAGGTTGGCATACAGCAGCATCAGCGCCCGGGTGGCCAGGCTGTCGGACAGGGGGTTCTTCTTCAGCCGGCTGGTGTAGGCCTCGATGGCGTGCACCATGGCGTCTATGCCGGTCATGGCCGTCACCGCCGGGGGCAGGCCCAGGGTCAGCGTCGCGTCCAGCACGGCGGCGTCGGGATAGAGCAGGGGGCTGACCACGCCCTTCTTCTCATGGCTGGGCGTGGTGACGATGGCGATGGCCGTCACCTCCGAGCCCGTGCCCGCCGTGGTCGGCACCTGGATCAGCTTCAGCCGGGGGCCGCGCGCCAGGTTGATGCCATAGATGTCGGGCAGGTTTTGCGGATGGCCGGCCAGCAGGGCCACCAGCTTGGCCGTGTCCAGGGAACTGCCGCCGCCCAGGCCGATGACGGCATCCGCCTGGGATGCGCGGGCTGCGGCCACGGCGTGCAGCACCACTGCCTCCGGCGGGTCGGCCTGCACCTCGGTATACAGCACGGTCTCGATGCCGGCGGCACGCAGGCCGGCCAAGGCCGGCTCCACCACCCCGGCCTTTACCAGGCCGGGATCGGTGACCACGAAGACGCGCCCCACCCCCAGGTCGCGCGCCAGCTCACCCAGCCGCGCGGCCCCACCCACCTGGGCCAGGATGCGGGGCGTGGTCTCGAACGTGAAGTCGCTGTGATGGATGTCGCCAACATGGGTATTGATGTTCGTTGGGGTCATTTGGGGTTTCCTCCTGCCGCGTCCCCTTCTAGCATCCGCCCGCCTCGTCCTCCTACCCTTCACCACAGGATTTAAGCCCATGTCGGGATACTGCGCCATCGCCCCGGGCCATCCCTTCCACGGGCCTTATCATGAGCGGGAACATGGTTTCCCGACGACGGATGAGGCGGTGCTGTTCGAACGCCTGATGCTGGAGGTCAACCAGGCCGGCCTGTCCTGGCTGGTGGTGCTGCGCAAACGCGACGCCTTCAACGCCGCCTTCCATGGCTTCGACGTGGACAAGGTGGCCGCCCTGGGGCCGGATGACGTGGAGCGCCTGATGCAGGACGCCGGCATCGTGCGCAACCGTCTGAAGATCGAGGCCGCCATCCACAACGCCCGGGTCATCCAGGCCCTGCGCGCCAGCCACGGCGGCTTCGCCGCCTGGATCGCCGCGCACCATCCCCTGACCAAGGCGGAGTGGGTGAAGTTGTTCCGCCGCACCTTCCGCTTTACCGGCGGCGAGATCGTGGGCGAATTCCTGATGAGCATCGGCTATCTGCCGCTGGCCCATGCCGAGGACTGCCCCGTGGATCATGAGCTGGCCGCGCTGGGCCAGCCGTGGCGCAAGGCTGTGGCCGACGGGTTTGTCTATTAGCTAGCCGGCGGCGCGGAACGCCGCCACAAGCGTGGCCAGCGCGGCGCGGCTGCGCCGGTCGCTGACGGCGGAGCGCAGCACGACCGGGGCGCTGGGCAGGGGCGGCAGGCCAAAGCGCCCGCCCACCTCGACGGCACCCAGGGGGGCCGCGCGTGGCGCCAGGGCCGCGACGCCCAGCCCCGCCAACACGGCGGCACCGACCGCAGCGACGCCACCGCCCACGAACACCTCGGTCCAGGGAATGCCGGCGGCGTCCAGCGCCCGCACGGCATGGCCGCGCACGCCGCACGGGGCGGACAAGGTGGCGATGGGCAGCGGGGCGGCCGGGGGCGGCTCCCAGCCCGGGGCAGCGAACCAGCACAGGGGGTCGATGAATAGCGGCTCCCCGGCCTCAGTCGCCAGTTCCGTTGGGCGTCCGTCCAGGGGTGGTTCCAGCCGCAGGATGGCGGCGTCCAATTCCCCCCGTTCCAGCAGGGCGCCCAGGTCGCGGGAGGCGGCGATGCGCACCTCCATCACCAAGGTGGGGTCGCGGCCTTGCAGGCGGGCCAGCAGGCCAGGCAGGTCGCGGCCGGCGACGTGGTCGCTGATGCCGATGACCAGGCGGTGCGGCGCCTCTTCCAGCCCGGCCAGCGCCTGGTCATGCGCCGCCAGCAGCCGGCGGGCCGGTTCCAGGAAGGCGGCCCCCTGCGACGACAGCCGCACCTGGCGTGGCGTGCGCTCCAGCAGCCGCTGGCCCAGCCTGTCCTCCAGGCGTTTCAGCTTCAGGCTGATGGCCGACTGGGTGGTGCCCAGCGCCTCCGCCGCGCGGGTGAAGCTGCGCAGCGTGGCCACCAACACGAAGGCGTGCACGGCGTCCAGGTCCAGGGGCCGGAAGGAAGCGGTGGTGGCGGTGGTCGTCATGATCACGAGCGACAATGAATAAAGGGTCTGGGGATTTTAAACGGAAATCTTGGCGGCCGTCCATGTGGCGGCCGTCTGGTGCCCCGGTGTGTAGCCGATTGCCTATTATTCAGGCTGATACCGCAACCATGGGGGCTTTGCTGTCGCCCTGGGCATTTCGCCTCGGCCGACGGTGCTAGGCGCGATCGGTTGGCGCGGTCGTCCGGCAGGGGTGACCTCCGCCATTTCGGATAGACGGCGGCCCGAGCTTCGGCGGCGCAACATGAAAAGGGGATGATTCGGAGGTGATTCTGTTGCGCTGCGGAGCGCTTCCGAAGCGTCGCCGGGTAGCGCCAGCTTATATATTGAGCAATTACCAGCCCATAAACGGGGCAATTGACCAATCATTATGCAAAAGCACAGAAAAAGCACAAAAAGAAAGGCTAGCCCTCCGTTAGGGCTTGCCTTTCGAAAACTCGGCGTAGCATTATCCAAGCGTTGGAGGGTACATCCCCCTCTGACATTGAGTCGCTTGGTGGCGATTCCTCCCTAAACTCAAGGCCGCGCCGCGCTATCGCGAGCGCGGTCTTTTTTATGCCCTTGTGTTTACGAGGGCGGAGTATAGGGAGACGAAATCATTCCGTCATCTGTTTTTTGATCATTTTCAAGGCACGATGCCCGAAAGGCGGCCTTTTCGGTCAAAAACAGCGGCCAATCATAAATTTCACTCAACGAAAGCCAGGGAATTCCCTATTTGGATCAAGGCCCTGGCGTTTAAGCCAGGGCGAAGCGCAGCGTGAAGAGTGCTGCCAGAATGGGCAGGGCCAAACCCAACTCCCGCCCCTTGCCGGTCAGCAGCTTGATGGCGCAGTGGGCGATCAGGCCGAAGGCGATGCCGTCGGCGATGGAGAAGGTGAAGGGCATGGCCAGGGCCGTGATCACCGCCGGGACCGAGTCGGTCACGTCGTCCCAATCGATTTCCGCCAGGCCGCGCACCATCAGGCAGGCGACGTAGAACAGCGCCGGAGCGGTGGCGTAGCCTGGAATGGCGGCCGCCAGCGGCGATAGGAACAGGGCAGCCAGGAACAGCAGGCCGACCACCACGGCGGTCAGGCCGGTGCGCCCGCCGGCGAAGGTGCCGGCGGCACTCTCGATATAGGCGGTGACGGTGGAGGTGCCCAGGGCCGCGCCGGCGGTGGTGGCCAGGCTGTCGGCCAGCAGGGCCCGCTTCAGCCGGGGCAGGCGGCCTTGGGCGTCCAGCAGCCCCGCGCGGTGGGATACGCCCACCAGCGTGCCGGCGGTGTCGAAAAGGTCGACGAACAGGAAGGCGAAGATGATGGCGGTCAGGCCCATGTTGAAGGCGCCGACCACATCCATCCGCAACAGCGTGGGCGCCGGGTTGGGCGGCAGGGAGACGGGGCTGGCGATCAGGGGCGTGACGCCCAGCGCCATGCCGGCCAGCGCCGTGCCGATGATGGCGATGACCACGGCGCCGGTGACCCCGCGCGCCACCAGCACCACCAGCGCCAGAAAGCCGGCGCAGGCCAGCAGGGCCTGCGGCTTGCCCAGGGGCCCCAGGGTCACCATGGTGGCGGGATGGGCCGCGACGATCCCGGCGTTCTGCAGGGCGATGAGGCCCAGGAACAGGCCGATGCCGGCGGAGATGGCATGCTTCAGCCCCGTCGGGATGGCGTTGACGATGGCCTCGCGCACCGGCAGCAGGCTCAAGATTGTGAAGCCCACGCCCGACAGGAAGACGGCGCCCAGCGCCACCGGCCAGGGATAGCCCATGCCGCCCACCACCGAATAGGCGAAGTAGGCGTTCAGCCCCATGCCCGGCGCCAGCGCGATGGGATAGTTGGCGTACAGCCCCATGATGAAGCAGCCCAGGGCGGAGGCCAGGCAGGTGGCCACGAACACCGCCCCTGGGTCCATGCCGGCCTTGCCCAGCACCTGGGGGTTCACGAAGATGATGTAGGCCATGGTCAGGAAGGTGGTGACCCCGGCCAGGATTTCCGTACGCACGGTGGTGCCATGGGGCGTCAGCCCGAAAAAACGATCAAGCACGTGATGCCCCCGCGTTATTCTAAGGATCGCGCCCATGGTCGGCGCGGACGCCCTCGCCAAGCAAGGACAAAGCCAATGCCGCGGATCGCCGCTGTGATGACCGGCCTGCTGGTGCTGGCTGCCGGTACGGCCTGGGGGCAGGGGGTGCCCCAAGGGGCGTCCCAGGAGGGGGCGCAGAAGGGCACGTCGAAAGGTCCGACCATCGCCGTCGACCCCGCCGCCTGCCAATGGGCGGTGCGGCATGAGCCGGCGCCCGATGTCGCCTATCAGCCGGGCGTGGATGTGGACGGTAACCCGGTGGCGCCGGCCGATTTGGACGGCGGCGTCCGCCTGCCCGCACCCCAGCGCATCGAGATCCCGCTGACGGCGCGCCTGGCCCGCGCGCTGCCGCAGGCCCCCGGCACGGCCCGAAGCAGGCCCGACGCCTACTTGGGCCTGCTGACGGTGGTGGGTGACCAGGTGCTGTTCGACGGTCAGCCCCTGACCGATCCGGCGGCGGATGAACTGGCGGCGCTCTGCCGCCAGCAAGGGCTGTCGGGCCGCTGAGGCGCACCGAAGCGGAACCTTGGGCGCGCGCGGAGGGTTTCAGGGGCCCGACAACGGCGCCAACCATCCGCAGAAGGAGCGCACCCATGGCCACGGCCCACAAGACCGCCCACAGCAGCCATACCAAGGCCAAGACCCGCACGACGCCGCGCCGCACGCGCCGCACCGCCACGCGTGATCCGCTGGCGGTCAGCCTGCTGAAGAAGGACCACCGCGAGGTCGAAGGCTGGTTCGACGAGTACGAGCAGCTGGACAGCGATGATGAGAAGCTGGCGCTGTTCAACAAGATCGCCCTGGCCCTGAAGGTCCACACCGCCATCGAAGAGGAAATCTTCTATCCCGAGGAACGGGGAGAGGTGGAGGACGACATGCTGGACGAGGCCTATGTCGAGCATGACGGCGCCAAGAAACTCATCGCCGAGATCGAGGCCATGAAGCCCGGCGACGAGTTCTATGACGCCAAGGTCAAGGTGCTGGGTGAGTACATCAAGCACCACGTCAAGGAGGAGGAGCAGCCCGGCGGCCTGTTCTCGCAGGCCAAGCGCGGCGATGAGGACCTGAACGAGATGGGCGAGCGCCTCAAGGCCCGCAAGCAGGAACTGATGGCGGAGTGGGGCCAGGCCTACTCCTGATGACGCGTGACGCCCGCGGCCCCTTCCTCACCGGGGGGCGCGGGCACCGCCTGTAACCGTTCCGTTACAGGCCCGGCCTTTTTCCCGGTCCCCGGGGGCGGTAGTCTCGCCCATCAAATTATAATGGGGACTTCATGTTCAATCGTCGCGCCTTCCTGGCCGCCAGCGCCGCCTCGGTCGCCCTGGCCACGGTCCGTCCCGGCTTTGCCGCCGATGCCTCAAAGCCCGCCGCCGACCTTAACCACCTGCTGGACACCTTCTTCCAGGAAGATCTGCGGCGCAGCCCCGAAGGCGCCACCATGGCCGGCATGGACACGGGCAAGCTGGCCGGCCTGCGTGCCAAGCTGGACGACCGCAGCCCCGCCGGGCGCAAGGCCGACAACGCGGTGACGGAAGGACAGCTGCGCCGCCTCAAGGCCATCGACCGCAAGGCGCTGACCGGCATCGACGCCGTGAACTACGACAGCGTGGAGTACGTGCTGGCCGAGGCGGTGGAGAGCAACCGCAAATTCCCCTTCGGCTCCGGCGGATCGCCCTATGAGCTGTGCCAGCTGCAGGGTTCCTATCAGTCCATTCCCAACTTCCTGGACGTGCACCACCCCATCGAGGCCAAGGCCGACGCGGATGCGTATCTGGCGCGTCTGGAGGCCTTCGCCGGTGCGCTGGACACCGAGACGGCGCAGTTCAAGCATGACGCCGCCCAGGGCATCCTGGCCGCCGACTTCATGCTGGACACGACCCTGACCCAGCTGCGTGCCCTGCGGGTGGACGCGGGTGCGTCGGGCCTGGTTTCCTCCGTCGCCAAACGCGCCGAGGAAAAGGGCCTGGGCGACACCTACGGCGCCCAGGCGGCCAAGATCTACACCGACAAGGTCGGCCCGGCGCTGGACCGCCAGATCGCGGCGGTGGAGGCTGCCCGCAAGACGGCCACGCACGACGCCGGCGTCTGGCACATCAAGGACGGCGAGGCCTGGTACGCCCAGGGCCTGAAGTCCAGCACCACCACCACCCTGTCCCCGGATGAGGTGCACCAGATCGGCCTGGACCAGGCCAAGGAGATCGGCGCGCGGCTGGAATCGCTGCTGGCGGCCCAGGGCCTGACCCAAGGCACGGTGGCGGAGCGCATCAAGGCTCTGCGCGCCCGGCCCGAGAGCAACTATCCCAACACCGACGAGGGCAAGGCCCAGCTGGTGGCCGATTTGCAGGTGAAGCTGGACGACATGGCGTCGCGCCTGCCGCGCATGTTCCGCGACATCCCCAAGGCCAAGGCGCGGGTGCAGCGTGTGCCGGCCGCCATCGAGGCCGGCGCGCCGCTGGCCTACTATGAATCCCCGCCGCTGGAAGGCGACCGGGTGGGCACCATCTACTTCAACCTGCACGACACGGCCGAATGGCCCAAATGGTCGCTGCCCACCACCGTCTATCATGAGGGCATCCCCGGCCATCATCTGCAGGGCTGTATCGCGCAGGAAACCAAGGGCATCCCGCTTTACCGGGCCAACATGTTCTTCTCCGGCTACGGCGAGGGCTGGGCCCTATATGCCGAGCAGCTGGCCGATGAGCTGGGCATGTACGACGCCGATCCGCTGGGCCGCATCGGCTTCCTGAAGTTCCTGCTGTTCCGCGCCGGCCGTTGCGTCATCGACACCGGAATGCACCACAAGCGGTGGAGCCGCGAGCAGGCGGTGAAGTACATGGTGGACCTGACGGGCGACACCGAAAGCGCCATGACGCGGGAGACCGACCGCTACTGCGCCTGGCCGGGCCAGGCCTGCAGCTACAAGATCGGCCACACGCTCTGGAACCGCCTGCGCGACCAGGCCAAGACCGCGCTGGGCGACAAGTTCGACATCAGGGACTTCCACCAGGTGGGCCTGAACTCCGGCGCCGTGCCGTTGGACGTGCTGCAGACCATGGTGGGGGACTATATCGCCCGCGTGCGGCGGGGCTGAACCGCCGCGCCAAGGACGGTGGCAAAGAAAACGGCCCGGGGAGCGATTGCCGGGCCGTTTGGCGTTCAGGACAAGGTCGTCCGCCTCAGGCGGCCTTGGCGTCCACCAGGAACTGTTCCACCAGGCCCCGCATCTTCTCCGCCTCCCGCGCCATGGAGGTGGCGGCGGTCAGCACGTCATGGGCGGAATGGCCCGTCTCATCCGCGGCCTGCGACACACCCTGGATGTTCTGGGTGACGCTGTCGGCACCGGCGGCCGCCTGCTGCACGTTGCGGGCAATTTCCTGCGTCGCCGCCCCTTGCTCCTCCACCGCCGAGGCGATGGTGGTGGCGATGCTGTTGATGTTCTCAATGGTGCCGGAGATGGCGCCGATGGCGGTCACCGCCTCGCGCGTCGCCTCCTGGACCTGGGCGATCTGAGTGCTGATCTCCTCCGTGGCCTTCGAGGTCTGGTTGGCCAGGCTCTTCACCTCGCTGGCCACGACGGCGAAGCCCTTGCCCGCTTCACCGGCGCGCGCCGCCTCGATGGTGGCGTTCAGGGCCAGCAGGTTGGTCTGGCTGGCGATGTCGGTGATCAGCTTCACCACGTCGCCGATGCGCTGGGCGGTCTGTTCCAGGCCGGCGACGATGGTGCCGGTGTGGGTGGCCTGGCGCACGGCGTCGCCGGCGACCGTGGTCGACTGCGCCACCTGGCGGCTGATCTCCTGGATGGAGGAGCTGAGTTCCTCGGCGGCGGCGGCGACGGTCTGGACGTTGGCCGAGGCCTCCACCGCGCCGGCGGCCACGGTGGCGGACTGGCGGGTGGTCTGCTCGGCCGAGGCGGACAGCGAGCTGGCGGTGGCCTGCATCTGCGTGGCGGCGGAGGCGACAGCGCCGATGACGTCGCCGGCCTGCACGTCGAAGGTGCGGGTCAGGTTTTCCAGGGCGGCGGCACGGGCGACGCGGGCGGCCTGTTCCTTTTCCTGCTCGGCGCGCAGGCGTTCCGCCTCGCGGGCGTTGTCACGGAAGACCAGGGCGGTCTTGGCGATGTCGCCCACCTCGTCGCCGCGCTCGGTGCCGAAGATCTCGATGGTCAGGCGGCCGTGGGCCAGGTCCTGCAGATTGCGCACGATGTGGGTGATGGGGGTGACCAGACCGCGGCGGGCGATCAGCATGCCGACGACGATGCCCACGGCGATGCCGATGACGGCGACCGCGACGATCATGATGGTCAGGTCGCGGGCGACGGTCTGGGCGTCCTGCGCCACGGCGGTGCCGTCCTCGTCCAGGGACTCCTGCAGCGCCTTGATCTTGTTGCTGAGCGCGGTGGAGGCGGTGCGGGACTGCGCGACCTCGTCCAGGATTTCCTGGCGGGCGGCCTCGTTCTTCAGGTCGGCATGCTTGCGGCTGGCCGCCATCGTGCCGTCGAATTCCTTCTTGTAGGCGGCGAAGGCGGTCTTGATCTCCGCCAGCATGGGCCGGTACTTGGCCTCCACCTGCTGGTCCAGCAGGGTCATGTTCTTGGTGAACTCATCGACCCGGCCGGCGACGTTCTTGGCGACGTCCTCGGTATCCTTGGGATCGGCGGCCATGCGGTATTCACCGCGGTTCATGTAGATCACGTTGGCGTTCAGCTGCGCCGCCTGGTGCAGGTTGGTCCCCATGACGTCCAGGCGGTGCGCCGCGACCGACAGCGTCGACATGCCGATGTAGCCGGCGATACCGATGGCGACGGCGGAAAGCGCCATGACGAGGATGACCAGGTTAATCTTTGTCAGAATTTTGGCATTGGCCAACATGATTGCGGTCCTTGCGGCGGCGGGCTTTCCCGGCGTGATAGCAGCGATTGGTTAAGGGCCGGTAAAAACCACAAGCCGGATTTCAAGGTCAATGCATGGCTTCCATCTGATATTGCGATAACATTTACATATTAGAAATTTTCTTAAATTGCCGTTAATATATTGTTTCCCATAAAGTGGAGTGTTTCGTTCCAATCGACGCAAGATTTGGTGATTCAATCATTATTACTGCCGTAATAGGCGCAGGATTTTACGTTCGACTCCAAAGCGCATGGCTATCTTGCATAAATCGGATGGTTGTGCCCGTCATGCGTAGACACGGAGCATCTTTTGGGTGGGGCGGCGCGGCCAAAGGCGCCTTTCCCGCCGCCATGGACAGGGGGGACGTCATTGCCTAAAGTCGCGGCTCCATTTCCGTAATCCAAGTTCACGAAGGCGACGGGTTCCCGCGATGCGCTCCTCCCAGTTTTTCCTGCCCACCCTGAAGGAAACCCCGGCGGAGGCGCAGATCGCCTCCCACCGGCTGATGCTGCGCGCCGGCATGATCCGGCAGACCAGCGCCGGCATCTACGCCTGGTTGCCGCTGGGCTGGAAGGTCCTGCGCAAGATTTCGCAGATCGTGCGGGAGGAGCAGGACGCCGCCGGCGCCCAGGAACTGCTGATGCCCACCATCCAGTCGGCGGAGCTGTGGCGCCAGTCGGGCCGTTATGACGATTACGGCAAGGAGATGCTGCGCATCACCGACCGTCACGACCGTGAATTGCTGTACGGCCCCACGAACGAGGAGATGATCACCGACATCTTCAAGACGTTCGTGCGCAGCTACAAGGACCTGCCCAAGAACCTGTACCACATCCAGTGGAAGTTCCGGGACGAGATCCGCCCCCGCTTCGGCGTCATGCGCGGCCGTGAGTTCCTGATGAAGGACAATTACTCCTTCGACCTGGACGCCGAAGGGGCCAAGCTGTCCTACCGCAAGATGTTCCTGGCCTATCTGCGCACCTTCGCCCGCATGGGGCTGAAGGCTATCCCCATGCGCGCCGACACCGGCCCCATCGGCGGCGACCTCAGCCATGAGTTCATCATCCTGGCCGAGACGGGTGAGAGCGGCGTGTTCTGCCACAAGGATTGGCTGAACCTGGACGTGCTGCAGAACCCGCCCGAGGCCGGCAGCGACCTGAAGGACTTCTTCGCCAAATACACCAGCATCTACGCCGCTACGGACGAGAAGCACGACCCCGCCACCTGCGAGGTGCCGGAGGACCAGCTGGTTTCCGCCCGCGGTATCGAGGTCGGCCACATCTTCTATTTCGGCACCAAGTATTCCAAGCCCATGGGCGCCGTCGTGGCCGGCCCGGACGGGGAGCCGGTGGCGGTGGAGATGGGCAGCTACGGCATCGGCGTGTCCCGCCTGATGGGCGCCATCATCGAGTCCAGCCATGACGAAAACGGCATCATCTGGCCGGACGCGGTCGCCCCCTTCCACGTGGGCCTGATCAACCTGAAGGCCGATGACGCCGCGTGCGCCAGCTTGTGCGACGACCTGTACGCCAAGCTGAACGCCGCCGGCGTGGAGACGCTGTACGACGATCGCAACGAGCGCCCGGGCGCCAAGTTCGCCGACATGGACCTGATCGGCCTGCCCTGGCAGCTGACCGTGGGCCCGCGCGGCCTGAAGGCCGGGGTGGTGGAGCTGAAGCGCCGCGCCACCGGTGAAAAGCGCGAGCTGCCGGTTGAGGCGGCGCTGGCCGAATTGATCAAGGCCTGACCAGGGCAGGAAACGGGGGGCCCGCCCTTCTGGCGCATGCTAGAGGGCGGGTGCCTTTTTTCCGCCCAGAATCACGTGCATTGCCTCCTCACTTCCCACCTCGACGGCCCGGCCCCCCGAATGATCTTTTCCGCCTTCGAACGCATGGTCGCGATGCGCTACCTCCGGGCGCGCCGGCAGGAGGGGTTCATCTCCGTCATCGCCGGCTTTTCCCTGCTGGGCATCGGCCTGGGCGTGGCCACCCTCATCATCGTCATGTCGGTGATGAACGGCTTCCGTACCGAGTTGCTGGGCCGCGTGCTGGGCCTGTACAGCCATCTGGAGGTGCAGTCCCTGCTGGGCCCCATGCCCGAGAACGATGCGGTCACCCAGCGCCTGCTGACCGTGCCCGGCGTCACCGCCGTCATGCCGACGGTGGAGGGCCAGGCCCTGATCACCCAGGACGGGACGGCCAGCGCGGCTTATGTCCACGGCATCACGCCGGAGGATTTCCGCCGCCGGCCCATCGTCTCCACCCATCTGGTGGAGGGGGCGGCCGAGGCCTTCGGTGCCGCCACCGGCGCCACGGGGGACGAGGCCAACCTGGGCGACGGCATCGCCATCGGCAGCCGCATGGCCAAGCGTTTGAACCTGCATGTGGGTGACCAGCTGCGCCTGGTGAGCCCGCGCTTCAACCAGACGGCCTTCGGCTCCATCCCCCGCGCGCGCACCTATCCCGTGGCCGCCATCTTCGACGTCGGCATGTACGACGTGGACAACAGCCTGATCTTCATGCCCCTGGCGGCGGCGCAGACCTTCTTCGGCGTGGCCAACGGCTACACCTCCATCGAGGTGTTCGTGCAGGACCCCACCCACATCGACCCCTACCTGGCCGCCGCCACCCGCGCGGCGGGGCAGGAGTACCGCGTCTATGACTGGCGCCAGCGCAGCGCCGCCTTCGTCAGCGCCATCGACGTCGAACGCAACGTCATGTTCCTGATCCTGTCGCTGATCATCCTGGTGGCGGCGTTCAACGTCATCAGCAGCATGATCATGCTGGTCAAGGACAAGGGGCGGGACATCGCCATCCTGCGCACCATGGGCGCCAGCCGGGGCATGGTGCTGCGCATCTTCTTCCTGACGGGCGCCAGCATCGGCGTGGTCGGCACCGTCTTCGGCATGGTGCTGGGTGTGCTGTTCACCAAGAACATCGAGGCCATCCGCCAGTTCCTGCAGGCCATCATCGGCCGCGACCTGTTCAACGCCGAGATCTATTTCTTCACCCAGATCCCGGCCAAGCTGGACTGGATGGAGGTGGCGCAGGTGGGCGTCATGGCCCTGTTCCTGTCCTTCGCCGCCACCGTCTACCCCTCCTGGCGGGCCGCCCGCCTCGATCCGGTGGAGGCCCTGCGCTATGAGTGACGTGTCCGTCATGGAACAGCCCATCATCCCCGCCACGGGCGACACCGTCCTGGAACTGTCCGGCGTCGTGCGCCGCTTCCAGCAGGCGGGTGCGGTGCTGGAGGTGCTGCGCGGTGCCGCCTGTTCGGTGCGCCGGGGGGAGATCGTGGCCCTGGTGGGGCCCAGCGGCGCCGGCAAGTCCACCCTGCTGCACATCGCGGGATTGCTGGAGCATGCCGACGGCGGCGTCATCCGCATCGACGGCCGCGACGCCGCCACGCTGGACGATGCGGGCCGCACCGCGCTGCGGCGGCAGACCATCGGCTTCGTCTATCAGTTCCACCACCTGCTGCCGGAATTCAGCGCGGAGGAGAACATCATCCTGCCGCAGATGATCGCCGGCGTGTCCAAGGCGGTGGCGCGGGAACGGGCCAAGGAGCTGCTGGCCCAGGTGGGCCTGGCCGCGCGGGGCAGCCACCGTCCGGCCCGCCTGTCGGGCGGCGAGCAGCAGCGCGTGGCCATCGCCCGTGCGCTGGCCAACCGGCCCAGCCTGCTGATCGCGGATGAGCCCACGGGCAACCTGGACCACCACACCTCCGACGACGTGTTCGCCCTGCTGACCCGCCTGGTGCGGGGCAGCGGTACGGGTAAAGATGGCTTCGGCGCCCTGGTCGCCACTCACAACCTGGACCTGGCGGCGCGTATGGACCGGGTGGTGGAACTGCGGGACGGCGTGCTGGTGGAGTCTTGAGTCAGCTGACCCTGGACCTGCCGCCGGGCTTCGACCCCGACGCCGCTTGGCGCTATCACGGCCGCGACTGGTACCGCGACCGCGACGCCCCGGCGGAACGGGTGGCGGGCCCCGCGCTGACCAAGGCGCTGGAGTTCGACGGCCGGGCCTACCTGCTGACCCTCACGGTACCCGCCGGCGGCGGTACCCTGGTGATGGGCATGGACAGCGACGATCCCCTGATCCTGGCGCGCGCCCAGCGGGTGGCCCTGCGGATGCTGGGCCTGACGCCGGCGCTGGCCGATGCCGCCGCCGGGCTGGAGGCGCGTGCGGACCACGACGCGACGACGGCGCGCCTGGTGGGAAACCGCCGGGGCTTTCGTCCACCCCTGGCGGCCACCGTGTTCGAGGCGCTGGCCTGGGCCATCATCGGTCAGCAGATCAACCTGACCTTCGCCGCGGACCTGCGCCGCCAGCTGATCCTGCTGGCCGGCCGGCCGCACCCGTCGGGCATGATCGCGCACCCGGACGCGGCGGCGGTGGCGGCCCTGGATCCGGACGTGCTGACCGCCCGGCGCTTCTCCCGCTCCAAGGCACGCTACCTCCTCGATGCCGCCCAGGCGGCGGTGGCGGGCCAACTGGACCTGGCCGCGCTGGAGCGGCTGGATACCGACCCAGCCGGTGAGGCGGCTGCCGAGGCGGCGCTGCTGGCCCTGCGCGGCATCGGGCCGTGGACCACCAACTACGTCCTCATGCGCGGCTGCGGCCTGCCCGACCGGGTGCCGGTGGGCGACGCCGGCCTGGCGGCGGCCCTGCAGCGCTTCCACGCCATGGATCGCCGCCCCACGGCGGAGGAGCAGGCGACGCTGATGCGGCCCCACGCCCCTTGGCGCAGCCTGGCCACCGCCCATCTGTGGGCCAGCCTGGCCTGAGGCCGTCGGCATGACCGTCGACTGCGGCGGGATGTCGCGGTCGGGTGGTCCTGTGGAGTCGCTGGTATTGGATGTTCCGTGCCGCACTTGTTGGTTGCGGGCAAGTTTGCAATATAGGGGCGAAATTCGATTTCTGGAATCGCCTGCGATGCTCCGACGCCCCCTTGCCGTCCTGGCTCTTTCCCTTCTGCTGATGCCGGGGCTGGCCTTGGCCGGGGCTGAGGATTGCCACCTTCAGAAGGTTGCCGAATTGGGGGTGCGGCTGAATGAGGGGCGGCCGGAAGTGGATGGCACGCTGAACGGCCACACCATCCGCGTCGCCCTGTCCACGGGCAGTTCGAAGACCACGCTGACGGAAGCGGCGGCCCAACGCCTGGGGCTGGAGGTGACACGCCTGCCCATGGCCCATGGGGTGCTGACGCCTGGCCGTGGCGTTCGGGAGATCGGGGCCGCGTCGGTGGAAAGCTTGACGGTCGGCGGCTGGCAGGCGGACCATCTGAGCCTCATGGTGGTCGCCGCCGGCGCGGGGGATATCGACCTTGTCCTGGGCCAAGACGTCTTTTCCCAGGCCGATGTGGAACTGGATTTCGCCCACAATACGGTCCGCTTCTTTCAACCGCAGGGATGCGATGGCGTGCCCCTGGCCTATTGGGCCGACACCTACGCCGAAGCGGGCATGCAGTACGCCCAGGATCCACGCCGCCGTTTCAGCAATCGCATCTGGGTGCGGCTCAATGGGCACGAATTCCTGGCCCGCTTGTCCACCGGTACGCGCTACAGCACGCTGAGCGACACCATCGCCCACCAGCAGGGCGTTTATGAGGGGGGCCCCGGTGTCACCCAACTAGCCATGATCGGCCCCCCGGACAGCGAGAAGTACCCCCTGTCGGTCGGCACCTTCAACAGCTTGGCCATCGGTGATGAAACGCTGAACAACGTCAAGCTGCGGTTCACCCGGTTCAATCCCGACTTTCGCTCCGACCTGGGGCGGCATACGTGGGGTCTGATCCTGGGCATGGACTTCATTAAGTCGCATCGCATCTTTATCGCTAATAGCCAGGACAAGATCTATTTTACCAACGTTTCCAGGCCCATTTTCGACACGCAGACGCCCGATGCCGAAGTGACGCCTGAGCGCTGAGCCAGCCGTCCCGTCCCTGCTTGCGAGGATCGTCCCCATGCGCCATCGTCTCGCTTCCCTCGTTACCGCCCTCACGCTGGCCGCCGCCCCGGCCCTGGCGGGCACGGCCGATTGCCGCCTGAACCCGGTGGGGGAACTGCCCATCCATCTGGAGAACGGCCTGCCCATCGCCGAGGGCCTGCTGGACGGCAAACCGGTGCGGGCGCTGGTCGATACCGGCACCACCCGCCACCTGGTGTCGGTACAGGCGGCCCGGCGGCTGGGCCTGGACTTTCAGGAACGCACCGTGCGCGGCGTGAACCTGGGGCAGGGGGATTGGCGCAAGGCCGGCACCATGAAGGCCGACACGCTCAGCTTCGGCCCCTGGCAGGGCAGCGGCTATCGCCTGCAACTGGTGGACGCCGGGGATTTCGGCGCCAATGTCGACATGGTGCTGGGCCAGGATTTGTTCGTGCAGTCCGACGTCGAGCTGGACATGGCGCACAACGTCATCCGCTTCTTCCGCCCGGCGGACTGTGATGACACGCCGCTGGCCTATTGGGCCCAGACCTATTCCCAGGCCACGCTGCGCTCCCACGGGTTTGGCAGCTATTCCGTCAGCCGGGTGGTGGTGCAGCTGAACGGGCTGGAATTCTGGGCGCGGCTGGACACGGGCGTGCGCACCAGCACGGTGCTGACCCGCCTGGCCCACCGCGTGAACGTGCGCGAGGACAGCCCCGGTTCGGCGCCGGGGCCGGAGCGGCACGACATCGGCCGCACGCCGGTGTCCACCTGGATCGGCACTTTCGACACCCTGGCCGTGGGGGATGAGACCATCCGCAACGCCCGCCTGTCGGTGGGCGACTACTACAATCTGGGCGTGGAGCGCGACGGCAGCCTGGCCATGGTGCTGGGCATGGACTTCATCCGGTCGCACCGCATCTTCATCGCCAACAGCCAGGACAAGATCTACTTCACCAACGTGGCCAAGCCGGTGTTCGGTCCGCCGGGGGCGTAAGCGTGGATGCGGGGCCGGGATGCCGGGCGGCCGCATTTGCCAATATCGGGGAGTTGCGATGCGTCTCGGGGAAATGCGTGGTGCGGTGTTCTTAACGGCCATCAACGCCATTTTGATGGTCGCACCCATCGGTGTCGCTTGGGCTGGGGCTTCGGATTGCAAAGTGAACAAAATCGCGGAGCTGCCCATCAAGGTGGAGCATAATCAGCCGCTGGCGGATGGGATGGTGAACGGCAAAGCCATCCGTGTCCTGGTCGACACGGGGGCCTACCGCACCACCATGACGCGGGGCGCGGCCGAGCGTCTGGGCCTGGACGTCACCCTGCATGCCGCGGCGGGCGTCGCCGTGGGGGTGGGCGGCCAGGCGGCCATCGGGTCCGCCCCCGTCGCGGAACTGTCCGTGGGGAATTGGCACGCCCGTGACCTGAAGCTGGAGGTTTTGGACACCGCCGATGTCGGGCCCGGAATCGAACTTATCCTGGGTCAGGACGTCTTCGGTCAGAGCGATGTTGAGCTGGATTTCGTTGGCGGAGCGATCCGCTTTTTCCAGCCGGCGGGCTGTGAGGATGTGCCCCTGGCCTATTGGGCGGAGACCTATGCCGAGGCGCGAATGAAGCCGGTGGCGGGGCGCCGCACGTCCAACATGGTACGGGTGGCGTTGAACGACCATGAATTCTGGGCAATCCTCGATACGGGTGCCAGTAGCAGCAGTGTGCAGCTGCGCGCCGCCCACCGCGCCGGCGTGCATGAGGATGACCCCGGTGTCATCGCCGGGGCGGCCAGCCACGGCGTGGGTAAGCGCAGCATTCCCACGTGGATCGGCACCTTTGCGACCTTCGTCGTGGGGGATGAGACGGTTCACAATGTGCGGCTGCGGTTCGGCGACTATTCAGCCGGCGCGGATCCGGAGCGTGATGGCGCGCACGACATGCTGTTAGGCGCTGATTTCATCAAGACGCACCGCATTTATGTCGCCAACAGCCAGAACAAAATCTTTTTCACCAACGTCGGGCATCCCATCTTCACGCCCCTGCCCAAGGTCCCCGAGACGGCGGCCAAGGCGCCAGAGACGGTTAACCCGGCCGAGAATTGAAAATCCGGCGGCGGGACCGCTTATTCATACCGCAGCGCCCGCACCGGCCTTTCCCGGGCGATGCGGGCCAGTTGCGCGGCCACCGTTGCCCAGGCCAGCGCCAGCGATATCGCGGCGGCGGCCAAGAACCAGAGCGGATCAAGAGCCACCCGGTAGGCATAGCCATCGAGCCACTGCCGCAAGGCCCACCAGCTGACGGGCCAGGCGATCAGGCAGGCCAGGCCTACCGGCTTGAAGAACTGCCACAGCAGCAGGCGCAGGATCTGCGGCAGGGTGGCGCCCATCACCTTGCGGATGCCGATCTCCTTGGTCCGCCGCTCCGCCGTGAAGGCCGCAAGGCCGTACAGCCCCAGGCAGGCGATGACGATGGCCAGGCCTGAGAACAGGGCGAAGAGCCCGCCGGTCCTGCGCTCCTGGTCATAGAGGTGCTGGTAACGATCCGTCAGGAACCAGCGGTGGATGGGCTGGTCCGGCACCAGGGTCGCCCAGACGCGGTCGATGGCGGCCACACCCTCCGCTGTCTGTCCGGCCTTCAAGCGGACCATCATGACGGAAAAGCCGTCGCCGACATGGAAGATGGCGGGCGACACCGGGCGGTGGATGGAGCGGAAGTGGAAATCCTCCACCACGCCGATGACGGTGCCCCGGATGGTCAGGGCGGAGCCGGCCGAGCCCACGGTTTTCAACACCACCTGTCCGATGGCGGCCTCCGGGCTGGCGAAGCCCAGGCGCCGTGCGCCGGACCGGTTCAGCACCACCGCCGCCGGCAGCTCCAGAGATGTCACGCCCGGGGGCGGCGGCTTGTCCGCCAACATCCAGTCCGGCCGGTGCACCTTGTCGGCGGGCCGGCCGGGGTCGAACGCCCGGCCCGCGATCAGGCGCAGGCCCATGGTCTGGATATAGCCGAAACTGACACCCTCGCCCCGCATGGTCACGGGGGCGGCATCCCCGGGCCGGCGCACCAGTTCATCCTCACCCTCACCCGGGGCGCCCAGATAGATGGTGCTGGCCGCCACGTCCGCGATGGCCGGTTCTTGGCGCAGCCTGTCCATAAAGGGGGGCCATTTGCCCGGCGCGCCCAGCGTGTCGTCGATATCGACCATGACCATGTTGTCGCGCTGGAACCCGACCGGCTTACGCTGCGCGTAAAGATACTGGCTGTGCACCACCGCCGCCGTTGCCAGCAGCCCGATGGATACGGCGAACTGGAACACCACCAGCAGGGTGCGCAGCCGCCCGGTGCCGCTGGCCGCTGAGGCCCCCCGCAGGGCTGACACCGGGGTGACAGCGGACAGGACGAAGGCGGGATAAGCGCCGCTGGCGATGCCGGTGAGCAGGCCCATGCCGGCCAGCAGGCCCAGCAGCGCCGGGTCGCCGTAATCCAGCTTCAGCGGCGTGGCCGTCAGGCGGGAATAGAGGGGCAGAGTGATCTCCGCCAGGGCGATGGCCAGGATCATGCCCAGGCCGGTCAGCAGCAGCGCCTCACTCATGAATTGAAGCATCAGGCGGCCCCGGCTGGCGCCCACCGTCTTGCGCACCCCCACCTCTCGCGCCCGGAGGGAGCCGCGCGCCGTGGCCAGGTTGGTGAAGTTGATGGCGGCGACGCCCAGGATCAGCACCGCCACCAGGGACAGCAGGGACAGGCTGCCTGCGTCGGTTCCCGGCTGGGCGTCATCCTCGATAGGGTCGGTGTGGATGGCGCGCAGGGAGCGCAGACGGGGCACATATAACTCGGCCAGCCGCAGGGGGCCTTGCGGCGTCTGGGCGTCCGGCGCCGCGTGGCGGTGCCAGGCGGTCAACTCCCGCCCAACGGCGGCGGCGTTCGCCCCCGGGGCCAGCCGGACGTAGGTGCGCCAGTCCAGTTCGAACCAGTCCTCCTCAGGGTTAGGCTTGGACAGGATGACGGAGTTGGTGGGCACCATCATCAGGGCGGGGGCGAAGTGCGTGGTCTCCGGCAGGTCGGCGACCACGGCGCGCACCGTCAAGCTGTGGTCATGGACCACCAGGGTCTGGCCCAGGGCGGTCCCATCACCGAAATAGCGGCGCGCCCCCGCCTGGGTCAGCACGGCGGCGGCCGGGTCGGCCAGGGCCGCCGTGGCATCACCAGCCAGCACCGCGCGCGGGAATACCGCCAGGAAATTGCCGTCGACGACGGTGACGACATCCCCGAACCGTTGGTCACCCTGGCGCACCACCATCCGTCCGCTGCTGGCGCGGGTGACCGCTTCCACCTCCGGCCGGCCCTCGGCGAAGGCAGGGCCAATGGCCCGTCCGGTTCTGGCGATGCGGCGGGGCTCTTGGCCCAGGTCGTGGACCTCGGTGTCGATCTGGTAGAGGCGGTCGGCGGACGGGAAAAAGGCGTCGAAGGATGTTTCGTGCCGCACGAACACCAGGATCAGGATGGCCGCCGCCAAGCCTATGCCCAGGCCCAGCAAATTCAATACGGTGTACAGCTTGTGCCGGGCCATGACCCGCAGGGCGACCGTCAGATAATTCCCCACCAACCACCCCTTTCGCATTCTTTGGCCATCCGGTTGTGCCGGTTGGCTGTTTTGCATCGAAATAAGCAATAACAGGGCCATCAATAAGCTCTTGTTTTTCCTATACCCCCGGACGAAGGTCGCTGTCCGCGCGCGGACAGTGTGCGGAAACGGACGCGTGCCCGCCGCGACACGCGCACTCTGGCGGGGCCGGGTCTCGCGTGGCAGGGTGGGGTGGCGAGGAAATGGTTGGTGGTGTGAAATGGGCGTGACGCCGGCGGGTGCGGGCCGGGACCGGTGGTCCCAAGTGATGACGGTGGTGCGGGTCGCCAGCGGCAACTTCCTGGAAATGTACGACTTCATGGTGTTCGGCTATTTCGCCGGCGCCATCAGCCGCGCCTATTTCCCCAAGGGCAGCGACACCGCCGGCCTGCTGCTGACCTTCGCCACCTTCGGCGCCGGTTTCCTGATGCGGCCCATCGGCGCCCTGGCGCTGGGCGCCTATATCGACCGCAAGGGGCGGCGCGACGGCCTGCTGCTGACCCTGGGCCTGATGTCGGTGGGTACCATCACCATCGCGCTCATGCCGGGTTACGCCACCATCGGCCTGTTGTCACCCCTGCTGGTGCTGCTGGGCCGCCTGGTGCAAGGCCTTTCGGCGGGGGTGGAGCTGGGCGGCGTCTCCGTCTACCTGTCGGAGATCGCGACGCCGGGCCGCAAGGGCTTCTACGTCAGTTGGCAGTCGGCCAGCCAGCAGGTGGCGGTCATGGTGGCGGCGCTGATCGGCGTGGCGCTGACCTTCTATCTGCCGCCGGACACCATGCAGGCCTGGGGCTGGCGCATTCCGCTGGTGGTGGGCTGCCTGATCGTGCCCTTCCTGTTCCAAATCCGCCGGTCCCTGACCGAGACGGAGGTTTTCCTGGCGCGCAAGCACCGGCCCACGGTGGGTGAAATCCTGGCCTCGCTGGCGGCCAACTGGGGGGTGGTGCTGACCGGCGTGGGCCTGGTGCTGATGACCACCGTGTCCTTCTATTTCATCACCGCCTACACCCCCACCTTCGGCCGCGATGCCCTGCACCTCAGTGACATGGACGCCCTGCTGGTCACCCTGGCCGTGGGCGCCAGCAACTTGGCTTGGCTGCCCCTGTCGGGCGCGCTGTCCGACCGTATCGGCCGCCGGCCCATCCTGGTGGCCTGCACCGTGCTGGCGCTGGCCACCGCCTATCCGGCGCTGAGCTGGCTGGCCGACGCGCCCAGCTTCGGCCGCCTGCTGGGCGTGGAGCTGTGGCTGTCCTTCCTCTACGCCTGCTACAACGGCGCCATGGTCGTCTACCTGACCGAGATCGTGCCCACCGCCGTGCGCACGGCGGGCTTTTCGCTCGCCTACAGCCTGGCCACGGCCGCCGGCGGCTTCACCCCCTTCGTCAGCACTTACCTGGTGAAGCACGGCGGCAACGCCGCCATGCCGGGCCTATGGCTGTCGGCGGCGGCGTTCTGCGGCCTGGTCGCCGTGCCGGTCAGCGCCCGGTTCGCCAAGCGGCATGCGGAAGGGTGAGGGGGCGGCGTTACCTTCCCCGCGCCAGCCACACGGTGTGGCGGCCGCAATCCGGGTCCTCGGCGCGAAACTCCACGACGTCGAAGCCGTGTGTGTCCAGCAGGACGCGGTATTCGGTCGGGTCCAGGCTGGCGTGGTACAGCGGCTCCCCGGCGTAGTGCCCCATGGCCACGCCGTGGCGGGGGCCGCTGGTGAACATCAGGGCCGCGCCGGGCAGGGCGTGGCGTTGGAACACGGCGAACAGGGCGCGCTGATCATCGAAATCCAGATGGAAGAAGCTGTTCCAGGCCAGGATGCCGGCGTAACGCTTGCCCAGATCCAGCCCGCGCATGTCGGCCAGCCGCCAGTCCTGGTCCGGCATGCGGCTGATGGCGAGGTCCAGCAGCGCGGGGGCGCTGTCCACGCCGGTGACGGCGCGGCCCCGTGCCACCAGGTAGCTGGCCATGGGGTCGCCGCCGCCGCACCCCAGGTCCAATATCGGTCCCGGCGGCGCCAGGGCCAGGAAGCGGTCCAGCCAGGGGCCTTCCATGTTCGGGCGGCGGCGCTGGGCGGCCTGGCGGTCGGCCTCCCACGCCAGGCCGTGGCGCCGGTACAGGTCGATGATGCGGTCGGCGTCGCTCATGATTTCGGTCCGGGAACGGGGTAGCGTTTATTGGGTACACCGGCCGGGCAGGAGGCGGTTCGGTGCGGCGACGCTGGATACCCTGAAGGTAGAGCTGCAATAATTTAACAGAATATCGACTCTGGGTTGTGGTCTGCTGATCGGGATCAGACGCCCCGGAGAGGGCGCCGTTTTGGCGGTGGAGGCCCCCATGTCGATTTCGCCCTACACCCTGTATCTCGACCAGTCCGCCCACCTGGACTGGGACTGGCTTTACACCTTCGAGCAGAACTTCTGGTACTACAAGTATGGCCAGGGGGTGAAAGCCATCCTGGACCAGGCCATCACGAATGTGTCCGCCCCCACCGTCGATGGCATCACCTATTATTACACCATCTGCGAGATGGGGTATTTCAAGCGCTACATCGACGTTTCGCCCGACCAGGTCAGCGCGCTGCAGCAGGTGCTGGAGAACGGCGACACCTTCCAGGTACTGGGCGGCGGCATCACCTCGCCGGATTGCCTGGTCTGCGCGGGCGAAGCCTTTCTGCGCAACTACCTCGTGGGCCATGTGTGGTTGTCACAGGCGCTGCCCTTCATCACGCCGAAGCCGCACTGCTGGATTCCGGACGATTTCGGCCAGGATCCGGAGCTGCCCGTGCTGACCCAGGCGCTGGGCTTCACCGGTATCGGCTTCTCCCGCCTGCCGGGAAGCAACAGCAGCTGCCTAGTGCCCGATCCGACCCAGTCGCCCGCTGGCCAGGACTGGCCGGCCACCCATTTCGACTTCACCTGGCAGGCTTCTGACGGGTCGGCCGCCATCACGCATTGGATGCCCGACAGTTACGCCTTCGGCAACCAATTGGGCAGTCCCGCTGAGGCCACCCAAATCTCGCTGTTCACCAACGCCTACCTGCCGACCCAGGACAGCGACCCGGTCCAGTACGGCGCCGCGGCCACCCCTTATCTCTACATCCCCATCGACAATGATTTCAGCATGCCGCTGACGGGGCTGCAGGCGGCCGTCACCCAGTGGAACGACAACAAGGTGTTCGGCGGTGGCGCCCAGGCGACCAACACGCAGGTGACGCTGGGGACCTTCGACACCTTCATCACCCAGTTGCAGCAGAACCAGGCCGACTATCCCCTGCCCCTGCTGGCGCCCTACAACGGCACACCGTACTGGACCGGCTATTACGCCAGCCGCATGGCACTGAAGACGCTGCACAACCGGGCGCTGCGCGCGCTGGTGGCCGCCGAGGTGTTCGGGCTGCTGACCCGGCCCAACGACACCACCTACAACAATGCCCTGCCCACCGGTTTCTGGGATGATCTGGCGGCGGCCTGGATGGCCTTCCTGCCCAGCACGCATCATGATTACGTCTGCGGCACCGCCAACGATGCCGTTTACGCCACCGAGCAGTTGCCCCTGCTGCGCGGCGTGGCGGGCACGGCCGCCGGTCTGCGTGCCACGGCCCTGAACGCCCTGGCCTCCATGACGGCGCCCAGCGAGGATAAATATCCCGTGCTGGTGGCCAATTCCCTGGGTTTCGCCCGCACGGGCCTGGTCGCCATATCCGATGTGGCCGTGCCCGGCCTGGACCAGGTCACCTTTGATGGCAAGCAGAGCGCGGCCCAGATTTCCTCGGAGGGGGAGATGCTGTTCATCGCCACGGTCGACAGCCTGGGCTATGACGCCAGCGGCAGCCTGTCCGCCGGCGTCTCCAGCGGGGCTGGGACGAAGGGCTCGCCCCCCGTCAGCATCACCCCGGCCACCGGCGGCGGCGGTTACGTGCTGCAGAACGATTATCTGATCGCCACCATCTCGCCCGCCGCCAACTGGGGTGTCGAATCGCTGGTCGACCAGTCGACCAGCACCGACATCCTCTCGGGCACCGGCAACGACATGACCTTCTATGTCGACCAGGGCGGGCTCTACCAGTTCGGCAACGAATATGTCGACGGGTCCTACTCCTTCCACCCCGATACGGGCGTCACCGCCACCACCACCGGCGCCTGCTTGGGTGCCGTGGTGCTGGAGACGGGGCCCGTGCGGGTCAGGCTGCGCACCGTCGTGGCGTACGCGGTGAATGGGACGACGGTCCGCTACACCCGCGACTATGAGCTGGTGGCGGGGGAGCCGTTCCTGCGCATGGTGACCACGGGCCAGGCGCCGTCCGGCTATTCCGTCATGGCCCGCTTCCCGTTGTCGTCGGCGGTGACCGGCCTGGTGCACGGCACGCCCTATCACTGGACCACGCAGCAGCCCCTGCGCGCCGGTGACGGCCAGCCCTTCTGGGGGCCACCCACCTTCCAGGCCACCCATAACTTCGTGCTGCCCCAGGACCAGGACGGCGCCACCCTGGCGGCCCTCTATCACGGTGGCGTTCCGGCCTGGGCCTATGACGCGGATGGCGCGCTGATCGGCTGCCTGATGCGCAACACGCCCACCAGCGGCGGCCACGGCGCCAGCGGGACGGATACCGGACCCCATACCCTGGCGTACGCCCTGCGTGTACCCGGGGGGCTGGGTACGCCGGACAGCGGCGCGCCCTTGCAGGAGGCGCTATCCTACAACACCCCGCTGCAAGGCGTCTTGCTGCCCACCCAGGCAGGCGTCACCAACGGCCTGCCCCAGCAGGACAGCATCGCCGCCGTCACCACCGGCGCCGCCATCCTGACCGCCGCCAAACCCGGCAGCTTCGCCGCCAATTCAGACAGTGTCGTGCTGCGGCTCTACTCCCCGGCCAATAAGGCGCAGGACGTGGCCGTCACGCTGGGTGCCGGCCTGGCGCCGTCGCAGGCGGTGGCGGTCACGGCGGCGGAGGGGCCATGGCCAGGGCCGGACCAGGGGGTGACCCTCAGCGGGGGGACCGTCACCCTGACGATGACCAACGCCCTGGCCACCCTGCAGCTCACGTAAGGCTGCTGGCTTCCCGGGTGGGACGCCTCATCCCACCGGCAGCAGCAATTGAGCCTTCAGCCCCGGGCCGTTATCCTCCAGCACCAGGGTGCCGCCGTGGCGCTGGGCCACCGCATCCACCAGGCTGAGGCCCAGGCCGCTGCCGGGGCGGGCCTGGTCGCGGTCCAGGCGGAAGAAGCGCTCGCGCACCCGCTCGCGGTCCTCCGCCGGGATGCCGGGGCCGTTGTCGGCCACGGTTACCTTCACGCGGGATGGGCCGTCGGCGGCGACGGTCAGGCTGACGTGGCCGCCCTCGGGCGTGTACTTCAGGGCGTTGTCCAGCAGGTTGGCCAGGGCCTGGCCCAGCAGCTGGCGGTTGCCCTGGACCGTGGCGGCCGGGCCGGTCGCTTCCACCGCCATGGTGAAGGTGATGCCCTGGTCCTCCGCCACCGCGTCGTACAGTTCACCGGTGCTGAGCGCCAGGGCGTCCAGCGGCACGGGGGCGATGGGCAGGCTGCCGCCCGACTCCACCTCGGCGATGGCCAGCAGGGCGCGGAAGGTGGCCAGCAGGTGGTCCACCTCCTCGATCGCGGCCTCCAGCACCTCGCGCGGGTTCTCCACCGTGTCGTGCATCAGGGCCAGTTCCAGGCGCGTGCGCAGGCGGGTGAGGGGGGTGCGCAGGTCGTGGGCGATGCCTTGGCTGACATGGCGGATGCCGGCCACCAGCGCCTCGATGCGGTCCAGCATGGCGTTCAGCGTGTGGGCCAGCTGGTCGAACTCGTCACCGCTGCCCGTCAGGGGCACGCGGCTGACCAGCATGCCCTCGCGGATGGCTTCCGCCGTGCGGGTCACGCCGTCCAGGCGTCGCAGCCAGACACGGCTCATGGCCAGGCCGCCCACCAGGCCCAGCACCAGGGCCAGGCCCATGCTCCAGCCAATGACGCGCTCCAGCCGCTCGCGCAGTACCCGCACCTCGCCCAGGTCGCGGCCCACCAGCACGCGATAGCCGCCGGGCAGGACCGCGATCAGGGCGCGCACGTCGCCGGGCCGCACCTGGCCGGTGCTGGGATCCTTCACCGGCAGGTTGGCCCAGCCGGCCTCATCCACGCCCTTGGGCCAGAACTGGTTGCCGGCCAGGGTGGCGCCAGAGCCCGCCGACAGGATGTAGATGGAGGAGGCGTTGCCCATGCCACGCTCGTTCACCGCCTCCGCCAGGCTGGCCATGCCGCCGGTGCGGTAGCGGTCGGCCAGGGCCTGCATGTCCTCGCGGATGCCGGTGTCGGCCTGGCCCGCCAGGAATCCCGCCGTGGACCAGTAGATCAGCCACAGCACCAGCAGGACGGAGCCGATGAACAGCCCGAGATAAATCAGGGCGAAACGGAAGGTGGTGGTGCGCAGCAGCCGGCCCAGATGGCGGTGCCGGTCGGACGGCAGGTCGGCGCCCGCCGCCTCCGCGGCCGGGCGCTTCAGGGACGTAAGCAATACCCGGCCCCCCGCACGGTCTGGATCAGGGGCTGGTCGAAGCCCTTGTCCACCTTCTGGCGCAGGCGCGCGATGTGCACGTCGATGACGTTGGTCTGCGGGTCGAAGTGATAGTCCCACACCTGCTCCAGCAGCATGGTGCGGGTCACCACGCTGCCGGCGTTGCGCATCAGGCATTCCAGCAGCTGGAATTCACGCGGCAGCAGGTCGATGACCTTGCCGCCCCGCTTCACCGTGCGGGCCAGCAAATCCATCTCCAGATCGCTCACCACCAGCTTGGTGGCCTGGGCCTGCGGCGCCGCCCGTCGGCGTCCCAGGCTTTCCAGCCGGGCCAGCAGTTCGGAAAAGGCGTAGGGCTTGGTCAGGTAGTCGTCACCCCCGGCGCGCAGGCCGGTCACCCTGTCCTCCACGCTGCCCAGGGCGCTCAGCACCAGCACGGGCGTATCGTTGCCGGCGGCGCGCAACAGGCTGACCAGGGACAGGCCGTCGCGGCCGGGCAGCATGCGGTCCACCACCAGGGCGTCGTAATGCTCCGCCCCCGCCAGGTACAGCCCCTGGGTGCCGTCGGGCGCATGGTCCACGGCGTGTCCCGCCTCCTTCAGGCCTTTCAGCATGTAGGCGGCGGCCTGGGCGTCGTCCTCGATGACTAGGATCTTCATGGGGGCAACCTGGGTTGGGGGACACCAGACAAAGGGCCGGGCGGTGGAGTTCCGCCCGGCCCCGTCAAGTCTTCAATCGCTGGGATTCACTATCCCGGAGAGGCATCAGCCCTTGGGCGTCACGGGCAGGGGCAGGAACATCTGCTGGTCACCGCGGCGGACCAGCAGCAGGACGGACTTGCGGCCGTCCTTCTTGGCCTTTTCCACCTGGCTGTTCACGTCCGCCGGTGCCTTCACGCTCTCATTGTTCACGCTGGCGATGATGTCGCCGGGGCGCAGGCCCAACTCGTCCTTGCCGGGGTCGACGATGACGACGCCCTGGGCGTCGTTGTCCAGGCCCATGCGCTCCCGCGTGCGGTCGTCCAGCTTGCCCAGCTTCAGGCCGGCCACGGAGGCGTTGTCACCCTTGCCGTCCGGCGAGGTGGAGCCGCCGGGGCCGTTGTCCTTGTCGCCGCTGTTGGGCGCCTCGCCCAGCTTCACGGAGACGGTGATGGCCTTGCCGCCGCGCAGCACGCCCAGGTCCACGGTCTTGCCCGGGTCGATGCCGGCCACGTTGCGGGCCAGGTCGCGCTGGTTGTCGATGGACTTGCCGTTGATGCTCTGCACCACGTCGCCCTGCTTCAGGCCGCCCTTCTCCGCCGGGCTCTTGGGCGAGACGGCGTTGATGATGGCGCCCTTCGGCTCCTTCAGGCCCAGGCTGTCGGCGATCTCCGGCGTTACGGCCTGCAGGGTCACGCCCAGGTAGCCGCGCTGCACATGGCCGGTGGTCTTCAGCTTCTCGATCACCGGCTTGGCCACGTTGGACGGAATGGCGAAGCCGATGCCGACCGAGCCGCCGGTGGGCGAGAAGATGGCGGTGTTGATGCCGATGACCTCGCCATTGGCGTTGAAGGTCGGGCCGCCGGAATTGCCCTTGTTGATCGAGGCGTCGATCTGCAGGAAGTCGTTCAGGTTGGCGGCGTCGATGTCACGGCCGCGGGCCGAGACGATGCCGGCGGTGACGGTGCCGCCCAGGCCGAAGGGGTTGCCCACGGCGATCACCCAGTCACCCGGGCGCATCTTGTCGCTGTCGCCGAAGGCCAGGGCCTGCAGCGGCTTCTTGGGCTCGACCTTCAGCAGCGCCAGGTCCGACCGCTCGTCCTGGCCCACGATCTTGGCCGGCACGTCGTCGGTCTGGTCCTGGAAGTGCACCTTCACCTCGTCGGCGCCCTCGATGACGTGGCGGTTGGTGACGATGTAGCCGGAGGGGTCAATGACGAAGCCCGAGCCCAGGGCGGATTCGATGCGGGGGCGGCCACCGCCGCCGCGGCCGCCGGGCAGCGCCTCGTCCGGCAGGCCGAAGTGGCGCATCATCTCCTGCAGTTCCTGCGGCACCTGCGGCGTCGTCACCTTGTGCGCGGCGGTGATGGTCACCACCGCCGGCGTCACCTTCTCCACCAGGTCGGCGAAGCTGGGCAGCGACGCCGGGCTGGCGGCGTGGGCGGTGGTGGCGGCCGGCGGCGCCACCAGGGCGGTGCCGGTCATCAGACCGATGGCCAGCGCGGTGACGGCCAGACGGGGAAAGCGCTTCTTGGCGGTGCGAACGGTGGGCAGGGAGGTCATGGTCTCAAGCTCGCTTTCACGAATGGTATTTCTTGGTCTTTAGAGCATCCGGAACCTGCCCGGCGCGGGCCGGGTTCCGCAGGATGAGGTCAGGGAATTGCGGCCGGATTGCGGACCGGCCGCCGGTGCTGAGATATCAGGGGCTCAGGTATCGATGGAGCCATCGTCGAAACCGCCGTCGTCGGCGCTGTCGTAGCTGGCGTCCTGGTATCCGCTGTTGTCGTCGCGATAGGCGTGGTCGCGGTAGTTGGCGTCCTGGTGGCCGCTGTCATACCGGTCGCCATTCTCGTTCACGCCATTCTCGTTCACGATGGTCTCGTTGACGGTGGTGTTGTTGATCACCGTCTCCTCCACCCGGTCGCCGCCATAACCGGCGCCCCAGGGGGAACCACCGCCGAAGCCGCCGCCATGGCCGCCCCGGAACAGGGATTCCACCGCGTCGGCCGCCAGCACGCCGCCGGCGACGCCGGCCATGGTCTCGAACATGCCGCGCATGAAGCTGCGGGGCTGGGCATAGGCCGGAGGCGCGCCGTAGGTGGGCTGGCCGTATGCCGGCTGCGGCGCGGCGTAGGCTTGGCCGTAGGGCGGCTGGGGCTGCTGCTGCGCCGGGTAGGAAGACTGGCCCCAGGGGCCGGAAGGCTGCCCCGGAGCTTGGTTGAACGACTGGCCGCTGGATTGGCCGGTGAAGGGCGGGGGCCCGCCCTGCGGCCGGCTGGCGGCGTTCTGCTGCAGGTCGGCCAGCCGGCGCTGCGCATCCACCAGCGCCTCCTGCTGGGCCAGCAGGGCCTGGGCCATGATGTAGGGCAGGGCGGGCTGGCGCGACAGCGCCTCACCCACCAGTCGGTCCGATTCAGGGTCGCGGGGCATGCCGTCCAGTCGGGACACACGCGCCAGCAGGGCTGTCAAATCTTCGCGGTCCTTCGGGGTCATGATGGTTCCTCGACTGCTTTCCTTTGTTACCGTCTTAACACGGCGGCCCAACTAACATGGGGCGATCATCGCCCGCCGCAACGAGGATGATCATGGTCGGGACAGACTTTCCAGCCCGTGGCAGCAGGATTAAGTTTTTTTCATGCGGCGACGGGCCTAAAGCGATAGGAACACCCCGTCCTTTTTGACTTGTCGAGGGTGCCTTCCTGGGGCACGCCGTCTGCCCATGGCCATCATGCTCCCCCTGGCGCCGCCCGCCTATACGCCTGACGAGATGCGCGCCCGCGTCCTGTACCAGGACGCCGACGTTCTGATCGTGGACAAGCCTTACGGCCTGCCGGTGCATTACGGCACCAAGTCCACCGACCATCTGGAACGCTACCTGCCCTGGCTGGTGGCCGAGGGCGCGCCGGCGCCGCGCCTGGCCCACCGCCTGGACAAGGACACCACCGGCTGCCTGGTGCTGGGCCTGAACGAGGTGGCGTCCACCCGCCTGGGAAAGCTGTTCCTGGCGGGCCGCGTGGGCAAGCGCTACTGGGCGGTGGTCAAGGGCCGGCCGGAGACGGCGGAGGGCCGCATCGATCTGCCGCTGATCAAGCGTCCGGTGCCGGGATGTTCCCGCATGATGGTGGATCATGAGGAGGGCAAGCACGCCCTGACCGAATGGCGGCTCATGGCCACCGGCATCGATTCGGACGGGCAGGTCCTGTCATGGCTGGAGCTGACGCCGCGCACCGGGCGCATGCACCAGCTGCGGGTGCATTGCGAGGCCATGGGCTGGCCCATGCTGGGTGACCCCATCTACGGCCGAGACTGGCGGGTGGAGGGGGGCCGCGACCCGGCGCCGGCCATTCCGCTGCACCTGCACGCCCGCTGGGTGGCCCTGCCGTGGTGGGCCCCGTCCGAGCCGCCGCTGGAAGCCACGGCCCCCCTGTCGCCGCATCTGGCCGCCACCTTCCAGCGCCTGGGTTTCATCGTCGAAACCAGCTGACTCAAGCGACGACGGGTTGGCGCGGGGCCGGCGTATAAGGACTGTCGCCAGCCGCGCCGGGCGCACAAAAGAGAAAAGGTCGGTGGCATGACACCACCGACCCAGTAGGCTTGGAAGGAATTCAAGACAGGACGGCAGCAGACCGCCTTGGCTTGAGGTAGATCCACTACGCGACCGGACAGGCCAGGACGCCGGCCCGATCTCCGCAGGTACGGGGAACGTCCGCCGGGCAGGGTGGTCTAGAACCCCAGCCCGGGTACTTGCCGGCGCCGTTCCCGCCCTCTCGGTTGGGGCAGAAGGGACGGGAAGTCGCTCGCGGTCTAGGACGAGCGGGCGCCGGTGCCACCAGCCAAGGAGACGGCGCCGCGGGCGGGGGGTTGGGGCTCCCGCCCGCGGCTGTCGCCGTCTCCATCGGCTGGCGACAAGGGGACAGTGCCACGCCAAGCTGACCGCATCCTGACAAGGATGCCGGGCATAACGATTTCCGGGCGCCGTCACATTTTTGCCCTGCGGGCGTGCCATAAGCCCTTTGCCCGTGCCCCGCTGGCACCCTGCCGCTCCCGCCGATTCCGACTCCGCCGCCTTACGAGGGGCGCCCCGCTTGACTGTAGACGGGGCGTTAACCTTCCTGGGATAGGGTTGGTGACGCGGGGAACGCCTTGGGCGCCCGCGGCTTGGCTATTTGGGGTGCCGTTTGGCGCCGTTTGCGTCCGGAACCCTTCCGCATCGCCGCGGATGATGCGATAGAGTTTCGTGAGGCGGACGCCGCTGCATGATCACGTTGTCAGAACTCGAGTCAGATACCGCTCCCATGTTGACCTCCCTCTCGGCCGCGTCCGGTTCCAAAGCGCAGCAGGCGGCGGCACCTGCGGCCAAGCGCCTGTCCATCGTCATTCCCATGCATAATGAGGAAGGCAACCTGGCCGCCCTGTTCCAGCGCCTGGTGCCGGTGCTGGAGGGTATCGGCCTGCCGTTTGAGATCATTTGCGTGGATGACGGCTCGCGCGACGGCACCTTCGCCGCCCTCAGGGACCATCAGGCGCGTGAACCCCGGATCAAGCTGCTGCGCCTGTCGCGCAACTTCGGGAAGGAGGCGGCGATGTCCGCCGGCCTGTGCCACGCCATCGGCGACGCCGTCGTGCTGATGGACGGCGACCTGCAGCACCCCCCCGAAACCATCGCCATCTTCGTGGAGCAGTGGCGCCAGGGCATGCAGATGGTCTATGGCGTGCGCGCCAGCCGGCTGACCGACCCGTGGCTGCGCCGCTTCCTGACCAAGATCTATTACCGCCTGCTGGACAACCTGTCCGAGGTGACGCTGCCGCGCGGCGCCGGCGACTTCCGCCTGCTGGACCGCAGCGTGGTCGATGCGCTGAACGCCATGCCCGAGCGCAACCGCTTCATGAAGGGCCTGTTCAGCTGGGTGGGTTTCCGCCAGGTCGCCGTGCCGTTCGAGGTGGCGCAGCGCCATGCCGGCGCCACCTCCTTCAACTTCTGGCGCCTGTTGCGCTTCGGCCTGGACGGCGTCGCCTCCTTCAGCAACGTGCCCCTGCGTGTCTGGTCCTGGCTGGGCATCGCCCTGTCGGTGCCTTCCTTCTTCTATGGCTTGGTCATCATCACCAAGACCATCATGTTCGGCCGTGACACGCCCGGCTACGCCTCGCTCATGGTGGCGGTCCTGTTCCTGGGAGGCGTGCAGCTCATCGGCCTAGGCGTCCTGGGCGACTATCTTGGCCGCGTCTTCACCGAAGTGAAGGGCCGCCCGATGTACCTGGTGAACGAGAAGGTGGGCTTCGATGACGCGTCGGCCCCCGCCGCGGTGATCGCCGGCGGTGCCGGGGGGCATCCCTGACCCCCATGTCCCTCCTCCGTTCCCCTGACGCGTCGGCCCCCGCCCGCCCGCACACCGCCCCTGCAGCGCCGTCTATCGGTGCTCGGAGCATCGGCGTGGGAACCATCGGCGCCGGACGCATGGTGCCGGCCGGCGCGCGCCTGGGCTCGCCCTTGTGGCGCCGGTTGTCGCCATGGGACATTGCCTTCTGGCTGGTCATGGCGGTGGCGGTCGCGGTGGTGTCCTGCACCTTCCCCGACTTCGGCATCACGTTTGACGAGCCGCTGCACGTGGAATACGGCCAGCGGGCGCTGGAATGGTATTCCTCTCTGGGCAAGGACCGCGCGGTCCTGGAATTCCAGAACCTGTACCTCTATGGCGCCCTGTTCGATACGGTCGAGGCGCTGTTCGAAAACCTTCTGCCGCTGGACGTCTACGCCACCCGCCGCCTGGTGGGCGGGCTGACCGGCCTGTTGGGCGTGCTGGCGGTACGCCGGATCGCCCGGGATATGGCGGGTGAGGAGACGGGATCGCGCGCCGGGCTGATCGCCGGCCTGTGCCTGCTGCTGATCCCGGATTGGTGGGGCCATTCCTTCGCCAACCCCAAGGACGTGCCCTTCGCCGTGGCTGCCGCCTGGACCCTGTCCTGGCTGGTGCGGGTGGGGCGTGGCCTGGACACCGACGCCAAGGGACCGTCCCTGGGCTCCGTCGCCATGCTGGGCCTGTGCTTCGGCATGGCGCTGGGCATCCGCGTGGGCGGCGTGCTGCTGGCCGGTCCCATCATGCTGACGCTGCTGGCCCACCTGGCCAAGGGCGTGCTCGCCGGTGACGACGCGCGGCAGACGGGCGCCACGGCCTGGCGCCTGGTGCGCCGGATGTGGATCGCCGTGCCCATCGCCTATATCGTCATGGTGGCTGCCTGGCCGTGGGCCCAGGTGAACCCGCTGCGCCATCCCATGGAGGCGCTGGCCGAGTTCTCCAAGTTCCCCATGGATTTCACCTTCACCTTCGCCGGCGTGCAGGTGCGCACCACCAACCTGCCTTGGTGGTACCTGCCCGTGGGCTTCGGCGTGAAGTTGCCGGAGGTGGAACTGCTGGGCCTGGCTGCGATCGCGGCCTTCGGCGCCGTGGCCGCCCTGCGCCGGCCTTTCCCGGCGGGCGTGCGCCTGGACGGCGTGGCGCTGACCACCGCGGTGCTGCTGCCCCCGGCCGCCGTGGTGGCGACGGACGCCGTGCTGTACGACGGCATCCGCCACATGCTGTTCCTGATGCCGCCCCTGGCCACGGCCGCCGGCCTGGGCCTGAACGGCCTGCTGACGCGCCTGCCCCTGCGCTGGCCGCGCAATTTCTGGCTGAACCCCTTCATGGCCGCGCTGCTGGTGGCCTGCGCCGCCGTGCAGGTCGGGTTCATGGCCCACCTGCACCCCTATGAGACGATCTGGTTCAACCGTTTCGTGGGCGGCGTGCGCGGCGCCGGGCCGAAGTTCGAGCTGGACTACTGGGGCAGTTCCCTGTCCGAGGCGGCCAAGCGCCTGACCGACACCATGGTGAAGCTGGAAGGTCCGCAGGCCTTGACCCAGCCCTACCGCATCCGCGTTTGCGGCCCGCCCACGTCGGTGTTCCACTACCTGCCGCCGGCCTGGAAGCCGACGCGCCGCAATACCGGCCCGGTCGATTTCTACCTTGCCTTCACCCGCTGGGCCTGCAAGGAAATCCCGGCGGGCCAGGACATTGTGCGCATCGAGCGCGATGGCGAGGTGCTGGCCTATGTGCGTGACTTGCGGGAGCCGCCGCAGTAAGCCAAGGCGGCCCCAAAGGCCGGCGACCGCCGGCCCTGAGGGGGCATTTGACCAGTCAGGATCAAATGCCGACGCGTGTGAAAGGGAGAGGATCGCCAGATGAAGCTGTTCGGCCTTGCGGGGTGGAGCGGTTCGGGCAAGACCACCTTGATGGTCCGGCTGATCCCGGAACTGACGGGGCGGGGCTACGGCGTCTCCACCCTGAAGCACGCCCACCATGATTTCGACGTGGACCAGCCAGGCAAGGACAGCCACCGCCACCGCACCGCCGGCGCCACCGAGGTGCTGGTGGCCTCGTCCCGGCGCTGGGCCCTGATGCATGAGCTGCGCGGCGCTGCCGAGCCGACGCTGGCCGACCTGGTGGCCAAGCTGTCGCCCGTGGATCTGGTGCTGGTGGAAGGTTTCAAGCACGACCCCATTCCCAAGCTGGAGATCTGGCGGGCGGAAAACGGCAAGGCGCCACTGTTCCCCGGCGACCCCAGCGTCGTGGCGCTGGCGGCGGACGATCCGCTGCCGGTGGAGGTGCCGGCCGGCCTGCGGCGTTTCCCCCTGGACGCGGTGGCGGACATCGCCACCTTCATCCTGGCCCATGTCGGCTTGTCCCATGTCGGCTTGTCCCATGACGGCCTGCCGCCCCGCGCTGACTGAAAGGCGGCTGAGTCCCATGCCAGGCGCCGCCGACTGCTACCCCGATACCTTGCTCAGCGTCGACCAGGCGCGGGAGCGCCTGCTGCGCGCGGTCGCCCCCGTCTCAGGCATCGAGAGCGTGACGTTGGACGCGGCCGACGGCCGCGTCCTGGCCCAGAATGTGGTGGCGGCGTTGAGTTTGCCGCCCTTCGCCCAGGCCGCCATGGACGGCTACGCCCTGGACCACCGCGATGTCGCCGGGGCGGCGGACCCGGTGCGCCTGCCCCTGTCGGGCCGGGTGGCGGCGGGGAACGCGCCCCATCCCCTGGTGCCCGGCACCGCCGTGCGCATCTTCACCGGCGCACCGCTGCCCGATGGCGCCGACACCGTGCTGATGCAGGAGGATGCGGAGCTGGACGGCGACGTGCTGCTGGCCCCGCCCAGCCTTGCCCCCGGCCGCCATTGCCGCGCGGTGGGGGAGGATATCGCGGTGGGCGCGGTGGCGCTGCCGGCGGGGCGCCGCCTATCCCCGGCGGCGGTGGCGCTGGCCGCCGCCTTGGGCGAGCGGACCCTGGTGGTGCGGGCGCCCCTGACCGTGGCCTTGCTGTCCACCGGGAATGAGGTGCGGCCGGCCGGCGCGCCCTTGCCCCCCGGCGCCGTCCATGACGCCAACGGCCCCCTGCTGACCGCCCTGCTGCGCCGCCTGGGCTGCCGCGTGGTGCCGGCCGGCATCGTTGGTGACGATCCCGCCGCCCTGACGGCCACCCTGTCCAGCCTCAGGGCTGACCTGATCCTCAGCAGCGGCGGCGTCTCCGCCGGGGAGGAGGATCATGTGAAGACGGCGGTGGCGGCCCTGGGCGGCATCGACTTCTGGCGCCTGGCCCTCAAGCCGGGCAAGCCGCTGGCGTTCGGCCATATCAAGGGGGGGCATGTCGGGAACACGCCCTTCCTGGGCCTGCCCGGCAACCCGTTCGCCGCCTTCGCCGCCTTTCTGGCGTTGGGCCGGCCGTTGGTGCAGCGCCTGTCGGGCGAAACCATCGCCGACCCGCCCCGCGTCACCGTGCGCTGTGGCTTTACCCACGGCCGCGCCCCGGGCAAGCGTGAATACCTGCGCGTGGTCCTGCGGCAGGAAGGCGCCGACACCGTGGCCCATCTCGCCGGCGCCGGTGGCAGTGCCGCCCTGTCCTCCCTGGCCGTGGCCGACGCCGTGGCGGAGGTGGAGGAGGTTCGCAACAGCCTGCGGCCCGGCGATCCGCTGACCGTCATTCCCCTGCACGGGCTGTTCTAAGGCGGCGCCAAGTAAGCGCTATGGTATCGATGTCATTTCCCGTATCCTGGGGCAAAACAAAGCCCAGGGAGGGAACATGACCAGGACGACATCCATCCATGCCATCGCATGCGCCGGCCTTATGGCGACGGCGCTGATGTTCACCGGGGTGGCCCAGGCGGCCGACCAGAAGACCGATGCGCCGCCCTCAGCCGTGGGCGCGGATGGCAGCGTCACCCTGCCGCTGGCGCCGGGCAGCCTGGTCCTGCCCTTCTCCTCCTACGCTTCGCCGGAGGCGCGGGACTGGTTCAAGCATTATGCCGACGTGCACGCCCCGCCCATCACGGACGTGCCGGCCAGCCGCGCCTTCTACGACCGCATGAACACGGACCGCGCCAACCGGCTGCGGGCGCTCTATCCTGTCACCGTGACCGACCAGACCATGGGCGGCGTGCCCACCCAGGTGGTGACGCCGGCCAAGGGTCCCCAGGTGGCGGACCGGGTGCTGATCAACCTGCACGGCGGCGCCTTCCTCTGGGGGGCGGGGGCCGGCGGGCTGGTGGAGGCGGTGCCGGTGGCGGCCCTGTCCCGGACCAAGGTGGTGACGGTGGATTACCGCCAAGGGCCGGAGCACCGCTTCCCCGCCGCCAGCGAGGATGTGGCCGCCGTCTACAAGGAATTGCTGAAGACCTACAAGCCGCAGAACATCGGTATCTACGGCTGTTCCGCCGGCGGCATCCTGACGGCGGAGGCGGTGGCCTGGTTCCAGACCCACGGCCTGCCCCGGCCGGGCGCCATCGGCATCTTCTGCGCGGGTGTGCTGGATGGTGGCGGCGATTCCCAGGCATGGTCGGCCCTCTACGGTGGCCAGCTGCCGGGCCCCGGCCTGCGCCTGATCGACCTGCCCTATTTCCAGGGCGCCAATGCTCAGGACCCGCTGGTGCTGCCGGGCGTGTCGCCGGAGGTGCTGGCCAAGTTCCCGCCCACCCTGCTGATCACCGGCACGCGCGACTTCATGATGAGCGACACGCTGCGCAGCCAGGATCTGCTGGAACGGGCCGGGGCGCGGACGGAACTGCACATCTGGGACGGCATGGTCCATTCCTTCTTCTCCGACCCGGAATCGCCGGAGGCGCGGGCCGCCTACGACGTCATGGCCCGCTTCTTCACGCGGGAACTGGGCCGTCCGTAAGACCCGAGGTCAGGCGACCAGGGCCAGCAGGGCCAGCAGCAGGAACAGCGTCTTGCGCAGCATCGCGGGGGGTGCCTTTCGTCCGGCGCGCACCCTACGGGTAAGTGGTATGGCCTTGCCCACCACCCTTGGTGATGGGGCTGAGCATGCCGGTGAATGGCGGCGACGGCAACCTACCGCGACGGCGCTACCCTGTTGGTTGCCTGTGACAATTCGGTGCCTGGCGTTTTGCCGTGCGCGGGGGCGGCCACGGTGAGGGAGGTGCTGGCCTGGATGCCGCCGCCCTCGCCGCGCAGGGTCAGGACATAGCGGCCTGGCGGCAGGTAGAGCGGCAGTACCTCGCCCGGCCGCAGGAACAGGCGATCATAGGGCGCGGTGTCGGCGGGCTGGCCGGGCTTGCGTGCCTCCACCACCCCATCGCCGCCCTTGGGCAGCAAGGCCGCTGGGATCGCCACGGGCCGGCCCAGCCAATGGCGGGAGACGCCGGCGGCGATCAGGTCATCGCCACCGGGAAGGGGCATATAGACCTGCATATCGACATGGCCCACGGCACGGTCAATGACACGGGGCGTACCGTCCGGTCCCACGTACGTGGCGGCGGCACCGTGCGCATCCGTCCGCTGACAGCTGGTGGTGTCGACGGTCAGAGGATCGATGCCGGTACGCTGCTTCAAAACCTCCGCCATCCAGGGGATCTGCGCTGGCCCACTCAGGCCTTTGTCGATATGGCCCCAGCCGGCCAGGACCAACAATTTCCCGTCCGCGGGCATATGAGTCAGGGTGTCCGCCAGCCGCGCCGCCTCCACCCGTTCCCGTGAGGCGATGCGCTGCCCACTGTCGCCATTCTGGTCGGCGAGGGAGGCTTCGTCATAGGGCACCAGGGTGAAGCCCAGGGCCATCGCCCGGCGGATGACGGCGGCGAAGGTCGGTTCGCCGAGGTAAGGGGCGAAGCCCTTGCCTCCAGCGATGGATTCACGCACCTCCCCATCGGTCCAGTCATCGCCGCGCGGCGACAGGGCCTCCAGCGCCACATGGGTGAAGCCCATCTGGCGCAGGCGGGGCAGGACCGCCAGCCAGAAGGCGCGGGAGGTAGGGGCGAAATGGTTCTCGTTGATCATCACCACGCGGCGGTCCTGTGCCAGGCGTGACAACAGATCCAACGGGTCGGTGGATATCCCCTCCTGCGCGACCACGTCGCATCCGGATTTTCCATGCAGGCGGCCTGCGGCCCAGGCCAGGTCTGGGCGCCCCAGGCGCGCATATTGCGTGGCGAGGGCCTGAGCCATATCTGGGCCCGCCGCGCTGTAGGCGTGGATCTCCCCGACGAAGTCCCCCGCCGAAAGGCGTTCGGAGCGTTGGAAGGGCAGATGGGCGCCCGGCGGTACGGGGGTGGGGTGCGCGCCCTCCTGCGCTGCCGCCGGCACCGCCAGCATCAACATCGCGGCAAACAAACTCGCCCTGGACCGACCCATCTCCGCCTCCTTTACCGGCAGCGGAATCAGGATGCCAATGCGCAGGACAGGGCGCAACCTATCGCGTGTGTCGCGCCAGCTTGTTCTCCTAAGGTCAGCGCTTATGTCGCAGCACCCAGCCGGCCAACTCATCCAGCGGCGCGGGGTGCCCGTCGCCGTCGCGGAAGCGTACGGTGGCGCTGTGGTCGGGCCAGGCCACGGTCAGCTGGGTTTCCAGGGCGTCGGGGTGGCCAGGAGAGGGAAAGGCGGCGGGCTGCGACGCGAGGTCGGCCGCCTGGACCAGGCGCACCAGGGCTTGGCGGTCGGCGTCGTCCAGGCCCGCGACCGCCACGCTGATCTTGGGCCGGCGCAGGGGGAAGGCGATGCCGCCCTGGCGCTGGCACTCGATGACGACAGGCAGGGGCGGGGCAGGTGGGGGCGGGTCGGCACTCATGGCGGCAGCATGGGTCAAAGGCCCACGGCCGTCCAGGCGTCGTCCACCGCCTTGGTGGCGGCGTCACCGTATTTCCGCGCCACGTCGCGCGTGGCGGCGGCGGCGTCCTTGAATTCCGACCACAGCTGCAGGCGGGTGGTCAGCGTCTCGTACCAGATCAGGCCCGCCACCTCCCACGCCTTGCCGCCGATGGCGGTGGCCGCCAGATAGAAGGCATGGTTGGGGATGCCGGAATTGATATGGACGCCGTAATTGTCGTCCGACCCGCTGTAATAGTCCTTCATGGTCGCGGGTTGCGGATCCTTGCCCAGGGTAGGGTCGTCATAGGCGGTGCCGGGCGCCTTCATCGACCGCAGCGCCGTGCGGTTGGTGCCCGCCTTGGGGATCAGCAGGCCCTCCCCGATCAGCCAGTCGGCCTGGTCGGCCGTGTCGCCGGCGGCGTACTGTTTGATCAGCGAGCCGAAGACGTCGGAGAAGGATTCATTCAGGGCCCCCGACTGGCTGGAATAGGTCAGGCCGGCGGTGAATTGGGTGACGCCGTGGGTCAGTTCATGCCCGATGACATCCAGGCATTTGGTGAACCGGTCGAATATCTCCCCATCCCCGTCGCCATAGACCATCTGCTGGCCGTTCCAGAAGGCGTTGTCGTAGTCGGTGCTGTAATGCACCGTGGAATCCAGGCGCATGCCCTTGTCGTCCACGGAGTTGCGCTTCATCACCTCCAGATAGAAATCATAGGTCCGGCCGGCATAGGCGTAGGCCTCGTTCACGGCCACGTCCTGGCCGTCCGGCTGCCCCTCCAACCGCACCAGGGTGCCGGGCAGATCGCCGCCATGCTGAGCGTCATAGACGCTGCGTTGCTTGGTGCCCGTGCCCAGGCCTGCGAAGGCGAACTGGTTCATGCTGTCGCGCATGCCCCGCAACAGGCCCTGCTGATAAAGGTTGCGCAGGGCGCGCTTGCGCAGGGTCGGGTCGCTGGCGTTGGTCGCCACATGCTCGATCATGTGCGGCGGGATGATGAAGCAGACGTGCGGGGGACAGCCGGCGTGCTGGCACATGGGGGCGGGCCTTTCAGCGCTGGATCGGGGCACCCAGCGTGGCACCGCGCGTTGGGTGCCGGAATAGCCGCCTAGGACATAGCTACGCCTGTATCGCCGGGGCTAATCCCTTGGAGAGGAAGGCTGCGGCCGCATCCAGATCATCCGGGGTATTGATGTTGAAGAAGGGGTCGATGGCCTCGACGGCGAAGTCCACCAGGGCCAGGGGTTGACCCGCTAGGAAGACGCCGACCTTGCGCACGTCCTCTTCAACCAGAGCCTGGCGCAGGCGGTCGGCCAGGTCCACGGGCCACAACGCCACCACCGGATGCCGCTGCCCGCCCGAGGTGGCGCAGGCCACGCCGCCCGGGGCCGCTGCGCCCGCCAGGCGTGCGGCCAAATCCTGGGGCAGGAAAGGGCAGTCAGCCGGCACGCTCAGCACGTGGGTATGGCCGCCCTGGGTGCGGGCGTATTCCAGCCCCGCCAGCACGCCGGCCAGCGGCCCGGAATATCCCGGCACGGTGTCTGCCAGGATGGGCAGGCCCTGGTCGCGGTAGCGGTCGGGGTCACCGTTGGCGTTCAAGGCCAGGGCCGACACCTGGGGGGCTAGGCGCCCGCGCACATGGGCCAGCAGGGGCCGGCCGGCCAGGATCAGGCGCGCCTTGTCAACCGCGTGTACCTCATCACCGCCAAAGCGACGGGCCAGGCCACCGGCCAGGATCAGGCCCAGAATATGGATCGTTCCGCTCACGGAATGTAAGCCGCGCGGAAGTCGGTGACGGTTGTCCCGGTAGAGCCCGTCCCCACCGGGCCGCCTATGGCCCGGGTCATTTCGGGGTATCTCCCGCCGCCGGCGCTGGTGTCTTCCCCGGCGCGGGCTTGGGCGCTGACGTCGCCGGTTCCGCCTTGGGCGCCGGTTTCTCATCCGTCGGCTTGGCCTTCTCCGCCGTCTTTTCCGGTGCGCCCTCGAAGCGGGGGGACTTGGCCAGCAGGCGGCCCTTGTCCAGCGCGTGGGTCAGCACCAGCGATTCCAGGGCGCCCGCCGGCTGGTCCGGGTTCAGGTCCAGCGTGTCCTTGTTCAGGGCGTAGAGGGTGAAGACATAGCGGTGGGTCTGGCCCGGCGGCGGGCAGGGGCCGCCGTAGCCCTTGGGCCCGAAGTCGTTCAGCGCCTGCACCGCCCCCTTGGGCAGGGCCTTGCCGTCGGCCGCCCCGGCCCCGGCGGCCAGGCTGTGCACGCCGGCCGGGATGTTGAACACCATCCAGTGGCGGAAGCCCTTCTTGACGTCCGCGTCCATGATGATCAGGGCGAAGCTCTTGGTCGTCGGCGCCTCCCCGCCCCAGCGCAGGGCGGGGGAGAGGTTTTTGCCGCCGCAGCCGTCACGATCCCAGGCCTGGGACGCGGTCAGCGTGCCGTCGGCCGCCAAATCAGGACTGCTCAGCCACATGCCGGCGTGCGCTTGCCCCGCTGCCAGCCCGCTGGCCAAGCCTACGGCCAGGGTGGTGCCCAGGACCAGCCGGCGCCTCATGCTCACACCCGTTCCGTCATGCGCCGTTCGCGCAAGGGGCGCTTCACCCGGGCCAGGTTTTCGCCCAGGGCCGTGCCTTGGCGCAGGGCCACGGCCACCTGCAGCACGTCGATGACGGCCAGATGCGACAGGCGCGAGGTGCGCGGGGTGTAGATGCTGGTGTCCTCATCCACGTCCACCAGCAGGGGCACGGTGGCGCGCTCCGCCAGCGGCGACCCGCCCGAGGTGATGGCCACCACCGGCGCGCCGCCGTCCAAGGCGAGGTCGACGGAACGCAGCAGCTCGCGCGTGCGGCCGGTGTGGGAAATGGCGATGACGGCGCCGTCCGACCCCAGGATGCTGGCGGCCATGGCCTGCACGTGCACGTCGCTGTGGGCGATGACGGGCACGCCCAGGCGGAAGAACTTGTTCTGCGCGTCCTGCGCCACGATGCCGGAGGCGCCGAAGCCGTAGATCTCGATGCGCCGCGCGGCGGCCAGGATGTCCACGGCCCGGCTCAGGTTTTCCGCGTTCAGCTGGTTGCGCATGCGGGAAAAGGCGCTGATGGCCCGGCCGATGACCTTGGCCGCCACCTCCGCCACCGGGTCGTCGGGCATCAGGTCGGCATCGACGAAGGGCGTGCCCGTGGCCAGGTCCTGCGCCAGGCGCAGCTTGAAGTCCTGATAGCCGCTGCAGCCGATGGATCGGCAGAAGCGCACCACCGTGGGCTGGCTGACGTCGGCCTCGCGCGCCACTTCCGCCACCGAGGCGGTGACGACGGCGTGCGGCCGCTTCAGGACGATTTCCGCGATCTTGCGTTCCGACGGACGCAGACTGTCCATCATCCCGCGTATGCGACCCAGCATGAAGCTAACCCCCGACCCTGCCGATGACTTCACGAAGGAACCAGGCGCGCTGCTGCGGCGTTCCTTCCTGTTTGTAGTGAAATTACCGGAAGTTATGCGGCCATGTCACGCGCGCCGTGGCAGCGGCCCCATAAGGGTTAAAGGCCCGCGACGCGCTGCACCGTCCAGAACAGGCCGGTGGCGGCGATGAGGGACGAGGCGGGGATGACCACGCGGCGGCGGTACCAGGGCTTGTCCCGTTGCTGACCTGAAACGCACACGAGGGCCACGGCGGCATAGGCCGCGGCGATGATGGACAACTGCGCCAGCTCGATACCGACATTGAAGCTGACCAGGGCGGGGATGACGTCGCGCCGGGCCAGGTGCAGGTCGGCCAGGGCCCCGGCGAAGCCCATGCCGTGCAGCAGGCCGAAGGCGAACACCACCAGGGGGCGCCAGGGCGTCAGGCGTGCTGTCACGATGTTCTCCACCGCCACATAGGCGACCGACAGGGCGATCAGCGGTTCCACGACGCGCGACGGCAGGCTGATCACGCCGTACATGGTCAGGCCCAGGGTGACGGAATGGGCCAGGGTGAAGGCCGTGACCTGCACCAGGATGGAGCGCAGGCGGGTGGTCAGCAGGAAGATGCCCAACACGAACAGGATGTGGTCCAGCCCCTCGGGCAGGA
>NZ_JARPAF010000004.1:486805-738252 GCF_029594735.1 Nitrospirillum amazonense
CAGGATGTGCAGGAAGCCCAGTTCCAGGTACTGGGCCGCCAGCCGGGGCAGGGCAAGGGGGGCGGCGTTGGCCGCCAGGGCGAAGAGCTGGCTGGCGGCGTCGCCCTCCAGCCACTGGGTTTGCGGGGTGCCGCCGGTGGCGTCGGTGAAGACGACGCCATAGGTGCTGTAGACCAGGCCGTAACGCCAGGTGACGGCATGCGCTCCGGGCGGTAGGGGGCCGTCGGCGCGCAGCACGACGAAGGCCGGCAGGGTGATGTCGCTGGGCATCTCCACCTGTTCCACCGCCACCGTGGCGGGTTGGGCGGCGCCGTCGGCCCTGAGATCCACCTGGGCGGCGATGGCGGCGGCGTAGGCGGGCAGGACGGCCCGCACCCGCTCCGCCGTCAGGTCGCGGCTCAGCGGCTGGCCGGCCGCCGCCTCCAGCTTGTTCACCAAGGCGGTGGGGGCGGTGGTGATGGTGGCGGACCAGGCGTCGCCCGGCCCCACCGTCAGCTGCACCTGCGTGGTGCCGATCTCATGCGCCTGGGTGCCGCCCGCCAGGCACAGCGCCAGCAGCAAGGCCCAGAGCCAGCCCTTCATGACGGGGCTCCCGGCCAGTCGAAGGTCAGTGAGGCCCAGTGGCTTTCCCAGTCCCGGTGATGCAGCCAGTGGGCCAGCGTGCCCGCCCGCACCATGTGCACCGACCGGATCAGCCAGACACCACCCTGGGGCAGGGGAAAGGCGAAGGCGCCCTGGGCGTCGCTGCGTGTGGCCAGGCGCACGGCCGGTTGGCCTTGCAGGTGCGCGGTGACGACCGCCCCCGCCACCGGTTGGCCCAGGAACAGCACATGGCCGCGCACCGGAGCGGTGCCGGCCACCGTGGGGTCGGCGTCGGGCACGATCTCATAGGTGAAGCCCTGCGGCCGGGTCACCGCCGGATCGGCCTTGGCGCCGGCCAGCAGGGACTTGGCATAGCGGTAAAAGCATTCGCGGCCTGCCAGGCCGCTTTCCCCCAGCCGGTCCCGCTCCGCCACGATGCCGTCCAGGCCGTATTGACGCAGATAGGCGGTGAAGCGCTCGGCCGGCAGTTCGATATAGCTGCCGCCGCCGGTATAGCCGACCAGGGCGGTGGCCCGGCCGTCGGCGCGCAGGAAGCCGGCCGGGTCGATGTTGTCGGCGCCGCCCACCGCCTGCTCCTCCCCCGCCTGGCGGACGAAGAAGCGGTCGATCAGGCTGGCGGTGCGGGGCACGGGATCGCCAATGAAATTCTCTCCCACCCTCAGGCCCACCGCCACGGCGGTGCCGGGGCCGGGACGGAAGGTGGACGGCTCGATCCAGAAATCATGCGCCAGGGCGCCGGCGGTCCAGAAGGCTACCGCCAGCGCGGTCAGGCAGGCGCGTCCCGTCCCCATCAGGCGTCAATCCGGCGCCACCACCAGCGCAGCAGGTGCCGGACCAGGCGGCGGATGATCTCCACGATTCCCCAGCTGACCAGCAGCAGCACGATCACGCCCAGGATGACCCAGGGTAGGACGCTGTGGGCGTTGGATGGCGCCGGCGTCTGGTCCGGCCATTGCGGCGCCAGGTAGGGCCATTCGGCACTGAAGGGCTTGTCGTTCACCGTGGCGCGCGGATAGGGTCCCTCGATGAAGGAGATTTCCTGCAGCAGGCAGTCGCCGAAGGCGCAGGTCTGGGCCACCACGTCGTCGGTCAGCAGGCGGCCGTTGGGGTAACCGACGGGGAAGCGGTCGGTGTAGACCATGACGTCGGGCTGCAGGTCATAGGGCCGCAGCTGCAGGGTGAACTGCAGGAAGTCGGCTGCTGCTATCGCCCACCATTCCTTGGCGCTGTGCAGGTAGTTGTAGATGTTGTCCAGCTTGGCCTTGCGCGCCATCAGCGCCTTCAGCTGGTCCTTGGGCGGCATCGTGTTGATGAAGCCGAAGCGCGGCAACTGGGTGCGGATGGACCGCCCGACATGGTCGATCTCCGTCCCATCCTTGGCGGTGGTGCCCCACAGGATGAAGTCGTGCTGGTCCGCCGGAAACGCGCTCTTGGGGATGCGCATCACCATGGCGATGACGTTCTTCTTGAAGAAGCGCGGGAACACGAAGGGGTCGTCGCGCACGCCGAAGTAGGTCTTGATCTTGTCGGTATCCTTCAGGCCCGTGTAGGTGATGGTGTTCACCGTCACGTCGTCCTGCAGCTTCACCTTGATGGTGACGTCGGGATGGATTTGGTCGGGCACCAGCACGGTGCCGCCGTACCGGGCGCGGATGACCGGATCCTGGAAGGACACCGGCGTGGTGAGGTCCATGTGGATCTCATAGTCATAGGGCGCCAGGTTGTAGGGCTTGGGCGCCAACAGGGCGCGGTTGACGTCGAAGATCAGGATCATGTCGTCCCCGTCCGGGTAGAAGAACAGATCCGTGATGTTGGCCGTCGGGTCGGTCAGGTTGGTCGGGTCGGCATGGTCCGACGCGCGCGCAGGTTGTGGGCTCGCCAGGCCAAGGCATGCAACCAGCGCGAGCCCCGGCAGCCGCAGCCGCCGCAGCGCTTTTCCCAGGATGTTCAGGCCCCTGGTCCTGTTGAAGATGCGCCCCATCGTCTTCCTCCGTCAGTCCCGCCAGGTTCGCGCAATGCGCCGTATCACATTGATTTTCAATGATATTCAAGCCTGCTCAGCCACCGGCACCCCGTCGGAAGGGTTATGTCGTTCTGAAGGGCGGCCTTACACTTTAGGGGTGGAAGCCGGATATCAAATTCGAGATAAACGGCGTAACAACAGGAACTATATTTCCTGTAAGTTGTATCTTTGGCTTGAGACTAGTTCGCTCCGGATATAATGTCCAGACCAACGAACAACTTTTCAGGGCGCGAGGTGGGGCATGGCGCGGATCGGTCTTGGGGTCTTTGCGACCCTGGTGGCGGCGGTGCTGCTGCTGTCTGGCTGCGGTGACAAGCAGGTGAAGGATGAGGCGATGCGGGCCGGACGGGCCGCCGACACCTTCCCGGCCGCCGACGAGGACTATTTCAAGGACATGGACGGCGGTGTGAAGCTGACCTCGGATGAGGTCAAGGGCCGCAACAACTGGGTGGTGTGGACCGGCGGCAACGACCGCTTCTGGGACCTCATCACGGACAGCGCCTTCGGCAACTTCGACCTGCTGAAGACCATCTCCAGCCATCCGTCGCTGGCCTATGGCCGTGGTACCCGGTTCAGGGAACTGGGTCTAATGAATGAGCCGTGCTTCGTGGCGCCCACAGGCCCTTCGGAGGACCGGTTCGGCCTGTGGCTGGATCAGCGGGTGAAGGACGATCCCAACTGTCCCGAGGACCCCTTCGCCAATGAGAAGAAGTACCCCGGAGTCAAGATCGGCGCGCGCGGCACCAAGCTGGACGGCGTCGAGTTCCCGGTGGGCTCCTACTATGGCTATCCCACGGGCATCGTCGGTCTGCGCCTGTTCCCCAATCCCGCCTTCGACGAAAAGGCGAAGAAGCACTGGGACGCGAAGAAGTATTACGAGGATCCGTCCTACTACAACGACAAGAACCTGGTCCGCCCCTACCGCGTGGGCATGTCCTGCGGCTTCTGCCATGTGGGGCCCAGCCCGACCAACCCGCCGGCCGACCCGGAAAACCCGAAGTGGGAGAACATGAGCGCGGTGGTCGGCGCCCAGTATTTCTGGATCGACCGCATCTTCGGCTGGAACTACGGCAAGCCGGGCTCGCCGGAGCGCAAGGCGAGCGAGCAGAACTACCTGATCCAGCTGGTGCACACCTCACGCCCCGGCGCGCTGGATACCTCGCTGGTTTCCACCGACTACATCAACAATCCCCGCACCATGAACGCGGTCTATGGCCTTGGCGCCCGCATGAACGTGGCCATGCAGCGCGGGATTGAGACCTTGAGCGGGCCCGAGCTGAACAACGAATTCCTGAAGGGCAGCCTCGACGGCAAGCGGGTGATCACGCCGCACGTGCTCAAGGACGGTTCCGACAGCGTCGGGGTGCAGGGGGCGCTGAACCGCGTCTTCATCAACATCGGCCTGTTCAGCGAGGAATGGCTGCGCCACTTCAACCCGCTGTTCGGCGGCGTGCCCAACACGGCCATCCAGATCGAGGTGGGCCGCAAGAACTCCAGCTATTGGCAGGCGACGGAAGCACAGACGGGCTTTCTCGCCGAGTATTTCCTGAACACGGATATCCAGAAGGGCCACAAGCTGGCCGATGCGCCGGGCGGCAAGGCCCATATGACGACCGACCTGGCCAAGCTGGAGCGGGGCAAGGAGGTATTCGCCGAGACCTGCGCCGGCTGCCATTCCAGCAAGCAGCCGCCGCTGCCCAAGGAAATCGACTTCAGCACGTGCAACGGCCCCGACTACCTGAATTGCTGGAACGAGTATTGGGCCTGGGTGAAATCGGACGCCTTCAAGGCGCAGATGAAGGAGATGGTGAAGGCGCCGGACTTCCTGACGGACAACTACCTGTCAACCGACATGCGGGTGCCCGTGACCCTGTTGCAGACCAACGCCTGCAGCCCGCTGGCCACCAACGCCATCGCCGGCAACATCTGGGACAACTTCTCCTCCACCTCCTACAAGCAGCTGCCGTCCGTCGGCACCATCAAGATCCACGATCCCTTCACGGGTGAGGAGAAGGACTACGTCATGCCGGCCGGCGGCCGCGGCTACACCCGCGTGCCCTCGCTGGTGGCCCTGTGGTCGACAGCGCCTTACCTGGTGAACAACACGGTGGGCTGGCCCGGCGGGTCATTCTACGCGCAGCCGCCGCTGCCGCCGCCGCCCGACCAAAAGCCTTACTACCCGTTTGACCCGCTGAATCCGTCGGTCGAGGAGCGCGTGAAGACCTTCGAGGTCTCGATCCGGCAGATGCTGTCGCCCGAGACGCGCCCCCACGACAAGCTGCTGGGCGACAAGGGGGTGTTCCTCATCGACCGCACCAGTGTCGGCAGCTATCTGAAGGTGCCCGGCGGCTTCCTGCCCGCCTTCCTGAAGCCGCTGCTCAGCCCGCTGCACCGCTGGCTGCCCAGCATCTTCGGCGACGGCGACCTGATGGTGGGGCCCATCCCCAAGGACACGCCGGTCAACCTCATCTCCAACACCGAGCTGTACAAGGACGACGCCACCCTGGCGGAGAACCTGCCCCGCTATGTCCAACTGCTGCAGCTGCTGAAAAAAGCGACCCACGACTTGGCGCAGCTGCCCAAGAACGCGACAGACGAGGAGGCGCGCAAGGTGTTCGCCAACCTCCGGAAGCCGCTGCTGGACTTCAGCAAGTGCCCGGATTTCGAGGTCAACCGCGGCCACTACTTCGGGACCAGCTTCACGTCCGAGACGACGGCGCTCAGCAATGAGGACAAGGAAGCGCTGATCGAGTTCCTGAAGACCTTCTGACCACCCCGCCCTTCAAACCCCGTCCGGCCGCGTGCTCCGCGGCCGGCGGTTGGGGCGGCATTCCCACGGGCCAGGCATGGGGGACAGGCTATGGCAGATGTAAACGACGCATCCGTTCAATCGGCTCAATATGACTTCATCGTCGTCGGCTCCGGCGCCGGGGGCGGCACGGTGGCGGCCCGCCTGGCGGAGGCCGGGTATACCGTCCTGGTGCTGGAGGCGGGGGGGGACCCGCGCAAGTCCCATGGGGGCGATCCCTATTATCCGAACGAGAACCGTTTGCCGGACGATTACGACGTGCCGGTACTCCACGCCTTCGCCTCGGAAAACACGGGCATGCGCTGGGACTTCTTCGTGCGCCACTACAGCGACCAGGCGGTGCAGACCTCCGACCCCAAGTATGTGCCGGTGTATCCACCGCCCAACGGGCGGCCGGTCGACGGCATCCTCTATCCCCGCGCCGGCACCCTGGGCGGCTGCACGGCGCATAACGCCCAGATCGTCGTCTATCCCAACAACGAGGACTGGCAGTTCATCGCCGACCTGACCGGCGACATCAGCTGGAAGCCGGAGGCCATGCGCCGGCTGTTCCGCAAGCTGGAGAACTGCCATTACCGCTGGTTCTATCGCCTGCTGTATTGGCTGAGCCTGGGCTTGATCAACCCGTCGGGCCACGGCTTCCGCGGCTGGCTGCACACCCAGAAGGCCATCCCGCTGCAGGCGCTGGGCGACAAGCCCCTGATCCAGGGACTGCTGGATTGCGCCAAGGCCGTGCTGCTGCGCGATCCCAACCCCGACCAGGGCTTCGAATGGCTGCTGGAGGGGGAGGGCGATCCCAACGACGTGCGGCTGGTGGATGCGGACGCGTTCGGCCTGCGCTACGTCCCCCTGTCCAACCGCAACCATGCCCGCACCGGCACGCGCGAGCGCCTGCTGGAGGTGGCGGAGAAGCATCCCGATCGCCTGCACATCGAACTGGACGCCCTGGTCACCCGCGTCCTGTTCGACGAGTCCGCGCCGCAGGACGGGCCGCTGGGGGGCGAGCCGCGCGCCATCGGCGTGGAATACGAGAAAGGTGAGAAGCTGTATTCCGCCTCTTTCGCCCAGGGCACGGGCGGGGAAAAGCGCGCCGTCTACGCCAAGCATGAGGTCATCCTGTCCGGCGGCGCCTTCAACACGCCGCAGCTGCTGATGCTGTCAGGCATCGGCCCCCGGGAAACGCTGGAGAAATTCAACATCCCGGTACGGGTCGACAGCCCCGGCGTGGGGCGCAACCTGCAGGACCGCTACGAGGTCGGCGTCGTCAACGAGATGACCACGGACTGGGAGGTGCTGAAGGGCGCCAAGTTCGCCGCCGGCGATCCGCAGTACCAGCAATGGAAGGAGAACCGCGAGGGCGTCTACACCACCAACGGCGCCGTGCTGGCCGTCACCAAGCGCTCGGCGCCCGAGCGGCCCATGCCCGACCTGTTCTGCTTCGGCCTGCTGGGTGAGTTCCGCGGCTACTACCCCGGTTATTCCAGCCTGTTCCCGGAGCATCTGAACATGCTGACCTGGGCGGTGCTGAAGGCGCACACGCTGAACCGCGGCGGCGAGGTGACCCTGCGGTCGGCCGACCCGCGCGACACCCCCTACATCAACTTCCACTACTTCGAGGAAGGGACCGACAAGTCGGGGCAGGACCTGGACAGCGTGGTCGAGGGCATCCGCTTCGTGCGCGCCGTCACCAAGAAGCTGTACGACCAGGGCATCGCCAAGCAGGAACTGCTGCCGGGGCCCGCCGTGCAGACGGATGAGGAGCTGAAGCACTTCGTGCGCACCCATGCCTGGGGGCATCACGCCTCCTGCACCTGCGCCATCGGCAGCGCCACGGGGGGTGGCGTGCTGTCCAGTGATTTCCGCGTCCATGGGGTCAAGGGCTTGCGGGTGGTGGATGCCTCCGTTTTCCCGCGCATCCCCGGCTACTTCATCGTCAGCGCCGTCTACATGATCGGGGAGAAGGCGGCCGAGGTGATCATCGAGCAGACCCGTTGCCAGCAGAACCGCCGCCATCAGGCGCGGGCGTGAGACTCAGGGGGGCTAGACCAATGACCAATCCGCTTAGCACCATCGAGGTTCTGCGGGCCGAGGCCAAGAGCATCCATGGTGACCACGTACTCGACGGGGTGCAGGACGAGGACCTGACCCTGGCGCTCAACACCCTGGAATCCACCGCCCTCTGCCTGTCGGGCGGCGGCATCCGCAGCGCCACCTTCGGCCTGGGCATCATCCAGGCGCTGGCCGCCCGGCCGCGGCCCTGCAAGGATTTCCGCCTGCCGCCGCCGGACAAGGCCCTGTTGGGCCAGTTCAACTATCTCTCCACCGTCTCCGGCGGCGGCTATATCGGCAGCTGGCTGTCGGCCTGGCTGTCGCGCCAGCCCTATGCCGAGGTGCTGCCGCAGCTGAACACCCGCGGCCATGAGGTCAGCGCCGTCGAGCCCACGGCCATCGGCGACCTGCGCCGCGACAGCAACTACCTCACGCCCAAGGTGGGCCTGGTCTCGGCCGATACCTGGGCGGCGGCGGCGATGATCCTGCGCAACCTGCTGCTGAACTGGGTGCTGCTGATCCCGCTGTTCCTGTTGAGCCTGGTGGTGGTGAAGCTGGCCGCCGTGGGCGTGGCCTGGCTGTCTCATCCCTTCGGCGACCAGAAGTACGGCTTGGCCCTGGTCATCCTGGCCGTCATCTCCCTGGCTCTGGTGCTCATAGGACTAAGGTTCACGCTGCGCGCCATGAGGCTCAGCGGCACGGCCAGCCCAACACAGGGACAATTCCTCAAGGGCAACCTGCTGCCCATGTTCCTGGGCGGCGTCGCCTGGACCGGGGCCCTGGACACCACCATCGGCTATCAGCTGCTGATCGTCACGCCGCTGGCCGACCTGCTGGTCTTCGGCGGCATCCTCGGCTTCGTCGTCTACGGGGCGGCCCAGCTCATCACCCTGCTGACGACGGGGGAGCTGTTCACGGCGCTGCTGGACCTCAAGCGCTGGGCGCGGCTGAAGCACCGCACCACCTGGGGCTGGCTGGTGGCGGGCATCGCCTACGGCGCCTTCCTGGGCTTCGGCGCCCATGTCATCGGCTCCGGCGGTGATCCGGCCGTGCGCCTGCTGCTGTTGCTGCTGTTCGCGCCGCCGTGGCTGCTGGTGTCGCAGCTGATGGCCGAGACCTGCTATGTGGCGCTGACCAGCAACACCCCCCGCTCGGATGAGCAGCGCGAGTGGTTCGCGCGGTCGGCCGGCTGGTACCTGGCGACCTGCATCGCCTGGATCGCCGGCGTGGCCCTGGCGCTCCTGGGGTCGTGGACGGCCGGGCAGGTGGAACTGGGCACGCAGGCCCTGTTCGACTGGCTGGTGGCCGGCGGCGGCGCCACCGCCATGGTCGGCTGGCTGACGGGCGGCAGCGGCCGCACCTCGGCCCAGCCGTCCAACCAGGCCCCCAACCGCAGCCCTGTCGCCATTGCCTACAACGTGGCGGCCAGCCTGTCGGCGCCCCTGTTCTTCGCCCTGCTGCTGGTGCTGGGGTCGGCCGTCATCGACCTGGTGGTGCTGCGCGACTCCCTGTTCGCCTACCTGATCTCCTACGGCAACTACCTCATCCTGCCGGACAGCGCCGGGTCGGTGCTGTTCCAGAGCGGCATGGTGGAGGCGCAGGAGCGCAGCATGGTGGTGCCGCTGCTGGTGATCGCGGGGGTGATCCTGGGCATCATCGCCTTCTTCGCGTCCAAGTACATCAACATCAACCGCTTTTCCCTGCACGGCCTCTATCGCAACCGCCTGGTCCGGGCCTTCCTGGGGGCGTCGCACATCGGTCGCAAGCCGGACCGCTTCACCGGTTTCGACATGGACGACAACCCGACCATGCAGTCGCTGTGGCCGGCGAAGCGTGAGGACCGGACGGGCGACAACTGGCGGCCCTTCCATGTCCTGAACACGACCCTGAACGTCATCTCCACCCGTAATCTGGCGTGGCAGCAGCGCAAGGGCATGTCCTTCACCATCACGCCGCTGCACAGCGGGGCGGCGTCGTTGTGCCCCCTGCTGGACCAGCCGGGCGGCACCCTGGTGGCCTATCGCGGCGCCTTCCGGCCGTCCTCGAAATACGGTGGCTCGTCGCACAGCGGCCGCCGGTTCCGCCTGTGGCCGTTCGCGCGCCAGCCGAAATGCCCGCCCCGTCCGGAGGATGACCCCACCAACCCGGGCATCTCGCTGGGCACGGCCATGGCCATCTCCGGGGCCGCGGTGGACCCCAACGCCGGCTATCACTCCTCACCCACCGTGTCCCTGCTGCTGACCCTGCTGAACATGCGGCTGGGCTGGTGGCTGGGCAATCCGGCGCCGGTGGGGGAGAAGTCCTGGTACCGCAACGGCCCGCCGACGGCGGCGGCACCCCTGGTGAAGGACGCCTTCGGCCTGACGACGGACGACCAGCCTTATGTCGCCCTGTCGGACGGCGGCCATTTCGAGGATCTGGGCCTTTATGAGATGGTCCGCCGCCGCTGCCGCTACATTGTGGTCAGCGACGCCGGTGAGGACCCCACCTTCACCTACTCCGATCTGGGCATGGCCGTGCGCAAGATCGGCATCGACTTCGGCATTCCCATCCGCTTCCACGAACTGCAGAAGATGCAGCCGCGGCCGGCGCCGGGGGTGACGCTGACCGATGTGCCCTATCACGCCATGGGCGTCATCGACTACGCCATGGCCGACGGGCCGGCGGCCAAGCCGGGCATCATCCTGTACGTCAAGGCCAGCTTCCATAATTGCGATGAAGGGGCGGGGGTGAAGGCCTACGCCAACGCCCACCCCACCTTCCCGCACGAATCCACCACAGACCAGTGGTTCTCCGAAAGCCAGTTCGAGAGCTACCGGTCGCTGGGCTTCCAGATCATGGACAGCATCCTGGCAGAGGCCCAGGGCTGCGCCACCGATCTCGCCACCCTGAAGCAGATCCTGGACCGCCTGGCGGAACCGGCGCTGAAGGAAGAGTGTGAGGAGTGCGACCCGCCGGTCCTGCAAGGCGCCTGACCGGCCTAGCCTGGAAGCGGGAAGGAACAAGGCATCCCGTCCGCATCTTTAAAGGGTGGGGCGAGCGCGCACGCGGGGTGCGGCTCGCCCGCCTTTCAAAGGGACAGCGGGGAGGCTAGCCTTGGACACCCTGGAGCCGGGATCGGCGCCATCCGAAACGACAGCCGTGCCCACGCCCGCCCCGGCGGGGCGGGATTCCAAAACCGGCGAAGGGGGGCCGAAAAAGCCCCGCACCATCTGGCAATGCCTGGGCCCAGGCCTGGTGACCGGAGCGTCCGACGACGACCCCAGCGGCATCGCGACATATTCCCAGGCGGGGGCGCAGTTCGGCTACGGCCTGGCCTGGACCCTGATCCTGACCTACCCGCTGATGGCGGCGATCCAGGAAATCAGCGCCCGCATCGGCCGGGTGACGGGCCATGGCATCGCCGGCAACCTGCGCCGCCACTATCCCCCGCTGACCATCAACGCCATCGTCTTCCTGCTGGTGGCGGCCAACGTCATCAACATCGGAGCCGACCTGGGGGCCATGGGGGCGGCGCTGGGCCTGCTGATCGGCGGCCCGCAATGGCTGTACGTCCTGCTGTTCGGCGGCGCCTCGGCCGCCCTGCAGATCCTGGTGCCCTACTGCCGCTACGTCTCTATCCTGAAATGGCTGACGCTGTCGCTGTTCGCCTATGTCGCCACCGTACTGGTGGTGCCCATTCCCTGGGCCGAGCTGGGCCATGCCGTGATCCACCCGCCCGTCTCGCTGAAATCGGAGTATCTGGTGGCCGTCGTCGCCGTCTTCGGCACGACCATCAGCCCTTACCTGTTCTTCTGGCAGGCGGACCAGGAGGTGGAGGAGGAAAAGGGCGACCCCAAGGCCCAGCCCCTGAAAAAGGCGCCGGAACAGGCGCCGGAGGAACTGCGGCGCATCCGCCTGGACACCTACATCGGCATGCTGCTGTCCAATGGCGTGGCGCTGTTCATCATCATCACCACCGCCGCCACCCTGCATGTCCACGGCGTCACCGACATCCAGACCTCAAGCCAGGCGGCGGAGGCGTTGCGCCCCATCGCCGGCACCTTCGCCTTCGCCATCTTCGCCCTGGGCATCATCGGCACCGGCCTCCTGGCCCTGCCGGTGCTGGCGGGGTCGGCGGCCTATGCGCTGGGCGAGGCGCGGCGCTGGCCGGTGGGCCTGGCGCGGCCCTGGGACAAGGCCAAGGCCTTCTACGGCGCCATCCTGCTGGCCATGGCCGTGGGCTCGGTCATGAACGTCATCGACATGGACCCGGTGAAGGCCCTGTTCTGGAGCGCGGTGGTCAACGGCCTGGTGGCCGTGCCGGTTATCGTCATGATGATGCGCATGGCGACCAAGCGCGAGATCATGGGCGACTTCGTCCTGCCGCCGGTCTTGCGCGCCCTCGGCTGGGCCTGCATGGCCGCCATGGCGGTGGTGGACACCGCCATGGTGGTCACCTGGGTGATCTGAGGTTTACCCGTGCGCCAGCTTCAGGCCCGCGATGCCGGCCACGATCAGGCCGATGCAGGCCAGGCGCAGGGCCGTCGCCGGCTCGTTGAACAGGAGGATGCCGGCGACGACGGTGCCCAGCGTGCCGATGCCGGTCCACACCGCGTAGGCCGTGCCCAGCGGCAGGGTGCGCAAGGCCAGGCCCAGCGTGCCGAGGCTGATGCCCATGGCGGCGATGGTGAGGACGGACGGCACCAGGCGGGTGAAGCCGTCGGTGTATTTCAGGCCTACGGCCCAGCCCACTTCGGACAGGCCGGCCAGCAGCAACCATAGCCAGGCCATGGCGGTTCTCCGGTGTGTGTGAAGGGGCGGGGCCGTCCCCGCCGAAGGGACGCCGGCCACCGGGGATGGCGGATGGTGGGCCGGGGTCGTCCCCGGCGGGCGAAGCATGGCGGCGAACCGCCGGAATGCCAATGTCTTAAAAAAAGAGAAAGACTTTGCCATCGCATATCTCTTTAATTGAGATCTTGCGGCGGGGAGGGGCGGGCCATGACCGATGGAACGAACGGAGATGGGATCGCCACGGCGCCGGCCGCGGGCGGGACGGATGCGCGCGACCACCAGCGCTGGGACGAATGGCAGGATGACGTGCGCATCATGCTGGGTTACGCCGCCGGCCGGGGCCTGGCCTTGGAACGGGCGGTGATCGACGCGGCGGTGCGCGTCACCGCCAGCCCGCCGGAGCGGCTGAGCCTGGAGGATAAGCAGGCGTTGTGGGTGGTGTACCAGGCGCTGTCGGTGGTCATCGCCCCGGCCACCAGCGGCAGCCTGCGCCATATCCGCGAGTTTCGGCGCGAATTGGGCCTGGCGGGCTGGTGGCGCTCCCTGACCCGGGCGGGGCTGGTGCAAAGGACCATACGCAGTGGCGTCGTGTGGCTGGTGGGCGTGGCGCTGGTCACGGCCATCGTGCAGATCCACGCCGCCAACGGCACCAACCTGCTGGCCCAGACCGGGGTGCGCCAGCTGTTGTTCATCGAGGGGGCGGCGGCGCAGCGCCCCATGGGGGAAGGGGCTGCGGACGCCAACGCCAGCCCGGGAGCCTCCGCCCTGACGGCGGCTCAGGAGCCGCTGGTCCAACTGCGGCGGCAGGCGGCGGCGAAGCTGCTGGCCCCCTGGATCTGCCATCCGCTTTCCCGTGTCGTGACCCTCAGCTTCGATGCACACGGCTTTTGCCAGCGGCGGGACGCCGGGGCGCCGGCCGCCCCCTCGGGGGAGGATGCCGACACGGTCCTGCTGCACACGGTGGAATTGGCGTGGAGCGCCGGCACGGCGCTGACGCTGTACGTCCTGCCGGCTATTTTCGGGCTGCTGGGTGCCTGCGCCTATATCGCGCGGGTGCTGACGGAGGCGGTGATCAACGCCTCCTTCATGCCGCAACTGGGCTTCCGCATGGTGCTGCGCCGGGCGCTGGGCCTGACGCTGGGGCTGTCCACCGGGCTGTTCTACAAGAGCGTGGTTGCCACCATCGAACCCACGGCCTCCGCCCAGATCTCACTGCTGGGCGCGGCCTTCCTGGCTGGCTACAGCGTAGAGGCGGTGTTCGCCATGTTCGATGCCGCGGTGGACAAGCTGCGCGAAGTGTTCAAGCCGCGCGACGCTGCCTCGCGCCCCACCGCCCTTGGGCCCGCCGCCGGCCCGCAGGCCGTGCCGAAAGAGGCCCAGGGCTGAGGCGGGCTTAGCTGGAGGGAGCCGCCACGGCGGACAGCGGCAGATGGATGCCACATTCTGTCTTGCCCATGCCGGCCCAGCGACCGGACCGCAGATCATCGCCCGGGGCGACGCGGTCGGTGCAGGGCATGCAGCCGATGGAGAGATAGCCGTCGGCTTCCAGCGGGTGGCGCGGCAGGTCATGGCGGTCCAGATAGGCCACGAGATCGTCACGGTCCCAGTCGGCCAGCGGGTTGACCTTCAGCCGCCCCTCGGCCGCCTCAATGGTCACCAGGTCGGCGCGGGTGCTGGCCTGGAAGCGCTTGCGCCCGGTGATCCAGGCACCGAAGCCCTCCAGCGCGCGGTTCAGCGGCTCCACCTTGCGGAAGCGGCAGCAGGCGTCCGGGTTCGTGCGCCACAGCAGGCCGTCGGCGTCGCGCGCCGCCACGTCCTCGGGCAGCGGCTTGATCTCCCGCGCGTCGGTCAGGCCCAGGCGCGCCACCAGCTCACGGCGATAGCGCAGGGTTTCGCCGAACAGCTTGCCGGTGTTCAGGAAGATGACCGGTGTGGCCGGGTCGATCTCCGCCACCATGTGCAGCAGCACGGCGGATTCCGCCCCGAAGGAGGAGACCAGGGCAATCTCGCCCTTCAGCTCCCGCGTCAGCAGCGGTTCCAGCAGTGCCAGGCCCGTCAGGCCGGCGTAGGTCCGGGCCAGATTGGCCGCCCGGTCGCCTGTCGCCGTCACGCTGCATGCTCCGTCTTCTTGTGGCGCGACAGCCGCGCCATGGACAGGGGGCCCGCCACCGACACCTGGTAGGCGGTGCTGATCTCGGTCAGGGCGTGGGCCCACAGCGCCGGATCGCGGCCTTCCGGAATCTCCACCTGGCTGACGCCGCAGCGGACCAGGGCCAGATATTGGTCGGGCAGGGTGTGGCCGGTGGCGCGGATGACGCCGCGATAGCCCAGGTGCTCGCGCAGCTCGCGGGCGATGGTGAAGCCGCGGCCGTCGCGGAACTTGGGGAAGTCCAGCGCTACCAGGGCGAAATCCGCCAGGTGGTCGGCGATGTCCTTGGGGTGCTGGTTGCTGGCGAGCCAGACGCCCAGGCCGCCGTTGCGGCCCACCAGGGTTGCGCGGTCCTTCTGGAAGCGGGACAGGCTGACGATGACGGGCACGTCCGCCGCCGGCAGGGCGTCGTCATCGCCCAGGCGCACCCAGGCGTCGTCGACCAGCTTTCCGGAGTCAATGAGCGGCATAGACCTTGTCCTTGAACGGGGTGTGACCGATGCGGGCCAGGGTGTCGAGGAAGCGTTCCCCGTCCTGGCGCCGGTCCAGATAGATGCCGACCACGGCATCGATGGCGTCCAGCGTCTCATCGGCCGACAGGGCCGGGCCCAGGATGTCGCCGATGGCGCCCACCTCGGCGGCCGAACCGCCCAGCGTCAGCTGGTAGGCTTCGACCCCCTTCTTGTCGACGCCCAGGATGCCGATATGGCCGACATGGTGATGGCCGCAGGCGTTGATGCAGCCGCTGATCTTGATCTTCAGCTCACCGATGTCGTGCTGGCGGTCCAGGTCGGCGAAGCGCTCGGAAATGCGCTGGGCCAGGGGGATGGAACGGGCGTTGGCCAGGGCGCAGTAGTCCAGGCCGGGGCAGGCGATGATGTCGGTGATCAGGCCGGAATTGGCCTCGCCGAAGCCGATGTCGGCCAGCGCCGTCCATAGGGCGGGCAGGTCATCCTGACGCACATGGGCCAGCACCAGGTTCTGCTCATGCGTCACCCGGATCTCGCCGAAGCTGTAGCGGTCGGCCAGGTCGGCGATGGCGTCCATCTGATCCGCCGAGACGTCGCCCGGGATGCCGCCCGCCGGCTTCAGGGTGATGGTGGCGATGGCGTAGCCCGGCTGGCGGTGGGCGGCGACGTTGGTGCGGACCCAGCGGTTGAAGGCCTGGTCCTCCAGCCGCGCGCGGGCCAGGACGCCGGAGATGGGCTCCAGCGCCTCATAGGGCTGGCCGGCGAAGCGGGCGCGGATGCCGTCCAGGATGGCCGGCTCCAGCCGGTACTGGGCCACCGGCATGCGGGCGAACTCGGCCTCCACCTCGTCGCGGAAGGCGTCGATGCCCAGCTCGTGCACCAGGATCTTGATGCGCGCCTTGTAGATGTTGTCGCGCCGGCCGTAGGCGTTGTACACGCGCAAGACCGCCTCCAGATAGGCGATCAGCTCATCCTCGGGCAGGAAGTCGCGCAGCTTCTTGGCGATGAAGGGGGTGCGGCCCAGGCCGCCGCCGACATAGACCTCGAACCCGACGGCACCCTCGGCGTCGCGCTTGGCGATCAGACCCACGTCATGGATGCAGATGGCGGCGCGGTCGGCGCTGCTGCCGGTGATGGCGATCTTGAACTTGCGCGGCAGGAACGAGAATTCCGGGTGCAGGGTCGACCACTGGCGCAGCACCTCGGCATAGTGGCGGGGGTCCACCACCTCATCGCTGGCGACACCGGCGAACTGGTCCGAGGTCACGTTGCGGATGCAGTTGCCGCTGGTCTGGATGGCGTGCATGTCCACCTCGGCCAGCAGGTCCAGGATGGCCGGCACATCCACCAGCTTGATCCAGTTGAACTGCAGGTTCTGGCGGGTGGTGAAGTGGCCGAAGCCCTTGTCGTACTGCCGGGCGATGCGGCCGAACTGGCGCACCTGACGGCTGGTCAGGATGCCGTAGGGCACAGCGATGCGCAGCATGTAGGCGTGCAGCTGCAGGTACAGGCCATTCATCAGGCGCAGCGGCTTGAACTCGTCCTCCGTCAGCTCCCCGGCCAGGCGGCGGGCCACCTGGCGGCGGAACTGCTCCACCCGCTCCTTCAGGAAATCGCGGTCCACCTGGTCGTAGTGGTAGATGCCGGCATGGCTGGACAGGCCGTTGGCGGGCGGGTCGATCTGACGGGCGGCGGCGGAGGGGCTCATGACGGCAAGCTCGATGTGGTCTTCATTCATGCGGGAATTTTGGGGGCGCCGACGTCACGCCGCCGTGGGGATGGCGTCGATGCTGGGGCCTGCGGCACGGATCCACTCCCGCGTCTTCAGGGGGCGGGGGCCGGTGGCTTCCACCGCCACGTCCACGGCATAGGGCTCCACCACCTCCTGCCGGGCGGCGGACGCGCGGGCGATGCCCAGGGCCGTCTCCGCCTCTGGCGCCTCGGTCTGCACTTGGGCATCGGCCACGCGGGTGGACCACGTACCGGCGGCGGTCAGCCAGACGACGGCGCCGTCCTGCAGGCGGTTGGCGGTGACGACCTTGGGGGCGTCGGTAACGCGGGCCATGGGACTATCCTCTTCAGACGGCGGCTTTCAGCCCATTTTCCGGGGTCGTGTCGCCGAGGCGGCCCGGAGTGGAGCTGAGGGTGGTGAAAATGTCGGTGATGATGTCGGAGGCGGCGATTTTTGCGGGGTCGGCCAGGGTCACGACCTCCCCCACCAGGATCAGGGCGGGGCCAGTCAGGCCTGCGGCCAGCGCGCCCAGGTCGGCCAGCCGGCCCACGACCAGGGTCTGGTCCGGACGCGTGCCGTTCTGCACCACGGCGGCCGGGGTGCCGGGCGCCTTGCCGGCGGCGATCAGGCGCTCGGCCACCAGGCCGGCTTTGCTCAGGCCCATATAGACGGCCAGCGTGTGGTCCAGGCGGGCCAGGGCCGTCCAGTCGATGGCGGGCTCGGCCGAGCCGCCCTCGGCGGCGGCGCCATGCGCGGTCACCAGGGTGATGCCCTGGGCCAGGCCGCGATGGGTCAGGGGAATGCCGGTGGCGGCGGCGCAGCCCACGGCGGCGGTGATGCCGGGCACCAGTTCCACCGCCACGCCGGCGGCGCGCAGCACGGCCATCTCCTCGCCACCCCGGCCGAAGACGAAGGGGTCGCCGCCCTTCAGCCGGACGACACGGTGGCCGGCCTGGGCCTCGCGCACCAGCAGGGCGTTGATCTCATCCTGGCTGACGGTGTGGCAGGACTTGGACTTGCCGACATAGACGCGGCGGGCGTCGCGGCGGACGTAATCCAGGATGCGGTCGTCAACCAGCTTGTCGTGCACCACCACGTCGGCGTTCTGCAGCACGCGCAGGGCACGCAGGGTCAGCAGATCCGGGTCGCCGGGGCCGGCGCCCACCAAGGCGACGGAGCCGCCCTCCGCGCTTTCGGCGGCGTTCAGCACCTTCACCAGTTGCTCATGCGCGCCAGCCTCGTCGCCGGCCAGGAAGCGCTGGGCGATGGGGCCATCGATCACCCGTTCCCAGAAGCGGCGGCGCGCGGTCTCGTCGGATTTCACGGCGCGGACGGCGGCGCGGAAGCCGTCGAGGAAGGTGGCCAAGCGCCCCAGGCCCGGTTCCAGCGCCGCCTCGATGCGGGCGCGCAGGCGGCGGGCCAGGACGGGTGAGGTGCCGCCGGTGGAAATGGCGACGGTGATAGGGCCCCGGTCGACGATGGCGGGCATGATGAAGGTGGACAGGGCGGGGCGGTCCGGCACATTCACCAGCAGGCCCCGGGCGCGGGCCAAGTCGGCCACCAGGGCCGCCTCATCCTCATCCTCGCCGGCGGCGAACACCAGGGTGACCCCGTCCAAATCATGGGCGGCGAAGGGGCGGCGGCGCACCTCCGCGGCTAGCGCGGCCAGATCCGGGTGCACATCTGGCGCCACCACCACCAGGCGCGCGCCCCGGCCGTCGCCGCTGGCGCCCGCCACCAGGCGCGCCTTGCGCAGGGCCAATTCCCCCCCGCCGACGATCAGCACCGTCTGGCCGGTCAGTGTCAGGAACAGGGGGAAGGCGGCGGGCATTGTACGGAACATTCCTGTGAAAGCGTCAATGTTCCCTCATAATGTGTTCGTAAACGGCATGTTTGTCGAGGTTCCAGCGTCCTGGCATTCGGATAGTCCCAAGCCCCGCGCCATGGTCGCGATGACGGTCTCACGTTATGGAAAACCATTTTCCTTCAAGCTTCTGTGACAAAATTGCGGGAAAGGTGATGGTGATGGCGCCCGGAACGGGGGGTGGGCCGCAACACTGCCATGCGCCGACATGGTGTGATCCGCTTCCAATTCCACAGACTCATTTTGGTTAATCGGCGCGGATCCGGGCAAAGCTTTGGCTTGGCGGGATAATGGCCGCTAGGAAATCGGCGCACCTCATAATAACATCAATTATCTGTTATTAATGTTTCGGTTGACACAGATTGCGGTGTCGTTTGTCATGGGCGTCAACAGCGCGGATGGGGTGCGATGTCCTGTCACAGGGGATGCGCCCTCCTTCGCCGGGGCCCCGGGGTCAGGACATCGGACTCCGGGCCGGGGCTCGCACTACCTAGGGGGAATCCGAATGCATCGCAGAACACTGTTGACCGCCATGGCGGGTGCCGCCGGCGTGGCCCTGCTGGGGTCGGTGCGTGCGCGCTCCGCCTCGCAGCTGCTGAACGTCTCCTATGACCCGACGCGCGAGTTCTACAAGGAATATGCCGACCTGTTCGCCAAGGAATGGGCCAAGGCCTCGGGCGGTGACCAGGTCAGCGTCAACACCTCGCACGGCGGGTCGGGCAAGCAGGCCCGCGCCGTCATCGACGGGCTGGAGGCCGACGTGGTCACGCTGGCGCTGGCCTACGATATCGACGCCATCGTCGAGAATGGCGGCCTGATCGACAAGGATTGGCAGAAGCGCCTGCCCTTCAATTCCACGCCCTACACCAGCACCATCGTGTTCCTGGTGCGCAAGGGCAACCCCAAGGGCATCAAGGACTGGCCGGACCTGCTGAAGCCGGGGGTGGAGGTCATCACCCCCAATCCCAAGACGTCCGGCGGCGCCCGCTGGAACTACCTGGCGGCCTGGGGCTACGCCCGTGCCAAGGGCGGCGACGCGGCGGCCCGCGACTTCATCAAGGCGCTGTTCAAGAAGGTGCCGGTGCTGGACACCGGCGCGCGCGGCGCCACCACCACCTTCGTGCAGCGTGGCCTGGGCGACGTGCTGCTGGCCTGGGAAAACGAGGCCTACCTGGCCATACAGGAACTGGGCCCGGGCGAGTTCGAGCTGGTGACCCCGTCCGTCTCCGTCCTGGCGGAGCCGCCGGTGGCGGTGGTGGACAAGGTGGTGGACCGCCACGGCACCCGCCGGGTGGCGGAGGCCTACCTGCAGACACTGTACACCCAGCCGGCGCAGATTCTGGCTACCAAGCACTTCTACCGCCCGCGCGACCCGGTGGTGCTGCAGGAGGTGGTGAACAAGTTCGCCAAGGTGGAGCTGTTCGACATCACCACCTTCGGTGGCTGGCACGACGCCCACAAAGCCCACTTTGCCGACGGCGGCAGCTTCGACCAGCTGTACCAGCCGGGCTGAGGCCTGCATCGCCGCAAAGACCGCAACGCCGCCGTCCGGGATGCCGGGCGGCGGCGTTTGACATTTAGATGTAGACGGCGGCCCCCATCTTCCGGATCCCGCACCCCTGGCGCTAAGCTCGCGGGCATAAAGCCCCGCAGGGCACGGCAAGGGAGGGATGGGAGTGCGCAAGGGAACCGCCGCTGGCATGGCCGGCCTGTGTATGGTCGTCATGATGTGGGCTGGATCGGGCCTCGCCCAATCCCCCACCCCCATGGCCGCCCCAACGCCCAAAGCCCTGGAACTGGCCCGGGCGCTGGCGGACAGGGTCGACGCCGATGACCTGATGCAGCAGGTCCTGGGCGCCACGGTCCAGCCGCTGACCTTCAACCTGAAGGCCGCCAACCCGGGGCGCGAGGCCGATGTCGACGCGTTGTTCGAGCACACGCTGCTGCCGGATTTCCGCAAGGCCATGGCGCCGGTCATCGACGGCTATGCCCAGGCCTACGCCGCGCGCTTCACGGAGGCGGAGCTGGCGGCCATCCTGGCCTTCTACGATTCGCCGGCAGGGGCCAAGATGCTGAAGGAGATGCCGGGCGTGCAGCAGCGGGGCCGCGCCCGCGCGCAGGCCGTCCTGCCCCAGGCCCTAGGGCCCGTGCTGGGGAACTTCGTCACCGCGTGCAAGGGCAAGGGCCTGGTCGTGCCCCAGGGGTGAGAGGGCGTCCTACCGATGTAATCCGCCCTGCGACATTCAGCCATAAGTGGCGGTTGGCCATCGCGCCGCGCGGGGCGGCGGGTTAGGCTGGTGGTGCTGAATTCAGCAACACCAGAAGGGGAAAGCGCTTTGTTGAAGGGAATTGCCGCCGGCTTGGTCGGCGCGTGGGTCATGGTGGCCGCTCCGGCCTTCGCCCAAAACGCCGGCGCCCAGAATGCCGGCACGCCATCGCCGAAATCGCTGGAGCTGGCGCACAAGCTGATTGAGAAGACGCACGCCGGCGACCTGATGCAGCAGATACTGCCCATGGCCATCGATCCCCTGGTGCAGAAGCTGAAGATCGCCAACCCCGGGCGGGAGGCGGACGTGCAGGGCCTGGTCGACAAGCGGCTGCTGCCCGATTTCAAAAGGGCCCTGGCCCCCGTGACCGACGCCATCGCCACCACCTATGCGGAGCTGTTCACGGAGGCGGAGCTGGAGCAGGTGCTGGCGTTCTATGACACGCCGGCGGGGGCCAAGCTGATCACCCAGATGCCTCAGGTGATGCAGCAGACCATGGCCAAGTCCAAGACCATGGTGCCGCAGGTGATCGGCAAGGTGTTGAATGACTTCGTCGCCACCTGTAAGGGCGAGGGCTTGACCATCCCGCAGGGCTGAAGGGCTTAGCGGTGGCGCTTCACCGCCGCTGCTTTTAAGATGGCACCCGGCCGGCCCCACCGGTCGGTCGGGACCATCGCCTCTCTGTTGGCCCCGCCTGTCGCCGATGCCAAGGGGGCGCCTCCATCGCGCATCGCGACGCTGGCATGCTGCGACTGCAAACGGCTCTCAATTTTTATAATTGGAATTATTCTAAGATGTCGGTATGGTCCTGTTCGTCGGTAGGGCGAACGCCGCAGGGCCCCTGATGGGGATCGCGGCCGGGGCGCCCCGCCGAAACCGACCGCTATTCATTAATTCAACAGCCAAGGAATTAACGATGTCCCTCATCAATACCGAAGTGAAGCCCTTCAAGGCGACCGCTTACCACAACGGCAAGTTCGTGCCCGTGACCGAAGCCGACCTGAAGGGCAAGTGGTCCGTGGTGGTGTTCTACCCGGCCGACTTCACCTTCGTGTGCCCGACCGAGCTGGGCGACCTGGCTGACAACTACGCCGAGTTCCAGAAGCTGGGCGTGGAGATCTATGGCGTGTCGACCGACACCCATTTCACCCACAAGGCCTGGCACGACACCTCCGACACCATCGCCAAGGTGCAGTACCCGCTGGTCGGCGACCCGACCGCCACGCTGGCCCGCAACTTCGACGTCCTGATCGAGGAAGAGGGCCTGGCCCTGCGCGGCACCTTCGTGATCAATCCCGAAGGCCAGATCAAGCTGTGCGAGATCCACGACAACGGTATCGGCCGTGACGCGTCGGAGCTGCTGCGCAAGGTGAAGGCCGCCCAGTACGTGGCCAGCCACCCCGGCGAAGTGTGCCCGGCCAAGTGGACCGAGGGTGCCGAGACCCTGAAGCCGTCGCTGGATCTGGTCGGCAAGATCTGATCCGCGTTGGTTGATGCCGGACCGGGACGGCGACGTCCCGGTTCCTGTCCGGGGGCCCTCGGGCCCCTGGACGCCTCCCGGCCCACGCCCTCGGAGGCTTAGGTCCGGGCCGCGACGCCTTCGGTGGCGCGCCCGCTTGAACAGTCCGCCTGTGACATTACGTTTCAAAATGCGCATCTGGCCGCCTTCCCTGGCGCCGGTGACCGCCCCCTCTTTGCCCGCCCTTTCCCTCAATCTCCGCCAGAAAGCCCGCCCCGATGTTGGACGCCAATCTCAAGACCCAATTGAAGGCCTATCTGGAACGGGTGAAGCAGCCGATCGAGATTGTTGCTTACCCGGACGATAGCGCCACCTCCCGCCAGATGATGGAGCTGCTGGCCGATATCGCCGAAGCCTCCGCCCTGGTGAACATCAACGAGAACGTGGACGGCGCCGGCCGCCGCCCGTCCTTCACCGTCAACCGGCCGGCGGGCGACATCGGCATCCGCTTCAGCGGCCTGCCCATGGGCCACGAGTTCACCTCGCTGGTGCTGGCGCTGCTGCAGGCCGGCGGCTATCCGCCCAAGGTCAGCGACGAGGTCATCGCGCAGATCAAGGCCATCGAGGGCGATTACCACTTCGAGACCTTCATCTCGCTGACCTGCCACAACTGCCCGGACGTGGTGCAGGCCCTGAACCTGATGGCGGTGCTGAACCCCCGCATCCGCCATGAGATGATCGACGGCGGCGTCTTCCAGGACGAGGTGACGCGGCGCCAGATCATGGGCGTGCCGGCCGTCTTCCTGAACGGCGAACCCTTCGGCCAGGGCCGCATGGAGCTGGAGGAGATCCTGGCGAAGCTGGACAGCAGCTCCGTCGCCCGCGAGGCCGCCAAGATCGACGCCAAGGACCCGTTCGACGTGCTGGTGGTGGGCGGTGGCCCCGCCGGCGCCGCGGCCGCCATTTACGCCGCCCGCAAGGGCATCCGCACCGGCATCGTGGCGGAGCGGTTTGGCGGCCAGGTCATGGACACGCTGGGCATCGAGAACTTCATCTCCGTCACCGCGACGGAAGGGCCCAAGCTGGTCCGCAGCCTGGAAGAGCATGTTCGCACCTATGAGGTGGACATCATGAACCAGCAGCGTGCCAAGGCCCTGGCCACGGTCGACGGCCTGCACGAGGTGACGCTGGAAAGCGGCGCCAAGCTGAAGGCCAAGGCCCTGATCCTGGCCACCGGCGCCCGCTGGCGCGAGATGAAGGTGCCGGGCGAGGAACAGTACAAGACCAAGGGTGTGGCCTTCTGCCCGCACTGCGACGGCCCCCTGTTCAAGGGCAAGCGCGTGGCGGTGATCGGCGGCGGCAACTCCGGCGTCGAGGCGGCCATCGACCTGGCCGGCATCGTCTCCCACGTCACGCTGCTGGAATTTGACAGTCAGCTGCGCGCCGACGCGGTGCTGGTGACCAAGCTGAAAAGCCTGGCCAACGTCACCATCCTGACCCAGGCCCAGACCACCGAGGTCACGGGCGACGGCAACAAGGTGAACGGCCTGGTCTACAAGGACCGCGCCACGGGCGAGACGCATCGCCTGGCGCTGGAGGGCATCTTCGTGCAGATCGGTCTGCTGCCCAACACCGACTGGCTGCGCGGCACGGTGGAACTGACCCAGCGCGGCGAGGTGATCGTCGGCCACCATGGTGAGACCTCCGTCCCCGGCATCTTCGCTGCCGGCGACGTCACCACGGTGCCCTACAAGCAGATCATCATCGCCATGGGCGAAGGGGCCAAGGCCTCCCTGGGCGCCTTCGACCACCTGATTCGCTCGTCGGTTCAGGCCGCCTGAGTCGCGACGGCGTAGAGTACAGCGCCCACCTGGGGTGGTGCCGGGCAACACCGGCGCCCTCTCCAGGTGGGCGTTTTCATTGGGGGAATCGGGGTTGCCGAGAGGACAGGTGACGCGGCCTTCGCGGCCTTCGTAAACTGCCTGTCCCACCCCTGTCCCGGACCGTCCCGCCCCCATGTCCCATCCCGGCTTCATCCACCTGCGCACTCATTCCGCCTACTCGCTGTCCGAGGGGGCGATCAAGGTGAAGGAGCTGGTGAAGCTGTGCACCAAGAACGCCATGCCGGCGGTGGCGGTGACGGACACCGGCAACCTGTTCGGCAGCCTGGAATTCGCCATGGCGGCGTCGGACGCGGGCGTGCAGCCCATCGTCGGCTGCCAGATGTGGATCGGCCGCTGGGGCCCGGTGGCGACCACGCGCGGGCCGCAGCGCCCCGGCACCTTCGGGGCCGACCAGCTGGTGCTGCTGGCGCAGAACGCCCAGGGCTACGCCAACCTGATGGAGCTGATCAGCAAGGCGTACATGGAGACGGAGCCGGGGCTGGAGCCCCAGGTGTCCATGGCGGCGCTGGAGGGGCATAGCGATGGCCTGATCGCGCTCACCGGCGGTATCCACGGCGGGGTGGGGCGCCTGCTGCTGGAGGGCCAGGCACCGGCGGCGGCCGAGCTGCTGCTGGAACTGAAGCGCCTGTTCCCGGGGCGCCTCTATGTCGAGCTGATGCGGCATGACAAGGACACCGCCATCGGCCGGGCGGAACAGCGCATCGAGGGCGCGCTGGTCGATCTGGCCTACGCCCACGATCTGCCGCTGGTCGCCACCAACGATTGCTACTTCGCCACCGCCGACATGTACGAGGCGCACGACGCCCTGCTGTGCATCGCCGATGGCGCCTTCATCATGCAGGACGACCGCCGCCGCCTGACCCCCGACCACTATTTCAAGAGTGCCCAGGAGATGCGGGCGCTGTTCGCCGACCTGCCGGAGGCGGTGGACAATACGGTGGTTATCGCCCAGCGCTGCGCCTACATGCCGCGCAAGATCAACCCCATTCTGCCCAACTTCCCCACCGAGGAAGGCCGGACGGAGGCGGAGGAACTGCGCGCCCAGGCCCATGACGGCCTGACCTTCCGCCTGACCCGCTACGTCTTCACGCCCGAGATGGGGGAGGACGATAAGGCGGACACGGAGAAGCGCTACCGCGAGCGCCTGGATTACGAACTGTCCGTCATCGAGCGGATGAAGTTCCCCGGCTACTTCCTTATCGTGTCGGACTTCATCAAGTGGGCCAAGGACAACGGCATCCCCGTGGGGCCGGGCCGCGGCTCGGGCGCCGGCTCGCTGGTCGCCTGGTCGCTGCTGATCACCGACCTGGACCCCATCCGTTTCGGCCTGCTGTTCGAGCGTTTCCTGAACCCCGAACGCGTGTCCATGCCCGACTTCGACGTGGACTTCTGCCAGGATCGCCGGGACGAGGTCATCCGCTATGTCCAGGCCAAGTACGGCCATGACCGCGTGGCCCAGATCATCACCTTCGGTAAGCTGCAGGCCCGCGCCGTGCTGCGCGACGTGGGGCGCGTGCTGCAGATGCCCTATGGCCAGGTCGACCGCATCTGCAAGATGGTGCCCAACAACCCGGCCAACCCCGTCACCCTGCAGGAGGCGCTGGACGGCGAGCCGCTGTTGCAGGAGATGCGCCGCCAGGATGAGACGGTGGACCGCCTGATCGGCGTGGCGCTGAAGCTGGAAGGCCTCTACCGCCACGCCTCCACCCACGCCGCCGGCGTGGTGATCGGCGACCGCCCGCTGGACCAGCTGGTGCCGCTGTACCGCGATCCGCGGTCGGACATGCCGGTCACCCAGTTCAACATGAAGTATGTGGAACTGGCCGGCCTGGTGAAGTTCGACTTCCTGGGCCTGAAGACCCTGACCGTGCTGCAGAAGGCGGTGGAGCTGATCCGGCCGCGCAATCCCGACCTGGACCTGCTGAACCTCGACCTCTACGACGAGAAGACCTACAAGCTGTTGGGCCGGGCCGAGGCGTCGGGCGTGTTCCAGCTGGAAAGCTCGGGCATGCGCGACGTGCTGCGCCGCATGAAGCCCAACCGCATCGAGGACATCATCGCCCTGGTCTCGCTGTACCGGCCGGGCCCGATGGACAACATCCCCAAGTACATCAAGGTCAAGGACGGGCAGGAGGAGCCCGATTACATGCATCCCTCGCTGGAGCCCATCCTGAAGGAGACCTTCGGGATCATGGTGTACCAGGAACAGGTGATGCAGATCGCCCAGGTGCTGGCCGGGTACAGCCTGGGCGGCGCCGACCTGCTGCGCCGCGCCATGGGCAAGAAGATCAAGGAGGAGATGGAGAAGGAACGCTCCAAGTTCATCGACGGCGCCACGGCGCGCGGGGTGGACGCGGAACAGGCGGGCCTGATTTTCGACCAGGTGAACAAGTTCGCCGGCTACGGCTTCAACAAGTCGCACGCCGCCGCCTACGCCCTGGTCGCCTACCAGACGGCCTACCTCAAGGCCAACTACCCGGTGGAGTTCATGGCCGCGTCCATGACGCTGGATCTGGGCAACACCGACAAGCTGAACCAGTTCCGGCAGGAACTGGACCGGCTGAAGATCAAGTTGCTGCCGCCGGACATCAACCATTCTGGCGACATCTTCCGCGTGGAGATCCTGCCCAATGGCGACCGCGCCGTGCGCTACGCCCTGGCGGCGGTGAAGGGCGTGGGCGGGCCGGCCATGGCGGCGGTGGTGGCGGAGCGGGACGCCAACGGCCCCTATCGCGACCTGTTCGACTTCGCCCGCCGCCTGGACAACAAGGTCATCAACAAGCGCCAGCTGGAAAACCTGGCCGCCGCCGGCGCCTTCGACAGCCTGGTGCCCAACCGCCACCAGGTTCATTCCGCTATCGAAATCATGCTGCGCTACGCTCAGGCCGAGGCGGCGGAGCGCGAGAGCGGCATGAACAGCCTGTTCGGCGCGTCCGCCCCGCTGAAGGCGCCGGAACTGCCGCGCGTGGTGGATTGGGAACCGCTGGAAAAGCTGCGGCACGAGTTCGAAGCCATCGGCTTCTACCTGTCGGCCCACCCGCTGGACGCCTTCGCGGCTCCCCTGGCCAAGCTGAAGGTGGTGCGTTTCGCCGACCTGCCGGGCATCGTGGCGCGCGGCGGCGGGTCCACCCGCTTCCGCATGGCCGGCATCGTCGTCGCCCGGCAGGAGCGGACGGCCAAGAGCGGCAACCGCTTCGCCTTCATCGGCATGTCGGATGCCTCCGGCGTCTATGAGGTGACGCTGTTCTCCGAGGCGCTGGCCCCGGCGCGCGAGCATCTGGAGCCAGGCAAGGCCGTGCTGATGACGGTGGATGTGCAGCAGAACGGGGAGGAGTTGCGCCTGACCGGCAGTGGCGTGCAGCTGCTGGAGGATGAGGTCGCCAAGGTCGCGTCCGGCCTGCGGGTCACGCTGAAGGACCAGGCGCCGGTGGAAGGCCTGCAGACGGTGCTGAAGCGCCTGCCCGCCGGCCGGGGCAAGATCCATCTGATGGTGGAGGTCGACCGGCTAGAGGTGGAGCTGGTGCTGCCCCAGGCCTATCAGATCAGCAGCGCCAGCCGGTCCGCCCTGCGCTCCATCCCCGGCGTCATCGACGTCCAGGACATTTGATACGCGCGGCATTTGATCATGACCGCTCAAATGCCCCCTCAGGCGCCGGGCGGCCACATCCGCGGCCTTGGCTTGTCCTTGATTTCCAGTCCGCCTTCGGCTCCCCGGAAATCTTCGGCACCCCCGCAGTCGCGGGCTACAGCGGCACGAGCCGCTATCTCGTGCCGCTGGTATGATCCCACAAATGAGAAGGGCGGCCCCCGGCTGGGAACCGCCCTTCACGCGTCAGACGCGTCAGACATGGGCCACGCTTAGTTCATGGCGCCCTGCATGGCGCCGGCCTCACGCTGGCTGTCGGTCACGCCCGGCAGGGCGCACATGGTGCTGACCTCGACCCAGCCGCCCTGGCCCTTGTCGCTGACCGGGGCGTCGCCTTCGCCGGCGCGCATGGCGGACTTGATCACCCACTGGCCGCCCTGGTTCTCGACCCAGGTGTCGATGCCTTCCACCCGGCCCTTGCCCTGCGGCATGCCGAACACCACCGGGGCGGTCCACACGCGCGGCTCCGTGCCCTCCAGGCAGGTGGGCTTGGGCACGGTGTCGCCCGGCTTCATGGCGGTGTTCACCTTGCCGGTGCCGGTCGAGATCATGCCCTTGGGCCGCACGATGTAGGTGTGGCTCTCGGTGCTGTAGGACTGGGAAGAGGTCGTGGTGGTGGTCGCCGGGCCGATCATGCCCTCGTCACCCATGGGGGCGGGCGGCGGGGAATTGGCCTCGGGCGGGGAAATCGTGTCGTTCGGGCCGGTGGCCGGGGTATCGGCGGTCTGGGCCAGGGCCGTGCCGCCGATCAGACCGGTGGCCAACAGCGTGGCCGCAAGCAAATGCATCCGCATGTCCATCTCCTTCGTCTTCGATCAGCCGGACCCGCATGGGGCGCGCCGCGTGTGCCTAAACCCCAAAGACCAGGGGAAGGTTCCCGCAATGACCAGGGCGGCAGGAAGGCGGCGCCATCAACCGGGATCAGGGTCCGGTCTCGGTGAAACTTAGTGGTTCGATACGCGGGCGTGGATAATACTCAAGTTTGCCCTGCGGTTACTTGTGCCGCCGGATTGTGTCCGCGATTGGGCCGAATCTGGATGGTGATGGGGCTTGTTTGTTACAGCGCCCTGTCGGGTGGCGGGGGCGGCGAAAACCGGATGGCACCGGCCGGGCTTCATGCCAGGATGGTCCGAACAAGCCGGACGGGAGGATGACATGGGACCATACGCCGAGGCCTATGCCGCACGCCGCATGGCGGCGGAGGCGGCCGTGGACCTGATTCCCTCAGGTTCCCGCATCGCCATGGGCCTGGGCGTGTCGCAGCCGCCGGCCCTGCTGCGCGCGCTGGCCCGGCGGGCCGAGGCGGGGCAGGTGGGCGACCTCTCGCTCTACTACCTGCTGGCCTTCGCCAACGCGGCCCCCCTGCTGCGGTCCGACCTGCGCCATCGGGTCCGGCCGGTCAGCCTGTTCCACGGCGGACTGGAGCGCGCGTTGGACAAGGATGCGGGGTCGCACGGCCTGCCGGTGGTGGATTTCATCCCCACCGCCTTCAGCCAGGCGCCGCACGTCCTCAGCCGCCAGGTGGACGTGGATGTGCTGCTGACGACCGTGGCGCCCATGGATGCGGACGGCTGTTTCAGCCTGGGCACCAACACCGACTACGCCCTGGCCGTGTCGCAGAGCGCCCGCCAGGTGATCCTGGAGGTGAACCCGGCCATGCCGCGCACCCTGGGCAATTGCCGCATTCCCCTGGATCGTGTGACCGCTCTTGTGGAAAACCCAGTGCCCCTGCTGGAGGTGCCGCCCGCCAGGATCAGGGACAACGACAGGACGATCGGCCGCCTGATCGCGGATTTGGTGGAGGATGGCGCCTGCCTGCAGATGGGCATCGGCGCCCTGCCCGATGCCGTGTGCGCCGCCCTGCACGACCGCCGGCACATGGGCATCCACACCGAACTGATGACCCCCGGCCTGGCGGAGCTGATGCGCCGGGGTGCGGTCGACAACAGCCGCAAGGCCATCCACACAGGACGGACGGTATTCACCTTCGCCATGGGGGACCGGGCGCTGTACGACTTCCTCGACGGCAACCCGGACTGCGAGGCGCAGCCGGTGGACTATGTGAACAACCCGGCGGTGATCGCCCGGAATGACACCGTGGTCTCCGTCAACGCCACGCTGGAGGTCGACCTGCAGGGCGCCTGCAATTCCGAATGCCTTGCCGGCTGGCAATACAGCGCCGCGGGCGGCCAGCTGGATTTCGTGCGCGGCGCCTCGGCCTCGACGGGCGGCAAGTCCATCATCGCCTGCCATTCCACCGCCGCCGGCGGCACCGCCTCGCGCATCGTCCCGCGCCTGACGGGGCCGGTGACGACGCCACGTAACGATGTCCAGTACGTCGCCACCGAATTCGGGGTCGTGAACCTGCGCGGACTGACGCTGGCGGAGCGGGCGCGGGCGCTGATCGGCATTGCCCATCCCGACTTCCGCGAGGGGCTGGAACGGGCGGCGTACGCCGCCGCCCGGGGGTGCTGACCACGGGGTGCCGAAAGGCCTCAGGAGGCTTTGGCCGGCCCCCCGGCCCCCGCGGGCAGGCCGATCTCCTCCGGCGTGGGGTCGTAGGCGTTGACGTGGGGGATGCGGGCCTGCAGGCGGCCCAGCAGGTTGATCAGGGTGTCGACCTCGCGCGGGCTGAGGTCGGCCAGCAGGCGCCGCTCCCGCTCCAGCGCCATGACCAGAATGCGGTCGTGCAGGTCGCGGCCGGCCACCGTCAGGGCGGCCTCGCGGCCCCTCGGCTCCGCCGGGCGGAACTGGATCAGGCCGCGATCCTCCATGAGGGCATAGCTGCGGCTGACGGCGGCCTTGTCCATGCCGATGAGCTGGCAGATGCGGGCGGCGGTGCACCATGGCTCCGCCACCAGGTGGACGATGATGCGCCACTCCACCACCCCGATGCCGAAGTGCTTGAAGTACAGGCGCGAGGCGCCGCTGGACAGCTTGTTGGCGATGGAATTCAGGAAGGCCGGGACATAGCGCTCCATGTCCAGTTTGGGGCCCATATCCAGGGTCAGGTCGCTGACCGGCAGCGCCATCGGCTGCGGGCGGGGAAGGGGCATGGTGGGTCCTGTTCCTCGTGCGTGACCCCGTCTTCGGGGGGTCTTGTTCCCACGAAGCCAGGGCAGGGGCGCTGGCCGCGCCCCTGTCCCAAGCTTGTGATCACAATGACCTTGGCACCACGGGCCCAAATGCACAAGGCCTGGTGCGCGGGGCGAACCGTGCACCAGGCCTTGAGGATGAGGCTTCTAATCCGAACGGGAGGGCTTACTTGCTGTCATAGTCCGGGATGGACGGGAACTGGTCCGGGTCCACCTTGCCGTTGCGGATGTAGTTGTTCTGCCGCTGGCGGTACAGCGAGCGCATGGTGGCGTAATAGTCCACGCTGTTGCGCTTCATGTCGTCCAGCACGTCCAGGTACTGGGCGCGCAGATCGACGGCGTAGACGCCGGCGCGGGTGTAGCTGGCCCAATCGTCGTGGGTATTGCTGAGATAGCGCGACACGGGGTCGCCATAGGCCTCGACACCAAAGCCCACGGCGTCACGCAGGGTGGAGGGGCCCAGGACAGGCAGCACCAGATAGAAGCCTTCGGGCACGCCCCAGACCGCCAGCGTCTGGTCGAAGCTCTCATACTCGTAGGTCAGGCCGTGGTCGCCCGCCACGTCGATCAGGCCGCCCAGGCCGATGGTGGAATTGATGAGGAAGCGCTCGGTGGCGACCTCGGCGCCGTCCCAGTCACCCTGCAACAGCTTGTTGGCCAGGGTCAGGGGGGAGCGCAGGTTCCATAGCACGTTGCGGATGCCCGTCTGGGCGAAGTCCGGCATCACCGTGCGGTAGACCTTGGCGGCCGGGCGCAGCAACACCGTGTCCACGCCCTCGTTGAACCAGAAGATGGCGCGGTTCATGCCCTCTAGCGGATCGTTGGCGTCCTCTTCCTGGGAGGCGGCGATGGCGGCGCGCGCCTCTGCCGTCTTGGCCTCGGCCACCTCGGTGCGGGCGCCATCGCCGTCGGGCGCCGGGGCGTCAGGCGTAACCGCCGCCTGCGGCGGCTGCGGCTGGGTCTCCTGGGCATGGGCGCCGGCGGACAGCGGCATGGGCAGCGCCAGCATGCCCAGCAGGGCGGCGGCCGTCAGGCCCAGGCGCCGGCGGGACCGGGCGGGAACGGTGGTGGAAGCGACGGGGAAACCGGGACGCAGCATCGGGGGGATGCCTCCAGCAGCGGGATAGGAACGGCCGGAACCGGCCGGAGGGATGGGATGCCGACTGGACGGGGCATGCGGGCCCCGCTCCATGCGGATGGGACGGCGCGATCCTGTCTCGCCGCCACCGACTTAACCATAACGGTGAGCCCGCCCGGCAAAAATGAGAAAATCAGGGCCCCTATTGCCGCGCGCGCATGGCGGCTTTGCCATTTAGGGGGCGTTGTAAAAGCGTTGTTTACCAACGGGGCAGGCCAAATCATGCTGTGGATGGTCTGCATTGCCGCGCGGAGCCCGACAGTTTGCGGGGACTCAAGCGTGCAAGGGCCGGTTACCAGCGCCGGTCCGGTGCCGGCGTCCCCGTGCCGCCCGGGCCGGCGACGGCCCCGGCGACGGTTTCACGACAGCGCATCCCGCGCAACATAAAGGAACACCCGATGCATCGCCCCCCAGCACGTCGCCGCACCCTGATTCGCCCGGCCCTGCTGGGCGCGTTGGCGCTGACGGCGGCGTGCTCCAGCCACAAGACCTTCTACACCGTCACCACGCCCCTTGGGCAGACGCTGGGTCGCACCACGTCGGAGGACGCGGCCAAGGTGTCGCTGCGCGCCTGGTTCAACCGGGTGGACACCAATCAGGACGGCAAGCTGTCGCGGGAGGAATTCCAGGCCGAGGCCGACGCCGTCTTCACGCATTACGACCTGAACGGCGACGGCGCCCTGAACGTGACCGAGCTGGAGAAAGTGCGACGGGCGGATCGCATGGCCCTGATGGGGCATGGTGCCCCCGAGGGCGGCCCCCATGGCGGCCCCCCCCAGGATGGCCCCGACGGGGGACCCGGCGACGCGCCGGGCGCCGGTCCCGAGGGTGCATCGCCTGATGGTCCTTCCGGCGGTGGTCGCGGTCCCGGCGGGATGGGTGGGGGCATGGGCGGCGGTATGGGCGGCGGCGGCCGGGGTGGGGTCGACCCCATCATGGCGGCCGACACCAACCTGGACTTCCGCGTGACCCGCGAAGAATTCCGCGCCTACGCCCGCGCCCTGTTCGAGGTCATCGACGCCAACCACGACGGCCAGCTGACCATCGAGGAGATCGAGAAGGTCGACCTCAGCACCCGGGAACCGGGCGGCGGTGGCCATGGCGGGGGCGGCATGGGTGGTGGCGGCCGGCACGGCGGCGGTCGCGGCGGCATGGGGGGCGGTGGTCCCGGCGGGATGTAAGTCCCCGCACTCTCCCGACGAAGGCGGTCGAAATCGGCCGCCGAAATCGGGTAATGTCGTCGCCGATCAAGCATTTGGCCGCCCGCCCGGCGGTCGCCCTTCGGAAGGACGCCCATGGACCGGTGGATCGAAAGCGTGCTGTTCGCCAGCCGCTGGCTGCTCGCCCCCCTTTACCTTGGCCTGGTGGTGGCCCTGCTGCTGCCGCTGGCGGGCTTCGTCCATGAGCTGTGGGAGCTGATCAACCATCTGGCCAGCGCCACCTCGCATGAGATCATCCTGGGCCTGCTGTCGCTCATCGACCTGTCGCTGATCGCCAATCTGGTGCTGATGGTGATCTTCGCCGGTTATGAGAACTTCGTTTCCAAGATCAGCGTGGCCAGCCACCACGACCGCCTGGAATGGATGGGCGAGGTGGATTTCGGCGGGCTGAAGCTGCGCCTCATCGCCTCCATCGTCGCCATCTCCGGCATCCAGCTGCTGCGCGCCTTCATGAGCGTCAGCGACTACAGCGACCGCGACCTGATGTGGTCCACCGTCATCCACGTGGTGTTCGTCGCGTCCGGCGTGCTGCTGGCCCTCATGGACTACCTGACGGAAAAGGCTCACAAGCTGGGACAGTAATACGGGTTCCTCACGCGCCGGCAGCCGCATCCGCGGCTTTGGCTGATCCTCGATTTCCAGTCTGCCTTCGGCTCCCCGGAAATCTCCGGCGGCCCCGGTCGGGGCCTACAGCGGCATGTTTCATGCCGCTGGTGGTGGGTCAGTGCGCCTTCAGAGCAGCTACCACCTGGCGGATGACGGGGGCCCAGTCGCCCTGCCGGTCTTGCCGGAACAGGCGCATGGCCGGGTACCAGGGGGTGTCCTGGCTGTTCAGGCGCCAGCGCCAGTCAGGGGCGTAGGGCAGCAGCAGCCACACGGGCCGGCCCAGCGCCCCGGCCAGGTGCGCCACCGCCGTGTCCACGGTGATCACCAGGTCCAGTCCCGCCACCAGGGCGGCGGTGTCGGTGAAGCCGTCCAGCGCCATATCGGCCATGCCCAGGGCCGCCAGCACCTCCTCATCGCCCCGCCGGCGGTCGGCCTGCACCGGCCACAGCGTCACGCCGGGCAGGGCCGCCAGCGGGCCGGCCAGGTCGGCCAGGGGCATGCTGCGCAGCCGGTCGGCCCGGTGCCTGGGGTTGCCGGACCAGGCGAGGCCGACATTGAGGGCGTCCGTACCCAGCCGTCCTGCCCAGGCGCGGACGCGATCGGCCTCGGCCTTGAGGTAGGGCGCCGGCATCGCCAGCCCGGCGGCCTCCTGTATGCCCAGTGCTGCCGGCAGGCTCATCAGCGGCACATGCAAATCGAAGGCGGGCAGGGGGCACCCCCGTGCCACCACGTCCACATCTCTGTGCGCCAAGCTGCCGCGCAACAGGGCCAGCAGGGGCGGCTGCACCTCCAGCACGATGCGGCCATCGCCGGGCAGGCGGCTGAGGAATCGCACGAATTGCAGGGTGTCGCCCAGGCCCTGCTCGGCGTGCACCAGCAGGGTGCGGCCGCCGAGGTCCTCCCCCCGCCATTCGGGTACGGCGAAGCCCCGGTCCGCCAGCTCATCCACCCCGCCGCGCCAGCGCCAGGCGTAGGCCGGCCAGCCCCGCGCGTCGTCGCCGGCCAGCAGCCAGGCCAGCGCCTGGTTGAAGCGCACCACGCCGTTGTCGGGGGCCAGGGTGGCCGCCCGGGTGTGGACGGCCAGCGCCTCCACGACGTCGCCCTGTTCCGCCAAAGCCTGGCCCAGGTTGGACAGGCAGGTCGCGTCCTCCGGCGCCAGGGCCACGGCGCGGCGATAGCTGTCCACCGCGGCTTCACCCTGTCCCGCCAGCTGCAGGGCGGTACCCAGGTTGACGTGCACGTTGGCGGTGTCGGGGGCCAGTTGGACGGCGCGGCGGTGCAGGGCCAGCGCCTGGTCCAGCTGGCCGTCGGCCTGCAGGGCCAGGCCCAGGTTGGTCAGGGCGTCCGGCCAGTCGGGCGCTAGGTGCAGGGCGCGGGCGTAGGCGGCGATGGCCTCCGCCGCGCGGCCCTGGTCGGCCAGCACGTTGCCCAGGCCCAGGAAGGCCGGGGCGTTGTCGGCGTCGCGGCGGATGGCGTCGGCATAGGCGGCCAGGGCGGCGGCCGTGTCGCCGGCCGCCTCCAGCGCCATGCCCAGGGTGACGCGGATATCGGCGTCGGCGGGCTTCAGGGCGGCGGCCATGCGGAAGGCGGCGATGGCGCTGGGTAGCTGGCCCAGGGCCTGGCGCGACAGGCCCAGCCGCAGGTGCGCGTCGGCGTCGCCCGGCTGCAGGAACAGGATGCGCTGGTAGGCGATGACGCTGTCGGCCAGGTGGCCCAGGGCATGGAAGGCGTCGCCCAGGGCGCGCAGGGCCGGGATGTTGCCGGGTTGGGCCGCCGCCACGCCGGCCAGCATCTCCGCCCCCTCCACCAGGCGCCGGGTGCGGCAGAGGATGACGCCCAGCAGGTGCAGCACGGCCGTCTCGTTAGGCAGGCGGCGCAGGATAAGGCGGCACAGCCTTTCCGCCTCATCCAGGCGCCCGGCGCGGTCATGGTGCTGCGCCTGCCCGAACAGGGCCGCCAACTCCGGCGACACCATCAACCGTTCCTTGGATACCGCCGTCATGTCGCCGCCCCCGCTTCCCCATCCTCCCACTGTGGCGGCAAGTCGGGCGGCCCACCACCGGCGGGGCGGCGGCCGCCCCTTGCGCAAATACCGCGCCTGTTTTGGCGGCCCCATCCGTGTAGCTAAAATTGAATCTATTTTTGCCGGTGCCACCCGGGGGGCAGAATCCGGGAGCGGGGCGCCGGCTCATCCGTGGGGGCGGCGATGCTGAGCAGTCTGGCGATAACGGCCGGCGGGGTGGAATCCTTCGACTTCCGCTTTTCCGTCGGCGCGCTTACGCCCAACGACATCCTGGACAGCGCCACCACGCCCCCCGGCCGCTACGTGTGGGAGGTGGCGCGCCGCACGCTGGCCGCCTGTCCCACCGCCGACGCCGTGGTCGTCGCCAACCCCATCCTGCCCCTCCGCGCCAGCCGCTTGGCGAAGCTGGTGCTGGCGGGCGGGCCGCTGCCCGCCCCGGCCGTGGTGACGGACGAGGGCACCTTCCCCATCGCCTACATCCTGCCGCGCCGACTGCTGGATGAGGGCCTGGGCCGCTTCCTCTGCCTGCTGTCGGTCAGCCGCTCCGCCGCCGACGCCCAGTTGCTGTCGCGCCTGACGGGCGGCGGCTTCGTGCCGCGCCGGCCCACCACCTTGCGTGCCATCGGGTCCCTGCCGGAAAGCACGCCCCAGGGCTTCATCCTGGCCGACAACCTGGAGGCCTGGCTGGTCCAATGCGTCAACGCCGTGAAGCTGATGCGGGCGCGCGACGACTGGCGCGATCTGCCCTTCGCCGCCCATCACCCGGGCCATGCCGGCGACGTGCTGTTCTTCAGCTTGGCCTCCCGCCTGGTGCCGGACGGACACCTGGCCTTCCAGTCCCAGGTGGTGTGCCGGGCCTATCTCGACATCTTCCAGGACTGCGGCAACCGGCTGGCGCCCATCGTGCTGGACATCCCGCCGGCGCCGCGCAACACCGACGTGGGCGACGGCCGCTATTTCATCGACAGCTTGGCCCACCTGCCGCCGGGGGTGGATGAGGAAACCTTCATCGTCTTCTCCCGCTATTCCAAGGCCTACGCCAAGTCACCCTTCAACCTGATCGACCATGCGCGGTTCAGCCTGGGCGACCCGGTGGCCACCTTCGCCGACACGCTCTATGCCCACGCGCCCACCGTCCAGCACCACCCGGCATCCCTGCCGCCCGGCGGCCCCATGCGGGTGCTGATGCAGCTGACCGGCGGCTGGGACCTCAAGACCTATCCGGCCAAGGACCGCCGCGTGCTGATCCGTGCCCTGGTCGGCCTGGGGTGCGTCGTCACCGTCATCGACCTGCCCGACGCCGCGGCCGACGGCGCCACCGTGGTGACGGCCGGCAGTACCGGCGCATTGAAGGCCCTGCTGGACGACCATCACGTCTTCCTCAGCGTCGACAGCTTCCCCCTGCATTTCGCCAGCCAGATCCTGGGCCATCCCACCGTCGCCATCTTCGGCTGCACCGCCCCCGGCAATTCCGATGCACCCCGGCGTCCGGGCTACCGCCTGCCGGCCCCCGCCTTGCCCTGCGGCCCCTGCGGCTGCCTGGACTATTGCCCCCTGCTGATGACCCGCGACTGTGCCAACCAGCCGCGCCCGGCCCAGCTGGTGGCCGCCATCCTGGAGGTGGCGGCCGAGGTCTACGGCGCCGGCCCGGCCTCCGTCCTGGGCCTGGGCGACGCGGCCCAAGACAACGCGGCGTAGGAAGGGGCAGGGACCATGCTGGGCGGTGTCGCGATTACCGGTGGGCGGATGGAGGCGTTCGACTTCCGCTACTCCATGGGTGAGCTATCGCGGGGGGAACTGCTGGACAGCGCCACCTCACCCCCCGGCCGTTATGTGTGGGAGGTGGCGCGCCGTACCCTGGCGCGCGTGCCCGGGGCCGACGCGGTGGTGATCGGCAATCCGCTGCTGGCCTCGCGCGGTGCCCGGCTGGTCGACTTGCTGCGCGGTGGCGACACCCTGCGCTGCCCCTGTGTGCTGACGGATGCGGAGACCTTTCCCGTCGCCTATGTCCTGCCGCGCGCCCTGTTCGACCAGGGCCTGGGCCGCTTCCTGTGCCTGCTGTCCGCCAATCGCGCAGCGACGGACGCGCAGCTGCTGTTGCAACTCACCGGCCAGATCGTGCCCCGGCGCCAGACGCCGCTGAAGCCGCTGGCGCCCCTGCCCAAGATCACCGCCCAGGGCTATATCCTGGGCGACAATCTGGCGGCCTGGCAGGCGCAATGCGCCGATGCCGTGCGGCTGATCCGCACGCGGGCGGACTGGCGCCGGCTGCCCTTCGCCGCCCACCACCCAGGCCATGCCGGCGACGTGCTGTTCTTCAGCCTGGCCTCCCGCCTGGTGCCGGCGGGGCAGCTGGCCTTCCAGCGCCAGGTGGTCTGCCGCGACTATCTCGACATCTTCCAGGATTGCGGCAACCGGCTGGAGCCCATCGTGCTGGACATCCCGCCGGTCAGCCGTACGGGTGAGGTGTCGGACGGCCGCTATTACCTGGACAGCCTGGCGCACATCGATCCTGAGGTGCGGGCCGGGACCTTCATGGTCTATTGCCGCTTCTCCAAATCCTATTCCCGCACGCCCTTCAACCTGGTGGACCAGGCGCGCTTCGCCCTGGGCGATCCGGTGGCGAGGCTGGAGGACACGCTCTACCGCCGCGCGCCCGTGAAGGCCGGCCGCTGCACCTTGCCGCTTACGCCCTTGCGGGTGCTGATGCAGTTGTCCGGCGGCTGGCCCCTGAAGGCCTATCCCAGCGCTCAAGCCCGGGTGCTGGTCCGGGCCCTGGTCCGCTTGGGCTGCGCCGTCACGGTGCTGGACGCGCCGGGGCTGGCGGCGGACGGCGCCACCCCGGCCAGCGCCGGCAGCACCGGCCGGCTGGCGGCCCTGATCCGCGACCATCACGTCATGGTAAGCGTCGACAGCTTTCCCCTGCATTTCGCCAGCCAGATCCTGGGCCATCCCACCGTGGCGGTGTTCGGCCCCACCTTTCCCGGCAATTCCGACGCGCCCCGGCGCGCGGGCTATCGCCTGCCCACGCCGGCGCTGCCCTGCGCCCCCTGCGGCGGCTACAAGGCCTGCGCGCTGGATGAGGGGCCGGGATGCCGGAACCACCCGGCGCCCGCCGACCTGGTGGCCGCCATCCTGGAGGTGGCGGAGGAGGCCTATGGCACCCCCGTCCGTGAAAGAGGAGACGCGGCATGATCCCGCCCCTGAACCTGCGCGTCCTGGCTTTCTTCGACGTCCGCTTCCAGTCATCCGGCCCGCTGTGGCAGGCGCTGGGCGGCGGTGATCCCTGGGCGCGGGCGCTGGACGCCTATCCCGCCCGCCGTCATCACAGCCCCCTGCTGCAGCCGGGCAAAGCGCTGGGGCGCTACGATCTGGCGGACGCGGCCGGCGCCGGCCGGGTGGTGGCGGTGGCGCGCGCCACCGGCATCGGCGGTTTCGTCCTGGATTGCCACCGGCTTGAGGGCGGTTACCTCACGGGGGCGGAGTGCCTGGACGCCTGGTGTGATGACGATTTCGGCCTGGCCTTCCGCTGGACGCCGGCGCCGGTGGACGACCCGGCCTCCGACGCAGCCGCCCTGATGGCGGCCATTGCCGGTTTCAGCCCTTTGTTGGCCGACGGCCGCCAGGTGCTGGTGGTGAATGAGCCCTACACGATGCCCGACCCGGCGGGCACGGTGGCCCTGCTGCGCCAGGCGGCCGCCGCGGCCGGCCTGGGCGGCCTCTACCTTATCGCCACGGCGGCGGAGGTGCGCGGCGGCCTGCTGGATGCTGGCTTCGACGCCTTGCTGGACCCAAGCCCGGCGCAGTGGCGCTCCTGCAAGCCGGCGGAGCTGCTGAACGGTTATACCTTCCTGCAGGCGGAGGCGGGGCATGCCGACGGCGGCATGTTCGACGACACCATCATGAGCTATGCCCAGTTCGTGAACAGCCGCATGGTCGACCGCCCCAGCCGGGGCAAGGTCTTCCCCCGCGTGGTGCTGGACTTCGCCGATTGGCCCGACCATCCCCAGGGCGGCGCGACGCTGCTGGCCAGCACCAGCTCCGTGCTCTACCGCCGCTTCCTGGCTGGGGCCATGGTCCATGTCGCCCAGCATTTCCCGGAAGCGGAGCGGCTGGTCTTCATCGACAGCTGGAACCATTGGCGCCAGCGCAGCCAGATCGAGCCCACCACCCAGTTCGGCAGCACCGTGCTGGATGAGACCGCCAACGGCATCCGCCAGGGCGGCTACGTCGCCCTGACCCGTGTGGGCCAACCCACCCCCGGCCGCTCGCCCGGTGTGGATTACGACGCCATCGCCGCCCTGTGCCGCGAGATCGAGGAGGAACTGTCAGCCTTCCCCTGAGGCATCCCGGCGTGCGAAGGCGCCGGCGAAGAAGTCAAGCAAGCCGAAGGGCGCGCTGTCGCCCAGGCAGAGATCCAGGATGCGGTGAGCGCCGGCGGCGGCGGCCGCGCCGCGCGGGAACATCACGGATTCATAGGCGGCCAGCGCCGCCTCGATATCGCCGGGGTGGGCCGCGATGGCCTGCGCCAGCTCAGCACCATCCAGCATGGCCAGGTTGGCGCCTTCGCCGGCCGGCGGGGCCAGGTGGGCGGCGTCACCCAGCAGCGTCACGCCTGGCACCCGGTCCCAGCGGTGGCCGATGGGCAGGGTGTGGAGCAGGCGCGGCACGGGCGGCGTGTCGCTGTGGGTGATCAGCGTGGTCAGGGCCGGGGCCCAGCCGTCGAACTCGGCCGCGATGCGGGCCTTGGCGGCGGCCGCGTCGCCGAAGTCGATGGCGGCGATCCATTCCGCCGGCCGCCGCAGCCCGATATAGGCGTGCAGCGTGCCGCCGGGCTCACGGTGGGCGAAGATGCCCCGGCCGGGCGTCATGGCGAACATCCCACCGCCGCCCACCGCCTGGGCCGTCGCCGGATATCGCGCGTCGGCATCGAACAGGTAGGTATCGATGAAGGTGGCGCCGGCATAGGCGGGCGTGGCGTCCGACAGCAGCGGCCGCACCTTGGACCAGGCGCCATCGGCCCCGACCAGCAGGCCGGTGGTCACGCTGGCCCCATCCGTGAAGGTCAGTTCATGCCGCCCGTCGCCCAGCGCCGCCACGCGCGCCAGCTTCCGGCCCCACTGGACGGTTCCCGCTGGCAGGCTGTCCAGCAGCAGGCGCCGCAGCTCCCCCCGCAGCACCTCGGGCCGGCCGCCCGTGCCGTCGTCCGGCTGGTCCATCAGCACGGCGCCCTGGGGGTCCAGCACCCGCGACGCCTCCCCACCGGCATGGATCAGGGCGCGAAACGGGTCGAACAGGCCGGCGGCCTTCAGCGCCAGCTGACCGTCCCGCTCATGGATGTCCAGCATGCCGCCCTGGGCGCGGGCGCCGGCCGACCCCTCCGCCTCATAGACGATCGTGGGAATGCCGTGGACATGCAGGACGCGGGCGAGGGTGAGACCGCCCAGGCCGGCGCCGACGATGGTGACGGGTGTCATCTTGCTTCCTCAAAGGGATTGGAACGATGTTCCATAGATATTTAATTGGAACGGGGTTCCATGAATGTCAAGATGATCCCATGACGAAACGGACCGACCGGCGCGCGGACGCGCTTTCCAGGGAAAGGATCGTGGGGGCGGCGATCGCCATCCTCGATGCAGGCGGCGAGGGCGCCCTGACCTTCCGCGCGCTGGCGGCCCGCCTGGCGACGGGCAGCGGGGCCATCTACTGGCATGTCGCCGACAAGGACGCGCTGTTGGCGGCGGCCACCGACCATGTCGTCACGCGGGCCATGGCAGGGGCGATATCCGGGGCGATATCCGGGGCCATATCCGAGACCGGGGCCGGCGGGGCGGACCCGCGCGAGGCCATCCGGGTGATCGCCCTGGCCATGTTCGACGCCATCGACGCGCACCCTTGGGTGGGCGCCCAGTTCTCCCGCGCGCCGTGGCAGCCGGCGATGCTGCGGGTGTTTGAGGCCATAGGCGGCCGGCTGTGGGAACTGGGCGTGCCGGAGGGGGCGTGGTTCAACGCCTGGTCGGCGCTGGTGACCTATATCTTCGGCGCCGCCGGGCAGAACGCGGCGAACGCGCGCCTGCAGGCGCCGGGGACGGATCGCTCGGCGGCGCTGGCGGACATCGCCGGGGGATGGGCGCGGCTGGATCCGGCCGACTATCCCTTCCTGCGTCGGGTGGCGCCGCAGCTGGCGGCGCACGATGACCGTGACCAGTTCCTGGCCGGCATCGACCTCATCCTGGCCGGTATCGGGACGGTGCGATAGGCGGTTCCCCGGCGGTTCCGCGGCGGAAGATCACGACGCCGCCACGGCGGCGGCCCAGGCCTTGGTGGCCTGGCAGGTGTCCATGGCCCGCCGATAGGCGTCGCGGCCGCTGGTGCGGGCGATGTAGGCGCGCTGCGCCTCGTTGAGGGTGTAGCCGCCGGCCCGCTGGGCGAACTCAAGCGCGTAGGTCACGGAAATGTCGGCCGCCGTGAACGTCTCGCCGGCCATGTAAGGCGCGCGCGCCAGCTGGCGCGTCACCAGCCCCAGCCGGCTCTCGAACACCTCCAGCGCCTTGAGGGCGCCCCAGTTCCGGCGCTCCGCCTCGGGCGCCAGGTTGCGGCTGACGACGACGAAGTACATCGACGCGGCCAGGCCGGCTTCGCCCAGGTGCAGGAATTGCTGATAGGCGGGGAAGGCGGGATCCTGCGCGGCCGGCGCCAGCGGCGTGGGCCCGTACCGCGCGATCAGATATTCCATGATCGCGATGGACTCGACCAGGGTGGCATCGCCGTCCTGGAGCGCCGGGATGAAGCCGGCCGGGTTGATGGCCAGGTACTCCGGATCATTCTCGACGCCGGCGAGCAGATCCACCGGCCTCAGCCGATAGGGCAGCCCCATTTCCTCCAGCAGCCAGACGACGCGAAAGCCCCTTCCTTCGCCGAAGACGGTGATCATCGTCCACGATCCTCCCTATCTGAACCCGTGCCTGTCTGAACCCGTGGCCCGCGCATCAGGACACGGGCCCGGCACAAAGGACAATCCCCACCGGCGGGGTACCGGTGGGGATTGAACGGACGTCGGGATGCTGAACCCGGATGCGCGCCTCAGGGCGTGTGATAAATCTCCGCCCCCTGCGCCAGGAAGGCCTCCGACATCTCGGCCATGCCCTTCTCGGCTTCGACGAAGCTGCCCTCCACGCCGGCCAGGTCGCGCACCTCCTGGCTGATCTTCATGGAGCAGAACTTCGGCCCGCACATGCTGCAGAAGTGCGCCAGCTTGGCGCCGTCGGCGGGCAGGGTCTGGTCGTGGAACTTTTCCGCCGTTTCCGGGTCCAGCGACAGGTTGAACTGGTCGCGCCAGCGGAACTCGAACCGGGCGCGGCTGAGCGCGTCGTCGCGCAGGCGGGCGGCGGGGTGGCCCTTGGCGAGATCCGCCGCGTGCGCCGCCACCTTGTAGGTGACGACACCCACCTTCACGTCGTCGCGGTCGGGCAGGCCCAGATGCTCCTTGGGCGTCACGTAGCAGAGCATGGCGGTGCCGAACCAGCCGATCTGGGCGGCGCCGATGGCGCTGGTGATGTGGTCGTAGCCGGGCGCGATGTCGGTGGTGAGCGGCCCCAGCGTGTAGAACGGCGCCTCGCCGCACCACTGCAGCTGCAGGTCCATGTTCTCCTTGATCTTGTGCATGGGCACATGGCCCGGGCCCTCGATCATCACCTGCACGTCGTGCTTCCAGGCGATCTGCGTCAGCTCACCCAGTGTCTTCAGCTCGGCGAACTGGGCGGCGTCGTTGGCATCCGCGATGCTGCCGGGGCGCAGGCCGTCGCCCAGCGAGAAGGCCACGTCATAGGCCTTCATGATCTCGCAGATTTCCTCGAAGCGGGTGTAGAGGAAGTTCTCCTTGTGGTGCGCCAGGCACCACTTGGCCATGATGGACCCGCCGCGCGAGACGATGCCGGTGACGCGCTTGGCCGTCAGGGGGATGTGGGCCAGGCGCACGCCGGCATGGATGGTGAAATAGTCCACGCCCTGCTCGCACTGCTCGATCAGGGTGTCGCGGAACACCTCCCACGTCAGGTCCTCGGCCTTGCCGTTCACCTTCTCCAGCGCCTGGTAGATGGGAACGGTGCCGATGGGCACGGGGCTGTTGCGGATAATCCATTCGCGGATGGTGTGGATGTTGCGGCCGGTGGACAGGTCCATGACCGTGTCGGCCCCCCAGCGGATGGCCCACACCAGCTTGTCCACTTCTTCCGCGACGCTGGAGGTGACGGCGGAATTGCCGATGTTGGCGTTGATCTTGACCAGGAAGTTGCGGCCGATGGCCATCGGCTCCGATTCCGGGTGGTTGATGTTGTTGGGGATGATGGCGCGACCGCGCGCGATCTCATCCCGCACGAACTCCGGCGTCACGAAGTCCGGGATGGATGCCCCGAAGCTTTCGCCGTCGCGCTCCAGCTGTTCCTTCAGCGCCTGGCGGCCCAGGTTCTCGCGGATGGCGACGTATTCCATCTCCGGCGTCACGATGCCGGCGCGGGCGTAGGCCAGCTGCGTCACCGCCCTGACAACACCCCCGGGGCCATCCTTGGCGCGCAGGGGCAGGCGGCCGGCGCGGTCGAACACCGGCACGGGGCTGCTCTCGCCTTCCTTCAGGCCGTTGTCCACCGCCTTGATGGCGCGGCCCTCATAACGCTCCACATCGCCCCGGCCCTCGACCCAGGGGCGGCGCAGCTCCGCCAGGCCCAGGCGGATGTCGGTGGTCACGGCCGGGTCGGTGTAGGGGCCGGACGGGTCGTAGACGCGCACCGGCGGTTCATTGGCGCTGGGGCTCAGGTCGATCTCGCGCATGGCCACGCGCAGGTCGGGGTGCAGGGTGCCCGGGATGTGGACCTTGCGGGAGGCGGGCAGGGGCCCGGTGGTGACGGTGAAGCCGTCGTTCGCCGGAATCGCGGCCGGGGTCAGGGTATCGGGCATAGGGTCGTGCTCCTCCGTAGTCCGGCGCCCTTGGCTCTCTGGCCGCTGATGCGTCCGGCACGTCACATGTCGCCAACCCGGGGCAACGACGATGAGGGGGAGGAAGGCGGCCGCTGCAGTCGCGGCCTACAGGGCGGATGCGCGTGTGATCCCGTTGGCGGGTAGATACGCGAAGGCCCCTGTTCCCATCCCTACGCCGGTACGATCCGGATCAGGTTCAAAGGGTCCCCGCGTCTCTCCGCGGATCTCAGCGCCCTCCGGCGCACCCCTGGAACGAAGGCCGCACTGTGCGCGCCCGAGGGCGCAGGTGTCAATGGGGAGGGAAATGGGGTGGTGGGGGAATGGTTGGGCGACGCTCAGTTCTACCGATGGGTTCGCCTCAGTAAATTTGGACGGAGGAGACGGTCTTGATGCTGGGGTGACCGACGCGCACATGGTCGATGACGTAGCCGGCCACGGGCGTCAGTGTGTCGCCTTGCCCCCGCCAGACGCCCAAGATCATGGCGCCCACCCGCCAGCCCACGGTGCCGGGTGCGATGCGCACGGTCAGCGGTCCGTCCGGGCTTTGCCAGGTCATCAATGGCGACGACATCTCGAACGCCGAGAAGCCGCGATAATGCCAACCGGGAAAGTTCGGCATTCGAAAGGTCGCGTCCAATGGTTCATCCATCTCCTGTGGGGTCAGGTCTGGCAAGGTGGGGTAAGCGGGCCCACCAGCCGGATGAAAAGGACCCGCCTCTACCCATGGGCTGGCGCCCACCGTGGCCGCCCAACCGGGGGCCGCTTGCCGCAGGGCTTGGCAGACGGGCGCGCTGGCATTGCAGGTGCCTTCGCCCAGACGGTAGGCGGCTTGGTAGGTCACCTCGAGGTTGCAGGAGTCGCCCCAGCGGTCTTTCCTGGCCAGGCGGATGAACAGGGTTGAGCGCTCAGGTCCGGCCTTGGCCCGGATACTGTCCGCGTTCTGGGTGAAGAACAGAGGCTGTCCGCTGCCGTCCGTGCCGAAGCCGACGGTTTCCGTCCAGCAATAGGGCTGGGCGTGGTTTTCCGGCGGCGGCAGGGCGGGACCGGCTTTCCCGCTGGCGTCCAAGGGAAAGGCGGTGACGCTGACGCAATCGGCCGTGCCCCCCGTTGCCGTCACCGCCACGTGCGAGGACCCGAAGGGAACGATGGCTATGGCGTCGCCCCGCCGATTGATTGCCGCCGCCGGCAGCCGATGACGCCAAGTGGGGTCCAGTTTTTCCTCAGGCGCCGGAACCACGAGCCCGGCGGCGATCATCTGCCGATCCAGGGGAATTTGAAGCGGCGCATCGTCAGCGGTGCGGGCCAGGGTCAGCGTCATCGAAGCGCGAGGGCAAAACGACGGGTCACCTTCCCCTTTGCTCAGGGCCGTCAGCGCCGCCTGGCGTAGGGTCATCGTTTGGGACAGGCATTCCTCCTCCGTCGGCCACCCGACCGTCAGGGGCGACGTCGGCCTGGCGGGCCCTTGGCACAGGCGGTCCCGTGTAGCCAGCCATCGGCGCTGTTCGCCGACCAGTGCCGCCACATCCGTGCCGGCCTGAGTCAACACTTGCCTGTAAAGCCGCGCGACCTCCCTATCCTGGTCCGCCAGCTTCGGATCAGCGCAAATCGCGCGCTCGGTCGCCGTCTTGGCGGCAGCGCAGTCAAAGCCGGGGCCGGCGGCCTGCGCAATGCTGGAAAGAAACAGCGCGGCGGTGATCAGGGCGGGAAGGCGGTTCACGGCGGTAGGCAACCGGTGGTGGAGGTTGCCGACAGAATTAAACATCTTTGCCAGGAACGCCATAGGTGCTGACGGCGGGCCTCAGGGCCGGGCCGCCATCGTCACCGCCGGCACGCCCACCCGCACCTGGTTGATGGTGTAGGCCGCCACCGGGGTCAGGGTGTCGCCCTCCCGCCGCCAGGCGCCCAGGATCATGGGGCCGGGGCGCCAGTTCAGCATGCCGGGCGACAGGCGCAGGATCAGGGGGCCGCCGGGGCTCTGCCAGTGCAGGACGGGCGCCTCCTCCTCGAAGTTGGGCAGGCCGGTGTAGGTCCAGCCCTTGACGCTGGGGATGGTCAGGAAGGCGGGGACGAAGGGGCCGGTGTAGGGGGCCAGGCCGTCCAGGGCGGGATAGTCGGGGCGGCCGGGCGGGTGGTCGGCACCGATGGACCAGGGGCTGGCGGCCAGGGCGGTGGCCCAGCGCGGGGTGGCCTCGGCCAGGGCCTTGCAGGTCGCGGCGTCGGCGGCGCAGCGGCCGTCGCCCAGGCGGAACTCGGTCTGGTAGGTCGCCTCGATGCGGCAGGCCGCCCCCCAGCGGTCGCGATGCACGGGGTGGATGCGGACCTCGGCATGGCTGGGACGGGCCATGGGCCGGCTGGGGCCGGAATCCTGGGCGAAGAAGACCGCGGCGCCGGTGGCGTCCTGGCCGAAGCCGGCGCTTTCCGACCAGCAATAGGCCGGCTTGTCCGCCGGGCGGGCCTCGGGCGGCGGCAGGGCGGGGCCGCCGTTGCCGGCCGTGTCCAGCCAATGGACGCTGAAGCTGGTGCACGACGCGGCGTCGTCCAGCGCCGTCACCGCCACATGGGCGCGGCCGAAGGGCACAACGGCCATCTGGTCGCCGGCGTCCTGCGTCGCCTCCGGCGGCAGCCGGTCGCGCCACACCTGGGTCAGTTCCTGCTCCGGCGCCGGGGTCAACAGGCCGGCGCCGATCAGCTGCTCATCCAAATCGCCCACGGGCGGGCCGCCGTCCAGCCCGCGCGCGGCGGCCAGGGTGGCGGCTGCGCGCTCGCAGAAGGGCTTATCCGGCTTGGCCGCCTGCACCGCCAGCGCGGCGTGGCGCAGGGGCAGCGCGCGGGCCAGGCAGGTGCGCGCCCGCTCGTCATCCGCCGGCGCCAGGTCGCCGCACAGCCGGTCGCGCGTCGCCAGCCAGCGCGCCTGCTCGGCGATCACGGCCGCCGCGTGCGCGCCCGCCTTGGCCTTCGCCAGCCGGTACAGGCGCGCGATCTCCGCATCCTCGGCCCGCAGCGCCGGGCTGGCGCAGATCATCCGTTCCGTGCGCTTGCCCGCCGTGGCGCAGGGGGTGGCCGCCAGGGCCGGGGGCGCCAGCAGGAGGGCGGTGGCGATGGCGGGCAGAACACGGTGTCGAATCACGGGGCGTCTGATCACGGGACTGGGCAACCTGGGTCGGCGGCGGGGCCGACAAGATCAGGCATCACGCCCGCGATTGCCACAGGATCGTTTGCCCCGCCGTCCTACCGCTTCGCCAGATAGTCGACGATGGCCGGGACGTCGCCGGCGTCGATGGGCGCCTTGTAGGTCTGGATCATCTTGTTCACGATCTCCGCCCATTTCTCCCGGGGGAAGGGGGGCTGCCTCAACACCATGCCGGCCGAATGGCAGGTCAGGCAGTTGTTGTTGATGGCCGCCGCGTCGGTGCCGGGGAACTCCCGGTCCGACTGGGGCAGGTCCACGGTTACGGACCGCAGGGTGACGCCCCCGGGCCCCGTGACGGTGGTGGCGTCGGACGCGGCGAAGGCGGGCGCGGCAAGGCCGGTGGCGGCGATGGCTAGAATCCAGGTGCGATTCATCGTGCGACTTCCTCCGTCAGGCGGCCGTCAGCGTGGTCGTCTCGACCACGTTGCGCATGAAGCCGCTGGGGTTCCAATTGGCCTCCAGGGGCTGGGTCTCCCCGGCGGTGTTGGTGCAACGGGCCATCAACCGCACCGGGCCTGCGGCGGGGCCGGGGGCGGCGAGGTGCCATTGGCGGAAGCTGTAGCGTCCCTCGTCCTGGGCCAGCTGGGCCTGCCTCCAGGTCCCGCCACCATCGGCGGACACCTCCACCTTCGCCACCCCCTGGTCGCCGCCGAAGGCCAGGCCGCGCAGGGCCAGGGGCTTGCCCGCCGCCACCTGCGCGCCGTCCACCAGGTTGGTGATGAAGGAACGCGGCACCATGCGGTTGATGGGAACCTGGGCATAGCCGGCCTGCCCCGGCGCCACCGACGCGTGCGGTGTGTCCGGGATGCGGTACGCCATTTTGGTCCAGTACTGGTCGTCGGCCGCCGCCAGCACCTCGATATCGCTCAGCATCTTGACCCAGTAGGTGGAATACCAGCCCGGCACCACCAGCCGCAGGGGGAAGCCGTTCAGCAGGGGCAATTGCTCGCCATTCATCTGGAAGGCGATCATGACCTCGCCATCCCGGGCGTGGTCGATGGCCAGGGATTTGGCGAAGGCGGGGGCGTCGGGCACGACGGGCTCGTCCAGGCCCCGGGCGCGGATGGCCACGGTGCCGGCCTTGACGCCGGCCCGGTCCAGCACGGCCTTCAGCGGGACGCCCAGCCAGCGGGCGTTGCCCATGGCCCCGTGCCGCCACTGGGCCCCGCCGACGCGGGGGCTGAACAGGCTGCGGGAGTTGCCGGAGCATTGGTTGACCGCCGCGTATTCGATGCGCGGCATGGCCAGCAGATCACCCAGGCCCAGGGTCAGGGGCCGGTCCACATGGCCGTGCACCTTCAGCGTGAAGGTGGCCACATCCACCTGTTCGGGAATGTCCGCCCAGTGCCACCGCACAAAGAACCGGTCGTTGGGGGTGAAGACGCCCTGGTCGAACACCTCGAACGGCGTTTCCAGCAGGGGCGGGCGGGTCCGCTGCAGGATCATCCGGCCCTTTTGCGGGAAGGCCGTGGTGAACACGGCCTCGTCCCCGTCGCGCATCATGGCGCCCAGCGCCCCGGTGGGACGTTGCAGCGCGCCCAGGGCGGCGGCACCCGCGATGAACCCCCGCCTGCCGATCATGGGAACCCGATGGCCTTGGTCCATGGTCCCGACTCTCCTCAATGGATGGCGCCATGGCCGGGACCGTTTGCCCCGGCATGGTTGTCCGGCCTATTGAGAAGCAGGGCGACCGATCTATCCAATGCTTTGTCAGCATTGTACCGTTCGGTCTATGGGAACGATCGTGGCTTGGCCGGGGGCGGGGCGCAACGCTCAGCCGGGGTTCTTTTTGTAGGCGTCGATGACGCCGTTCCATTCCTCGATCACGCCTTTGTGCTCGGTCATGGCGTCGGTCTTGGCCTTGTCCAGGCACTTCAGGTAGGCGGTCATCTTGGTGGTGTAGTCGCTCACCTTCTTCTCCGCCGCCTCCATCTCCGGTCCCTTGGACTTCTTGCCGGGGGGCAGCTTGGGGCGGTCGGGGCGGGTGCAGGCGGGACCTTGCGCCGCCGCGGGGAGGGCGGTGGCGACAATCGGGGTGGCGGCCAGCAGGGTGGCCAGCGCCAGGGGAATGCGGCGGATCATGTGTCTATGTTGATCAATGTTGACGATTAATCGGTGAATGAAATCAAGCTCAGCCGCGCGCCAGGCTTTCCAGGGCGCCGGCATAGGGGCTCAGGTCATAGCCCTGGCGGCCGGCGGCCTCGATGATCTCGTTCACCGGCGTCCCGTTCGAGGCGGCGCCCAGCGACCAGAGGATGGTGCTGCGCGTGCCGGAGCGGCAGTGGGCCAGCACCGGGCCCGGCAGCTTGGCCAGGGCTTCGGCGAAGGCGGCCGCCGTCTGCGGGCCCAGGTTCGACTGGTTGACCGGCAGGTACACGTACTCCAGGCCGGCCTCCTTGGCCAGCTCGGCCCCCCGGGCGGAGGTCAGCTGCCCCGGCTCTTCCCCGTCGGGGCGGTTGTTGATGATGGTGCGGAAGCCCAGCGCCTTGGCCTGGGCGAAGTCCGCCTCCTCGATCTGCGGGGCGACGCTGAGGCTGTCGGTCAGGGGACGGGGGGTCAGCATGGGTGAGCTCCGGATAAGCGGGCGGGGGTCGGGGGAGAAGCTACCCCCATTCGCCCGCCCGGTTCCAGTGTCGGCTTACGTCAATGGCTTCTCGAACGGCAAGGCCGGCGACCGCCGGCACTGCAGCGAGCACCGTAGGGCGCAGCGAGGATAGCCAAGCCCGCGGATGCGGGCGCCCGGCGATTGAGGGAGCCAAAAAACTCAGCGCTGGTCCTTAACTACGTCGCCGCCCTTGATCACCACAGGGATGTGCTCCAGCAGGGTGACGTCGGCCAGCGGGTCGCCCTTTACCGCCACTAGGTCGCCGTAGCGGCCCACGGCCACGGCGCCGATGTCCTTGTCCGTGCCCATGGCCTCGGCGGCGTTGCGGGTGGCGGCGCGGATGGCCTCCAGCGGGGTCATGCCCCACTGCACCATCTTGGCGAACTGCTTGCCGTTGTCGCCGTGCGGATAGACGCCGGCGTCGGTGCTGTAGATCATCTTGGCGCCGGCCTTCACCGCCTTGGCGAAGTTCTCGCGCTGCACACGGCCGATCTTGCGCTCCTTCTCCAGGCTTTCCGGCAGCATGCCGACCTTGGCGCCCTCCGCCAGGATGTAGTCGTCGTTGTAGATGTCCATGCCCAGCCAGGTGCCGCGCTTCTTGGCCATCTCGATGCCCTCGTCATCGATCAGGCTGGCATGCTCGATGGTGTCGATGCCGGCGCGGATGGCGGCCTTGATGCCGTCGGTGCCGTGGGCGTGGGCGGCCACCTTCATGCCCAGGGCGTGGGCCTCCTTGGCGATGGCGTCCAGCTCCTCCTGCGACAGCTGCTGCGCGCCGGGGCTGTCGCCCTTGGACAGCACGCCGCCGGTGGCGCAGACCTTCACCAGGTCGGCGCCGAACTTCTTCACCCAGCGCACCTTCTGCACCATGCCCCAGGGGCTGTCGGCCACACCCTCGCCCACGCGGCCATAGTCGGCGGGCAGCAGGTTTTCATCACAATGGCCGCCGGTGGCGCCCAGCAGGGGGCCGGAGACCTTCATGCGGGGGCCGGGCACCAGGCCGCTGTCGATGGCGTTGCGCAGGGCCACGTCGGTGAAGGCGTCGGCGCCCACGTTGCGCACGGCGGTGAAGCCGGCCATCAGCGTGACCTTGGCGTTGGCGACACCGGCGATGGCCTTGTCGGCGGTGGTCACGCCCAGCGATTCATAGCCGTTCCAGGTGGGCTGGCTGGTCATGTGGGTGTGCATGTCGATCAGGCCGGGCAGCAGCGTCAGGCCGGGCAGGGCCACCGTGCGGGCGTCGGCCGGCGCCGTCACCGTCCCCTGTGCGCCCACCGCCGTGATGCGGCCGTCGACGATCAGCACCGCCGGCCGGTCCACCACCTTGCCGGCCAGCACGTCGACCAGATGGTCGGCCGTCACCAGCACGGTGTCGGCCTGGGCGGCTCCCGCCGCCATCAGGACGCCGAAGCTGAGGCCGGCCAGCAGACGGCGGGCCAGGGCGGTTGCGCGCTTGGACATGGTTTCGAAGCCCCCATTCTTTGGATTTTGGATAAAGCGTTGGGCCGGAAGGTGCCCATGCCGCAGTCCCACGTCAACGTGACAATCAAGGGGACGGCGTCCCGGGGGTCTGATGAAACCGTCGCATTAAAAAAATGTCAGGAAGCGGCGACAGGTTGCCAACGTCCGCGCGTGCAAGGGTCGTGGCGTTCAAAAACGACCACATGGCAAAGCCCGGCGCCAAAGGCGCGGGCTCACCTTCCTCCTCCCAAATTGGGGTTCCATATCCGTCCGGATGCCGTTACGGCGCGACCGGGCGCTACGGGGCATTCCACCGACCGGCCAGTGGCGAGAGGGCCGGGCGGGTGGCGCCCCGGGGCGCCAGGGTCAGTCGCGATGAGGTTCGGGGACCTGCCGCCGCCCTCGGGCGGGTGGGATCTGATCCGTGTCGCTGTTGGCGGCGGCGGACGATGGCGGTTGGGCGGGTGCTGCCCCGGAAGACCCAAAAAAAACGGACGCGGACGCGCCCCGGGCCGATGCCGAGGCAGCTGGCTTCCAGTCCTTGAGTGCGGCACCCATCAGCGTCCGCTCCACCCGCTCCAGCATGCCGGGCGGCGGTTCCAGCGCCGGTGCGTCGTCGGCGATCATCGCCTCCAGGCGGCGCATCTCGCGCACGCGCTCCCTGGCTTGGGGGGAAGCCCGCAGCAGGGCCGTGACGGCCCGCTGGTGCTCGACCGGCCAAGCGCGAAGCTGGGCCCCGTACTGGCACAGCAGGTCGTCGAGTTCCTCAGGCGTCATCAAAAGCATCCCGGGGCCGTATGGCGGTCTTGCGGAAGGCGGTGCGAAGGCGCTGGCGCGCGCGCTTCAGCAGGGCTTCCGCCGCCACGACGGTGGTGTTCATGGCCGCCGCCACTTCGGCGGCGGACATCGATTGGTCGTAATATAGGGCCAGCGCCACCTGCTGACTAGCTGGAAGTCGTTGCCGCGCTGTGTGCAGAACTGTGGCCAATTCCTTTTCAAGGACGATTTCGTCAAAGCTTTGACTGTCGTCCATGATGTCTTCGGTCAATTCCAGCGTATTTTCCGCTGGTCGCCGCCGGTAGTCGATACAGCGGTTGATGACGATGCGGTGGATCCAGGTGGTGAATTTCGCGCTGATGGGCTGCCAGGTTTCGCGATGGTTCCACACCTGCAGGAAGGCGTCCTGCACCACGTCCTCGGCGTCGCTGTCGTTGGGCAGGATACGACGGGCCACGGCGTACAGGCGGCGGAAGTATCGGCGGATCAGCAGGCGATAGGCATCGACGTTCCCTGTCTTCAACAGGGCCATCAGCGTTTCGTCCGTGGCGTTGGCCAGATCGTTGCCGTCCAGGACGGGCGTCAGTACGGCCAGGGCGCCCGCGTCCCGGCCCCTTGCGTCCAGCGCCCCGGGGTTCAGGGCCGCGCCGGCAGGGCCGCCGCGCGAGTAAGGGGAGCTTGTCATCGTCACCGCCATCTCTTCTTTTTGGCCCCCCCGGGAGCCGCTGCCGCCGCTCCCGGGTTTCCATTGCTCAACACGCCTTGCCCGAAGGCGGTCCCCATGTTCCCGGGCCCATCCGTAAATCCGCGCGCCTCGCGCGGATTTACGGATGGTGTACGTTAAACGGGGCGGAAGCCCGTCGGTTGTTCCCCGAAACGGCATACCCTGGTCGCATAATCCTCAATTCTTGGGCGGCTTCGCCCACAGCCGCCGGTGCAGCGCCAGGCGTTCCTGAATGCGGCGCACGCGGCCGGGCACGTCGCGACCGCCGGCCGCCCGGCCCAGCGCCAGGATAAAGGCGCCATAGAGCTGGCTCAGCGCCTTGCCGCTGGGGCCGCCCACCTGGTTGGTCATGACCACCTGCAGGCCGGTGTAGATGCGGATCGCATGCACGATGTCGGCATGGAAGCGGTCGAACTGGCCGGCGGTGGCGTGGCGCTCGGCGGAGGTGCACAGCTGCAGCGCGCGGTCCTGCAGCGCCTCCACCAGCTTGTGGGGGGGCAGGGTCTGCTTGGCCGATCCGTAGGCGCTGGAGGCACGCTGGTACGCGGTGTGGTTCATGGCCGCTCTTTTCACTCTCTGGTGGGAAGGGTGGGTGCTGGGATGTCCCTCCGGCCGGCGCCGGCGGAACCGCCGGCGCGTCAACTGCTGCTGTTGCTTGCGTCGGAATACGCCTTCAGGGTCTTCAGCAAGGTGGCCGCCGTCTGCGCCTGGGCTTCCAGCTGGGCGTAGTAGGTGGCCAGCTGGGTGCCGTAGGCCTCCGCCTGGCTGCGGATGTCGTCGGCCTTGCTGGTCAGATCCGTGTCGTAGTCCGTCAGGGTGTCGATCTGGTTCTGTAGGGTGCCGCTGTCGGTGTCCCCCGCGTTGTCTGAAGTGGTGTAGATCAGGTCGGCCAGCCCGCTGCTGGTGCTGACGCTGATCGTCTGGCTTTGGGAGCCCAGGTAGACCAGCGTCATCCCTGCATATGCCGTGCCATCGTTGCCGATGATGCGGGAGCCGCTGATGGTGAACAGGGAGGTGTCGCCCCCGACGCCGGCGGACGCGATGCTGCCGTCGTCGTTCATGGTGATGTCCAGATTGAAGTTCAGGCTGTCGGTGCTGTCGGGGGAACGCAGCATCGACAGCTCGGTCGAGGAGGTGGAGTAGTTGAAGCCCAGCAGGGTCTCCAGATCGTCGAGGTTGTCGCTGAGCGCGCTGTCCAGCGTGGTGCTGTCGATGGCCAAGGTGTTGTCGCTGTTGAAGGAAAGCCCCAGGGACGAGATGGAATAGGTACCGTCGGTCAGGTTCAGGGCGTTCTGCAACGCGGTGGAGATGGACCGCACCTGGCTGTCGGCGAACAGCACGGCGGAACTGGCCGGGCTGCCATCGGTGGCCGTGGCCTGTTGGGTGGAGATGAAGTTGCGCACGGCGTTGTAGGCTGTGACGAAGGTGGAAATGCCGCTCTTGATGGCGCTGAGATTGGCCGTCAGCTCCATGGTGATGGTGGAGCCGGTGCCCGTGCTGCTGTCGTAGTCGCTGGAATAAAGGTCCAGCGTCACGCCCGACAGCACGTCGCTGATGACGTTGCTGGTGCGCTGGATGTCGATGCCGTCGACCTCGATTTCCGATCCCTGCGCCGCCGTCAGCTCGTCGGCGTAGCTGCCGTCGCTGTTGGTGACGCCCAGCGAGGTCATGATGCCGCTGCTGTCGTTGGTGAACTCGATGGCCTTGCCGGTGTCGTTGGCGGTCAGCACCAGTTCATAGGCACCGTCGGACACCTGGATGATGCTGGCGGAGACGTCAGTGCTGCTGGTCTGCTTGTTGATGGCGGCGGCGATGTCCTTGAGGCTGTCGGTGCTGGCCACGCTGATGGTGGCGGTGGATCCATCGGCCAGGCCCAGGGTGAAGGTGCCGGACAGGTTCAGCGCGCCCGTCTGGCTGGTCTGGGTGCTGCTGCCCAGTTTTTCCGCCGTCGCCAGTTGCTTGATGACGATGGTGTGGGTGCCGGTGGCGGTGCCGTCGTCCACCGACACGCCCAGCATGTCGTCGGCGGAGACGCTGGAACTGCCGCCTGACAGATAGGCCGTGCGTTCGGAAAACAGGTTGGTGCTGGAACTGTCCACCGGGTTGGACAGGGCCTCCGCCGCCGTCGCCAGGGTGTTCAGCAGCGTCTGGAAATTCTCATAGGCCGAGATCTTGGACTCGTTGTCCGAGATCTCGCTATCGATGGTGTCGGCTCGGGTTTCCTTGGCGGCCACCGCCGCGGCCACCAGGGCCGAATAGTCCAGCCCGGTGACGGACGACGCGGATGAGGACGTGCTGGCCGTCGACGAACTCGACGTGCTGCTGCCGATGGTGGACACCGATGTCATGACTTGCCCCCTGGCCTTCCTTTCACCCCTTGGGAAACGGGGGACGCCCGGCGAGGGCGCCCCCGTTCAGTCCTTACTGCAGCAGCTTCAGCAGCTCGGACGGCAGCTGGTTGGCCTTGGCCAGCGCGTTGATGCCGGCCTGGACCAGGGTGTCCTCGTTGGACAGCTTGGTCTGTTCCGACGCCACGTCGACGTCCATGATGGCGGACTGGGCCGCCTCCTGGTTCTCGATCGAGGTGGAGATCATCTCGCCCTGGTATTCGAAGCGGGAGATCTGGGCGCCCACCTTGGCGCGGGCGGTCGACAGCGCGCTGATCGCCGACTTGATGGTGGTGATGGCCGAGGTGGCGCCGTCGGAGGTCGAGACGCTGGAGCCGGTGAGGCCCAGGGCGCTGCTGTCCACCGTGGTCAGGGTGATGGTGATCGTGTCCGTGGTCGCCGTGCCCACCAGGAAGGTGACGCCCGAGGACCAGGAGCCGGTGCCGTCCAGCAGGCTCTGGCTGTTGAAGCGGGTGCCCGTGGAGATGCTGTCCACTTCGTCCGTCAGCTGCTGGTATTCGGCGTCGATGTAGCCGCGCTCCGTGTCCGTCACGGTGCCCGAGACGGATTCGGTGGCCAGCGATTCCATGCGCTGCAGGATGTCGGAGATGCGGGCCATGCCGCCGTCCGCCGCCTGCAGGATGGACTCGCCGTTCGAGGCGTTGGTCGACGCCTGGTTCAGCATGGTGACGTCGGACTGGATCTTGGTGCCGACCGCTAGGCCGGCGGCGTCGTCCGACGCCTTGGTGATGCGGGAACCGGACGCGATCTTGGAAACCGAGGACGATTCCGCCTCGGAATTGGTGTTCAGGTAGCGCAGGGCGGAATTCGCCGCTGTGTTGGTGGTGACGACAGGCATCATGGACCTCCATGTGGTTGGCGAGAGGTTCGTGGGACGGTCGCCTTTTGCGGCCGGGCCGTACTCCCCCTCGCACGGTTCAACGGCAGGTCAGATGAAAGCGGGCGCACTTTTTTCGCTATTTTGCGAAAAGTTTTGAGTCATCACAGGTAGTTCGCGAGACTCATTTTCTGTGAGGCGGCAATAGCCTGCATCGTCGCCTCTAATGACGTCTGTAGTGTCGTCACCGTTGTTGACACCTCCGCCAGATCGACACTTTTCAAGTCACTGCTTTGCGTCGTGGCGAAGGAATTTATATCGGACAGATGGCTCGACGCCTTCTGTATTCTGGAAGATGTGTCGGACAATGTCTGGCTGATGTCGCTCAAGCCGTCCGACGCGTCGTTCACCAGATCCAGGGCGTTGGTGAGGGTGGTGTCGTCCAGCGGGTCGGTGTTGCTGATCATGCTCATGGCCCGCATCAGCTTCTCGATGGATGGGTCGCTGGCGGTGACGCCGTAGCTGACGCTCTGGGTGGACGACAGGCGCACGGTCGCCAGGGTGTCGTTGCCGCTGTAATAGCTGGTGTCGGCGCTGCTGGATGAGGTCTGGGCGGGGTAGGTCGAGCTGTCCACCGATACCGGCGCGTGGTTGGTGTCGCTGCCGCCGAACAGGTACTGCCCGCCATAGGTGTCGTTCAGAATGGACGCCACGTCGGTCAGCCAGCCCGACGCCTCCTCCTGATAGGTCGACCGGCTGGTCTGGTCGGCGGACATGGCCTCGCTGATGGCCGTCTTCAGGCTGGTGGCGATGCTGGAGATGCTGGTGATGTCGGACGCGATGGCGTCGATCTTGGTGACGGCGTTGTCGGCGTTGGTGATCAGGGTGCTGGAATAGCTGACCTCGCTTTCCAGGTTGACCAGCAGCTTGACGTTGCCCCCGGCGGTGGACAGGCCGGCGTAAGTGGTGGACTTGGCGCTGGTGGCCTCCTGCACCTCCGCGCTGTTCAGCGCGGATTCGTTCTTCAGCATGTATTGGACCAGGGCGCTGTGCGCGCCGGCGGTCGATATCCGGTTCATCGGTGGGCCCTCAGTTGACCATCTCGATGGTGGCGGTGAACATTTCCTGCAGCGTCGACATGATCTTGGCGGCGGCCTGGTAGGCCTGCTCCAGGGTCGAGACCATGGCCGTCTCCTCATCCAGGCTGACGCCGGACTGGGAACTCAGCGCCGTGGTCGCGTCGTCGAGGGTGGAGCTGGCGGTGTCGGCCTTGGTGCTGGCGGTGGACGCGGCGGTGGCCGCACTGCTGATGATGGTGGAGGCGTAGCCCGACAGGGTGGTGGTGGCCTTGGCCAAGCCGCCGGCGCTGCTGAAGCTCTGCGTGCCGGTGAAGGCGTCCTCCAGCGCCGTGACGGTGCTGACGTCGCCCGAGGTGATGGCGCTGTCGCCCACCGCCAGGCTGCTGCTGTCCGACAGGGTGCCGGTGGGCAGCAGCGAGCTGTCGGCGGCGATGGCGCTGTTCACGGCGATGTCGCTGGCGCCGGTGCCGGTCAGCACGTCGTTCAGTCCGAAATAGAGCGAGGCGCCCTCTTTGCCGGTGCCCACGCTGCTGTCCATCTCGTTCACGGCGATGCCGTCGCTGCTGTCGGCGGCGGCGATGGTCAGGTGGCCGTCGCTGGTGATGCTGGCGGTGAAATTGCCGCTGGCGTTGATGGTGTCCACCAGGTCCTGCACCGTGGACACCCCGCTGAGGTCGACGTCCAGCACGGCGGCCGCGTCGTCGCTGCTGTCCACCGCCACCAGGCGCAGGGTGCCGGTGCCCGACAGGCTGTCGCTGGCGCTGACGGTCGCCGTGCCGGTCAGCGATGTTGCGGCCGGATAGCTGGTACCCTGGTTGGACACGGTGTTGACCGTGGTGATGAGGGTGCTGGCCAGGTTGTCCAGGCGGGTTTGCTGGTCCACCAGCGTGTCGTCGCGCAGGGTGATCAGGGCGCCGATGGCGCCGGATTTCACACTGCCGGTGATGTCGGTGCCGTCCACGCTCAGCGCGCTGAAGCCCGTGGGATAGGTCGTGCCGGCGTCGACGCTGGCGGCGGCGGTGTAGCTCAGGGTGTGGGCCGTGCTGCCCACCAGCACTTGGCCGGAGGATGTCGACACCTGCATGGCGCCGGTGTCGTCCACCGAATAGCTGACGCCCAGGTAGCTGGACAGGGTCTTCAGCTGGGTGTCGCGCTCATCCTCCAGATCGGCGGTGGACTGGCCGGCGGCCTTGGCGGCGACAATCTCCTTGTTCAGGCTGGCGATGGTGGTGATGGCGGTGTTGGCCGAATCCACGTCGCTGGCGATGTCGCCGTCCGCCTGGGCGCGCAAACCCTGCACCGTGCTGGACGCCTCGGAAATGGTGCTGGCCATGGTCTCCAACGCCGTGACGGTGGACGCCTTGTCCGTGTCGGTGCCGTTGCCGGATGCCAGCGTGGACAGGTCGCTGGTCACGCTGTCGATGACGTCGGCGATGGAGGTGCTGCCCGACACGGTGCCGTAGGCGCTGTCCACATCGGCCATGTAGCTGCTGAGCGTGCTGGCCTGGCTGTCGGCCGAGGTGGCGGACACCACCTGCCGCAGCAGGTACTGGTCCACATCGCGCGTGACGCTGCTGACGCTGACCCCGGACGCCTGGCCGTTGACGGTGACGGCCGTCTGGTTGGCCGTCTTCTTGGTGTAGCCGTCGGTGCTGACGTTGGCGGTATTGGCGCTGGTGACGGTGATGGCCGTCTGCGTCGCCGTCAGGGCGGATTGGGCGATGGATCCAGCGGTGCGGAGCGACATGGGATGCGTCCTTTCAGGCGGTGAACTGCACGCAGTGGCGCGCCTGGTAGCTGTCGACGCGCACCTGCCGGCCCCGCCCGGGATAGTAGCCGCGCACGTCCTGCGCCCGTTCCCGCGTCACATGCAGCAGGCCCTGCAGGCGTGAGCGCCGGCCCTTCAGCTCCGCCGCCATGCCGGCCTGCAGCGCCGCCATTTCCGCCATCAGTCCCTGCAGCTGCGGCGCCCAGTGCCGGCCGGTGGCGGCGCGGCCCTGGCCGCCCTTCTGGGCCGCCACCTGGGACAGGGTCACACGGGCCACGGCCTCCGCCTCGCGCAAGTGCTTCAGGGCATCGTACATGGCGCGCCGCCGCTGCAGGCTGGCCTCGGGCTGGCTTGCCGCGGCCTGGAAGGCGGCGAAGGCCTCCACCAGCGCCACCGGGAACTGGGTGCCGCCGGGCGGCGGCGCCGGCAGGACGGGAGCGGCCTCCGGCGCCGGCTCCGCCACGGTGATGGCGGGCTCAGGCGCCGGCGTGGCGAACAGGCGGGACAGGAAGCTGGTCATCGCGCACCCCGGCGGTAGGAGGGCAGGTAAGCGTTGTTGAGCGCCCGCGAATAAAGCGTCAGGGCGCGGGCCCGCTGTTGCTGCACCTCGATCAGGGGGCGCAGCTCGGCCAGGGCCTGCTCCAACCGTTCCTGGTAGCGGGTCAGGTCGTCGATCAGGGCCAGCTGGGCGGCGCGGCGGATATGGCCGCCCACCCGCACGCCGGGCGTGAGGGCGGAGCGCACGGCGGCGTTCAGCCGCTTGCCCTCGCGCAGCAGGCGGTCCAGGCGCGTGGGATCGAAGGTGGAAGAGCCGGGGGCGGGGCCGTCGGCCGCCGGCTGCTGGATCGACTGGGCGAGGAGGGGGACGTACGGGTTCATGGCGCCGTCCCCTTACCGCTTGGCTTGGAGCAGGGTGTCCATCATGTCCTGCGCGGTGGAGACCACCTTGGCGGCGGCCGAGTAGGCCTGCTGCGCGTAGATCATGCGGCTCAGCTCGTCCGACACGTCGACGTTGGAGCTTTCCAGCGACTTGGACTCGATGGTGCCGGCGCCGTCGCTGCCCGCCTCCTTCAGGGAGTAGGTGCCCGACGCCGTGGATTGGGCGTAGGTCTGGCCGGATACGGCCGTCAGGCCGTCGGCGTTGGCGAAAGTGGCCACCGGGATCTTGTAGACCGTCTTGGACTGGCCGTTGTCGAAATTGGCGACGACGCTGCCGTCGGTGTTGATGTCCACGCTGGTCAGCGTGCCCTTGGCGTAGCCGTCCTGCTTGGGCGTGCCGGTGGTGGTGACGCTGGGGGTGGAGGACCCGCTGGCGTACTGGGTGATGGACCCGCTGCCGCCGTTCTCGCCATAGTCCAGGGTGATGGTGCTGTCGGTGGCGCCGCTGCTCCACCCCGTGATGCCCAGCTGGATGTCGGTGGTGGGCGAGGCCAGCGAGCCGTCGCTGTTGAACACCAGGCTGACGGGCGTGCCGCTGGTGGTACCGGTGACCGTGGACCCGTCGGTGGCCGACACCGGGTTTGAGGCATCCAGCTCCCAGGTGTTGGTGCCGGTCTTGGTCCAGGTCATGGTGACCGTGCTGCTGTTGCCCAGGCTGTCGTACACCTCGGTATCGGTGGTGTAGCTGCTGCCCACCGTGGCGTCGGAAGGCAGGTTCAGGCTGCTGGTCACCTTGGTCGTCGCCTTGGGCGAACCGGAGATGTCGTCCAGGTTGATCTTTTCCAGGCTGGCCGTGTCGCTGCGGTTGGTGGCCAGGATGTTGCCGCTGTCGTCCGTGGCCCAGCCTTCCAGGTAGAAGCCTTCGGTGTTCACCAGATAGCCGCTGTTGTCCTCGCTGAAGCTGCCGTCGCGGGTGTAGTAGGCCTGGGTGCTGCTGCCGTCGTTCACCACGAACATGCCGTCGCCATCCAGCGCCAGGTTGGTGGTGACATCGGTAGAGGTGATGTCGCCCTGGCTGCTGACCGTCTGCGTCGTGCCGGCGATGACCCCGCCATAGTCGGCGGAGCTGGTCTGGCTGTCGGTCAGCAGGGCGGTGAACGAGGTGTCGGTCGCCTTGTAGCCCGTGCTGGACGAGTTGGAGATGTTGCTGGAGATGGAGGTGAACGCCTTGGACTGGGCGTACAGGGCCGAGGTGGCGGTGTTCAGGGCGCTGAAGATGCTCATTGCCGTGTTTCCTTGCGGGCGGGCGGGCGGCGGTGCGGCCGGAAGCTGGGAAAGTCGTTGTGGATCAGAGGATTGACGTCACGTCGTCCATGGCGATCTCGTAACTTCCCAGCGTCAGCTTGGCCGTGCCGGTGGAGGTGTCGACGCCCGTGACCTTGCCGACGCCGTAGGCGCTGACGCTGCTGGCGGCGTTATCGGTGGTGGCGGTGATGGACAGGGTGTAGGTGCCCGAGGTGGCGGTGCCGCCATCCGTCTCGGTGCCCTTCCAGGTGATGTAGTTGGTGCCGGCGCTGGTGCTGCCGGTGCCGGAGTAGACGACGTTGCCGCTGCTGTCGCTGACCGTGTAGCTGACGCTGTCGGCGTCGGACGGCAGGGTGTAGCTCCAGATGGCGGAGCCATCCTGCAAGGGCGCCTCGTCGCTGTCGGTGGATACCGTCTGGCCCAGGTAGCTATAGGCCGGATAGCTGCCGGTGAAGCTGCTGAGCGAGCTGCTGATGCCTTCCAGCAGGGTGTTGGACGCCTGCTGCGCCTCCAGGCTGGACATCTGCACCAGCTGGGTCGTGAAGGTGCTGGTGTCCATGGGACTGGTCGGGTCCTGCGTCTGCAGCTCTTTCAGCAGCAGGGTCAGCATGGTGGTGAAGTCGCCCAGCGAGCTGGTGGACGAGGAGGAGGCGGTGGTGCTCGTTGTGCTGGTGCTGCTGCTGGAACTGGTGCTGCTGACCGTCGTCATGATCCGACCTCTCCGTCCTCCGCCGCTTCCCCGGATCCTGGAATGGGACCTCGGGCCGGAATTGGCTTTCGATCGGTTCAACGCCGGCCTTCACAGAAGCGGGCGCATTTTTTTTGACGGTTCCAAAAAAAAGTTCCGGGCCACGAAGTCCTCGCCCGGCTTATATGCTTTCAATGCGTTTGGTTAATCTCGGATGCGAGGACATTGAGTATTTAAGTAGGCAGAATTTTACTGGTCATGTATTGCCGATCGGCAGTTTCTTCCTAGCGTGCCTGTCGTCCTCACGGCGGACATTCGCAAAAATGGCGGGAATCCTGGGGTTTCCGGGCCCGGCCTTCGCTGGGGCGCCCGGCAGATTTTGCCCATCGGTGCCGGGGCCGCCCGGTTTCCAGATGCGGCGACGGTTTGCCCGCCGCCGCGCGTGAGGGGAAAGGGCATGAATGATGAGGGGCGGCATGCCTGAAAACCTGACACGACCGCGCCGCGATGAGCGGGGCGGCGGCACCCCTCCGACGGGTGAGGCGGCGGGGGGCGACCCGTCCCTGGCCGCGGCGGCGTCCCTGCTGGCGGCGGGGCGGGCGGACGCGGCCTGGGTGCTGTGCCGTCCGGCGTTGGCGGCGGGCGCGCGCACGCCCGGCTGGCTGGCGCTGGCCGGCCGCGTGTTGCTGGCGCTGGACCGGCCGGCAGAGGCGGAGCCCGTGCTGGCCTTGGCCGCCGCCACGGCGCGCCCGGATGAGGCGGCGGACCTGGGCCTGTTCACCCTGTGGGGCGTGGCGCTGCGCCGCCTGGGCCGCGTGCCCCAGGCGGAACCTGTGCTGCGCATGGCCCTGCGCCTGTCGCCCGGGGACGCCGTATGCCACAGCAACCTGGCGGCAGTGCTGCGCGCGCTGGACCGGCTGGCGGAGGCGGAGGATGCCGCCCGCGCCGCACTGGCCCTGGACCCCGGCCTGGTCAACGGCCATGTCAACCTGGCGTCCATCCTCATGGCCCAGGGCCGCCCCGGCCTGGCGCTGGCCGCCAGCCGCCGGGCCCTGGCGGCCGAGCCGGCGCAGGCGGAGGCGCTGTACACCCAGGCTGCGGCCTTGCAGGCGCTGGGCGACCTCAGGGGTGCCGCCGAGGCCTGGGCCGCCGGCGTGCGCGCCCATCCCACCGATGCCCGCCTGGTGTTCGGCCGGGCCAACCTGGACCTGGCACGGGGGGATCTGGCCGCCGGATGGGTAGGCTACGACGCCCGCCTGGCGGCGGAGCCGCAGCGCTTCCGTGCCGCTCCCGCCCTGCCGGCCTGGCGGGGCCAGCGGCTGGACGGCTCCCTGCTGATCTGGCGGGAACAGGGCCTGGGGGATGAGCTGATGTTCGCGACCTGCTATGCCGCCGCCATCGCGGCGGCCGGATCGGCGGTGGTGCGCTGCGATCCCCGCCTGGCGGGCCTATTCGGCCGGGCCTTTCCCGGCGCCCAGGTGGTGGCGGAGGCGCGGGAGGGGGCGGCGCCCGATCCGGCGGAAGGCCGGGCCGTGGCCCAGGCGGCGGCGGGCTCCCTGCCCGGCCTGCTGCGTGGGCGCCTGGCCGATTTCACGGGGCCGGCGGGCTACCTGCGGGCGCGGGATGATCTGGTGGCCCGCTGGCGGCGTCGCCTGGCGGACCTGGATGGGGATGGGCCGCGCACCCTGAAGGTGGGCCTGTGCTGGCGCAGCGGCCTGGCGATCGAAAGCCGCGCCGGACGGCAATCGGATCTGGCGGACTGGACGCCCCTGCTGGCCCTGCCGGGGGTTGCCGTCCTCACACTGATGTATGGCGACACGGAAGCGGAGCGGGCGGCCCTGGGCGCCCTGGCGCCGCGCCATTTTCCGGACCTGGACCAGCGCGACGACCTGGAGGGGCTGGCCGCCCTGCTCTCCTGCCTCGACCTGGTGATTACCGCGCCCACCGCCACGGGTGAGCTTGCCGGCGCCCTGGGGGTGCCGGTCTGGCGCCTGGCGGGGGAACTGGACGTGACCTGCCTGGGCACGGGCGCGCGGCCCTGGTTTCCCAGCATGCGCGTCTTCCGCACCGGCGTGCGCGACCGGCGGGATGTGATCCGCGACATGGCAAACCAGGTGGCCAGCGGCATGACTTTCGGGCCGCTTTAGGACGCGACCGCCGGATGGCGGCGCCCGCCGCATGAGGCCACATCAAAACACGCCCCGGCCATCGGCGGGGGCGTGTTTTGGCGGCGCGTGCTCAGGAGGCGTGGCGCAGGGCGTGCGGCCGGTCGGCGTAGGGGCGCACATGCTCCGCCCGGCGGGACCGGTCGCGGATGATGCGCAGGGCCTCCAGCAGGGTGCGGCGCTGGTGGCTATCCAGGTCGGCCAGCAGCAGATCGTTCACCGACTGGCGCAGCGGCTGCAGCCGGCGCAGCACGGCCAAGCCTTCCGGCGTGGCGGACAAGAGTTTCCGGCGGCGGTCGCTGGGATCGTCCTCCTGCCGGATCAGGCCCTTGCGCAGCAGCTCCGTCACCGTGGCGCTGATGTGCGGACGGGACAGGCCGCGGGCGGCGGCGATCTCGGACGAGAAGATGCAGCCCGCGCGGCCCAGGTCGGCGCCGGCGTAGGCGTCGGCATGCGGGTCGTTGGCCGGCTGGGTGGGGCCGTCGTTGAAGTTGCGGTCACCCGCCACGTTCATCAGCACGGTCCACTGCGGCGCCGTCAGTCCGGCCTCTTCCAGCAGGGGCTCGCTGTGGCGGACCAGGGCGTTGGCCACGTCGATGACGCACAGCGCGATAGCGTCTTCGGCGCGGAAATGGGCAAGGGCGTCGGGCATGGAATGGAACCCCCACATAACTGTTTTCACGCCCCCACCATGATCCCTCCGACCCACCCCGGCATTGACCAGGATCAATCACGCGCCGCCTTATCCGAAGGGAGGGGTTCAAAACGAAACGGGCGGCCATCCCGGGGGCGGCCGCCCGTTCTCAAACCAACCGTGACAGGGGAGCCCGAAGGTCCCCCCGGGGATCACAGCGTGCGCAGGTTACCGGCGGCCGACTTCCCCTTGCGGGGGTCGTGCTGCAGGTCGAAGCTGACCTTCTGGCCCTCGTTCAGCGAGCGCAGGCCCGCCTGTTCGACGGCGCTGATGTGCACGAACACGTCGGCGGTGCCATCCTCCGGCTGAATGAAGCCGTAACCCTTGGTGCTGTTGAACCACTTAACGGTGCCGATAGACATGGTGTCTCCTTAGACGGGTAGTTCCCGGTCCAAATGTCGCCCGGCCGCGGGTATGCGACGGCGGGCATCAAATCATGACGGGAGCGAACCGGTGGACCGGGCAGGGCTCCGCGACAAATTCGATGCCATAGTCATGGAATCCAACTCGCCCGAGGACAAGCAAGAAAATCTGAACAATACTTAAAGTGATTGGCGAGCTGTACTGATGGATGAGGAGAAGCAGTGCCCGTATATGACCTTTGGCCTTTCGGATGAGGGGGGTAGGCCGCCATTCCCCCGGTGGATGGCTGGCGGATATTAAGATGCCATTCGCACCGGGATGCCGAAGACGCGCAGGGCCTCGCGCAGTTCGGGCAGGGCCCGCTCCACCACGGCCTTGCCCTCGGCGATGGCCTCCTCCGCCCGGTCGAATTCCAGGAGGCCGATGTGGCCCAGGCGTGGCTTCAGGTGGATGTCCGGCGGCTCGCCGGCCAGGCGGGACCGGGTGATGCGGTCCAGCGCGATGCCCAGCGAGGTCGCCATCACGCCGAACATGCTGGGTCCCTCATACTTGGGCGGCTGCGGCCGGGCGCGGCGGGATTGCAGGAAGGCGGACAGGAACTCGAAATTATGCTTCTGCGGCGCCTCGCCCCCCAGGTCGGCCGGCGCCTCCATGTCCTCTGTCGCCGGGGCGGCGTCGGGCGGGGCGGCGGCGCCCGCCTCGCCATCATGGCGGCCCCGGGTGCGACCGATGATGTCGGCGTTCAGGTCGACGGCCACCACCATGGCGGCGCCCATGGCGCGACAGGCGGCCACGGGCACGGGGTCGACCAGCGCGCCGTCCACCAGCCAGCGGCCGTCGACATGGGATGGCGGGAAGATGCCCGGCATGGCGTAGGAGGCGCGCATCGCCTCCACCACCGAGCCGCGGCGCAGCCACACTTCCTTGCCCGTCGCCAGGTCGGTGGCGACGGTGATGAAGGGGCTGGACAGATCGTCGAAGGTGGCATCGCCCAGATGCTGGTTCAGTTCGGCCAGCAGCTTCTCGCCCCCGATCAGGCCGCCGCCGCTGCGCAGCCGCAGGTCCAGCAGGCCCAGGATGCGCATCTTGGTCAGGTTGCGCGCCCAGTGCTCCAGCGTCTCCAGATGGTTGCCGAGATAGACGCCGCCCACCAGCGCGCCGATGGAACAGCCTGCCACCACGTCGGGGTGGATGCCGTGCTGGGCCAGGGCCTGGAGCACGCCGATATGCGCCCACCCCCGGGCGACGCCGCCGCCCAGCGCCAGGCCTAAGGTGGGGCGGGGGGCGTGGCGCTCAGGATGGCGGTCGGGCATGGCGGTCTTCTCTCTGTCGGCGGGGACGACATTAAACTAGGGGGCGGGGCCGGGCGGCACAGCGTACCGGCTTCTGTTAGTCGGTGAAAGTGGCACGGGGTGGGCCGGCTTGGGGGCGAAATGGGGCCGGGCTGGCGCGCGTGCGCCGCTCTGCTATGGTGGCGGCCCCTTGCCACCGCCCGGATGACCAGGCCATGACCAGCGCGCCCCGGCTTCTGTTCCCCGTCCCGCAGCCCACCGTGGCCGTGGCCGGGCTTGATGCCGTCTTCCCCGTGCACCGCATCTATTGCATCGGACGCAACTACGCGGCGCACGCCCGCGAAATGGGCTCCGACCCCACGCGGGAGCCACCATTCTTCTTCCAGAAGCCGGCCGACGCCGTGCAGGTGGTGATGCCGGGCACGGTGGCGGACCATCCCTATCCCACGCTGACCAACAACTATCATTATGAGGTGGAGCTGGTGGCCGCCATCGGCGTGGGCGGCCGGAACATCCCGGTCGACCAGGCGCTTACCCACGTCTTCGGCTACGCCGTGGGCCTGGACATGACCCGCCGCGACCTGCAGCGCGCCATGGGCGACATCAAGAAGCCGTGGGAAATCGGCAAGGCCTTCGACCACAGCGCCCCCATCGGCCCGCTGCACCCCGTGTCCCAGGTGGGGCACCTGGCCGCCGGCGCCATCACCCTGTCGGTGAACGGCGAGGTGAAGCAGTCGTCCACCCTGGGCCAGATGACCTGGAAGCTGGCGGAGCAGATCGCCAACCTGTCCCAGGCCTTCGCCCTGTTGCCCGGCGACCTGATCTTCACCGGCACGCCGGAGAATGTGGGCCCCGTGGTGCCGGGCGATGTCATCACCGCCCACATCGACGGTTTGCCCGACCTGTCGCTGCGCATCACCGACCGGGCGTGAGGGGGAGGCGCCAGGAAGGGGGGCGCCGGCCGGCTGTGGCTGGCGGGGCCGCCTTCGTGCTAAGCATGGCCCCGTCTTTTCCCGTGCCGGGCGCCCGTGCCCGCAGTCCGAGGTTCGCCGGTCCCTTGTCCAAGAAGCCTAAGTCCCAGCCGCGCCACACCGCCACCCTGCCACTCGTGAAACGGCTGGCCGGCAACTACCTGCGGCCCTATCTCGGCATGGTGCTGCTGGCCAGCATCCTCATCGCCATCAACGCCGGCAGCTCCGCCGTGCTGGCGCAGAAGCTGGTGCCCCTGATCGATGAGGTGCTGAGCGGCAAGAACCCCGGCTATCTACGCACCTTCGCCGTCATCGTTTTCGCCACCTTCGTGGTGCGCGGCTTCTCCGGCTACTTCTCGGCCGTGCTGATGAACAACGTGGGCCAGCGGCTGGTGGCGGCGTTGCAGAAGCAGCTCTACAACCACCTGATCAAGGCCGACCTCGCCTATCTGCATTCCCTGCCGTCGGGCCAGCTGGTCTCCAGCCTGGTGAACGACGTGAACCAGGTGCGCCAGGGCACGGCGGAGGTGCTGACCAACTACGGCCAGAGCGTGCTGACGCTCATCTTCCTGGTGGGCGTGATGTTCCAGCAGGATTGGCTGCTGGCCACCATCTCGCTGACCGTGGTGCCCTTCACCACCCTCATGCTCAGCCGCATGACCGGGCGCCTGCGCCGGGTGGCGGGGCGCACGCAGGCGGCCCTGGGCACCTTCGCCAGCATCCTGACCCAGACCTTCCAGGGGGCCCGCCATGTGAAGGCCTACGGCATGGAAGAGTATGAGATGCGGCGCGTGGCCGGCATCGCCGACGATTTGCGCAAGCTGACGAACAAGTCCTTCCGCGTCTCCTCCTCCCTCATCCCCATCAATGAGGTGCTGAGCGGCGTCATCTTCGTCGGCGTCATCATCTATGGCGGGCTGGAGGCGGCGGCGGGGCACAGCACGGCCGGCACGCTGACCAGCTTCACCGGCGCCTTCCTGCTGGCGTTCGAGCCGCTGAAGCGCCTGTCCAAGCTGCAGACCCAGCTGCAGGTCAGCCTGGCCTCGGCGGAGCGGGTGTTTGCCCTGTTGGACACGCCGCCGCGCATCATTGACCGGCCGGGTGCTGCCGAATTGGCGGTCGCCTCTCATGCCATTAAATTCAATGACGTGCGCTTCGCCTATCAGGACGGCACGGTGGCCCTGGATGGCGTGTCGCTGGAGGTGCCGGCGGGCAAGACCGTGGCCCTGGTGGGGTCCAGCGGGTCGGGCAAGACCACCATCCTGAACCTGATCCCCCGCTTCTACGACGTCACCGGCGGGTCCGTGACCCTGGGCGGCCAGGACATCCGCGACGTGACGCTGGCCTCGCTGCGCAGCGCCATCGGCTTGGTCAGCCAGGAGACGGGGCTGTTCGACGACACCGTGCGCGGCAACATCGCCTATGGCCGCGTCGGCGCCACGCAGGAGGAGATCGAGGCGGCGGCCAAGGCGGCGGCGGCGCACGACTTCATCCTGGGCCTGCCCCAGGGCTATGACACCCGGGTGGGCGAGAACGGCGTGAAGCTGTCCGGCGGCCAGCGCCAGCGCATCGCCATCGCCCGCGCCATGCTGAAGAACGCCCCCGTGCTGCTGCTGGACGAGGCGACCTCGGCGCTGGATAGCGAGTCCGAGCGCCTGGTGCAGGATGCCCTGCGCCGCTTGCAGCAGGGCCGCACCACCCTGGTCATCGCCCACCGCCTGTCCACCATCATCGATGCCGACCGCATCTATGTCATCGATGGCGGCCGGGTGGTGGAATCCGGCACGCACGACGAATTGCTGGCGCTCGACGGCGCTTACGCCCGCTTCCACGCCCTGCAGGCCGGTGGTGGCCCCGGGGCGGTGGCGGAGCTGGGCGCGGCCCCGGTGACGGCGGCCGGCGCCCTGTCGGCGGCGGGTTGAACCGATGGGCGCAGGGTGATCACGACCATGGTTGCCCTGTTTCTCCTGATCATCGTCGGCACGCTGGGCGCCGTGTTCGGCGGTTTGGTGCTGATGCTGGCGCGCCAGGGGGGGGCTGCCCTTTTCGTTCATCCGCGTCTGCCCGATCCTGGTGCCCCGCCGGACGGGTCCGGCTTGCGCGCCGTCGCCTATCCCACCGCGGATGGTGTCACGCTGACGGCCTGGCTGGGCCAGCCGGCGGGTATCACCAAGCCGGTGGTCCTGGTCCTGGCGGGACCGGGGCAGCGCCGGGCGGACCTGTCAGGACTGGCAGCGACCTTGGTGGCCGCCGGCTATGGCGTCATGGTGACCTGTCGCCGCCCTCTGTCCCTGACGATGGGGGACTGGGGGGAAACGGCGTTGCTGGCCGATGCCCGCGCCGCCTTGGATCATCTGACGGCGCAGGGCGTCTCCGGCTCCCGCCTGGTCATCCTGGGCGTGTCGGCGTCGGCGGCCCTGGCCCTGCAGATGGCCTGGGAACGGCGACCGGCCGCCGTGGTGCTGGCAGCCCCGCCAACCTCGGGCGCCGATCTGCTGGTCGGCCGTTGGCATCTGTCGGCGCTGGCGGGCATGGCCAGCAACCCGCTGGCCGTGGTGGGCCGCTTGAAGATCGCCCCTCCCGCCTGCCCGCTGCTGGTGCTGCATGGCCAGGCCGACCGCGTGGTGCCGCCAGCCATGGGCCAGGCGGTGTTCAACGCCGCGCCGCAGCCCAAGCAGGCCGCCTGGATCAAGGGCGCCGGCCACGCCGACCTGTGGGCCAAGGGCGGCACCGACGCCCTGCTGGACTTCCTGGCCGGCCGCAAGGGCCCCGCGCCGACCCTGGATCAGGAGGCGCCGTGGCGGGCGCCGGGCTTGCCCGCCGTTAGATCCTGATCCACATAGCGCCGCAGCCGGAAAGCGGGGGAACCATCGGCGTAATAGTCCTCCTCCACCGAGGTCTGGTGGAAACCCAGGCGGTGGTACAGGGCGCGGGCGGCGTCGTTCTCCGGATGCACCTCCAGCGACAGCCATTGGTGGCCGGTGGCGCGGGCGTGGTCCAGGGCGGCCCGCATCATGGCCTTGGCCAGGCCCCGGCAGCGCTGGTCGGGATGGGTGGCCAGGGAATAGACGCGCACGCCCCGGGTGCCCCGGCGGGACAGCAGCACGGCGCTGGCCGCCAGGCCACCGTCGGGGCCATCGATCACCAGGATGTGGGCGGACGGCCGCTCCAGCAGGCGGCGGAAGCTGCGCCGGCCCATGCGGTTGAACTCGAAACAGATCTTCTCCAGCGCCAGCAGCGCCTCCAGGTCGGCCGGGGTGGCGGGGCGGGGCGGGGGAGCGGCGGTGGCGGGGGGCGTTGTCATGATGCCGTGAAGGTACGGGGCCGCGCGTCGGGGAGCCAAATCAAAAACCCTTTATCTTCCGGCCCCGGCATTGGCATGGAGATTTAATGCGCGCCGCCGGGACACTGGGGACACCACGGCGGACTTGGGTGCCGTGGCCTTTCCAGAGGAACGCACCATGGCACGCATCATCGTCATCGAACGCGGCCCCGGCGGCCTGTGGGCCGCCCACGACAGCGCTGGCCTGATCGGCGGCACCTTCACCGAGCGCCGCGCCGCCGTGACCTTCGCCACCTTCCAGCCCGACCACCCCACCGTGCTGCTGCGCGCCGGTTGGGCGGGTCCGGCTGGCGCGAAGGCCCGCGCGGCGGCCGCACCCTTTCCCAGTACGCGCTTCTGAGGGGGGGCGCCATGCCGGACTGTGCCACAGCCGTCCTTTCCCCTTCGGTTCCCGTGCACCCCTTTGCGCGGGCGGCTTCCGACCTGGTCGTGGTGGTGGAGCGGCGGCAGGACTTCCGCTGGCCCGACCCTGATGGCCGGGTCATGACCGCCGGCGCCTATGTCGCCACCCGGCCGGCCCGCCCGCGGCGCGTCATCAATTTGTGCCGCCACGCCGACTATCTCTCCGCCGGCTACTACGCCTCCCTGCTGGCGGAGGCGCGTGGCGACCGGGTGACGCCGGCCCTGCGCACGCTGGCCGACCTGGTCGAGGCCGGGGCGGGCCCCGGGGCGGGTCAGGCCGACTTGGCCGACAGCCTGGCCGACCTGAACCCCCGCCTGGTCCATCTGCCGCCCCCGCCGGCGGGTGTGGCCCGGCACGCCGCCAACATCTATTTCGGCCGCACGCCCGATGTCGGCCTGACCGATGTCGCGGCCCGCCTGTTCCAGCGCCTGGACTGCCCGCTGATGCGCCTGACCCTGGCGTATGGGGAGGGGGCGTGGCGCATCGCCGGTGTCGCCCTCCTGGGCACCGACGCCGTGCCCCGAATGCACGACGTCTTTTTCCTGAACGCGCTGGAGACGTACGCCCGCCGGCGCTGGCAACGGCCCCGGGGGCCGGCGGCGGCGTCCTTCACCCTGGCGGTGCTGCACGACCCGGCCGATCCCCTGCCGCCCAGCAAGGCCAGCACGCTGGCGCATATGGCGCGGGTGGGCGCCGACCTGGGCGTGCGGGTGGAGGTCATCGGCCGCCGCGACTACCGCCACCTGGCGCGGTTCGACGGCCTGTTCATCCGGGAGACAACGGCCGTGCCCCACCACACCTTCCGCTTCGCCCGCAAGGCCGAGGCGCTGGGCATTCCGGTGGTGGACGACGCAACCAGCATCCTGCGCTGCACCAACAAGGTCTTCCTGGCGGAAACGCTGGCCGGCCACGGCGTGGCCACCCCGCGCACCCGCCTGGTGACCCGCGCCACCGTGGCGGAGGTCGGGTCTGCGCTGGCCTTCCCCGCCGTGCTGAAGGTGCCGGACGGCGCCTTCAGCCGGGGGGTGGAGCGGGTGATGGACATCGACGCCTTCCACCGTGTGGCGGCCGACCTGCTGGCGCGGTCACAGATCATTCTGGCGCAGGACTACCTGCCCACCGCTTTCGACTGGCGGGTGGGCCTGCTGGGGGGTGAGGTGCTGTTCGTGGCGCAATATTACATGTGCCCCCGGCATTGGCAGATCGTGCGCCACGCCGCCGACGGCAGCCATGACGAGGGTGCCACCCGCGCCGTGGCGGTGGCCGACACCCCGCCCGCTGTCCTGGCCGCGGCGACGGCCGCCGCCCGTCTGATGGGCAACGGCCTTTACGGCGTGGATCTGAAGCAACTGCCCTCAGGCGAAGTCGTGGTGATCGAGGTGAACGACAATCCCAACCTGGATGTGGGGGCGGAGGACCGCGCCGCCGGGCCCCTGCTGTGGCGCCGCGTCATCGGCCACTTCCTGACGGCCGCCGGCCGCGCGCCCATGCCCGGCAGCACCGCCGTGTCCGCCGCCGACCTGCCGGTCGGCAGCCTGCCCGCCCCGGAGCATGCGGCCCTGGCCCGCGCCGCGGCGGTGCGGGCGGCGGTGGCGTGACCTGCCAAGTGTGAAGGGCCGGGCGTGAGGGTGCCGGTGACGGAATGGCTCCATCCGCCGATGGGGCCATTTCGCTTTTTTGGTTGGAAGCGTGCGGGGGTGCGGGTATTCAAGGCGCTTGGTTTAACCGGCCCGTGGTGGGTATTCCGCCGGGCTGCCTGTTCCCTGCGGCGGACGTCCCCACATGAGGGGGGCCCCGCGCCAGGTTCCAAGGACGTCGTACCCTATGCTGCGCTTTTCACCGCTCAAGTCCGCGTTGATCGCCCTGGTCTGTTTCCTGGGCGTGGTCTTCTCCCTGCCCAGCCTGATATCCAAGGATTACCTGCCCGGCTGGATGGCCGATCGGCACGTCAACCTGGGCCTGGACCTGAAGGGCGGCTCTTACCTGCTGCTGCAGGTGGACAGCGACGCGGTGGCGAAGGAACGGGTGGAAAGCCTGATCGATGAGGCCCGCACCGCCCTGCGCGCCGCCAAAATCCAGACCGGCAGCGTCACGCCCGCCGGCCGGTCCGTGACCATCACCGTCGCCGACGGCGGCGACGTAGACGCGGCGCGCAAGGCCCTGGGGCCCATCGCCACGGCCACCACCGGCGGCGGCGTGCCCGAGGTGGACCTGCGCACCGACGGCCAGGCCATCGTGCTGACCCTGACCGACGCCGGCTTCAAGGACCGCATCGACAAGGCGATGGCGCAGTCGCAGGAGATCGTCCGCCGCCGCATCGACGAGACGGGCGTGAACGAGCCGGTGGTGGCCCGGCAGGGCAGCGACCGCATCCTGGTGCAGCTGCCCGGCGTGGAAGATCCCGGCCGCATCAAGCGCCTGATCGGCCAGACCGCCAAGATGACCTTCCGCCTGGTGGTGACGGACGAGGCCCCGCGCGCCGACGGCGCCGCCCCTCCCGGCACGCAGGTCCTGCCCGTCGTGGACGGCCGGGGCGAGCGCAAGATCCTGGTGCGCAAGAAGGTTGAGGTCGACGGCGCCAACCTGACCGACGCCAGCCCCACCACCGACCAGAACGGCCGCTGGGTCGTGGCCTTCCGCTTCGACAGCATCGGCGCCCGGCGCTTCGCCGAGACGACCACGAACAACGTGGGCAAGCCCTTCGCCATCGTGCTGGACGACAAGGTCATCAGCGACCCCATCATCCAGGAGCCCATCACCGGCGGCCGTGGCCAAATCGCCGGCAGCTACACCGCCCAGACGGCCAACGACCTGGCCGTGCTGCTGCGCGCCGGCGCCCTGCCGGTGCCGCTGACCGTGGTGGAAGAACGGACCATCGGGCCGGAGCTGGGCGCCGACAGCATCCACGCCGGCCTGACCGCCGTGGCCGTGGGCTTCGTCCTGGTCGTGGCCTACATGATCGTCAGCTACGGCATCTTCGGCCTGTTCGCCAACGTCGCCCTGCTTTGCAACCTGTTCCTGACCCTGGCCCTGCTGGGCATCCTGCAGGCCACGCTGACCCTGCCCGGCATCGCCGGCGCCCTGCTGACACTGGGCATGGCCGTCGACGCCAACATCCTGATCAACGAGCGCATCCGCGAGGAACTGCGCAAGGGCGCCACGCCCCTGGCGGCGCTGGAGGCCGGCTTCTCCAAGGCCTACGCCACCATCACCGACAGCAACCTGACCACGCTGATCAAGATGGCCATCCTGTTCTCGGTCGGCACCGGGACCATCAAGGGCTTCGCCGTCACCATCAGCCTGGGCATCCTGACCTCGATGTTCACCGCCACCGTGGTGGCGCGCGCCATCACCGCCAGCTGGTTCCGCCGCTTCCGGCCCAAGACGCTGACCGTGGGCACCCGCCTGCGCCCGGCGCCGGACCACACCAACTTCCAGTTCATGCGCGGCCGCTACATGGGCATCGGCCTGTCGGTGTTCCTGTCGCTGGCCTCCGTCGTCCTGTTCTTCAAGCCCGGCCTGAACTACGGCGTGGACTTCGCCGGTGGTGTCGTCATTGAGATCCGCACCGACGGCCCGGCCGACTTCAGCAAGCTGCGCTCCAAGATGGAAACCCTGCACTTGGGTCCCGTCCAGCTGCAGCAGTTCGGCTCCCCCTCCGACGTGCTGATGCGGCTGGAGCAGCAGGCCGGCGGCGACGCCGCCCAGCAGGGGGCCGTCAAGGCGGTGCAGGAGGAACTGAACAAGGACTTCCCCGGCGCCGTCATCCGCCGCCAGGAAGCCGTGGGCGCGTCGGTCAGCGCCGAGCTGTTCCACGACGGCATGCTGGCCTTGGGCCTGGCGGCCATCGCCATGCTGGGATACATCACCTTCCGCTTCGAATGGCAGTTCGGCATCGGCGCCGTGGTCACCATGCTGCTGGACGTGACGAAGACCGTGGGCTTCTTCGCCATCACCGGCATGCAGTTCAACCTGACCTCCATCGCCGCCATCCTCACCATCATGGGCTATTCGATCAACGACAAGGTCGTGGTCTATGACCGTGTGCGTGAGAACCTGCGCCTCTACCGCAAGATGCCCCTGCGCGAGCTGATCGACCGCAGCATCAACGAGACGCTGAGCAGGACCATCGGCACCTCGCTGGCCATCTTCCTGGTGACCGTGCCCCTGGCCCTGCTGGCGGGCGAGCAACTGCGCGAGTTCGCCTGGGTGCTGCTGTTCGGCGTGGTGCTGGCGACCTCGTCGTCCATCTTCATTGCCGCCCCCATCCTGCTGTTCCTGGGGGAGAAGAGTCTGCGCCGGCCGGTGCCGGCCGATGGCTCCGCCGCCCCGGCGGCCCCGGCGGAGTAAAGGAAGTATCGGGGTGCCGGTTGTTCGGGGGCAGCGGCCCAGGGCAACCGGCATGCCAAATAAAAATCCAACAAAAACAGATTGTTGCAAAATCGCTCTAGACAAAATTGCAACAAAAGAGGCAATAAGCGCCGGGTGATGGGCAGAAAATGCCGACGCGATTCTGCCGATTCATTTGCACACCTGTTCCGCGATGTCGCCCACTACTGTAAAGAATCAATGATTACAGTTCAGTAAGGGTTGGTCCCCCGGTTGCGTCGGCGGCCGATGCGCATGTGCGCATCCTTTGGAGGGGGCCGGGGGAAAGTCCAAGGCGGCCCTATCCAAGGTTTCTTCATCGGGGGAGACCTTTACCCATGAGCTCCATCGCCGCCTCGGGATCCAGCCAGTCGCAGTATGCGGCCTGGCAGGCCCAATGGGCGTCGCGAACGCAGGCCTCGGCCGGCGCCGACGACGCCAGTTCCTCAACCTCCACCACCGCCACCGGATCGTCCACCGACGACGCCTCCGCCCTGCTAGGCGGCGGTGTCGCCAGCGGCATTTCCGGCAGCCCCTTCAGCTTGCAGATGCTGTCCCTGCTGCAGGGCATCGGCGACAGCGCCGATGGCAGCGGCACGGGCGCCGGCAACCCGCCGCCGGGGCCGCCCCCAGGGCCGCCGCCGGGTGATGACGGCGCCAGCGGCGGCGGCTCCGGCGCCAACGCCATGGACCCGCTGATGAGCCTGATGATGCAGACGGCCTTCGGCACGTCAGGCGCGTCCGGCGGCACAGCCTCCACTGACGGGACCACCCCCGCGTCCACCGACGGCACCACGACGGACGGCATCTCCAAGCAGGCCTTCGAGTCCGCCTTCGGCACCGGCACCGGGGCCACGGAGCTGGCGGACAAGACGTTCGCGCAGCTGGACACCGACGGCAACGGCACCATCAGCCAGTCCGAGGCGCAGAGCGCGCTGAAGTCGGCGGGTAGGGGCCACCATGGCGGCGGCCACCACCACCATGGCGGGGGTGGCGGCGTCGGCGGCTCGTCCTCCAGCCAGCCGGCGTCCACCCTGCTGAGCGACACCAGCACGGACGACAGCGACCCGACCTCGGCGGCCAGCATCCTGGGCGCCATGGACGAGACGTCATCCTCCACCGCCACGACAGCCACCACGGCCGCCAGCGCCACCACTGGCACGACGGCCAGTGGCGCCACCGCCACGGCCTCTTCCACCAGCGGCAGCTCGGGCAGCAGCTTCACCTTCGATGGCGTCACCATCGACAGCAGCACGATGCTCAGCGGCTCGGCGCTGGCCTTCATGGCGCAGTTGCAAGGCCAGCTGGCCGCGGCGTGAGCCGGGGACGCCGGCCCCTGAAACAGGGGGGCGTCCGACACCGGGGCCTGAACCTGCAGCGGCGGCATGAAACCATGCCCCGCCGCAAGGTCATTGCCCTTTTGTCGTGGGCGCGATCGTCGCGCGAATGCCTGGAACGGCGGTTGCGTCTGGGGTCGGGCGCGTGTCACCGACCGCGCCCTTGGAATGCGGGGACCGGTTGGGGGAGCCGCGTCCGAGGCCTTCTCCTCACGGGAGCGCACCCCCATGACCTCCATCTCCTCCCTGGGCTCATCCCAGTCGCTTTACAGCGCCTGGCTGAGCCAGATGGCGTCCGCCGGCACATCCACCGACGACAGCTACGACACCAACGCCACCGACAGCTCGACCAGCAGCGGCACAAACAGCGCCGGCACCCCCGCCGCCCCCAGCTTTCAGATGGGCGGCGTCCAGATGGGTGGCGGGCTGCTCAGCCTGTTGCAGGGCGTGGGCGACGGCGGTGACGGCACGGACACCGCCACCACGTCGTCCTCCTCGGGCACCAGCAGCAGCGACGGCACCGCCAATTCCGGCGATGCCCTGCTGCAATTGCTGATGCAGACGGCCAGCGGCACGTCGTCCGGTTCCAGCGCCACTTCCAGCGCCACTTCCAGCAGCGACGGCACGTCTTCCACCACCAGCGGCATCAGCGAAAGCGCCTTCGAGTCCGCCTTCGGCAGCGGCACGGGCAGCACGGCGCTGGCGGACAAGGTGTTTTCCAGCCTCGACACCGATGGGGACGGGACCTTGAGCCAGTCGGAGGCGCAGTCCGCCCTGCAATCGCTGGCGGATGGCCCGGGCGGAGGGCAGGGGGCCGGCGGCATGGGCCCACCGCCTCCGCCGCCGGGCGGCTTCGGCACGGACGGAGCGTCCTCCTCCTCCGATAGCGGCGGGACGACGGCGTCCTCGACATCGGACATATCCTCCACCGCCAGCGGCAGTGGCAGCAGCATCACCATCGACGGCGTCACCATCGACACCAGCACCATGCTCAGCGGATCGGCGCTGGCCTTCACGGCGCAACTGCAGGGCTCGATGGCGGCGTAGGCCAAAAACGAACGCCGCCCAGCGGGTCACCCCGGGGCGGCGTTCGTCCTTATCGTCGAACCGGCATCAGTCCAGGTTCACCAGCTTGACCTTGCGGTTCTCCATGGCCAGGGCCAGCTTGCCGTGCTTCAGCGCCAGGGCCTGGCGGCCGAACAGGTCGAAGCGCCAGCCGGTCATGGCCTGCACCTTGGCGTTGTCATCGGCGGCGATGGCTTCCAGGTCGGCGGCGTTGGCCACCAGGCGGCTGGCCACGTCCTCGTCATCGCATACCAGCTTCAGCAGCACGCGCAGCAGTTCCACCGTGGGGGCGATGCCGGCGGGCAGTTCGGCGCGCGGCTCCGTCCGGGGCAGGGCGCCGTCGGGCAGGCTGCGCGCCTTCTCGATGGCCGCCAAGATTTCGGTGCCGTAACGACCCGCGGCCATGCTGGGACCCAGGCCGCGCGTGCGGCCCAGGTCGTCCACCGTGCTCGGGGTGTGGGCGGCGATTTCCATCAGGGTCTCGTCGCGCACCACGCGGTTGCGCGGGATGTCCTTGCGCTGGGCCTCGCGCTCGCGCCAGGCGCACAGCTCCTTCAGCACGGCGATGAAGCGCGGCTTGTCGGTGCGCGGCTTCAGCCGGCGCCAGGACTCGTCCGGGTCCTGGCGGTAGGTGTCCGGGCTGGTCAGGATGGCCATCTCATCGGCCAGCCATTGCTCGCGCCCCGTCTTATCCAGGCGGCGGCGGATCTTCTCATACGCCGGGCGCAGGTGGGTCACATCCGACAGGGCGTAGGTCAGCTGCCGGTCGGTCAGCGGCCGGTTGGACCAGTCGGTGAAGCGGCTGGACTTGTCGATGCGGGCGTTGGTCAGCTTGGTGATCAGCGTCTCATAGCCCACGCTGTCGCCAAAGCCGCAGACCATGGCCGCGACCTGGGTGTCGAACAGGGGGGTGGGGACGGTGCCCGTCAGGTTGAAGAAAATCTCCAGATCCTGCCGGGCGGCGTGGAAGACCTTCAGCACGGCGGGGTTGGCCAGCAGCGCGAACAGCGGCGACAGGTCGATGCCGTCGGCCAGCGGGTCGATGGCGGCGGCCTCGTCGGGGCCGGCCACCTGCACCAGGCAAAGCTGCGGGTAGTAGGTCTTCTCCCGCATGAATTCGGTATCGACGGTGACGTACGCGGCGGAGGCCAGGCGGTCACAGAAGGCGGAGAGGTCGGCGGTATTGGTGATCAGCGTCATGGGGTTCTTCACATACTATAGCTAAGCGCGCGTGCATAGGGCCTGCTGTCCCGCCGCCCGGGAATAGGGCCGCCGGGCACCGAGTCGGGTAGGGCGGCAGGCGGCACGGCCGGCATCGCCCGCGCCCGCTCCGGCGGGCCGCCGGCCGTGCCCGGGCATGGCAGCCATTCGCATCCTAAAAATCGCAGTTTTGCCATCGATGCGGCGTTACCCGCGGGCGAGGGCGGCAGGGGGCCGGGAGGGTTCGCTTGACAGAATGTCGCAGGCTCAATATGCGAGTGATTATCAAAAACATTCGCATAAAAACGAAGGGGACCTCTGTGATGCGCGCCCGCCTGCTGCTTTCCGCCTGCCTGTTCACCGCCCTGCTGCCCCCGGCCCTGCTGCCCCTGCCGGCCTTCGCCGCCGGTCCCGACGAGGCCGACGCCCAGGGTGGCAAATCCGGCGGCGCCCTGCCCGAGGTGGTGGTCAGCGCCGACCGCCAGGCGGCCATGGGCTACAACCCCAGGGACGCGGTCAGCGCCACCCGTATGGACATGGCGCTGCGCGACGTGCCGCAGACGGTGAACGTGGTGCCCCTGGCGGTGATGCGGGACCAGGGTGCCCTGTCGCTGCAGGACGTCATGCGCAACATCCCCGGCATCGGCCTGTCCACCGGCGACGGCCAGCGCGACCAGGTTTCCATCCGCGGCTTCTCCGCCATCGCCGACCAGTATGTCGACGGCCTGCGCGACGACGCCCTCTATTTCCGCGACCTGTCGAACCTGCAATCGGTCGAGGTGGTGAAGGGGCCGGCCTCCGTCCTCTACGGCCGCGGCTCCTCCGGCGGCCTGATCAACCGCATCACCAAGAAGCCGGGCATCGATTTGGCGGAGGCGAGCTTCCGCTATGGCGGCTGGGACGACCGGCGGGGGGAGGTGGACCTGGCCCATGTGCTGCCCGACACCGGTATCGCCCTGCGCCTGACCGGCGCCATCGAGGCCGCCGACAGCTATCGCCAGCAGCAGTTCCTGGACCGCAAGGCCGTGGCGCCCTCGGTGGAATTCAACCTGGATGAAAAGACCACGCTGCTGGTCCAGGCCGATTACCTGGAGGACAAGCGCGTCACCGATTTCGGCATCCCCGCCTATCACGGCCTGCCGGTGGACGTGGCGCCCGGCACCTATTACGGCGCCGCCAACGCCCGGGACGCGGACTACAGCCAGTCCCGCGTCCGCTCCACCACCGAGACGCTGACGCATGAGGTGAAAGACAGCCTGTCGCTGCGCAACGCCTTCCGCTACTACCGCTACAACCTGGACCGCCGCAACACGCTGGTCGGTTCGGTCAATGAGGCGGCGCGGACGGCGGCCCTCACCCGCTCCATCGTCGGCCGGTATGAGCACGGCTGGTTCAACCAGAGCGAGGCGGTGCAGAAGTTCAGCCTGGCGGGCATCGACAACCAGCTGCTGCTGGGGCTGGAGGTCGGGCACCAGACCAAGGACGCCATCACCTATTCCCAGGGCACGGTGGCCACCGTCGCGCTGTTCAACCCGGTGCTGCCGACCCTGAACCCCGGCACCTTCGGCACCATCACCGCCAACAACCGCGGCCTGTTCGACACCACCGGCGTCTATGCCCAGGACATGGTGACCCTGCTGCCGGAGCTGAAGGCCCTGGTGGGCATGCGATTCGACCGGTTCGAGCAGCGCACGCTGCAGCATCTCGCCAACCTGGCCAACCTCAGCCGCACGGATCGGAACTGGAGCCCGCGCGCCGGTCTGGTATGGCAGCCCACGGATGACAAGGCCGAGGTCGCCCAGTCCTACTACGTGTCGTGGAGCCGCTCGTTCCAGCCCTCGGGTGAGGCCTTCTCCGTCGCCGCCAACAACGCCGACATCGCGCCGGAAAGCACCCGCAATGTCGAGGTGGGCGCCAAGCTGGACCTCTGGCAGGGCCGGCTCAGCACCACGGCCTCGCTGTTCCGCCTGGAACGCAGCGGCATCAAGACCACCGACCCGGTGACGCAGAAGCTGCTGCCCATCGGCGTGCAGCGCACGGATGGTGTGGAGCTGACCGGGGCGCTGGACCTGTCGGACGGGTGGAAGGCCATCGCCGGCTACGCCTACCTGGACGCCCGCGTCACGGAATCCGTGGCCAAGGACGCCGGCCAGAATGTGCAGGGCAAGCGCGCCACCATCACGCCGCGCCACAGCACCAACCTGTGGCTGACCAAGGCCTTCGGCGACCGTTTCGGCCTGGGTGGCGGCATGAACTATGTCGGCGACCGCTACGCCAACCCGGGCAACACCGTGACCCTGCCGTCCTATGTCACGGTGGACGCCATGGCCTGGTACCGCCAGGGGCCGGTGACCCTGCAGGTCAACGTCTACAACATCACGGATGAGCGCTACATCGTCTCGGCCCACGGCTCCAACGCCAACCTGAACCTGCCGGGCAGCCCCCGGTCGGTCATGGGTAGCGTCAAGATCAGTTATTAAGGGGGACCAAGGCGGCCGGGCGCCGGGCAAATCGGCCCGGCCGTCTTGACAATCCGCCCCCGTCCGGCCCTAGTGTCCGCCGGTCCGTCAGTCCGCGTTTTCGCGGATCGGCGGCGCTATTGCCCAACCCGCACTCGTCAAGGCCCGGCCCCATGCATCCCTATCGTACCCACACCTGCGGCGCCCTGCGTCAGGAAGACGCCGGCCAGACCGTCCGCCTCTCCGGCTGGATCCACCGCAAGCGTGACCACGGCCAACTGCTGTTCGTCGACCTGCGCGACAATTACGGCCTGACCCAGTGCGTGATCGATATCGACAATCCCGGCTTCAAGGTGCTGGAATCCGCCCGCCTGGAATCGGTCATCACCGTGACCGGCCGCGTGGTGGCCCGCACGGCCGACACCATCAACGACAAGCTGCCCACCGGCCACATCGAGGTGAAGGCGGATGAGATCGTGGTGCAGAGCCTGGCCGACCAGCTGCCCCTGCAGGTGAATTCCGACCAGGACGCGGGCGAGGACATCCGCCTGCGCTACCGCTTCCTGGATCTGCGGCGCACCAAGATGCACCGCAACATCCACCTGCGCTCCAACGTCATCGCCTCGGCCCGCCGCCGCATGATCGAGGCCGGGTTCACCGAGTTCCAGACCCCCATCCTGACCTCGTCCTCGCCGGAGGGTGCGCGCGACTTCCTGGTTCCGGCGCGCAACCATCCGGGCAAGTTCTACGCCCTGCCGCAGGCGCCGCAGCAGTTCAAGCAGCTGCTGATGGTGGCGGGCTTCGACCGCTATTTCCAGATCGCCCCCTGCTTCCGTGACGAGGACAGCCGCGCCGACCGCTCCCCCGGCGAGTTCTACCAGCTCGACTTCGAGATGAGCTACGTCACCCAGGACGACGTGTTCGCCGCCATCGAGCCCGTCATCCACGGCATCTTCACCGAGTTCCGCGACTTCACCGGCGTCGCCAAGACCGTCAGCCCCTATCCATTCCCGCGCATCCCCTATGCCGAGAGCATGCTGAAGTACGGCAACGACAAGCCGGACCTGCGTAACCCGCTGGTGATCACCGACGTGTCGGCCGTGTTCCGCCGCGACGACGTGGAGTTCAAGGCCTTCCGCGGCGTGCTGGACAAGGGCGGCGTGGTCCGCTGCGTCAAGGCGCCGGCCGTGGGGGACAAGCCCCGTAGCTTCTTCGACAAGCTGAACGACTGGGCCCGCGGCCTGGGCGCGCCCGGCCTGGGCTACATCCTGTTCGAGAACGGCACCGGCAAGGGCCCCATCGCCAAGTTCGTGCCCGAGGCCGCCCAGGCGAGCTTGCGTGAGCTGACCGGTGCCGTGGACGGCGACGCCGTGTTCTTCGTCTGCGACCTGGAAGGCCCCGCCGCCAAGCTGGCCGGCCAGGCCCGCACCCGCATCGGTGAGGAACTGGATCTGATCGAGAAGGACGCCTTCCGCTTCTGCTGGATCGTCGACTTCCCGATGTACGAGAAGGATGAGGAGACGGGGAAGATCGACTTCTCCCACAACCCCTTCTCCATGCCGCAGGGCGGCCTGGAGGCCCTGACCAGCATGAACCCGCTGGACATCAAGGCCTTCCAGTACGACATCGTCTGCAACGGCATCGAACTGTCCTCGGGCGCCATCCGTAACCACAAGCCCGAGATCATGTACAAGGCGTTCGAGATCGCCGGCTATACGGCCGAAGACCTCGAGACCCGCTTCGGCGGCATGCTCTCGGCCTTCAAGCTGGGCGCCCCGCCGCACGGCGGTTCCGCGCCTGGCATCGACCGCATCGTCATGCTGCTGGCCGATGAGCCCAACATCCGCGAGGTCATCGTCTTCCCGCTGAACCAGCGCGCCGAAGACCTGCTGATGCAGGCCCCCAACGCCGTCGACACCGCGCGGCTGAAGGAACTGCACATCAAGTTGGACCTGCCCAAGCCCAAGGTGACCACCGAGGCCAAGGAAGGCTGAGGCGGGGACCGTCGCTGAGGCGGAGTGTCAAGGCGGGCGGCGTCTGGAAGGGCGCCGCCCGCTTTGCTGTGCGCCGCTTGCCGTCCGCTATCCTTCCTTCGGCCCCAGGAACTGCCGGGCGATGCGGAAGCCGAAGCGGTCGGTGTCGGCCAGGTTGGTGTTGCCCAGGATGATGATGGTCAGATCGTCGTCCAGGAAGCGCAGCAGTAGGGTGTTCGCACCCATGATGCGGCCAGGGCGCTGGGCGTAGCGGTGGGGACGGCCGCGCGCCTGAAGGTCGGAAACCCAGAGGCCGAAGCCATATTCCTCCAGCGCCGGGGTCAGCAGTTGCGCGCGTTGCGCGGGGGCCAGCAGGTCGCCGCCGTACAGCGCGCGGGCGAAGGCGGCCAGGTCGGGGGCGGTGGAATAGAGGCCGCCGGCGGCGTACCAGTTCTGCATGTAGACCGGCATGTCGTGGGCCAAATCTCCGTCGCCGTCCTTGTAATAGGTCGCGGCCAGGTTGGGCAGGATCAGATCCTGGCGCAGCAGGCCGGTCTGCGCCAGGCCCAGCGGGTCCAGGACGTCCCGGCGCAAGGCCTGGTCATAGGGCTGGCCCGTCACCGCCTCGATGACCTTGCCCAGGATGACGTAGTCGGCGTTGTTGTAGTCGAACGCGCTGCCCGGCGCCTTCACCAGGGGGCCGCTGGCGTAGCGGTCCATCAGGTCGGTGCTGTCATGGGGCAGCTGGTAGGCCGGCATGCCGGTGCGCGCGGCGTCGGTGTAGCTGGTCAGCCCCTTGTCGAAATTCTCGATGCCCGAGGTGTGGGTCAGCAACTGGCGCAGGGTCACCCGGTCCGCCGCCGGACCCTTGTACGCCGGCAGATAGGCGCGGATGACGGTGTCCAGGGACAGCCGGCCCTGGGCCACCAGGCGCATCACCAGGGTGGCGGTGAACAGCTTGGTGATGGAGGCGATGCGATAGAGGCCGTCCCGCCGGCAGGGCACCTGGAAGGAGCGCTCGGCCAGGCCGTACGCCTCATGCAGGGCCACGGCACCCTGGTGCTCCACCAGCACCGTGCCGCTGAAGCCCGTCTCCGCCACCTGGGACGTGACATAGGCCGCCACGCCGCCGCCGGCTGCCGGCGCCCCGGCGGCGGGTGGTGAAGCATCGGCCCATGCCCTGAGGGGCGCACCCGCCATGGCCCCGCCCAACACCGCGTTACCTAGAAATCGCCGCCTGTCCATGCCGCCGCCCCCGCGTTATGTCTCAGGTAGGCGCATACCATCGACCGGCCCGGAAGGGAGGGGCCGGACGCGGCTGTGCGGACGGAGCCAGTTTGGATGGCCGGGGATTGCCTGAGAGGTCGCCCGCCAGTACCAATTTTTGGTAAGATGTGGGTCGGAGGTGCCGATCATGGGCAAGAACACGTCGGTCAGCTTGGGTGAGCATTTCACCCAATTCGTGGAAACACAGGTCGCCCAAGGCCGTTACGGCAGCGCCAGCGACGTCATGCGGGCAGGCCTTCGTCTGCTGGAAGAGCGTGAGGCCAAACTCGCCGCCCTCCGCGCGGCCCTGGACGAGGGGGAGGCCAGCGGCATCAGCAGCCAGAACGTCCTGGATATCTGGGCTGAGGTGAAGGCTGAGGCGGACGAAACCGGGAATGGGTGAGTACGCGCTTTCCGGCAAGGCTAGGGATGACCTGAAGCGCATCGCCCGACAGTTATTGACGCAATGGGGCATGGCGCAGGCGGAGCGCTATATGGTCGGGCTGCACGAATTGTTCGGGCGGCTGGTGACGTTCCCCGATCTGGGGCGTGACGCCGGGGAGATAGGTCCAGGCCATCTGCGGATTGAGAGCGGAAGCCATGTTGTGTTCTATCGCAAGGCCGCGAATGGCATTCTGATCGTCCGCGTCCTGCACGCCCACATGGACCTTTCCCAGCACCTGTGAGGCACCAGCTGAGGGCGTAGAGGGCTATATTTGGATGGAAAGGGCGTGCTAAATCCCGAAGGGCATAATAAGCACTCATTCGCGAATCAAATTACCTTCGCCAACCATTACCAGCTGCCAAACGTGATGTCTGAATTTTGCAAGGAAGCAAGGGAAATGCAATGAAAAACTGCCCATCTTAATATGCAGCTATCGAGCTTGGAAATTGATCCCAAGTCCTACCATCCAGAATCCGACCCGTACGTTTTTTATTGATGCCTCCCCACTGTTTGAAATGGAAGGCAACGTTTGAATCTATACATTGATCACGTATGGAACGCACCCATTCAGGTGCCATCGGGCGAGCGCCAGGTCCACTTTCACCTCCTGCGATAGCCCAATCAATCTTCGAAAGATTAAGAGTGCCAACGTCTCCTATGAGAGGCTCAAGACTCAGGAACTTAATAGCGGCAGGAGTGTTACGTAGGTCATTAATCCTGTAAATATGTTCGTTGTTTTCTACGCTCACTCCCATCCAAACATTTCTGGGCCAGTCAAGGTTCTCTGCAAGGTCTCTTAATCGCTCTGATCGCTTCGTCAAGATCTGGAATGTATGCTGTCTGCAGTCTTGCATAACCCTGAATACTTTTTGGATAAATGGAATCGGAACGTCTTCGTGAAATAAATCAGACATGGAATTAACAAAAATTACTCGACCAGATTTCCAAGAATATGGAATCTTCAGGGCAGATTCGTCGAGATAAATTTGACCATTCCATTTTGGTCTGCCGCCACTTCTTCTGGTTAATCCTTTATATTTTAGCTGTCCCATCAACTCTAATCGTTCGGCCATTCGCATTGCGTAGCAATTTGTACAGCCCGGCGAGACAATGCTGCATCCAGCTACGGGATTCCAAGTTGCCTCGGTCCATTCTATTCGTGAATTCGTTCCCATTATGTCCTAGCCTTTTGGGAATTTGACCATAAGTCGGTCGGCAAATGTCCCCTTCCGTCGAGTGGCACCGGTAGGGTCCGTGACGGATATCTTGCCAGATTCCTCCATTTTTTTTAGGACATCTTTATAATTCTTGCGCAAATACGGATGTCCTACACTATGTTCTTGATATATCTCATCCATTGAGATGATCTTTCCTGCGTATTCTTTCGTTAACATACTTTCTAGATCATCAAGAGGGCGTGTCAATTCAAATAGGAGCGGCATTGACTCGTCAGCAGGAGAATAAGCGAACGACGCTACGCCCTGGTCAGTTGTTGAACTCGCTGACGCCATGATCTGTTTCATCACCTCATATCCTTTGAAGCTCTTAGATACGAAAATCAGGTGATGAGTTAATCTCCCTTTATCGTTCTTAAAACGGAATGGTAGGACGAATTTTCCACCCATTTCCATTAGAGCTTGAGTTAATTCTTCGAGAATCATTTGCTCCCGCAGTGCGGGTTTAGTGCCTTCAACGTTCGCCTTGAGCTGGGCTGCTCTTTCATTTCCGAATAACGCTGCCATGTGGCTTTGAACCATCGGGTTAGATATGCCCAGGCTAATACGATTGTAGTTGAAAAAGAAAATACAATCACACCCCCAGTCCTTAATGACTCCGTTTACGAGTCTTAACGATAATCCTTTGTATCCAAATGGGTCAAGAAAAGTGAATGAAGGTATTATCTGTGTTTTTGAGAAATACTCTTCCGCATCTTTGTCAATTGGATTGCATTGAACGGTTGGTTTATATTTTAAATTCTCGATTCCAGGCAAGGCATCAATTTCAGATTGCAGGGTTTGAGTGTTATTTTGGTCCATGTCGTTAAAAAGAGCAACCAAGGAGGATCTTATCTTTGGGCTCTCTATTGCCCTCTGAAGAATGAGAAGGGGAGTGGATGCCGCGCCGTCCTTGTAACGGCCAGGACCAGCATAGAGATCAATATAGGCAATCTTTCCTTCGCCATACAGCATTGTACTTGGCAGGATGATATTTGCCCATGCGGCGAAATATTTTTGAACTATGTCAGCTTTTACGACTGACTGGTCGCCGCGCTCCTCAAAAAATTTCTTGCTCATGCTTACCATCGCGTGTGCTTTGTGAGATAAGCTAACGTAAGCGCCGTGTACGGAGATGGACAATAGAACAAAAAATGAACATTTGCAATGCTATACTTAAGATGCGCGTTAAACTCGTGCGGCGTTTGCGCGCGGCATTGCACTCAGGAACGGAGAATATTGAAACGTACGACCGCATGGTGTTATCAAGTGGGCGCTAGAATCAAAGTTGTCGCGCTGTAATGTCTAATAATATATAATTTATATACGGCGATTTGTTTAGTATTTTCTCCAGAAATAGCTGATATAATTTTGCAAAGATCTGGGGGATGGCCGTTCGATGATATTAGTATACAATATTTTTGTAAAATACTTAACATATAATCCAATCTCTATTGGACGCGCCAGCCCGAAGCTCCCGCCCGGGGCTGGCGCGTCCAGCACTCTCCAGCACTCTCCTACCTCAGCGTATCACCACCGATACGCCACGTTCGCCTTCACATCCCGCCCCGGGCCGTACCAGCACCAGATGCTGCTGTAGCAGGAGGAGATGTAGCGGCGGTCCAGCAGGTTGGTGGCGTCGATGTTCAGGGTGAGGCCGTCCAGCTGCGGGGCCAGGTGCTTGAAGTCGTAGCTGCCCATCAGGTCGAACAGGGTGGCGCCGGGGATGGTCAGGCTGCCGCTGCCGGCCACGCCGTTGTAGCCGCGGCCGATGTAGCGCACGCCGCCGCCGAAGCCCAGACCGGCCAGGGGGCCGTCCTGCAGGACGTAGTTGGCGTAGCCGTTGGCCGTGGTTTGCGGCACGGCGTAGGGGCGGGTGCCTTCCAGGCCCGAATTGTCCTTGGTCACCTGGTTGTCGATGTAGGTGTAGCTGGCGTGCACGGTCAGCCCGGTGATGGGGTGGGCGGAGCCCTCCAGCTCCACGCCGCGCGACCGCACCTCGCCCGCCGCGATGGAGGCGGTGGGGAAGCTGGGGTCGGTGGTGGCGACGTTGGTCTCGCGCAGCTCATACAGGCTGGCGGTCAGCAGGGCGTTCCACACCTTGGGCTGGTACTTCACGCCCACCTCGACCTGCTTGCCCTCCGTCGGGGCCAGCACGTTGCCGTTCCGGTCCACCGTGGTCTGCGGCAGGAAGGAGGTGGCATAGGACACGTAGGGCGCCACCCCGTTGTCGAACAGGTAGAGCAGGCCGGCGCGGCCGGTGAACTTGCTCTCATCCTTCGAGGTCGTGCCGTTGCTGAGATGATCCAGCTGGCTGATGTCCAGCCAGTCGTTGCGGCCGCTCAGCACCAGGCGGAAGCCGCCGTATGAGATCTGGTCCTGGGCATAGACGCCGGTCTGGCTCATGTGCAGGCGCACGTCGAAGCTGGTGGCCGGCAGGGTCAGGGCGGAGCCGTAGACGGGGTTGAAGACGTCGATGTCGGCGACGCTGCCGCCGAAGCCCGAGGCCTCCGTCTGCACCGTGTTCTGGAAATCGACGCCGAAGATCAGGTTGTGGGTCAGGGCGCCGGTGCGCACCACGCCGGTCACATTGTTGTCCAGCGTGACGTTGTTCAGCTCCTCCCGCGCCACGGCCAGGGCGCGGGCCAGCTTGGTCTCATTGACGTCGGTGAAGTAGCCGGCGTTGTAGACGCTGTTGTACAGCGTCGTCAGGTGCATGTAGCGGGTGTTCTGGTGCACCGCCCAGTCATCGTCGAACTTGTGGGTGAACAGCGAGGTGACCATGTTTTCGGTGCGGTTGAACCGCTCGAAATCCGGCTCGCCATCATAGAAATCGCGCGCGATCTGGCCGTTGGGGTTGGACAGCAGCGAGCCCTGGACGGGCACCGCGCCATAGCCGCCGCTCCGCGGATCCTGCTGGTGCACGTACAGCACGGTCCAGCTGGTCTTGTCGTCCGGGCGGTAGGTGAGGCTGGGGCTGATGCCGAAGCGTTCGGACTCGGTATGGCTGATCTGGGTGTCGGAGCGGTCGTTGACCCCGACCAGGCGATAGCTCAGCACGCCGTTGGGGTCGAGCGTGCCGCCGATGTCCGCCGTCTCGCGCACGGTGCCAAAGCTGCCGGCGGTCACGCTGACCTCACCGAAGGTCTGGCCGGTGGGCAGCTTGCTGGTCAGGGCGGCGATGCCGCCGGGGTTGGCGTTGCCGTAAAGCACGGAGGCCGGGCCCTTCACCACCTCGATCCGCTCCAGGAACGCCAGGTCGATCTGCGGGATGGCATAGCCGTTGACCGAGCTGATGATGTGCAGGCCGTCCAGGTACTGGTCGGCGTTGAAGCCGCGCACGGTCATCAGGTCATAGCGGCCGGCGGTGTTGCCGCGCGTGTCGGTGGCGACGCCGGCCGTATAGTTCAGGGCGTCGTTCAGGTTTTCCGCCACGCGCAGGTTCAGCTCATCCCGGCTGATGACGCTGACCGACTGCGGCGTTTCCACCAGCGGGGCCGCGGTCTTCAGGGCGCTGGCGGCATCGGTCGGGGAGCGCTCGCCGAGGATCACCACCTCGCTGGAGGGGCTGGCGTCGGCCGCCGCGTCGTCCGCCGCCCAGGCGCCGCCGGCGCTCAGGGCGACCACCGAGACGGCCGAGGCCAAGGCCAGGGGATACACAGAGAGGAACTGCCGCAGGTTGGACATGGAAAGGCTCCAGCAACTGATAATTATTATCATTTCTAACGGGATGGTTATGCGTTGGGATTTGTGAATGCAAGTGACTTTCATTCGTGCATGGCAGCCTTCCGCCATATGCCGGACCCACGGTGTGCCCCCATGGTGGGGGCCGGGGGGTAGGGCCCGGGGCCTGGGCGGGGGCGCGAACGCGGTGGGGATCGTTTTGTTACAACGAATTAACCAAATGTCCCGCCTCAGCCGGACGGTTTTGGGCTATGTAGGAACCAGGCCCATTCCCGGACGCCGCAGTCGCGCGGCCGGCAGCCCAAGAAGGAAGACGGCACCCATGATGCGCTTCACCCGCACGTTCACGGCCGCGGCCAAGGCCCTGGCCCTGACCACGGCCCTCTGCTCCAGCCTGCCGGCCTTCGCCGCCGGGGCGGGCGGGGGGGCCGATACGCCCATCGTGCCGGGGGCGGAAGTGCCGGGGGGTAAGGTGTCGGTGCCGCCGCTGGCCATCACCGAGCGCACGCTGGCCAATGGCCTGAAGGTCATCGCCCTGCCGGACACCACCACGCCCACCGTGTCGGTGCAGGTGTGGTACAGCGTCGGCTCCAAGGATGATCCCAAGGGGCGCAGCGGCTTCGCCCACCTCTTCGAGCACATGATGTTCAAGAGCACGCGCGACATGGCCGCGGAGCAGTTCGACCGCCTGACGGAGGATGTGGGCGGCTACAACAACGCCTCCACCAACGCCGACTACACCGACTACTTCGAGACCGTGCCCGCCAACCACCTGGAGCGCATCCTGTGGGCGGAGGCGGAGCGCATGGGCTCCCTCGTCGTGGATGAGGAGAACTTCAAGTCCGAGCGCGACGTGGTGAAGGAGGAATTGCGGCAGCGGGTGCTGGCCCAGCCCTACGGCAAGCTGTTCTACCTCATGTTCCCGCAGGTCAGCTTCAAGGTGCACCCCTACGGCCGCCCCGGCATCGGCAGTATCGAGGATCTGGACGCCGCCACCCTGCAGGACGTGCAGGCCTTCCACGCCACCTATTACCGGCCGGACAACGCCACCCTGGTGGTGGTGGGCAACTTCAAGCCCGAGGAGCTGAACGCCTGGGTGGACAAGTATTTCGGCCCCCTGACCCACCCGGCCACACCCATCCCGCGCGTGACGGCGGTGGAGCCGGCGCGGACCGCCCCGCAGACCCTGACGGTGACGGAGGCCAACGCCCCCCTGCCGGCCGTGCTGCTGAGCTATCCCTTCCCCAAGGCGACGGACAAGGACCTGCCGGCCCTGCTGGTGCTGGACAGCATCCTGGGCCATGGCGACAGCAGCCGCCTGAACCAGTCCCTGGTCTATGAGAAGCAGGTGGCCAGCCAGGTCTTCACCTTCCAGGAGGTGAACCAGCAGCCGGGCGCCTACGCCATCGGCGCCATCCTGGCCGGCGGCGCCACGGCCGAGGCGGGGGAAAAGGCACTGCTGGAGGAACTGGACAAGGTGTCCAAGGACGGCGTGACGGAGGCCGAACTGGCCGCCGCCCGCAACCAGCTGGTGACCGATGAACTGGAGGAGCGGGAGACGGCCAACGGCCGCGCCAGCCTGCTGGCCCGCGCCGCCGTCATCTTCGGCGACCCCAAGCGCGCCGACACCCTGCTGGCCGACGTGCAGGCGGTGACGGCCGACGACGTGAAGCGGGTGGCGGCCACCTGGCTGAAGCCCGAGACCAAGATTTCCGTGCGTTATGTTCCTGCGGAGGGGGCTGAGAAGGGCACCGACACGGTGGCGACCTCCCCCGCCATCGACGCCGCCCCGCTGGTGGTGCCGGCGGACTTGAAGGTGGTGCAGCCGGCCCCGGCCGACCAGCGCCAGGCCCCGCCCACCGCTGGTCCCGCCGTGGACGCGGCCCTGCCGCAGCCGGTGGAAAAGCACCTGGCCAACGGCCTGCGCGTCATCGTGGCGCCCACCCACGGCGTGCCCCTGATCCAGGCCAGCCTGCGCATCGGCGGCGGCGGGGCGGTGGACCCGGCACGCCTGCCGGGCACGGCGGCCATGACCGCCAACGTGCTGACCAAAGGCACGGCCAAACGCTCCGCCCCGGAGATCGCGCGCGATGTCGAGGCCCTGGGCGGCACCCTGAACGCTGCCGCCGGCTGGGACGGGTCAGAGCTGTCGCTACTGGTGAAGGGCGACGTGCTGGCCCCCGCCATGGAAATCTTCGCCGACGTGGCGCGCAACCCGGCCTTCCAGAAGGAAGAGCTGGAGCGGGAGCGGCACCAGGCGCTGGACGGCCTGTCCGTCACCCTGAAGGACCCGGCCGGCCTGGCCAAGCTGGTGGGCCCGCGCGTGCTCTACGCCGACGCCGCCTACGGCCACCCGCTGACCGGCACGCCCAAATCGCTGGCGGCGCTGAAGCCCGCCGACCTCTCCGCCTATCACCACACCTGGTGGCGGCCGGACAATGCCACCCTGGTGCTGGCCGGCCCGCTGACGGCGGAGCAGGGCTTCAGCATCGCCCAGAAGCTGTTCGGCGACTGGGCGAAGCCGGCGACGCCCCTGCCGGCGCTGCCCGCCTCGCCTGCGCAACCCGCCGGGCGCGCCGTGGTGGTGGACCTGCCCAAGGCGGGCCAGGCGGCGGTGCTGGTGGTGCGGCCGGGCCTGGCGCGGTCGGACAAGGATTACTACCCGGCCAGCGTGGCCAACGCCGTGCTGGGCGTGGGCTATTCCTCGCGCCTGAACGAGGAAATCCGCATCAAGCGGGGCCTGAGCTACGGCGCCGGGTCCGCCCTGGATTTCCGCCGGGTGCCGGGACCCTTCGTCGCCAGCACCCAGACCAAGAACCCCTCAGCGCCTGAGGTCGCCGGCCTGATCATGACGGAGATGGGCAAGCTGGGCACCCAGGCGCCGGGCGAGGCGGAGCTGGCCGGCCGCAAGGCCGTGCTGATCGGCAATTTCGGCCGCACGGTGGAAACCACCCACGGCGTGGCCAGCCTGGTGGGCAGCCTGGCGCTGCAGGGCGTCGATCTGGCGGAGATCGGTCGCTACATCAGCAGCGTCCAGGCCGTAACCCCCGCCCAGGTGCAGGCTGCCGCCGCCCGCACCCTGTCGCCGGCCCAAAGCAGCCTGGTGGTGGTGGGCGACAGCGCCCAGTTCCTGCCCGCCCTGAAGCAGAAATACCCCAAGGTGCAGGTCATCCCCGCCGCCCAGCTGAACCTGGACAGCGGCAGCCTGAAGGCGGCGGCGCCCAAGAAGGATGCGGGCAAGGCCGACGCCAAGGCCGGACAGCCGTAAGCCGGGGGGCAGGCCATGCAGGGGGAGATGCGGCGGCTGACCGCCGCCTTCGCCGGCGACTGGGTAGGCACCGACGCCGTGCTGCCCAGCCCCTTCGGCCCCGGTGGCCCTGGTGCAGCGCGCATGACCGTGCGTTCCGCGCTCAACGGCCACCACCTGGTGCTGGACTATGTCTTCGACCGGGGGGAGGCCGGGGCGTTCACAGCCCATGGCGTCCTGACCTGGGATCCGGACGTGGCGGTGCATCTGCTGTTCTGGTTCGACGACATGGGCTATGTGCCGGCCACCCCGGCGCCCGGCCAGTGGGGCCCGGTGGAGGGGGTGGAGGAACCGGGCGCCGAAGGCTACACCTTCATCCGCACTTCCCCGCGCGGCCGCGCCCGCCACCGCTATTGGTGGCCCGTGCCCGATCACATGGAAACCGCCATCGACCGCTCCACCGACGGCGGCCAGACCTGGACGCCCTTCCTGAAGGGCAGCTACCGGCGGCAGGGGTAAGAAAAAGGCCTCCAGGCGCGCCAGCCTGAAGGCCTTTTCCCTTACTTGCGCTACCCGTCACCCGGAGCGAAGCGACAAGCCCGCGACCGCGAGCGCCGGAGTTTTGCGGGGAACGTAGTGGACTGCAAAACGAGGATGGCAAGGCCGCGGATGGGGCCGCCCGCAGGGAACAGCTTAACTCAAGCCGCTTTAGAAGCCGCCTTGGTTTGGTACATCAGCACGTCGGCGCGGTGCAGCACCTCGTCCTCGCGGTCGTCGGCGCCGTAGGCCTGGCAGCCGAAGCTGGCCTTCAACGGCAGGCTGTGGGTCTGCCAGTCCATGGCCATCTGGTGCAGGGTGGCGGACAGGGCCTCGGCTCGCTGCATGCCCTGGTCGGGCGCCACGCGGGTCAGCAGCACGGCGAATTCGTCGCCGCCCAGACGGGCCACGATGTCCTGGGCGCGCACATGGTCGGCCAGGGTGCGGGCCACCATGCGCAGGTAGGCGTCGCCGGCCTGGTGGCTGTGCACATCGTTGATGCGCTTGAAGCCGTCCAGATCGACCATCACCAGCACGCCGCCCCGGCCGCCGCGCCGCGCGCCCGCCAGCTCGCGCCGGAAGGCGATCTGAAAGCCGCGCCGGTTCAACAGGCCGGTCAGCTCATCCGTGGTGCTCAGCGTTTCCAGGTAGTCGATACGGTCGCGCTGTTCGGTGATGATGCGTTCCGCGTCCGCCAGGCGCATGGCCAGTTCCTGCACCAGCAGCTGGTTCAGGCTGGCCGCCGCCTCGGGACCGCGCAGGCCCACCGGCATCTGGCCCCGGGGCAGGGTCAGGTTGATGGCGGGCATCAGGGGCAGGGCGGTGTCCGGCGGGGTCATGGGCGCTACTCCGTTTGGGGCGTCGGGGATGACACGGGACGGAGATCGCAAGGGGCGTGCCGCTATCTATTTCATTGAAATCAAAGGATTTGCGTTTCGCAGGGGTAGGCCGGCCTCCAGCTGCGGCAGTTTTTGCCGACCCCCTTTCGGCAGATTTCACCGGCAATGTCTGCCCCCTATTCCAAAGGTGGGGGACTGAAGGACGACGGCGGGAGCCGGCCAGGCCGTATCATCCGAAGGTCCCCGGGTGGGCGGCCGGCATGCGGCGCCCTGTGACGACAAGAAGCTTGGCGTCGGCCCCCGGTACGCGGCATGCTGGGGGTTCGGGCCTGGCCCGGGTCGAGGTAGCGAGAGTGACGATAAGAATGCGCGCACGTCTGGTGAGCATGGGTTTGGCGTCCCTGGCCGTTCTGGCCTTGCCGGTGGCGATGGCCGTCGGCGCCACGCCCCCATCGGCGGCGGCCCCCGCCCCTGCGGCGCCGCCCGCCGTCCCACCCACGGTTGCCCCAACCTCCAGTGGCGGCCCCATGGCCGGCACGGTCATGGCGGTGGGCGCGCAGATGTCCCCCCATCGCGCCGCCTATCGCCTGACCCTGGCCTCCTCGCGTGAGGGCAGCCGCGTCACCGGCGTGGTCGGCGCCATGAACTTCGCCTGGAACGATGTCTGCCGCGGCTGGACCACGGAACAGCGCTTCCAGATCCGCTTCCTCTATTCGGAAGCCGACGACCAGGAGATGACCACCAGCTACACGACGTGGGAGGCCAAGGACGGCAGCGTCTATCGCTTCAACGTCCGCAAGCAGACCACCGGCCAACCGGATGAGGAGATGAAGGGGGTGGCGACCCTGAACGGCGAGGATGGCGGCGTCGCCCACTTCGAGAAGCCCAAGCCGCAGGATATCGAGCTGGCGCCCGGCACCGTCTTCCCAACCGCCCACACCCTGCTGCTGATCAACCAGGCCCGCCACGGCGACACGCCGGTCTATGTCCGCCCCGTGTTCGACGGGTCGGAGGCGGAGGAAGCGGGCCCCGTCTCCGCCGTCATCGGCAAGGCCAAGCCCCTGGCCAAGGACGCCATCGTCGTGGCCGCCCTGCACAAGGACAAGGCCTGGCCGGTGCACCTGGCCTTCTTCGCCAACGACGAGCAGCAGGCGCTGCCCGACTACGACACCGCCATGATGCTGATGGACAACGGCATCGTGCAGTCCATGCTGATCGACTACGGCGACTTCAAGGTGCGGGCCGAACTGGTGGCGCTGGAGCCCCTGCCCAGGCCCGCCTGCTGAGAGCCGGACCCGCCGTCGCGCTCAGAAGCGCAGGAACAGGCTCTTCAGCCATACCGGGCTGGTCTTGGCCGCCTGGCGCCAGTCGGCGATGTCCTCTTCCGCCTCCCCGGCGGCGTAGCCCCAGGGGTTGAACACCTTCAGCCGGCCGGTGCGATAGGCGGCGACGTTGGGCGTGACCACCGTCAGGCCGTGCACCAGGGCGGTGGCGGCCAGCAGGGCGTCGCGGTTGTTGGGCAGGGCGACGCCGGCGCGGCGCAGGGCCACGGCCGCGTCCACGGGCAGGATGCGCCCCTCGAACGCCACCATCACGCGGTCGTCCAGCCAGGCCCGCAGCGCCGCGCCGGCGGCCTTGTCCGTCCGCTCCGCCTTGGCGACCGACTCCGCCAGTTCCATAAGGCTGAGGGCTGACAGGAACAATTGCTGGCGGGGGATGTCGGCGGCCCAGGCGCGCACGCCGGCGTCCGCCTTCGCCCCACGCAGCTCCAGGATGACCGGGGTGTCCAGCAGGAACATCAGACGATGTCCAGGCGGGCGGGGGCCAGGGGCACGTCCTCGGGCATGGCCAGCAGGTCGACGATGCTCTGCCCGTCGCCGGTAAGCCGCAGGAAAGTCTCGAAATTCATCAGCACGTGGGTGGGGGTGCCGCGGTCGGTGATGAACACCGGCTCGCTCAGTGCCGCGCGCTTGGCACCGCCCACGTCCTGGTTGAAATCCCGGCTGCTCATTGTGGCCATGTTGCTACATTTCCCGTATCCAGAATGTTGCTACATTCTTACATCTTTTATCCTTTGACAACGCCGGAAAGCCCACCCTAACCCTGTTATCGCTAACAAGCACAAAAGCTAAGAACGGGGTGGAATCGCGTCATGGCTTCCGATCTTTTTTCCGCCGACACGGTGCAGAACATCGTCGACACGGCGACCCACATGCTGTCGCCGCACGGCCCCAACGGGACCCTGACGCCGACGGATTTCAGCGTCCATTTCTTCCTGCAGATCACCGCCATCATCCTGGCCTGCCGCGTCGTCGGCTGGCTGGGGCAGAAGCTGCTGGCCCAACCCCAGGTGGTGGGTGAGATGATCGCCGGCGTGGTGCTGGGTCCGTCCCTGCTGGGCCTGCTGTTCCCCGGCTTCGCCGCCGAGCTGTTCCCCAAGGAGACCAAGAGCGTGCTGTACGTCGGCGCCCAGTTCGGGGTCGGCCTCTACATGTTCCTGGTGGGCACGACCTTCCGGGGCGACCATTTCCGCACCAACGGCAGAAGCGCCTTCGCCGTCTCGCTCTCCGGCATCGCGGCCCCCTTCCTGATCGCCGTGCTGATCACGCCCATGCTGCTGAAGGTGCCGGGCCTGTTCGCCGAGGGCCTGCCGCAGAGCCAGGCCACCCTGTTCATGGGCGCCTGCATCGCCCTGACCGCCTTCCCCATGCTGGCCCGCATCATCAATGAGCGCGGCCTCAGCAACTCCGCCCTGGGCACCCTGTCCCTGACGGCCGGCGCCTTCGACGACGCCGCCTCCTGGTGCGTGCTGGCCATCGTGCTGGCCATCTTCGGCGCCGGCCCCGGCGTCGCCGTGCTGGCCATCGGCGGCGGCCTCAGCTTCGCCCTGCTGGTCATCCTGTTCGGCCGCCGCCTGCTGGCACCCCTGGGCCGCGCGGTGGAACGGCGGGGGGAGATGACGCACACGGTGCTGGCCATCACCCTCATGGTGTTCTGCCTGTCCGCCTTCATCATGGACGCGGTGGGCATCCACGCCATCTTCGGCGGCTTCATCGTCGGCACCGCCATGCCGCGCGGCAAGTTCGTGGAAGAGCTGAAGAAGAAGGTGGAGCCGCTGACCGTGGTCCTGCTGCTGCCCATGTTCTTCACCTATTCCGGCCTCAACACCCGCATGGACATGGTGAATTCCGCGTCGCTGCTGCTGATCGCGTTGGGCGTGCTGGTGGCCTCCATCGCCGCCAAGGGGGTGGCCTGCTACGCCGCCGCCCGGCTGTGCGGCGAGGACAACCGCACGGCGCTGGGAATCGGTGCCCTGATGAACTCACGCGGGCTGATGGAACTGATCATCATCAACATCGGCCTGCAAAAGGGCATCATCGGCCCCACGCTGTTCTCTATGTTGGTGCTGATGGCCATCGTCACGACTATGATGGCGTCCCCGCTGTTCGAACTGGTCTATGGCCGCAAGGCCCGGCTGAGTGGCGAGCTGGGGGCCGTGCCGGAGCAAGCCCTGAGCTGAGTGGACGACCGAGCAGAGATGACAGTCGAGCGAACCATCCTGATCGTCGGTGGCGGCACGGCCGGATGGCTGGCCGCCGCCTACCTCGCCAAATACTTGGGCGTGCGGGAAGGGGGGCCGATCGGCATCACGCTGCTGGAGGCGCCGGACATCGGCATCGTCGGGGTGGGGGAGGGGACCTTCCCCACCATCCGCGGCACCCTGCGGTTCCTGGGCCTGAACGAGGCCCAGTTCATGCGCGACACCTCCGCCACCTTCAAGCAGGGCATCCGCTTCGCCCGCTGGGTGGACGGGGGCGAAGACGACAGCTTCTTCCATCCCTTCGAGGCGCCTTTCCCCACGGATGGCGCGGGCCTGGTGCCCTACTGGCTGCTGCAGGACGGCGACCGCCGCCCGCCGTTCGCCCAGGCCATGACCTTCCAGCAGCAGGTGACCGACGCGCGGCGGGCGCCCAAGCGCGGACCGGAGGGTGATTTCGAGGCGCCGCTGAACTACGCCTATCACTTCGACGCGGCCAAGGCCGCTCAGTCCCTGGCCGTCCGCGCGCGGGAGTTGGGCGTGCGGCACCTGCGGGGCACGGTGACGGATGTGGCGCTGGCGGCCGACGGCGCCATCGCCCACCTGGTCACGCGGGAATACGGGGCGATCACCGCCGACTTCTACGTGGATTGCAGCGGCTTCCGGGCCGAGCTGATCGGCCGCGCCCTGGGCGTGCCGCAGAAATCGGTGAAGTCCATCCTGTTCACTGACCGCGCCCTGTCCTGCAAGGTGCCTTATGAGGCGGCTGACGCCCCCCTGGAAAGCTGCACCGTGGCCACGGCGCACGCGGCGGGCTGGACCTGGGAGATCGGGCTGGAGGGGGCGCGCGGCGTGGGCTGCGTCTATTCCAGCGACCACATGTCGGATGACGAGGCCGAGGGGGTTCTGCGCGCCTATATCGCTCCGCACCTGGGCCCCCACATCGAGCCGCCGGCCCCGCGCAAGACCGCCTTTGATGCCGGCTATCGCGAGACGCCCTGGGTCAAGAACTGTGTCGCCATCGGCCTGGCGGGCGGGTTCCTGGAGCCCCTGGAGTCCACCAGCGTGGTGCTGATCGAGGTGGCGGTGGGCATGCTGGCGGAGCTGTTCCCCCATGACGGCAGATGGGACGCGCCGGCCGCCCGCTTCAACGAGCTGATGACCCGGCGTTTCGAGAACATTGTCAACTTCCTGAAGCTGCATTACTGCCTGAGCAAGCGGGAAGAACCGTTCTGGCGCGACAACCGCGATCCCGCCTCCATCCCGCCGGCCTTGCGCGACCTGCTGGCGCAGTGGCGCACCCGGCCGCCCAGCCGCTTCGACTTCGCGCTGGATCTGGAGGCCTTCGCCTTCTTCAACTACCAGTACATCCTGTACGGCATGGGGTTCGAGACCGACCTGTCGCTGGCCCGCGCCGCCTTTCCCCAGGTGGAGGCGGCGCAGAAGACATTTGCCCGCATCCGGGCCTATGGCGACCACGCCACCAGGGACTTGCCCGCCCACCGGGCGCTGATCCGGCGCATGAACCAGATCAGCGCTCCGGATGGCCGGGTGGCGTCACGCCGATAGAGCCTCGGGCGCGGTTTCGGCCAGCATGCTGCCCGTCTCGCGCGCGCGGATGTGCCAGCTGAACGCCTCTTCCAGGACATGCGGGGTTTGGCCGCCCCGGGCCACGGCCCGGCGCACATAGTCGGCCATCTGGCCGCGATAGCTGGGGTGCAGGCAGTTCTCCATGATCACCCGCGCCCGCTCCCGCGGGGCCAGGCCGCGCAGGTCGGCCAGGCCGCGTTCCGTGACGATCACGTCCACGTCATGCTCGGTATGGTCGACATGGGTGACCATGGGCACGATGCTGGAGATGCGGCCATCCTTGGCCAGCGACTTGGTGACGAACACCGACAGCTGGGCGTTGCGGGCGAAGTCACCCGATCCGCCGATGCCGTTCATCATGTGCGTGCCGTTGACGTGGGTGGAATTCACGTTGCCGTAGATGTCGCACTCGATGGCGGTGTTGATGGCGATCAGGCCCAGGCGGCGCACCACCTCGGGATGGTTGCTGACCTCCTGCGGGCGCAGGACGATGCGGTCGCGGTAGCTGGCGATGTTGGGCATGACGCGGGCCATGACCGGCGCCGTCAGCACGATGCTGGAGGCTGAGGCGAAGGCCAGCTTGCCCGCGTCGAACAGGTCGAAGGCGCTGTCCTGCAGCACCTCGCTGTACAGCTCCAGGTCGGTGAACGGGCTCTCCTTCAGGCCGGCCAGCACGGCGTTGGCGATGGCGCCGATGCCGGCCTGCAAGGGCGGCAGGTGCCGGGGCAGGCGGCCGGCCAGCACCTCCTGCTCCAGGAAGGTGATCAGGTGGCGGGAGATGGCGGCGGTGTCGGCGTCGGCCGGCTGCAGGGTGGTGGCGCTGTCCGGCTGGTTGGTCACCACGATGGCGGCGATCTTGGCCGGGTCCACCGGGATGGCCGGCGTGCCCACGCGATCCGACGCCCGGGTTAGGTCGATGGGCTCGCGCGCCGGGCGGCGCTTGGGGATGTAGATGTCGTGCAGGCCCTCCAGGTCCGCCGGCTGGGCCAGGTTAATCTCCACGATCACCTTGTCGGCCAGGATGGCGAAGCTGGCGGAATTGCCCACGCTGGTGGTGGGGACGATGGCGCCCGTCTCGGTGATGGCGGTGGCCTCGATGATGGCGCAGTCGAGATGCCCCAGGGCGCCAGACCGCAACTGCTCCACCATTTCCGACAGGTGCTGGTCGATGAACATGACCTCGCCCCGGTTGATAGCGGCGCGCAGGCGGGCGTCGGCCTGGAAGGGCAGGCGGCGCTTCAGCATGCCGGCGTCGGCCAGCATGCCGTCCAGGTCGTTGCCCAGCGAGGCGCCGGTCAGCAAGTTGATGTGCAGGGGTTCGGCCCGGCCGCGATTGATCAGGGCCAGGGGGACGGCCTTGGCATCGCCGGCGCGGGTGAAGCCGCTCATGCCCACCGTCATGCCGTCCTGGATCAGGGCCGCCGCCTGTTCCGCGCTCATGACGCGGTCGTGCAGGCTGCTCAGACGAATTCGCTCTCTAACCATGTTCTTGTCCGTTGTTCGTCACCGGCCGCCTGGGTGGCCAAGGACCCTTGGTCATTGCGGTCCCTGCGGCGTGCGGGCACCGAATATTTGGGGCCCTGCGCCGCTGCCCCTCCAATAGTTTCTCAAGGGCGCAACGATCACGGATTCTGATCGTGGGCTTGGGTGGCTTGGGCTATTGCCATATCAAATAGATATCGAAGATGCCATTTCGATATATTAGACGCACCGCAGCAGCCGGGCGCATAGTTCATCTCACCAACGACCGCGCCGACTGAAGGCGCTGTACCTGACAGGACGCGGCCCGGTTGATTGATGGAGATGCTTGAATGTTCGCCCCGCTGAAGAATTCGTCCCGGAAGGTTGCCGTTGCCGCCGCCGCCCTGTCCTTCCTGGCCCTGTCCGCGCCGCTGAGCGCGAATGCCGCGGGCACCGAGGTGGTGGTGACCCCGGCGGTCAGCCAGGCTTGCCAGGCCATGGGCCTGCACCCGGCCAATTCCGACTTCGCCGCCTGCACCAACGTGCTGACCCATGTGAAGGGCGCGCATGCCCAGGTGTCGGCCCAGGTTGGCCGTGAGCAGCAGGCCTGTGCCGCCGCCGGTGCCACCCCCGGCACCGCCGACTTCAATGCCTGCGTCGACAATCTGGACGCGGCGCTGACGGCGCAGGCCCTGTCGGCCAACTGACAGGGTCTTTACGGGGCGGGGGAGGCCTAATGGTCCAGGGGCGGTTGATCCGGTTCCGCCCACCCCTGCCCCCTTCGTGACGGTGCCCGCCGGCCCCCCTCCCATCGGGTTGCCGGGCACGTCACGCTCAGGGAAAGGACGCGGCAAGGGGAGCACCCTCGGGCCGCGTCCTTTTCTTTTTCCACACTCCCAACGAGGTCCTTTCCGTCATGGCCGAATTGGATGTCGCCGGCATCTTCATGGCCCCCATTGTCGGCTATGTGGCCGTCACCCTGGTGCTTTTCCTGCTGCTGCGCGGCCTGCTGGCCTACCTAGGCTTCTGGCGCATCGTCTGGCACCCCGCCCTGGTCGAGGCGGCCCTGTTCTCCATCCTGCTCTCTGGTCTGGTGCTGCTGTGAACGCCCGCCTCATGACCCTGGCGCGCGCCCTGGGGCGCGGGGCCTCCACCCTGGTCCTGGTGGCGCTGGCTATCCTGCTGATCGGCGCCCTGTGGCAGCGCTACATGCTGGCGCCCTGGACGCGCGACGGCCGCGTGCGGGCGGAGGTGGTGGACGTGGCGCCGGAGGTGGCCGGCACCATCGTCGACATTCCCGTGCACGACAACCAGCTGGTCCACAAGGGCGACGTGCTGTTCGTCATCGATCCGGCGCGGTTCCGCATCGCCCAGGCCCAGGCCCGCGCCGCCGTCGCCGCCGCGCGCGATGACCGGGCCCTGAAGCTCAGCGACGCGCAGCGCCGCCAAGGCCTGGCCGGCGTGGTGTCCGAGGCCGAGCAGGACCGGTTCCGCAGCACCGCCAGCGTGGCCAATGCCCAGCTGGACGCGGCGACGGCGGCGCTGGACCTGGCCAACCTGAACCTGGAACGCTCCATCATCCGCGCGCCGGTCAACGGCTATGTCACCAACCTGCGCCTGCGCGTGGGCGACTACGCCACGGTGGGCCAGCCCCGGGTGGCGGTCATCGACACCGACAGTTTCTGGGTGTCGGGGTATTTCGAGGAAACCAAGCTGGCCCGCATCCATGAGGGCGACCCGGCCCGCATGAAGCTCATGGGCTATGCCGCCCCTCTGGCCGGCCATGTCGAGACCATCGCCCGCGGCATCAACGACCGCAACAGCGCCCCCAACGCCTATGGCCTGCAGGACGTGAACCCGGTCTTCACCTGGGTGCGGCTGGCGCAGCGCATCCCCGTGCGCATCGGCATCGACACCGTGCCGCCCGGCGTGGTTCTCGCCGCCGGCATGACCTGCACCGTGTCGGTGGGGGATGAGGCAGCGCGCCCGCAGGGCGTCGTAGGCCGGGTGCTGGCCCGCCTGGAATCGAGGATCTGAGCCATGATCCGCCGTAAGGCCCTGGCCGCCCTGATGGTGGGCGGCATGGTGTCCGCCTGTTCCGTGGTCGGCCCGGACTACAAGCCCGTCCCGCTGGACGATTTGCCCAAGGGTTGGACCGAACAGCTGCCGCCGGCGGCCAGCGTGCCCGTGGCCGGCGTGGACGCCATGCGCGCCTGGTGGGACAGTTTCGGGGACCCCACCCTCAGCCGCCTGATACAGGCGGCCATCGTGGACAATGAAGACCTCAAAATTGCGCGCCAGCGCCTGGTGCAGGCCCGCGCCGCTCGTGTCATCGCCAAATCCGCCGACCTACCGGACGTGCGGCTGGGTATCGACCCGGCCCTGCAACGATCCAGCGAAAATGTGGATTGGCCGCCGGGTATCGGCAGCTATCACACCTGGCAGGCGGAACTGGACGCGACCTGGGAGGTCGACGTCTTCGGCGGCACCCGCCGGGCGGTGGAGGCGGCCGATGCCGATATCGCCGCGACGGAGGAAGGGCGGCGCGCCATCCTGGTCAGCCTGCTGGCGGAGGTGGCGACGGACTACGCCCGCCTGCGCGCCGCCCAGCTGCGCCTGACCATCGCCCGCGACAACATCGCGGTCGCGGCTAAGGCCCTGGATTTGGCGCAGCGCGCCTACCAGCGTGGCTTGGGCACGGTGCTGGACGTGGCGCAGGCCAGGACCCAGTTGGAGACGGTGCAGGCCGCGACCCCGCCGCTGGAGGCGGCGGTGGCGCGCATGAGCCACGCCATCGCCGTGCTGCTGGGCCGCTACCCGGGGGAGTTGGAGGCGGAATTGAGCCAGCCCGCACCCCTGCTGTCCGTCCCCGACAGCCTGCCGGTATCCGTGCCGTCCGAGGTGGTGGCTAACCGGCCGGATATCCGCCAGGCCGACCGGCGCTATGCGGCGGCCACCGCCCGCATCGGCGTGGCCACCGCCGCCAGCCTGCCCCACTTTGCCATTCCGCTGACCCTGCTGCCCCAGGCGGCGGACCTGGGCAAGCTGTTCAGCCTGGCCAGCCTGACCTATTCCCTGGGCGCCCAGGTGACCGGCCCTGTCTACAACGGCGGCCGCGACGACGCCCGCATCACGCTGGCCAAGGCGGAGGCCGAGGCCGCGCGCATCAATTATGAGCGCACGGTGAAGGAGGCGCTGCGCGACGTGGAGGATGCGCTGGTGAACTACCAGACGGAAACCCGGCGGCAGCAGACCCTGGCGGCCGCCCGCACCGACGCGGCCCAGGCCCTGGACCATGCCACCCGCCTCTATGCCGCCGGCCTGACCGACTTCCTGAAGGTGCTGGATGGCGAGCGCCAAGCCTACCAGGCGGAAGATCGGGAGGCGGAAAGCCGCCTGGCCCGGGTGGAGCACGTCATCACGCTCTATAAGGCGCTGGGCGGGGGCTGGCAGGGCGTGGACCTGGACGCCGGCGATTAGGCTAGGCCTCCGCCGCCGCGCCGGCCAGGCTGACGAAGGCCCGCACCGCCGGTGCCGGGTCTTGGGGGCGGTGGGCTAAGGCCAGGGTGTATTGGATATCGGCATCGGCCAGGGGGCGGTAGACCACGCCCTCCACGGCCAGCCGGGCGATGGACCCGGGCAGGAGCGACAGGCCCAGGCCGGCGGCCACCAGCCGGACGGTCAGCGATATCTGCGGCACCGACTGCACCACCTGGGGGGTGAAGCCATGGCGGCTGCACAGGTCGTCGATCAGGCTGCGCAGCTCCGCCGCCCCGGCGCGGTGGTGCAGCACCATGGGCTCCGTCGCCAACGCCGCCACCGGGATGGCATCCAGCGCCGCCAGCGGATGGCCGGCCGGCAGCGCCGCCACCAGGCTGTCCGGCCGCAGGGGCAGCACCGCCACCCCGGAGGGCAGGCTGAGCGGCGGCAGGCGGACGAAACCGACGTCCAGGGTGCCGGTGGCGATGGCGGCCAGCTGCGGCCCCACCGCCATTTCCACCAGGTGCAACTCCACGGCTGGATGGCTGCGCCGGAAATCACGCAGAACCGCCGGCATCAGGGCACCGACACCGGCGGAACCGACGAAGCCCACCTCCAGCTTGCCGACTTCGCCCCGGCCGGCCAGGCGGCCGATGGCCTCCGTCCGTGCCGCCTGCTCCAGCGTTTTGCGCGCCTCCGCCAATACCAGGGCGCCGGCGTCGGTCAGGCTGACGCGGCCGCGCGCACGGTTCAGCAGGGGCGTGCCAATCTGCCGTTCCAGGGATTGAATCTGCTGGGTCAGGGCCGGCTGCACGATGTGCAGCCGCTCGGCCGCCCGGCCGAAGTGCAGCTCTTCGGCCAGCAGGACGAAGGAGCGCAAGAGTTTCAGTTCCAGCATGGCCGTGCCTCAGGGCGTGGGGGTGGTGCGGATGGCGGCGGCGCGCCGCGCCTGGGTGACCAGCGCCCGCACGGCGGCCGTCCCCTCGTTGGCGCGGTAGACCAACATGATGGGGGCCGTGTCATAGCCGCCCTTCAGGTCCAGCAGCCGCACGCCCTCCAGGCGCATGTTGCGCATGCTATCGGGCGCCAGCGCCACACCCAAGCCCGCCTCCACCAGGTTCAGCAAGGGGGGGAAGGCCGGCACCTCCTGGACGATGCGGGGGCTGAATCCCGCCTCGCGGCAGGCGGCGATGATGATGTCGTAAATGTTGGGGCCGGCCGTGCGCGGGATGATCAGGAAATCCTCGTCCGCCAGTTCCGCCAGGTCCAGGGTGGCGGCCCCGGCCAGGCGATGGCCCATGGGCAGGGCAGCCAACAGCCGTTCCTCGACCACGGCATAGGTGGTCAGGCCCGGTATTTCCGCCGTCCGGCCCCGCACCAGGGCAACGTCCAGGGCGCCGTCGCGCACGGCGTCGGTCAGCTGGCCGAAGTCGTTCAGCTCCAGCGTCAGCTGTACCCCCGGATGCTGGGCGCGATAGTCGCGGATCAGCCGGGCGATCCAGGGATGGGCCGTGACCGACATGCTGAGGCCCATGCGCAGGCGGCCCTTGTCGCCCCGCGCGACCTGTCGGGCGTTGGCCAGGGCCTGGTCCATGTGCGCCAGGATGGCCTTCGCGTCCTGCAGAAAGGTGGCGCCGACGGCCGTCAGCTCCACGCCGCGCGACAGGCGGTGGAACAGGGGGCTGCCGATCTCCCTCTCCAGCTGCTGGATCTGCTGGCTGAGCGGCGGCTGGCGGATGCCCAGCTTTTCCGCGGCCCGGGTGAAGTGCAGTTCCTCGGCGACGGCGGTGAAATAGCGCAGGTGGCGGATGTCCAAGGCGGCGCGTCCTGTCGGTTTTGAATATCGAAAAGCATCCAGCCATATATTGGACCGTAGGCGGGGGTGTGGAGCATCATCCAAATCGATGAACTGGCTGGCGTTCCGCTCATGGGACGGCCGGCGCCCCTCCTTTGGCGTTCCCACCCGTGCCGCTCGCTTTCCCAGTCCGGTCTGTCCTCACCCTGGTTCCCAGCCCGGGGGCATTGGGCCATGCCGTGCGCACGGCGGTGGCGGCCCTGCTGGCCCTCTATCTCGCCTATGCCCTGCAGCTGGAAAGCCCGCAGACGGCGGCGGTGACGGTGATGATCGTCAGCCACCCCATGAGCGGTGCCGTCATCGCCAAGAGCGTGTGGCGTATCGCCGGCACCCTGGTGGGGGCGTCGGCGGCCTTGGCCCTGATGGCGGGCTTCGGCCAGTCGCCGGAAGCCTTCCTGCTGCTCTACAGCCTGTGGCTGGCGGGCTGCGTGGCGCTGGCCACCCGCCTGCGCCGCTTCCGGTCCTACGCCGCCGTGCTGGCGGGCTACACCCTGGCCCTGGTGGCGCTGGGGGCCGTGGACGACCCCTTGCGCACCTTCGACATCGCGGCCGCCCGCGTCGCCGCCATCGTCGTGGGGGTGCTTGCCAAGATGACGGTGTCGGGCATCGTCTGGCCGGTGACGGCGGCCCGGCGGCTGGACAGCCGGGTGGGCCGGGTCACCGCCGCCGTGACTGGCGCGCTGGCCCAGGACCTGACTCAGGACCTGGCCGGCGCCGGCGCGCCCGGTCGCCACCGGGACTTGTTGGCGGAGTTGCAGGGACTGGACGATCTGGCGACCTACGCCGCCGTCGAGTCGGTCGCCTTCCGCCGCCAGGCCGACGGCGCCCGGATAGCGGCCGCCGCCCTGTTCGGCCTGTTGGCCCGGGTGGACGCCGCCCGGCGGGCGCTTGCCGTGCTGCCGGCCGCGGGGTCGCTGCTGGCTTGCCTGACGCCGCTGGGCGCGGGCGACGGGCCGGCCTTCCGCGTGGCCGCCGCTGCGGCCCGCCGCCGCCTGCGTGCCGCGTTGCGCCTGGCGCGCCGGGCGGCCGATCCAGCGTCCATCGCGGCGGCACACCAACTAGGGGAAATGCTGGACCTCATGGTGCAGGTGGCGGTGGCGCGCGACCCCACGCGACGCCTGTCCTTCACCCTGCCGGAGCCGGCGGACGGCCCCTTGGGCAGCGCGATCATCGCCGCCCTGCGCACCCTGATCTCCGTCGGCCTGGCGGCGGGCTTCTGGGTCGCCACCGAATGGCCGGCCGGCACCGTCATGGTCAGCTGGACCAGCGCTTTCGGCGCCCTGCTGGCCAGCCGCGCCAACCCCGAACAGGTCAGCGTCCAGATCTTCCGCGCGGCCCTCTGGGCCGGGCTGTTGGCCCTGCCCATCACCTTCCTGGCGCTGCCCGCCTTGTCGGAGTTCTGGGGCCTGTCCCTGGTGCTGGCGCCGGTCATCCTGGTGGCCGCCCTGATGTCCCAGCGGCCTGGGCGCGGTGACTTCGGCGCCTTCATGCCCCTGCTGTTCCTGACCCTGGTCGCGCCCACCAACCCCATGAGCTACGACCTCCAGGGCTTCCTCAACACCTTCGCCGCCATCGTGCTGGCCGCCGTGTGGATATTGCTGACCTACCGGCTGATCCTGCCGGTGGACGGGCGGGGGGAGGTGCGGCGCCTGCTGGGCAGCTTCACCGCCAGCGTGCGGACGCTGGCCGGCGCCACAGCCCCCCCGCCGGACGTCGCGGCGTGGGAATATCGCCACCATCACCGGCTGGCGCGGCTGGCGGCATGGGGTGGGCGGGGGGACGACCGTGCCTTGGCCACGGCGCGCGCGCGGATGGACGTGGGCCGCGCCCTGATCGCCATGCGTGCTTTGCTGCCCACCCTGGCGCCTCAGGATCGCCGCCGGGGCGACGCGGTCATGCGGGCGTTGGGGCGGCTGGTCGAGGAGCCGGCGCGCCTGGCCACCTTCGCCCGCCGTGCCGGGCGGCGGCTGGAGGTCGCGGCCGCCGATGCGACCGGTCCCCGGCGCCATGGCCTGCTGGACCTGGCCGCCTGGTGCCGGCAGCTGGCTGGTTAAGACACGGGGGAACCGCCCCGGCCGGCCGATTCACGGATTCGCCGGCGCTGTGAATGACAGCGCTGCCGATTCTCCCTGGTTTAACCAGATTTCCGGATTACCTGTTGGAGAGGCAGGGGCGCCACGGGGGTACCCACAACGCCTAGAACAGGAGAATGGCGCCGCCATGGCGACGCGACACCGAACAGCGGGGGCGTAACCCGCGAGTGCGCCGGATGACGGTTGTACCCGCCCGGCTTGTCCCTTAGTGTAGCCGCCACATCGCCACGGACCGCCTCATGTCCACGGTTGCCGCCGCAAAAAAATGTGTCCTCATCGTCGAGGACAACGAGCTGAACATGAAGCTCTTCAACGACCTGCTGGAGGCGCACGGCTATCGCACGGTGCAGACCCGCGATGGCGGCATGGCCGTGGAACTGGCGCGGACACACCGTCCGGATCTTATACTTATGGACATACAGCTTCCGGAGCTTTCCGGTCTGGACGTGACGCGTTGGTTGAAGGAGGATCAAGAGCTTGGGTCGATCCCCGTCATCGCCGTCACGGCCTTCGCCATGAAGGGGGACGAGGAGCGTATCCGGGAAGGCGGTTGTGATGACTACATCGCCAAACCCATCTCGGTTGCCACTTTCATCCGGACAGTTCGGCGCTTTCTGGATTAGGGTGCGCAATAGTACCTTGGAATAAGCCGCGTCTTCCCCCGACGCGGCCGGAATAAGTGGTGTCATGTCGGCTCGCGTCCTGGTCGTTGATGATGTCCTGCCCAACGTCAAGCTGCTTGCGGCGAAGCTGACGCGCGAGTACTTCGACGTCATCACCGCCAGCAGCGGGCCCGAGGCGCTGGAGAAGATCAAGGCGCAGGCGCCCGATATCGTCCTGCTGGACGTCATGATGCCCGGCATGGATGGCTTCGAGGTGTGCGAGCGCATCCGCAGCGATCCCGCCATCATGCACATCCCCGTCGTCATGGTGACGGCCCTGTCCGACATCGCCGACCGCGTGCGGGGGCTGGAGGCCGGTGCCGACGACTTCCTGACCAAGCCGGTGAACGACGTGGCGCTGTTCGCCCGCGTGCGCTCCCTCGTCCGTCTCAAGATGATGATGGACGAATGGCGCCTGCGCGAGAGCACGTCCGGCCAGCTGGGCATGCTGGTCTCCACCGACAGCATGCACAACCAGTCGGCGGAGGGCGCCAACGTCCTGGTGGTGGAGGACAGCTCCATCGACCTGGACAAGATCACCGAGACGCTGGGCCGCGACCGGGGCCGCGTGGTGGCTGCCGACACCTGCGCCACCGGGCTGGAGCAGGCGCTGGCCGGCGACTTCGACTTCATCGTCATCAGCCTGACGCTGATGCGCGAGGATGGCCTGCGCCTCTGTTCCCAGCTGCGCTCGCAGGAGAAGACGCGCCAGGTGCCCGTTCTGCTGGTGGCGGACGAGACCGACATCGACCGCGTGGCCAAGGGCCTGGAACTGGGCGCCAACGACTACCTGATCAAGCCCATCGACCGGAATGAGCTGATGGCCCGCGCCCGGACCCAGATCCGGCGCAAGCGCTATCAGGACCGGCTGCGCGCCAATTATGAGCAGAGCCTGTCGCTGGCCCTGACCGACAGCCTGACCGGCCTGTTCAACCGCCGCTACCTCAGCGCGCACCTGCCGCGCCTGCTGGACCGGGGCGGGGACAACCACAAGCCGGTGGCGGCCCTGCTGTTCGACATCGACCACTTCAAGGTGGTGAACGACACCTACGGCCACGGCGTGGGTGACGAGGTGCTGAAGGAGGTGGCGCTGCGCGCCAGCCGCAACCTGCGGAACTTCGACCTGGTGGCCCGGCTGGGCGGTGAGGAATTCGTCGTCGTCATGCCCGACACCGACCTGGCCGCCGGTGTGCTGGTGGCGGAGCGTCTGCGCCGCCGCATCGGCGAGACGCCGTTCCACGTCACCACCGATGGTGGGGAGATCACGGTCACCATCTCCGTCGGCGTGGCCGTGGCCGCCGGCGCCCAGGGGCCGGATGGCCGCATGGAGACGGGCGACAGCCTGCTGCGCCGGGCCGACATGGCGCTTTATGAGGCCAAGCGGGCGGGCCGCAACCGCGTGGTGACGGACAGCAGCCTGGACGCGGCGCCGCTGAGCCACGCCGACGCGCCGGACCTCAGCCTGCCGAGGTAGTTTTCGCTGTTCCTCAGTCGCCGGGCGCCGCCATCCAGCGGCCTTGATCGCTTCGGGTTGTGGGGGAGGTTCAGCCCCGGTACAGGCGCTTGCGCACGCTGTCCGACAGGCGCTGCCAGCGGCGGGCCAGCTGGGTGGCCAGGGGCTGGCCCTCGTGCCGGCCGGCGGGCCGGGCGCCGATGCGCGAGTCCATGTCGGTGCGCTGGCGCACGGGGATGGGGCGGACCAGGTAGGGGGCGATGCCGTTGTCCCAATAGCGGTCCATGGTCTGGTCCACCGGCATGAAGATGCGCCGGCCGTAGTCCAGCATGCGCCGGGCCCCGTCCAGGCGGATCAGATAGGCGCCGAAGCCCAGGACGTGGGTGCCCAGGCGCACCAGCTCACCATCGCGCAGGGTCTTGACGGTGCGGCCCCGGAACTTGGGCGTCCTGGGTTCCCGCACGCGGGGGCGCAAGGATTCCAGTCGCACCACCTGCCATTCCGGCGCCGGGTCGGCCAGCAGATCCTCCACGATGCGGGGCAGGGCCGGACTCAGCTCCACGTCGTCCTCCATGATCAGGGCGGCGGGGATGTTCTCCTGCACCATGCGCTCATAGAGGCGGTAGTGGCTGAGGTAGCAGCCGATCTCCGTGTCCAGCATCTCCACGCCATAGACGCGCAGCGCTCGCGCCCGGTCATAGACCGCGCGGTCGGCTTCGCTGAGCGCGCGGCCATTCACCGCCGGCACGAACTCCGCCGCGAGCCCCAGGCGGGCGCATTGCTCGGTCATGTGCGCGCGCCGCACCCCGTCATGCTCCAGGTTGATGACGAAGATGGGGCAGGGGAAAGCGGCCGTGGGGCCCATGGGGATGATCCCAGGGTTCTGGGCGCCCAAGGGAAGGCCGGACGCCAGGCATGCCAATAGGAAAGGGCCGCTCCAGGAGCGGCCCTTCGCCTGACCAGTGTCCTCATGCTCCGGTCGCTCGCCGCCAGCCTTACGGGCGTGGCGTGCTTTCCGGAACGGCGCGCCCGATACGGGCGCGCGGGACTTACTTGATCTTGGCTTCCTTGAACAGCACGTGCTTGCGAGCCACCGGATCGTACTTCCGGAACTCCAGCTTCTCGGTCGTCTTGCGCGGGTTCTTCTTCTTCACGTAGAAGAAGCCGGTTTCAGCGGAGCTGATCAGACGGATCAGCACGGTATTCTGCTTGGCCATGACCTTTAATCCCACCTACGACAACCCCGTTCGGTCGCCAACTCGGCGGGTCGGGGGCGGTCAAAAACAATTCCGTACCGCAGCCCTCAGGGGCACGGCGTCGCGGCACTTTAGTCAGCGGCACCTGAGAGTCAAGGCCAAAGAACCTTAGGGCGCCGGGAAGGGGGTTGGGGCAGGGGATGCGCGTCGCGCATGGGCCGGCACCGCCCCGGGCGACCGCCTCGCAGCCCCGGAATGGCCCCCGGGAATTCCGCCGCCGCTACCTAGATGTGTCTACCCGCGCTATCATGCGCGTACTCCGTGTGGCCGCAACGCCTCCAAGGCAGGAGATCCCCCGTGGCCTTCCCCACCGCCGTGAACAGCCAAATCACTGATTCGGTCACGCAAGCCAACACCAAGGTGGTCGGCGAGGCACCCGCCATGGCCCTGGGCACGGTCGAGCAGACCGTGGCCAATTCGGCGGCGCTTCTCGCGGAGAACGCCGCCGAGGTGCAAGGGACGCCCCACGGCGGTGCCGCCGGGGAGCAAGCGTCAGGGACCTGACCCGGGCGCCGTCGGCCGGTCGGCCAGCAGCGTCTGGCCCGCGAGCTGCGCCCGGCGCAGCAGGGGCGGGCTGGCCAGCAGGGTCTCTGCCACCGTCAGGTCCACCGGCGCCGGGCGGTTGCGCTCCGCCGGGCAGGCTGCGGGCGTGCCGGCGGGCCGGGGCTGGGCGCGTAAGGGCGCCAGGATGGCGGCGGCGTCGGTCAGGCCGGCGGTGCACAGGGCGGGCGCCAGGCCGTGGTGATCGAACATGCGGCCGGCCGGCGTCAGGATGCGCGACCAGGTGATGAACAGCTCCCCCCCGTTGGGCAGGGGGGCCACGGTCTGCACCACGCCCTTGCCGAAACTGGTGGTGCCCACGTCCAGGGCCCGGCCGCTGTCAACCAGGGCGCCCAGCACGATCTCGGCGGAAGAAGCGGTCTGCCCGTCGGCCAGCACGACCAGGGGGGCGCCGTCCAGGATGTCGTCCGGTGTGGCGTCGTAGTGCTGCACGCTGTCCGGATGGCGGCCCACGGTGTTCAGGATGGGGCCGCTGGTGATGAACAGGTCGGCAACGGCCACCGCCTGGTCCAGCAGGCCGCCGGTGTTGCCGCGCAGGTCCAGCACCCAGCCGGTGGGCCGGCCCAAGCCATCGGCGTCGCGCAGATGGCGGATGGCGGCGGCCAGGGCGTCGGCGGTGCCGGCGTTGAAGCGGCTGACATGCAGTACACCCACCGCACCCGCCCGCTCCGCCGTCACGGTGGGCAGGATGATGCGCTGGCGGCTGATCAGCACCGTCACCATGCCGCCGGTCCTGGCCACCCGCACCGGCACGCCGGTTCCTTCCGGCCCGCTCAGGCGGGTCATAACGGCCTCCACCGTCATGGCGGGGCCGCCCCCGCCGGCGGCGTCGATGGGCACGCCGCCCACGGCGGTTATGACGTCGCCCACCAGCAGGCCGGCGACGGAGGCCGGGCTGCCCGGGGCCACGGCGATGATGCGGAAGCCGCGCGGCGTTTCCTCCAGCGTCACGCCGATGCCGACATAACCTTCGCGGCGCGACCGCTCCGTCCGCGCCGCCGCCGGCACGGAATAGCGACTGTAGGGGTCGAGGTCGGCGGTGCCGCCCTCCAGCATGGCGCGGAACAGGGTTTCCCGCGTCTGGTCGCCGGGGCCGGCATCGGCGCTTTGCGCCACCGTCCAGTCCGTGGTGAGAGCGGCCAGATGGGCCCAGGATGCCGCGTCGCGGCCGGCGGGTAGGGTGAAGGTGCGCGGTGCCCGCCGGGCCACCGCCAGGGTCACGGCCCCGCCCCCCGGCTGCATCGTCACCGTCAGGTCGGGCACGACCACGCCGACATGGACCAGGCCGTCCACCACCAGGCGGCGCATGTCCACCGGTTCCAGGTACAGCTCGTCGATCTTGCTGTAGGCGCTCTGGTAGAATTGCTCGGCGGTAACGCTGCCACGATTCTCGGTGCCGCCGGCGCAGGCCGCCAGGGCCAAAACGCCGGCCAAAGCCGCCAGCGTCCGGGCCAGCGCGGCGCCCCGGCGGATGCGGTCAGGCCTGACGTGGGCTGGCCTGGTATGGGCGGGCCTAATATGGGTGGAGCGGGCGCGGTGTGCCCGGCATGTGGCCTGGGCCACGGCGCCTCCCGGTTTGTTGTTCCCCTAGCCGCGGATGCCCATGGCCCACTGCACGCCGATCACGGCCCCCTTGAACAGGGGCAGCAAGGCCAGCGACAGGCCCACGGTCAACGGACCCCACAGGGCCGCGTGGACCCATAGGGCGGGGTGGAAATTCTGTTCGACCGCCAAGGCGGCGCCGACCACGATATGACCGACGACGAAGATGGTAAAGTAGGGCGGCGCGTCGTCGGCGCGGAATTTACCCAATTCCAGGCCGCAGTTGGTGCAGACCGGCGCCACCTTGGTATAGCCCGCGAACAGGGTGTGGGCGCCGCAGTTGGGGCAGCAGCGGCGGATGCCGCGCATCATGGCCGTGCCGGCCATGCCCTTGGGCGGAGCGATGATTTCCTCGTGCGTGTCCGTCATGGTGTCCTCCATCTCGGCGACGCTGGCCTCGCGGACTGCCCTCGGATGCGGGTCAACAGGGGGGACGGGGTCGGTCGTCATGGCCTAGATGATGGGTATGGCCCGGGCCATGGTCCAGACGCGTTTCACAGGGTACAGCCCTGCTATCTACACTTGTTGTGATTTCCCCGAATTGTGAGCCGGGGACATCAGGCGTTGAGCTGCAGCAGATCCCAACGGGTGCCGTAGAGGTCCTGGAACACCACCACGGTGCCATAGGCTTCAACCCGGGGTTCCTCGCAGAAGGTGACGCCGGCCGCCTTCATGCGATGGTAGTCGCGCCAGAAATCGTCGGTGCGCAGGAACAGGAAGACGCGGCCGCCGGCCTGGTTGCCGATGGCGGCCTCCTGCTCCGGCCCCGCCGCCTTGGCCAGCAGCAGCCGCGTTTCAGCTGAGCCGGGCGGCGCCATGACCACCCAGCGCTTGCCCCCGCCCAGGTCCGTGTCCTCCACGGCGTCGAAGCCCAGGACGTCGCGGTACCAGGCCTTGGCCTCGTCATAGTCGCGCACGACCAGGGCGACGCCGCCGATGAATTGAGGCATTCACTTATCCTTGAGCGGCGCCCGCTTGACGCGGGCCTTGGTGGCGGTCTTTTTGGTCAGGCGGGCGCGGCCACCTTTGCCATCAGATTTGCCGCCAGCCAGCCAGGGGGCGTCGTCCGTGTCCTCGCCCAGCAGGGCGAACACCATGCTGCCGGAGATGCGGTCGGCCTCCACCAGGCGCACCTTGACGATCGTGCCCAGGCGGTAGGTGCGGCCCCAGCGGCGGCCCACCAGCTGGTGGTTGGCCTCGTCATGGTCATAGAAGTCGTCCGGCAGGGTGGAGATGGGCACCAGCCCGTCGGCCCCCGTCTCGTCCAGGGTGACGAACAGGCCGAAGCGGGTGACACCGCCGATGCGGCCGGTGAAGGTGCCGCCCACCCTGTCCGACAGATAGGCCGCGACATAGCGGTCCAGGGCGTCGCGCTCGGCCGTGGCGGCGCGGCGTTCGGTGACGGAGATATGCTCCCCCACCTGCACGAGGCGGCCCGCTTCCTCCTCATCCAACCCGCCCGGCCCCAGGCCGTAGGCCTTCACCAGGGCGCGGTGCACCACCAGGTCGGCGTAGCGGCGGATGGGGGAGGTGAAGTGGGCGTAGCGCGGCAGGGCCAGGCCGAAATGGCCGATGTTCTCCGGCTGGTACAGCGCCTGGGATTGGCTGCGCAGGATGACGGTGTTCACCAGGTCCGCCTCCGGCGTCTCCGCCGCCTTGTTCAGGATGCGGGTGAACAGGATGGGCTTCATCACCTGGCCCTTGGCCAGGGTGTAGCCCAGGGAGCCCAGGAACTGGCGCAGGGCCTCCAGCTTGTCGCGCGCGGGTTCGGCGTGCACGCGGTACATGCAGGGGCTGTGCTTGGCCTCCAGGGCCTCCGCCGCCGCCACGTTGGCGGCGATCATGAATTCCTCCACCAGGCGGTGGCTGTCCAGGCGGGGGCGCACGCCGATGCTCTGGATGGTGCCGGCCTCGTCCAGCTTCACCAGCCGTTCCGGCAGATCCAGTTCCAGCGTGCCACGCGCGTCGCGGGCCTTCTGCAGCACGGCGAAGGCGCCGTACAGCGGGGTGATCACCCGCTCCATCAGCGGGCCGGTCAGGTCATCCGGTTCGCCGTCGCGGGCCTTCTGCACCTGGGTGTAGGTCAGGCGCGCGACGGAGCGCATGAGGCCGCGCACGAAGCGATGGCGCTTCAGCCGCCCTTGCGCGTCAATCCACATGTGGACCGCCAGGCAGGCGCGGTTGACCTCGGGCTTCAGGGAGCAAAGCTCATTCGACAGCGCCTCGGGCAGCATGGGCACGACGCGATCGGGGAAATAGACGCTGTTGCCCCGGTCGAAGGCGTTGCGGTCCAGCGCCATGCCGGGCCGGACGTAGAAGCTGACGTCGGCGATGGCCACCAGCAGATGCCAGCCGCCCGGATTGTTGGGGTCGGTGTCAGGCTCCGCGAACACGGCGTCGTCGAAGTCGCGCGCGTCCTCGCCATCGATGGTCACCAGGGGGACGTCGCGCAGGTCGGTGCGCCCCTCCACCGTCGGTTCGGGGGCGGCCTCCGCCTCCTCGATGGCCGCCTTGGCGAACTGGGTGGGGATGGCGTGCTGGGCGATGGCGATCAGGCTGACGGCGCGCGGCTCCTCGATGCTGCCCAGCCGCTCCACCACCCGCACCTGTTTCAGGCCCAGGCGGGACGCGGGCAGCAGTTCGGCCACCACCAGCTCGCCCGGCTGTGCCCCCTCGGCGTTGGCGTCGGCCACGGCGAATTCCGCCTTGGCGCGGCGGTCCACCGGCTTCAGCCGGCCGCCGTCGCGGGCGCGCTCATAGATGCCGACGATGCGGGTGGCCGTGCCGCTGTCCAGCTTGCGCATGGTGCGGCCTTCATAGACGTCTTCCCCGCCGCCGGCCTGGGGTTGCCGCGACAGGCGGGCCAGCACGCGGTCGCCCACCGCCAATGCCGGATGGCCGCGCTTCTCGGCGGCCATGTAGATGCGGGGCGGCGGCGCCTCATGCGCCCAACTGGTGGGCCGGGCCAGCACCTCGCCATCCGGTGTCACTTCGCTGACGATCAGCACCGCAACCTCGGGCAGGGCCGCCGGCACGGCGACGCGCCGGCCCTCGCCCTTCTCGATGCTGCCCTCGCCCTCCAGTTCCTTCAGCAGCTCCTTCAGGACGATGCGGCCGTCGCCGGTAATGTTGAAGGCGCGCGCGATCTCCCGCTTGCCCACGGGCACGGGGCTGGACTGGATATAGTCCATGATCTCTTCCCTGGTGGGGAAGGGGGCGTCGGCCGCACGGCGGGCCGGCACCGGCCTGGGCAAAGCCCGCCGGGGGCCCTCCGGACGCTTCGGCATGATCAATCCTTGAACCGAGGTGACGGGCTCAGTCGCCCGCCGCCGTCTTCTTCACCGCGGGTTTCTTCGCGGTCGTGGTGGTCTTCTTCGGCGTGGCGGCCTTCTTCTCAGCCGCCGCCTTGGTGGTCGCCGCCTTCGCCGGTGCCTTCTTGGCCGCCGTCTTCTTCGGCTTCTCCTCGCCGTCGGCTGCCGCCGCCGGCTTCTTGCCGCTGTCCTTGGCCGCCTTGGCCGCCAACAGCTCCACCGCCTGTTCCAGGGTGATGGTGTCGGCGTTGATGGCCTTGGGGATGCTGGCGAACAGCTTCAGGTGCTTGACGTAGGGGCCGAAGCGGCCGCTGCCCAGGGTGATGGGTTTGCCGTCCTTGGGATGGTTGCCCAGCTCACGGCCCGCCACCGTCTTGCGTGCGGCCACGCCGGCCAGCAGCACCACGGCCCGGTTCAGGCCGATGGTCAGCACGTCGTCGTCCGGCGTCAGGTTCTTGTAGGCGTCGCCATGCTTCAGATAGGGGCCGAAGCGGCCGATGCCGGCCGTGATCTCCTGCCCCGTCTCCGGATGCGGGCCCAGGCTGCGCGGCAGGGCCAGCAGGCGCAGGGCGATGTCCAGGTCCACATCCTGCGGGTTCATGGCGCGCGGCAGCGACACGCGCTTGGGCTTGGGCTCGTCCGGCGCACCCGTCTGGACATAGACGCCGTAGGGGCCCCGCTTCATGGACACGGGGTAGCCCGTTTCCGGGTCGGTGCCCAGTTCGCGGTCGGCGTTGCCCTCCTCGCCCCCCTCGACGCTCAGGGGGCGGGTGTACTTGCAGTCCGGGTAGTTGGAACAGCCGATGAAGGCGCCGTTCTTGCCCAACTTCAGCGACAGCCGGCCCTCGCCGCAGACGGGGCAGACGCGCGGGTCGCGCCCGCCCTCGGCCGGCGTGGGGAAGAAGTGCGGGCCCAGCGCCTCGTCCAGGGCGTCCAGCACCTGGGTGATGGTCAGGTCCTTGGTCCCCTCCACCGCGGTGGAGAAGGCCTGCCAGAACTCGCGCAGCACCGTCTTCCAGTCGATGCGGCCGCCGGAAATGTCGTCCAGCTTGGTTTCCAGGTCGGCGGTGAAGCCGTATTCGACATACCGGTTGAAGAAGTTCTCCAGGAAGGTCGTGACCAGGCGGCCGCGGTCCTCCGGCTCGAACCGGCGCTTCTCCAGGCGGACGTAGTTCCGGTCCTGCAGCACCTGCAGGATGCTGGCGTAGGTGGACGGCCGGCCGATGCCCAGCTCCTCCATCTTTTTCACCAGGCTGGCCTCGGTGTAGCGCGGCGGCGGCTGGGTGAAGTGCTGGTCGGACTTGACCTCGCCCTTGGCCAGGTCGTCGCCATCCTTCATGGCCGGCAGGCGGGTGTCCTTGTCCTCGTCATCGCCGGCGTCGTCGCGGTCTTCCTGATAGACCTTCAGGAAGCCGTCGAAGGTGACGATGGAGCCGGTGGCGCGGAACTGCGCCTCGGCCTTGGGCGACGCGATGTCGACCGAGACCTGGTCCAGCTCGGCGCTGGCCATCTGGCAGGCGATGGTGCGCTTCCACACCAGCTCGTACAGGCGCTGCTCATCCTTGTCCAGGAAGCGGCCCATCTGGTCCGGCCGGCGGAACATGTCGGTGGGGCGGATGGCCTCGTGCGCTTCCTGCGCGTTCTTGGCGCTGGACTTGTACACGCGCGGGGCGTTGGGCAGGTACTCGTTGCCGAAGGCGGAGGAGATCAGGCGGCGGGCGCCGTCGATGGCCTCGTTCGACAGCTGCACGCCGTCGGTACGCATATAGGTGATCAGGCCCACCGTCTCGCCGCCGATGTCCACGCCCTCATACAGCTTCTGGGCGATGCGCATGGTCTTGGTGGCGCCGAAGCCCAGCTTGCGGCTGGCCTCCTGCTGCAGGGTGGAGGTGGTGAAGGGCGGGAAGGGGTTGCGGCGCACCTGGCGCCGTTCCACCGACCGCACCATGAAGGACAGCGGGCGGATGGTGGCCAGGGCCGCATCGGCGTCGCCCTTGTTGCCCAGGGTGAACTTGTCCAGCTTCTTGCCGTTCAGGCCCACCAGACGGGCGGTGAAGGGCGCCCCCGCCGGCGTGCGGAACTCCGCCTCGATGGTCCAGTATTCCTGCGGGCGGAAGGCCTCGATCTCCGACTCACGCTCGCAGATCAGGCGCAGGGCCACGGACTGCACACGGCCGGCGGAGCGCGAGCCCGGCAGCTTGCGCCACAGCACCGGCGACAGGGTGAAACCCACCAGGTAGTCCAGGGCGCGGCGGGCCAGGTAGGCGTCGACCAGTTCCTGGTGCACGTCGCGCGGATGGGCGATGGCGTCCAGCACCGCGCTCTTGGTGATTTCGTTGAAGGTGACGCGCTTCACGTCCACCTTGCCGGTGATGCGCTTCTCATCCAGCAGCTGCTTGACGTGCCAGGCAATGGCCTCCCCCTCGCGATCCGGGTCGGTGGCGAGGTAGATGCGGGTGGCGCCCTTGGCGGCGCGGGTGATCTCGTCGATATGGCGTTTGGAGCGGTCGCCCAGCTCCCACTCCATGGAGAAATCCTCTTCCGGCTTCACCGAACCGTCGCGGGCCGGCAGGTCGCGCACATGGCCGTAGCTGGCGAGAACGGTGAAATCATCGCCCAGGTACTTGTTGATGGTCTTCGCCTTGGCCGGCGATTCGACGATGAGGACGTTGCTGCCCGACAAGGGGACCCCGCACTGCAATAGGTGGCGATGCTTTCCGAAAACCTTGATCCCGGGGCGGCGCCGTCCAGCGTCACGCCAGGCTCACGCGGCCCCCGGGGTGGCGATGCAGACGGCCCGCCAGCTCCAGTTCCAGCAGGATGGTCAGCACCACCGCCGCAGACAATTGGCAGTCCCGGACAATTTCGTCAATGTGTACCGGGGTGGGGCTTAAGCACAGGGTGACCCGGGGACGGGCCGCCTCGATCTCCTTTTCCCCCGGATCGACGGGGGGCGGGACGGGCCCGCCGCCCGCAGGCGGGGCATTGAACGTGGCCAAACCCTGGGGGCCCAGATAGGCCAGGATGTCGTCCGCCGTCTCCACCAAGACCGCGCCGTCCTTCAGCAGGCGGTTGCAGCCCTGGGCGCGCGGGTCCAGCGGCGACCCCGGTACGGCGAAGAGGTCGCGGCCCTGTTCCAGCGCCAGCCGGGCGGTGATAAGCGACCCGGACTTCAGCGCCGCCTCCACCACCAGCACGCCGCGCGACAGACCGGAGATCAAGCGGTTGCGCCGGGGGAAATGGCGGGCCTGCGGCTCCGTCCCCGGCGGCGATTCGGCTACCAGGGCGCCCTGATCGGCGATGCGCCGGTGCAGCTCCGCGTTTTCCGGCGGGTAGATGACGTCCACGCCACCGGCCAGCGCCGCGACGGTGCAGCGGTGCAGCGCCGCCTCATGCGCCGCCGTGTCGATGCCCCGCGCCAGGCCGGAAACGACGGAGATTCCGGCCTCCGCCAGGTCCCGGGAAATCATGGCCGCCAGCTTGCGCCCGGTGAGGGAGGCGTTGCGGGCCCCCACCACGGCGACGGCCGGGCGGCTGAGGCGGGCAGGGTCGCCTAGCACGGTGAGGACGGGCGGCGCGTCCTCGATGGCGGCCAGCTGGGCGGGATAATCGGGTTCACACCAGCACAGCAGGCGGGCGCCCATGCGGTCCAGCGCCGCCAACTCCCGTTCGGCGGCGGCGCGCGGCGCGATGCTCAGGGGACGGTCGCGCCCGCCGCGCCGGGCCAGGTCGGGCAGGGCTTCCAGGGCCGCCGCCGGGGCGCCGAAGCGCTCCATCAGGCGATGAAAGGTGACGGGCCCCACCGACTCCGTGCGCGTCAGGCGCAGCCAGTCCAGGCGCTCGGCAGGGGAAAGGACGCGCGTGCCCACCCTCAATTGGGCTGTTCCGGGATCTTGAAGCCCAGATAGGTGCCGGCGCTGATGCCCAGCACGCCCAGGCTATAGGGGTCCAGGTCCGGCATCTTGCGGTGGACCACCGTCTCGATCAGGAACAACACCCCGATGACCACCGTCCACACCGCCGTCTGGAAGCGGTGCAGGCTGATGCCGTTGGCGTCGGTCAGGATGTCGTGGACGAAATCGCGGGACGCCAGTTGGCGGGCCAGCGTGTCGCGGGTGGCGGTCAGGGTGGGCAGGTCGGCCGGCGGCGTGGCCGGGTCCGCCATCTGCGCCAGCACGGCCTGGTAGGCCGCCAGGATGGGGTTGGTCTTGTTCTGCTCCACCATCGCCGCCCCCATGGCGGTGCCGGTGCCGAGACCCATCAGGCACAGCGCCTGGCCCGTCAGGGTGTCCAGTTCCCCCGTCACCAGGAACAGGTAGAGGTAGGCCGCCAGCACGATGACGAACCACCAAGCCATCTGGCTTTGCGCCAGGCTGAAGGCGCGGCGCAGCGGCTTGCCCGTGGCGCTGGTGACGCCGGCGAAGGTGGACGGCGTGTTGTCGCGCAGCATGTCGGTGGACATGGCGAGGTACAGCAGGGCGGCGGTGACCGCCACCAGCACCAGCACGCTGCCCACCGCCAGGGTCTTCTGGCTTTGCGGCAAGGACTTCCACGCCAGCGCCAGGCTGGCGTCGCGAGCCGCCTTGGCCATGGCCGCCGCCGCTTCGGGGCCGTCGTCGACATGGATCATGGTCCGGGGAACGACGCCGGGAGGCGCGTCCGGAGCCGGCGCGACGGTGACGGGCGTCTCGGTCACGGTCACCGGCGCCGCCGTCTGCGCGTCCGCCGGAGCCGTCATCATGTGCAACCCGGCACCCAGCAGCGCCAGCAACGCCGTCACCAAAAATATCCTGCGCACCATGCCCTCCCGAACCGCAAGGCCCCGCCTGAGAGCGGTAAATCTATCGCGACACACCTATTGAGGGAACGACCAAACAGCGCGGCGCAGTAAAGTGGTGTCGGGTATAGGTCCCCGCGCAGCCATCACCGCTGTGTCGCCAATATATGAAGGAAGACTTTGTAGTTTATCTTCATACCTGCTAAAACCGGGGCATGAACGACCCCCTGGAGAGGCCCGACGCGGGCGACCCCGACACATCGGCCACCATGGCGACGGCGGTGGAGCTGCGCGTGGTCATGGGCCAGCTGCGGCGCAAGTTGCGTGAGCAGGCCAACGTCGGCGACCTGACGCCCTCGCAAATCGCCGTGCTGCGCCGGCTGGACGGCGGGCCGGCCACGGTGACGGCCCTGGCCAAGGCGGAGGGCGTGCGCTCTCAGTCCATGGGCGCCACCGTCGCGGCGCTGGAGGCGGTAGGCCTGGTGATGGGCAGCGCCGATCCCGCCGATGGCCGCCAGACCTTATGGGACCTGACCCCGGCCTGCCGCGAGCGGGTGCGGGCAGGCCGCGCCCTGCATGAGGACTGGCTGTTCCGCGCCATGCGCGCCCGCCTGACGGCGACGGAGCGGGCGGAACTGGGACGCGCGGTCGACCTTCTGAAGCGTCTGGTCACCGACTGACATTCCCAACCTTCAAGGAGACCGGCCATGGCCGTCACCACCGTGGATGCCCGCACCGCCCTGATCGTCATCGACCTGCAGAAAGGCCTGCTGGCCATGCCGGGCCTGCCGCCCCTGGGCGGGGTTCTGCGCAACGCCGCCGATCTGGCCGCCGCCTTTCGCCGCAAGGGCTTGCCGGTGGTGCTGGTCACCGTGGCCGGCGGCCCCCCGGGCCGGACGGAGCAGAGGCGCGGCCCGCGCGACCTGCCGCCGGACTGGGCCGAGCTGGTCCCTGAACTGGATGCCCAGGCGGGGGACCACCGCGTGGGGAAACGCACCTGGGGCGCCTTTCCCCATACCGACCTGGACGCCTACCTCAAGGACCGGGGCGTGACCCAGGTGGTGGTGGCCGGCGTCGCCACCAGCATCGGCGTGGAATCCACGGCGCGCGAGGCGCATGCGCTGGGCTACAACGTCACGCTGGCCGTCGATGCCATGGCCGACCGCGACGCCGAAACCCATGACCATAGCGTCACGCGCATCTTTCCCCGTCTGGGCGAGACCGGCACCACGGCCGAGATCCTGGCCCTGCTGGACGGGGCCTCATGACGGCGCCCATCGCTTCCGCCGCCACCGGCACGTTCCGCTCCCTGGCCAACCGCAATTTCCGCCTGTGGTTCCTGGGCGCCATCGTGTCCAACGTCGGCACCTGGATGCAGCGTACGGCGCAGGACTGGCTAGTGCTGACGGAACTGGCGCATGTCAACGGCGCCTCCGCCGTCGGCATCGTCATGGGCCTGCAATTCGGGCCCCTGGCCCTGCTGCTGCCCTTCAGCGGCTTCGCCGCCGACTATTTCGACCGGCGGCGCCTGCTGTTGTGCACCCAGGCCGCCTCCGCCCTGCTGGCGCTGGGCCTGGGCCTGCTGACCGTGCTGGGCCTGGTGCAATTGTGGCACGTCTACATCTTCGCCTTCCTGCTGGGCTGTGTCGCCGCCTTCGACGCGCCCGCCCGCCAGACCTTCATCGGTGAGCTGGTGGGCGAGGCGGACCTGGCCAACGCCGTGGCGCTCAACTCCACCTCCTTCAACGCGGCGCGCATGATCGGGCCGGCGGTGGCGGGCGTGCTGATCGCGGCGGTGGGTACCGGCTGGGTGTTCCTGATCAATGCCGCCTCCTTCGTCGCCGTCATCGGCTCGCTATGCCTGCTGCGGGTGGCGGATTTCCATCCGCGCGTGCGGGCGGCGCGCAGCCGGGGCAGCTTCGTCGAGGGCTTCCGCTATGTCTGGGGCCGGCCGGATTTGCAGGCCGTGCTGCTGATGCTGTTCCTCATCGGCACTTTCGGCCTGAACTTCCCCATCTTCATCTCCACCATGTCGGTGCACGTCTTCCGCGCCGGCGCGGACGAGTACGGCGTGCTCAGCTCCACCATGGCCATCGGCTCCGTCGCCGGCGCCCTGCTGGCGGCCAGGCGCGCCACGCCCACCGTGTCCCTGCTGACGGGTGCCGCGCTGCTGTTCGGCGTGGGATGTGCCCTGGCGGCGGTCATGCCCACCACCTGGGCGTTCGGCATCCTGCTGGTGGTCGTCGGCGTGGCGGCGCAGACCTTCACCACCTCCACCAACAGCCTGGTGCAGCTCTCCACCGACAGCGCCATGCGCGGCCGGGTGGTGGCCCTGCTGCTGGCCATCGCGGTCGGGGGCACACCGTTGGGCGCCCCCGTCGTCGGCTGGGTGGCCGACGTGGCCGGCCCGCGCTGGTCCCTGGGCCTGGGGGCCGCTTCCGGCTTGGTCGCGGCGCTGGTTGGGGTGCGCTATCTGCTCACGCACACCGGCTGGCGGCTTTGGGGCGGGGTTAAAACCGCAGAGTAAACACCGTGCCGCCACCTTCCACGGGCGACGCGGCGATGGTGCCGCCGTGGGCCAGCATGATCTGGCGGGCAAGCGGCAGGCCGATGCCGCTGCCCTCGCGCTTGGTGGTGTAGAAGGGCACGAAGATCTTGTCGGCCACATCGGGCGGGATGCCGGGGCCGTTGTCCCGCACCAGCAGGTTCAGGTGGCCGGTCACGTCCAGGTGCCCCGCCAGGGTGATGGCGGGGGCGCGGGTCGCCGTGCCGCCGGCCTTCCACTCGTCAAGCGCCTCCACCGCGTTCTTCACCAGGTTGATCAGCACCTGGTCGATCAGGTCGGGGTCGGCGCTGATTTCCAGCGAGGGCGGCAGCACCACCACCTCCAGCGCCACGCCATGCTCCGCCATCGCCGGACCCATCAGCCGCTCCACCCGGCCAAACAACTCCCGCACCTTCAGCCGTTCCACCTTCGGCCGGGGCATCTGGGTGAAGCGGCGGTAACGCTCGACGAAGCGCAGCAGGCCGCCGGCGCGGCGGGTGACGGTGTCCATGGCCTCGCCCGCGTCGGCCGCGTCCAGCAGCACGGCGGGCGGCAGGCCGGGGATGGTCTCCAGCTGGGTGCGCAGGTCGGCCAGCAGTGACTGCGCCGTGCCCGCCAGGGAGGAGACGGGCGTCAGCGAGTTCATCATCTCATGCGTCAGCACCCGCACCAGGTCCGACCAGGCCTTGACCTCCGTCGCCTCCAGCTCCCCGCCGATGTTCTGCAGGCTGATCAGCAGGCGCGGCCCTTCGGCCAGGGTCAGCTGGGTGGCGCGCACCGTCAGGTGCAGGGGCGTGATGCCGCCCGCCACCTTCAGCAGGGCGCTCTTCCCCGGTTCCAGCACGCGCAGCGCCGAATCCAGGGTGCCGCCGTCCACCAGGCGGCGGTTCAGGTCGTCATGGCCAATCAGGCGGCGGGCCACGTTGTTCAGCAGGTTGACGCGGCCGTCGGGATGCACCTCCGCCAGGGCCACGGGCACATGCTCCACCAGCACGTTCAGGTAATCGGCCTTGCGCTCGGCGTCGGCGCGGGCGTCGCGGAACTTGTCGAACACCCCGGCGAAGGCGTGGCCCAGTTCCTGGAAGCTGGGACCCATGGCGCGATAGCTGAAGCTCTGGGTGAAGTCCGAATGGCTGAGGGCGTTCAGGAAGCGCGCCAGCTCGCGGTTGGTGGTGTTCACCACCCGCACCACGCCGCCGATCTGGAAGGCGATCAGGAACAGCACCAGCGCCTCGGTGGCGTGGTAGTCGGTGGCCTGCAGCAGCAGGCCCAGGGCCACGCAGCTGAGGCACAGCAGGGTCACCCGCAGGGTCAGCGCCGTGCTGAACGACGACTTAAAGACCATGCTTCTCCATCCGGCGGTAGAGGGAGGTGCGGGTGATGCCCAGCTCATTGGCGGCGTGGCTGATGTTGCCCTGGTGCTTGTCCAGCGCCCGGCGGATCACCTGCGCCTCCACCGTCTCCAGATCCAAGGTGCCTAAGGTCAGGCCGTCATCACCCACCGGCGCCAAGGTCGTGGGTGGCGGTGCCGCCGGCCGGGGGGCGCCGCCGGGGGCGGACGGCAGGGAGAAATCCTCCGCCTCCAGCACATCGCCGGCGCCCAGGATCATGGCACGCTCCACCGCGTGGCGCAGGGCGCGGACGTTGCCCGGCCAGTGATAGGCCTTCAGCCGCGCCAGCGCGTCGGCGGACAGGCGGCGCGGCGGGATGGCGTATTTGCGGGCGTACAGTCCCATGAAATGCGTGACCAGTGCCGGGATGTCGTCCGCCCGGTCGCGCAAGGGGGGCAGGCGCAGCTCCACCGTGTTGATGCGGTACAGCAGATCCTGGCGGAAGGTGTCCGGGCTTTCCAGCTGTTCCACCGGCATGTTGGTAGCGGAAATCAGGCGCACGTCGATGGGGATGGGCCGGTTGCCGCCCACGGGGATGACCACCCGCTGTTCCAGCACCGACAAGAGCTTGCTCTGCTGGTACAGGGGCAGGTTGCCGATCTCATCCAGGAACAGGGTGCCGCCGTTGGCCGCCACCAGCCGGCCCACGCGATCCTCCTTGGCGTCGGTGAAGGCGCCCTTCTTGTGGCCGAACAGCTCGCTCTCGAACAGGTTCTCGGCAATGGCGCCCAGGTCCACGGCCACGAACACCTGGTCGGCCCGGCGGGACCGGCGGTGGATTTCGCGGGCGATGACCTCCTTGCCGGTGCCGTTCTCGCCCAGGATCAGGACGTTGGCGTCGGTGGGGGCGGCGCGGTCCACCAGGGTCAGCACCCGGGCCATGGCCGGGCTGCTGCCGATGAGCGTTTGCCCCGGCTGGTCCAAGGCTGCCGCCAGCTCCTTGTTGCGGGCGCCCAGCTGGGCCGCCTCGCGCCGGGAGGCGGTCAGGGTCATGGCGCTCATCAGGGTCGCCACCAGCCGCTCATTGGACCAGGGCTTCAGCACGAAATCGCAGGCGCCCTGCTTCATCGCCTCCACCGCCGTGCCCACGTCGCCATAGGCGGTCATCAGGATGACGGACAGGGTGGGGTCGATCTCCAGCACCCGCTTCAGCCACTGGAAGCCTTCGCGTCCCGTGTTGGCGCCGATGGCGAAGTTCATGTCCAGGAGGACGGCGTCGAACACCTCATCCTTCAACAGCTGCGGGATGCGATCCGGCTGGCTCTCGGTATGGACCAGGATGCCTTCCCGCTTCAGCAGCAGGCGGGCGGCCACCAGGATGTCCTGGTCGTCGTCCACCATCAGGATACGGCCGCTTTTCTGTGTCATCGGTGCGAAGTCCCCCACAATACTGTCCGAAATCGTACACCGCCCAGGGTCAGAGCGCATGTCCGTTCTGCGGTGGTTCCCCCTGGCGCAACAAGAGTGGCTCCCCTCCAATGCCGGCAACAACCATCAGCCAAAGGGAGCGACATCATGGCCGGCAAGCAACACACCTACCGCGTCACCGTCACCTGGACCGGGAACAAGGGGCAGGGCACGGCCAACTATCGCGCCTACACTCGCGACCATGAGATCCAGGCGGCGGGTAAGCCGATCATCCCCGGCTCCTCCGACCCCGCCTTCCTGGGCGACGCCACCCGCTACAATCCGGAGGAGATACTGGTCGCCTCCCTCTCCACCTGCCACAAACTGTGGTACCTGCACCTGGCGGCCGAGGCCGGGCTGGTCGTCACCGCCTACCAGGACCAGGCGGAGGGCATGATGGTGGAGACGGCGGACGGCAACGGCCACTTCACCCAGGTCACCCTGCGCCCGACGGTGACCATCGCCGCCGGTGGCGATGCGGCGCTGGCCCAGGCGCTGCACGACAAGGCGCATCATTTCTGCTTCATCGCCAACTCCGTCAATTTCCCGGTGGTGACGGACGGGTTGGTGCAGACGGCCTGACGGCGCGCGGGCTATCCTGGCGGTGACCTTGATTCATCCGGACCCGCCGCCTTGTCCCGTTCCGCCCGCCTGCTCGACCTCATCCAGGCCCTGCGCCGCCATCGCCGGCCGGTGACGGCCGCCGACCTGGCGGGGGAGCTGGGGATTTCCATCCGCACCGTCTATCGCGACATCGCCACCTTGGCGGCTCAGGGCGTGCCGGTGGAGGGGGAGGCCGGCCTGGGCTATGTCCTGCGCCCCGGTTTCATGCTGCCGCCCCTGATGTTCGGCGATGATGAGATCGAGGCCCTGGTGCTGGGCCTGCGCTGGGTGGCGCAGCGGGGCGACGGCCCCCTGGGCCTGGCGGCGCAGAACGCCACCGCCAAGATCACGGCCGTGCTGCCGGCCGACCTGAAGGCCCTGGCGGAGGACAGCGGCCTGGTGCCGGTGTCGCTGAAGCCCAGCGTGACGGAACCGCGCGACCTGACGGAAATCCGCCGCGCCATCCGGACGGAGCGCAAGCTGCGCATCGCCTACACCGACGGGCAAGGGCGGGCCAGCGACCGCACCATCTGGCCCTTCGCCCTGGCCTTCATGGAGCGCATCCGCATGGTGGCGGCGTGGTGCGAGACGCGGCAGGCCTTCCGCCACTTCCGCACCGACCGCATCGTCGAGGTGACGGTGGAGGCCGACCGCTATCCCCGCCGCCGCCACGCCCTGCTGGCCGACTGGAAGGCGGAGATGGACGCCATGGACCCGGAGGCCCCTTAAGGCGCCGGCTTCATGCTGTCATAGGTCAGCAGCACGTCGGTATGGCCATCGGCCAGGCGGTGGAACAGGGTGCCGGTCACGGCCACCCGGCGGCCCAGCGGGGGCTTGACGCCCTGGGGCAGCTTCAACTGAAGGGCGTCGATTGACTCCACGTCCTCATCCGTTTCCGCCGTGCCGCCCGTCACGCAGATCATCTGCGGCAAGGTCAGCACGTAATAGTCCTCATGGGTGACGCCCTTGGCGCCGCTGCGGGTGCCGTGCTGCAGGGTGATCTCCCCCATCAGGGTCACGGGCTCCGGCTGGTAGGGCTGGCAATCATGGGCCCAGGCGGGGGCCCAGGCGGGGAAGGCGGCGCCGGCGGTCACACCGGCCAGCAACAGGATCCGGAAAAGCATGCTGTCCTCCTAGGCGCGTATCGAGCCAGGCGCGTGTCGAGCGTATGCGAAAGGCAGGGACCCTATCGCCTGCCGAATGGTTTGGCGAGGGTGGCGATGCTGCTGACAGGATCTGTCAGGGGGCGGCGCTAGGATGCAGATCTATCCGTCGATGGAGCGCCGCCATGACCCCCGAAACCGCCCCCGCTTCCCGCTGCCTGCCGCCTGCCATGCCCCTGGCCACCGGTATGCCGGGGTGGGTGTGGGTGGCCTCCGTCGGTGCCATCGGCCGGGGCCGGGCGGCCGGGGACGTGCGCCTGCCGGTCCGCCACGACGGCGTGCTGCGCCGCGTGGCGGCGGGGCAGCGTGTGGCCTGCTTTGCCCCTGACGCCTCGGGTGGCTCCTGTTTCCTGGCGGTGGGCCACGTCCTGCCCGGTGGGACGTATGTCGAGCATGACGCCGCCGGCCGGGCGTGGGCCTGCGTGCCGGTCGCCTATCTACCGTCGCGGCCGGTGCCGCTGGCCGCCGTGCTGGACGGGGCGCTGGCGGCCATGGGCTGGGGGTTCAGCCTGCCCGTGGGGCTGATGCGGCTGGATGGCGCCGACCTGGACGCCATCGCGGCGGCCCTGGTTGCCGGGGCAGGCGATGATCCAGTCATGGCCTTTCCGCCGGTCCGTATTGCGTCGCTGGAAGATGCTGATTGATACAGGTCAGGGATAGGCGGCCAGAACTCCAATAAAACTCCTCTCATTGAAAAATAAGTGCGGCGCCAAGGTGGTGGAACATTCGCCGGCCGCACTGTTCAAGGAGGGGTAAGTGATGAAGTTCTTGTCCGTCACGGTGGCTGCCGCTGCGCTCTTGGCCGGGATTTACGGTGTGGCCCCGGCGGCTCATGCCTCCGACGCTGGTGATTTTCTAATCCGCGGTCGCGCCCTTGTGGTGGCGCCGGACGTCGGTAGCTCCCTGTCGCTGGGGGGCGCCGGTATTCCCGGCCACACCGACATCAGCACGGCCATCGTGCCGGAAGTGGACTTCAGCTACTTCTTCACCGACAGCATTGCCGCGGAATTGATCGCCGGCACCACGCCGCACAATGTGAAGGCGTCGGGCACGCCGCTGGGCAAGGTGGACCTGGGCAATGTCTGGCTGCTGCCGCCGACGCTGACCTTCCAGTACCACTTCATGCCGCATGAGAAGATCAGCCCCTATATTGGCGTCGGTGTGAACTACACGCTGTTCTACGGCGTCGACAAGGGCGATGCCCTGGGCCTGAAGTATGACAACACCTTCGGCTACGCCTTCCAGGCCGGCGTCGATTACAAACTGGACGACCACTGGTCCCTGAACCTGGACCTGAAGAAGCTGATGCTCAACACCACGGCCACGGTGAACGCCGGCCTGGGCACGCCCATCAAGGCGGACGTTGACATCAACCCCTGGCTGGTCGGCTTTGGCGTGGGCTACCGCTTCTGATGCGCGCATCATTCTATTGGTTGTCGAAAGGCCGGGCCGTCCCACCACGCGTGGGGCGGCCCAGCCGTTTTTGATGCGGATCGTTAGCAGTAAAATGAGTTCAACTGTAAGGTGATCCAATCCTTCAGGTTAGTAATAAATGGCATGTGAATGACATGCTAAGTGCCTGAATTTAAACCGTTAACCAAGGTATTTGTAGTCTGTGCATTTAAGGGAAACTTAAGGATACGGCCCTAATTTTTTGCATGTCCGGTCGGGTAATCCTGACCACGCGCAATAATCAGAAGATCGGGGTCGATCATGATGAACGGGTTGTTTTCACAGGGTGCGGGCTCTGATCTGAAGTCCATTCTGGATGCTGTCAACCGCTCCCAGTCCATCATTGAATTTAAACTCGATGGCACCATCCTGACGGCCAACGAAAACTTCCAGAAGACCATGGGTTATACCCTGGCGGAGATCCAGGGCCGGCACCACAGCATGTTCGTGGACGAGGTCTACAGAAACAGCGACGACTACCGGAACTTCTGGGCCAGCCTAGCCCGCGGTGAATTCCAGACCGCCGAATACAAGCGCGTGGCCAAGGGCGGCCGGGAGGTCTGGCTGCAGGCGACCTACACCCCGGTGTTCGGCATCACCGGCAAGCCGGTGAAGGTCATCAAGCTGGCGACCGACATCACCGAGCGCCGGTCGCGGAACGACGACCTGTGCGGCCAGTTGAAGGCCATCCACAAGAGCCAAGCCGTCATCGAGTTCAAGATGGACGGCACCATCCTGACGGCCAACGAGAATTTCCTGAACGCCTTGGGCTACAGCCTGGCGGAGATCCAGGGTCAGCACCACAGCATGTTCGTGGACCCGGCCTGCAAGGCCAGTGACGAGTACCGCCGCTTCTGGGCGGCGCTGGCCCGGGGCGAGTTCCAGTCGGCCGAATACAAGCGCCTGGGCAAGGGCGGCCGCGCCGTGTGGATCCAGGCAACCTACAATCCCATCTTCGACATCAGCGGCAAGCCCTACAAGGTGGTCAAGTTCGCCACCGACATCACCGAGCAGGTCGAGGCGCGCGACCGCCGCGCCGCCACGCAGAAGGTGATTTCCCAGGACCTGAACGGCCTGGCCGTCGCCATGACCGTGACCGATGAGCAGGTCAGCCACGCCTCCAACGCCGCCTTGATCGCCTCGGGCAACGTGCAGGCCATCGCCGGCGGCGCCACCGAGCTGGTGGCCTCGATCGAGGAGATCAGCCGCCAGATGGCGGAAGCCTCCAAGATTTCCGAGGACGCGGTGCATCAGACGGACCGGACCAACGCCTCCGTCTCCGGCCTGCTGAGCGCCGCCCAGCGCATCGGCGAGGTGGTGAAGCTGATCAGCGACATCGCCAGCCAGACCAATCTGCTGGCTCTGAACGCCACCATCGAGGCGGCGCGCGCCGGTGAGGCCGGCAAAGGCTTCGCCGTCGTCGCCAGCGAGGTCAAGGCCCTGGCCAACCAGACGGCCAAGGCCACGGGCGAGATCGCCGAGCAGATCAGCACGGTGCAGCTGGCCACCACGGAATCGGCGAGCGCCATCCAGGGCATCGGCGGCATCATCAACCGCATCAGCGCCATCTCCGGCGCTATGGCGGCGGCGGTGGAGGAACAGAACGCGGTGGCCCGCGACATCTCGTGCAACATGCAGACCGCCGCCGACGGCGTCTCCAGCATCAGCGAAAGCCTGACCAAGATCGCCGACGCCACCAATGGCGCCAACGCCTTGACCCGCCGGATCAACGAGGCCTCGCTGGCCATGGTCGGCTGACGACCCCCACCTTGTTGACCCGGACCTTGAAGGGCGTCCCCTCGGGGGCGCCCTTTTTTGTCACGTGACCCTTTTTGCACGTGACCCTTTTTGCACGTGACCAGGGGGGGCGGGCGTCGCAAGGCCCTCCATCGAAATGCAGGGTTTTAATCGGGCGTCCAAGCGGTTATCTAAGCGGTCCGTTACAAGACCATTTTATGACCCGAGACGAGGAGGACCGCGATGCGGGCCGAGATCGAGGCGGTCGTCGAGGCTGTGCGACAGTCCTTGACGCTGCTAAGGAGGCATCTTTGACTGGGAGAATGCCCTCCGCCGCTACGACGAACTGAACGCCCTGTCGGAAGACCCCAAGCTGTGGGACGATTCCGACCGTGCGCAGAAGATCATGCGGGAAAAGACCCAGCTTGAGACCGCCATCGAAGGCTATCGCGCGCTGGAGCGCGACCTGAACGACGGCATCGAGCTGATCGAGATGGGTGAGCTGGAAGGCGACCAGGAGATCGTCGCCGACGCCGAGCAGGGCCTGATCGCCCTGCAGAAGCGCGCCGCGGCCCTGGAGCTGGAAAGCCTGCTGTCGGGTGAGGCCGACGCCAACGACTGCTATCTGGAAGTGAACGCCGGCGCCGGCGGGACGGAGGCCCAGGACTGGGCCCTGATGCTGCTGCGCATGTACACCCGCTGGGCCGAACAGCATAAGTTCAAGGTCGAACTGCTGGACGAGACCAACGGTGAAGAGGCCGGCATCAAGTCGTCCACCATCCAGATCAAGGGCCACAACGCCTATGGCTGGCTGAAGACGGAATCGGGCGTGCACCGCCTGGTGCGCATCAGCCCCTTCGACAGCCAGGCCCGCCGGCACACCAGCTTCTCCAGCGTCTCCGTCACCCCTGTCATCGACGACAAGATCGTGGTGGAGATCAACGAGAAGGACGTGCGCGTCGATACCTACCGTGCCTCCGGCGCGGGCGGCCAGCACGTGAACAAGACGGACTCGGCCGTGCGCCTGACCCACATGCCCACCGGCATCGTGGTCGCCTGCCAGCAGGAACGCAGCCAGCACAAGAACCGGTCCAAGGCCTGGGACATGCTGCGCGCCCGCATCTATGAGATGGAGCTGCGCAAGCGTGAGGAGGCCGCCGCCAACCTGGAGGCGCAGAAGACGGAGATCGGCTGGGGCCATCAGATCCGCTCCTACGTCCTGCAGCCCTACCAGATGGTGAAGGACCTGCGCACCGGTGTCGAAACCAGCCAGAGCGGCGCCGTTCTGGATGGCGACATCGATGAGTTCCTGCAGGCCGCCCTGGCCCACCGCATCAAGGGGCAGGCCGACGAGGCGGAGGCGTAAGCCGCAGTCCGCCTATGTTGTTTTGATAACGTAATAAAGGGCCGGCGGAGCGATCCACCGGCCCTTATCATTTTCAAAGGAGCCCTTTTCAGAACCGCGCGATCAGGCGGTGGATGGTCTTGCCGGAGGAGGCGCTGATGGCCTCCTCATCCAGCAGCAGCGACGCACCGGCCAGCGCCTCCCGCACCAGGCGGTTGTCGAAGGCGGCATAGAGGCGCCCGGCGCCGTCGCGCGCATCGGCGCCCCGGGTCACCCGCCAGCTGAGATAAAGGGTGCCGCCCGGACGTACCAGGCTGGCCAGGCGACGGACGGCGGGCGCGACCAAGCCGGCGCCCAGGTGCATGATCACCGTTTCGCACAGCACGTTGGCATAGCCGTGGTCGGGCAGCCCGGCCAAGTCGGGCAGCGTGGCCACGCGAAAGTCCAGGCCTGGATAGCGGGCCCGCGCCTGCGCCAGCAAGCCTTCGGAGGCGTCATAGCCCACGGCCGGATAGCCGTTGGCCGCCAGCCACGCGACCTCCCGCCCGCTGCCGCAGCCGATGTCGACCGTGGGCTGGCCGGGCGTAAAGTGCCGGCGGATCAGGTCGTGCAGGTCCGATGGCGCCGGCTGGCTGTGCCAGTCCTCGGCGTAGGCCTCTGCGGCGGTGTCGTAGGCAGCAAGCGTCCGCTGATCCATCCCATTCCCTCCAAGGCGCCCGATGCCGCTGTGCTGTGGCGGGCGGATAGCGCTTACGCCGGCTGCGGCGGCGCGTCCAGGTCTTGTTGCCGGCCGGCCGCCCAGCCGGCGGTTCAAGGGCGGCGTTTGCGGTACAGCACGTGGCGGCGCAGGGGGTGGCCCTCGGCCAGGCGGGGATGGTCGAAATCCTCCGCCGGGTCGTGGGTCATGTCCAGCCGTTCCATGACGGCGCGGGACCGGCGGTTGGCCGGCACGGTCAGGGCCACCACCTCTGGCAGGTCAAAGCGGGTGAAGGCCGCGTGCATCACCGCCCGCGCCGCCTCGGTAGCATAACCCCGCCCCCAATGCGCGCTGGCCAGCCGCCAGCCGATCTCCACCGCCGGGGTGAAGGCGGCCTCGAACCCCACGGTGCCCAGCCCGACGAAGCCGATGAAGGATGCCATCCCCGGCACCTCCACCGCCCAATAGCCGAAGCCATGCTGGACGAAGTGTGCTTGTACGCGATCGACCAGGGCGTCGCTGCCGGCGCGGTCCAGGGGGATGAGGAATTCCATCACCCGGGGATCGTCCGCCAGGGCGGCGAAGGCGTCACGGTCGGTCGGCAGCCAAGGGCGCAGCAGCAGGCGTGCGGTCTTGAGTGTCGGGATCTCAGGCATGGCATCCATCTTGGGCGGGGCCTCCGGGCACACGATACAACACACGACACAAAATGACGCGGCAGGGCCGGATGGGGCCACCATCTTACCGACACAAATCAGGCGCGGGCGAAGAAGTCTTTCGTCTTGGGGTGGAGAGGAAACCGTGCGCGCTCTGATGTTGACCATACTGTTGGGTGTCGGCCTGTCGACGATCGCACAGGCGGGGACGGCGCCGTCCGATGATTGGGGGGATGTTCCGGTTCCCGCCGGTGCCACGGTGCGCCTGGGGCGGGATGCCAGGGGAAACGAGACGCGGGAAATCACCTATGCCGGCGGTGTCGTCGCCCGCCAATGGCGGGATGGCAGCAGCAAGCCGCAGACGGTGATGGAGGATCGCAGCGGCCACGGTGCCGTGCTGTGCCTGCGGGGAATCTATGTCGCCTTGCGCGAGGGTCTGGATACCTGCCGCCAGGACGGGGATGACGCGCTGCGCCGCTTCATGGATGAGGGCCTGGACCAGATCGACGATTTCGTGGTCGCCAACAGCTTGACGCCCATCACCAAGGACGCCTTGAAGGCAACGGAAGAGGCGCGGCTGAAAAAGCAGCGGGACGCTGCCGCCTTGCGGGGACCGGAGGCCCAGGCCAAGATATGTGGTGGTGGCGACGCCCAACGCATGCTGGGCGGTCTGCGATCCGCCTCGCTGGACAAGTTGCGGGCGGAATTGGCGGCGGCGCTGTCGGTGCCCCGGCCGCCGGTTTCCAACCCTTGCCTGTAGGGCACGAAAGCGGCCAGGGCCAGAACACGAAGGGGCGGCCCCGGATCGGGATGCCGCCCCCACGCATGCCGTGAACTGCCAAAGCTCTCGTCGGATTGGGCGCCACGTTTGGTTGGGCCACCCTTACGCCTGATACGCGGCACCGTGCAACGACCCGGCGCCACGTACCATCAGTTTGTGTGATAATATGACGCATACCCGATATGGCGGGGACGGCGGGCTATCTGGCATGGCCGTCCCAAATCCGGGGCAACTGAAATCCATCTCAGGCGGTACGCTTCACCCAATCCTGCACCAGCGCCTCCAGCACCGGCAGGTTGACCGAGCCCGAGGTCAGCACCGTGTCGTGGAAGGCGCGGATGTCGAACTTGGTGCCCAGCTTGGCTTTGGCGGCCTCGCGCAGTTCCAGGATCTTGTTCATACCGATCTTGTAGGCCAGCGCCTGGCCCGGCCAGACGAAGTAGCGCTCGATCTCGGTGATGTTGTCGTGCTCGGGGTTGGCCGTGTTGTCGTTCATGTAGGCGATGGCCTGTTCCCGCGTCCACCGCTTCAGATGGATGCCGGTGTCCAGCACCAGGCGGGCGGCGCGGAACAGTTCGGAGGCGATGCGGCCGGCGTCGGAGTAGGGGTCCTGGTAATAGCCATATTCCTTGGGGAAGCGCTCGGCGTACAGGGCCCAGCCCTCGCCATAGGCGCTATTCCAGATGAAGCGGCGGAAGGTGGGCAGGTTGGCCATCTCCTGCGCGATGGCGATCTGCATGTGATGGCCGGGAATGCCCTCGTGATAGGCCAGGCTTTCCAGCATGGGGATGGGGTTGACCGACATGTCGTACAGGTTGGTGTAGAACACGCCGGGCCGCGACCCGTCGGGCGAGGCGGGCTCATAAAAGGCGCTGGCCGTGGCCTTTTCGCGGAAGGGCTCCACCGCCTTGACCACGATGGGGGCCTTGGGCTTGGTCAGGAAGAACCGGTCCAGGTCCGAGCGCATCCTGTCGATGATGTCGGTGGCGCGCTTCAGCAAGGTGGCGCGGCCCTCCGGCGTGGCCGGATCGAAGAAGCGCTTGTCGGTGCGCAGGTAATCGAAGAAGGCGCGCAGTTCGCCCTTGAAGCCCACCTTGGCCATGATGGCGCGCATCTCGTCCTGCAGCGCCGCCACCTCCTTCAGGCCCTGGGCGTGCACGGCCGCCGGGTCCAGGGGCAGGGTGGTCATCAGCTGTACTTGTGAGCGGTAGAAGCGTTCCCCATCCGGCAGGGCCCAGACGCCGTTGCTGGTGGTGGCCTTGGTCTCCAGCGCCGACACGGTGCTGATCAGCTTCTGGAACGAGGCCTGGACCTGGCCGGTCAGGGCCTTTTCCGCGGCGGTGATCAGGCGGGCCTGCTCGGCGTCGGCCAGCTTTAGCGCCGTCACCTTTTCCGTGAAGTCGGCCAGCAGGGGGCTGCTTTCGGTGGCGCCGTTCGTGAACGGCTTGCCGGTGATGACGTTGCGCGCCGCTTCCAGGATGGATTTGAAGGCGAAGGCCGGGGGCAGGACGCCCATGTCGGCCTGCTTGCCGATGCGGCCGATGTAGGCGTCCATCAGCGGGGCGATGCCCACCAGGCGGGCCACATAGTCCTCCGCGTCCTGCGCGCTGCCGACGGCGTGGTAGGTGATCAGGAAGCTGGCGATGTCGGTGTGGGGGCCAGTCAGCTGGCTGATGACATAGCTGTGGTTGCGCCAGGGATATTGGGTGATGGTCTGCTGCAGCTCATTCTCGAACAGCCGGGCGCTGACCTGGGCGCCGGGCGACAGCTCCGACACCTTGAAGCCCTTCAGGGTCTTCAACCGCTGTTCGGCCAGGTGGAAGCTTTCCAGCAGGTGGGCGTCGTCGGGAATGGTCCATTTGTCGTGCGGGCCCGGCAGGCCCAGCACGGTGCGCTGCTGCGGGTCGCGGGCCAGATCCTCGTTCCAGCAATCCTCGAAGAACGCGTTCAGCGCCTTCTCCGTCTCCGACGGCTCCGCGGCGGCAGCGGGTTGGGCGATCAGCCCGGGGGCGGCCGTCAGGGCCACGAGGGCGGTACCGGCCATCAGGCCGCGGCGCAGCAGGGTACGGCGGGTCATGGTCTCACGGGAGGAGGAAGCGGTCATGGGGGTTTTGATACCGTGATGGGGCTGGCGACCAGCGGAAGGCGGGAACCGGGCATAGGCCCAGCCGGATGGCGCGGATGGTAGCAAGGGCGATGGGCACCGCCCAAGATGAGTTTGTTACCGAATGGTAACGGGGTGTTCAGTCCGGGGATGCCCCGCCGGTCAGGATGGTTTCCGGGGGCGCCAGCGGCTCGTACCAGTCGGGCGGGAAGTCGGCGCGGATGCGGCTGGCGTCGTTGAAGGGTCGCTTGATGTCGCCCTTGAAATACTGGCGTACCAGGGCACGCCAATGCTCCGCTGGCTCCTCCCCTGCGGCGGCAGCGATGACGCCGAACCAGCGGCGGCCGGCGGCGACGTGACCGATCTCCTCATCATGGATGATCTGCAGTACGGCGGCGCTGTCCTCGTCCCCCACCTTCTTCAGGTTGGCGATCATCATGGGCGTCACGTCCAGGCCGCGCGCCTCCAGCACCATGGGCACCAGGGCCAGGCGGGCGGCCAGGTCGTGGGCCGTGACCTCGCTGGCCTGCCATAGCCCGTCGTGCGCCGGCAGGTCGCCGTACGCCGCGCCCAGCGTGGCCAGACGGCCGGCCAGCAGCCCGTGGTGCTTGGCTTCCTCATCCGCCACCGTCACCCAGTCGTCCTTGAAGGCGCGGGGGGCCGGCCTGCCATCGGGGAAGGTGGTGAAGCGGGCGACGATGTCCCAGGCGAGGTCGATGGCGTTCAGCTCGATATGGGCCAGGGCGTGCAGCAGGGCCACGCGGCCCGCCACGCTGCCGGCCTTGCGCCGCTTGGGCATGTCGCGGGGCAGCTTCAGTTCCGGCCGCTCCGGCCGCGCCGGCCGGTCGGGTGGGATGGGGCCGGGACGATCCGGCAGTGATCCGCCGCGCCAGGCCGCCGCATAGAGCCGGGTCAGCCGCACCTTTTCCGTTGGCGCCGCCGTGGTCAGCACATGGATGGCGGCCGCTGCGAGGCTGGGGGGCAACGGTTGCTCGGCTGAACCATCTTGGAATGGTTCTAAAGTATCGGCCGAAGCAGGGTCTGGAACATGGTAGGGTGCCATGGCGTTTTTGGACGCCATCCGGTGGGGGGAAGTCAAGGGGCCCGCGCCCCCCATCGGGATTTGACAGGGCCCCGGGCGGCATTTAAGCCGTCGGGCCCCGGACATGGGGGCAATGCGGGGAGTAAATCGTCATGAGGCGGGCGGGGATCGCGCTGGCGGCGGCATTGTTGCCGGCGGCCGCGTGGGGGGCGGGGGATGCGGACCAGCTGCCCACCATCATCGTCACCGGCCGGGTGCCGCCCGACGCCGCCACCGAGCGCATCTACGGCACCCTGCAACTGGACAGCACCTGGCTGGACGCGGCACCCGAGCGGCGGCTGGATGAGGCGCTGCGCAGCGTGCCCGGCTTCTCCCTGTTTCGCCGGACGGGCAGTACCAGCGCCCACCCCACATCGCAGGGCATTTCGCTGCGCGCCCTGGGACCCAACGGTGCCGGGCGCACCCTGGTGCTGGTGGACGACATCCCGGTCAACGACCCCTTCGGCGGCTGGGTGTACTGGAGCCGCCTGCCCACCGCCGCCGTCGCCAGTGTGGCGGTGACGGAGGGCAGCGGCGCCGGCCCCTGGGGCAACCAGGCCCTGGACGGCGTCATCCGCATCACCACCAAGCCGCTGCAAGGGGGCGAGGTCCGTGCCGGCAGCAATGGCCTGGCGGAGGGCACGGCCGGCGCCGCCGCCGGTGGCGTCTCGGTCCTGGCGCACGCCAGCCGCAGCGACGGCAGCTATCTCGTGCGGTCCGACCAGCGCGGCCCCATCGACACCCAGGCCGGCTGGGATGACGCTTGGGTGGATGTCAAGGCGCAAGGCGATGCCGGGCCGTTGGCGCTGGCCGGCACCCTCTCCGCCTTCCATGAGCACCGCGGCAACGGCACGCCCCTGCAGGAGAACGGCACCGACGCGCTGGAGGGCAGTCTGCGCCTGGCGGATGAGGATGGCCCCCTGGGCCTGCCCTGGCACGGCACGCTTTACCTGCGCCGCTATGTCTTCAGGAACAGGTTCTCCTCCGTCAACGCCACCCGCACGGCTGAAACGCCGGCCCTGGACCAGTACCGCGTACCGGCCACGGCCGCCGGGGGATCGCTGTCCACCATTGTGGAGGAGGGGGGTGGCCGCCGCACCGTGCTGGGTGCCGACCTGCGCTGGGCCGAGGGGGCGACGCATGAGCGCTTCCAGCCCGTGGCCGGGGTGTTCCAGCGCGATCGCGACGCCGGCGGCGATCAGGTGGTGGGCGGCGTCTATGCCGAGCAGACGTGGCCGTTGACGCCGGTTGTCGACCTGCACGGCGGCGTGCGCCTGGATGGTTGGAGCACGGGCGACGGCCACCGGGTGGAGCGCTCTATCCAGACCGGCGCCGTGACCCGGAACGACCACTACGATGACCGGGGTGGCGTCCTGCCCACGGCGCGGCTGGGCGCCGACTGGCGACCCCTGTCGGATTGGACCCTGCGCGCGGCCGCCTACACCGGCTTCCGCCTGCCCACCATCAATGAACTCTACCGCCCCTATCGCGTGGGCAACGACATCATCGAGGCCAACGCCCAGCTGAAGCCGGAACGCATGGTGGGCGCGGAGGCCGGGGTTACCTGGGCGCCGGCGCATGGTCCCACGGTCAGCCTGACCGCATATCACGACGGCGTGACCGACGCCGTGGACAATGTGCTGATCACCACCAAGCCGGGGACGGTGCCGGGCTTCGGCGTGGTGGTGCCGGCCGGCGGCACCTTCGCCCAGCGCCGCAACCTGGACCGGGTGCGCGCGGAGGGGGCGGAGATGCGGGCGACCTGGGCCCTGGACCCCACGCTGGATGCCACCTTGGGCTATCTGTGGAGCCGGTCGACGGTGCTGCGCGCCGATGGCTTCGCGGCGCTGGTGGGCAAGCGCCTGGCGCAAAGCCCGCTGCACACCGGCACGGCGGACCTGACCTGGACGCCGTCGTCCGCCTTCACCACGGCGCTGCGGGTGAAGGCCAGCGGCCAGCAATATGAGGATGGACTGAACAGCCGCTCGCTGGCGCCCACGGTCACGGTGGACCTGTCGGGCACCTGGCGGATATCGGATTATCTGGCGGTTTTTGCCACGGCGGAGAACCTGTTCGACCGCACGGTGGAATCAGGACGCCGCATCGATGGGCTGGTGGCGATCGCCCCGGGGCGGATCATCTCCGCCGGAGCGCGCGTTGACTGGTAGTATGCGTCAACCGGTAGGCAAATGAAGGACTGTCGCGGCGCGTCGGAATACTTAGCGCGGGGTGACGGCGCTGGAGGGCTGCTGATTCACGTAGAACTCGGCCGGGAAGGCGGGTTTATAGTAGTGGCCGGCCTTGACCAGGGCGCGTTCGTGTTCCGAACGCATGTAGCTGATCACCGGCAGGGACCAGGCGATGCTCAACAGCAGCACCCACAGGCTCAAAGTGACCAGGCGATCTTTATTGAACACGGCGGTCATGGTCCTTACTCCTAAACTTCCCAAACCATCGTCCTTTATTGTGGAAGGATTAAGGCGGGAAGCAGCGCGTTGCGGCTCATGACGTTATTTTTACGCCCGGGAAGATGAACAGGTTGCTAACGACTGGGGCAGCGCTTCTGAATTTTTTGCACAGGCTGAGGGTTAAGCCATCGCCCGGGCGCAGGCCTCAGCCCCTGACGGGCTCGCCGATGGCGTAGAAATGGCCGCCGGCCACGTGGTGCAGGCTGCGCCAGGCGGGATCGGCCACCTCGTACATCCAGTGCCCGTCCTTGAAGACGCGGGCGTCGGCCCAGGCGGCCACCACCTGGCCGATGAACAGGTCGTAGGTTCCCTGATTATGCGGCTCGGGAATGACGCGGCAGGACAGCCAGGCGGCGCAGCCGGCGACCAGGGGCGGGACGTGTCCCGCCATGCGGAACAGCTCCACACCGTGGCGGGCCAGCTTGTCGGGGGCGTCTGCCAGGCTTTCGCCGCCGACGCCGCGGGTCAGGTTCGCTTGCGCCCGCGTCGGCACCTGCAGGGCGAAGGCGCCGCTGCCCTCCACTAACGCGCGGGTGGCGGTGGCCTTGTCCAGCACCAAGGTGACCTTGGGCGGGTCGAAATCCAGCGGGCAGGCCCAGGCGGCGGCCATGACGTTGTCCTTCCCGCCATGGTGGGCCGACACCAGGACGGTGGGGCCGTGGTTCAGCAGGCGATAGGCCTTGGCGAGGTCGACGGGCTGGATAGGGGCGATTTCCAAGGGTCTGCCTCTCTGGCGGTGGGCTGCGCACGGCAGAGGTAACCCATCCGATGGCCGACGTCATCGTTGATGGGCGCGCCGCTGCGCGCTTAACGGGAATCTGCGCAAAGGCGGGCGGAAGAATAAGGGAAGAAGGAAATAAGCGGCCCTTACCGTACGGTTGTGTGGCCGGCGACGGGGCCCCCTGCCGCCGGATGGGTATGGATAACATGCCGACACAGGGTGGGGTTCACGAAGCCCTATTCCCGGCAGGATATGGAAGGAAAATAATTATGCGGAAATCGGTATTCGCCGCGGTTTGCGCCGCAGCCTCGTTCCTTGTTCCGGCCGCATGCTGGGCGGCCGACAGTGACATCGTCGTCAACACGCCGACGGCGGCGGCATCCTGCCTGCTGTCCGTCGACGGCACCGTAACCTCAACGCCCAAGCTGCCAGCCACCGCCGTGACCATCGACTACCTGCCGCCAGGCGGTGGCGCGTCGGTGCGGCTGGGGACCAACCTGCCGCTCAAAGACGGCGCTTATCATTGGGCGGGCGCCGTTCCGGGCTACATGTCCATCGCCGCGGGTGGGCAGGTGAGGGTCACCACCAACCGCCAGGTCTCGGCGATGGGTGCGGTGACGCCCAGCTGCGGCAGCTGATCCATTCGTATCGTACAGTACGGGATCGGGGTGCCGGCCGCGCCGTTTGGCGGTGCCGGCATCTCCCGCTTTTAAAAATGTCACCGGCACAAGAAACGGATTGGCCGGGCGGGCCCCTCGCTCTAACGTCGCCGCCCGCGTCGGCACCTACAGGGCGAAGGCGCCGCTGCCCTCCACTAACGCGCGGGTGGCAGTGGCCTTGTCCAGCACCAGGGTCACCCTGGGGGCGTTTCTCGGCGCCACGGAAAATCCCGCCGTAGAGGCTCGAACCGCGCCTGCGGCCCCAGGTCGATACCCCAATATCCAATGAGGCGCCGCAGCGCCGCCCCGTCCCCATCCGCCTTCAAGACTGTCCGGCCGTCCTGGAGGATCTGGCCCCTGTATCCACAGTCGCCGCCGAAACACTCGGTGTGCAGCAGCAGAAAACGGCCGGCGGGATGGCGCGCCGACAAGGCCTCGACCAGGGGGACCGCCCGATCCATGGCTTCATCATCCAGATGTGGATCGAACCGCGCCGCGATCGCCACGATTGGCCGATCGATACGGATAATGTCGAGCCCGGGCCAAAGGCGGGAAAACTGCTCGGGCAAGCCTTCGGCGGGGTCGGCGAATAGGCCGGTGAAGATGAACATGCGAAGCGCCTTGTGCTGAACGGGCCGGCAGTCTCGGGCACCTGTCGAAAAATGTCACCGGCACAAGAAACGGATTGGCCGGACGTGCCCCTCGCTCTAACGTTGCCGCCCGCGCCGGCCGTGGCCGGCCGCATTGCCGTTCACGGGTTGCCGCCATGTCCCCCATCCTGGGCCTGTACCTGACCGCCGTCCTCATCTGGGGGTCGACCTGGTATGTGATCGAGTTCCAGCTGGGGGCCGTGGATCCGGCGGTATCGGTGGCCTATCGCTTCGGCCTGGCGGCCGTGCTGCTCATGGGCTGGCTGGTGGCGCGGGGGCAGAAGGTGATCCCGCCCCGGCACGCCTGGCGGCAGGTGGCGCTGGTCGGCGCCTTTACCTTCTCCACCAACTACCTTCTGGTCTACCTGGCGACCGAGCGGCTGCCGTCCGGCCTGGTGGCGGTGGCGGGCTCGGCCCTCAGCCTCATGAACGTGCTGAATGCCCGCATCTTCCTGCGCCAGCCCATCCGCCCCCTGGTGCTGCTCGGCGGGCTGGTCGGCATGAGCGGGGTGGTGCTGCTGTTCCTGCCGGAACTGCGGGTGGACGGTCTGACGGGCAAGGCGGCGGTGGGCCTGGCCCTGGTCATGCTCAGTAACGTCAGTGCCTCGCTGGGCAGCATCTGCGTGCAGCGCGGCGCCAAGCTGGGCGTCCCCCTGCTGCCGGCCACGGCATGGAGCATGGCCTTCGGCGCCGTCCTCATGGTGGGGGTGGCCCTAGCCCGGGGTGCCGTCTTCAGCTTTCCGGCCAGCCTCAGCTACGCAGCGTCCTTGGCCTATCTGGCCCTGTTCGGCTCGGTCATCGCTTTCCTGGCCTACTTCTCCCTGATCAGCCGCATCGGGGCGGATCGCGCCGGCTACGTCGCCGTGATGATCCCCATCCTGGCGCTGATCATCTCCACCGTTTTCGAGGGCTATCACTGGTCGGCGGCGGCCTTCATCGGCCTGGCGCTGGCGGTGGCGGGCAACCTGCTGGTGCTAGGGCCCAGGACCTGGCGCAAGCCGGAGGCGGACGCCGCCCCGGCGACTGCCAGCTAACCCTCAAACTCCACCCGCACCAGGCCGGGCAGCTTGTGGCGCAGGGCGGGCGTGAGGCGGAACAGCGTGTCCATCAGGCGGGGCAGGCCCCGCGGCATGCGATAGTCCAGCGTCTCCACCACTGCCACCCGGGGCGACCAGCTGCGCAGGGTGGGGGCCACGGCGTCGGCGTCGATGCCCCAGGGCATGGGCGGGATGCGGTAGTGCGGCGTGCGGTGCAGGCCGCGCAGGGTCAGGCGCGACAGCCAGGCGGGCACCGTGTCGAACACCAGCTGCCCGCCGGGGAAGCGCCGGGCCAGGGTGGCCACCAGTTGGCGCACGTCGGCCTCGGGCAGATACATGAACAAGCCCTGGGCGACGATATGCACGGGGCCGTTGCCCGTCACCGCGTCCATCCAGGCGGGGTCGCGCGCGTCGGCTGCCAGGTGGCGCACGCGGGGGCCGGGTGGCAGGAAATGGTCGCGCAGGGCGATGCCCTCCGGCAAATCCACCGTCAGCCAGCTCAGGCGGCCGTTATCCACGCGGTGGCGCTGCGTCTCCAGCCCTTCGCCCAAGGATACGATGGTGCCGTCCGGATGGCGTTCCAGCCAGCGGCGCAGGAGGACATCGATGGCGGCGGCGCGCATGGCGTGCGACCCGTCGGCGCGGCCGAAGTGGCGTTCATAGTCGTAGGCCAGGGCCTGGTAGATGCGGACCGCCTCCGGGTCGTGGAAACGGGCGTTGGGCCGCATGGCCTCCGCCGCCCGGTTGTGCAGGGTCCACAGCATGGTCTCCGGCACGCCAGTCAGGCCCGGATTGGTCAGGCCTGGACGGGTCAGGTCAAGCGGCTTGGGTGGCGGGCTGTCAGGGCTCATGAAGCGGATTTCCGGCTATGGGGTCCAGCCACTCGGCCAAGTCGTCGACGGGATCGGCCCGCAGGCGATATGGGCGTCGTCGCCGCCATCATGAGACGGCCACTCCCGATCTTGACGCGAATGTTGGGCTATATGCCTAAAACGTTCAGCAGCACGCCCACCATGGCGCAGGCGGCCAGGGTGGGCAGCAGGCCCAGGCGGGTATGGCGCAAGGCGATGAAGGCCACCAGCGCCAGCAAGGCGGCGGGGATGTCCGGCCCGGTGGGCAGGGAAAGGCTGAATGGGCCCAGGTTCAGCGGCCGGCTGCCGCTGAACAGCACATGCCAGCCGAACCACACCGCCAGGTTCAGGATGACGCCCACCACGGCCGCCGTGATGGCGGCCAGGGCGGCGGTGATCGTGGTGTTGGTCCGCACCCGTTCGACATAGGGGCCGCCCAGGAAGATCCACAGGAAGCAGGGCGCGAAGGTGACCCAGCTGGTCAGCAGGGCGCCCAGGAACCCGGCCAGCGGCGGCGGCAGGGTTCCGGGGGCGTGGGCGGCCGCCAGGAAGCCGACATGCTGCAGCACCAGGACCAGGGGGCCGGGCGTGGTCTCCGCCAGGCCCAGACCGTCGATCATCTCCCCTGGGGTCAGCCAGCCGTATCCCGTCACCGCCGCCTGCGCCACATAGGCCAGCACGGCGTAAGCGCCGCCGAAGGTGACCAGGGCCATGCCGCTGAAGAACAGCGCCAGGTGGGTCCACACGCTGTCGGCGCCGGTGACCAGGCGCAGGACGGCCAGCGGCCCCAGCCACAGGGGCAGCCATAGGGCCAGGGTGGCCAGCGCCCTGCCCCGGCTGGGCTGCGCGTGCGGCGGCACGGCAGCCTCCAACTGCCGGTCCAGCAAGGCGTCCCCGCCAGCCGTGGTGGCGGTGGGTGCGAAGAACCGGCGCGCCGCCATGCCGATGATGGCGGCGGCCAGGACAACCAGGGGGAAGGGCAGGTGCGCCACCGCCAGCGCCAGGAAGGCCAGCCCCGCCACGGCCAGCGATGGCCAGCCGCGCAACGCCCGCCGGCCCAGCCGCAGCACGGCATCCATCACCAGCGCCAGCACGGCGGCCTTCAGCCCATGGAACAGGGCGCCCGTCAGCGGCGCTTGATGGTACAGGGTGTAGAGGGTGCTCAGGCCCAGCATGACCAGCACACCGGGCAGAATGAACAGGCCGCCGGCGATCAGCCCGCCCCGGCGCCCGTGCAGCAGCCAGCCGATGTAGGTCGCCAGCTGCTGCGCCTCCGGTCCCGGCAACAGCATGCAGTAGCTGAGGGCGTGCAGGAACCGCGCCTCCCCGATCCAGCGGCGGTCTTCCACCAGCTCACGGTGCATCAGGGCGATCTGCCCGGCGGGGCCGCCGAAGCTCAGCAGGCCAATGCGCGCCCAGACGCGGGTCGCCTCAGGCAGGCTGGGGAGGGACATGGCAGGCGGGCCGAAGGGGCTGGGTGGTGCGGGCCTGCTGACTAAGCCCCGCGCCGCCGCCGGCGTCAAGGGCGAGGCTTCAGAACACGCCCTTGCCGTCGGGGTCGCTGGCCGGCACCGGCTGGCTGACGGACCAGTGCTCCACCACCTTATCGTCCAGCACACGGAAGATGTCGACCACCGCCGTGCCCTGGGCATCCGGGCCGGGGATGGCGTGCACATGCAGCACGACCAGGTTCCCCTGGGCGATGCTGCGAACCACCTCCACCTTGGCGTCGGGATGATGCTGGAAGACCGTGGCGTAGGCGTCCTGCAGGGCGCGGCGGCCATCGGCCAGGCCGGGAGTATGCTCCCGGTAGTCCTGGGCGACGTAGCGGTCGGCGGCGGACAGGTCATGCCTGTTGAAGAAGGCGTCGTAGAAAGACAGAACCGTCTGGCGGTTGGCCTCGCCTTCCGCCGCGCTGTCGGGGATGCGGGTGCTGGTGGCGCCGGCCGCCTGGTTGGCCGGGGGTGGGGCGGCCTGGGACGACGCCAGGCCGGAACCGGCCAGCGCGACGCCCAGGGCCAGGGCACGGAGTGTCAGGCGCATCTCTTCCTCATCGGGGACTGGGCGACGGGGGAAGGCGGACAGGCAGGGCGATTTCCCCGTCACGCGCCCGTCCCCGCGTCGCCCCTTTACCTGCACGGGCATTGTGGCGACTCTGGGGTGGTGGCGTGGAAGGGTTGGGGCCATGCCGCTTATGCGGATCGGTGCTCCGGTCCCGGGCGCGGCGGCACGTCGCCGTAAAATAGTATAAAATATTTGACATATAATATCCCATCATCGACCTTGTGTGGAAATAACGGGCAGCAGGGGGCGATGATGAACCGTACCGCGGTGGCGCTGGCATTCACTCTGGCGGCGGTATCCCCCGTCCCCTTTTCCGCCTGGGCCAAGCCCGCCATTCCGATCGCCAAGCCCGCCGGCGGCGTGGACGCCGTTATCGCCGACTATGAGGCGCTGGCCCGTCAGACGGACGGCACCGACAGGCCCGGCTGGCCGGACGTCAGCAAGGCCGCCGCCGACCGCCGCGCCCAGGGCTATGCCGCGTTGAAGGCCCGCCTGGACGGGCTGCCGCCCTCGGCCCCCGATGGCGAGGAGGCGCTGACCCGGCGCCTGCTGGACTGGCGTCTGGGCGTGCTGATGGACGGTGCCAGGTTCGATGAGGATCGCATTCCCTTCGACAATGGCGACGGTTTCTTCAACACCGCCAACTACGCCGCCGCCACCACCGTCATCCGGACGGAGGCAGATGCCCAGGCCTGGATCGCGCGCCTCAGGGCCTTGCCCGCCTATTATGACCAGCAGATCGCCAACATGCGGCGCGGGCTGGAAACCGGCTTCGTCCAGCCGCGCCCCACCGCCACCTCCGTCCTCAACATCCTGAAGATCGCGGCTGACCAGCCGGCGGAGGCCAGCCCCCTGCTGGGGCCGCTGAAGGTCCTGCCCGCCACCATCCCGGCAGACCGTCAGGCGGCCCTGCGTGCCGATGCCCTGGCGGCGGTGACCCAGGCGGTGAAGCCGGCGCAGGCGAAGCTGGTGGTCTTCTTCGAGCAGGACTACGTGCCCCATGCGCGCGACACGCTGGGGGCCAGCAGCCTGCCGGATGGGCGCGAGTACTACGCCTACGCCGTGCGACGCTCCACCACCACCGACTTGACGCCCGACGCCGTATTCGCGCTGGGGGAGCGGGAGGTGGCGCGCATCCGGGGGGAGATGGAGGCCGCGATGCGGGCCACCGGCTTCACCGGCACATTGCCCGAGTTCATCGCCAAGCTGCGTACGGACAAACAGTTCTACGCCCCGGATTTGGCAACGTACGTGGAAAAGGCCAGCGAGATCGGCAAGCGCATCGACGGCCTGCTCCCCCTGTGGTTCGGCAAGCTGCCGCGCCTGACCTGGACCATCCGGCAGAAGCCGCCGGAGCAGGAGGGCTCGTCCAGCGGCTATGACCTGGGCGACCCGGTGAAGGGCGTGCCCGGCCGCGTGGTGGTGGGTGCCCAATCCTTCGGCGACCCGCTGTTCGGCCTGCCGTCCTGGATCCTGCATGAGGGCGTGCCCGGCCACCACCTGCAGATCGCCCTGGGGCAGGAGCGCACGGATCTGCCGGCCTTCCGCCGCAAGGACGAACCCACCGCCTTCATCGAGGGCTGGGCGCTGTATGCCGAGCAGTTGGGCGAGGACATGGGCGTCTACCGCACGGACTACGAACGTTTCGGCCGGCTGTCCTTCGACATGTGGCGCGCCTGCCGCCTGATGATGGACGTGGGCATCCATTGGAAGGGGTGGAGCGCCGATCAGGCCGCCAGTTGCCTGCGCGACAACACCGCCCTGCCGGAACGCGTGGTGCTGGGCGAGACGCAGCGCTACATCGCCTGGCCGGCCCAGGCCCTGGCCTACAAGGTGGGCGAGCTGAAGTTCCTGGCGGAACGCCAGCGGGCGGAGCAGGCGCTGGGCGCCCGCTTCGACATCCGCGCCTTCCACGACGCCCTGCTGGACGACGGCCCCATGCCCATGGACATCCTGCACGACCAGATGGGACGCTGGCTGGCCCGCCAGGGGGCGAAGCCGTAACCCGCCGCCCGGCGCTTGAGGGGGAAAGCCTTAGGCTTTCCGGCCGGCCCGCAGGGCATTATACGCGAAGCCGGCGGCGAGCGCGGCGGCCATGACCGCTTGCGCCGCCACGGTTTGCGCCGTGGGGAACAGCCCCACGATCTCCACGCTGGGCACATGGGCCAGGGGGATGACGTCCAGCCAGCCGGCTTCCTGCAGGGCCTTCACGCCCTTGCCGGCCAGCACCACGGCCAGCACGGCCATCAGCCCGGAACTCCAGGCGAAGAAGGCGCCGATGGGCAGGCGGCGGCTGTAGCGCAGCAGCCCCCAGGCGATGGCGGCCAGCAGCAGCACGGCCGCCCCGGCGCCGGCCAGCACGGCCATGTGCGCCCCCTCCGCCCACAGCGCCATGTAGAACAGGATGGTCTCGAACACCTCGCGATAGACCACCACGAAGGTCAGCAGGAACAGGAACCAGGCCGACTGCCGCGACAGGGCGTGGGACAGCTTCTCCTTGATGTACAGCTGCCAGGCGCCGGCCTGGGACTTGCCGTGCATCCACACGCCCACCGACAGCAGCACCAGGGCGGCGAACACCGAGCCCAGGCCCTCCGTCAGTTCCCGGCTGGCGCCGCTGATGGACACCAGGTAAGTCGCCGCGGCCCACGTCGCCAGGCCGGCAGCCAGGGCGGTGGTCCAGCCCAGGTGGACATGGCGCAGCACATCCGCGCGCCCGGCTTTGCGCAGGAAGGCGATCATCGCCACCACGATCAGCAAGGCCTCCAGCCCTTCGCGCAGCAGGATGGTGAAGGCGCCGACGAAGGTGGAGGCGTCGCTGGCGGCGGCTGGCGAGAGCGCATGCTCCGCCTCGGTCAGCAGTCCGGTGATGGCCTGGGCCTGGGCGCGCACCTCGTCCGCCGGCCGGCCTTGGCTGATGACGCCGCGGAAGGCGCCCATGGCGCTTTCCACACGGGTCATCAGGCCGCCGTCGCGCGCCTTCAGGATGGGCTCCACCGGCTCGAACCCGTCGAGGTAGGCGGCCAGGGCCAGGTCGCCCGCCGCCTTGGCGTCGCCGGCCTCATAGGCCTTCACGGCCAAGCCCAGCTTGGCGCGCGCGATGGTCAGGCTGTCGTTGGCCTTGGGCATGACCGCGTCGGGATGGGCGCGCAGGTAGGCCAGCAGCGCCTGGGCGTCGCTGGTGCCCACCTTTTCCTCCAGGGCGGCCTGCGAGGCCTGGGTGAGGGCCTCAAGATTGGGAAAAAGGGCGTGCAGGTCCGGCCGCGCGCGCCACAGCGCCTCGCCCGCCTGGATGTCGCCGGGCGTGTAGGCGAAGCCGCCGGCGATGAAGGCCAGGGCCCAGCGGTCGTCGGCCGGCAGGTGGGCGAAGCTGACCATGGGCGTGCCGTCCAGCCCCTGCTCTATCACCTGTTCCAGGGCGAAGACGCTGCGCTGCCGTGCGCGCTCGGCGTCGCTGAACGCCACGGGCCTGGGGTCCAGCGTGACGCCCACCGGGCCGTCACCATGGCCGGTGGCGCCGTGGCAGGCGGCGCAATTCTCGGCGTAAAGGGCCCGGCCCCGCGCCAGATCCGGCGGGGTGGTGGGCGCCAGCGGCACGGGGTAGGCGGCCAGCAGATCCCGGCCCAGGGCGCGGGCCAGGCCCGCCACCTCGACCGGGGACGCCTTGGCGGCGATGGCGGCCTTCAGCGCGTCGGCCTGGGCCTGCAACCGGGGCAGGGTGGGGGTGGGCGGCAGCTCGGCCATCCGCTCCCGCGCGCTGGCCGCGAACTCCGCCTGTTCGGCATATTCGCTCTCGCTGGTCACCCGGCCGTCGGTCACGGCGCCGGCGTAATCCACCGCCACATAGTCCAGCAGCCGCCAGATGGTCTGCGCCGTGGCCGGTTCCGCCGCCCGGGCGGGCAGGGCGGCGGCCAAGCCCAGCAGCAGGAGGGCGGCGGCGAGAAGGTGACGCGGTCTGACCATGGTGCGGCCCAGTTGAGAAGTGCGAGTCATTCTCAGTAACTCCACCACCGGTCTCTTTGCAAGCATGGGCTGGCGCGCGTCTGCCCTGTGGATGCACCATGGGGGGCGTCATCGCCATCGTCGGAAACGACGGGACCCGTGGCACCGGCTATGCGGGGGTGTCCACTTGAGCGAAGAGCTGACTTGGTGGCCGGGCCATCGCGCTCCACAAGGCGGCGGCGATTGGTCCGGGCGTATTGCCAGCTTTGCGCGCTGCGACGATGTCGACTGAGCCACCTCGGAACACTGAGTTCGCGATGGATTGAAGCCGGCCCTGCCTAATATCCTCGGCCACCAGGTAATCGGGCATATGTCCCCAGCCCAGGCCCTGCAGGATGACCTCACGCTTCATGATTTGGTCGGTTACCGTGCAGGTTCTGGCGCCGTCGATCATGAAGTACTCCCGATCGGCGGGCATAACCGCGCTGTCGCGGATGACGCACTGGGTGAAGTCTCGCATGCGCTCGACCGTCGCCGCCTGGGCTGGAAAGGTCAGGAAGCCCGGCGCCACGACGGGGATCAGTTTGACCCGGCGAAGCGGGAGGGTTTCGAAGCGAGTGTCGCCCTGTTCGACGTGATGCAGGATCAAATCGGCACGGCCATTTTCGAGCAGCTCCCAAGGGGCCGATAGCGTCTCGAACCGCAGATTGAGGCGAGTCTGCGGGTGTCCCGCAAAAAAGTCCTTCAACAGCTCCAGCATGGGGGGCAACGGCGTCAGGTCGCCGATGACGACGGTCAGTTCGATCTCGTCGCCCGCAGCCACGTGGTCGGCATAGACAAGCAGCCCGTCCACTTCGACCAGCACCCGTTGAGCGCGGGCCAGGAAGGCGGCGCCTGCGGGGGTGAGCGTCAACCTATAGCCGCTCCGGTCGAACAGGGTGAATCCGATCTCCCGTTCAATGTTGGCGATCGCGGTGTGTAGGGTCGGATGGGTACGACCGAGGCGCGCCGCCGCCGCCTGCAGAGAACCCTCCGCCGCTACGGCGTCGAGCACTCGAAGCTGGGTTAAGGTCATGGCGCGTGGCATGGTTCAATCTACAATCATGGACGAAACTTTGTAAAATCTATTGGCGCAGCCCGGTTCTATCTTGGTGCTCACTCGCGAACAGGGAGGACCGGGACATGCAGGCGATCGTAATCAAGCAATATGGTGGGCCGGAGGTTTTGGCGATCGAGGAGCGGCCCGATCCGGTGGCGCGGGCCGGTCACGTCCTCATCGAGGTCAAGGCCTTCGGCCTCAACCACGCGGAAATCTACTTCCGGCGCGGGGCATGGGGCGAGGTTGCGGAGATCAGCGGCATTGAGTGCGCCGGTCTCGTCAGGTCTGATCCGTCGGGCCAATTCCGCCCAGGTCAGACCGTCGTCGGCCTCGTCGGCGGGATGGGGCGAAGCCTAAACGGCAGCTATGCCGAGCTTACCCTTGTTCCCGTAAGTAACGTCGTCGCGGTCGAAACCGACCTGTCCTGGGAAGATCTCGCAGCGTTGCCGGAGTCCTACGCGACGGCGTGGTCGGCGATCATCAGCATCCTGAAGCTCAAGCGCGGGCAGACACTGGTCATCCGCGGCGCAACCTCGGCGCTCGGCCAGGCGGCGGTTAACATCGCCGCCGACCTGGGTGTGCTGGCAATCGGCACGACACGGCGATACGCGCGCGCAGGCCTGATCGAGGCCGCCGGCGCTCACGCTGCCATGATCGAGGGGCCGGAACTATCAACCACCTTGCGTCGGGAACATAAGGACGGCGTCGATGCCGTCCTCGATATCGTGGGGAACTCGACCGTGCTGGACTCGCTGGCCATGCTGAAGCGGGACGGCGAGGTATGCCTCATCGGCTTCTTGGGCGGTGGAGAACCACTCAGCTTACAGCCGGTATTCAACATCCCGAGCGGGCGGCGACTGAGCGTCTTTGCAAGTGCCCTCGTCCTGGGCGGATCTGAATTTCCTCTATCGGAGGTTCCGTTCCAGTCGCTCATCGATAAGGCGACCTCAGGCGCCTATCACGCAACGCCGGCCCATGTGTTCGGCTTCGACGATATTCGCGAGGCTCACAGCCTCATGGAATCGGGTGACGCGAAAGGGAAGATCGTCGTGAGCCTTGGCTAAGTTCGGGCGCCACGGTCTGAAGACGGAGGAACCCTAAGTTATCATAGTGTTAAAAGACAAAAAGCCTGCCACGGACGATCCATGGCAGGCTTTTTTACAAGACAGACGCCAAACTGTGGTGCATTTCGAGGCAGACTATGGCCGAAAAAGGCCAAACTATGCTGCCTCCCACAAGGCGGGTCCGGCGGGTTGGCGACCCCAGCTGGATTCGAACCAGCGACCTACCGCTTAGAAGGCGGTTGCTCTATCCAACTGAGCTATGGGGCCCGGAGGCGGCCCCGGGCCCGAGGGCCGGGGCGCCCAATATCAGGAAGGGATCAGAAGCGGCCGACGCGGGGGCGGTCGGTGCGGAAGTTGTCGGCGTAGTTCTTCGGCCGGACGATGCGGTCGTTGTGGGTGATGACCTCGTAGGCCCACCCCTTGCGGGTCGCGTAGGCGATGGCCTCTTCGGCACTGTCGAACGTCAGCTTCACCTGGTTCAGGGTGTCGCCCGAGCTGGTCCAGCCCATCAGCGGCTCCGGCCGGCGGGGGGTGGCCAGTTCATATTCCAGAATCCACGCATGGGTCTTGGCCCGGCCGGACTGCATGGCCGTCTTGGCCGGCTGATAGATACGAACCTGCATCTCTGGAACGTCCCCGGTTGAACGAAACACCTGTTGCCTGCCGTCGCCATTCCGGCGCCGGTCCGGGCGATGGTCGGGGCGCCCGGATTCGAACCGGGGGCCTACGGTTCCCAAAACCGTCGCGCTACCAGACTGCGCTACGCCCCGAAACCATCGCGAGCTAGGGTTTACGCGGTTCGCGGGGCCATGGTCAATCAGGAAAGCGGCCGGGCGCGCGGCAACCCTGCCCCGCCTTGTGCCCGGCTTTTCAGCTGAAATCCTGGCCCCCCAACGCACGAAAGAGTGGTGCGGTGCCCGGCAAAAAGCGCCATGGCGGCGGCCGGTGTCAGCCCGCAGGCCCCAGGGCAGGGGCATTCCGGGGCCCGGCGGGGCGCAGGCGGGGCCAATTTCGGGCCGGCAACCAGGAAATCCCGGCCGCCTTGGGCCGCGTCACCCGGCAATTTTGACCGGGCGGCGGGAAATTCCGACCGCCCCAATTGTTCGCATTCCTGTCGCGGCCAGCCGCCCAGCGCCTGAAAATCCCTTTATTTACAGACGTGTAAACATCGCCGTGGGCTGTTGGCACGGTTTCTGCGGTTAAGCGGACGAACTTAACCGTCCATCAGAGGAGGTTGATGGCGTCCATACCAGCGTAGCGCCCCCGGGCAACCCCGGACCAATCCGTCCCGCCATCCCGGCAGGGAACGGGTTGCCGCCCGGAGACGGGGACTTAGGCCCCCCCGGCAGCGGGCGGGTGGTGCTCTTCGATGGCATGGGACCAGCAGCTTGCTCTCGCCAGAAGGATCAGACCGGCCCAAACGGCCGCCCTCCGGCAGCTCAAAAGGAGATAAATGATGTCCTCTCAAGTCGCCCTCTCTTCGGCAATGCGTTCCAACCTGCTGTTGCTGCAGAACACCAACAGCTCGATCGACAAGCTCCAGGCGCAACTGTCCACGGGCAACAAGGTCAATAGCGCGCTGGACGGCCCCACGGCCTTCTTCGCGGCCCAGGGGCTGAACCAGCGTGCCAGCGACCTGTCCACCCTGAAGGACGCGATGGGCCAGGCCATCAGCACCATCAAGGCGGGCAACCAGGGCATCACCTCCATCCAGAAGCTGATCGACCAGGCCAAGGGCCTGACGACCTCGGCCTATTCCAACCTGGGCAACGACCCCGGCTCGATCGCCACCCGCAAGTCGCTGGCCGCCCAGTTCAATGACATCAAGGACCAGATCGACAAGCTGGCCGCCGACAGCGGCTACGGCGGCAAGAACCTGCTGGCCGGCAGCGGCCAGACCTTCGACGCCACCTCCACGTCGCGGTCCACGGTGAACTCCATCACCGGCCTGTCCAACAGCCGCGTGACCAACGTCACCACCTCGGACACCTATTCCATCCGCGTATCCGGCACGGGCGACATCTCCGGCAACGCCGGCGACATCGCCTCTGCGGAAGACGCCCGCGGCCTGTTCGGCCTGAAGGTGTCCGGCAAGCTCAGCAGCACGGCCGGCAACTTCTCCGACGTGTCGATCGAAATCCGTGGCGCCGTGGGACAGACCCGCACGGCCGTGGTCACCGAAGGCGGCGAGTCCCGGTCCATCACCTTCTTCGACAACACCCAGAGCGCCACCAACAGCCTGGTGAGCGCCGGCACCTCGGGCACGCCGCAGATATCGCAGGTGAACATCACCGGCAACATTGACGAGGGCGATACCTTCAACGTCACCATCAATGGCCGGACGTTCAGCTACACCGCCTCGGCCGGTGACGTGGCCAACCCGTCGCCCACGTTGCGCCAGACCGCCATCGCGACCAACCTGCAGAACCTCATCACCAACTCCATCTCCGTCCCGGGCAGCTCGATCTCAGGCTTCACCGTCAGTTCCTCGACGCCCGGCACCTTCCAGATTACCGCGGCCAGCCCCTATGGCACGTCCAACAGCTTCACGCTGGGCAGTTCGACCGTCAACGCCCTGACCAAGGACATCTCCGTGTCCTTCTCCTCGGGCTCGGTCGTGTCCTTCACCGTCGACCGTTCCACGTTGGAAGGACTGGGCACCGCGGGCAACGGCACCTCCACCATCGAGAAGGATGTGGATCTGGCCGTCACGGCTACCGACCTGAACGGTGTGTCCATCACCCGGTCGGGCGCCAATGATCGGGGCAGCGGCAAGCTGACGGACGGCGAAAATGCCATGTCCTTCACCACCGGCACGGTGCGCATCAACGTCGACTCGACGAAGATCATGCAGGCGGCTTCGGCCAACCGCTCCGCCAACATGACGACGTCGCAGCAGACGCCGGCCAACACCCAGAACGATCTTCTGGTGCAGTTCAACGAGACCAACACCAACTCGTTGAGCGTCAAGTCCACCAACGTCACCACCGACGGCCAGGGCCTGCGTCTCGACTATGCCCAGAACGACTTCCTGGACCGGTCGGACATCGACGCCGCCGTGGCCCAGCTGACCTACGCCACCACCCAGCTGCGGTCCGCTGGCCAGACGCTCAGCACCAACCTGAACGTCATCCAGACCCGGTCCGACTTCACCGACGCCTTCAACAACGTCCTGTCGGACGGTGCGGACAGCCTGGTGCAGGTCGACCAGAACCAAGCCGGCGCCGAGTTGCTGACCCTGCAGACGCGCCAGTCGCTGGGTGTCACCACCCTGTCGCTGGCGAACCAGAGCCAGCAGGCCATCCTGAAGCTGTTCTAATCGGTGACGGCGGGGCGGGCGGCGGCGTGGCAAAAGGCCACCCGATCCCCCTCCCGCCGCCCCGGTCCCGGACAGCGGCGGGCACAAGGAAAAGGGCGGTCCCCAGCGGGCCGCCCTTTTTCATTTCGCGCTCAGGCCTGGGGATTCGCTGGGGTCATTCCACGCCCAAAACGACCAGGCGCGCCGGCTTCTTGAAATTCATGGTGATCATCAGGGTGGCCCGTCCCTTGATGACGTACAGGGCCTTGTCGGCCACGACGGGCAGCGGAACGTTGCGGGACATGCAATAGCCCACCAGGGCCGCCTGCAGCTCCTGTTCCGGAATGGTGACGTCGTTGGCGGCGCCGTTCAGGGTCACGGACAGGCGGGCGCTGACGCCGCGGTTGACCGTGTACTCCAGGCTGGTGACATCCCCGTCGGGGAAGGCGTCGTTCAGCTTGCGCCGCCGTTCGGTGATGGCGCTCACCACCTCGCGGTCGGTGAAGACGATGCAGCGTAGTTCCTTCATGCGCTCGCGTTCCGGCAGGCTGGGGCGCGGGAACTCTACGCCAGGTCTCCGCGCCGCCGCCAGTTGCAAATATCCCAGGCCCATCGCGTCCCGCCGTTCGGAAGGATAGGCGCGGGTAGGGCTGCGGCAAATTGGCCGATCACCGTGACGGCGGGAATTTTTCTCGAAATGGCGCGCCGGGTTTGGACGACCGGGCCGTGTAACCCGGTCCGTATGGGCCGCAATCCCCCGCCCACAATCCGGCCGCTACAACCCGGCCAGTTCCGTCCCTTCCCGCCGGTACACCGGCCAAATGTCCGTTATTCGTCTGAACAGGCAGGATTTTTCAGCAAATGAAGCGCCTTCTCGCGCCAGTGGCCGCAGCACCCCTGTGCCTCGCCGCCCTGACCGACCTTCACGCGGCGACGACGATTTCCGACACCCGGACCACCGGTGTGGCGACCTCTTCCGCCGGCGATCTGACCATCACGGGGACGGTCAGCCCATCCAGTGGCGCCGCGGTGACGCTGGACAGCAACAACTCGGTCAGCAGTTCCGGCACCATCTCCATCACCGGCGGCGATGACACCACCGGCATCCTGGTGAAGGGCGGCACCACCGGCAGCGTCAGCCTCAGCGGCACCCTGACGCTGACCGACAGCAGCGTCAGCTCCACCATCCCGCTGACCTCGGCCGAGGGGCGCAATGGCATCTGGGTCACCGGCACGGGGGTGTTCACGGGCGACATCAACACCTCGGCCACCCTGACGGTGCGCGGCAACGACAGCGCCGGCATCCGGGTCGCGTCCGACATGGACGGCAGCGTGACGATGAGCGGCACGGTGTCGGTGACGGGCAACAACTCATATGGCATCCAGTACACTGGGCACACCGTGGGGGGCCTGGTCATTTCCGGCACGGTCAGCGCGCTGGGCACCGGGTCGGTCGGTGTGGCCGTCGACGGGGTCATGGAAGGGGCGATAGACGTCACGGGCAGCGTCACCTCCACCGGCTATTTGTCGACCACGCGGCCCACCACCACGGCCGGCTTCGCGGCGCTGACCGCCAATGACGAGTTGCAGGGCGGCGCCGCCTTCCGCATCGCCCAGACGATAACGGGCGGCCTTTACTTGGAATCGACGGGCTCGCTCACGTCCTATGGTTCGGCCCCGGCCCTGGTGGTCGGCGACGCCACCGACAACATCACCCTGGGCACCTATCCCGACAACACCCGCGGCCTGGTTCTGGCGGGCGGCATCGTGGCCAACGGCGTCTACGACGGCTTCAGCACCACGGGCATTCAGATCGGCGGCCAGGGCGGGACTGTCAACGTCCTGGGCGGCCTCAGTCTGTCGGGCACCCTGACCAGCCTGTCCTACAAGGCGGATTCCACCGGCATCCTAATCGGCTCGGGCGCCACCGTCACCGACATCGCCATTTCCGGCACCATCAGCACCACGGTGTCGTCCCAGTCCTCGACGGCGACCGCCATCTCCATCGCCAGTGGCGCCACTGTCAACAGCATCAACATCACCGGCACGGTCGCGGCTTACGCCACCGGCTATGCCGGCGCCACGACCTCGGTGGCCAGCAACGCGATCGCCATCAAGGATGCGAGCGGCACCGTCACGCAGATCAACAACAGTGGCACTATCCTGGCCACCGTCACGAAATCCACGGACAACACCGGCATCACCGGCACGGCCACAGCGCTGGACCTGCGGGCGAACACCGTCGGCGTCACCATCACCAGCAGCGGCACCATCACCGGCGACATTTTGCTGGGTTCGGGCGATGCAACCGTCAACCTGACGGGGGGCAAGGTCACGGGCGCGTTGTCCTTCGGCAGCGGCACCAACACGCTGACCATCGACGGCGGCGCCGTCTACGCCGGCGCCCTGACCAGCGACGGCACCCTGGCCGCCACGGTCACCAACGGCAAGCTGCGCAACAGCAGCACCAGCACCATCACCATGCGCTCTCTGACCGTGGGGTCCAGCGGCGAGATCGACTTCACCGCCGACCCGGTCAACAACACCAACACCCTGTTCAACGTTTCCGGCGCCGCTTCGCTGGCGTCGGGCACCAAGATCGGCCTGATCTTCAAGAGCAAGGTCACCGACAGCAACAGTTTCACCGTCATCAAGGCCAGCAGCCTGAGCGTGGGCAGCACCGACCAGTCGCTGCTGGGCGACGTGTCCTACTGGTACAAGGCCAACGTCGCCACCGACACCACCGCCGGTACCGTGACGGTGAATGTGGCGCGTCGGACGGCGGCCGAGGCGGGCATTACCGTGGGCGCCGGCGCGTTCAACGCCGTCTACGGGGCCTTCGACAAGGATACGCAGATCGGCGAGGCCTTCTTCAACGCCACCAGCGCCAGCTCCTTCGGCAGCCTCTATGAGAAGATGCTGCCCGACTACAACGGCGGCCCCTTCCAGCTGCTGAACCGCGGCATGATGGCGCTGGCCCGTACCGAATCCGACCCCACCGTGGCCATGAAGGATGAGAAGCGCGGCGCTTGGGTGCAGGAGCTGGGTTTCGCCGTGTCGCAGAACCGGGGCGAGGGCCCCGGCTACAACGGCAATGGCGTGGCGCTGATGGGCGGTTATGAGAAGTCGGTGGAGAATGTCGGCATCGTCGGCCTGTCCTCCTCCTATATGATCACCGCCGTCAACGATCCGGACGCCTCCAGCGGCAACCAGGTGAAGGGCGAAGTCTTCACCGGCGGCGCCTACTGGCGCGACCGGTATGGTGGGCTGATGGCCAGCGCCAGCCTGAACGCCGGCTATATCCGGTTCTCCAGCAAGCGCGTCTTCACCGGCACCGACGATGAGGGCGCCGCGTTCGAGCGCGACGCCAACGCCCACTGGTCGGGCTATTTGGGCGATGCCCATTTCGGCCTGGGGTATGAGCAGTCGCTGGGCTTCATGTTCGTGCGGCCCACCGCCTCGCTGGACTATTTCGTGCTATCCGATGGCGCCCACCAGGAAAGCGGCGGCAGCGACGGCTTCAACCTGAAGATCGACGAGCGCACCGGCCAGCAGGGCAACGCCGAGGCCGCCTTGACCTTCGGGACCCAGCTGGGCGGGGATTTCCAGTGGAAGCCCTCCCTGACCGTGGGGTGGAAGCAGGTGTTCGGCGATGGCCCGGGCGACACCACCGCCAGTTTCGCCGGTGGGTCCAGCTTCACCCTGATGCCGCAGTCCGTGGTCGGCGGCGGCCCCATCGCCCGCATCACGGTGCAGGGCGGCAACCGCTACTCCGACATCGCGTTGGAGCTGGGCGGCGAAGACCGTCGTGGCTTCATCGGTTATGACGCCCGCTTCGTGAGCAAGTTCCGGTTCTGATCCGGGCGCTTCGCGCACCTCTGGCAAGGCGGTCCCCATCCGGGGGCCGCCTTTTTTCATGGCGATAGCACAGGCCAAGGCCAAGGGGGATTTGGGGGAAGTCTACGCCACGTCCAAACCCAGGAAGCGTTGGCGCAGCGCATCCCAGGAGCGGTGGCCCAGGTCGGCCAGGGCCCGCAGCTGCTCCTCCACGTCCGCCCCACCGTCCGTCCCACCGTTTGCCCCACTGCCCGACTGGGCCAGGCTGTCGCCCAGCAGGCGTGCCTGGCGGGCCAGCAGCACCAGGCCGCAGCTGTCGGCCATCACCGCCAGGTCGCGCGTGGCTTCGCGCAGCGCCCCGGTGGCGTGGGCGGCGCTCAGGTCCAGGACGGCATCCAGCCGGCCACGGCCGCGGCTGACGATGCCGTCGACCAAGGCGCGGAAGTCCGTTGGCGGCACCGTCCGTTCCAGCCGCGCCAGGACCCGGGGTTCCAGCAATAGGGTGGCCGCGTCCGGTTCGGTCGCCGGCTGGGGCGCGCGCTCCGCCAGCCAGCGGCCCACCGTTTCCAGGAAGCGATCGGACTTGAACGGCTTGGATACATAGTCGTCCATCCCTGCGGCCAGGTATTCCTCGCGCATGCCGGCCATGGCATTGGCGGTCATGGCGATGATGGGCATCTGCGGCACGCGCACGTCCACGGCGCGGATGCGGCGGGTTGCCTCGATGCCGTCCATGACGGGCATCTGCACGTCCATCAGCACCAGGTCGAAACGGGTTTGCAGGCAGGCGCGCACAGCCTGCGCCCCATCCTCTGCGATCTGCACGTGGTATCCCGCCTTTTCCAGCAGGACCGAGGCGATGGTCTGGTTGGTGAGGTTGTCCTCCACCACCAGGATGCGGGGCTTGGTGGCGCCCGCCGGGGTGGCGGCCGTGGCGGGGCGGGGCGGGGCGGTCTCCGCCAGGTCGACGCGCAGGCCGCAGGCCTTGGCCAGTGCCTCCAGCAGCTGGGGCCGGCGGATGGGCTTGGGCACCACGGCGTCGAACAGGCTTTCGCGGGCGCCGTCCCCCGTCGCGGGCGCTTCCAGTGAGCTGGCCAGCAACAGGCGCACGCCGGCCAGGCGCGGTTCCGCCCGGATCCAGGCGGCCAGGCCGGGCCCGTCCAGCTCAGGCATGTGGTGGTCGATCAGGATGACATCCGGCAGGGCGGCCTGACCGCCATCCGTGCACGCGCCGTCCAGGGTTCCGTCCATCACCGCCATGGTTCGCAGCAGATGGTTGCGGGCCTGAATCCCGCCCGAGGCCTCATCCACCGTCATGCCGCAGGTCATCAAATGATGCACCAGGATAAGGCGGTTGACGGGGGTGTCGTCCACCACCAGGGCGCGGCGGCCGCGCAGGCGGTCACCCAGGGGCTGGACCGTGCGGCTGGGCGCCACCGCCCGTTCCAACGGGATGTCGAACCAGAAGGTGGCACCCTCCCCGGGCGTGCTCTCCACCCCTATGGCGCCCCCCATCAACTCCACCAGCTGGCGGCTGATGGCCAGGCCCAGGCCGGTGCCGCCGAAGCGGCGGGTGATGGAGCTGTCGGCCTGCTCGAACATCTGGAACAGCCTGCCCGCCTTCGCCGGGTCGATGCCGATACCGGTGTCCTGCACAGTGACGCGCAGGCGGCGCGTCTGTTCCGGCAGTACGGGTCCGTCGCCCAGCAGCTTGATGTCCACCGACACGGCGCCCTTGGCCGTGAACTTGATGGCGTTGCCCACCAGGTTCAGCAGCACTTGGCGCACGCGGGTGGGGTCGCCCCACCACATGCCCATGGCGCCTTCATGCACCAGGGCGCCAATCTCCAGCCCCTTGTCGCGGGCCTTGGGCCCTAGGATGGACAGGACACCGTCCACCAGCTCATCCAGGTTGAACTGGATGCGTTCCAGGCTGACCTTGCCCGCCTCCAGCTTCGAGATGTCCAGGATGTCGTTGATGACCCCCAGCAGGGCGTCGGCGTTGTCGCGGATGATTTCGGCATATCCGCGTTGCTGGGTGGTCAGCGGTGTGTCCAGCAGTATTTGTGCCATGCCGGTGACACCGTTCATGGGGGTGCGGATTTCGTGGCTCATGTTGGCCAGGAAGTCAGACTTGGCGGCGTTGGCCCGCTCCGCCACCTGCCGGGCCTCTTCCGCCGTGCGCCGGGCGCGGTCCAGGTCGCCGGTCAGGGCCAGCAGACGCTCGCGCTGGGCGTTCAGCTGCCCGTTCATCAGGTGGACGCGGCGATACAGGGCGACCATTTCCGCCAACAGCAGCAGCAGCACGACGCTGGAGGCGATGGCGCCATCGGCGCGGGCCAGGAACCAGCCCAAGGTGAAGCGCGCCAGACCCAGGCCGTTCAGCAGCGTGTCCATCGCCAGGGCGACGGTGGAAATCAACAGCCCCAGATGGCCCACCGTGCGGACCTTGGTCACCGTCGCCAGAATGGCCGGTGTGCAGAAGTTGATCAGCAGCATGGCCACGTAGATGACCTTGACCGCCATGTCATTGTTGTAGGTGTTGACCAGGGTGACGCGCGGCAGCCAGCGGTCGACGGAGAACAGCACCGCGGCCAGGGTGAGGCCGGCCGCCAGCACGGCACCCACCCCAACACCCAGCGCCAGCATCTTGCGCGCGTCGCCCGCCACCGGCGGCGGGGCCTGGCGCTGCCGCTGGGCGAAGCCCAGCACCGCCAAGGGGAAGGCCATGTGCCAGGCCGTGTACAGCCACAGCGCCGATTGCGACAGCGGGCCGTCCGGGTCCAGGGGCGCGAAGGCGCCGGGCAGGGCCGCCACCTGCAGCACGGCCATGGCGCCGGAATAGGCGTAGCCACCCACCAGCCACAGCAGCGCGCGGTGGCCCGACAGCAGGAACTGGCTGGCGATCAGGAAGGACGTCAGCAGGTCGGTGACCAGGATGATGACGGCGTAGGCGGGCAGCAGGCCGGGGATGTTGCCCACGGGCGTTTTCGCCCCCATGGCGCCAATCAGGAACAGGGCCAGCATCGCCAGGCCGACCAGGAAGGCCGCCGCGTGCTGCGATGGTGTGGTGGGGGCCGCGAACAGGGTGGCGGCCTGCGCCAAGTCACGGGGGCGTGGGGATGACGATCCCAATTCGCCACCAGCCCCCTGAACAGCGCCAGTCATACCCGTCTTCCCCCACGGGGGATCCACCGGTTCCACCCAAAAACCGGATCGGACCCCACTGCCAAATGGTCGGCCACCAAGCAGTCGCCGTCAATTGGACAATACTGGAAACAGGAAACGATTGCTGGACTTTTAGCTAAGTTGTTGTGTGTTTGTGGCCATGCGGCGGATACAGGTCCAGGGGGTCGGTGACCACATCCGCGATTGTGGACAGCCCGTCCGGCGTCGCCGAACGGTAGAAGCAGGACCGGCGGCCGGTATGGCAGGCCACCCCCACCTGGTCGACCAGCAGCAGCAGGGTGTCGCCGTCGCAATCCACCCGCAGTTCCCGCAGGTGCTGCACCTGGCCCGAGGTGTCGCCCTTGCGCCAGAAGGACTGGCGCGAGCGCGACCAATAACAGACGCGGCCGGTGGCCAGGGTTTCCGCCACGGACTCACGGTTCATCCAGGCCATCATCAGCACCTCACCCGTGTCGTGCTGCTGGGTGATGGCCGGCACCAGGCCGTTGGCGTCGAAGCGGATGGCGGCCAGCGTCGCCTCGACGGTGGCGGCGGGCAGGGGATAGGCGATGTCGGCACTCATGCTCACGCGGCGGCTCCCTTCATGCGGGCAAGGCCCCGTTCCAGGTCGCGGATCAGGTCGTCGGCGTCCTCCAGGCCGGCATGCAGGCGGATCAGGGTGCCGGTGCCGGTCCAGGGCGTGGCCGTACGGATCTTGCGCGGGTCGGTGGGCAGGATCAGGGATTCGAACCCGCCCCAGCTGAAGCCGATGCCGAAGTGGGACATGCCGTCGACCAGGGCGGCGACGGCGGCGCGCGGCTGCTTCTTCAGTTCCACCGTGAACAGGCCGCTGGATCCGGTGAAGTCGCGCTTCCAGATGTTATGGCCGGGGCAGTCGGCGAAGGCCGGGTGCAGCACGCGCTGCACCTCGTCCCGGCCCTTCAGCCAGCGGGCGATGGCCAGTGCCGTCTCCTGGTGGCGGGCCATGCGGGCGGCCAGGGTGCGCATGCCGCGCATGGCCAGATACAGGTCGTCGCCGCCCACGTTCTGGCCCAGCTGCAGGGCGGTGTCCTTCACCCGCTGCCAAGCCTCGCGCGTGCCGACGATGACGCCCACGGTCGCGTCGGCATGGCCCACGAAATACTTGGTGGCGGCGTGGATAACGACGTCGGCGCCCAGGTCCAGCGGCTTGCTGCAGATGCCGGCCGACCACGTGCTGTCCACCAGCACGGCCACGCCCCTGTCATGGGCGGCCTTCGCGATGGCGGGAATGTCCTGCACCTCGAAGGTCAGGGATCCGGGGGATTCCAGCAGGATGGCCGTGGTCTCCGGCCGCAGCTTGTGCCGGATGTCGGCGCCGATCAGCGGGTCGACATACTCCACGCTCACGCCCAGGCGCGTCAGCACCTTGTCGCAGAAATCGCGCGACGGGCCATAGACCGTGTCGGCCACCAGCAGATGACCGCCGGCCTTGGCATAGGCCAGCAGGGCGGTGGTGACGGCGGCCAGGCCGGAGCTGGCCACCACCGCGCGGTGCCCGCCCTCCAGCGCCGCCACCGCGTCCTCGAACGCCAGGCTGCTGGGGGTGGAGCGACGGCCGTAGCGCGGCGCCCTATGCTCGGGATCGTGCCCCTCCAACTCATCCAGGCAGGAGAACAGGATGGTGGAGGCGCGATAGGGCGGCACGTTGACCACGCCATAATTGTCCAGCGGGTTGCGGCCGGCATGGACCAGCAGGGTGGCGGGGTTTTTTGTGTCTTCAGACATGGTCCGGTGGGATCGAAACGGAAATAGGTGGGCATCTTGGCACCGCCCCCGCCCCCGGGGAAGCGGCCCCGCCGCCGCATCCCGTCATGCCTCCGTTGCGTTACAGCCCGTACAGGTAATCCACCGTCAGGTGGGCCAGGGTGCGGGCGCCCACGATCAGGCCGGACTCGTCCACGAAAAACTTGGGCGAGTGGTTGGACGCCGCCTTGGACAGGTCCGTCTCCGGCGGGGTGATGCCCACGAACAGGTACACGCCCGGCACCTGCTGTTCGTAGAAGGAGAAGTCCTCCGACGGAGTGACCTTGTCGATCAGCTTCACATGCTCCTTGCCCGCCACCCGCTGCAGGGTGGGGACGATCTTGGCCGTGAGTTCGGGGTTGTTGATGGTGACCGGATAGCCTTTGATGATGTCCACATCGGCGGTGGCGCCGGCGGACTCGGCGATGCCGGCCACGGTGCGGCGCAACCGCTTGTCGATGTCGGCGCGCATGCCCTCGTCGAAGGTGCGGATGGTGCCGTTCAGGGTCACCGTGTCGGGGATGATGTTGTTGCGGTTGCCGCCATGGATGCTGCCCACGCTCAGGATGGACGGTTCCTTGATCACCTCCATCTGCCGGCTTTCGATGGTCTGCATCCCCAGCACGATCTGAGAGGCGGTGACGATGGGGTCCACGCCGGTCCAGGGCAGGGCGCCGTGGCTCTGCTTGCCATGCACGGTGATGACGAACTCATCCGCCGCCGCCATGAAGGGGCCGGGGCGGTAGCCCACGTCGCCGGCATGCAGGGTAGAGATGACGTGCACGCCGAAGACAGCGTCGGGCTTGGGGTTATCGAAGGCACCTTCCTTCAGCATCTGCTCGGCACCGCCGACCTCCCCCTTGGGCAGGCCTTCCTCGGCGGGCTGGAAGATGAACTTCACTGTGCCGGGCAGCTGGTCCTTCATGCCGGCCAGCACCTCGGCCACGCCCATCAGCATGGCGACGTGGGTGTCGTGGCCGCAAGCGTGCATCACGCCCACCTCCTGGCCATTGTACTGGGTCTTCACCTTCGAGGCGAAGGGCACGTCCACCTGCTCCGCCACCGGCAGGGCGTCCATGTCGGCGCGCAGGGCCACCACGGGGCCGGGCTTGCCGCCCTTCAGCACGGCCACCACGCCGGTCTTGGCCACACCGGTGCGCACCTCCAGGCCCAGGCTCTTCAGGTGTTTGGCCACCAGGGCCGCCGTGCGCGTCTCTTGGTTGCCCAGCTCGGGATGTTCATGGATGTCGCGGCGCCAGGCGATGATCTTGGGCTGCTCCACCGCGGCGCGGGTGTCCAACGTGGCCTGCGCCGTTTCACGATCACCGGCATGGGCCGGCAGGGCGGCGGCTATCAGGCCCCCCACGCTCGTGCCCAGGGCCAATATCCAGCCGAAATGCCGCTTACCCATTGTCACCGCCCCTTCTTGTTTGCCGCCATCGCCTTGATCCGGCGCAGCCTTCTGACGGCAAGGGTACCTGTCCGCCCCGCGCGGGCCAGCCTGTGGCAGGTTCGCGTTGATGCATGGCAGCTATGCGTACCGGTGACCGACGTATCGCGCTTAAGGCGCCGATGCCGTGGGCAAGTGGTTCAGCCCTCTACCTTTTGCGCCCGTCGCCCTATGGCGAAGGCGCCTCTTCCCTGCCGTCGGCGTGATTGACACCGGTAACAGGCAAAGGTAGCGTTATTACATAACGCAACCACTATAACGTGAAATTAACGAAGCCGGCGACAGGCCGGACCGCACCGGGGCGGGTACGGGTCGAGAAGACACCAAGGCCTTGTTTTTTCAAGGAGATGACCCATGACTGCGATGTCCAAATCCATTGCTTGCGCCCTTTTTGCCTTGGCCGGCTTGGCCGGTGGCACCGTCACCAGTAGCGCCGCTTGGGCCGCGGATGCGGCCAGCCCTTGCGGTCCGGCGCCCACCCTGTCGCTGAAGCGCCTGGACGCGCGGCCGGCGTCCATCAACGGCGACGCCTTCGTGGCCCAGGTGAACAGCTACGCCGCCAAGGCCAAGGCGCGCAGCGCCTGCCTGGCCAAGGTCGCCGCTAATAGCGGCACCACTAGCCCGACCCTGGCCCCGGCGCCATCCGGCGACTAGCCACCGCGTCGTCTCTTTCACGATTCATCAGCGAAGGCGGCCGGTCACCGGCCGCCTTTGTCATTTTGCTCATGGCAGCCATGCGCGGCTGCAAAATATTCAGATCAGAAGGATAATTCTGTTTTCAGCCAAGGGGTTCGGGCAAAATTGTTCGGCGATGATAGCGTTATCAATGGTCGGGTCATTGTTGACACCCCAACCCGGCGATCGTACGGTTGCCGCGGCGCACAATAAATAATGTGCGTATGCGAAATGGCAGTTTCGCCAATCAATCCGCGGGGAGGGCGCGACCGTCAAGGCACAACCTTTCGCCATCGGAGAGATCAACATGGCTTCCGTTTCCCGTGTTTTCGCCGCCCTGGTCCTGGGTGGCATGGTCACCGCCACACTTCCTGCCTCCGCCCAATCCCTGGGTGTTGAGCGCGCCTGCGGCAAGGCTCCCGTGGCCCCCGTGAACCACCTGTCCGCCACCGCCACGGCCGCCGAGGTCAGCGCCGCCACGGCCGAGGTCCGCGCCTATGGCAAGGCCACCCAGGCCCGCCTGGCCTGCCTGGACAATCTAAGCGCCCGCAGCGTTATCGCCTGGACGCCCGACGGCCGTGCCGCCATCGCCAACAGCTATGATCGCACCATCCATGACCTGAAGGTCGTGGCCCGCGACTTCGCCACCCTGCCGGCCGAGCAGGTGGCCGACACCGCCCGCTGATCAAGCCCACCAGCGTCTCTCCGGTGCGGGGCGGGACGGCGGGATTTGCCCGCTCTCGCCCCACGCTGGTCCGCCTCACGCTGGGGACCCTTACCCTGGTGACGGGGTATCCTGCGGCGTCGTCGGCGGCTGGGTGGCCACAGGTTCCACCCCGGCAAGCACGGCGATTTCCTCCGGCTTCTTTTCCGGATGCCGGGCCGGCGGGATCATCTCCTCCGCCCGGGCATGCAGGTCCGTCAGATCCTGGCTCAGCTGTTCCAGCGCGAAGGACAGGGTGTAGATCTGTCCCGTCACGCCGCGCGGCAGCTCCCGCAGCACACCCTCCGCCCGCAAGGTTTGCACCATGTCCAAATAGGCGTGGGTCGCGGCCTGCACAGGCTCGACGGGCGGTATCTGTCCTTGCCCGTGCAGCGCCGAGGGCGCGCGCAAGGCCATGGCGGCGTGGCGCAGGAACAGCACGCCCTGCCGGCGCACCTCCGCCTGCGGACCTTCCAGCCGCTGGGCGGCGGCCACGCCCGAGGGCGCGCGGTTGCTGGTGGCGCGGCCCACCATCACCAGGTCATGGCGCACGCGCGTCAGGGTGCGCACCAGGGGGGCCGGGTCACGCTGATCGCCCAGCCAGGTGCGGCGTTCCCGCTGCGCCTCTTCCGCCGCCGTATCCAGGGGGCGCAGCGCCGCCCACAGCTGGGCGTGGCGCTTGGACAGTCCCTGGCGCACATCGTCGGCCAAGTCCGGGTCCAGCAGCACGTCCAGCATGTCGGCGCACAGGTCGGCCACCCGTGCGGCGGTGGCCAGCACCACGCCATGGGCGCGGGCGGGAAACACGAACAGGGCCACGGCCAGGCCGATGACGTTGCCGATGACGATCTCGAACACCCGGTCCAGCGCCAGCATGAAGGACGACTGCGTCCCCCCGCCGGAGGTCAGCAGCACGATGACGGCGGTGACGGGCGCCAGCTTGCACACGGGATAGCGGGCGGCCAGCCAAGCCAGGGGCGCCAGCGCCATGGCCAGGGTCAGGCACAGGTGCAACAGCGTGTCGTGCTGGCCGAAGGTGGCGACCAGGGCACCCCACGCGGCCCCGGACAGGGTACCGGCGAACCGGTCCAGCGCCGCCTTCAATGAGCCGCCGATGCTGGCCTGCATGACCATGATGGCGGTGATGACGGCCCAGTAGCCCTGGGGCAGGTTGAACAGGCGGGCCATGGCCAGCGCCGCCGTGCCGGCGACGGTGACGCGGAAGGCCAATCGCACCTCAGGCGCACGCACAGCCGCCAGCAAACTCATGGGCTGCCAGCCGTGGGGCGGAAGGCCATGGGCCGGCGGGACGGGTCACCGGCTTGCGGCGGTGCGCCGTCAGGCGCCGGGGCAAGGGGCGGGGCGGGGGGTACCGGCCGCGCCAGCGGAATGTGGGGGGCGGCCCCCAGCGGCAGGACACCCGCGCGCCGGGGATCGTCGACGAACTTGCGTTCCTGCCGCAGGCGGCGGAAGCCGGCGCGCTGGTACAGGGGCAATGCCGCGGGGTGGTCGAAGCTGCAGGTGTTGATGGTCAGGCGGCGGACGCGCGGGCGTTCCCATACCCGGCGCACGGCCCAGTCCAGCAGCCAGCCCCCCAGGCCCCGGCCAATGGCCCAGGGCATCAGGCCCAGATAGTCGATGGCGACCGTGCCATCGGCCGGCAACAGGCGCCAATCCAGTTCCACAAAGCCGGCGGGCATGCCGTCGACATGGATCACATGCACCTCCACCTGCGGGTCGGCCAGCATCCGGGCCAGTTCACCCTGGTCCATGCGCCGCCGGATCTCCCACAGCCATGGCTCGCCGATCGTGTCGTAGAGGAAGCGATAATAGGCCAGGGTGCAGTGCCGGGCCAATACCGGACCGTGCACCCCTTCCGGCATGGGCCATTCCGGCGTCCCGGGCCGCTTGGCCATCTCCATGAAGGTTACCAGCACCGGCAGCTTGCCGGCCGGCGCCTCTGCCGTCGTCACCATGGTCGTCATCGCCCCGTTCCCCCTGCCTGGTGGCGGGGCGGCTCCTGTGCAGGAGTGCGCGCAGAACTGCACGCGTTGCGCCCCTTCGGGGATGGCACGTCGGACGATCATGCAACCTTGCGGGTCTTGGGATGCGGCAAATGGCGCAGGCTTGAGGGCGGGGACTTAAGGGCGGCGCGCCAGGGGGATGTGCGGGGCGGCCGACAGGGGCAGCAGGCCGGTCAGGCGCGGATCGTCCACCAGCTTGTCCTCCGTCCGCAGGACCTTGAAGCCCGCGCGCTGGTACAGTCCCAGGGCCGACGGGTGGTCGAAGGTGCAGGTGTTGACGGTCAGCCGCCGCACCGACGGCTTGGTCCAGGCCAGGCGCACGCCCCAGTCCAACAGCCAGGGGCCGATGCCCCGGCCGATGGCCCAGGGCATCAGGCCGAAATAGGCCACGTCCATGGTGGCGTCGCTGGCCAGCTTTTCCGCGTCCAGCTCGATATAGCCGGCGGGTACGCCCTGGACGGAGACGACGTGCACCTCCACCGCCGGGTCGGCCAGGATCTCGGCCAGGCGCTCCGGCGCCATGCGGCGGCGGTATTCCCACAGCCACGGCTCCCCCACCGTGTCGTAGAGGAAGCGGTAATAGGCGGGCGGGCAGTTCCGGGCATGCACCGGGCCGTCCACGTCCTCGGGCCTCGTCCGCGCCGGGCCGGCCGGCGGCTCCGCCATTTCCAGGTAGGTGACGGTGACGGGCAGCTTGCCGGCCGGCAGGTCGGCCGGCAGCGTCCAGGTCTCGGGCTTCATGGACGGCCTCAGGCCGGACCGGTGGCGACGGGCAGGTCCGCCCGGCCGCCCCATTCCGTCCATGACCCGTCATAGATGGCGACCTCAGGCTGGCCGATCTCATAGAGCGCCAGGGCCAGGATGGCGGCGGTCAGCCCGCTGCCGCAGCTGGTGACCAAGGGACGGTTCACGTCCACGCCGGCGTCCTGGAAGCGCGCCGCCAGTTCATCCGGCGGCCGCAGGCGGCCGCCCGCGATCAGGTCGTTGAAGGGCACGTTGCGGCTGCCCGGGATGTGGCCGCCGCGCAAGCCGGCGCGCGGCTCCGGCGCCGTCGCCTCGAACCGGCCTCGCGAGCGGGCGTCCACCACCTGCTCCACCTTGCGGTCCACGTTTTCGCGGATGGCGTCGGCATCGCGCACCAGGGCCGGGTTCAGGCGGGCGGCGATCGGCTCTCCCGCCGGTTTGGGCTGGGCGGGGCCGGCCTCCACCGGCCGGCCCTCCGCCAGCCATTTGGGCAGGCCGCCGTCCAGGACATAGACCTTGTCGTGACCGAACACGCGGAAGGTCCACCACACCCGGGCCGCGCTGAACAGGTCATAGACGTCGTAGACGACGACGGTGCTGTCGCGGCCGATGCCCAGGTCGGCCACGGCCTGGGCGAACACCTCGGCGGTGGGCAGCATGTGGGGCAGGGGGACGGTCTTGTCGGCGATGCCGTCGATGTCGAAGAAGACGGCGCCGGGGATGTGCTGGGCGATGAATTCGGCCTGGGCGTCGCGCGGCACGGCCGGCATGTGATAGCTGGCGTCCACCACCCGGATGTCCGGGTCATTCAGGTGCTGGGCCAGCCAGTCGGTGCTGACGAGGGCGCCCGGGGTCGTGGAACTGGGGGTCATGGGCTTCGCCTCCTTATCACAGAGCCAGCCGGGTCACAGCCAGCCGGGAACGGGCAGGTTCCGTTCCCGCAGGAATTCCGGGTTGAACAGCTTGGACTGGTAGCGGGTGCCGAAGTCGCACAGCACCGTCACCACCGTGTGGCCGGGGCCGAGGTCGCGGGCGACGCGGATGGCGGCAGCGACGTTGATGCCGCTGGATCCGCCCACCACCAGGCCTTGCGTCTTCACCAGGTCGAAGATGATGGGCAGGGCTTCCTCATCGGGGATCTGCACGGCGTCGTCGATGGGGGCGTCCAGCAGGTTGGCGGTGACGCGGCCCTGGCCGATACCCTCGGTGATGGAGGTGCCGGAGGACACCAGTTCCCCCGTCTTCTTCCAGCTGTACAGCACGCTGCCCAGCGGGTCGGCCATCACGATGCGAACGTTGGGGTTGCGATCCTTCAGGGCCAGGGCCACGCCGGCCAGCGTGCCGCCGGTGCCCACGGCGCAGGTGAAAGCATCGACCTTGCCGCCGGTCTGTTCCCAGATTTCCACGCCGGTGGTGGCGCGGTGGCCCTCGCGGTTGGCCAGGTTGTCGAACTGGTTGGCCCAGACGGCGCCGTTGGGCTCCGTCGCCGCCAGTTCCTCCGCGATGCGGCGGCTGACATGGACATAGTTGCCCGGGTCCTTGTAGGGCACGGCCGGCACCAGGCGCAGGTCGGCGCCGATCAGGCGCAGCATGTCCTTCTTTTCCTGGCTCTGCGTCTCGGGCATGACGATGACGGTCTTGAAGCCCCAGGCGTTGCCCACCAGGGCCAGGCCGATGCCGGTGTTGCCGGCGGTGCCTTCGACGATGGTGCCGCCGGGCTTCAGCGTGCCGCGCTTGATGGCATCCTGGATGATGGCCAGGGCCGCGCGGTCCTTGACCGACCCGCCGGGGTTCAGGAACTCGGCCTTGGCCAGGATGTCACAGCCCGTCGCCTTGGAGGCCGCTTCCAGCCGGACCAAGGGGGTATGGCCGATCGTTCCGATGAAACCGTCGCGTATGTCCAAAGCCGTCTTCCGTCATGTCTGGGCCCGGCGCCGCCCAGCGGCGGCCCGGAAGAGATGTGCAGAGACTAGTGAGGCCAAGGGCGCCCTTCAAGCGCGACCCCCGCATATTGGCCCCCGCATATTGCGTTGAGTGGCGGGGAAACCACACAGCCAATGCTGGCAAATCAGGCCCATGGCCCGCAGGTGACGCCCGCGCGGATGCCCTTGTGTTCGGCCAATGGTAGCGGTAACTTTCCGGCCTTGCCGCCCCGCCGCGAGGATAGGGGCCATAAAAATATCGGGAGGACACATGCGTCGCTTGTTCGGTTTCACCCTGCCTGTCGTGGGCGCGCTCATGGCGGCCGGGGTCGCCACAGCCCAGGACAAGCCCCCCGAGGCCGCCGCCCAGTCGACCACCCAGAATCCGGTGGCGCTCAACGGCAAGCATTTCCTGTCGCAGCCGCTGGTGACCGAAATTTACACGGCCGATCCCTCGGCGCATGTGTTCGACGGCAAAATCTACGTCTATCCCAGCCACGACATCGATGCCGGCATCCCCGACGACGACCTGGGCAGCCAGTACGCCATGCGCGACTATCGCGTCCTGTCCATGGACGCGATCGGCGGCAAGGTGACCATCGGCGGCGTGGCGCTGTCGGTGGAGCAGGTCCCCTGGGCCAAGGAATTCATGTGGGCCCCGGATGCCGCGTACAAGAACGGCACCTATTACCTCTATTTCCCCGCCAAGGATAAGAAGGGCGTCTTCCACATCGGCGTCGCCACCGGCACTTCGCCCACCGGCCCCTTCAAGGCGGAGCCCAAGCCAATCCCCGGCAGCTTCTCCATCGACCCCGCCGTGTTCACCGACGCGGACGGCAGCAGCTACATGTATTTCGGCGGCATCTGGGGCGGCCAGCTGCAGAAGTGGGCCAAGGGCCATTACGACGCCGGCATCGGCGACACCGACCTGAAGCAGGACGACAAGCCCGCGCTCAGCGCCAAGATCGCCAAGCTGTCGCCGGACATGAAGACCTTCGCGGAAAAGCCGCGCGACGTCGTCATCCTGGGCCAGGACGGCAAGCCCTTGCTGGGCGGCGACCATGAGCGGCGCTTCTTCGAGGCGTCGTGGATGTACAAGCGCGGCGGCACCTACTACTTCACCTATTCCACCGGCGACACCCACTTCCTGGCCTACGCCACCGGCGACAACCCCTATGGCCCCTTCAAGTACCAGGGCCATTTCCTGCTGCCGGTACAGGGCTGGACCACCCATCACTCCATCGTCGATTGGGGCGGCAAGACCTGGCTGTTCTATGCCGACAACCAGCTGAGCGGCAAAAACCACCTGCGCAACGTCAAGGTGACCGAGCTGCACTTCAACGCCGACGGCTCGATCCAGACCGTCGATCCATTTGTGCCGTGATGGGCGTGGGGAGGGCGGGTTTGTACCTGTCCTCCCCCTCATGTCAGTGCGATGGTTCCGTAGGGCTATCGCCAGCGGCAGGTTTTTCATCCCCAGCGCCATCCAGAAAAGCCAGGAAGGCATCGCGTGAACCGTCGGTAGCTCGGTCGCGGAAAAATGCCTCCGTTTCCAAGGCGGACAGCTTCTTGGTGAGACGGTTCGCAATCAATTTTGGCCAAGATCGGGGCCGCAGGGAATACTTGGTCTTGCCCATGAAGCTCTCCAAAGTTGGCCTTAAACCATATACGCGGATACTGGCGTGACCGCCCGCCGCAAATGGGCATTGGCTTATCCTCATTTGCATCGCCGGCTCGAGGGCATGGTATAAGGGGCGCACACGACATCCGCAGCTGAAAGCCTGGTCCCATGGCCGTCCGCCGTTCCGAGATTTGCTACACCTGCCGCCACTGGCTGGGTGGCGGCGTGCGGGAGCGGGGGCCCAAGGGACAGTGCCGGCGCTATCCGCCGGTGGTGACCGACCGGGCGCCGGGCGGCGTCTTCCCCACCACCCTGTCCACCGACTGGTGCGGGGAATGGCTGCGCAACGCCGGCGTCAAGCCGGAGAGCGACCCCGGCCCGGACACGGATGAGGACGTGATGGTGGATGACCGCCCGCTGGCCGCCGTGCGCGCGGATGCGGCGGCGGCAAGGCAGGCGCCCGCCCGCCCCGGCAAACAGCACGCCCCGCCCCTGGACGAGGGCAACCTCTACGACGACCTCTGAGGTGTTAGCGGTCCAGGAACCCCAGCGCCGTCCTGTTGAAATCTTCCGGCCGTTCCAGGTGGACCAGATGACCCACGCCGTCGAACACCACCACCTGGGCGTTGAGCATGGACGCGGCGATGGCCTTGGCGTTGTCGGCGTTGCGGCCCATGCCGGCCCCCAGATTCTTGGTGGTGTAGGGCTTGCCCGGCGCGTTGTGGTCGGCCGACCCCATGATGAACAGGGTGGGGGTGGCGATCAGCGGGTATTCGTGCACCACCGGCTGGTCGTGGATCATCTGATAGGACTTGATGAAGGACGTCACCCAGCGCGGATACTCGCCGCTGGCCTTCAGCCGCTCGCGCAGGCCGACGAAGGGCTCGATCTCCGCCACCGGCACGGAGAGGGAATAGGTGTTCTTCAGGAAGTCGCGGTAGGCGTCCGCCGTCAGGGCGTATTCACGGTCGTAGAGGAAGGCGTCGCTGACTGGCGGCACGGTCAGGCGGTAATCCTCCAGACCCACCGGCGCCTCCAGCACCAGGCGGCGCACCCGCTCCGGATAGGTGCGGGTGAAGCGGGCGGCCAGCATGCCACCCATGGAATGGCCCACCAGATCCACCTGCTTGATGCCCAGACTGTCCAGCAGGGCGGCGCTGTTGGCGGCGAAGAAATCGAAGCTGTAGGGCAGGTCGGGCTTGGACGATTTGCCGAAGCCGATCTGGTCGGTGGCGATGACGCGGTAGCCGTCAGCGGTGAAGGCGCGGATGACCTTGTCCCAATAGCTGGCGGGGAAGTTGCGGCCGTGGAACAGCAGGGCCACGCGGCCATTCGGTTTGCCGGCGGGCGCCACGTCCATATAGGCCTGGCGCAGCGTCTGCCCCTTCACCTGGAACTCGAAATAACTGACGGGGAAGGGATAGGGCCATCCCTCCAGCGCGATGCCGATGGGCTCCGCCGCCGCCGGGGCGACGGTGGAGGAGGCCCCCGCCGTGGTGGAGACAGCGGGGCTGGCGGCCAGGGCGGCCGCCAGGATCAGGGGAATCAAGCGCCGCATGAGGGATGGACCTTCCGGTATCAGGCGATGAAGTCGACCACGCCGCCGTCCACGCGCAGGGCGGCCCCATTGGTGGCCGACGCCTGGGGGGAGCAGGCGTAGACCACCATGTTCGCCACCTCTTCCACCGTCGCCGTGCGCTGGATCAGCGAGGTCGGGCGGAAGGCGCGGACGAAATCGGCGCCGACCTCCTCGATGGGCTTGCCGGTCTTGGCCACCTGGTCCTTCAGCATGGCTTCTACGCCTTCCGACAGGGTGGGGCCGGGCAGGACGGCGTTGACGGTGACCTTGCTGCCCCGCGTCAGCTTGGCCAGGCCGCGCGACACCGCCAGCTGGGCCGTCTTGCTGAAGCCGTAGTGGATCATCTCCACCGGGATGTTCAGCCCGGATTCCGACGAGATGAAGATGACGCGACCCTGGTTGCGCTCCAGCATGCCCTTGAGGTAGCTGCGCGACAGGCGCACGCCCGACAGGACGTTGACGTCGAACATGCGGGTCCAGTCCTCGTCCGGCGTCTCGAAGAAGTCCTTGGGCTCGAAGATGCCGGCGTTGTTCACCAGGATGTCGGCCTGGGGCACGGCCTCCACCAGGGCGGCGGCACCCTCCGCCGTGCTGACGTCGGCGGCTACACCGCGCGCGTCGGCGCCGGGTACCAGTTCGTTCAGCTTGGCCACGGCGGCGGTGACGGTGGCCTGGCTGCGGCCGTTCAGGATGACGGATGCGCCGGCCTGGGCCAAGCCCAGCGCGATGGCGAAGCCGATGCCGGCGGTGGAACCGGTGACGATGGCCGTCTGGCCCTTCAGGTCGATCTGCATGGTTCTGCTCTCTTTGTCGGGGAAAGGGGCTGTCAGGGGAAAAGGGGGCGTTGGGTCAGACCAGGGCGCCGCCGCCGTCCACATAGGTAACGCTGCCGGTCAGGTAGGGATTGACCATTCCTGAGATAATTTGAACGGCGAGGTGTTCGCCTTGGCCGGCGACGCCGGCGGGCAGTCCTTTGGCGATGCCGGCCAGGCGGGCGGCCTTTTCCGCCGCCGGGGCGTGACCCCACAGCGGGGTATCGACGAAGCCGGGGGAGACGGCGTTGACCCGCACCGGCGCCAGTTCCAGGGCCAAGCCCTTGGCCAGCGCCTCCAGCCCCGCATTGATCGCGGCCTGCAGGGCGGCACCTTTCTTGGGGCGTATGGCGAGGTAGCCGGTGACGAAGGTCAGCGAACCGCCGGGGTTGATGGCGTCGGCCACCGTGGCGGCGCGCGCCACGCGGTACGCGCCCCAGAACTTGGAATTCAGCGAGGCGTAGGCGTCGGCCAGCGGCATCTCCGCCACCGTGCCCCGGCTGGTGCTGGAGGCGGTGATGACGACATGGTCGTAAGTCTTGCCCCTCTGGAAGAAGCCGGCGACGGCGGCGTCATCCAGCGTGTCCAGCGCGCGGCCCTGGGCCTGATGGCCGATGATCTCCACCGCCGCCGCCACCCTTTCGGCATTGCGGGAGGCGATGGTGACCCGGGCGCCCAGCTTGGCGGCGGCGACCGCCGTGGCCAGGCCTATGCCCGAGGAACCGCCAATGACCAGCACATCCTTATTCGTCAGGTCGAACATTTGTAGGCGTCCTTTTGCCAATGTTTGCATGGCCTTTGATGTAGCACCGGCCCGGGGTGGCAAGAATGGGCGCCGTTGCCAAATCACTCTTTCCAAAACGTGAAGAGTGCTTCCGCGACTGTCCCGTTTTTCGCAGGCGCGAGAAAGGCGAGGGTGGGTACGACACGAAACAGATAGGCCGCCGACGGGATTTTTCCCCTGCGGCCTTTCATAAGGCCGGAGTGTTTTCCATGCCGCTTCCCCTCTTTGCCCTGGCCGCCGCGGCCTTCGCCATCGGCACCACGGAATTCGTCATCATGGGTTTGCTGCCCGATGTGGCGGTGGACCTGGGCGTCTCCATCCCCATGGCGGGCCTGCTCATCTCCGGCTACGCCCTGGGCGTGGTGGTGGGCGCCCCCATCCTGACCCTGACCACCGGCCGGCTGCCGCGAAAGACGCTGCTGATCGGCCTCATGGTCCTGTTCATCGCGGGCAACGCGATGGCGGCGGTGTCCGCCAACTACACCATGCTGATGGTGGCCCGCATCGTCGCCAGCTTCACCCACGGGTCCTTCTTCGGCATCGGCTCCGTCGTCGCGGCCAGCCTGGTGCCGGCGGACCGGCGGGCCAGCGCGATCGCCCTGATGTTCACGGGCCTGACCCTGGCCAACATCCTGGGCGTGCCCCTGGGCACCCTGATCGGCCAGCATTTCGGCTGGCGTGCTACCTTCTGGGCCGTGGCCGGGCTGGGCCTGGCGGCGGCGTTGGCGGTGGCGGCGCTGGTGCCGCCGGTTGCCGCCTCGGAACAGGGCAGCCTGGGGCGGGAGGTCGCGGTGCTGAAGCGGCCGGCCGTGCTGGTGGCCCTGGCCACCACGGTGCTGGGCTTCGGCGGCGTGTTCGTCGTCTTCACCTACATCACCCCCATCCTGAAACACGCGGCGGGCCTGTCGCCCACCGGCGTCACCAGCGCCCTGCTGGTCTTCGGCCTGGGCCTGACCCTGGGCAACGTGCTGGGCGGCAAGTTGGCGGACCGGGCGCTGATGCCCGCCCTGGTGGGGGTGCTGGCCCTGCTGGGCCTGGTCCTGGCCGGTTTCTCCCTCACCATGCACAACTCCATCGCCGCCATCGCCACCCTGTTCGTCTGGGGCATGGCCGCCTTCGCCACGGTGCCGCCCCTGCAGATGCGGGTGCTGGAAAAGGCCAGCGACGCGCCCAACCTGGCGGCCTCCCTCAACATCGGCGCCTTCAACCTGGGCAACGCCGGCGGCGCCTTCCTGGGTGGCCTGGTGATCGACGGCGGCCTGGGCTATGAGGCGGTGGCCTATGCCGGGGCCGCCGTGGCGGCCGGCGGCCTGCTGCTGGCCCTGCTGGGCTGGGTGCAGGACCGGCGGGCGGCGACCAGCCTGAAGGTGGCAGAGGTATCTTGCTGACGTGTCGCTGATCCCCTGACCTGAAGAGGGCTGGTCCAACGCGGCCTGGATCACCCGTCCACGCATTCTCCACAAAACTCGGATAATCCATCCCGGAATTATCGGCCACTTTGCTATCTTGCTTCTGCCTCTAGGGGTCGTGTAGCAACCGCGGGTAGTGAGCTGCAGTGGCCGCCGTAACCGTCAGGATGACGCCCGAGATGTTGAAGCGATTGAGTTTTCCGGCCCTCGTGGGCGCCGCCCTGCTGGCCTTGACGGCTTGCGAGAAGAAGCAGGAGCAGGCGGCCCCGCCGCCGCAACAGGTCGGCTTCGTCGTCCTGCACACCCAGGCGGTGCCGCTGCGCGCGGAGCTGGCCGGCCGCACCAGTGCCTATCGCATCTCCGACGTGAGGCCGCAGGTGGCCGGCATCATCCAGAAGCGCCTGTTCGAGGAAGGTGCCATGGTCCAGGCGGGCCAGCTGCTGTACCAGATCGACCCGGCGCCCTATGAGGCCGCATACGAGCAGGCCCAGGGCACCCTGGCCAACGCCGAGGCCAACCTGATCAGCCTGAAATCCAAGGCCGAGCGCTATGGCGAGCTGGTGAAGGTCGAGGGTGTCAGCAAGCAGGATTACGACGACGCCCGCGCCGCCTACCAGCAGGGCCAGGCCACCATCATCGCCGACAAGGCGGCGGTGAAGGCCGCCAAGGTCAACCTGGACTACACCCGCATCACCGCCCCCATCAGCGGGCGCATCGGCCGGTCCAGCATCACCGAGGGGGCCTTGGTGACGGCCGACCAGACGACGGCGTTGGCCACCATCACCCAGCTGGACCCCATCTACGTCGACATCACCCAGTCCAGCACGGAGATGACGTCGCTGAAGCGGCGCCTGGTCTCCGGCGGGCTGGGCAAGGCCGACGCGCAGGTGACCCTGAAGCTGGAGGACGGCACCGCCTACGCCACCCCCGGCACACTGAAGTTCGCCGAGGTGTCGGTGGACCAGGAATCCGGTGCCGTGACCCTGCGCGCCATGTTCCCCAACCCGCAGGAAATGCTGCTGCCCGGCATGTATGTCCGCACGATGGTGGAACAGGGCGTGATGCCCGACGCCATCCTGGCGCCGCAGCAGGGCGTATCGCGCAACCCCAAGAGCGAGCCCATCGCCCTGGTGGTGACGGCCGACAACAAGGTGGAGCAGCGGCCGCTGACCGTGGACCGCACGGTGGGCGACAAGTGGCTGGTGACCAGCGGCCTGAAGGACGGCGACCGGTTGATCGTCGAGGGCTCGCTGAAGGTCAAGGCCGGCCAGACGGTGACGCCGGTGGAGGTCGACCTGTCGGCCAAGCCCGCGCCGACTCCTGCCGGCGGGAAGTAAGCCGCCATGTTCGCACGCTACTTCATCGACCGGCCCATCTTCGCCTGGGTCATCGCCATCGTCATCATGCTGTTCGGCGTGCTGGCCATCTTCACCCTGCCGATCTCGCAATATCCCGACATCGCGCCGCCGTCGGTCTCCATCAGCGCCTCCTACCCCGGCGCATCGGCCGAGGCGGTGGAGAGCAGCGTGGTGCAGGTGCTGGAACAGCAGCTGACCGGCATCGACCACCTGCTGTACTTCAGCTCCAGCAGCAGCTCCAACGGCAGCGCCAGCATCAGCGTCACGTTCGAGCAGGGCACCAACCCCGACGTGGCCCAGGTGCAGGTGCAGAACAAGGTGTCCCAGGCCACCAGCCGCCTGCCGACCCAGGTGCAGCAGCAGGGCATCACCGTCGCCAAGGCGCAGACCGACTTCCTGATGGTGGTCTCCGTCTATGACGAGACGGACAAGGCGACCAGCGCCGACGTGGCCGACTTCCTGGTCAGCAACCTGCAGGACCCGCTGAGCCGCGTGAACGGCGTGGGCACCACCCGTGTCTTCGGGTCGCAGTACGCCATGCGCATCTGGCTGGACCCGCACAAGCTGCACAGCTACGGCCTGATGCCGTCGGACATCGAAAGCGCCATCCAGGCGCAGAACACCCAGGTGACGGCGGGTGAGATCGGTGCCCGCCCTTCCGCCGACACCCAGCAGCTGAACGCCACCGTCACCGCCATGTCGCGGCTGCAGACGCCGGACCAGTTCCGCAAGATCATCGTCAAGACGCTGACCAACGGCGCCACCGTGCACCTCAGCGACGTGGCGCGGGTGGAACTGGGCAACGAGGATTACAGCGTCAGCACCCGGCTGAACGGCCACCCGGCCTCGGGCATGGCGCTGCAGCTGGCCTCCGGCGCCAACGCCATGAAGACCGCCGCCGCCGTGAAGGCCAAGGTGGAGGCCATGGCCCACAACTTCCCCGCCGGCTACAAGATCGCCTATCCCCGCGACAGCACCGCCTTCGTGAAGCTGTCCATCCATGAGGTGATCAAGACCCTGATCGAGGCCATCATCCTGGTGGTCATCGTGATGTTCGTCTTCCTGCAGAGCTGGCGCGCCGTGCTGGTCCCGGCCATCGCCGTGCCCGTGGTGCTGCTGGGTACCTTCGGCGTGCTGTCGGCGGCGGGCTATTCCATCAATACCCTGACCCTGTTCGCCATGGTGCTGGCCATCGGCCTGCTGGTGGACGACGCCATCGTCGTGGTGGAGAACGTCGAGCGCATCATGCGCGAGGACAAGCTGTCCGCCTACGAGGCCACGGCGAAATCCATGACCGAGATCACCGGCGCCCTGGTGGGCATCGCCATGGTGCTGTCGGCCGTGTTCCTGCCCATGGCCTTCTTCGGCGGGTCCGTCGGCGTGATCTACCGCCAGTTCTCCATCACCATCGTGTCGGCCATGGCCCTGTCGGTGGTGGTGGCCCTGGTGCTGTCGCCGGCCCTCTGCGCCACGCTGCTGAAGGCCAACGGCCATGCCCATACCAAGGGCCTGGCCGGCTGGTTCAACCGCAATTTCGACCGGGGGCAGGAAGGCTACGCCCGCCGCCTGGGCGGCATCGTCGGCCGGCCCGTTCTGTTCATGCTGACCTATGGCGTCATCGTCGGCGCCATGGCCCTGCTGTTCGTGCGCCTGCCCACCAGTTTCCTGCCCGATGAGGACCAGGGCAGCGTCATGGTACAGTACACCCTGCCGGTGGGGGCGACATACGCCCGCACCGACCAGGTGTCCCGCGCCATCGAGAAGTACTTCCTGGAGAATGAGAGCGGCACGGTGCGCGCCCTGTTCACCGTGGCGGGCTTCAGCTTCGCGGGTTCCGGCCAGAACGCCGGCATGGCCTTCCTGGCGCTGAAGGACTGGAGCGACCGGCCGGGGGCGGAACACCGGGCCCAGGCCATCGCCGCCCGCGCCACGAAAAGCCTGTCCAGCATCCGTGACGCCCAGATCTTCTCCCTCATCCCGCCGTCCATCCAGGGCCTGGGCCAGTCCAACGGCTTCGACATGTGGCTGCAGGACAACGGCACCCTGGGCCATGCCGGCCTGATGGGCGCCCGCAACCAGCTGCTGGGCCTGGCGGCGCAGGAAAAGACCCTGCAGGCCGTCCGCCCCAACGGCCTGGACGACACGCCGCAGCTGAAGATCGACATCGACCACGCCAAGGCGACCGCGTTGGGCCTGTCCATCGGCGACATCACCAGCACGCTCAGCGGTGCCTGGGGGGCGAACTACGTCAACGACTTCATCGACCGTGGCCGTGTGAAGCGCGTCTATGTCCAGGGTGATGCGCCCTACCGCTCGGCGCCCGAGGATCTGGGGGCCTGGTACGTCACGGGATCCAACGGCACCATGGCGCCCTTCACCGCCTTCGCCCAGGCGCGCTGGGAAATGGGCCCGCCGCAGCTGCAGCGATTCAACGGCTTGGCCGCCCTGGAAATCCAGGGAGCAGCCGCCGGTGAGACCAGCTCCGGCGATGCCATGAACACCATGGAAAAGCTGGCGGCCCAGCTGCCGCCTGGCACCAGCCTGTCGTGGACCGGCCTGTCCTACCAGGAACGGCTGTCCAGCGGCCAGGCGCCCATGCTGTACGCCCTGTCCATCCTGGTGGTCTTCCTCTGCCTGGCCGCCCTGTATGAAAGCTGGTCCATCCCGGTGTCGGTGCTGCTGGTCATCCCGCTGGGCGTCCTGGGCGCCGTCACGGCGGCCACGCTGCGCGGCCTCAGCAACGACATCTATTTCCAAGTGGGCCTGCTGACCACCATCGGCCTGTCCGCCAAGAACGCCATCCTGATCGTTGAGTTCGCGGAGGCGGCGGAGAAGCGCGGCGTACCCACGGTGCAGGCCGCCATCGAGGGCGCGCGCCTGCGCCTGCGTCCCATCCTGATGACCTCCCTGGCCTTCGTGGCCGGTGTGCTGCCGCTGGCCCTGGCCACGGGGGCGGGGGCGGGCAGCCAGAACGACATCGGCACCGGCGTGGTCGGCGGCGTCATTTCGGCGACCGTCCTGGCCATCTTCTTCGTGCCCCTGTTCTACGTGCTGGTGCGCAAGCTGTTCGGCGGCGACCTGGCCGAAAAGCACGGCGCCGCTCCCAGGAAAGACCAGACCGATGACCTGCATTCGGAGGGTGTGTGATGACGCGGCCGTTCTTGCGCACCACCACCTCCCTTCTGGCGCTTAGCCTGCTGGCCGGCTGCATCTCGCTGGATCCGGACTACCAGCGTCCCGCGGCGCCGGTGCCGACCGCCTGGCCGCAGGGGGCCGCCTATGCCCCACCGGCCTCTGCCGCCACGCCGGTGGCGGAGACGGGCTGGCAGGACTTCTTCGTCGACGCCGACCTGCGCGCCGTCGTCGGCCAGGCGCTGGACAACAACCGCGACCTGCGGGTGGCGGTGCAGAACGTGCTGGCCGCCCGGGCCAAGTACCGGGTGCAGGAGGCGGCGCAGCTGCCGACGGTGAACGCCTCGGCCAGCGGCAGCTACAGCCGCACCGGGGCCGGGTCCAACCGGCAGGAGACCAAGTCCCTGTCCGCCGCCGTCGGTGTCAGCGCCTTCGAGGCCGACCTGTTCGGCCGCGTCGCCAGCCTGACGCGGGCGGACCTTGAGACCTATCTGGCGGAGGAGGAGACGGCGCGGGCCACCCGCATCAGCCTGATTTCCGAGGTGGCCAGCGCCTACATCACCTACGCCGCCGACAAGAGCCTGCTGCGCATTGCGCAAGCGACCATGGAAAGCGCCCAGCATTCCGCCGACGTGACGCGCAAGCGCCTCAGCAACGGCGTCGCCACCCGGCTGGACGCGGCGGAGGCCGACACCGTCTATCAGACGGCGCGGGCGGACGTCGCCAATTACACCACCCTGGTGGCGCAGGACCTGAACGCGCTGGAGACGCTGACGGGCGGGCCGGTGGACCCCGCCCATCTGCCGGATGGCATCGAGGGCCGCACCTTCACCCTGGCGGCCCTGCCGGCGGGGATCAGCACCGACGTGCTGCTGAACCGGCCGGACGTGCTGTCGGCGGAGCATAGCCTGAAGTCGGCCAACGCCAACATCGGCGCCGCCCGCGCCGCCTTCTTCCCCACCGTCAGCCTGACGACGGCGGCGGGCTTCGCCAGTTCGGCCTTCGGCAACCTGTTCCAGGCCCAGTCGCAATCGCTGAGCTTCACGCCCTCGGTCTCGGTGCCCATCTTCGACAATGGCGCCAACCAGGCCAACCTGGACTATGCCAAGGCCACGCAGCAGGCGGCGGTGGCGACCTATGAGAAGACCATCCAGACCGCGTTCAAGGAGGTGGCGAACGCCCTGGCCCGCCGTGGGACCATCGCCGAGCAGCTGGACGCCCAGCAGGCCACGGTGCGCAGCGCCCAGACCAGCTACGACTTGTCGCAGGCCCGTTACAAGCAGGGGGCGGACAGCTATCTGAACGCCCTGGACGCCCAGCGCACCCTCTATTCCGCGCAGCAGACCCTGGTGTCGGTGCAACTGACCGACGCCGGCAACCTGGTCACGCTGTACCAGGTGCTGGGCGGCGGGGTGAAATAGGAAGGGACCGGGATCATGAGCTTCCTGGTGCTGATTGCCGAGGACGAGCCGGAGATCGCCAGCATCCTGCAGGGCTATCTGGAGCGGGAAGGCCTGCGCACCGTCACCGCCATCAACGGCCAGGTGGCGCTGGACCTGCACCGCGCCCTGCCGCCCGACCTGGTCATCCTGGACGTGAAGATGCCCAGGGTGGACGGGTACGAGGTGCTGGCCGAGCTGCGCCGGCGCGGCGACACCCCGGTCATCATGGTGACGGCGCTGAGCGAGGATCTGGACAAGCTGCAGGCCCTGCGCATCGGCGCCGACGACTACATCGTGAAGCCCTTCAACCCGCTGGAGGTGGTGGCGCGGGTCAAGGCCGTCCTGCGCCGCACCCGCTCCACCGAGGGGCAGACCCTGCTGCGGCTGGGCGGGCTGGAATTGGACCTGACCGCCCACATGGCGGTGGTGACCACGGAGGGGAAGCGCAACCGGCTGGACCTGACGCTGACGGAATTCCGCATCCTGGCCCACATGATGCGGGCCCCCACCCGCGCTTTCACGCGAGGGGAACTGATCGACGCCTGCCTGCCCGAGGGCGACACGCTGGAACGCACCATCGACAGCCACGCCAGCAACATCCGGCGCAAGCTGCAGGCCGCCGGCGCCGGCGGCTTCATGGAAGGGGTGCGGGGCGTGGGCTATCGCCTGGGACCGGCCGTCTAGGATGTGGCACTTCCGGCGCATCACCGGCCTGAACCGGCAGCTGGTGCTGTCCATGGCCGCGGTCACCGGCCTGGCCCTGGTGCTCATGACCGTGGGCCTCACCATCTTCTTCACCCTCATGTTCCGCCTTTGGCCGGACCTGTTCCACCATCCGCCCGGCATCTGGCAGCATGTCATGGACTGGTCGGTCACGGCGCTGCTGGGCATGGTGGGCGTCGCCATGGCGGCGCGGGCCGCGGTGCGCTTCGCCCGCCGGCTGATCGCCCCGCTGGACGCGGTGGCCGGGGCCGCCAAGCGCATCGCCGGCGGCGACCTGACGGCCCGCGCCCCGGTGGACGAGAGCGGATTCCGCGAGACCAAGCAACTGGTGCAGGACTTCAACGCCATGGCGGCTCAGCTGGAGCGCGCCGCCATCGAGATGCGCACCTGGAACGTGGCCATCGCGCATGAGCTGCGCACGCCCCTGACCATCCTGCGCGGCCGCCTGCAGGGTTATGCCGACGGCGTGTTCACCCCGGACATGGAAGCCTTCCGCGGGCTGGTGGGGCAGGTGGACCTGCTGACCCGCATTGTCGACGACCTCAAGCTGCTGACCCTGGCGCAGAGCGGCCGGCTGGAGCTGCGGCGCGATCAGGTGGACGTGGCGGCGGAGGCGGCGGCCGTGGTCGCCCTGGTGGGCCCCACCTGCGCCGCCGCCGGCCTGGCGATCGAAACCGACCTGGCGCCGCTGGAGGTGTCGGCCGATGGTGCCCGCGTCCGCCAGGCCCTGCTGGCCTTGCTGGAGAACGCCCGCCGCTACGCCGCCCCCGGCCGGGTGCGGGTGGAGACGAAAGCCGAGGCGGGCAGCGTCGTCCTGCGTGTGGCGGACGAGGGGCCCGGCCTGCCGCCAGGCATGGAGGCCCACGCCTTCGACCCCTTCTGGCGCGCCGACGATTCCCGTGCCCGCATCAGCGGCGGCACCGGCCTGGGCCTGGCCGTCGTCCAGGCCATCGCCCGCGCCCATGGCGGCGACGTGCGGGCGGAGCCGGTGACGCCGCAGGGCGTGGCGTTCGAGATCAGGCTGCCGCTCAGGCCGTGACGGTGTCGCGCGCCGGCCGGTTGGCCACCCCCCAGCACGGGTCGGCCTTCAGTTCCGCCGACAGGAAATCCAGGAAGGCGCGCAGCTTGGCGGCGGCGTGGCGGCCGGCGGGGTAGACGGCCTGGATGGCCGGGGCGGGGGAGTGGTACTGCGGCAGCAGGCCCTTGAGGCGGCCGGTTGCCAGGTCGTCGCAGATGTCCCAGATGGATTTCAGCACGATGCCCGAGCCGGCCAGGGCGGCGGCGTGGCCGACCTCGCCGTCATTGGTCTGGATCAGGGGGCGGATTTCCACCGCCACCGGTTCGCCCAGCGCCTCGCGGCAGTCGAAGCGCCAGGTGGACATGGGCGGGTCGCCCATGACGATGCAGTGGTGGTGCAGCAGGTCCTGCGGCGTCGCCGGCTCGCCATGTTGGGCGATGTAGCCGGGGGCGGCGCAGGGGATGCGATAGTTGGGTGCCAGCCAGCGCACCATCAGGGTGCTGTCGGGCAGGGCCGCCTGGCGGATGGCGACGTCGATGCCGGCCTCCACCAGATCCACCACCGTGTCGGTCACCAGCACCTGCACCCGCACGTCGGGATACTGGGCGTGGAAGCGGGGCAGGCGGGGGGCTATGTGGCGGCGGGCGAAGGCGGCCGTGGCCGTCACCCGCAGCAGGCCGGTGGCGGCGCGCCGGCGGCTGGCCACCAGATCCTGCGCCTCCTCCAGGTCGGCGACGATGCGCACGCAGCGCTCATGGAACTCCAACCCCTCATCCGTCAGGCTGAATCGCCGGGTGGTGCGGTTGGCCAAGCGCACGCCCAGCCGTTCCTCCAGCCGCGCCAGGCGCTTGGACACCACCGCCAGGGACAGGTCCAGCTCCCGCGCCGCCGCCGACAGGCTGCCGGTGGCGACGACGCGGATGAAGATGGTGATGTCGGTCAGGTTCTCGATCAGCATGGTCAGGATATCGTTGCCGGGGAAATCGATACTATAGTCGCGCGGACGGGGGCGCCCGCCTTGGCGTAAGGTGGCGGCTCACGGGCCGGTTTCCCCTTACTCTGGAGGGGGAAGGCGCCGGCATCAATCCTGCACCAGATAGGAAACGCACCCATGAAGACCCGTGCCGCCGTGGCGTTCGAGGCGAAGAAGCCCCTGGAGATCGTGGAAGTGGACCTGGAGGGCCCCAAGACGGGCGAAGTCCTGGTCGAGATCATGGCCACAGGCATCTGCCACACCGACGCCTACACGCTGGACGGCCTGGACAGCGAAGGCCTGTTCCCGTCCATCCTGGGCCATGAGGGCGCCGGCATCGTGCGCGAGGTGGGACCGGGCGTCACCAGCGTGAAGCCGGGCGACCACGTCATCCCGCTGTACACGCCGGAATGCCGCCAGTGCAAATCCTGCCTGTCCGGCAAGACCAACCTGTGCACCGCCATCCGCGCGACCCAGGGCAAGGGCCTGATGCCCGATGGCACCAGCCGCTTCAGCTACAAGGGCCAGCCCATTTTCCACTACATGGGCTGCTCCACCTTCTCCAACTTCACGGTGCTGCCGGAGATCGCTCTGGCCAAGATCCGGGAGGACGCGCCCTTCAACACCTCCTGCTACATCGGCTGCGGCGTCACTACCGGCGTGGGCGCCGTGGTGAAGACGGCGAAGGTGGAACCCGGCGCCAACGTCGTCGTCTTCGGCCTGGGCGGCATCGGCCTGAACGTCATCCAGGGCGCCAGGATGGTGGGCGCCGACAAGATCGTCGGCGTCGACATCAACGACAGCAAGGAGGAATGGGGCCGCCGCTTCGGCATGACCCATTTCGTCAACCCGAAGAAGGTTGAGGGCGACATCGTCCAGCACCTGGTGGCCCTGACCGATGGCGGCGCCGACTACACCTTCGACTGCACGGGCAACACCCTGGTGATGCGCCAGGCGCTGGAAGCATGCCATCGCGGCTGGGGCGTGTCCGTGGTCATCGGCGTGGCCGAGGCCGGCAAGGAGATCTCCACCCGTCCCTTCCAGCTGGTTACCGGCCGCGTGTGGAAGGGCTCCGCCTTCGGCGGCGCCAAGGGCCGCACCGACGTGCCCAAGATCGTCGACTGGTACATGAACGGGAAGATCCAGATCGACCCCATGATCACCCATACCCTGAGCCTGGACGAGATCAACAAGGGTTTTGATCTCATGCACGCCGGCGAAAGCATCCGCTCGGTGGTGGTGTATTGATTTGATCCGCCGTCAGGACCGGGCGCGGCCGCCGCGCCCGGTCTTCCTATGTCTGGAGGCCCCCTCATGACCCTTGAGACCGTATCCACCAGCCGCAGCCATGGCGGGATCCAGGGCGTCTACCGCCATGCCTCGGCCGAGACCGGCACGCCCATGGTGTTCAGCGTCTTCCTGCCGCCTCAAGCCACGAATGGCGCCAAGCTGCCCGTACTTTGGTATCTGTCGGGCCTGACCTGCACCCATGCCAACGTGACCGACAAGGGCGAGTTCCGGCAGGCGGCGGCCGAGCTGGGGCTGGTCATCGTCTGCCCCGACACCAGCCCGCGGGGCGAGGGCGTGGCCGATGATGCCGCCTGGGACATGGGCCAGGGCGCGGGCTTCTATGTCGACGCCACGCAAGCGCCGTGGGCGCCGCATTTCCGCATGTGGTCCTACGTCACCAAGGAATTGCCGGAGGTGGTGGCCGCCAACTTCCCCGTCGACATGGATCGCCAGGGCATCACCGGCCATTCCATGGGCGGGCACGGTGCCCTGACCGTGGCCCTGCGCCACCCGGGCCGTTTCAAGTCCGTCTCCGCCTTCGCGCCCATCGTGGCCCCCACCCAGGTGCCCTGGGGGCAGAAGGCGCTGCCCGGCTACCTGGGCGACGACCCGGCCGCCTGGCGCCGCCACGACACCGTGGCGCTGATCCAGGATGGCGCGCGGCTGCCCGACCTGCTGGTGGACCAGGGTACGGCCGACAGCTTCCTGGAAAACCAGCTGCGGCCGGAGCTGCTGCGTCAGGCCTGCGCTGATGCCGGCATCCCCCTGACCCTGCGGCTGCAGGAGGGCTACGACCATTCCTACTTCTTCATTTCCACCTTCATGCGCGACCATCTGGAATGGCACGCGGAACGGCTGAAGGCCTGAAGGCGTTCTTGCCTCCGACACCGTTGACGTTTCCCGGGCGTGTCCCACCTATGGCGGGGCCGCCCGTTTCCGTGTGAGGAAACGGGGGGACGGACGATGCGCGGCGCGCTATGCGACGTCGGCGATTGGCGAGGGGAGGAAGCGATGGCGAAGCAGGGCCGTATCCGGGTGGGCATCGGCGGTTGGACGTACGAGCCCTGGCGGGGCACCTTCTACCCCGACGGCCTGACCCAGAAACGGGAGCTGGAATACGCCAGCCGCAAGCTCAGCTCCATCGAGATCAACGGCACCTATTACGGCTCCCAGAAGCCCGAGAGCTTCGCCAAGTGGCATGACGAGACGCCGGACGATTTCGTCTTCTCCCTCAAGGGGCCGCGTTTCACCACCAACCGCCGCGTGCTGGCGGAGGCCGCGGAGTCGGTGCAGCGCTTCATCGACAGCGGCGTGCTGGAGCTGAAGGACAAGCTGGGCCCCATCAATTGGCAGTTCATGCCGACCAAGAAGTTCGATTCGGAGGATTTCGGCGCCTTCCTGGCGGCCTTGCCGGCCGAGGCGGGCGGGCGGGCGCTGCGTCACGCGGTGGAAGTGCGGCACGACAGCTTCCGCGATCCCGCGTTCACTGAGTTGGCGAAAAAGCACGGCGTCGCCGTGATCCACGCCGCCGATAGCGACTATCCGGAGATCGAGGTCGACACCGCCCCCTTTACCTATGCCCGCATCATGGGCACGACGGAGGGGGAGGAGAAAGGCTACAGCGAGGCCGCCCTGGACGCCTGGGCCAAGAAGGCCAAGGACTGGGCATCGGGCGGCAAGGATGTCTATCTCTACGTCATCAGCGGCCACAAGGTGCGCAACCCTGCCGCCGCCATGGCCCTCATCGAACGCCTGGGATGATGACCGATCTGCTGGCCGGGCTGGAGCCGCCCCCGCCGGCACGGGAGGAGATCGGGCCCGGGGCCGTGCTGCTGCGCGGCTGGGCGCTGCCCCGTGTCGAGGATCTGCTGGCGGCCCTGGTGCACGTCACGGCCGCCGCCCCCTTCCGCCGCATGGTGACGCCCGGCGGGTTCGAGATGTCCGTGGCCATGACCAACTGCGGGCCCGCCGGCTGGGTCACCGACCGGTCCGGCTATCGCTACGCGCCTCAGGATCCGCTGACCGGCCTGCCGTGGCCGCCCCTGCCCGGGGCGGTGCGCGTCCTGGCGCGCGCAGCGGCGGCGGAGGCCGGCTACGCTGGGTTCGATCCCGACGCCTGCCTGATCAACCAGTATGAACCCGGCGCGCGCCTGACCCTGCACCAGGACCGGGATGAGCGGGACAAGGGCCACCCCATCGTGTCGCTATCCCTGGGCCTGCCGGCCACCTTCCAGTTCGGCGGGCTGAAGCGGAACGATCCCGTGCGCCGGGTGGCGCTGACCCATGGCGATGTGGTGGTCTGGGGCGGGCCGTCGCGCCTGTTCCATCACGGCATCCTGCCGCTGAAGGCGGGCACACACCCGCTGCTGGGCGCGCGGCGCATCAATTTGACGCTGCGCCGCGCCCTCTAGCGGGCGTTCACTCCGCCTTGGGCTCGGGGAGGGTGGCGCAGCCGAACAGCACGGCGCGGCACATGGCGCGGTAACGGGCCGTCAGGTGCTCCGCGGGGAAGGGCGGCAAGCTCTGGTTCACGGCGCGGCCGCCATCGGCCAAGGCCTGGGCCGCCATGGCGTGGGTAAATTCCGGCGACAGGCGCAGCAGGCCGTCCTGCTCCAATTCCCGCAGCAGCTTTTCCAGCTGCGCCTGGAAATTGATCGCGGCTTCGATCATCTGCTCGCGGCCGCGTTTGAACGCCTCCGCGTTCAGGTCGATGATGTGGGGAGACTTGGACAGGACGCGGCGGGTGTAGCCGTAACGCACGTCCATGATCTCGGTGATGATGTCCAGCGCGCTGCCGCCGGCCTGCCGCACGCGGGCGCCAGCCTCCATCCCCGCCTGGATCAGGGCCGCGTTCTCATGCCGCATGGTGGCTTTGAACGCGTCCTCCTTGTTGCTGAAATAGTGGTATAGGGCCCGGCGGGTGAAGCCGCAGGCCTCCGCCAGGTCCACCATGGTGAGGTCGCTGTAACCATAGGTGAGGAAGGCCTGTTGCACCCGTTTCATCAGGTCGTTGCCGGGTTTTAGTGTTTTTTCGGCCATCTGGTCAGCTAAGTCCGCGTCTCATCCCGGAAGGGGGCCCATTACTAGAGGTGCGCGCAGCGTAACGCACCCGGGCAGAGGCATTAACACTTTTTGTAGTGCAGGGGGCTCACCTTTATATTTTGTCGCGCGGCACTTTCGTGTGCCGCTTAGTTCGGCCGCGACACCATGCCGGCCGCCGTTAAAGGCGCCTCCTCCGGCGCGGCATCCCGTTACCTCCGGTCGCATTGGCCGGCGGGTGGCGAGGGGGTGTTCGGGCGACCCTTCGGTGCGGTCGATACCACGCCTCCACCCTATCGTTTATGGGAAGGGGGCGGCGCGGGGCTATCGTGGCCGGCGAGAGAGCCAGGCAACAGCGGGAACGTCATGAGGATCATTCTGACCGGTGCCGGCGGCTTCGTCGGCCGGCATCTGGCCCGGCGCCTGCTGGCCCGGGGCCCGAATGGGGGAAGGGTGGAGCGGTTGGTGCTGGCCGACCTGGAACCGCCGGCGTTTGACGACATCCGTGTCAGGCGGGTGGTGGGCGACCTGTCGGACGCGGCGGTGCGCGCCCGGCTGGTGGCGGACGGCGCCGATATGCTGTTCCACCTGGCCGCCCTGCCCGGCGGGGCGGCGACCCGCGATCCCGCCCTGTCGCGCAAGGTGAACCTGGACGGCACGCTGGACCTGATCGAGGCGATGGCCGCCGCGCATGGGGGCCGGACACTGCCGCCGCGCGTGGTCTACACCAGCACCATCGCCGTGCTGGGCCATCCCATGCCGGCGCTTGTGGATGACGCCACCCCCTTGCGGCCGGCCATGACCTATGGCGCGCACAAGCTGATGGTGGAGGTGGCGCTGGCCGACTATCGCCGCCGGGGCCTGGTCGATCCCGTGGCCATCCGCCTGTCCGGCATCTTGGCCCGCCCGGGCGGCGCCACCGGCCTGAAGTCCGCCTTCATGAGCGACGTGTTCCATGCCCTGGCGGCCGGGCGGCCCTACATCTGCCCGGTGTCGCCGGCCGCCACCATCTGGGCCATGTCGCTGGACCGCTGCGTCGATAACCTGCTGCACGCCGCCCGTGTCGACTGCGCGCTCATGCCCGCCGGGGGCGCCGTTACCCTACCGGCCCTGTGCGTCTCCATGGGGGAACTCATCGCGGCGATCGCCCGCCGTTTGGGGGCTGACGCCGGCCTGGTCACCCACGTTCCCGATGGGACCCTGGAGGCGGCGTTCGGCGCCCACCCGCCATTGCTGACGCCGGCTGCCGAGGCTGCGGGCTTCCACCATGACGGCACCCTGGACGCCCTGGTGGAGTCCGCGCTGGCCACCCTGTGAAGCCACGGAGCTAAGTTCCGGGCGGCCGGCGATCGTCGCATTGATTATACGCTCCGGCTTCCCGTGGCCCCGTCGTGCAGGGGCCGTGGCGGCGACGCCCTTTATCCGAAATCATCCGTTTCGCCGGTGGGACTGACGCGTTGCCCTGAAGAGGCCAGCGCGGGCGCCCCCGTGCCTTGGCGCTGACCGTACAAGCGTACAGCGCCGTAGGACGTTTTTTCTGTAACGGAGTGCTTGACGGCGAATAAGACGATTAATATGATAAAAATATCAGGCGGCGGGATCGTTCCATCAGCTGCATCCGCCTCCCGCATGGCGGACGCGGTGGCCCTGGGACGATGCCGTGGATGACGGACGGTGGAGAATCACCGTCCATAAAAGCGGGCCGCCCAAGCGGTTCCGCCACAAGAAACACGAAGGGGAGGGACATGCGTAAGCACGCCCAGAAAGTCTATTTCCGTCCGGTTACCGCCCGCGTCCGCGGGGGCGTCAGCGCGGTGGCCTTATGCGCCGTGGCCGCCGCCTTCGCCGGCTCCGCCCACGCGCAAAGCGCCGCCTCGGCACCCAATGGTGGCACCGACGATTTGCAGGAGATCGTCGTCACCGGCCTGCGCGCCAGCCTGCGCGACGCCCTGGACCAGAAGCGCAGCACCGACGTGGTGTCGGAAGCCATCTCCGCCAAGGACATCGGCCAGCTGCCCGACGTGACCATCGCCGAGGCGCTGGTGCGCCTGCCCGGCCTGAACGGCACCCGCGACCGGGGCAATGAAAGTCAGGCGGTCATCCGTGGCCTGGGGCCGCGCCTGGCCTTCGGGACCGTGGACGGCCGCGAGGTGGCATCCAGCGAGCCTGACCGCAACATCCGATATGAACAGTATCCATCGGAGCTGCTGACCGGCGTGCAGGTCTATAAGGCGCAGTCCGCCGACCTGATCGCCGGCGGCATCGCCGGCACCGTCAACCTGCAGACCATCCAGCCGCTGGACTATACCGGGCCGCAATTCGTCGGCCGCTTCGGCGCCGTCTATTATGGTGCCGCCGCCGACCTGCCCAGCTACAGCCCCGTGGGCTATCGCGGCAGCGCCACCTATGTCGGCAAGATCAACGACAAGGTCGCCTTCGCGCTGGGCGGCACGGTGCAGCAGCAGAAGAACGGCTACGCCTCCATCCAGGGCTGGGGCTACAACGCCGGTGCCGATGCCGGCGACCTGAACGGCGACGGCATCAAGGATCCCACCCCCTGGGGCGCCCAGACCGAGGTGACCCGTATTGACGAGCTGCGCAAAGGGGCGCTGGGCGTCATCCAGATGCGGCCCACCGACAACCTGGAAATCAAGGTCGACGCCTTCTACTCCCAGTTCCACATCGTCGAGAACCAGAACCAGCAATGGTTCCAGAACTGGGGCAACTGGGATGGCACCGGCACCTGGTACAAGAGTTACACGCTGCAGAACGGCGACGTGGCCGCCGGTACCGTCGGCTACAACTACCTGCGCAACGTCATCGCCCGCTACGACCAGAAGAACTCGGTCTTCAACACCGGCACCAACGTCAAGTGGACGGCCGACAAGTGGACCGTCACGGGCGACGTCTCCTACAGCTACGCCAACCGCGACAACGTCTGGAACGCGCTGTACATCGACAGCACCAACCCGGTGGACAGCACGTTCGACTTCCGCGACGGCGTGACGCCCACCCTGTCCGTCGTCGGCAACCCGCTGGCCAACAGCAACCTGTCGGTGGCCCAGGGCAACAACACCGGCCCCGACCATCTGCGTGACAGCCTGGGCGCCGGCCGCCTGGACGTGACGCGGGACCTGGACAGCAGCGTGCTGAAGGCCTTCGACTTCGGCCTTCGCATCGCCGACCGCACCAAGTGGTACAGCGCCTACAACTGGACGCAGACCCCGACCAGCACCACCATCCCGTCCAGCATGCTCAGCACCTTCACCGTGCCGGGCTACACCATGCCGGCACTGCTGGACGGCGACTTCGACAGCCTGGTCAACAAGACCCTGGGCGGGCTGAACCCCAACCTGGCAACGGAAGACCTGTCGCAGAAGTGGCATGTGAACGAGAAGACGCAGGAGGGCTACGCCAAGCTGCGCTATGACACCGACCTGTTCGGCGTGCCGGTCAGCGGCAACGTCGGCGTGCGCGTCATCCACGTAGACACCGACAGCAGCGCCTTCCAGTCCGTCAACGGCGGCCCCTATACCCCGGTCAGCGTCGGCAACAGCTATACCGAGCCGCTGCCCAGCCTGAACATGAACTTCCAGGTGGCGCCGGACCAGACCCTGCGCCTGGGCTTGTCGCAGGCCATCAGCCGTCCGCCGCTGGATGAGCTGCGCGCCAGCCGCAGCCTGGACACCACCGGCAACACCCCCACGGGCAGCGGCGGCAATCCCAAGCTGCAGCCCTACAAGGCCAAGCAGATCGACCTGTCCTATGAGTGGTATTTCCGGCCGGAGGCTTTGGTCGCCGTCGCCGGTTACTACAAGTACCTGGACAGCAACGTCGGCTACAAGACCGCCGTCCAGGACATCAACGGCGTTCCCTATCAGATGATCAGCCCGTTCAACGGCAGCGGCGGCTTCATCCGCGGTGCTGAGTTCACCTTCCAGACGCCGTTCTTCTTCCTGCCGGAGCCGTTGCAGAACTTCGGCATCTATTCCAACTACGCCTATGTGAACAGCAACGTTCACGAATACGCGCCGGTGAACAACCCGCTGGCGGCCAACGGCCTGGCCCGGCACACGGCGACGGTGGACCTGTGGTACAACCACGCCGGCGTGGAGGCCCGCCTGGGCTACAAGTACCACAGCCGCTTCACCACCATTTACGGCTGGGACGCGACGCAGCTGACGACGCTGGAGGCGGAGAGCACGCTGGACTTCAGCGCTGCCTACCAGCTGAACGACAACATCGGCTTCCGCTTCCAGGTCAACAACCTGACGAACGAGCCGCTGCGCCTCTACTTCGACAACATGCCGGACCGTCTGGCCCGGTATGAGAAATACGGCCAGCGCTACTCCTTCGACGTGACGTTCAAGTACTGAGTGTCTGTTGTTTCGCGTATCTGTTATTTCCTGATGAGTATATTTCCCTAGTTTTTACTTCTCTCTACTCCCTCCCGGCCGGGGCGCACCATCGCCCCGGCCTTTTTTTCGCGTAAATCTTAAAGATAACCTACTCAAGCACCGGCCGCATGAAACTGCGTTCATAGCTGAGGATGCTGCGGTTGCGTGCCTCCAGGGCGAAGGCGGCCTGGCAGTCGGGATCAGCGGCCGCGCGGCGGCGGTAATCCTCATAGGCTGCCAGGCTGGGGAAGCTGAACAGGGCTAAGGCGATGTTGTTCGCGCCTTCCGCCGGCAGGAAATAACCGTGGTGGGTGCCGCCCATGCGGGTCACCAAGGGGATCCACAGGCGGGCATATTCCTCGAATTCCGCCACCTTGTACGGATCAAGGACATAGCGGACGTGGCAGGTGATCACGATGGCAGGCTCCGGGGCTGTGGTCCAAGGGAACGTACCTTGGACCACTCCCTCGCCGGCCGTCCACCTCAGCGCACCGGCAAGCTGACCGCTGCCAGGCCGGCGCTATCCGCCGTGACGGCGCCGTTGAGGCTGTCGCCCACGCGGATGAGGAAGCTGGCGGTACCGGCTTCCGTGGGCACGTGGTCGGGGCTCATCAGCGTCAGATCGCCAGCAAGGCCCAGGTGAATGTCGGTGCCGGTGGTGGGGATGGGGGTGCCGTCGGCGTCGACCAAGCGGGCACGGACGAACAGCACGTCGTTATGGCCGGCGGCGGGGGCGCCGCCCTGGGTGTCCAGCGACAGTTCCAGATGATGGGCGGCGCCGGGGGTGCGCACCTGCTGGCGGGCGACCGCGCGATCGCCGATGTAGGCCACGGCCTCCAACGTTCCTGCCTCGAAACCATCGAGATGGAAGGTGAAGGGCGGGTGGCGCAGGTGGGTGGACAGGCGGTCCTTGTCCGGCGTCTGGTGGGCGACCAGCCGGCCGTTCAGGCGTAGCTCGACGGTATCGGCATTGCTGAACACCCGTACCGCCGTGCTGCTCTCCGAGGTCCAGCGGGTGGCGATGTAGACCATGGCGCCGATCCCGTCGGCCTTGGCGTCGCGCTGGCTCATGAAGAAATAGGCGGCCGGCTTGGGCAGGCGGTCGATGCTGTAGACGCCGGAGGTTTCCAGGTCCGGGGCGTAGCCGCGGTTGTAGTCGAACATGCCCCAATAGCCGTCACCCACGGCGGTCATGCCAAGGTTGTCGTTGTGCGCCTCCTGCACGTTGGTCGCCTGTTGCAGCAAGCCCTTTTCCGCGCCGCCCAGCTCTTGCCGGCTGCTGCGTTCCTGGGGCAGCAGGTCGCCCCACTGGCCCTGCTGGAAGCCGGCGTTCAGGGCGTAATACTCCCAATCGCCGTATTCGGAGACGATCAGGGGCTTGTCGGGGGCGGCGGCCGACGCCTCTTTCTTGCCGGCTTCCGGCAGGCGATGCTGGCGGGCCTGGAGGTAGACGTCATAGGCGCGCGGCATCCAGCCGGCAGAATAGACGCCGGGGCCGGGCAGTTCCTCATGCACCGTGGCATGCAGCGCGTCCACCAGTGCATCCGCCATGGGGGATTCGTTCAGGGAGCATTCCCAGGCCAGCACGCTGGCATGGTTGCGGTCGCGGCGGATCATGTCGCGGCAGGTCTGCACCACCTGGGCGGCGAAGGCGGGGTCCTGCGGCGCGTACTGCCAGCCGGGGATGCCGTCCAGCACCAGCAGTCCCACCTCGTCCGCCGCGTCCATGAAGGCCGGGTCCTGGGGATAGTGTGACAGGCGGACATAATCGAACCCGGCGGCCTTGATCAGGCGCGCCTCCCGCCGGCTGGCCTCCGGCGACAGGGCGTAGCTGACATAGGGGTATTCCTGGTGGCGGTTGACGCCGCGCAGGAAGGTCTTGCGCCCATTCAGCCACAGCCCGTCCTTGGTCATGACGATGCCGCGCAGGCCGACGCGGGTACGACGGCTGTCCACCACCTTGCCGTCCGCCACCACCGTCGTTTCCAACTCATACAGCGCCGGGTCATCCAGCGACCATAGGTGGGGGTGGGGCACCGATAAATCCTGCGGCAGGGCCAGGGCGGTGGCAGGGGCCAGGGTCACAGCCCCGCTGGCTGTCCGCGCCGCTGTCTTGCCGTTGCGGGTCAGGCGCTGCATGACCGTGAAGTGCCGCGCCTGGGCGCCGTCGTTGCGCACCTCCGTCGTCACGGTCAGGTCGGCGCGGGCGCTGTCGACGTGGGTCTGTCGCACGACGATGCCGCCACCGGCCACATGGCCGGCCAGCATCTCGTCCGTGATGTGCAGCGGCGCGCGCACGCTGAGGGTAGCGCCGCGATAAAGGCCGCCGTAGGTGTTGAAGTCCAAATCCTTCAGCGGCTTCGGCCCCGTTACCGCGTTGTCGCGGTTGTCCAGGTGCACCACCACCTCATTCTCGCCATCCGCCTTCAACCCGTCCGTCAGATCCAGGGTGAAAGGCAGGAAGCCGCCCAGGTGGGTGGTCAGGTGCCGGCCGTTCAGCCAGACGTCGGCCACGTTCATGGCGGCCTCGAAGCGCAGGGTCACCCGCTGGCCCTTCCAGGACGGATCGCTGCGAAAGCGCTTCACATAGAAGGCGTCGCCCTGCCATTGCGGCTGTCCCGCCGACTGGATAATCCGCGCCTCCAGGTGCGCGGTGTGGGGCAGGCGCACGGTTTCCCACGTCCAGTCCGCCGGGGGCAGGGCCTCATGACCCAGGGCCGGGCCATCCTCCACCCGATGGAATTGCCAGCCATCGTTGAAAGGCATGTCGGTGGCGAAGGCGGCGGAGGCGCCCAGTAGCAGGGCCAGGGCGGCGGCGGTCGTCTTCAGAAGCGGCTTCAGCATCAATGACCGGCTTTCGCGGTGATGGTCGTGGCGGTGGTGACGGTGCGGGTGGCGACGCCATCCTTGCCGGCGGGCAGCAAGGGGTGCTCAAACCCCGGCCCGTCGAACAGTTGGTAATGGATGGTCATGCCCGGCATCACGGTGGTGTGGATCTCCACCTCGCCATCCTTGGCCTTTACCGGGAAGCTGCCGGCGTCGTTGTCCAGGAAATCCGCCCAGAAATAGGGCGTGGCGCCGGCCGGCACGGCCAGGCGGAAGGTCACGGGGACGGGCGCGGCATAGTGGGCGCCGACATAGTCCCAGCCGGGCAATGCTGCGTGCTGGGCGCCGTAGCCGAACAGGGCGGCGTTGCCCCAGGTGGTGCCCTCGCCCCAGCGGGTGCGGCACTGGGTGGCGACCCAATCCGGTGCCCAATAGACCATGCCGATGCCGCCGTTGGCGATGACGGTCCGGGTGACGTCCAGCAGATAGGCCCGCTGTCCCGCCGGCGTGGCGGGATAGGCGGGATCCAGGCTGTCGTCCCCCAGCACACTGGGCGAGGCGCTGCTGGGCTCCAGCGTCCAGGGATAGGCGGTTTCCACGAGCAGCACGTGTTTGTCGAAGCGGGTGGCCATGCGGTTGACGGTGCGGCCCATGACCGTGATCGGCTGGCGCGACCATTTGCGGTAATAGCTGAGGCCGATGATGTCGAAGTCGGTGACGCCGGCGGCCTCGGCATCGGCGAACCAGGCCTCCAGGTTTTCCGGCTGGGCCACGTGCAGCATGATCTGGATGGGGTGGCCGGTGGCGGCCGCCGCCTCCCGCACCGCCCGGATGCCGGCGTTCAGCAGGGCGGCGTTGCGGGCCCAGCGGATGGGCTTCCCCTCCGTCTTTGGCGCCCGCAGGATGTCGCCGTTGGTCTCGTTGCCCACCTGCACCATGTCGGGCGTCAGGCCCTCAGCCGCCAGGGTTGCCAGCGTGTCGCGGGTGAAATCGTGCACGGCCTGCACCAGGGCGGCCTGGTCCAGCCGCTCCCACGCCTTGGGGATGGGCTGGTTGTCGCCGTCGGCCCAGTCGTCGGAATAGTGGAAGTCCAGCAGCACCTGCAACCCGGCCTCATGCGCCAGGCGGATGCTTTTTTTCACATCGTCCAGGGTGCTGTACCGGGTCCAGTCCGGGTTGTTCCAGAGGCGGACGCGGACCAGGTTGCCGCCGTGCCGGCGCAAAATCTGGAAGGGATTGGCGGCCTGCCCGTTGTCGGTGTAGACGGCGCCGCAATCGGCCATCTCATTGGCGAAGGACAGGTCGGCACCCAGATAGGGCGCCCCGGCCAAGGCGGACGATGACGACAGGAGGACGGCCAGGGCGGCCGGCACCATCGGGCAGGACAGATGCAGGGACAAGGCGACCTCACTTCCGGGCCAGGGCGGGCGCCCTGGAACCCCCCTCCCAGGGGCGTTCGTTCTTTTATGGCCCGGCGCGACGTCGGGCATCTCATCCACCGAGACGCTTTTTTATCATATAAATAAGATCGCGGTGTCAACCACCCAGGAGCGGACGTGAAAACGGGGCGGACATCGCTGCCCGCCCCGCTTCTCGTCCCATCGCAAGACCTGTCACTGTCCCGGGCTGGGCGGGGTGTTGGTGGCCAGGCGCAGGATTTCCGAGGGGATGTCGCGTTCCGGCAGCACCACCTGCACCAGCCAGACATGGTCCCGGTCCTCCTTCACCTCCGCCAGCACCGTTTCAAGATGCTCCAGCGTGGCGACGCGGGCGGCCTTGGCGCCCAGGGCGCGGGCGAATTCCGCATACTCCCACTTCGGGATCTTGTTGTAGGCGTTGAAGGGCTGGTCCTCCGTGTATGTCGCGGAATTGGTCAGGGCCTGCTCGATGCCATAGACGGCGTTTTCCATGATGAAGACGACCGGGTTGCGGCCGTAGTGCGCCATGCTGGAAATGGTCTGAGCCACCATCTGGAAGCCGCCGTCGCCGGCGAACACCACGGGTCGGGCGGCGGGATCGGCCACCGACAGGCCAAAGCCGGCCGCCGAGGCATAGCCGATGGCCCCCCAGGCCGCCTGGCTGACGAAGCCGTTGGCGCGGTTCACCGGGATGTTGCAGCTGACATACATGCTGCTGCTTTCATCCGGAACCAGGGTCATGTCAGCCTCCACCCACGTCTCCATGCGTTTGAAGAAACGGGCATAGGTGACCAGGTCGGGCGGGAAAGGCCTATAGTCCGGGTCGATGGTGGCGGGGCCCTTGGTCGCCCAGGGCTGGCGCGCCGGCTGGTCCTTCAGGGCGGCGGCCAGCGCCGCCAGGAAGTCGGCCAGCGGCACGTCGCTGTAGGTGGCGGCGCCAATGCGCACGGCGTTGTCATAGGCCACGATCATGGTGGTGAAATCGGCCTGGACGATACCCTCGTAATCATCGGTGATCAGGTCACCCGTCACCACCAGCAGGTCGGAGTCCGCCACCGTCTGGTAGGTGGTGTAGTCCGACGACGGCCCGGTATAGGTACCGACGAAGCCCTCTGTCGTCTCGGCCAGCACGCTCTTGGCCAGCAGGCTGGTGATGTAAGGCAGACCGGTCTGGGCGCGCAAGGTTCGGAAGGCGTCCTGCAGGCCATAGCGCTGCAGTTCCACGCCGGCCCAGAACAGGGGCTTGGCGGCTGCGGTAATGCGGGCTGCCGCGTCGGCCGCCGCCTGGGTGACGGCGGTCTGGCTGCAGGGCGGCTTGGGCACGGCCAGGGCCCCCTGGGGCCGGGTGCACTCGGCGTCCCACAGGTTGCGCCACAGTTCCAGGTAGACCGGCCGCTTGTAGGCCAGCGCCAGGCCCAGCGCGCGGTCGATCTCCGCCGGGGCGTGGGCCGCGTCGCGGATGATCTCCGCCGCCACCGTGATGTGCTGATAGGCGTCGCGGTCGGCGCGGTAGGTGCCGGTGGCGTGGTGCAGCAGGATTTTGTAGGTGCGGGCGAAGGGGCGGTCGGTCGCGGCCGTGCCGGGGCTGCCGGAGATGGCCACCACGGGCAGCCGCTCCACATACGATCCCGCCACCGGGTTGACCAGCGAGAAGGCGCCCACGCCATAGGTGACGGCGGCGCAACCTATGCCGCGCAGGCGGGCATAGGCGTCGGCGGCGTAGCCCGCCTCCAACTCCGACCGGCAGCCCAGTCGGGTCAAGGGGGTGTCCGGGTTGCGGGCCGGGTCGTCGATATAGTCGAACCAGCGGGCGACATAGTCGCCGGGCACGGTGAACACATCGCGGAGGCCCGCCTCGTACAGGCGCTGGATCAGGTAGTCGCTGACGGTAAAATGATCGGGCAAAGGGTTCATGGGACGACACCCTCCGGGTATGGAACGGGGCGCCATGGGCGCGCGCCCATGGCCGCTGGAACGGAATGGGACAGGATCACGGCCCCAGGATTGTTTCCGGCAGCCCCGTCAGGTATGCCGGCCAGGCCAGGTCGAATTTGTCCTGCAGGACGTGCTCGGCCGTCTGCAGGCAACCCTCGACCCAGCCCTGGTTGTTGGAATAGGCCTCGCCGCAGATGTAGACCTTCTCCGCCGACAGGGGCTGGCGGATGCGGGGCATCAGCAGGTTGTAGCGGAAGCCGGCCTTCCATTCGTGCCAGCCGCCGCCGTAGGGGTCGCCCGACCAGTCGTGGTAGATGGCGGAATAGGGCTGATCCACGTCCACCAGGCCATGGACCTCCAGGATCTGGCGGTGGGCGCTGGACACCATGGCGTCGGTGGCGACGCATTCGGCCAGCGGCACCACACGCTGGTCGTCGCCGGTGGCGGCGGCCTGCTCCTTGGCCAGGGGTTTCACGTTCTGGGGCCGGCGGCCGACGAAGGGGGGCCCATGCTCCAGGCCCTTCCAGAAGGGCACGGTGGTGATGTCGTTGTATGAGGCCATCAGCAGGGACCGCATGTTGCCCTTCTCACCGCCCGGCTGGTCTTCTTCCGTGCCGAAATAATAGATCTGGCGCACCGGCAGGTCGGTGATGGACCGGCCGGCCACCAGATTCATGGCCCGCCACCAGGGATAATCGTAGGCCAGCAGCAGCTTGAAAGCGTCCTGGATCAGGACGCTGGACAGCATCTCCTTCACGCCTTTCTGGTCCCAGCCTTCCCAGTCGATCAGTTCCAGCGAGCGGCGGGGCAGGCCCAGGATGATGTCGCGGGCGTGCACGATTTCGGGCGGTACCCCCTCCTTGTCCTTGGTCTCCTCATGCACGCCGCCGAAGTCGGTGTCGATCACGCGGGTCTCGGTGACGATGAAGGTCAGCTTGTAATGGCCGTCGGCGTCCTTCTCGATCTTGGCCAGGCGCCGGTTCATATGGATCTCGGCGCCCTGCTCGGTCGCCTGTTGGGCCAGGGTCAGGGGCAGGCGCTGATAGCCGCCGGTGATGGCGCGGAAGCCGTCGGTGTTGGCGTATTCCGTGGCCGGCAGTTGCGCCACCGCGTTGGCGTTGGCGACGTTGGCGTCATAGCCGCCGGCGTCCTTCATGAACTGATAAGCCTCGGAACTCAGCGTCTGCGACATCAGGTTCCAGAAGCCGTAGGTGTACAGCGGGTGACCGTACACCCGGGTGTCCATCCATTGTTCCAGGGTCAGGTTCTGGTTGTTGGGCACCAGCAGGTTCATGGCGAAGACCTGCAGGTCATTCACCGTCTTGCCGCGCTCGTTCCAGCTGAGATTGTAGGGCACCTGGGCGGGATCGGCCTGCTGCTTCACCAGCAGGTGCTTGCCGCGCAGGTAGAGGATGTTCTCCTTTTCGCCGATGGGCTGGCCATCGGGCCCCTTCTCGGGATTGCCCATGAGGAAGACGTGGCTGGGCAGGTCCAGCGCCTCGATCAGATTGCTGACCATGGGTTGGTTGGACGTGGGATCGTCCTTTTCCGGCACGATGTAGCGCATGCCGCCCAGCTCCGCCGCCACGTTGGGCATGCCGGGAAAGGTCTTGGTGTACAGCCGGCCGCCGATGCGGTCGCTGTATTCGAACAGGGCCACGCGCCGCTTGCCCTCCTTCAGGCCCTGCGGGCCCGTCAGACGCCAGGCGCAATAGGTGCCGGCGACGCCGCCGCCGATCACCGCCACGTCCAGGATCTTGCTCATCCGATATCCTCCCCCGTGGATGCCGGCCGCATCGTGGCGCCGGCGAACCGTCAGGGCACAATACTCGTTATGCGCGCAATCCGAAAATCAATGCTTCGTTAACGGGTATTCGCTGGCTCGTGCCCGCTGACGTTCCGGGCGGCGTCGGGCGCCAGTTTCCAGGCGTCGTAGAGGCTCAGCAGCACGGCGGCCCCCATGACGAAGAAAGCGTTGCGGAAATCGGTCAGGTCCGACTGTCCCTGGGGATGGCCGCGCAGGAAGGCGCCCAGGTTCAGGGCCAGCGCCCCCGCCACCACGCCCAGGCCGGAGGTCAGCTGCCCCAGCATGGCGGCCAGGGTGTTCGCGGCCGAGACCTCTTCCTTGGGCACGTCGGCGAACTGGATGGTGCCCAGGCCGGTGAATTGCATGGAGCGGAACAGGCCGCCCAGGAACAGCACCAGCCCCACCATCGGCTTGGGCGTCTCCGGCGTGAATAGGCCGCAGGCCGCCAGCGACAGGGACATCAGCACCCCGTTGACCAGCAGCACCCGGCGGAAGCCGAAGCGGCGCAGCACCTGGTTGGTCACCATCTTCATCGACAGGTTGCCGGCGAAGATGCACAGCACCAGCGTGCCGGACTGAAAGGCGTCCAGGCCCAGCACGGTCTGGAACAGCAGCGGGGTCAGGAAGGGCACGGTGCCGATGGCCACCCGCTGCACCGACCCGCCCCAGACGGCGATGGCGTAGGTCGGCAGGCGCAAGGCGTCCAGCTTGAACAGCGGCGCGGGGTGGCGGCGGCAATGGCGGACGGTCAGGACCGACAGCGCCAAGCCCAGGGCGATGCCGCCGACGGCTTGCGCAGGCGCCCGCGCGCCCTGGCCCAGGGTGTCCAGGCCGAAGACCAGGGCCACCAGGGCCGCGCCCGACAGCAGGAAGCCTTTCACATCCAGGGGCCGGGTGTCGGTCGGGCGCTCGTTGGGGACCCAGGCGATGGTCATGGCCAGCGCCGCCAGGCCCAGGGGCAGGTTCAGGAAGAAGATCCAGGGCCAATCGGCATAGGTGACGATGAAGCCGCCCAGCGGCGGCCCCAGGACCGGCGCTACCAGGCCGGGCCATACGGTGGTGCCGATCGCGCGCATCAGGTCCTTTTTCTCGGTGATGCGCAGGATGATCAGCCGCCCCACCGGCACCATGGCCGCCCCGCCCAGTCCCTGCAGCACGCGGGCGGCGGTGAAGGTCCAGAGGCTGGGGCTGAGGCCGCACAGCAGGGACGACAGAGTGAACAGGGCGATGGCGCCGCCGAACACCGTGCGCGGCCCCAGCCGGTCGGCCACCCAGCCGCTGATGGGGATGAACACGGCCAGCGCCAGCAGATAGGCCGTCATGCCGATGTTCATGTCCACCGGCGCCACGCCGAAGGACCGCGCCATCTCCGGCATGGCGGTGGCGATGACCGTGCCGTCCAGCAACTCCATGAAAAAGGCGCCGGCCACCAGGTAGGTGACAGCGCGGCTGTGGCGGGCAGGGACGGCGGGGTCAGGCATGGGGACGGGCGGGACATGGGAACGGGGAAGCAGGGCGACTATGGCGTGCCGTCCCGCTTCCGTCCCACGCTTTTAGGTCAGCCCACCTTCCAGGCCATGGTGCCCTTGGGCGCCTTGTACCAGCCTGGGTCGCGGTAGTCGGCGGCCACCTCGTCGCGCACCTTGATCACCGTCACCATGCCGCCCATGTCCAGGCCGCCATAGGGCCCCGTGCCGGTCATCATGGGCGGGGTGTTGGCCGGGCCGGGCATCATGCCGGCCATATGCCCCATGTCGCCCATGCCGCCTTCACCCATGGGCATGTAGCCCGGCAGCTGCGCGCCCAGGCGCTGGGCCACCTCGCCCTGGCTGACGCCCAGGAAGTTGGGGATGTCGTGGCCCATGGTATTCATGGCGTGGTGGGTCTTGTGGCAGTGGAAGGCCCAGTCGCCCGGGTTGTCGGCCACGAACTCCACCGTGCGGGTGCTGCCCACCGGCACCTGGATGGTGGTTTCCGGCCAGCGGGCGCCTTCCGGGATCATGCCGCCGTCCGTACCCGTCACCCACATGTGGTGGCCGTGGATGTGCATGGGATGCTCGTGCATGGACACGTTGCCGATGCGCAGGCGCACCCGCTGTCCCGTCTTCACCACCAGGTGTTCCACGGCGGGGAAGACCCGGCCATTGATGGTCCAGGTATCATGTTCCAGCATCACGGCCGGGTCGGGGCGCGAGGTGCCGGGGTGGATGGCCCAGGCGTGCAGCATCATGGTGTAGTCGCGGTCCACCTGACCCACGGCGCCGTCCCTGGGGTGGATGATGAACATGCCCATCATGCCCACCGCCATCTGCACCATCTCATCGAAATGCGGGTGGTACATCTGGGTCCCGTGCTGGCGCAGCGTGAACTCGTAGGCCCAGGTCTCCCCCGGCGGGATGGGCGGGGCGGACAGGCCGCTGACCCCATCCATGCCGGAGGGCAGCAGCACGCCATGCCAGTGGATGCTGGTGGGCTCCGGCAGCTTGTTGGTGACCAGGATGCGCACCCGGTCGCCCTCCACCGCCTCGATGGTGGGGCCGGGGCTGCTGCCGTTGTAGCCCCAGACCTTGACCTTGAAGCCGGGGGCGAACTCCTGTTCGAATTCATGCGCCGTCAGGTGGAATTCCTTGACCCCGTCCTTCAGGACGAAGGGCAGGGTGCCGCCGTTCAGGGTGATGGTGGCCGGCCGCTCCGTGCCCGGCACCAGCTTGGGCGGGCGCGGCGGGGTGACCGACGCCGCCACCGTCTTGCGGTCCATGGACATGGCTCGGGGCATAGTGCGGGGGTTGGCTGCTGGCTTCGACGGAGCGATGTGGTTCGCGTGGTCTTGCGCCGCAGCCGGCGTGCCCCGCAGCAGGGCGCCGGCCCCGCCCAGCAGGGCGGCGGACTTCAGCAACTGGCGGCGGCCCCAGGGAAGATAGGTGGTCATGACGGGCCTCCCGGCTGGGGCGCTTCGTTGGGGGTGGGTTGGGAAATGGTCTGGCGTCCGCCCGCCAGGCGAATCAGATCGCCATCGGCCAGCCAATAGTCGCGGACGGCGGTGATGTAGCGGCGATAGGCCGTCAGGCGGGCCTGTCGCGCGGCCATGACCTCGAACGGGCTGGTCAGCATGTAGTTGTATTCGGCCATGCCCAGGCGGACCAGGCGGTCCTGCAGCGGCAGGACGGTGTGTAAATAATGGTCCGCCAGGTCGCGGGCGCGCACCAGGCGGTCGCGCGCCTCTCGCGCTTCCGAGCGCAGGTCCACGGCCAGTTGCAGGGTGCGCCGCGCCTCCTGCCGATACTCGGCCTCCGCCTTGGCCACGGCCGGCTGGCCCTGGTCGAACAGGGGCAGGGCCAGGGTCAGGGACGGGCCGATGACCAGGGATCGGTCGGTTTCCCGCTCCCCGGCCACGCCCAGCTCGCCGTCGGTCCAGAGGCGGCTGGCGTCGGCCAAGCCCAGGGCGGAGGCCTTGGCGGCGGTGGTGCGACGGGCGGCGTCCAGCTTCAGGTTGCCGGCGATGACGGCGCTTTCCACGGTGGCCAGCCCCGGTTCCTCAGGGGGCAGGGGCGGCAGGTCGCCGGCCACGCTCCACTGCGCCTGCGGGCCCCACAGGCCCATCAGGCGGGTCAGCGTCTCCCGCGTGGCGGTGACATCTGCGGCGGCCTCCATGCTGTCCACCCGGGTTTCCTCCAGGGCGGCCTGTTCGGTGGCCAGGCGACGCTCACTGACGTTGCCGGCCTGGTTCAGGCGGACCATCAGGTCATAGGCCGCCTGCGCCGTGTCCAGCGCCTGGGCCAGGGTCTGCGCCTCCTCCAGCGCCGCGCGGTGGCGCAGATAGGCGGCCCGGGTCTCGGCGGCCAACTCCACCACCTCGGCGCTGACAGTCAGCTTCACCTGCTCGAACCGGTCCGCCGCCACCTGTCGCCGGGCGGGCAGCCACAGCAGGTCCAGGAAGTTGGCGACGACGCTGAATTCCAGTTTCGGCGGCTCCGCCCCCTTGGTGGGAAACTCGGTGGCCAGCGACAGGATGGGGTTGCGCAACAGGCCGGCCTGCACCAGGTCGGCCTGGGCCACGCCCAGGTCCTCATAGGTCGCCTGCAGGCCCGGGTTGTTCAGCAGCGCCACCTGCACGGCGCCGTCGGCGGTCAGCGGCCGGGCCAGCAGGGCGGCCACTGCCTGGCCGGCCTGCGCGTCGTCGGCGGCGTCACGGTTCCAGGCGACGCGCTGGGGCACGCGGGTCTCCAGCTGCTTCTGCACGTCGGGGAAGCCGGCCTCGGGCGGGACGGTGGCGCAGCCGGCCAGCGCGCCGGCCATCATCAGTGGCATCAACCATGTCGATACGGTCATGGCGTGCTCCCGTGGCGGGAACCATGGTCCATGCCAGGCATGGCCGGCATGGGGGCGGCATCCGGGGGGGCCGCATCCGGGACGGGCGCCGCCGCGGCGGGTGGCACGGGTCGGGTCCAGGGTGTCACGGGGGCGCCGGCGTCGGCGGCGCCAGTTTGCGGCGGAAAGGCGGGGGGTGCCACGGGGGCGCAGCCCGCCACGGTCGCCAGCAGGGCGACGCGCGCAAGGAATGGGGGCATGGGAAAGCTCGGAATAGGGGGCGAACCGGTCGCGGGGATGCGCGGGGGCCTCAAAAGGGCGCCCGGCCTCAGGCGATGCGGCTGGGTCTGGGCGGTCCCAGGGCGGGCGCCAGGGCCAGGCCGGCGCCCCGGCTGTCGCCGGCGGGCACCAGCACCAGCGGCGCGGCGGTCCGCTCCGCACCCGGCAGGCCGGACGGCACCAGCAGGCCGGCGCACCCCGTGGCGCAGCCCGCCATTCCGCCGGCGCAGCAGCAGTCAGCCGTTTCATGGCAGTCGTGGGCGGCGGTCGCGATGGGGTGGTCGGCGGGGGCGGCGGCAAGGGCAGAGGATGCGGCCACCGTGACGGCCTGCCCGCAATCATGCGCCCGTGCGGGGGCAGACCAGCCCGTGACCAGGATCACGAGGGCGAGCAACGCCAGCAGGGGAAGCGGGGACAGCCGGATCATGGCGCCGACTATAGCGCCCTGGCCGGCGCCAGCAAGGGGCAAAGCCAATGTGGCGGGGCCGGCGCACAGATATGAGGAGGGGGGCTGGGCGTCGCCGCCCGCCCCCCCTCGTTCGTGGGCCTACCAAGTTCGTGGTTGGCCAATTCTTGTCGGCGCGTCGTGACCGACACTCAGTGATGGACGTGTTCGGCCTTACCCTTGCGCTTGGTCGACGCCATGTCGTGCAGCTCCTTCTCGCTCATGGATTTCTCCATGGAGCGGGAGGCGCCCTTCAGCTCGCTTTTCTTGATGTCGCCGCGCTTGGCGGCGAGCGCCGCGCCGGCGGCCTTTTGCTGGGACTGGGATTTGGCGGGCATGGATGTCCTCCATATGCTGGGTTGGCATTCGCCAGGTGGGTTATCAGGGGGGTTAAAGGCCGATGGTGGTTTCCATCTGCCGGGCACCGGCCGCTAGGGGTGTCGCGGCCAGGGGTGTTTCGATGGGCAGGGCCTCCGCCGGGGGCGGGCCGGTGTCGTCCGCCTCCTTGTCCTCATACTCGCGCAACAAGGTGCTGCCCCAATAAACGGCCATGAGAATGGCGTAGAGGGTGATCATGGCGGCCACGGCGCCGAAGGTGGCGAACAGCATCGTGTGCAGAAAGACCGGGGCGCTGGCGGGCACGCCCAGGCCACCGAAGAAAAAGGCGCCCATGACGGCGCCGATGGCACCCAGCAGGGCCTCCACCGTGAAAAATCCCGGCCGGCCGTTGACGATCCTGCCGCAGACCAGGCCCAAGACGACGCCCAAGCCGACGCAGAATAACAGCTGCATGACGATGTCCCTTCATCTCATCGACGCCCGGGTCGTCGACGCCCGGGGTGCTGGGCCTGCCCTTGGGGCTGGGGGCCTGGCCTTTGGGCTGGGCCGTCATTTGGGTTGGGCCGGCATTCGTGCAGTCTAAATCAGGCCCCGCCGCCTTTGTTCCCCGCCAATGGTCCGACCCTCTTTCGCAGGAAGACGCTTCGGGCAAAGCTTCGCTGCCGTGACCAAAGTCCTAGGCTGGACCGGATGGCCTACGCCGGAACAAATGACTGCCGGCGTGGTTGGGTTCGTCAGCAATTGACAACCGAACCCTGTTCAGGAGGCCCCTCATGATCGGAACCGTCTTATTGGTTATTTTGGTCCTGTTGTTGATCGGCGCCCTGCCCAGCTGGCCCTACAGCAGCGGCTGGGGGTACGGCCCCAGCGGACTGCTGGGCCTGGTGCTGATCGTCGTGCTGGTCCTGGTGCTGACAGGCAGAGCCTGACGCCCGCCCTTCGCACCGCTGTCCCACGCCAAACGACGGAGGACAAGATGACGAGCCAGGACCTGGGTCGCCTTCTAGGCGACGTTTCCAGCCACTTCGAACGGCCGCACGATATCGTCGTGTCCGACCAATACACCCGCGACCAGAAGATTCAGTTGCTGCAGCATTGGGAACATGACCTTCAGCTGCTGATGGTCGCGTCGGAGGAAAGCATGACCGGCGCCACCCCCGGACAAACCGCCGAACAGATGAAGGCGGTTTGCGACGCACTGTCGGCCCTGGGCGGGCTTGAGCGTCCGTCTGGCCCTGGGAAGGTGGGGTAGCCCCGTCCAGGTAGAGGTAACCCGCTTCGGGCAGAACGGTGGGAACAAATCACCGCCGGCGCGGGTTTCACACCATCACTTCAATCCCGGAGACGATAAGGAGATCAGTCCCATGGCTAGCATGAGCATCGACGATGTGACCGGTAAGGCCTCGGACATCGCGGCGGATACCGCCGCCGCGGCGAGCCGGGCTGGCCGCACCGCCTATGACGCCCTCCGCGAAGGCGCCTATGCCGCGGCCGACTTGGCCAAGGCCAAGGGCGATGTCGCGGTGCAGGAAGTGAGCACCCGCGTGGCGGCGCGACCCCTGACCGCCATCGCGCTGGCTGGTGCCGCGGGCTTCATCCTGGCCCGGCTGTGCAGCCGCTGACCCAGGTGTTTCGGGAACGGCCCCGGTGTTCCGGGGTCGTTCCCCATGCTTGCCTTCCTTGCAATCCCCCTGGTGAGTCCTAACCTTAAGGGGCGTTGCGCGTTTCGACACGATTACGCGTAGTCCGTGCAATACGGGGCATGGCCGGCATGGTTCAGTCATCCGCTACGGCGACGGCGCGGGGCTGATTGCCGGCCTTTCCATCGGGGCTTTCCTACCAGGGGGACATTGCCTGTGCCTTTCGCCGTTCCGGTACCCGCCCATCCGGTACCCGCCCATCCGGTACCCCCCCATCCGGTACCGGCTGACGCCGCACCGCCGGTGCAGCCCCCTTTGTCGCTGGCGGGGCGTCACCGGCCGGCCGATGCCCAGGCGCGCTATCGCGCCGTCCGCCAGGAGACGCTGGCCCGAACCCGGGGCCTGACCGCCGAGGACCAGACGCTGCAGTCCATGCCGGACGCAAGCCCCACCAAATGGCATCTGGCCCATACCACCTGGTTTTTCGAAACCTTCCTGCTGACGGCGCTGGTGCCGGGCTATCAGCCCTTCGATCCCAGTTTCCGCTACCTCTTCAACTCCTATTATGAGGGCGTGGGCGAGCGCTGGCCGCGCCCCGCGCGCGGGCTGCTATCCCGTCCTACGGTGGCGCAGGTGCTGGACTACCGCGCCCATGTCGACCGCGCCATGGACGCCTGGCTGGCGGGGGGCGTCGATGCCCGCGCCGCCGCCCTGCTGGAACTGGGCCTGCAGCATGAGCAGCAGCACCAGGAACTGATCATCACCGACATCAAGCACGCCCTGCTGCTGCACCCTTTCCCGGCGGGCGTCTTCCCGCCGCCGGCGACGCCGGCGCTGACGGCGGGGGATGTGGTCTGGCGCGGCGTGCCCGCGGGCCTCTACGCCATTGGCGCCACGGGGCAGGAGGACTTCATCTTCGACAACGAAGGCCCCCGCCATAAGGTTTGGCTGGAGGCGTTCGAGATCGCGGATCGCGTGGTCACCAATGCCGAGTATCTGGACTTCATGGCCGATGGCGGCTATCGCCGTCCGGACCTGTGGCTGTCCGATGGCTGGGCCACCGTGCAGGCCCAGGGCTGGCAGGCGCCCCTGTACTGGCAGCGGGGGGATGAGGGCGAGTGGCGGGTGAAGACCCTGTCCGGCGTTCGCGCCATCGATCCCAATGAACCCGTCTGCCATGTCAGCCAGTATGAGGCGGACGCCTACGCCAAGTGGGCCGAGGCGCGCTGGCCCGGCGCCCGCCTGCCGACGGAGGCGGAGTGGGAGATCGCGGCGGGCGAACCGGGCCAGCGGCCCGGGGACGACGGCAGCTTTCACGCCCATACCGCGACCGGCTTCTACGGTGACGTCTGGGAATGGACGGCCAGCGCCTATACCGGCTACCCCGGTTATCGTCCGCCCGATGGCGCCATCGGTGAGTACAACGGCAAGTTCATGAGCGGCCAGATGGTGCTGCGCGGCGGGTCGCGCGCCACCCCGGCCGGCCATGTGCGCAAGACCTACCGCAACTTCTTCCCGCCGGCCGCGCGCTGGCAATTTTCCGGCATTCGACTTGCGAGGACGACGCCATGACCGTGACGGACGTGATCGATCGTGTGAGCTTCATGGATTTTGAGCCGGCCACGGCCAGCTTCCGCGATGATGTGCTGGCGGGCCTCTCCCACCCCATCCGCCGCATCCCCTGCAAATATCTGTACGACGCTGCGGGAGCCGCCCTGTTCGAGCGCATCTGCGAACTGCCGGAGTATTATCCCACACGCACGGAGCTGGCTATGCTGCAGCGCCTGGGGCCGGAGATCGCCGCGCTGGCGGGGCCGGAGGCGCAGGTGGTGGAGTTCGGCACCGGCGACGGCCGCAAGAGCCGCCTGCTGCTGAACGCGCTGGACCGCCCCGCCTCCTACGTGTCCATCGACATCTCCCGCGACCAGCTGATCCGCGAGGCGGCGGCCCTGGCCCTGGACATGCCGCAGATCGAGGTGATGGCCGTCTGCGGCGACTATACCCAGCAGACCCTGTCGCTGCCCACCGTGGGCCGGCGCCGTGTGGGCTTCTTCCCCGGGTCGACCATCGGCAACCTGACGCCGGTGGCGGCCACGGCCTTCCTGGCCCGGTGCGCCAACATGCTGCCGGGTGGGGCCATGCTGGTGGGCGTGGACATCCCCAAGGACATCGCGGTGGTGGAAGCCGCCTACAACGACAGCGCGGGCGTCACCGCCGCCTTCTCCCTCAATCTGCTGGCCCGCATCAACCGCGAGCTGGGCGGCACCTTCGACCTCTCCGGCTTCCGCCACTACGCCTACTTCAATGAGGACCAGTCGAAGATCGAGATCTTCCTCATCAGCCAGCGCGAGCAGCGCGCCGCCGTGGCCGGACGCTTTTTCCACTTCCGCGCCGGCGAACGCATCCACATCGAGGACTCCTACAAGCTGGCGCCCGCCACCTTCCAGAACATGGCCCGCGCCGCGGGGTTCGAACCTGCGCAGGTGTGGGTCGATCCGGACGGCCTGTTCAGCCTGCACTGGCTGCTGGCGCCGTTGTAAGTGCCAAGGGAACCGGTGGACAAAAGCGCGCCCGCCAAGGAAGCTCCGATCCGGGAGTGAATGGCCTGGAAGGATGGGCGATGGCATTGGCTGATACCGGTTCCCGATTTCACGGGGCGGCCGCGTGGTAGGCGGCGACCTTTGGCTGGTCCTGGCGGCGGGCGGTTGCATCGCCCTGGCCGTGGTCCTGATCATCCGGCTGAAGCTGCATCCCTTCCTGGCGCTGCTGTGCGCGGCGCTGGCCCTGGCGGTGGCGCGGGGCATGGCTGCGGATCGGGCCTTGGCCGCCCTTCAGAAGGGCTTCGGCGACATCATGGGTGGGGCAGGCCTGGTGGTGGCCCTGGGCCTGACCCTGGGCGCCATGCTCAAGGTTTCCGGCGCCGCTGCCGCCCTGGCCAACGCCACGGTGGGGGCGGTGGGGCCGCGCTGGCGGCCCTGGGGCTGCCTGCTGGCCTCCCTGGTCCTGGGCTTGCCCCTGTTCTTCGAAACGGGCGTCGTCCTGCTGTTGCCCATCATCGCGGCCCTGCCGCTTACCGGCGACCGGGGCGGGGGCGACCGGGGCGGGCGGCAGCGCCTGCTGCTGATGCTGCCGGCGCTGGCCGGGCTGTCGGTTTTGCACGCCCTGGTGCCGCCGCACCCCGGGCCCATCATCGCGGTGGACCAGCTGGGCGCCGGCGTGGGGCCGACCCTGGTGCTGGGCGTGCTGCTGGGCCTGCCCATCGCCGTGCTGGCCGGGCCGGTGTTCGCCGGTTTGATCACGCCCCATGTCGCTGGCGTGGATGGTGCCCAGGCCGAGATGCCGGACAGGCCACTGCCCTCACCCTGGACGGCGCTGGCCGTCATTCTGCTGCCGGTGGTGCTGATCGCCGCCAAGGCGGTGCCGGCCCTAAGCCACGGGCCAGTGCTGGCGCTGCTTGGCGCCCCGCCGGTGGCCCTGCTGCTGGCCAATCTGGTGGCCCTGGCCGCCTTCTTCAGCCCTGGAACGTGGGGTGGGGGGAAGCCGGTCGATTGGGACACGCTGTGGCATGAGGCCATGGCGCCGGCGGCCAGCATCCTGCTCAGCATCGCCGGCGGCGGCGCCTTCAAGCAGGTGCTGGTGGAGGCCGGGCTGGCCGACACGCTGGCGCGCTTTGCCGAACAGGGGGCGGTGTCGCCCATCCTGCTGGCCTGGGGCATCGCCGTGATGATCCGCCTGGCCACGGGCTCCGCCACCGTCGCCACCATCACCGCGTCCGGCGCGCTGACCTCGGTCGCGGCCACCTCCGGCGTGGCGCCGGAATGGCTGGTGCTGGCCGTGGGCGCCGGCTCGCTGTTCTTCTCCCACGTCAACGACCCGGGCTTCTGGCTGGTGAAGAACTACCTGGGCCTCAGCACCGCCGACACGCTGAAGACCTGGTCGGTGATGGAAACCATCGTCTCCGTCACCGGCCTGATCCTGGTGCTGGCCGCCAGCCACCTGTTCTGACCTTGGCCCCAAGAAAGCCAACGGCGCGGGAATATTCCCGCGCCATTGGTGGCCCGCGACCGGGGCGCCGGAGCTTTCCGGGGAGCGTAGCGGACTGGAAAGTGAGGAAGGCAAGCGGCCGGATGGCCGCGCCCGCCCTCTGACGGCACCGCTTACGCCGCCAGACCATACCGCTTGAGCAGCGCGTCGTTTTCCGGCTCGCGCCCCCGGAAGGCGATATAGCTGTCCAGCGCGGGGCGGCTTGAGCCCACGGCCAGCACCTGGGCGCGGAAGGCCTCGCCAGCCGCCGCCCTGTCGCCCTCCAGGAACTTGCCGAAGCCGTCCAGGGACAGCCGCTCTGCCCACAGATAGCTGTAGTAGCCGGCGGCGTACCCACCGGCGAAGATGTGGGTGAAGGCGTGGGCGAAGCGGTGCCATTCAGGCGGGGTCAGCACCGCCACCTCCGCCCGTACCCGCTCCAGCAGGACCTGGATGCCGGCGGCGTCGGTGATGCCGGCGTCCAGATGCATCTGCAGGTCGAACAAGGCGAACTCCACCTGGCGCAGCAGCGCCAGCGCCGCCTGGAAGCGCTGGGCCCCGAGCATGGCGTCGAACAGGGCGTCGGGCAGGGGCTCGCCGGTATCGACATGGCCGGACATGGAGCGCAGCACCTGCCGGTCCCAGGCGAAGTTCTCCAGCAGCTGGCTGGGCAGCTCCACCGCGTCCCACTCGAATCCGGTGACGCCGCTGATGGAGGGGTAATCGACCTCGCTCAGCACATGGTGCAGACAGTGCCCCATCTCATGCAGCAGGGTCAGCACGTCGCCGTGGCTCAGCAGGCTGGGCTTGCCCCCCGCCGGCGGGGCGAAGTTGCAGTTGAGATAGGCGACGGGCAGCTGGGTCCCGTCCTGGCGCTTCAGGCGGGCGCGGCATACCGCCATCCAGGCGCCGCCCTTTTTGCCGGTGCGGGCGAACAGGTCCATGTACAGCCCGGCGAAGGGCACGCCGTCGCGCGACAGGGTGTAGTAGCGCACGTCCTTGTGCCAGACGCGGATGCCTTCCTCCTCCGTCAGGGTGATGCCGAAGACGTCGCGCAGCAGGGCGAGCAGGCCGTCCAGCACGCGGGGCAGGGGGAAGTAGGCCTTGATCTTCTGGTCATCGATGCTGTGCAGCGCCTGGCGCAGCTTCTCCGCCACATAGCCGTTGTCCCAGGGCTCCAGCGCGTCGATGCCCAGGGTGTCGCGGGCGAAGGCCTCCAGCTGCGCCTTGTCGGCCAGCGCCGGCTGGCGGGCGCGGCGGGCCAGGTCGCGCAGGAAATCCACAACCTCGGCACCCGACCGCGCCATCTTGGTGGCCAGCGACAGGTCCACCGGGTCCATGAAGCCCAGGAGGGTCGCCGCTTCGCGGCGCAGGGCCAGGATGGCGCCCATGCGCTCGCTGTTGTCCAAGGTTTCCGGCTTCAGGCCCTGATCGGAGGCGCGGGTGCCATAGGCGCGGTAGACGCGGGCGCGCAGGTCGCGGTTGTCGGCATAGGTCAGGATGGCGCGCACCGAGGGCTGGTGCAGGGTGACGGCCCAGCCGTCGAGGTTGCGCGCCGCCGCCAGGCTGGCCAGCATGGCCTTGTCGGCCTCGGGCACTCCTGCCAGCAGGGCCTCGTCGGTGATGTGCTCCACCCAGGCCTCGGTCGCGTCCAGCACGGCGCTGCTGTAGGCGGTCTGCAGGCGGCCCAGCTCCACCTGCAGGGCGGCGAAGCGCTCACGCTCGGCCGGGGGCAGGGCGACGCCGCCCAGCTTGAAGTTGCGCAGGCTGAGGTCCACCAGGCGCCGTTCCGTCGGGCCCAGGGCCGACGGGTCCACGGCGGCGTAGGCGGCGTAAAGGTCGGGATTCTGCGCGACGGAGGAGGAATAGGCGATCAACCGCTCCAGCGCCGCGGCGTGGGCGGTGCGCAGCTCCGGCGTGTCGGCGACGCTGTGCAGGTGGCTGACCGTGGCCCACAGGTCGGACAGCTCCGCCTCCGCCTGTTCCATGGCGCGGCAGACGGCGTCGAAGCCCCGGTCGCCTCCCTTGATGACGGCCTGGACCACGGCCTCGTGCCGGGCGATGGCGGCCTCCAGCGCGGGGGCCACGTGCTCCGGCTTCACCGCGTCGAAAGCGGGCAGGCCGGTGGTGGCCAGCAGGGGATTCTCAGCGGTGCCGGCGCCGGCGGCGATGTCGGTGTCGGTGGGCGTGTTGCTCATGGGTGCGCTCAAGTCCTTGATCTGGGCGTGCCGGTTTCAGGTCCACCGTCCCATATGGGATGCCCACCGCGCAATTATGAGAGGGCGGGCTGGCGCTGTGGTCCAGGGGCGATGTGCCGCGCCCACGGTGGAAATCTATGCGGATGAGCCCGCGCACGGACGGACGCCGCCGCCTATGATTCCCGGTGATCCCAGGGGCGCCCTGATGTCCGGCCCCCTGTTCTCCCGCACGGGGTACCCATGACGCATCAGTCGACAGGGGGGCGGCCACGCGCCACGGTTTCCCCTGCATCAGGGAATGGTGGAAAACGGTTTGAGAAACCGGCACTTTTCCCCTTAACCAAGATGGGACGCGGGATGTCCCGGAAAAGGCAGTGCGTGGTGGGTTCCGGCCTGGAGACGGAAATGATGGATCAGCGAGGGCGCGCCGCGCGGATGGCGGCGGGCTGGGCCGGCCTATGACGGGCGGGTCCACGCATCGCGTCCTGCTGGTCGAGGATTCGCCGACGCAGGCCCTGCAATTGCAGATGATGCTGGAGCGCCAGGGATGGTCCGTCACCGTTTGTGGGGACGCCGAAAGCGCGCTTGAGCAATTGGGCCGGGAAATGCCCGACCTGGCCATGGTCGATTACCACCTGCCGCGCATGAACGGCGACGAATTCGTGCGCCGCGTGCGCATGGACATGCGCACGCGCGGCCTGTCGGTCCTGATGCTGACCGACAGCCACGCCGCCGACCGGGAGCGGCAGGGCTATGACAGCGGCGCCGACGCCTATGTGCCCAAGTCGGTCGATACCGACATCCTGCTGAGCCGGGTGGGCGCCCTGCTGCGCAAGACCACGGCGGCGGCGGTCCAGGCGCCGGTGGACATCCGCAAGAGCCGCCTTCTGGTGGTGGACGACAGCCCCACCTACCTCTTCTTCATCACCGCCCAGTTGCAGGAGGACGGGCACGAGGTAATCGGCGTTTCCAGCGGGCGCGAGGCGCTGGCCCGCATGGCGGAGGAGAAGTTCGACTGCGTCGTGGTTGATCTGGTCATGCCCGAGATGAGCGGCACGGAGCTGTGCCAGCATCTGGACCGGATGCGCCGCCAGCATGACCGCCTGTTCCAGATCATCATCCTGACCTCCCGCGACAACAAGGAGGACATGATGCGCGGTCTGGAGGCGGGGGCCGACGACTTCGTGGGCAAGGCCGGCGAGAGTGAAATCCTGAAGGCCCGTATCCGTGCCCTGCTGCGCCGCAAGTTCCTGCATGAGGAGAACCTGCGCATCAGCGGCGAATTCCGGGATAAGGAACTGGAACTGGAGCGCACGCGCGACGAACGGCGCATCGCCCAGGAACGCGCCGCCATGACGGAGGCGCTGGAGCGGTCGCACGCCGAGCTGGCGGAGGCCTATCAGGAGCTGCAGGGCACCCAGGCGCAGCTGGTGCAAGCGGCGAAGATGGCCTCGCTGGGCGCGCTGGTGGCCGGCATCGCGCATGAACTGAACAATCCGCTGGCCTTCGTCGGCAACCACCTGGGTACCGTGCTGCGCTGCCTGGAGGCCATCACGCCGGAGGTGCAAGGGCACCTGTCGGACAAGGGCGCCCGCGATCTGGACAAGATGCGCCAGCGGCTGGACGCCATGCGGCTGGGCATCGACCGGGTTGAAAACCTGGTGGTGAAGCTGCGCACCTTCTCCCGCCTGGACGAGGCGGAGGTGAAGGAGGTGGAGATTGAGGACAGCCTGGAGTCGGTGCTGACCCTGCTGCAGCATAAGCTGTCGGATCGAATCACGGTTGAGCGGCGGTATGAGGGACCCAAGCGCATCACCTGCCAGCCGGGGCCGCTGAACCAGGTACTGATGAACGTGGTGGGCAACGCCATCGACGCCATCGAGGGGACGGGCACCATCACCCTGGCGACGGGCCGGGACGGGGCCATGTTCCGCCTGTCCGTGCGGGATACCGGCCACGGCATTCCCGCTGCCATCCGCGACCGCATCTGCGAGCCGTTCTTCACCACCAAGCCAGTGGGGTCAGGGACTGGCCTTGGCCTTTCCATTTCCTATAGCATCATCCAGCGCCACCGGGGGCGGCTGGAATTCCATAGTGACGAGGGGCGGGGTACAGAGGTGGTGATCAAGATCCCCATGGACGGGGCGTCCACCGACGCGCCGACCCCGCCTGGTCCTGCGCACGCGGCGCATGCGATGCCGGGGGAAGCATAATGATCGCCCAGGTGCTGCCCACCGTCATGGTGGTGGACGATGAGCCGGAGGTGCTGACGGCGGTCGCCGACGCGCTGGAGGACGAGTTCTATGTCCTGACCAGCACGTCGCCGCTGAAGGCCCGGGCCATGCTGGAGGGCGACGACATCGCCCCCCTAGTCATCATTTCCGACCAGCGTATGCCGGGCATGGCCGGGCATGAGTTCCTGCGCTGGGCGCGTGAGCTGTCGGATGCCACCCGTGTGCTGATCACCGGCTACACTGACATCGACGCCCTTGGCGCAGCCGTCAACGCCGGCCAGATTTTCGGCTATCTGCCCAAGCCATGGACGCCCGACCGGCTGCGCCGCCTGATTCGTGAGGCAGCGGAGCATTGCGCCGTCCGCCGCGCCCTGGCGGAGGAGCGGCTGTTGCTGTCGCACCTGATGAACAGCGTGCCGGATCCCATCGCCTTCAAGGACAAGAACCTGCGCTACCTGCGCAGCAACGTGGCCCATGCCAAGGCCCTGGGCGTGGACAACCCCGACGACCTGATCGGCCGCACGGACCAGGAGATCGGGGCCGAGGGAGCGGTGCGGCGCGAGGCGGCGGACCAGGCTGCCCTGGAAGCTGGAATCACGGTCACCGACACCCAGCAGGACGCCCCGGCATCGGCGGAGGCGCCATCGCGCCGTCGCTGGTATTCAGTCGTGCGCTCCACCTTCAAGGACGGCGAGGGGGCGACCGAGGGCTTGGTCACCATCGCCCGCGACATCACCGCCGCGAAGGAGGCGGAACAGGCCTTGAGCGAGGCGCACGCGACGCTGGAGCGCCGCGTGGCGGAGCGGACGGAGGATCTGGCGGCCACGGCCCGCGACCTGCTGGCCGCGCGCAAGGCCGCCGACATGGCCAACGAGGCCAAGTCACGCTATCTGGCCACCGTGGCCCATGAGCTGCGCACGCCGCTGACCGGGGTCATCGGCTTCTCCGAATTGCTGCTGCGTGGCGGCGTCAGCCCGGGCGAGTGGCACCGCCTGCTGACCTTGCAGGCGGAAGCCGGCCGCACCCTGCTGGGCCTGCTGGACGACATCCTGGACCTGTCCAAGATCGAGGCCGGGCGGCTGACCCTGGAAAACCTGCCCCTGGACTTCCGCACCCTGGTGGATGACTGCATCGCCCTGGTGCGGCCTTCGGCCAGCGGCAAGGGCCTGGCGTTCAACTCCGCGGTGACCAGCGCCCTGCCCGCCAAGATCATGGGCGATCCCACCCGGCTGCGCCAGGTGGTGCTGAACCTGCTGACCAACGCCGTGAAGTTCACCCCGGCCGGGAGCGTCAGCCTCACGGCGGAAGTGCTGCCGCCGCCGGCCGGCCTGGGGGGCGCGCCGTCACGCCTGCGGGTGTCCGTGACCGATACCGGCATCGGCATCCCGCCGGAGCGGCTGTCCGGCCTGTTCGAGGAATTCAGCCAGGTGGACGAGACCACGGCCCGCCGTTTCGGCGGCACGGGGTTGGGTCTTGCCATCTGCCGCCGCTTGGTGGAGCACATGGACGGGCGCATCGGGGTGGAGAGCGTGCCGGGTCAGGGCAGCCGCTTCTGGTTCGAACTGCCGCTGGCCGTGCCGGCGGAAGAGGCGGCGGCGCTGCCGCCGCTCACCGGGGTCGAGGCCGAGGTCCCCTCGGGCCGCGCCAGGGGCGGTCGCCGCATCCTGCTGGTGGAGGATGACCGGTCCACGCAGATCCTGGTATCCACCATCCTGCGCGGCGTTGGGCATGAGGTGGAGATCGTGGATAACGGCGCTGCCGCCGTGCAGGCGGTGGACACCGGCACCTACGACCTGGTGTTCATGGACATGCACATGCCGGTCATGGGCGGGCTGGAGGCCACGACGCGGATTCGCGCCCTGCAGCGTACGCCCGATCGGCCGCTGCCGCCCCTGGTGGTGCTGACCGCCGGGGTCACGGCGGAAGAGCGGGAACGCTGCCGCGCCGTGGGGCTGGAGGTCTTCCTGAGCAAGCCCGTCGATCTGGAAAAGCTGCTGCTGACCGCCGCCACGGTCGGGTTGCCGGGTGGGGAAGGGGACGCCCATGGTTGAGCGGGGCTTGACCACGGGCCCCGCCACGTCGGAAGGCGCCAGCGCCTTCCTTCTGCGCTTCGACCTCGACGGCCAGGCCTATGGCCTGCCGCTGGCCATGGTGGAACGGGCGGTGCGCGCCGTGGCGGTGACGCCCCTGCCGGGCGCGCCGGGCCTGGTGCGTGGCGTCATCAACCTGCAGGGCCAGGTGGTGCCGGTCATGGACGTGCGCCGCCGCTTCGGCCTGGACAGCCGCCCCCTGTCGCTGAGCGACCACATGATCGTGGCGCGCGGGCTGCGCCGCACCGTCGTCCTGCTGGTCGACAGCGTGGTGGGCACGGTGGCGGGCGCGCCGATCGACTGGGTGTCGGCCCAGGGCGTGGTCCCCGGGGCGGACGACGCCATTGTCGGCGTGGTGCGGCTGTCGGATGGCCTGTTGCTGATCCACGATCTGGACCGTTTCCTATCGGCGGCGGAGGAGGAGCAGCTGGCCCAGGCGCTGGCGGCCAAAAACGGCATGACCGTGAACCGCACTCCAGGGGGCGGCGCCCGGGGGGACGGCGCCCGGGGGGACGGCGCCCAAGGGGACGGTGAATGAACCGGACCTTGCCGGAGAACCTGCTGGCCGCCATGTCAGACCGGTTGAGCGCCAGCATCGGGCTGTACTTCCCGGCCGACCGTTGGACCGACATGGAACGCGGCCTGGAGCGGGCGGCGGTGGAGCTGGGCTATCCCAGCACGCTGGCGGCCGTGCAGCACTGGTTGACGGCGGGTGGCCCCGACCGGGTGCAGTTGGAGGCCCTGGCCGGCCAGCTGACCGTGGGTGAAACCTATTTCTTCCGCGAACCCAAAAGTTTCGAGGCCCTGGGCCGCCAGATCCTGCCGGACCTGATCGCCGAGCGGCGGGCGATGGGATTGCTGTCCCTGCGCATCTGGAGTGCGGCCTGCTGCACGGGGGAGGAGGCGTACAGCCTGGCGATGCTGCTGGACACGCTGCTGCCCGACCGGGCGGACTGGACCGTCACGCTGCTGGCCACCGACGTGAACCCCCGCTTCCTGCGGCGGGCGGCGGAGGGCGTCTATGGCGAATGGTCCTTCCGCGGCGTGGACCCGGCCATGCGGACCCGCTATTTCACCCCCCTGCCGGGTGGGCGCTATCGCATCAGCCCCGACATCGCCCGCATGGTCACCTTCTCCTATCATAACCTGGTGGACGATCCCTATCCGGCGCTGGAAAGCAACACCAACGCCATGGACGTCATCCTGTGCCGAAACGTGCTGATGTACTTCAACGGCGCGCAGGCGAACCGGGTGGTGCGGCGGCTGGCGCGGTCGCTGGTGGATAACGGCTGGCTGCTGCCCAGCTCCGTCGATGGCGCCCCGCCCATGTTCGCCCCCCTGACCTTCGTGCCCTTCGAGGGCGCCACCGTATACCGCAAGCTGCCGCTGCCGGCGCATGCGGCACCCCCTGCGCCCGTCACCCAGCATTTCCCCATCCTGCCGCTATCCCCGGTGCCGGAACCGCCCGCCTTGCCGGTGACGGCCCCGCCCATCGCCGCCGTCAAGCCCCCTGTGCCCAGCCTCGACCATTGCCGCTCCCTCTATGACCAGGGGCGCTATGGCGAGGCGGTGGAACAGCTGGAGGCGCGGCTGGCCTTCGCGCCGGCGGATGACGCCGCCATGCTGCTGCTGGCGCGCAGCTACGCCAACCAGGGCCATCTGGCGGAGGCGGCGCACTGGTGCCAGGGGGTGCTGGACCACAACCGGGTCAGCGCCGAGGCGCACCATCTGCTGGCCATGATCCAGCAGGAACGGGGCGATGCCGCCGCCGCGGCCGCGTCGCTGCAGCGCGCGCTCTTCCTGGCGCCGCAATCCATCGCCACGCACCTGGCCATGGCCAACCTGGCCCGCAGCCAGGGCCGCGTGCGGGACGCGCGCAAGCACTACCGCAACATCATGGGCCTGCTGGAAGGCCATCGGCCGGAGGAGATCCTGCCGGATCTGGAAGGCATGACGGTAGGGCGGCTGATGGACGTGGCCGCCCACGCCCATGCGGCGCTGGGCCAGGCCACGGGAGGGGAGTTCTAAGGCATGGTCCTGGACCGGGCCGCCGAAGGGCGGGGCATCGACTGGGAGGACATTCACCGCCGTCTGGCCGGCTGGGCAGCGGCGCTGGAGCGCGGCTGGGTCCCGGATGAGGAGACGACGCGCCGCATCCTGCATCGGCGCGGGCTGGAACTGGCCAGGCCCCCCGTGCTGGAGGATGACGGCGACGTCCTGGAATACATGGAATTCACGGTGGGGCAGGAGCGTTATGGCTTCGAGACGGCGGCGGTGGCGGAGGTGCTGGCCCTCAACGGGCTGACGACCGTGCCCAAGGCGCCGTCCTTCATCGCCGGCGTGACCACCGTGCGCGGCCAGGTGCTGCCGTTGGTCCACCTGGGCCGCCTGCTGGATCTGGGCGCGGTTCCGTCTTCGGAACTGCGCCGCGTTGTCGTCCTGGGCCAGGCGCAGACGCCCGGCCAAAGCGGGGGCGCCCTTGGCCTGCTGGTGACATCCATCGCCGGTGTCTCCCGCATCCCCCGCGCCAGGGTGCAGGCGCCGCCCAGTGTCGTCACCGGGCGCCAGCGCCATTATCTCGTCGGCGTCCTGCCGCCCCATCTCGCCCTGCTGGATGCCCAGCGCCTGCTGGCCGATCCGGAGCTCACCGTCGAGGGCAGGTCCGCCGCCTGGTCGGGCTGAGCCGCCGCCATCGTCCATCCATCCTCGAAACAGTCCACCGTCCACGCACAGCCCCTCGGGAGCGCCGGTCATGAAGTACTCTGTCGGAATGAAAATCTGGATCTGCTTGTGCAGCGTCCTGTTCATTCTTCTCGTGGTGGCTGCCACCTCGTACGGCAACATCCGCCAGCTGACGGAAACCACCACGCTGCGCTCCCATTCCTATGAGGTCCAGGCGCGGCTGCTGGGCCTGCTGACCGCGGTGCAGGATATGGAGACGGGCCAGCGCGGCTATCTCATCACGGGTGAGGATCGCTACCTGGAACCCTACCGGCAGGGCCTGAACGCCATGGAGCAGGCGCTGCAGACGGTGGCGACCCTGACCCTGGACAACCCTGTACAGCAACAGAACCTGGAACGCCTGCGTGTCCCCCTCAAGGACAAAGCAGCGGAACTGAAGGAAACCATCGACCTGCGCCGCCTGCAGGGATTTGAGCCGGCGAAGGCCGTGGTGCTGAGCGACCGGGGCAAGCAGTCGATGGACGACATCCGCCGTATCGTCGCCACCATGCAGGCGGGCGAGGGCGAGTTGCTGCGCGCGCGGGAGGCGGCGGCGGCGGCCAGCGCTGAAAGCACGGTGCTGGTCATCGGCGTCGGCACCCTGGTGGCGGCTGTCTTCGTCGTGGTGGCCGGCCTGTTCCTGGGCCGCAACATCGCGACCCCCCTGCGCACCATCACCACCACGGCTGAGCGCATCGGCGCCGGCGACCTGACGGTGGCGGGCGCGATCGAAGTCAGCGACCGGGCGGACGAGGTGGGCAGCCTGGGCCGGACCTTCCACGCGATGGCCGGCACCCTGCGCCAGCTGATGCGCGACCTGCGCGACGGCACCAACGTGCTGGGCACGGCGTCCAGCCAGATCGTCACCATCACCGCCCAGGTGGCGGCCAGCGCCGCCGAGACGGCGACAGCCCTGGCCCAGACCAGCGCCACCATGGAGGAGGTGAAGAAGACCTCCCAGGTGTCCAGCGAGAAGGCGCTGTATGTCTCGCAGACTGCGCAGAACACGGCCCAGATCTCCCAGAACGGCAAGCAGGCGGTGGAACAGTCCATCGAGGGCATCACCAGGGTGCGCGAGCAGATCATGGCCATCGCCGAGGCGGTCATGCAGCTGAGCGAGCAGAGCCAGGCCATCGGCGAAATCGTGGCCACGGTGAACGACTTGGCCGAGCAGTCCAACCTGCTGGCCGTCAACGCCGCCATCGAGGCGGCGCGGGCCGGCGAGCAGGGCAAGGGCTTCGTCGTGGTGGCGCAGGAGGTGCGCAGCCTGGCCGAACAGTCCAAGCAGGCCACCACCCAGGTGCGCTCCATCCTGGGTGACATCCAGAAGGCGACGGCCACGGCCGTGCTGGCCGCCGAACAGGGCAGCAAGGCGGTGGACGCCGGTGTGAAGCAGTCGGTGGCGGCGGGCGAGGCCATCGACCGCCTGGCCCAGAGCATCGCCGTGGCGACCCAGGCAGCCACCCAGATCGCCGCGTCCAACCAGCAGCAGCAGGTGGGCATCGACCAGGTGGCGCTGGCCATGGAGAACATCAAGCAGGCCAGCATGCAGAACATGAACGCCACCAAGCAGGCCGAGACCGCCGCCCAGAACCTGAACGAGCTGGGGCACAAGCTGAAGACCGTCACCGGCCAGTACCAGGCCTGAGGACCGGCCCATGAGCCAGTCGGACGATCAGCTCCTGAAAAGGCTGCTGGCCATGTTTGAGGTGGAGGCGGAGGAGCACCTCTCCGCCATCGCCGCCGGACTGTTGGCCCTGGAGCAGTCGCCCCCGCGTGAGCGCGCGCAGGAGCTGGTGGAGACCACCTTCCGCGAGGTGCACACCCTGAAGGGTGCCGCCCGTGCGGTGAACCTGGGCGCGGTGGTGGCCGTGTGCCATGCCATGGAAAGCGTCTTCGCCGCCCTGAAGGGGGGCAGGCTGGCGTTGACCCCCGGCGGCATGGATCTACTGCACCAGGGCTACGCCCGGGTGCGCGGCCTGCTGGATGGCAGCGTGGTGGCCGGGCCCGACCAGGACGCCCTGGTCTCGGCCCTGGAGGCCTATGCCGAGGGGCGGGGGCCGGTGGCCAAGGCCGCCGCGCCGGCCGAGCCCGCCGCCCGGACGGAGCCGCCGCCCCGGCCCCCGGCGGAAGAGGCGCCGCCGGCCGATACCCCCGCGCCGGACGCGCCGCGCGTCGGCAGCCGGCCTACCCTGCGTATCGCCACCTCCAAGGTCGACACGCTGCTGCGCCATGCCGAGGAGCTGGTGTCCGCCCGCCTGGCGGCCGGCCGCCAGGTGGCCGACCTGGGCGGGCTGGCGTCGGAGGTGGCTGAGCGCGTGCGCTCGCACGAGCGCGCCCGCCGCCGGCTGGAGGAGGCTGAGGACAGCCCCGCCGCCCGCCTGCTGAAGCAGCAGGGCGACACCCTGCGCTGGCTGTCCGGCCGCATCGCCCAGCTGGCCAATGCCGGCCGCCAGGATCTGCGCATCCTGGGCAAGATGCTGGACAGCCTGCTGGACGAGGCCAAGCAGGTGTTGATGGTGCCGGTGTCCGCCCTGCTGGACCCCATGGCCCCCCTGGTGCGCGACCTCGCCCGGGCCGAGGGGAAGGAGGTGGAGCTGATCATTCGGGGCGGGGACCTGGAGATCGACCGGCGCATCCAGGAAGAGATGAAGGACGCGCTGCTGCACCTGGTGCGCAACGCCATCGCCCACGGCATCGAACCGCCGGAGGCGCGCGAGGCCAAGGGCAAGGCCCCGCGCGGTACGCTGGCCATCACCGTCGCCCAGACCGAGGCGGGGCGGGCGGAAATCGCCATCGCCGACGATGGCGGCGGCTTCGACGTGACGCGCCTGCGCCACGCCGCCGCGGAACAGGGCCTGATGACGGCGGCGGCCGCGGCGGCCCTGGACGACGACGCGGCCCGCGCGCTGGCCTTCCGGTCCGGCCTGTCGACCAGCGGCCTGCTGACCGACGTGTCCGGCCGGGGCCTGGGCCTGCCCATCGTGCAGGAGAAGGTGGAAAGGCTCGGTGGCGGCCTGGCGGTGGAATCCACCGTGGGCCTGGGCACCGTCTTCCGCATCCGCCTGCCGGTGACGCTGGCCAGCTTCCGTGGGGTGCTGGTGGAGGTCGAGGGCGCCTGCTTCATCCTGCCCACCGGTGGGGTGGAACGGGTGGCACGCGTGGCCCTGGGCGCCATCGCCACGGTGGAGAACCGGGAGACCGTGGTGCTGGATGGCCGCACCCTGGGCCTGGTCCGGCTGGCCGACGTGCTGGGCCTGGCGCCATCCCGCGGCAACCAGGCGCCGCCCAGCCACTACACCGTGGCGGTGCTGAGCCGGGGCGGCCAAGCCACGGCCTTCATCGTCGACCGCGTGCGCGATGAACAGGAAGTGCTGATGAAAAGCCTGGGACCGCAGCTGGCCCGGGCGCCCTACGTCACCGGCGCCAGCGTGCTGGCCACGGGCGAGGTGGCGCTGATCCTGAACATCCCGGATCTGCTGGCCGGGGCGGCCCAGGCGCCCGCGACCCTGCGGCCGACGGTGGCCATCTCGCGAAAAAAGTCCATATTGATTGCAGAAGACAGCATCACTGCACGTACGCTGTTCAAGAACCTGCTGGAGGCGGCGGGCTATCAGGTGCGCACCGCGGTGGACGGGGTGGACGCCTGGGCCGTCCTGACCGGCGGGGAAGAGTTCGATCTGCTGGTGTCGGATGTGGAGATGCCGCGCATGGGCGGCTTCGAGCTGACTACCAAGGTGCGCGGCACCCCCAAGTTGGCCGAGCTGCCCGTGGTGCTGATCACCTCGCTGGGCTCACGCGAGGACAAGGAACGGGGAATTGATGCCGGTGCCAACGCCTACCTGGTCAAGGACAGTTTCGACCAGGGCAACCTGCTGCAAATCGTCAGTCATTTGGTCTAAGGAAAGCCTCTAATGATTCGGGTCGTTGTCGCCGAAGACTCACCCACGCTGCGTGAATATCTGGTCTCCATCCTGTCGGGGGAACCCGACATCGAGGTGGTGGCCATCGCTGTCGACGGCCTGCAGGCGGTGGAGGCGGTGGCCCGCCATCGCCCCGACGTGGTGACGATGGACATCCACATGCCGCGCCTGGGCGGCCTGGCCGCCACCCGCCGCATCATGGAAGAAACGCCCTGCCCCATCGTGGTGGTCAGCAGCACCATGAGCGACCATGTGGCGGCGACCTTCCGCGCCCTGGACGCCGGCGCCGTGGCCTTCGTCCACCGCCCGGTGGGCGTGGGCCACCCCCGCCAGGCCATCGAGGCGGCGGAACTGGCGCAGACGGTGCGCCTGATGGCCGAGGTCAAGGTGGTGCGACGCTGGGCCAACCCGTCCAAGCTGCCGCGCGAACCCGTGGCCCGCCCCATGCCGGAGGCCACCCTGCCAAGCGGCACGCGGCCGGCCGTCGTCGCCATCGGCGCATCCACCGGCGGCCCCGTGGCCCTGCAGGCCATCCTGGCCGGCCTGCCGGCGGATTTTCCCATCCCGCTGCTCGCGGTGCAGCACATCTCCCCCGGTTTCGTGGGCGGTTTCGCCGACTGGCTGGCCAGCGGGTCCGCCCTGCCGGTCCAGGTGGCCAAGGCGGGCGACGTGCCGCGCCCTGGGCATTTCTACCTGGCGCCCGACAACGCCCATATGGGGCTGAGCATGGACGGGACCATCAAGCTGGATCACAGCGCGCCGGAGAACAGCGCCCGGCCGGCGGTGTCGCACTTTTTCCGCTCCGTCACGCGGGTGCACGGGGCCCGCGCCGTGGGCGTGCTGCTGTCCGGCATGGGCGTGGACGGCGCCATGGAACTGCGCGAGATGCGCGACGCGGGCGCGGTCACCTTCGCGCAGGACAAGGAAAGCAGCATCGTCCATGGCATGCCCGGGGCGGCCATAGCCCTGGGCGGTGCCACCGCCGTGCTGAAGCCGGACGATATCGCCGCCAGGCTGCTCACGCTGGCGCGCAAGGCGGAGGGACATTAGCCATGCCCCAGGGCAAGGACGCCAAAACCATCCTAGTGGTCGATGATGAGCCCCAGGTGCTGGCGGCCATGGAAGACCTGCTTGAGGATGACTTTCGCGTCCTGCTGCAGACCTCGCCCAAGGCGGCGCTGAAGCTGCTGGAACATGAGTCCGACCTGTCGGCCATCATTTCCGATCAGCGTATGCCGGGCCTGAGCGGCCATGAATTCCTGGGCATCGCCAGCCGCCTGTCGGATGCGCCGCGCATCCTGTTCACCGGATATTCCGACCTGGATGCCGTGGTGGCGGCGGTGAACAAGGGCCAGATCTTCGGCTACATCACCAAGCCCTGGGATCCGAAAGAACTGCGCCGGGTGGTGAACAAGGCCGTTGCGTATTGCCAGCTGCATCGCGCCCTGTTGGAGGAGCAGCGGCTGCTGCACCACCTGATGGACAGCGTGCCGGACTCCATCTTTTTTAAGGATCGATCCCATCGCTTCCAGCGCGTCAACCGCGCCGCCGCCCGCGACCTGGGCCTGGAAAGCCCGGTGGCCTGCCTGGGCAAGCGGGTGGGTGATTTCCTGGATCCGGCCCTGGCGGAGACTATCGAGGCGCAGGAGCGCATGGTGCTGCAGACCGGCAGGCCGGTGGTGGATCTGGTGGGGCGGCTGGGCGACCGCTGGGTGTCGGCCACCGTGGCGCCGGTGGTGGATGAAAAGGGCCAGGGTACCGGCCTGGTGGGCATCGCCCGCGACGTGACCGACCGCCTGCGGCTGGAGGAGCGTATCGCCCGCCTGACCCGCGCCCAGGCGGTGCTCAGCGGTATCAACGGCCTGATCGTGCGCGTGCACGATCAGCACCAGCTGTTCGCCGACGCCTGCCGCATCGCCACCGGACAGGGCCAGTTCCACCAGGCGTGGATCGGCCTGGTGGAGGAGGGACGGGTGGTTCCCGTGGCGGCCGACGGCGTGAGCCTGGCGGCGCTGTCGCCGATGCCGGTGGATTCGGCGCCGGGAAGGGCGGAGCACCCGCTGGACACCATCGTTGCCTCCGCCCTGAGGGACCAAGTGCCGGTGGCGGCGGTGGAGTGTGTCGAGGGGATGACCACCCTGGTGCTGCCCTTGGTGATGGACCGGACCGCCGTGGGCATCATGGCCCTGTCGGCCATGGAGACCGATCGCTTCGACGCGCAGGAGGTGGCCCTGTTGCGCGAGATGGCGGGCAATATCTCCTTCGCGCTGGACCATTTGCACAAGGCCCTGCGCCTGGATTACCTGGCGCTGTACGACGGGCTGACCGGCCTGGCGAACCGCAGCCTGTTCGCCGACCGCCTGGCCCAGCATGTGGCGCGGGCACAGGCCAAGCGGCGGCTGATGGCTTTGATCCTGGTCGATGTCGAGCGATTCCGCAGCATCAACGACAGCCTGGGCCTGGACATCGGGGATGAGGTGCTGCGCGAGGTGGCCCGCCGCCTGTCCGCCGCGGCCCCCCTCACCGATACGCTGGGGCGCGTCGGCGCCGACTGCTTCGGCATGCTGGTGCCGGAGGTGAAGGGCGCGGGCGACGTGGCACACCTGGTGCGGGAAAGGATCCTTCCCTGCTTCGACACCCTGATCCAGGCGGGCGGCGAGCAGCTGCGCCTGTCCGCCCGGGTGGGCGCGGCGCTGTTCCCGGACGATGCCGAGGATGGGGAATCGCTGTTCGCCCATGCGGAGATCGCGCTCAAGAAGGCCAAGGACACGCGCGAGCGCCTGCTGTTCTACGCCACGGGCATGAACAAGCGCCTGGCCCAGGCTTTGCGTCGCGAAACCCAGCTGCGCACCGCGCTGGAGAACGGGCAATATGTGCTGCATTACCAACCCAAGATCGACCTGCGCGACGGCCGCGTCACCGGCCTCGAGGCGCTGATCCGCTGGAATGAGCCCGGCTGCGGCATCGTGGGCCCGGCGGAGTTCATCCCCCTGGTGGAGGAACTGGGCCTGATCCACGACATGGGCGACTGGGTCATGAACCAAGCGGTGACGGACTTCCAATGCTGGCGGGCCCAGGGGCTGAAGCCGCCGCGCATCGCCGTCAACGTTTCCGCCCTGCAATTGGCGCGCGATGATTTCGTGGACGGGATGAGGGTCCGCCTGGACCGGGACGAGGCGGCGCGCGCCTGCCTGGATCTGGAGATCACGGAAAGCGTGCTGATGCGGGACATCCAGGCCTGCATTCCCAAGATCGCGGCCCTGCGCGAGATGGGCGTGCAGGTCTATATCGACGATTTCGGCACGGGCTATTCCTCGCTGGCCTATATCGCCCGCCTGCCGCTGACGGCGCTTAAGATCGACCGGGCCTTCGTTTCCAGCATCGACGCCAGCTCGGAAGACACCACCATCGTCTCCACCATCATCCAGCTGGCCCACAGCCTGGGCCTGAAGGTGGTGGCGGAGGGCGTGGAGACGGCGGACCAGGCCAAGCTGCTGCGCCTGCTGCGCTGCGACGAGATGCAGGGCTATCTCATCAGCCGCCCGGTTCCGGCCGTGGAGATCGAGGCGATGCTGGCGGCCCCGAAGCTGATTTGAGGTGTTTGCCGCTCGCCGTGCGGAAGGTACCGGGCGCCATGCCCGTCCATTTGCGGAAGGCACGGTGGAAGGCGCTGGGTTCGGCGAAGCCCAGCCGGGCGGCCAACTCGGGGATGGGTTCCGTCCCCGCCGCCAGCGACGCCTCGGCCGCGCGGCGGCGCAGTTCGTCCTTGATGCTTTGGAAGGGCCGCCCCTCCTGCCGCAGGCTGCGGCGCAGGGTGGCAGGGGAACAGCGCAGGCTGCGGGCCACGGCGTCGAAGTCGGGCCACGCGGCGGGCGGCTGGTGGTTCAGCATCTGGGCCACGCGCCGGGCGTAGCTGTCCGGGTTGCGGTAGCGGACCAGGAAATTCTCTGGCGCGCGGTTCAGGAAGGTGACGGCCGTGCGCGCGTCCTGCGCCACCGGCAGGGCCAGCAGGGCGGCGTCGAACCATAGGCGGGCGGCGTCCTGGCCGAAGCGCAGGGTGGAGCTGTAGAGCACCCTGTACTCCTCCGCATGCGGCGGGGCGGGGTGGGCGAAGTCGGCGGCGGCTATGGGGATGCGCCGCCGCACCAGCCAGCAGGCTAGGCCGTGCAGGTAGGTCATCAACGTCTCTTGCGCGAACAGCGCCGGTGGTTGCCCTGGCGGCGTTGCGCGGATTTCCAGGCAGGCCAGGCGGCCCTGGCGGCGGATGCCCACCCGCATACCGTCGAACACGCTGTTATAGCCACGGCAAGCCAGGTCGAGGGCCCGCCCCAGGTCGCGGCCGCCCAGGGCCAGCAGGCAGATGACGGAAAAGGTGCCGATCTTCATGCGCCGCGCGTCCAGGCCGAAGAATTCGTCATCCATCACCTGGGCCAGCAGGCGCAGCAGCGTGCCGTAGGTGGTCACCGGCACGCGCGTGCCGGTGGGCGTGCTGTCCAGCCCGGCCTTGCGCCGCAGGGGGGCGGCGTCCAGGCCCCGCGCGGTGGCGCAGGCCAGCGCCGCCTCGACGAAATAGGGGGCGACGCTGTTCTTGTCCTGGAGGATCCTGTCCACGCGACGACATCCTAACGGATTGACAAAAACGATCACCGGATTTGATCCGGTTGGTCATTTCGGATTGGATCGATCATGTCTAGTGTGGCCGCAGCTGGCAAGCCGGCCCATAAGTTAGGAGGAAACGCACCCCATGCTGATCACCGAGGAACAGGCCATGGTGCGCGACATGGCGCGCGCCTTCGCCCGTGAACGGCTGGCGCCCGGGGCGGCGGAGCGCGACCGCACCAGTGCCTTCCCGGCCGAGGAGCTGAAGGCCATGGGCGAGCTGGGCCTGATGGGTATGCTGGTGCCCGAGGAATGGGGCGGGGCCGGCACCGACATCCTGTCCTACGTTCTGGCGATCGAGGAGATCGCGGCCGGCGACGGCGCCATCTCCACCATCATGAGTGTGCATAACTCCGTCGGCTGCGCGCCCATCCTGAAGTTCGGCACCCCGGCGCAGAAGGAACGCTATCTGCGTGCCAGGGCGTCGGGCCAAATGCTGGGCGCCTTCTGCCTGACGGAGCCGCAGGCGGGCTCCGACGCGTCCGCGCTCAAGACCCGCGCCGTGCGGGACGGCGACCATTGGATCATCAACGGCGCCAAGCAGTTCATCACCAACGGCCAAAACGCCGGCGTGGCCCTGGTCTTCGCCGTCACCGATCCGGCGGCCGGCAAGAAGGGCATCTCCGCCTTCCTGGTGCCGACCGACACCCCCGGCTATACCGTGGCCCGGCTGGAGCACAAGCTGGGCCAGCGCTGCAGCGATACCGCGCAGATCGTGTTCGACAATGTTCGGGTGCCGCATGAGGCCATGCTGGGTGAGCCCGGCCAGGGCTATCGCATCGCGCTCGCCAATCTGGAGGGCGGGCGCATCGGCATCGCCGCCCAGTCCGTGGGCATGGCCCAGGCGGCGTTCAATGCTGCCCGTGACTATGCGCGCGAGCGCACCAGCATGGGTGTGGCCATCATCGAGCACCAGGCCGTGGCCTTTCGCCTGGCGGACATGGCCACCCGCATCGAGGCGGCGCGCCAGCTGGTGCTGCATGCCGCCAGCCTGCGCCAGGTGGGCCAGCCCTGCCTGAAGGAGGCCTCCATGGCCAAGCTGTTCGCGTCCGAGATGGCGGAGCGTGTCTGCTCCGACGCCATCCAGACCTTCGGCGGCTATGGCTATGTCGAGGATTTCCCGGTGGAGCGCATCTATCGCGATGTGCGCGTCTGCCAGATTTACGAGGGCACCAGCGACATCCAGAAGCTGGTGATTTCCCGCAACCTCTGAGGGACTTGAGCGATGAAAGTGTCGTGCCGGAACTGACGGCCGAAATCTGAGCCCTTTCAGGGTTCAAGGAATAACACCGTGAACTGGCCGGGCGCTCGCAAGGGCGTCCGGCCAAATTTTTATTCCGCAGCGTGGTGCAACACCTGCACGGCCGACAGGTCTACGCTCTGATGGGCGCGGGCCAGGTTGTGGGTGGTCTGCAGGTTCAGCCAGAACTGCGCCGTGGTGCCCAGCGCCTTGGCCAGACGCAGGGCGGTATCGGCCGTCATTTCCGTCTGTTCGCTCGCCACCCGTTCGATCCGTGTGCGGGGCACGCCGCAGGCCTTGGCGATCTTGCCCGCTGTCAGGCCCAGGGGCTCCATGAACTCCTCCCGTAGGACTTCGCCGGGATGGACGGGGCGCATGGCGATCAGGGGATCGATGGTCACAGGTGCCTCCGTTCAATGATAATCGACGATTTCAACATCATGGGCATCTTGGCCGTCCCAGCGGAAACACACGCGCCATTGATCGTTGATGCGGACGGAATGCTGGCCTTCACGGTCTCCCGACAGCTTTTCCAAGCGATTGCCGGGCGGAACGCGCAGATCGTCCACGGTGGTCGCCGCGTGAAGGATCGCCAATTTCCGCTGCGCCGCGCGCACCAAGTCCGCAGGAAAACCTTTCGCCAACGTGCCCGTGAGCACTGCCTCACTGATCTTGCCCTTGGTGCTTTTAATCATCGCAACCAGTCATTCATTGAGATTATTCACGTATCATGAAACGATACACATAACAAGTGGAACTGTGTCATGTTATGATACGCTATGCCCCGCCGCCCTCAGCAGGGACAGGGTGCGGTCCCGGTTCTCCGCCTGGATCATGAGATGGTCGGTGTTGAAGGTGGAGGTGACGAAGACGCCGATGCAATCCTCCGACAACGGGCGGATGACGGACAGCAGGATGCCCGCCTGGTCGAAGGCGAAGGGGCCGATGAACTTCAGGCACACCCAGTCGCGGTCGGCCTTCACGTCCTGCGGCACCCGCTCTTCCCGGCAGATCAGCGTCAGTTCCTCGTCGTCCCGGGCCAGGGCGGTGAAGCCGTCGCCCTCCCACCAGCTGGGGACAGGGGTGTCGGGCGGGAATTGGACGATGGCATAGCGGCCGTCCAGGTGCCGCAGGGTGATGCCCATGGGGTGCTTTCCATAGAATGACGCCGTGGCGCCGATGACGGCGCCATCTTACCGGAAAGTTCCCCTATTGGCGCATGGTGGGGATCGCTACGGCCAAGATCCGGCCGCCGCGATCCCCTGGTGCTTATTCCGCCGTGTCCACCGGGGTGGCGGAGACCACCACCGGCGCCTCGGCCAGCAGGTCGCCCACGGCCGCGCGGAAGGCCGTGTAGTGCGGGCTGGTGCGGTGGGCCTCGACGGCCGCCTCGTCGGTGTAGATCTCGAACACGTGGAAGCGGACCGTGGCGTCGGTGCCGCGGAACAGGTCGTAGCGGCGGGCGCCCGGCTCGGCCCGCGAGTGGCCGGTCAGTTCGCGCATCAGCGCTTCGACCTTGTCCACGGCCTCGGGCTTAGGCGTGACGGTGGCGATCAATGCAATAGTCATTAAGAATTCTCCTTAAGCTTCGACGGCGTAGCGTTGCAGCCAATGGGCGTAGGGGGCGGGCAGCACCCAGGCGGGGCGCTCCACGCCCAGCTTCAGGGCGGCGGCGTAGGGCCAATGCGGGTTGGCCAGGTGATTGCGGCCGACCAGCACCTGGTCCAACTGCCCCTCCCGCACCACGCGGTCGGCGACCTCGGGATTGGCGAAGCCCCAGGCGGAGGAGACGGGGATGCCGGCCTCCTTGCGCACGCGGGCGGCGACCGGCGCCAGGAAGGCGGGGCCCCAGGGCACGTTGCCCTTGGGCGTGGAGAAGCCGACGCTGACGCTCAGCAGATCCAGCCCTTCCTGGCGGAAGCGGCGGGTCAGGGCGATGGATTCGGCCAGCGTCTCCTCATCCCGTCCGTCATACTCGATGACGCCGAAGCGGGCGGTCAGGGGCAGGTGCTCCGGCCACACCTGGCGCACGGCGGCCAGTGTTTCCACCAGGAAGCGGCCCCGGTTCTCCGCACTGCCGCCGTACTGGTCGGTGCGCTGGTTGGCGTCGCGGCTGAAGAAGCTTTGGCCCAGATAGCCGTGGGCGAAGTGCAGTTCCAGCCATTCGAAGCCCGCGTCGCGGGCGCGCTTGGCGGCGGCCACGAAGTCCTCGCGCACCCGGGCGATGTCGTCCAGGGTCATGGCCTTCGGTACCTTGGGCAGGGTGCCGCCGAAGGCGATGGCCGAGGGGGCGATGGTGTCCCAGCCGCGCGGATCGCCCTCGGCGATGTGATCGTCCCCTTCCCAGGGACGGTTGGCGCTGGCCTTGCGGCCGGCATGGCCGATCTGGATACCGGGCACGGCCCCGGCCGCCTTGATGGCGCGGACGATGGGCACGAAGGCCTGGGCCTGCGCGTCGTTCCACAGGCCGGTGCAGGCCGGGGTGATGCGGCCCTCCGGCGCGACGCCGGTGGCCTCCACCACCACCAAGCCGGCGCCGCCCCGGGCCAGGCCGGCATAATGGCTGAGGTGCCAGTCGTTGGGCAGGCCGTCGGTGGCGCTGTACTGGCACATCGGCGGCACGGCGATGCGGTTGCGCAACACGACGTCTTTGATCTTCAGCGGATCGAACAAGGTGGGCATGCGAAACTCCGAATGAACGGGAAGGGTATAGGACTGGTTGGGAAGGATCAGGGCGGGGTGGAATAGACCAGTCGTCTAGATGTTCGGTCACGGGAATGCCGGCCTGGCCAGGCGCACCGTCAGGCCGGCGGGTTGCGGTTGGGCCTTAAGAAGGGGTGCTATAGGGCGTGTCGAGGTGCAGCATGATGCGGGTGGCGCGCATGGCGGCCTCCAGCGGGGCGGGGCTGCGGGAAATCTTGGCCATCAGGCTGGCGCCCAGCCAAGTCTGGTACAAAGTTTCCGCCGTAGGGCAGGCAGGGCCGGATACCTTCAGGGAACCGTCGGCCATGCCGTCCTCCAGCGCCTGGCCCAGGCGCCTGATGATGGCCTTGGTGCCGCGGTCCAGCACGGCGCGCATCGCCTCCGACAGATCGGCGACCTCGGCCCCCAGCTTTACCGCCAGGCACTTGCCCTCTGGATCGCAGCCACCCTGGGTATCGATCCAGTTCTGCCAGTAGGCCAGCATGCGGTCGACCACCGGCTTACCCGGCACCGACAACTGCCGGTCCAGGTCCGCCAGGTACACCTCGAAATAGCTCTCCAGCAGGGCCGTGCCGAAGGCGTCCTTGGACTCGAAGTAGTGGTAGAACGACCCCTTGGGCACATTGGCCGCGCCCAGGATCTCATTCAGCCCAACCGCGGCGAACCCCTTGCCGCCGATAATGCGCTGGGCGGTGTCGAGGATGTGCTGGCGCACGTCGATGCTGTGGGGCTTGGCAATCATGGGCGCGATATAGGCACAATTAGACCAGTCGTCTAGTGACGGTCGTCACCCGGTGCGGACTTTTGTTTGCGGGCGATCAGGTCCAAGACGTGGGGCCAAGGATAGGCCGCTGCCCGGTCCACGGGGCGGATACCCTCGGGATCCGGCCGGTTGAAATCGGCGCCGCGCTCAATCAGCAGCAGGGCGCTGTCCTCATCGCGCACGGTGTCCAGGGGCGCATAGCCTTGCTGGTTGGGCCGGTTGGGATCAGCGCCCCCATCCAACAAGGCGCGCTCCACCATCAGGTCGTCCGTCAATTGCAGCGGGTCCTCGTAACCGACGGCATTCATGCTGACATGGGCCGCGCTCAGGGCGTGGAGGATGTGAACGACATTGTCCGATGAAGCTGGATTCAAGGCTGGCGCTAATACCGCCGCCACTACGGGCGACCGCGTGCGTAACGTTTCCATTTCCGGAAGCGCTTGTGACAGCGATGACAGATCCGGGTGGTGGCGCAAAATCAGCTCGACCAGCTGGGGCTTGCCCGACCAGGCCGCCGCCGTGATTACAGGCCGGCCAGACCATTTCTGCACGCCCCCCGGGTCGGCGCCCGCATCAATAAGCCTGGCGGCGATGGTCACCCATCCATGCTCCGCCGCGGCATATAAGGCGTCCGTCCTGGCTTGGGCGTTGCCAGCCCCGACGCCGTGTGCCAGCAGATGTTCCACCACCTCAATTTGACCCTTGCCGGCGGCCCATCCCAGGGCCCATTGGCTGACCTTGTCATCACGCAGGGTCGCGCCGGCGGCCTCAAAAGCCAGGATGGTTTCGAGATTGGTGCTGCCAGCCAGCCGGGCGAGGAGTTGTGAGGCTTGGGGTGTCCTGAAGTCATAGCCTTGCTGTTGCAGGGCCCCGACATCCTCGGATGTGCCATTGAGCCACTTACTGGTATCGGCGACATGATCGATCATTTCTTCCAGCGCCGTCATGGACGGTGGCATGCCAACTTCCCTGCCGACATAGTCCACGACCGTCTTGCTTTGGCCGTTGATGGAGACGGTGACGGAATAACTGGGCATGTCCGTGACCGATCGCGCGTAGCGGTCGGCCAGATTGTAAAAGTCCATGGCTCGCAGCATGGACAGCAGTGTGTCGATGCCAGCCTGCGATGCCATGCCAGTTTGCAGTCCGAGTACTTTGGCGTAGACCTCTCCTTGGTAGCTCACCGTGCCGTCGCCCCGAATTTCGACCGTGTAGCTGGGGCAGTGGCCATAGCAGGCACCCCGCTTCAGGGTAATGGACAGGCCGGATCGGTCCTTTACCGTTGGGAAGGGACGTGCTTTGGCCGGCAGCGCTGGGGTGATGACGTAGTCCTCCAGGCGGGCCAGCGCCCATACCGGGGCACCGTCCTTGATGAAGGGTTTGAAGCGCAACTCGTCCAGGTTCTTCCGCGCCCTGTCGACGTATGCCGGCTCGCCGTCGATCGGTGTGACTGAGATCGCTTCGCCCCTAGGGTCGACAAGGACATCGAAGGAAACGGTGTGGATTTGGTCGCGGCTGAGGCCAACATCCGTCAACGGCTGTTTGGGCAGGGTCAACAGATGACGCATGGCCTGCCATCGCTCCACCTGAAGGGGCGGGCCATCAGGCTTTGAGACGCAGCCTGATAATAGGGCGCCAAACGATACACAAACGACGAGTCCGCCTTGCCATACCCGAATCCCCATCCGCTTCCCCAACACTATTACAAGCGTTCAGCGGACGGTGGCGCCGGATTGTGGCGGCGGTGTGATAGCGCGCGCCGGTGAGGCCTCACCCCACCTCCACCACGATCTTGCCCACGGCCTGACGGGCGCCCAGTGCCACCAGACCTTCGGGGGCGCGGTCGAAGGGCAAGCGCAGGCCGATGTGGGGGCGGATGGTGCCGTCGGCGAGCCAGCCCATGATCTCCCGCAGGTAGGTCTGGTTCAGGGCCGGGTCGCGGCGGGTGAACTCGCCGTAGAACACGCCCAGCACGGCGGCGTCCTTCAGCAGGGTCAGGTTCAGGGGCAGCTTGGGGATGCCGGCGGTGAAACCCACCACCAGATAGCGGCCGCGCCAGCCCAGGGCGCGGAAGGCGGGCTCGGCATAGGCGCCGCCCATGGGATCGTAGATCACGTCGGCCTCGCCCTTGGAGGACACGGCCTGGCAGGCGGCGCGGATGTCGGCGGTCAGGGCCTTGGCGGCGGCGGGGTCGTCCAGGCGGGCGGGATAGACCACCACAGCGTCGGCGCCGTTGTTCTGGGCGATGGCGGCTTTCTCCGGCGAGGACGCGGCCGCGATGACGGTGGCGCCCATGGCCTTGCCCAATTGCACCGCCGCCAGGCCCACACCGCCGGCCGCCCCCAGCACCACCAGCATCTCCCCCGCCGCCAGCTTGGCGCGGTCGCGCAGGGCGTAGTGGCTGGTGCCATAGGTCAGGCGCAGGGCGGCGCCGGCGGCGTCATCCACGCCCTCCGGCAGGGGCAGGCAGTCCGATGCCGGTATGGCCAGTTGTTCCGACAGGCCACCATGCGGCACCACACCGATGACGCGGTCGCCGACCGCCAGGCCCTGGACGCCGTCGCCCACGGCCGTCACCCGGCCGGCCACCTCCAGCCCGGGGGCGAAAGGCCGGGGCGGGCGGGCCTGGTACAGGTCTTGAATGACCAGCAGGTCCGGATAGTTCAGCGCCGTGGCGCTGACGGCGACCACCACCTGGCCGGGGTCCGCCACCGGTGGGGCCAGGTCCGTATCCAGAACCAGGGTGTCCGGTCCACCCGCCTGATGGCTGCGCCAAGCCCGCATCGCTGTCCTCCCATGATCCTGTCGTTCATTGGGCACCAGAGTGGGGGAGGCGGCGGGGCCGGTCCATCATTCATATTGACCGGTCCCCGGACCCTTCCCAGGATCGCGGCCGTGCCGGGCGGCGCGCAGTGCGCTGGCGGGCCGGGTTTTCGAAAAGGGAGTGTCCACGCATGATCGGCCGTCTGAACCATGTCGGCATCGCCACACCGTCGATCGAGGACGCCATCGCCGTCTATCGCGACCTTTTGGGCGCCACGGTGATTCGCGAGCCCTTCGACCTGCCGGCCCAGGGTGTGCGCGTCTGCTTCATCGACACGCCCAACAGCCAGATCGAACTGATCGAGCCCCTGGGCGAGGCCTCACCCGTCCACGCCTTCCTGAAGAAGTTCCCCCAGGGCGGCCAGCACCATGTCTGCTTCGAGGTGCCGGACATCCACGCCGCCGCCGCCGACATGGCGGCCAAGGGCGCCACGGTGTTGGGCCAGCCCCGCATCGGCGCCCACGGCACGCCCGTCATCTTCGTGCACCCCAAGAGCATGGGTGGCGTGCTGGTGGAGTTGATGGAAACGCCGAAGGGCGACCACGCCTGAAGGACCGGCGGGGCCGGTTCATTATCCCCCGCTCAGGATGGTCTTGATGCGGTTGGCCAGGGCCTCCATGGCAAACGGCTTGGTCTGCACATGCATGCCCGGCGGCAGGCGTTCATTGCCGATGACGGCGTTCTCGGCATAGCCGGTGATGAACAGCACCTTCAGGCCCGGGCGCAGGGCCCGGGCGGCGTCGGCCAGCTCGCGCCCATTCATGCCCTGGGGCAGGCCGATGTCGGTCACCAGCAGGTCGATGGCCGCGTCCGATTCCAGGATGCGCACGGCCTCGGGACCGTCCATCGCCTCCAGCGTGGTGTAGCCCAGCTCATCCAGCACCTCCGTCACCAGCAGGCGCACGGTGGGCTCGTCATCCACCACCAGCACGGTCTCGCCCCGCTTCGCGCGGGGTGCTGCCGGGGCGATGGCCAGCATTTCGGCCGCCCGTTCCTCGCCATCGTGGCGGGGCAGGTAGAGCGACACCGTGGTGCCGTGCCCGACCTCGGACCGGATGCGCACCTGCCCGCCCGACTGGCGCACGAAGCCATAGATCATGGACAGGCCCAGGCCCGTGCCCTGGCCGATGGGCTTGGTGGTGAAGAAGGGGTCGAAGGCGCGGGCGATGACGTCAGGCGGCATGCCGATGCCGGTGTCGCTGACGCTCAGCAGCACAAACTGGCCCGCCGGTATGTCCTGCATGTCGACCAGCTCGTCATCGATCACCCGGTTGCTGGCCTCGATGGTGATGTGGCCGCCCTGGGGCATGGCGTCGCGCGCGTTGATGCACAGGTTCAGCAGGGCGCTTTCCAGCTGGTTGGGGTCGATCAGCGTGGTCCACAGGTCGGGTGGCGTGTCCACCACCAGGGCGACGGCCGGCCCCGCCGTGCGCCGCACCAGGTCCTCCATGTCGCGCACCAGGCGGCCGACGTCGGTGGGCCGGGGGTCCAGGGTCTGCTGGCGGGAGAAGGCCAGCAGCCGGTGGGTGAGGGAGGCCGCCCGGTCCACGGCACCGCGCGCCGCGCCCATGTAGCGATCCAGGGCGCCCAGCCGGCCCTGGCGGACGCGCTGGTCCAGCAATTCCAGGCTGCCGCTGATGGCGGTCAGCAGGTTGTTGAAGTCATGGGCCAGGCCGCCGGTCAGCTGGCCGACGGCCTCCATCTTCTGCGCCTGGCGCAGCTGCGCCTCCGCCAGGCGCAGGGCGTCGGCCTGCCGCTTCTCCGCCGTGATGTCGCGGCCGTAGCCGTAGACCACGTCCCCCTCGGCGAAGGAGTTCCACGAGATCCAGCGGAAGCCGCCGTCCTTGTGGCGCAGGCGGTTCTCGAAGCCCAGCAGCTGGCCTTCGAGCAATAGGCTTTCATGGGCGGCAGCCGTGGCTCGGGCGTCGTCCGGCCAGATGACCTCCAGGAAGCCGCGGCCGATGATCTCGTCGGGGTCGTGGCCCAGGATGGGCTTCCAGGCGGGGTTGGCGTCTCGGAACACGCCGTCCCGCCCCACCACCAGCAGCAGGTCGCGGGAAAAGCGCCAGACGCGGTCGCGCTCCGCCGTGCGTTCCGCCACCCGCTCCTCCAGCTCGGCGTTCAGGCGGGCCAGCTTCTCGGCGGTGACGCGTAAGGTCCGTTCCGCCCGCACCTTGGCCGTCGTCTCCACCACGATGGCGATGACCCCGGCGGGCTTGCCCGCCTCATCCAGGATGGGGGAGTAGTCCAGGTTCATCCACACCTGTTCCGGCCGGCCGGACCGGTGCAGGGTCAGTTCCTGGTCCTGATAAGCCAGCGTGCCGCCGGCCAAGCCAACCTTCATGACATGGTCGTTGAAGTCGGCGACCTCGTGCCAGCCTTCACGGACCTTGGAGCCCAACAGCATCGGGTGGCGCCCGCCGGCGAAGACGGAATAGGCATCGTTGTAGATCATGATGCCGTCCGGCCCCCACAGCGTGACGATGGGGACAGGGGAGCGCAGGATGAGCGCCACGGTGGTCCGCAGGCTTTGCGGCCACCCGTCCAGCGGGCCCAGGGGCGTGGCGGCCCAGTCATAGGCGGCGATTAGGTCCGCCAGCTCGCCGCCGCCGTTCAGGAACACCGGTACCGCTTCCTGCGTCATTTGCCGCCGCGTCCCGTTCACCCGCATTCCCCGCCATCATGCCAATTTCCTAAGACTGTTGTTATGTCACGGCAGCGTTGAGGCCACATCGCCAACCAAAGCCCATGTCGCAGCGCGATATACCCCCCCAAAAGACAGAGGCCCGGGACGGACGGGTCAACGCTGGTGGTGCAGGTCCATCATCTCCAGCGGCATCATGTTGGCGCTGAGGTTGGCCATGATCCACAGCGAGCCCGCCACCACCAGGAAGACGATCAGCACGCCGAAGGCCAGGGCCAGCACGTTGTTGGTGTTGTCGGGGCCGGTGGTGATGTGCAGGAAGAACACCAGGTGCACGCCCATCTGCGCCACCGCCAGCACGGCCAGGCCGATGGGCACGCCCGGCTGCCACAGCACGTGCGTGCCGGCCGCCCAGAAGGAGGTGGCGGTCAGGATGATGGCCAGGGCCAGGCCGATGACATAGGCCTTGAGGCTGGACAGCAGCTCTTCCCGGCTATCGCCTGGGGCCGTATCGCCGCCATGGGTGTGTTCTTGCGTGGTGTCCGCCATGTCAGCGCGCTCCCATCAGGTAGACGATCGTGAACAGGGCCACCCAGATGATGTCCAGGGCGTGCCAGAACAGGCTGAAACACATCAGCCGGTGCAGGACGGTGGCGCGCCAGCCCTTGTCCGCCACCTGGGCCACCATGACCGCCAGCCACAGCAGCCCCACCGCCACGTGGGTGCCGTGGCAGCCCACCAGGGTGAAAAAGCCGGAGAGGAAGGCGCTGCGGTCGGCGGTGGCGCCCCGGGCGACCATGTCGGCGAACTCGCGCATCTCCAGGACCAGGAAGCCCAGCCCCAGGATGAAGGTGATGGCGGCGCCCAGATAGAAGGTGCCGCGATGCCGGGCGTCCATGGCCAGCGACATCATCCCGCAGCTGAAGCTGGAGAACAGCAGCAGCGCCGTCTCCACCGCCACGTTCCGGGCGTCGAACAGCTCCGCCCCCGTCGGGCCGCCCGCCGTCGCCTTCCCCAGCACCGCGAAGGTCGCGAAGAAGGCGGAGAACATGACGATGTCGCTCAGCAGGAACAGCCAGAAACCGTAGGCGATGATGATGCGCTTGGGCGCCGGGCCGGCGGCGCTGGCGCTGGCGGGCATGCCGTGGTGGGTGTGCGGGGGCTCATGGCCGCCGAGGGTGGTGGCGGTGGTGGTGGCGGTCATGGCGTGCCCCCCGCCCAATAGGCCTGGTGGTGGGCGCGGTCGACCCGCGCCAGTTCATCCGCCGCGATCTCGAACTCGCTCTCATCCCGCCAGGCGAAGACCAGGGTGGTGATCAGCGCGCCCACCAGGCCCAGGATCACCAGCCACCAGATGTGCCAGATAAGGGCGAAGCCGGTGACGACGGCGAAGAAGGCGGTGACGAAGCCGGTGGGGCTGTTGAGCGGCATGTGGATGGGGGCGTAGGCCAGGGCCTCGGCGGCGGCGATCCGTTCCTCGCGCGCCCGGCGTTTCATGTGCCAATAGGCGTCCTCCCGCTCCACCTGGGGCAGGACGGCGAAGTTCCAGGCGGGCGGGGGTGAGGGCGTCGACCACTCCAGGGTGCGCCCCTGCCAAGGGTCGCCCGTGCGGTCGCGCCGCCGTTCCCGCGTGCGGATGGACACCACCAGCTGGATGATCAGGGCCAGGATGCCGGCCAGGATGAAGGCGACGCCCACGGCGGCCACGATCAGCCAGGGCTGCCAGCCCGGATTGTCGTAATGCTGCAGCCGGCGCGTCATGCCCAGCATGCCCAGGTAATAGAGGGGCATGAAGGCCAGGTAGAATCCGACGAACCAGCACCAGAACGAGACCTTGCCCCAGCCCTCATCCAGGGTGAAGCCGAAGGCCTTGGGGAACCAGTACATGTAGCCGGCCAGCACCCCGAACACGACGCCGCCGATGATGACGTTGTGGAAATGGGCGATCAGGAACAGACTGTTGTGCAGGATGAAATCGGCCGGCGGCACGGCCAGCAGCACCCCCGTCATGCCGCCGATGACGAAGGTCACCATGAAGCCGACGGACCACAGGATGGGGGCGTGGAAGCGCACCCGGCCGCCATACATGGTGAACAGCCAGTTGTAGACCTTCACGCCCGTGGGCACGGCGATGATCATGGTCATGACGCCGAAGAAGCCGTTGACGTTGGCCCCGGCGCCCATGGTGAAGAAGTGGTGCAGCCAGACGATGAAGGACAGGATGCAGATGGCCATGGTGGCCGCCACCATGGAGCGGTAGCCGAACAGCGGCTTGCCCGAGAAGGTGGACACCACCTCGGAAAACACACCGAAGCACGGCAGGATCAGGATGTAGACCTCCGGATGGCCCCAGACCCAGATGAGGTTCACGTACATCATCGGGTTGCCGTCGCCGTCGGCGGTGAAGAAATGCATGCCGAGGTAACGGTCCAGCAGCAGCATGGCGAAGGTGGCGGTCAGGACGGGAAAGGCCGCGATGATCAGCAGGTTGGACGCCAGCGAGGTCCAGCAGAACACCGGCATGCGCATGTAGCTCATTCCCGGCGCCCGCATCTTCAGGATGGTGGTCGCCAGGTTGATGCCCGACAGCAGCGTGCCGACGCCGGAGATCTGCAGCGCCCATAGGTAATAATCGACGCCCACGCCGGGGGAGTATTTCAGCTCGCTCAAGGGCGGGTAGGCCAGCCAGCCGGTGCGCGCGAATTCCCCCACCACCAGCGACATGTTGGTCAGCAGGATGCCCGAGGCGGTCAGCCACAGGCTGACGGAATTCAGCGTGGGGAAGGCGACGTCGCGGATGCCCAGCTGCAGGGGCACGGCGAAGTTCATCAGGCCGATGACGAAGGGCATGGCCATGAAGAAGATCATGATGGTGCCGTGGGCGGAGAAGATCTGGTTGTAATGCTCCGGCGGCAGATAGCCGGCGTCCGGACCCACCGAAACGGCCTGCTGCAGGCGCATCATCACCGCGTCGGTGAAGCCGCGCAGCAGCATGACCAGGGCCAGGGCCACATACATGACGCCGATGCGCTTGTGGTCCACGGAGGTCAGCCATTCCCGCCACAGGTAGGGCCAATAACCCTTCACCGTCACCCAGGCCAGCACGCCCAGCACCGCCAGGATCATGAGGCCCGAGGCGATCATGTCGATCGGCTCATTGATGGGGATGGCGCTCCAGCTCAGCTTGCCGAACATGCTCGATCCTTCTCGGGTCTTTGTTCAGGGGTGGCCGTCAAGGGGCGGATAATCGTGTCCGGGCCAGTGCGGGTTGGTTTGGGGCAGGGCGGGATTGTGGCCGGGGTTGGCGACGGCATCGAACAGGCCCGGCATCACGCTGCGGAAGGTGCGGGGGCGGTCCGCGCGGCTGGACTGGGTCAGCCGGGCCCAGGCCGGGGCGTCCAGTGCCTCGCCCTGGGCGCGGGCGGTGGCGACCCAGCTGTCGAAGGCGTCGCGGGGCAGGGCCTCCAGCGTGAACAGCATGTCGGGGAAGCCGGCGCCGCTGAACTGGGCGGAGATGCCGGAATAGCGGCCGGGCCTGTCGGCCTGCAGGTTCAGCCGGGTGATCATGCCGGGCATAGTGTAGATCTGGCTGCCCAGCTGGGGCACGAAGAAGCTGTTCATGACCCCGTCGGATGTCAGCTGGAAGCTGACCGGCGTGCCGGCGGGCACCACCAGGTGGTTGATGCTGGCGATGTTCTGGTCGGGGTAGATGAACAGCCATTTCCAGTCCAGCGACACCACCTGCACCGTCACGGGCGGCGTGTCGGCGGGCAGGGGCTTGGGCGGATCCAGATCGCGTGAGCTGACCCAGCCGATGCCGCCCAGCAGCAGCACGGTCATGGCGGGAATGGCCCACACCACCATCTCGATGCGGCCGGAATATTCCCAGTCGGGACGGTAGCGGGCGCGGGTGTTGCCGGCACGGAACCACCAGGCCACGCCCAGGGTTGCCAGGATGGTGGGGATGACGATGGCCAGCATGATGCCCATCGAGTCCCACAGGATGGTCAGTTCCTGCGCGGCCACCGGCCCTTGCGGATCGAGGATGCCGCCGGAACAGCCGGCGAGGCCGAGCAGCATCAGGCCCAGGGCGGCGGCCAAGGCGATGGCTGTGGCGGGGCGGGCCATGGCTTTCCTTGGTTTGGCAGGGGTTGCTTTGACAGCGGGGTGCTTTGAGGCGGGGTGCGCGGTGGGTCAATGCCCCCCCGCCGCATCAGTTCCCGGGCCATGCGGGGAAAAAATGCCGCACCCTTCCCATATCGTATGAATGACCCTTTTCCCGGACCGTCGTTCCATGTCCATCCAGGCCAGCCTTTTCCCCGACGTCCCGCCGCCCGCCGCCCATCCGCCAGGCTTCCGCTACACCCCGGATCTGATCGATAGGGAGGATGAGCGCCGGCTGGCGGCCGGCATCGCCGCGCTGCCGCTGAAGCCATTCGAATTCCACGGCTACCTGGCCAACCGGCGGGTGGTGTCCTTCGGCTACCGCTATGACTACGCCCGGCGGGCGGTCGCGGCGGCGCCGGAGGTGCCGTCCTTCCTTTTGGATTTGCGTGCCCGGGTGGCTGCTTGGGCCGGCGTGGCACCCGATGATTTCCGCCAGCTGCTGATCAATGAATACGCGCCCGGCGCCGGCATAGGCTGGCACCGGGACAAGCCGCAGTTCGGCCTGGTGGCGGGCGTGTCGCTGCTGTCCCCGGCCACCCTGCGCTTCCGCCGGCGCGAGGCGGGTGATTGGCGCCGCGCCGCGGCCCCCGTGGCACCCCGCTCGGTCTACCTGCTGGCGGGGGAAGCGCGCTCGGAATGGGAACACAGCATCATCGAGGGCGACGCCCTGCGCTATTCCGTGACCTTCCGCACGCTTGCGTAAGCGTGGGGGGCGTGGATGTGGGCTGGCATCAATGGAACGGCGTTTGTACTGACATGAACCTTTAACCCCCATTTCGGCAAAGGCGGCGGAAAAAGACAAAACGCGACGTAGCCAGCCAAGCCAGGGGTCCGGCGTCCCCATAGTGTGGTGGGAAAACTGCGCCCAGGCGCGGCTTGTCTACCTTGGCCCGGATGCCGCGCCCGCGCGGACACCCGAGCCTGAGCCTGTGTTGGGGGGAGGATGCTGTCCACCATGCCGTCGCCGGTCCGCCGGTTGTATCCCTTGGTCTTTGCCCTGGCGCTGGCCGCCTGCGGCGACAAGCATCCGCCGGCCGCCAACGCCGGTCCGCCGCCGGTGACGGTGGCCCAGCCGCTGCCCCACAAGATCGTGGATTGGGACGAATTCACCGGCCGGTTCGAGGCGGTGCAGACGGTGGAGCTGCGCGCCCGCGTCTCCGGCTACCTGGACCAGATCAAGTTCCGCGACGGCCAGCTGGTGCAGAAGGGCGACCTGCTGTTCGTCATCGACCCGCGCCCCTTCCAGGCCACGCTCGACAAGGCCAACGCCGACCTGCAGCGGGAAAAGACCCGCCAGGCCCTAGCCGTTTCGGAACTGAAACGAGCGGCCCAGCTGCTGGCCGCCCGCGCCATCAGCCAGGAAGAGTACGACACCCGCGCCCAGGCGGAGCAGGAAAGCCAGGCGGCGGTGGCCTCGGCCACGGCCGCCGCGCGTTCGGCGGCGCTGGACCTGGAATTCACCCAGATCCGCTCCCCCATCTCCGGCCGCATCGGCGACCGCAAGATCGACATCGGCAACCTGGTCAGCGGCGGGTCGGCGCAATCCACCCTGCTGGCCACCGTGGTGACCCAGGACCCCATCTATTTCGTCTTCGACGGCAGCGAGGCGGACTACCTGCGCTACAACCGGCTGGCGCTGGAAGGCAAGCGCGCCTCGTCGCGCGACAAGGCCAATCCCGTCTTCGTCCGCCTTATGGATGAGACCGCCTGGACCCACAAGGGCGAGATGGATTTCGTCGACAACCGGCTGGACCCCAACTCCGGCACCATCCGGGGCCGCGCCGTCATTCCCAACACCGACAACTTCCTTCAGCCCGGCACCTTCGGCCGCATGCGGCTGCTGGGCTCCGGCGAGTACGACGCCCTGCTGGTCCCGGACGAGGCCATCGCCTCCGACCAGTCGCACAAGATCGTCCTGACCGTGGCCGAGGACGGCACGGTGACGCCCAAGCCGGTCGTGCTGGGCAACCTCGCCTACGGCCTGCGCGTCATCAAGTCCGGCCTGGCGCCCACCGACCGCGTCATCATCAGCGGCCTCATGCGGGCGCGGCCCGGCACCAAGGTCACGCCCCAGCCTGGGACCGTCACGCCCGCGGCCGAGCAGTAAGGGGCCGCGCCATGAAGTTCTCCCACTTCTTTATCGACCGGCCCATCTTCGCCTGCGTGATCTCCATCCTGATCACGCTGGTCGGCGGCCTGGCCTATTTCGCCCTGCCGGTGGCCCAGTATCCCGAGGTGGCGCCGCCCACGGTGGTGGTGACGGCCACATACCCCGGCGCCTCGGCCGAGACGGTGGCCAACACCGTGGCCGCACCGCTGGAGCAGGAGATCAACGGCGTCGATGACATGCTGTACATGGTCTCCCAGAACACGGGCGACGGCGGCCTGTCGCTGACCATTACCTTCAAGCTGGGCACCGACATCGACAAGGCCCAGGTGCTGGTGCAGAACCGCGTGTCGGTGGCGCAGCCGCACCTGCCGGACGAGGTGAACCGCCTGGGTGTCACCACGCGCAAGAATTCCCCCAACCTGATGATGGTCATCCACCTCTAT
>NZ_JARPAF010000004.1:738352-807895 GCF_029594735.1 Nitrospirillum amazonense
TCTATTCCCCGGATGACAGCCTGGACCAGCTCTACATCTCCAATTACGCCACCTTGCAGGTGCGCGACCCGCTGGCCCGTCTGGACGGCGTGGGCGACGCCCGCATCCGCGGCGCCGGCGACTATTCCATGCGCGTCTGGCTGGACCCGGAGAAGGTGCAGGCCCGCGGCCTGACCACGGCGGAGGTGGTGCAGGCGCTGCAGGGCAACAACGTGCAGGTGGCCTCGGGCCAGCTGAACCACCCGCCCGTGCCCAAGCCCAGCGCTTTCGAGGTGCAGGTGCAGACCCTGGGCCGTCTGACCGACCCCAGCCAGTTCGCCGACATCGTCATCAAGTCCGACGCCCAGGGCCGCGTCACCCGCGTGCGCGACGTGGGCTGGGTGGAGCTGGGGGCGCAGGACTACAACACGTATTCCTACGTCGACGGCCAGCGGGCCGCCGCCATCCTGATCTACCAGCGGCCGGGATCCAACGCCCTGAAGACGGCAGCCAGCGTGCTGTCGTCCATGGAGACGATGAGCCACGACATGCCCAAGGGCATGGCCTACAAGGTGGTCTACAACCCCACCAACTACATCGCGGAATCGGTGAAGGAGGTCTACCACACCATCTTCGAGGCGGTGGTGCTGGTGGTCATCGTCGTCATCGTCTTCCTGCAATCGTGGCGGGCGGCCCTTATCCCCGTCATCGCCATCCCCATCTCGCTCATCGGCACCTTCGCCGTCATGGCGGCGGTGGGTTTCTCCCTCAACAACCTGTCCCTCTTCGGGCTGGTGCTGGCCATCGGCATCGTCGTCGACGACGCCATCGTGGTGGTGGAGAATGTGGAGCGCAACCTGGCCCAGGGCTTGTCCCCGCGCGAGGCCGCGCACCGCACCATGGACGAGGTCGGCGGCGCCCTGGTCGCCATCGCCCTGGTGCTGACCGCCGTCTTCCTGCCCACGGCCTTCCTCACCGGCATCGCGGGCGAGTTCTACCGCCAGTTCGGCGTCACCATCGCCGCCGCCACCGTCATCTCCATGCTGGTGTCGCAGACGCTGAGCCCGGCCCTGGCCGCCCTGCTGCTGAAGCCGCACGTGCAGGAGCATGCGGCGCCCCGGCGGGGCTTCCATCCCGTGGCGCGGTTCTTCGGCGGCTTCAATCGCGGCTTCGATTGGCTGTCGGACCGCTATGGCCGGCTGACCGGCCACCTGGTGCGCCTGGCCACCGTCGTGCTGGTGGTTTATGCCGGGCTGATCGTGCTGGGCGGCGGCCTTATTTCCCGCACGCCCACGGGCTTCATCCCGGCGCAGGACCAGGGCTATTTCATCACCGTCATCCAGCTGCCGCCAGGCTCCTCCCTCGCCCGGACGGACGCCATCCTGCGCCATGTCCAGGATTTGCTGAGCAAACGGCCGGGTGTCGCCCACACCGTGGGCTTCGCCGGCTTCGACGGCGCCACTTTCACCAACGCCCCCAACGCCGGTGCCGTCTTCGTGGCCACCACGCCGTTCGCGGAGCGCGGCAGCCTGACCACCCAGGGCATCTTCTCCGACCTGCAGAAGACGATACAGCAGGTCGATGGCGCCCTGATCCTGCTAATCCCGCCGCCCACGGTGCCGGGCATCGGCTCGTCGGGCGGGTTCAAGCTCTATATCGAGGACAGACGTTCGCGCGGCCTGCAGGCCCTGGCCGACGCCACGCAGGACATGATGCTGGCGGCCAACCAGACGCCGGGCCTGGCCAACGTCTTCAGCCTGTACAACACCCGCACGCCGCAGGTGTACGCCGACATCGACCGGGTGAAGGCCGACATGCTGGGCGTGCCGCCGTCCCGCATCTTCGACACCCTGAACGTCTATCTGGGGTCGGCCTTCGTCAACGACTTCAACCTGCTGGGCCGCACCTACCGGGTGACGGCGCAGGCTGACGGCGCCGACCGCACCAGTGTGCGCGACATCGCCTACCTGCGCACGCGCTCCAACAGCGGGGGGCTGGTGCCCCTGGGCTCCGTCGCCACCTTCCGCGACGTGACGGGGCCCTACCGCGTGCCGCGCTACAATCTGTATCCGGCGGCGGAACTGCAGGGGTCGCCCGCGCCGGGATATTCCACCGGCCAAGCCATCGCCGCCGTACAGCAGCTGGCGCAGCAACGCCTACCCGACGGTTTCGCCATCGAGTGGACGGAACTGACCTTCCAGCAGATCATCGCCGGCAACACCGCCCCCATCGCCTTTGGTCTGGCCGTGGTGTTCGTCTACCTGCTGCTGGCCGCCCTGTATGAAAGCTGGATGCTGCCGCTGTCGGTCATCCTGATCGTGCCCATGTGCCTGCTGACCGCCATCTCTGGCGTCAATCTGCGGGGCATGGACAACAACATCCTGACCCAGATCGGCCTCGTCGTGCTGGTGGGCCTGGCGGCCAAGAACGCCATTCTGATCGTGGAATTCGCCAAGCAGGATGAGGAGGAGGGGATGGACCGCTTCCAGGCGGCGGTGCGCGCGGCCCGCACGCGCCTGCGCCCCATCCTCATGACTTCCTTCGCCTTCATCCTGGGCGTGGTGCCTTTGGTGAACGCCTCGGGCGCCGGGTCGGAGATGCGGCAGGCCCTGGGCACCGCCGTCTTCTTCGGCATGCTGGGTGTCACCTTCTTCGGCCTGCTGTTCACGCCGGTGTTCTACGTCGTCTGCCGTTGGCTGGCGCTATGGGGCCAGCGGCGTTTCGGCAAGCGGGAAGAAACACCACCGCCGCATGTGGGGCCGCCGCATGCCGGGTCACCGGGCCATCATACGGCCTGACGGGGAAGGGGGATCAGTTCATGCGCACCTATCGCACCCTGTTGGCCCTGTCGGTCTGCCTGCTGCCGCTGGCCGGTTGCATCACCGTGGGGCCGGATTACCAGGCGCCGGCCAGCCCGGCCGCCGCCGGCACCTCCTTCACCCGCGCGGGTGCGGCGCCCGGCAGTGCGGAGGTGAAGGCGGCCGACATGCTGAAGGCGGAGGAACCGCTGGAGGAATGGTGGCGCCAGTTGGGCGACCCGGTGCTGGACCAGCTGGTGGCCGACGCCGTCAAGGCCAACCTGGACCTGAAGGCGGCCGACGCCGCCGTCCGCGCCGCCCGGGCGGAAGCGGAGGCGGTGGGCGCCCGCAACCTGCCCTCCCTGGGCGCCAGCGCCAGCTACAGCCGGGCGCGCGCCGCCGCGGCCACGCAACAAGGCCAGCCCAACGCGCAACTGCCCGACAGCAACGTCACCACGGCCGGCGGCAGCCTGTCGTGGGAGATCGACCTGTTCGGCCAGGTGCGGCGCGCCATCGAGGCGGCGGAGGCGGACAGCGCGCGGGCGGAGGCGCTGCGCCACCAGGTGCTGACCGTCATCATCGCCGACGTGGCCAGCACCTATGTCGACCTGCGCGGCGCCCAGCTGCGCCTGTCCGTCGCGCTGCGCAATGCGGAGAACCAGCGCGGCACCTTCGACCTGACCCACACCCTCAGCGATGCCGGCCGGGGCACGGACCTGGACATCGCCCGCGCCCAGGCGCAGCTGGAAACCACCCTGGCCTCCATTCCGCCCCTGCGCGCCACGGTGGCGGCGGATGAGCACATCCTGGCCACCCTGACGGGGCGGGAGCCGGGGGCGCTGCTGAGCCTGCTCGACGCGCCGGCCCCCCTGCCCGACCTGCCCGACAGCGTGGCCGTGGGCACGCCCGCCACCCTGCTGGGCCGACGGGCCGACGTGGCGGCGGCGGAACGTGCCCTGGCCGCGGCCACGGCTCGCATCGGTGTCGCCACCGCCGATCTCTATCCCAAGATCTCCCTCACCGGGTCGGTGGGGGTGCAGGCCCTGCAGCCGGGGGACCTGGGCGCGCGGGGCGCCTTCACCTACGGCATCGGGCCCAGCATTAGCCTGCCGCTGTTCGACGCCGCCCTCTATGCCCGCATCCGCGAGGCCAACGCCAACACCGACCAGGCGGCGGCCAATTTCCAGAAGGCGGTGCTGACCGCCTGGCAGGAGGCGGAGACGGCGCTGGCCCGCTATGCCCAGGAAAGGTCGCGGCGTGCCTCGCTGGACACCGCCGCCATGGCCAGCACCCGGGCCGCCAGCCTGGCGGCGACGCGCTACCGCTACGGTGCCGACAATTTCCTGACCGTGCTGGATGCCCAGCGCACCCAGCTGGAGGCGGAGGACCAGCTGGCCCAGAGCCGTATCCAGGTGGCGCAGGATCTGGTGGCCACATACCGCGCGCTGGGCGGCGGCTGGACCATCGCCAAGGACGTCGCGGACGCGCGGTGACGGCGTTTATCCGGCGGTCGCGAACAGGTCGCCCGTTATTGCCGGGCGGCGGGCGGGGCGGCGTCCTTCCAGCGTCAGCAGATAGTCCTTGGCCTCCAGGCCGCCGGCGAAGCCGGTCAGAGTGCCGTCCATGCCCACCACCCGGTGGCAGGGCGCGATAATGGAAATGGGGTTGCGCCCGTTGGCGGCCCCCACCGCCCGCACCGCCGCAGGCTTGCCGATCTGCCGGGCGATGTCGCTGTAACTGCGCACCTCGCCATAGGGGATGGTTAGCAGCGCCCGCCACACCTGTTTCTGGAAATCCGTGCCGGTGAAGGACAGCGGCACGTCGAATACCGTCAGCTCCTTGCCGAAATAGGCCCGCAGCTGTCGTTCGGTCTCACTCAACACCGGATGGTCGGGCGCCGGAACCAGCGGACCCAGCCGCACCCGGCCCGGCCTGTCATTCTCCCAGAGGATGGCTGCCAGACCCTCATTGCCGGCCACCAGGGTCAGCCGCCCGATGGGGGAGGGCAGGTATCTGAACGCAAACGTGGCAGTGCCGGTCATGGCGGCAAGCTCCTCATCCGGGAAGGGGACAGGGTGGCAAAACGATGAGGTCAGGGGCAAGGGCGGTCATCACAGGCCCCGGGCCTTTGCCTTTCCCGACTTGAGGGCCCGGTCTGAGGGCCCGGTCTGGGGAAAGGAATCGTTATATCCATTTAAATATAGCGCATTAAAGCCCCGCGTTTCAGGTAGCGGACATGGAATACCTTTGGTTGGGTAATAAACTTTGCGCATGACGCAACCACTTTTCTGAATTTAGTTAATGAGAACGGTTATCAATAGGGTCGTCTTCATTCGCTGCCCGAGAAATTCACCGCCAATAACTTGACGGGCTGCGACCGCGTCTTATGATGCGTGTATCCGTCTGCCGGCGTCTGCTTGCCCTTCCCGGGCGGCTTCGGCGTTTTGGCAGGGCCGATTTTCACGGGAGCGTGTGAGACATGGATCTCAGTCGTCGCGGCTTTATCAAGCTGACCGGCGCGGGACTGGCGGTCTCCAGCATGGGCGCGCTGGGCTTCGGCTCTGCGGGCACCGCGCTGGCGGCTTCGGTCCGGCCGTTCAAGCTGACCGCCGCCACCGAAACCCGCAACACCTGCACCTATTGCTCGGTGGCCTGCGGCATCCTCATCTACAGCCAGGGCGATCGCGCGAAGAACGTGAAGTCCTCGGTCATCCATATCGAGGGTGATCCGGACCATCCCGTCAACCGCGGCACGCTGTGCCCCAAGGGCGCCGGCCTGCTGGACATCGTGCGCGCGCCGGGCCGCCTGACCGTTCCGAAGTACCGTGCCGCCGGTGCCACGGAGTGGAAGGAAGTCTCCTGGGACTTCGCGCTCGACCGCATCGCTACGCTGATGAAGCAGGACCGCGACGCCAACTTCATCGCCAAGAACGGCGCCGGCACCACGGTGAACCGCTGGAACACCACGGGCATGCTGGCGGCCTCGGCGGCCTCGAACGAGGCGGCCTATGTGACGTTCAAGTGGGCCCGCGCGTTGGGCATGGTGACGTTCGACAACCAGGCGCGTGTCTGACACGGACCGACGGTGGCCAGTTTGGCCCCAACATTCGGTCGCGGTGCGATGACCAACACCTGGCAGGACATCAAGAACGCCAACGTCGTCATCGTCATGGGCGGCAATGCCGCCGAAGCGCACCCCTGCGGATTCAAATGGGTGGTCGAGGCCAAGATCGAGAACAAGGCCAAGCTCATCGTTGTCGATCCGCGTTTCACCCGCACGGCCTCCGTGGCGGATGTCTATGCCCCCATCCGGCCGGGCACCGACATCGCTTTCCTCAGCGGCCTCATGCGCTATTTGCTGACGAACGATGCCATCCAGCACGAGTATGTGCGGGCGTACACCAACGCCAGCCTGATCGTGAAGGACGGCTTCGCCTTCGAGGACGGCCTGTTCAGCGGCTATAACGAGGAAAAGCGCAGCTACGACAAGTCCAGCTGGGATTACGAGCTGGATGAGCAAGGCTACGCCAAGTCCGACGACACCTGGCAGAACCCGCGCTGCGTCATCAACCTGCTGAAAAGCCACGTCGACCGGTATACGCCGGAGATGGTGTCCCGCATCTGCGGCACGCCCCAGGACAAGTACCTGGAGATCTGCAAGCTGATCGCCACCACCTCGGCGCCGGACAAGGCCCTGACCAGCCTGTTCGCGCTGGGCTGGACGCAGCATTCGGTGGGTGCGCAGAACATCCGCGCCATGGCCATGGTACAGCTGCTGCTGGGCAACATTGGCGTGGCGGGCGGCGGCATGAACGCCCTGCGCGGTCATTCCAACATCCAGGGACTGACCGACATCGGCCTGCTCTCGGCATCGCTGCCGGGCTACATGAACATGCCGAAGGACAGTGAAGTCACCTTCGACAAGTACATGGAGACCAAGCTGTTCAAGCCCCTGCGCCCGGGGCAGACCAGTTACTGGCAGAACTACCGCAAGTTCTTCGTCAGCTTCCAGAAGGCCATGTTCGGTAGCGCCGCCACGGCCGAGAACAATTGGGCCTACGACTACTTGCCCAAGCTGGACGTGGACGGGTACGACATCCTGCGCGCGTTCGAGATGATGAACAACAAGCAGATGAACGGCTACATCTGCCAGGGCTTCAACCCCATGCAGGCCTTCCCCGACCGGGGCAAGATCCGCCGGGGCCTGTCGAACCTGAAGTACCTTGTCGTCATGGACCCGCTGGATACAGAGACGGCCAATTTCTGGCAGGACTACGGTCCGCAGAATCCGTCCAAGCCGACGGAGATCCAGACCGAAGTATTCCAGCTGCCCACCACCTGCTTCGCGGAGGAGAACGGCACGCTGGTCAACTCCGCCCGCTGGCTGCAGTGGCACTGGAAGGCGGCCGACGCCCCCGGCCTGGCCAAGACCGACCTGTGGATCATCGCCGGCCTCTACAACCGCATGAAGGCGATGTACGCCAAGGACGGCGGGGCCTTCCCGGATGCGCTGCTGAACCTCACCTGGACCTACGCCGACCCGCACGAGCCGGAGCCGGAGGAAGTCGCCAAGGAGATGAACGGCCGCGCGCTGGCGGACGTCAACGACCCGGCCACGGGTGCCCCGCTGTTGAAGGCGGGGCAGCAGCTGGACGCCTTCGCCCAGCTGCGCGACGACGGCACCACCATGTCGGGCTGCTGGATCTTCGCCGGCAGCTTCACCGACAAGGGCAACATGACGGCCCGCCGTGACGCGACGGACCCGCGTGAGGCGGGCATCGCCCCCAACTGGGCCTGGGCGTGGCCCGCCAACAGGCGCATCCTGTACAACCGTGCCAGCGCCAACCCGGAGGGCAAGGCCTGGAACCCGGCCAAGCCCGTCATCGAGTGGAACGGGTCCAAGTGGGTGGGCGTGGACGTGCCCGACTACGGCCCGACGGTGAAGCCGTCGGACAGCGTGGGCCCCTTCATCATGAACCAGGAGGGGCAGGCGCGCCTGTTCGCCCGCGGCCTGATGAACGAGGGGCCGTTCCCCGAGCATTACGAGCCGTTCGAAAGCCCGTCGGAAAACGTGCTGCACCCCAAGGTGAAGAACAACCCGGCCGCCCGCGTGTTCGCCAGCGACAAGGAACACATGGGCGCGTCGGCCGACTTCCCCTACGTCGGCACCACCTACCGCCTGACCGAGCACTTCCACTATTGGACCAAGCATTCGCTGATCAACGCCATCCTCCAGCCGGAGGAATTCGTGGAGATCGGCGAGGCTCTGGCCAAGGAGAAGGGCATCGAGCAGGGCGGCTGGGTCAAGGTGTCGTCCAAGCGCGGCCAGGTGATCTGCAAGGCCTTCGTGACCAAGCGCATCAAGCCGCTGATGGTGGACGGCAAGCCGACCCACGTCATCGGCTGCCCCATCCACTGGGGCTTCACCGGCGTGGCCCGCAAGGGCTACGGCGCCAACACGCTGACGCCGTTCGTGGGGGACGCCAACACCAACACGCCGGAGTTCAAGGCCTTCCTGCTCAACATCGAGAAGACCAGCGCGCCCCCCGCGGTGGACGTGGCCCAGGGGCCGCGTGACGCCCAAGGGGTGCCGAAGTCGCTCACCAAGGTGGGGAGCCTGTGATGGCCGACCTGCAATCCCAAGACTACATCCGCCGGTCGGCCACCAACCTGACGCCGCCCTCGGCGCGCCACCATGAGCTTGAGGTGGCGAAGCTGATTGACGTCAGCCGCTGCATCGGCTGCAAGGCCTGCCAGTCCGCCTGCATGGAATGGAACAACCTGCGGCCGGAGATGGAGGAGTTCCAGGGCGCGTACGAGAACCCGCACGACCTCAACCCCGGCACATGGACCCTGATGCGGTTCGCCGAGTACGAGGACGAGCAGGGGAACCTGGAATGGCTGATCCGCAAGGACGGCTGCATGCACTGCGAGGATCCGGGCTGCCTCAAGGCCTGCCCGGCCCCGGGCGCCATCGTCCAGTACGCCAACGGCATCGTCGACTTCATCAGCGAGAACTGCATCGGCTGCGGCTATTGCGTGAAGGGCTGCCCCTTCAACATCCCGCGCATCAGCGCCCAGGACCACAAGTCGTACAAGTGCACCCTGTGTTCCGACCGCGTGGGCGTGGGGCTGGAGCCGGCCTGCGTGAAGACCTGCCCGACCGGCGCCATCATGTTCGGCTCCAAGGACGACATGAAGGACTGGGCGGGCGAGCGCATCGCCGAGCTGAAGGAACGCGGCTTCCAGAACGCCGGCCTCTATGACCCGCCGGAGGTGGGCGGCACGCACGTCATGTACGTGCTGCACCACGCCGACAAGCCCTCGCTCTACTCCGGCTTGCCGGACAAGCCCCACATCAGCGCGCTGGTGGGGGCGTGGAAGGGCTTCCTGAAGCCGGTGGCCCTGGCGGGCCTGGCCTTCGCCGCCGTGGGCGCCTTCGTACATTCCATCGTCGCCGGCCCCAATGAGACGACGGAGGAGGATGAAGCCCACGCCCGGCTGGAGATGGAGAAGGCCAAACGGGAAGGGAGTGCGAAGTCATGAGCTATCCCAAGGGAACCATCGTCCGCAATTCCACCCTGACCCGGGTGAACCACTGGATCACCGGCCTCTGCTTCGTGCTGCTGACCCTGTCGGGCCTGGCCATGTTCCATCCCGTGTTCTTCTGGCTGTCGAACCTGTTCGGCAGCGGACAATGGATGCGGGCGCTGCATCCCTGGCTGGGCGTGTGCCTGATCGTCAGCTTCCTGGGCCTGTTCATCCAGTTCTGGCGGGACAACCTGTGGAACCGCGACGACGTGGAATGGGCCAAGTCGCTGGACAAGGTGCTGGACAACCGGGAGGAGGAGGTGCCACCCGTCGGCCGCTTCAACGCCGGCCAGAAGGCGGTGTTCTGGGGCATGGCCCTGATCATCCCGGTGCTGTTCGTCACCGGCATCCTGATCTGGGAGGTTTATTTCGGGGGCGCCACCTCCATCGAGACGCAGCGGGTCGCCGTGCTGATCCACAGCATGGCCGCCATCGGCGCCATCCTGATCTGGATCACGCATGTCTATGCCGCGCTGTGGGTGAAGGGCTCCATGCGGGCCATGCTGCACGGCTGGGTCACGCCCGGCTGGGCCCATCGGCATCACCGCAAATGGTTCCGCAGCCTGGTCGCCAGCGGCTCCCCCGGGCCGACGCCGGACAGCACGGCCAAATTCCGCGAGCACTGAGCGGCCTCAGGGCCTATGTATCAGGGGCGTGGTCCTGTCGCGGGGCCGCGCCCCAATTCTTTCATGCTATGAGGGGTGGCGGATCAGCCACTCCAGGAGAGTCCGATCATGAGACAGGGTGAAGTGGCGCCCAAGGCGCCGTGGATCGGCAACCCCCAGGGTGGGGTGACGGCGCCGGCCCCCATTATCCTGCCCGATCCGTCCACGCGCTTCGCCCGCACCTCCGGGCGGCTGGGCGTGCTGGCCGTCGACCATCCCATGGCCCAGTGGCTGGAGTTTTTGTGCGAGCTGTCGCAGGCCCAGCATGATGCGGCCGACCTGATCGATGTGACCGCCCCGGACGCCGACGACGTGGCCACGGCCACCGACGCCGGCATGCCGCCCCTGGCCGCCGATGGCCATGAGCGCGACATCGTCTGGCGCGAGGCGCTGACTCTGATCCTGCGCCATTTCGACCGCCTGCCGGAGGTGCCGGACCTGGTGGCGTCCGTCATCGACAGCCTGAACGACATCGATGGCGACACGCTGGAGTATCTGGCCAACGACTTCCTCAGCGGCAACGTCGCGCCAGAGGATGCCGGCCGCGCCGTCTTCATCGCGGCGGCCCTGCAGGTCTATTTCACCAAGCTGGCCGCCACCCTGGACGAGTCCCAGGTGCATTTGCTGCCGGAACGCGGCCTGTGCCCCTGCTGCGGGTCAACCCCGGTGGCGGGCGTCATCACCGCTTCCGGCTCCACGCCCGGCGTGCGCTATCTCTATTGCTCCCTCTGCTCCACCGCTTGGAACCATGTGCGGGCGGTGTGCATCACCTGCGGCCAGTCGGCCCACCTGTCGCTGAAAAGCGTGGAGGGCGAGAACGGTGCGGTGCAGGTGGAAACCTGCGACGACTGCCACACCTACGCGAAGATGCTGTACGTCGCCAAGGACCCCAAGCTGGACCCCTACGCCGACGATTTGGCCAGCCTGGGCCTGGACCTGATGGTGGCCGAAGTCGGCTGGCTGCGCCACGCACCCAATCCGCTGCTGCTGGCGTAGGGAATACGGCCCCGGTTGATGAGATCGGGGCCGGTTCCCTTAGACCGTCACTACCAGCTTGCCGAACTGCTGGTTCGATTCCAGGTGGCGGTGGGCCGCCACGATGTCGTCAAAGGCGAAGCTGCGGTCGATGATGGGCTTCAGCGCGCCGGACTCCAGGCCATTGAGTACGAAGGCCTTCGCCGCCGCCAGCCGCGCGGGGTCGGTGGTGATCTCGTGGATCAGATATCCCCGCAGCGTCAGGCTCTTGCCCAGCACGGTGAACAGGGGGAAGGGCGTCGGCTCGGGGCTCAGGGCGCCGTACTCGATCAGGACGCCGCCCCGGGCCATGGCGGCGGTCAAAGGCGTGAAGATGGGGCCGCCGATGGGGTCGAACACCACGCGCACGCCCTCGGGCCCCGCGATCTCCGCCAGCCGCGCCTCCAAATCCTCCTCCGCCGATGCGACGACATGGGCGGCCCCGGCCTCCAGCAGGGCCTGGCGCTTGGCATGCGTGCGGGTGACAGCGATGGGGGTGGCACCCACCATGCGGGCGATCTGGATGGCGGCCAGGCCCACGCTGCTGCTGGCCGCCGTGATGACGACGACATCGCCGGCCGCCAGCTTGGCCAAGTCGATCAGGGCGCCGTAGGCGGTGACGTACTGCATCCAGGTGGCGGCGGCCTCTTCCCAGCTGAGGGTGGCCGGGTGCTTCACCACCAGGTGCTGCGGGAAGTTCGCCAGTTCGGCATAAGCAGGCCATTCGATCTGCGAGGGCGGCGGCACCACGCTGACGGCATCGCCAACCTTGAGGCCTTCCACACCGGCGCCCAGGGCCGCCACCTCGCCGGCCGCCTCGAAGCCCAGGCCGCTGGGCCAGCTTTCCGGCGTCTCGATATAAGCGCCGGTGCGCAGCATGGACTCCGCCCGGTTCAGGCCCAGCGCCTTGACGCGGATCTGCACCTGCCCGACGCCGGGCGGCGGCACATCGGCCTCCTCGATACGCAGGACCTCGGGGCCGCCATGCTCATGAAAGCGGATAACGCGTGCCATGGTCATTCACTCCAAATCAATTGACAGGAATGAACATGAGCGTGACCGTCAGGCGGGATAAATGGGCTAGGATGCAGAACACTACGAACCAATGGTTTTCAATATGGACCGCTTGGGCAGCATGGCCGTCTTCGTCAAGGCGGTGGATCTGGGGTCTTTCGCCGCGGCCGCGTCGGCGCTGGGCCTGTCGGGCCCCATGGTGGGCAAGCACATCCGTTTCCTGGAGGAACGGCTGGGCGTGCGCCTGCTGAACCGCACCACGCGGCGACAGAGCCTGACGGATTTCGGCCGGGCTTATTACGAGCGCTGCCGCGTCGTGCTGGCGGAGGCGGACGCGGCCGACGCCCTGGCCGCCGACCAGTTAGGGGAGCCGCGCGGCCGTCTACGCGTGACCATGCCGGAACATTTCGGGCGCCGCTGCGTCGTGCCCGTGCTGCTGCAACTGGCGCGGCGCTATCCGGCGCTCGAGCTGGATTTGTCGCTGGGCGATCGCTTGGTCGATTTGGTGGAGGAGGGGTTCGATCTGGCCATCCGCACCGGCGGCCTGGCCGACCGCGCCGGCCTGATCGCCCGGCGCGTGGCGCGCCAGCGTATGGTGGTCTGCGCCGCCCCCGCCTATCTCTCGGCGCATGGCGCGCCGACGGATTTGGATGATTTGGCCCGGCATGAGGGCATCATCTACCGCCGCTCCGCCCGCATTCCGCAATGGCTGTTCCCGCGCGACGGGCGCCCGGCGGTGGAGGTGTTGCCCCGCCACCGCATCCAGCTGGACGATCTGGAGACCATCGCCGACTTGGCCGTGGCCGGCATGGGGCTGGCCTGGCTGCCCTCCTGGCTCATCCGCGAACAGCTGGCGTCAGGCGCGCTGGTGACGGTGCTGCCGGACCAGCCGGAGTATCTCTACGACGTCCATACCCTGTGGGTGCAGACGCCGCACCTGCCCCTGAAGGTGCGGGCGGCGGTGGATGCCCTGGCCGCCGCCCTGCCGGGTTACATGGGGCCGCGTTGCGACCCGGGGGGCGACCCGGGGGGCGAGGGCTAGAACAACGCCAGCGCCAGATAGCCGCCGACGATGCCCAGCAGCACCACGCCGGCGATGACGGCGGCGAGCGCCTTCTGGGGGAAGGAGCGGTGCAGCATGGCAATGGAGGGCAGGCTGACGGGCGGCAGGGTCATCAGCAGGGCGCCGGCCGGCCCCACGCCCATGCCCAGCGACAGCATGGCCTGGATGATGGGAACCTCGCCCGCCGTGGGGATGACGAACAGCGTGCCGGCGATGGCGAAGGCGGCAATCCAGATGAACTGGTTGCCGATCTCCGGCCCGATGGCGGGGAACAGCCAGGCGCGGGCGGCGCCTAAGGCCAGGACGATGACGACGTATTCCGGGATCAGGCGCACGGCCATGCGGCCCAGGATTTTGAGCCAGCGGACGAAGGGGTTCTGCGCCTCCGCCTCCGCCTGCAGGGCCAGCAGGGCGGCCGCCTGGTCGGGCATGGGGCTGACGCGGTTGGCCAGCAGGCCCAGGCCCAGCACCATCACCAGCCCCAGGGCTAGGCGCAGGCCCGTCCATTGCCAGCCCAGGACGAAGCCGATGAAGACCAGGGTGGCGGGGTTCAGCACGGTGTTGCCCAGCCAAAAGGCCATGGCCGCCCCCGGCGCCGCCTGCTGACGGCGCAGGCCCATGACCACAGGGGCGGCGCAGCAAGTGCACATCATGCCGGGCAGGGACAGCAGGCCGCCGGCCAGCACGCTGCCGAAGCCGGTACGGCCCAGCAGGCGGGCCACCCAGGTGACGGGCAGCAAGGCCTGGATGGCGGAGCCCAGCAGCAGGCCCAGCACCATGGCCTGCCAGATGGCCTTGCCGTAGGCCAGGGCATAGCCCACGGCCGCATCCCACGACGGGGCCGGGGCGGCTGCGTCGGTGCCCATCAGGATGGACTTGCCGATGGCGTGGTTGGCCGCCGCCGCGAAAGCGCGGGCGTAATAGGGCGACCATTTCACGTAGAACAGGCCGGCGATGGCGATCAGGGCGACGATGGCGATGCCCACCATGGGGTGGGGGCGTCCGGGGATGTGCGATGACTTCGCGGCGGTCAGGTCCATGGGGATGCGTCCGTGGCATAGGCTGGGGCACGCAGGGGGCGTGACGTCCCCCACGTCTTGGACCCGACCGGGCCACGGTTCGGCGTCGGGAGGCCGCTATCGCCACCCGATGGCGGGGGTCGCGGCGATAGGCATCCTCGATCGAACAACTGCGGTCTTAACGCCGCTTGCAAATAAGGGCAATGTCCTTATCTGCAATGCGGCCGGTTTGCCTGCAGACAATACAAAAATCGGTCTTCCATGCAATTGAAGGCGATAGAAATGTCCAATGACCCGATACGTTTGACCGATCTCGCCCATGGTGGGGGGTGCGGCTGCAAGCTGGCGCCGGCGGTGCTGCAGCAGCTGCTGGCGGGCCAACCGCAGACGGCCGGCTACGCCAACCTGCTGGTGGGGACGGAAACGGGGGACGACGCCGCCGTCTGGCAGCTGGACGATCGCCACTGCATCATCGCCACCACCGACTTTTTCATGCCGGTGGTGGACGATCCGCGCGACTTCGGCCGCATCGCCGCCACCAACGCCCTGTCCGACGTCTACGCCATGGGCGGCCGGCCCCTGTTCGCGCTGGCCATCCTGGGCATGCCGCTGGGCAAGCTGGCGCCCGAGGTGGTGCGGGAGATCTTGGCCGGCGGCGCCAGCATTTGCGCCGAGGCCGGCATTCCCGTGGCCGGCGGCCATTCGATCGATTCAGGGGAGCCCATCTACGGCCTGGCCGTCATCGGCGTCGCCCCGCCCCAGGCCATCCGCCGCAACGCCACGGCCAAGGCCGGCGACGCCCTGATCCTAACCAAGGGCCTGGGCGTGGGCGTCTATTCCGCCGCCTTCAAGAAGCAGAAGCTGGATGCCGCCGGCTACGCCGAGATGGTGGCCAGCACCACCTTGCTGAACCGCGTCGGCGCCACCCTGGCGCAAGATGCCGACGTGCACGCCATCACCGACGTCACCGGCTTCGGCTTGCTGGGCCACGGTCTGGAAATGGCGCGCGGCGCCGGGCTGACGCTGGCGCTGGAGTGGGACCGTCTGCCCTTCCTGTCGCAGGCGGTCCAGCTGGCGGAGGCGGGATTCATCACCGGCGCCTCCAACCGCAACTGGGCCAGCTATGGCGAGGAGACGCGCCTGCCCGCCGATCTCGCCCCCTGGCGCCGCGCCCTGCTGACCGACCCGCAGACCTCCGGCGGCCTGTTGGTCGCCGTGGCGCCGGGGCGGGCGGAGGAGATCTGCCGCCAGATCGTGGAGGCGGGGTATCCCATGGCGCGCATCATCGGGCGCGTGACGGAGGGGGAACCGGTGGTGCGGGTGGTGTAGGCCACGCCGTCACCAGCGCCCACTTCACCAACGCCAGCGGTCGATCTTCTCGATCGTGAACTCGCCCTCGCCGTTTTCGGAGCTGGTCTTCACGGCGTGGATGACATCGCCGTTGGCGCCGGTGATGCGCAGCTTCAACCAACCGGCCGGCCAGATGTGCTGAGGGCCCGGCACGATGACACGGCCGGGCCGGCTGCCGGCGCCATACGGGAAGATTGTGAACAGCCGGTCCTTCATGATCACCGGGTTTTCCGACTGGAACAGCACGGTGATGCCCACGCCATTTTCCTGGCGCATCGTGAACTGGAAACCGGGATTCGCGGTCAAGTCGGCAGGCGCCACATAGAATTGGGTAGGGTCGAAGATCGCCTCCACCTTGCGGACGCCGTTGGCCGACAGGCGCAAGTGCAGGCTGGCGTCGCCATCGATGCTGGGGCTGAAGGCGCCACCGCCGGCACCCGCTGGATTCTCGATGCGCGTGCCCGGCTGGCTGTTGCCCCGGCGGGGGAAGTCGGAGGTGAAGCGGGCGCTGTAGTCCTTCTCCACGGAACCGTAAATCTGAACCGGACCTTGTTCCTCGGGCGGCGGCACTGGCGTCTTGGATCGCATGATCATTGCTCCCCATGGTTTGGCGCCGGACGTGGGCGCCCTAAATGGGTATGCAATTTCCCGGGACGGCGCCATAGGGAACCACCTTATGGTGGTAAAAATTACCGACCGCTGACGGGAAAGCGGTGGCGGAAGGGAATGGGAGTCGAACCCACCCGGGACAGTCTCGCTGCCCCACCCGGATTTGAAGTCCGGACGCCCCACCAGGGGCGATTCCCTTCCATATAAACCAAACTCACAAAACCACAGGCGGCCCGAACAAGTCCAGCCGGTGCGGGTTGACGCGGCGCAGGTCACCCCGGCGCAGGGTGATGCCATGCCGGTCGAAGAAATCCAGGATCTGGATGGCGACCTTGCGGCCGTTGTCCATGCGGTCGCGGAAAGGGGCCACGACGAAGGCGCCGCCGGGGGCCTGCGCCGCCACGTCCACGGCGATGGCCACCATTTCGCGCACCGTGTCGCGCAGGAAGAAATGGTCGTGCGCCACCTGGTCGGCCCAGCCCATGCGACCGGCCAGCTTCAGGATGCGTCGCACCTCACCCTCATCCCGGCCGGTGTCGGCGGCGATGTCGCGCACCCGCGGCGGGCGGAAGCGTACCTCCCCGCTCAGCAGGGGGGCGAGGTCGGCCCACGCCGCCTCATCCGCCGGCGCCAGGCGTACGACATGCCCGGCGAGGCGGATGAAGGCGCCATCAAGCGCCACCAGGCACTGGGCCACGGCCTTGGCGATGGCGACGGCGAAGACGGGGGCGGGCAGGCGGGGCTGCACGGCCAGGCGCAGCTTCTCCCGCCCCATGCCCTGCAGGTCCGGGTTCTCGGCGTGATAGGCCGCCAGCGTTTCCGACAGATGGGCGAGGTAGGCGGCCCAGCGTTCCGCCGACAGGGCGGTGCGGGCCTCCCCGTGTTCCAGCACCACGAGGTCCAGCGCCGCGGCCAGCGCCTCCGCTGCGCCGTCGGGCAGGGCGTGGTCGCGGACGAAGGCGGTCAGGTCGGCATGGTGCGGCGGGATGGCCAGCAGGGCGGCCAGGGCGGCTTTGGGGTCCGGCAGGGCCAGGGCGATGCGCTGGGCCACGCGCTCCGCCGTGCGGCGGCGGCGGGGTGGGGGGCGCAGGTCGATGAAGCGGCCGCCGCCAAGGGTGTACTGGGCCGAGACGTCGCGGATGACGTAGCGGTCGCCCACGGCCGCCGCGATGGGCCGTTCCAGCACTAGTTGCACCTGCGTGGCTTCGCCACCCGCCAGCGCCTCTTCCGACAGCAGCACGACGCGGGCGCCCACCTCCGCCGCCGCGTGGTGCAGCCGTACCGGGAACCATTGCGGCAGCGGCTTGGCCCCCGCCTCGCGCGGCAGCAGGCGCAGGCTGGCGTCGATGCGGTCGGTGGGGGCGTGCAATGCTGGGGCCAGCACCATGTCGCCCCGGTGCAAGGCTTCCTTGGTGATGTCGGGGCCGGCCAGGTTCAGGGCGCAGCGGTCGCCGGCCCGGCCTTCCTCCGCCACTGCGTTCTGCGCGTGCAGCGAGCGAACCCGGGCCGGCAAGCCGGATGGGCTGACCGTCACGCTGTCGCCTACACGTACCCGGCCGGACAGCACCGTGCCCGTCACCACCACGCCCACGCCGGTCAGGGTGAAGGCGCGGTCGATGGCCAGGCGGAAGGCGCCGGGGTCAGCCGCCGTTTTCGCCATCGCCTGAGCGCGGGCCTCCCCCTCCAGCCGCTGGCGCAACGCATCGATGCCGGTGCCGCTGAGGGCGGAGACGGGCAGGATGTCGGCGCCGTCCAGGCTGGTGCCCGCCAGCGCCGCCCTGATTTCCGCCGTCACCGCCGCCAGGCGGTCGGGCGTGGCCAGGTCCGCTTTGGTCAGAGCCACCAGGCCGTGGCGGATACCCAGCAGGTCGATGATGGCCAGATGCTCGCGCGTCTGCGGCATGACGCCGTCGTCGGTCGCCACCACCAGCAGCGCGTAGTCGATGCCGCTGGCGCCGGCCACCATGGTGTGGACGAAGCGCTCATGCCCCGGCACATCGACGAAGCCCAGGGTGGGCCCGTCCTGAAGCGGCAGGTAGGCGAAGCCCAGGTCGATGGTGATGCCCCGGGCCTTCTCCTCCTTCAGCCGGTCGCCATCGACGCCCGTCAGCGCCCGGACCAGGGCTGTCTTGCCGTGGTCGATATGGCCGGCGGTGCCGATGATCATGGCAGCATGAGCCCTTGGAGCGTGGTGATGAAGGCGTCCTCATCACGCAGGCAGCGCAGGTCCAGGATCAGGCGCCCATCCTCGATGCGGCCAATTACCGGCTGATACAGGACGCGCAACGCCACCGCCAACTGGTTGAGGGCCGTCCCGGTGCCGCGTACCGCCAGGCCGGCGCTGCGCAAGGTGTCCAACGGCAAAGCGCCGGAGCCGATCTGACTGTCGCAGTCGCAGACCTCGACGGCGTAGTCTTCGGTCAGGACCGCAGCCAGCACGGGCGCCAGACGCCGGGCCTGCTCCGCGATCTCGCCTTGGGGGCGGGACAGCAGGGCCAGGGTGGGTAGGCGCTGGGCCAGGCGGTCGGGGTCGCGGTACAGCTTCAGCGTCGCCTCGATGGCGGCCAGCCGCACCTTGTCCACCCGCAGGGCCCGCTTCATGGGGTTGCGGTTGAGGGCCTGGATTAGGTCACGGCGGCCGACGATGAAGCCCGCTTGCGGCCCGCCCAGCAGCTTGTCGCCGGAGAAGGTGACCAGATCCGCCCCCTCCGCCACCGCCTCGCGCACCGTGGGTTCGCGCTTCAGACCATAGGCGGACAGGTCCACCAAGGTGCCCGACCCGAGGTCGTTCACCAAGGGTACCCCGACGTCATGGGCGATGCCGGCCAGTTCGGGCGCCAACACCTCCTTGGTGAAGCCCTGGATGCGGTAGTTGCTGGTGTGGACCTTCAGAATAACGCCGGTCTCGGGCGTCAGCGCGCCCTTGTAGTCCTTGGCGTGGGTGCGGTTGGTGGTGCCGACCTCCACCAGGCGGGCGCCGGCCTGCGCCATGATATCAGGCATGCGGAAGGCGCCGCCGATCTCGATCAGCTCCCCGCGCGAGACGATGGCGTCGCGGCCCCGGGCCAGGGTGTTGAGCACCAGCAGCACGGCGGCGGCGTTGTTGTTGACGGCGGTGGCGTCCTCCGCGCCCGTCAGTTCGCACAGCAGGGCGCGGACATGGTCGTCACGCTCCCCCCGCTTGCCGGTATCAAGGTCGAATTCCAGGGCGACCGGCTCCGCCATCGCGGCGACGGCGGCGTCCTGGGCCTCCTTAGCCAGCAGCGCCCGGCCCAGATTGGTGTGCAGGACGGTGCCTGTAAGGTTGATCACGGGCCGCAGGGTGCTGGCGCTTGCCGCGATCAGGTTCATGTATGCGTGCCCGGCCACTTCGTCAGCGGTCGGGACTTTGCCGCCGCCGTTCAGCAATGCGGTGCGCGCCTCCGCCAGGATCGACCGGACGGCGGCGGTGACGGGCGCGCGACCATAGCGCTCCAGCGGTTGCTGGGCCTCCTTGCATGTCAGGACGGCGTTGACGGACGGCAGCTCATGTAGGGACACGGGGGAAGCCTGGACCTGGAGAAGGGCGTAGCGCCAAATCTGTGCCAAGCTTCAAAAAAATCAAGATGTTAAACGTTTTTTGCTCTGATGTCCCACCATGCGTGCAATTCAGAACGCCCCCATCAAAACGCCAGGCCCAGACCGATGGTCCAGCCGCGCACGCCGTTGCCGATGATGGCCGACCCGCGCAGCGTCACGCCCTCGATGCCATAGCCCAGGTGGGGCGTCACCACCTCCAGCCCGCCGCCCACTTCCAGGAACTTGTCGAAGCCTAGGAAATCCTGCTGCGACCCGATCAGGATGTTGCCCCGGCTGAAGGCGATCCAGCGGAGGTCGTCGGCGAACAGATGGCCCAGCGGGCCGTCCAGCTGGGCGTTGACGGTAGCGAAGCCGAAGCTGCCGGTGGATTTCAAGGACGGGTCGCTGACGCGGCTGGGGATGTCGGCGAACTCGCTGAAGCGGCCCATCAGGTGCAGGCGCAGATCGTCGGGCAGGGTGCGTTCGTGCAGCACCTCCACCCCGCCGCCGGCCAGGAAGCTGTCGATGCGCATGCTGGTCAGGATGCCGCCCGTGCTCTCCCGCAACAGGTCGGCATTAGGGCCGGTGAATTCCCCGCTGCCGCGGATGCGGGTGTAGCCGCCCAGGGCGACCGGCCGGACGGAGGTGGAACCGCCGATCGGGATGTCCAGGCCGAAGCCGCCCAAGGCGGAATAGGACTTGTAGTTTTCCTTCACCACGTCCGGCGCGCCGGTATCGGCGCCCAAGGCCGTCTGATGCCAGGCCGTCTCATAGCCCAGCGTCACCTCCAGGTAGGGGGCGACGCTGTCGGTGTCGTCCTTGTCGCGGAAGCTGTGGGTGATGGGCAGCTTGTAGCCGTGCAGCGTGATCTCATTGCTGCTGTAGCGGGCGGCGCTGGCGTCGGGCGTGCCGCCGAAGACGCCCAGGGTTTCGAAGCCGTGGCCGATGTCCTCCGCCTTCAGCTGGTCGCGCACCGCGTCGCGGATGGCCTGGGGGTCGACGGTGGAAGGGGTGGTTTGCGCCTTCGCCCCTGGGCAGAGCAGGACGGCGGCCATGCCGGTGGTTATGACGGCTGCGCGCCACAGAGGGGTGAGTACCGCCAACCAATGTCCCATGCCCGCCTATCCGATCGCTGCGACCCTTCCCCAAGGAAATGTCCCTTGGCGGCGGGGCGGCAATGCGCCAAGAGTAATAACGGATAATAAATGTAAAATAAATGCGGTTGACCTTCACTGATTATGGTGTTTGAAATTATCCCACGTTCACGATGCGCGGATGAGGGTGCGGATGACGGCGATCGCGAAGACGCGGATGCGTGCCGAAACCTGGGCGGAGGCGTGCCTGCCCCTGGCGGCGCTGCTGTATCTCATGCTGCTGGGCATGCTGTTCACCGGCGCGCCCGCCTGAGCGGGAATACCAAAAGAAATCTGTGGAATGTCGGCTCCGCCATTCCGACATGAAAACGGCGGCCTGGGATGACCCGGGCCGCCGTTTCAATTAAGGCTTAAGGCGCTGCGTCAGTTGGTCGCCGGGCGCAGCGAGGTGCGGTCCACCAGGCCGGCCCAGTTGCTGACCGAGATGAAGTGGGCGTAGGCCAGGGCCAGCCAGCCGCGCTCGCGCCAGCGCTGGAAGTCCTCGGCCGGCAGCTGGTTGAATTTGGCTTCATCGATGACCTTGAAGCCGGCCAGGCTCAGCTTCTGGCCGTCCTTCAGGGTGACGTCGGCGCGGTTCTCCACCAGCAAGTCGGCCTTGATCAGGGCCTCCACGAACTCGGTGGTGGCGTTGTAGTGGCCCTGGTAGTCGCTGCAGAAGGCCAGGGCGTTGCGGGTGACCTCGGTGGGCTGACCGCCCTCGAACAGCTTGTTGGGGCCGCCGTGGCTGAGGCTGGAGGCGGCCTCGTCGATGCACAGGGTGAATTCCGCCTTCTCGCGGTTTTCCAGGAAGATGAAGGGGTAGCGGCGGACATAGGCCGGGATGTAGGCACCGGATTCCCAGGTGCCGTCGGCGTCCACGAACAGGTTCTCGCCATTGCGCAAGCCCAGCAGCGCCACGGCCTGGGGCGGGGCACCGTCCAGGAACAGGATGGGGTAGTGCTTGCAGGCCAGCGTGAACTCCGCCGCGATCACGGGCACAGAGTTGGAGCCGGCGGCGAACTGGTAGCCGGCGGCGGGGGCCAGCGACAGGTCGCCGTCTCGCTCCGCGGCCAGGGGGCGGGGGCGCTGGTAGAAGGCGGGAAGGGTCTGCGTGCTCATCTCTGTTCCAAGTCCCGGATCAATTGGGGTTATGAGTTATGCGCCGTTCCCCGCGCCGCTGGCGGTTAGGGCCTGGCAATCTTGAAGTTAGTGGTGCCGCACCCGCCCGTGGTCAACGTCGGGGATGGGGTAATGCCCATCCCCGCACGCTACCACCGATGGCGGGGGGAAGGGCACCGCCATTCATTCCCCCAATTGGACATGGCTCGCCGGGCCCTATTCCGCCACCTGCGCCAGCCGTCCGCTGTACCGGTTCGCGGGGATGGGCAGGCCGAGGTGGCCGCGCAGGGTGCCGGCCGTGTAATCGGCGCGGAACAGACCCCGGCGCTGCAGGATGGGCACCACCTTGTCCGTGAACTGCGCAAAGGCGCCGGGCTTGGTGACATGGATGTTGAAGCCGTCGGCCGCGCGCCCGGTGAACCAGCGTTCGATCTCGTCGGCCACCGCCTCCGGCGTGCCGACGAAGCCGGAGCGCCAGCGGCCGAAACGCCACGCCGCCTCACGCAGGGTCAGGCTTTCCTCCCGTGCGGTCCTGATGATGCGCTCCGCATGGCCCTTGTAGCCGTTCAGGCTGACATGGCTGAGGTCGGGGAAGGGCGCGTCCAGGTCGTACTGCCGGAAATCATGGTAGTTGAAGGGCCGTCCCAGCTGGACCAGCAGCTTGTCCAAATCCAGTTCCGCCTCGTGCGCTGCGGCCAGGCGATCCGCCTCATCCTGTGTGTCGGCGATGGTGACGGTCAGGCCGGGCAGGACGACGATATGGTCGGGGTTGCGCCCCTGGGCGGCGGCGCGCGCCTTCAGGTCGGCGTAATAGGCCTGGGCCGCCTCGAACCCGTCGGCGCTGGCGAAGGTGGCGTCGGCGATGGTGGCACCCAGGTTGCGGCCGGCGTCGCTGTCGCCCGCCTGGAAGATGACCGGCTGGCCCTGCGGGCTGCGGGTCAGGGCCAGAGGCCCGGCAACGGAGAAGAAGCGGCCCTTGTGGTTCAGCGCATGCTGCTTGGTCTTGTCCAGGAACACGCCCGCCGCCTTGTCGCGGGGGAAGGCGTCGTCCTCATAGCTGTCCCACAGGCCCTGGACGACCGATACGAACTCCCGGGCGCGCTGGTAGCGTTCCGCATGGTCGAGGTGGTGGTCCCGGCCGTAGTTGCGGGCGGCGCCTTCCAGCCCGGTGGTCACCACGTTCCAGCCGGCGCGTCCGCGGCTGATGGTGTCCAGCGAGCCGAACTGGCGGGCGACGTTGTACGGCTCCCAGTATGAGGTGGTCAGCGTGCCCACCAGCCCGATGTGGCTGGTGGAGACGGCCAGGGCCGACAGCAGGGTTAGCGGCTCCAGCCGGTTCAGGAAATGGGGGGCGCTGTCGGGCGTGATGTAGGGGCTGTCGACGATGAAGACCAGGTCGAACTTGGCGGCCTCCGCCTTGCGGGCGGCGTTGATATACCAGTTGATGTCGATGCTGGCGTCGCCGGGCAGGTCGGGGTCGCGCCAATCGTCGTGGCTGGTGCCGACGCCGGCCAGGATGGCGCCCAGGTGCAGGGAACGGGTCATGGTGCGTGTCTCCAGTCGGCGGCCGGGCTGGCCGCCGGTTGATCGGTTCGGGATGGGGCTATCTCAGGGAAAGTCTAGCGCCGCCAGGCCGCCGGGAAATTTTGGAAATCGTGCAGCGACTGTTTGGCGGCGCTGAAGGATGGCTCAGAACTTCACCGACACGCGGCTGTAGTAATAACCGCCGGTGATGCCGAAGGGCGAGAACAGGCCGTACTTGTTCAGGCCGGTCTTGGCGTCGACGATGCCGATGGCGTCGGGATAGACGTCGAACAGGTTGTTGGCGCCCAGGCTGACGCTGATGCGGTCGGTCAGGTCCACGCCCACGTCCAGGTCGGTGATCCATTTGGCGCCGAAGGTGCGGTCGTTGGCGGCCACCGTGCCGGCCTCGGTATAGCTGCCGTAGCGGGTGAGGCGCGTGTCGACATGCAGGCGGTCCCAGTGCCAGTTGGCGGACAGGATGGCCTTGCCGCGCGGCGTGCCGTCGGTCAGGTCCGCCTGGCGCTGCCGGTCGAACAGGGCATAGCCCAGGCTGGACAGCTGGGTCGGTGTCGGCTTGATGTGGGTGATATAGGTGCGCGTCCAGCTGTAGGCGGCACCCAGCCGGACGTCGCCGGCGTCGCCCAGATCGACCAGGTAGTTGGCCACGGCGTCCACCCCCTCCGTCCGGGTATCGACGGCATTGGTGTAGTACTGCGCCGACAGGCCGGGGGCGAAGCCGGCCCGCTGCAGGATGGCGGAGACGGCGTTGCCGGTCAGCAACCCGGTCTCGACGATGCGATCCTTGATGTCGATGCGGTAGGCGTCCAGCGTCAGCTGCAGGTTATGCACCGGCTCCGCGGTCACGCCGACGCTGTAGTTGGTGGACGTCTCGGGCGTCAGCGGCGTGGCGCCCAGGGCCTTGGCCTCGCCCGAGGTCGCCGGCAGCACCTTGATGGGCAGGGTGATGTAATTGCCGGCGGCGTCCACCGTGCCGGTGAAGGTGGAGGAGGCGTAGATGGTCTGTGCCAGCGAGGGCGCGCGGAAGCCGTTGCTGATCGTGCCGCGCAAGGCGTAGCCGGGCGCCAGTTCATAGCGCGTGGCGAGCTTGCCGCTGGCGGTGTCGCCCACGGCGCCGGTGTAATGCTCCACCCGGCCGGCGGCGTCCAGCGACCAGGCGGGCGTCAGGTTGGTGGCCAGGTCGATGTAGGCCGCACCGTTGTTCCGGGCGATGGCCCCGCTGTCGGCGGGCGAGGTGCCGGTGTAGGACGCCAGGCCCGGCTGCGGATGCTGTCCGGCGTAGTAGCCGCTGGGAATGACGTAGCTTCCGATGATGTAGCTGGCCGGATCGCCGGGATCGATCTCGTAACGCTCATACCGATGTTCCAGGCCCCAGGCCACGGTCACGGGGGCGGGCAGGCCCAGATTCAGGGCCCGGCTGACATCCAGGTCGGTGGTCACCTGGTCGAAGATCTGGTCGGCCAGGTGGAAATAGGTGGGGCTTGTGGGCCCCAAGGTGGCGTTCAGCGTGTTTTCGCCATCCAGCTTGGCATTGTCGCGGCCGTAGGTGGTGCTGAGGTCCCAGGACCAGGATGCGATTTCTCCGCGCCCGCCGACCGTGGTCTGGAAGTCCGTCTCCCAAATGCGGCGCAGGGCGTTGAAGCCGTTGGGATAGACCTCGGCCAGGGAGTTGATGTTGTTGGGCAGGAAGCTGCCGGTGTTCTTGCGTGAGCGGCGCTTTGACACGGTGCTGAAGGAATAGAGCGTGGCGTCGTCACCAACCGGAAGCTCGGCGTTGTACGATCCGCTGTAGATCGTCTCCTGCCCTGGGCCATAGCTGTTGCCGTAGAAGGTGCGGTCGGCCGTGGCCTCGCGCGGGTCGCGGGCGCCATTGGCCAGGGGATTGTACAGGTTGGCCACGCTGGTGGGCGCGGCGCGGCTGGCCGACTGGTTGTCCTTGTAGTCGGCGGACAGGTTGAGGAAGCCTTGCCGAGGCAACTCCAGCCCGTAATTGGCGGCCACATGCTTGGTGAAGCCGTCGCCGCCGTAGTTCTGGCCCAGGCTGCTTTCCACACTACCGCCCTCAGGTGCCTTCTTCAGGATGACGTTGATGACGCCGGCGATGGCGTCGGAGCCGTACTGGGCGGCGGCGCCGTCGCGCAGCACCTCGATATGGTCGATGGCGCCCACGGGGATGAGGTCCAGGTCCACCGGTACGCCGCCGTTGGCGATGCGCGCCAGGTTGTTGATCAGCGCCGTGTTGTGCCGGCGCTTGCCGTTGACCAGCACCAGCGCCTGGTCGCCGTTCAGGCCGCGCATGGTGGTGGAGCGCACGGTCCAGCTGGTGCCGCCGCCGTTCACGCCCGGCAGGTTGAAGGACGGCACCAACTGGTTCAGCAGTTCCTTCAGGCCGACCTTGCCAGTTTCCGCCAAAGCCGCCGAGCCGACGACATCGATGGGGGAGGGGCTGTCGATGGCCGCCCGGCTGCCGCCGCGCAGGCCGGTCACCACCGTTTCCTGCACCGCGTCCAATTCCACACTATCGCTGGCCGGGGCTCCGGTGGTTGTGGTCGCCGGGCCGGCCGGTTCCGCCGCGTGCACCGTGGTGGCCACGGCGGGCAGGGCCAGCGCGGTGGCCAGCAGCAGAATCTTGTGACGGCTCAGAATAGCGGCGGCATGCATGTAAAACCCCCTTGGGCCCGACTTGGCACGCCTGCCGGGCTTCCCCGATGTTGAATAAAGCGTTGGGTTTTTAGACAGGCCGCCGCCCTGGCCCGTAAATCGACTTATCCTTGAGGATTTGATGAGGGCACTAAATTGGTAGTCAGGCCGCGCATCATTGCGACGGGCTGCACAGGGTGAAGCCTTGGAAAGGCTGGATTCTTATAACACGGTAAATAAGTGTTAAATTAAGAGCTATGCGATATATTGTACATCGCTATGCTGCGGACTCGGCTTGCTGTCTTGCGTTCCGGCATGTGTAATTGGGATCAATGAGAACCCATGGACAGTGAGGACCGTGCCCCATGCCCCCCAATCTGCCCACCGAGCTGCTGCGCACCTTCGTCGCCATCGTTGACGCCGGCACCCTGCAGAAGGCGACGGAGCGCATCTTCCTGACGCAGTCCGCCCTCAGCCTGCAGATCAAGCGGCTGGAGGATCTGTTGCAGACGCAGCTGTTCCTGCGCGAGGGGCGGCGCCTGACGCTGGCGCCGGCGGGGGTGACCTTGCTGGGTTTCGCCCGCAAGATCCTGGAAATGAACGAGCAGGCGGTCAGCGCCGTCACCGCCGGCGCCTTCGCCGGGCCGGTGCGGGTGGGCATGGTGCAGGACATGACCGATACGCTGCTGACCGGGGTGCTGGCCAGCTACGCCCAGATCCATCCCCAGGCGCAATTGCATGCCCGCATCGCCGGGACGGCCGAGCTGCTGGAGCAGATGACGGCCGACCGGCTGGATGTGGTGGCGGGCTTCGGCCCCGCGGGGGACCCCAACGGAGTGCTGACGGTGCCGGTGCGCTGGATGGGCAATCCGGAACTGTTGAGCGCCGACGTGCTGCCCTTGGTGGTGCTGGAAACGCCCTGCCGCTTCCGCGAAGCGGCGCTGGCGGCCCTGGACCGCATTGGCCGGCCCCACCGCATCGTGGTGGAAACGCCCAACCTGTCCAGCCTGCGTGCCGCCGTGCGCGCCGGCCTGGGCCTGACCTGCCGCGCCATGGCTTTCGACCCGCTGCCGCCCCTGCCGCTGGGCGTGCTGCCGCCCCTGGCCCCCGTCAGCGTCGTCCTGGCCCACCGCCCCAATCCGTCCGAGTCCATCACCAGCCTGATCAGCCTGGTGCATCAGGCGATCAGCGCCCAGGGCGCCGGGGACGACGGCGGTGAGGAGGGTGAGCCGCGGGCCAACGCGGCGTGAGGATGGGTGTGCGCTTATGGGAGAAAGCCGCGCTGCAGCAGCCAGTCCTGAAACAGGCGGGGCCACGCCTCCTCTCCGGTGACGCCCGTCGCCAGCCCCACCCCGTGGGGGCCATGGTCGAACAAATGGATGTCGTTGGGCACCCCCGCGTCGCGCAGGGCCTGCGCCAGCAAAAGGCTGTTCTTGGCGCTGACGCGCTGGTCATCCAGCCCGTCGAATAGGAAAACCGGCGGCGCGTCCGGGCCAATCTGCGTCTGGGCGGAAAGTTGTTGTTCCAGGGCGGCCCGCTCCGCGCCGCGGTAGCCGGCCAACAGGTGCCTGACACTGCCGGACGGCGGCACCACGGTGGGATCAAGGCTGACCACGGGATAACCCAACCCCAGGACGGCCACCCTGTCGTCCGCGGCATCGATGACGTCCCCAGGGGCGAAGCCGAAATCGTCCTTGGGCCGGAAGGCGATCAAGGCGGCCAAGTGGCCGCCGGCTGAAAATCCAAACACGCCGATCCGATTGGGATCGACCCCATAGCGGGACGACAGGGCGCGTGCGAGCCGCACCGCGCGGCGTCCATCCCAGAGCGGCACGGGGTAGCGGTACGTCCCGTCCGGCTGCACCAGCCGGTAGGCCAGCAAAAAAGTGGTGATCTTGAGGTGTTCGGCAAAATAGGCCGCGACCGTCGCCTGCTCGCGCTCATTGGACAGGTGATCGTAACCGCCACCGGGAATCAGCACCAGGGCCGGGCCATGATCCACCCCGCGCGCCCGGAAAACCTGGACAAAAGGGACGTCGCGGCAGGGATCATCCCCCACCGCCCCCGGCGCACGCCCAGGCCACAGGCGAAGATCGTCGGGATTGGCGGCCTCATAGCAGGGGTAGGCGGCCCAGGCCGTCGTCGGTGCCGTTTGGCCCCATGCTCCAGGTCCCGCCGTCAGGACGCCGATCAGAAGACCGGCGCCGGCCACACAGTACGACCACCTGGACCGCCGCATGCTTTTCCCCGTCGAGGACTGGTGCGCCTCGCCATCCGCACCGGCGCGCGAACCGATAGTGGCGATGTCCTGGACGGGGTGCAATGCGGGGGCTGGATCGCCCATGCGGAAGGGTCAGCTATCGTACCCCGGCGACTCCCGGGCCAGGCGGCGCAGCAGGCCGGCCCACGGCAGTTTGGCGTGGTCGGGGCGGTGGTTGGCGACCTGCTGGCGCACCTCGGCCTGGGCATGCTCGGGCGCCAGCAGGATGCCGTCGCGGCCGGCGCTGAGGGTGCGCACCTGTAGGGTGGCGGAGCGTTCCAGGGCGTGGATGCCCAGGAAGGCGTGGGCGGCGGTGGGGCCCAGGGCCAGGGTGCCGTGGTTGCGCAGCAGCATCAGGCTCTTGTCGCCCAGATCGGCCACCAGCCGCTCCCGCTCATCCAGGTGCAGCGCGATGCCTTCATAGTCGTGATAGGCCAGGCGCGGGATGACGGTCAGGGAATGCTGGTTCAGGGGCAGCAGCCCCTCCTTGTGCGCCGAGACGGCGATGCCGTCGGCGGTATGCAGATGGATGACGAACTTGGCGTCATGCCGGGCGCCGTGGATGGCGGAATGGATGGTGAAGCCCGCCGGGTTGATGCCGTATTCCGTATCCTCCCAGACCGGCGCCTGCAGGATGTTCCCGTCCAGGTCCACCTTCACCAGGCTGCTGGCCGTGATCTCGTCGAAAAACAGCCCGTAGGGATTGATCAGGAAATGCTCCTCCGGCCCCGGCACGCGGGCGGAGATGTGGGTGTAGATCAGGTCGGTCCAGCCGAACAGCGCCACCAGGCGGTACAGCGCCGCCAGTTCCACCCGCGTCTGCCACTCCGCCTCATCCACCCGCCCCTTCAGGGACTGGATGCCCAGGTAGGATCCGTCCGCCATCCTCATTCTCCATCGCGTCGATTGGCCTTCAGCGTCGATCCACGCGGCCGGGACGTCAAATTGGGGATTTTAAAGCATCCCTTGAGCGGCCCTGCGAGCGGCGCTGCGGCCGGTGCCGCTCAAGGGACTGTTGAAACTTATCAAACAGTCGGCGGCGTGCCCGTCCGTTAGCCTGGGTTCTCGCTGCAATGGCATGGGTTCGGGTGCAACATGGCGTGGGTTCGGGATTGGTCGCGGCGCGGTTTTCTGCGGGCGGGGGCGGGTTTGGGCGCAATCATCGCCGCCCCGGCGCTGCTGACGGCCTGCGACGACAAGAAGGCGCCAAGCGTCCTGAAGGTGGGGGACCAGCGCGGCGGGCTGCAGGCCCTGCTCAGTGCCTATCCCGATGACAAGCCTGCTCTGAACTATCAGGTGGAATGGGCGCAATTCCCCAATGCCGCCCCGGTGATCGAGGCCTTGAACGCCCAGGCCATCGACGTGGGCGCGGTGGGCGACGCGCCCTTCGGCTTCGGCCTGGCGAGCAAGGCCCAGATCAAGGCGGTTTCCGCCTATCGCTCCAGCGGTGAGGGTACCGCCGTGCTGGTGAAGCCGGACGGCCCGGTCCAGGCGGTGGCCGATCTCGCCGGCCGCACCGTCGCCACCAGCAAGGGCTCCATCGGTCATTTCCTGGTGCTGCGCGCGCTGGCGGAGGCGGGCGTGCCGGTGGACAAGGTCACCATCGCCTTCCTGGCGCCCAACGACGCCAAGGCCGCCTTGCTGGCCGGCAGCATCGACGCCTGGGCCACCTGGGACCCCTATACCGCCCTGGGGGAATTGCACGATGGGCTGAAGGTGCTGGTGAACGCGCAGGGGCGCATGCCCGGCCTTTCCTATCTGCTGTCCACACCGGCGGCGCTGTCCGCCCGCCGCGCCCTGGTGCGGGACTTCGTGGCCCGCATCGACCGGGCACGGGAGTATTCCGCCGCCAAGCCCGACGCCTACGCCGCGGTCTTCGCCCAGCAGACGGGCGTGCCGGCGGAGGTGGCGTCGCTCATGATCCGCCGCACCAACTTCCACCCCGTGGCCCTGGACGACGGTATCATCGCCGACCAGCAAAGCATCGTGGACCAGTTCGCCAAGGTGGGTCTGGGTGGCGACGGCCTGGACGTGCGGCCGGCCTTCGAGCGGGTGCTGTAGGGGCCGCCTGTATCAGGAGGGCTGGTCGTCCGGCTGCTCATCCACCAGCAGCGTCTCCACCTCCGACGCGCGGGTCAGGGTGATGTCCACCGGGCAGCGGTTGGCTATGGACAGCAGCTTGGCGCGCTGCTCCGCATCCAGGGGGCCTTCCAGGGTGATGGTGCGGGTGAACAGGTCGGCGGGCGTCTGGTCCGGCCGCTTGGTATGCACCACCCGCGTCTGGGCGCGTACCAGGGGCAGGCCCTTGCGCTCCGCATACATGCGCATGGTCATGGTGGTGCAGGCGGCCAAGCCCGCCGACACGAAGTCGTAGGGGGCGAGGCCGCTGTTCAGGCCGCCCACGTCCACCGGCTCGTCCGCCAGAAACTGATGCGGTCCGCTGCGCATGGCCAGTTGATAACGGCCGTGACCCGTCTCCGTTGCCAGCACGCCTTCCGCCTCGCCATGCGGGTCCGGCGTCTCGCCCTGCTGCGGCAGGTAGCGGCTGGCCCAGGCGGCGATGACGGCCGCCGCGTAGTCGGCGTCCGCCGGGCGGGTCAGCAGATGGTCGGCGTCGTCCAGCGAGACGAAGCTCTTGGGATGTTTCGCAGCCACGAAGATGCGGGTGGCGTTGTCAATGCCCACCGTCATGTCGCCCGGGGAGTGCAGGATCAGCAACGGGCGGCGCAGGCGGGCGATGCGCGCTGCCAGATCCTGTTCGCGGGCGTCATCGACGAAGCTCTGGCGGATCACGAAGGGCCGGCCGGCCAGATCAACCTCGGCCTCACCCTGCGCCTCGATGCGATTCAGCGCTTCCGGCCCGAAGGTCTGCAGCACGTGGGCCACGTCGGACGGGGCGGCGATGGTCACGACGGCCTTGACCGTGGGCATGTCGCCGGCGGCCGCCAGGGCCGCGGCCCCTCCGAAGCTGTGGCCCACCAGCAGGCTGGGCGGCATGCCCGCCTGGGTCATGGCCGCATAGGCCGCCATCAGGTCATCGACATCGGCCGCGAAACCGCCGCCGGTGAAGTCACCGCCGCTTTTGCCCAGCCCGGCGAAGTCGAAGCGCAGCACGCCGATGCCGGCCATGGCCAGGGCACGGGCCAGCCGCGTGGTGGCCAGGCTGTCCTTTCCGCAGGTGAAGCAGTGGGCGAAGATGGCCCAGCCGCGCGGCGTACCCTCCGCCGGCTCGATCCGGCCGGACAACCGGTACCCCTTGGCGCTATCGAAATCGAACTGCTGGCTGGCCATGGCGGCCTCCCTTCCCTCTGCCTGCCGTTCTTGTAGCACCGCCAGCGGGGCAATGGCCAAGCCGTCCACCGCCACGCAACGAAATCTCCATGCTTGAGAATTTTCAAACATTCACAGCATGAGAAGTCCATTGTCGGATTAAAATCCACGACATTTAATGGAGTTTACCGATCGGAGATCACCATATTTCACATGTAGAATGAGGTGCGGCCTTGTCCCTGACCCTCGACGCTCCGCAAGACGCGGCACTGTCCGCCGTCCCCCGCCCCGCCCCCCGGCTCGCTGGCGTTCCGCTGATCCGGCGCCTCCTGGCCCGGCTGGGCAATTCGCGCTGGACCGTGCCCCTGGCTCTGATCCTGGCGTGGGAACTGGGGTCGCGGGTGGGTTTGGTGCCCTCCCGCGTGCTCGCCGCCCCCAGCGCCGTGCTGGCCACCTTCTGGACCCTGCTGGCCTCGGGCGAGCTGGTGTCCAACCTGCTGGTGTCGCTGGTCCGCGTGGCCACCGGCCTGGGCATCGGGGTCGGTGTCGGTACGGTGCTCGCCGTCCTGGCGGGCCTGTTCCGCCGGGGGGAGACGCTGGTCGACCCTCTGATGCAGATGCTGCGCACCTTGCCCTTCCTGGCGCTGGTGCCCCTGTTCATCGTGTGGTTCGGCATTGGCGAGGTGCCCAAGGTGGCGCTGATCGCCCTGGGCGCCGCGTTCCCCACCTACCTCACCCTGTTCTCCGGCATCCGCGCCATCGAGGCCAAGCTGGTGGAGGCGGGACGCAGCTTCGGCCTGTCGCGGCTGGAGTTGATCACCAACGTGGTGCTGCCGGGGGCCACCCCGTCCTTCCTGGTCGGCCTGCGCTACGCCCTGGGCCATGCCTGGCTGAGCCTGGTGGTGGCGGAGCAGATCAACGCCTCCGCCGGCCTGGGTTACCTCATTAACAACGCCCGCGACTTCATGCGCACCGACATCATCGTCGTCTGCCTGGGCGTCTATGCCGTGCTGGGCCTGGGCACCGACTTCCTCGTCCGCCTTCTGGAGCGCCGCCTGCTGGCCTGGCGTCCCACCTTCCTGGAGCGCTGAACCATGGCTTCCAACACCGCCCCTCTCACAGCTGCCCCCTTGACTGCCGACAGCTCCACCGCGTCCAGCGACGCCGCGGTTCGCGTGCGTGGCTTCACCCGCCGCTTTGGCGACGTCACCGTGCTGCGCGACCTGGACCTGGACATCGCCCCGGGTGAGTTCGTGGCCCTGCTGGGCCGCAGCGGCTCGGGCAAGACCACCCTGCTGCGCACCCTGGCTGGCTTGGACGCCGCCCCGGCGGAGCAGGTATCCACCCCCGGCGCCCGCGCCGTGGTGTTCCAGGAACCGCGCCTGCTGCCGTGGAAGAAGGTGTGGCGCAACGTCACCCTGGGCCTGAAGGGCGGCCGCACCCGCCTGCAGGCCACGGCGGCGCTGGAGGAGGTAGGCCTGGGCCATCGCGTCGACGCCTGGCCCGCCACACTGTCGGGCGGTGAGGCGCAACGCGCCGCCCTGGCCCGCGCCCTGGTGCGGGAACCGCAACTGTTGCTGCTGGACGAACCCTTCGCCGCCCTGGACGCCCTGACCCGTTTGCGCATGCATCAGCTGGTGCTGTCGCTGTGGCGGGCGCACCGTCCGGCCGTGCTGCTGGTCACCCATGACGTGGATGAGGCGATTGCCTTGGCCGATCGCATCCTGGTGCTAGCCGACGGCCGGCTGGCGGTGGAGGAGAAGGTGACCCTGGCCCGCCCGCGTGAGGCGGGGCCGGAGTTCCAGGCCCTGCGTCGCCGTCTGCTGGGCCATCTGGGGGTGGAGCAGCCGGCGCCGCGCGACACGGCGCCCCTGACCTTCATCCCGCCCGCCGCTGGCTTGCGCCCCGGCTGGAACCGGCCGGGCGCCGTCAACGGTCACGCTGTCAACGGACACGCTGTCAACGGTCACAATGGCCATAACGGTGCGCTTAATGGCGGCGCCCATCATGGCGCCCAGCTGGGCGGGGGCCTGTCATGACGGCGGCCCTGCGCCGCGTGGAAGCGGTGGAGGAGGGGCGCTTCGACGGCCCGGCCCTGGACGCCGTGCTGGCCGAGCTGACGGCCGAGTTCGCCGCCGGCGCCGCCGCGCATGACCGCGACGGCAGCTTTCCCTTCGAAAATTTCAGCAGCCTGCACGCCAAGGGCCTGTTGGGCCTGACGGTGGGGCCCGCCTGGGGCGGTGCCGGTGCCGACCTCGCCACCACGCTGAAAGTGGTGCGGGCGGTGGCTAAGGGCGACCCCGCCACCGCCCTGGTGCTGGTCATGCAGTATCTGTTTCATGCTTCCGTTGATCAGCGCGGCGTGTCCGATGCGCTCTATGCCCGGGTGGCGCGGGATGCGGTGGAGAACGGCGCCCTGATCAATGCCCTGCGGGTGGAGCCCGACCTGGGCACGCCGGCGCGCGGCGGCCTGCCGGCCACGGTGGCGCGGCGCACCGCCGATGGCTGGTCCATCAGCGGCCACAAGCTCTATTCCACCGGCATCCCGGCGCTGACCTGGCTGGTGGTCTGGGCCCGCACCGATGAGGCGGAGCCGCGCGTTGGCGGCTTCCTGGTGCATCGCGACAGCCCTGGCATCCAGGTGGTGGAAACCTGGGACCATCTGGGCCTGCGCGCCAGCGGTAGCCACGACGTCATCCTGACCGACGTGCCCACGCCGCTGGACCACGCCCTGGACCTGCGCAAGCCGGGCGAACTCAGCCCGCGCGACGCCGTCTTCGGCGCCTGGGCAGCTGTGCTGACCGCTGGCATTTATGATGCGGTGGCGGAGGCGGCGCGCGACTGGCTGATCGATTTCGCCCGCCGGCGGGTGCCCAGCAACCTGGGCGCCGCCCTGTCCACCCTGCCGCGCTTCCAAGAGGCGGTGGGGACCATCAACGGCCTGCTGCTGTCCAACCGCGCCCTGCTGGCCGCCGCCACACGCGGCGAGACCACCACGGCGGAAGCCGGCCTGGTCAAGCACCTGGTGACCGAGAACGCCATCCAGGCGGTGGAGACGGCGGTGCGCCTGACCGGCAACCCCGGCATCACCCGCCACAACCCGCTGGAGCGGCATTACCGCGACGTGTTGTGCGGCCGCATCCATACCCCCCAGGCCGATGTGGTGCTGGTCGGCGCCGGCCGCGCCGCCTTCGCCGCCGCCACCCCGTCCTGAAGCCCCCATCCTGAAAGGGTTCCGCCATGTCCAACACCTTGCAGTTCATCGGCTTCATCGGGTCGCAGGACGGGTCCGAGACCCGGCCCGGCAGCGGCCCCATCATCGACCGTGATTACATCGGCACCGTGGCACGGGCCCAGGAGTATGCCGGCTTCGACCGCGTGCTGATCGCGCACTCCAGCGCCTCGCCGGATGGCTTCCAGATCGCGGCCTACGCCGTGCAGCAGACGGAGCGGCTGAAGATTCTGTTGGCCCACCGCCCGGGCTTCGTGGCGCCCACGCTGGCCGCCCGCCAGCTGGCCTCGCTGGATCAATTCAGCCAGGGACGCCTGGCCGTGCACATCATCACCGGCGGGTCGGACGAAGAGCAGCAGCGCGACGGCGATTTCCTGAACAAGACGGAACGCTATGCCCGCACCGACGACTATCTGGAGGTGGTGCGCAAGGTGTGGACCAGCACGGCGCCCTTCGACCATGACGGTCCCTACTACAAGTCGCGCGGATCGCAATCGTACGTGAAGCCCATCAACGGCACGCTGCCCATCTACTTCGGCGGATCGTCGGACGAGGCCATCGCCGTGGCCGGCCGTCATGCCGACGTCTACGCCCTGTGGGGCGAGCCGCTGGACGACGTGCGCGAGACCATCGCCAAGGTGCGCGCCGCCGCAGCCCTGCACGGGCGTCAGGACCATGTCCAGTTCAGCCTGTCGCTGCGCCCCATCCTGGGGCGGACGGAGGAGGAGGCCTGGGCCAAGGCTGACCGCATCCTGGAGCAGGCCAAGCAGCTGCGCGCCACCCAGTCGACTTTCCGGCCCGTGCGCACGGGCGAACCGCAGAATGTGGGCTCGCAGCGCCTGCTGGCGGCGGCTGCCGCCGGCAAGGTGCGGGACAAGCGCCTGTGGACGGAGATCGCCGCCCTGACCGGCGCCCAGGGCAATTCCACCAGCCTGGTGGGCACGCCGGAGCAGGTCACGGAATCGCTGCTGGATTATTATGACCTTGGCGTGCGCACGTTCCTCATCCGGGGTTTCGATCCGCTGGTGGACGCCATCGAGTATGGCCGCGACCTCATTCCCCTGGTGCGCCAGGCGGTCGCGGCAAGGGAGGCCGGACACGCCACGGCGGTGGCCGCCGAATGAGCCCCATCCGCGTGGCCAGCCAACTGGCCGAGCCCATCAATGCCGAGGTGGTGCGGCGGGTCATCGCCGCGACGGGGGAGGGGGCGGTCGAGCTGATCACCCTGCCCCGGGGGGTGCCGGCCGAGTGGCCGTGCGACGCCGACGTCTTCGTGGCCGCGCCCTTCCGCCGCGCCGGTGGCGATCTGCCGGCCCAGCCGCCGGGCTGGCCTTTCAACCTGCGCTGGGTGCAGCTGGTTTCCGTCGGCATCGACTTCTATCCCGGCTGGCTGTTCGAGGGGCCGGTGGTGACGGCGGCCAAGCGCACCTCCGCCACGGCTCTGGCCGAGTTCTCGCTGGCCGCCATCTTCGCCGCCGCCAAGCGCTTCCCCGATATCTGGGTCAGCCGGGCGGCCGACTGGCAACCATCGCCCCTGGGCCTGGTGGAAGGCGCCACCCTGGGCATTGTCGGCTTCGGCGGCATTGGCCAGGCCTTGGCGCCCAAGGCCCTGGCGCTGGGCATGACGGTGCTGGCCACGCGGCGTGGCGCCGGTCACTTGGGCGTGCCCGGCGTGGAGCGGGTGGATGACGTGGCGGCGCTGTTCGCCCGCGCCGATCATGTGGTGCTGGCGGCACCCGCGACGGCGGAAACCCACCATCTGGTGAACGCCCGGGTGCTGGCCACCGCCAAGCCCGGCCTGCACCTGGTCAACGTGGCGCGCGGCGCGCTGATCGACGACCAGGCGCTGCTGGCCGCGCTGGCGGAGGGGCGGGTTTCGCTGGCCACCCTGGACGTGACGCATCCGGAACCACTGCCGGACGGCCACCCCTATTACAGCCACCCCCGCGTGCGCCTGTCGCCGCACACCTCCGTCTTCACGCCGGATACCCATGCCAACCTGGCGGCCCAGCTGGCCCATAACCTGATCCGTTTCCGCCGTGGAGAGCCGCTGCAGGACGTGGTCGACCTGTCGCGCGGCTATTAGCGGCTACTAAAAGAAAGACCGAACCCATGATGCTGATTTCGCGCCGGTCCGCCTTGCAGGGGCTGGCGGCGGGGGCGTTGGGCCTGGGCGCCCTGAACCTGGCCGGCTGCGGCCGCAAGAAGGATGCGGACCTTGCCGGCGTCACCCTGCGGGCGGCGACATACCGGGGCAACCCGGACTCCTTCTTCGAGCAGGCGGGCGTGGCCGACACGCCCTACACGCTTGAAACGGCGCAGTTCGCGGGCGGCAATTTGATCGCGGAGGCGATCAACGCCCATTCCCTGGACGTGGGCGGCATGAGCGAGATCCCGCCCATCTTCATCGCCGCCGCCAACCCCCTGGTGCGCATCATCGCCGTGCTGCAGGGCGACGTGAACAACCAGGTGGTGCTGGTGCCCAAGGACAGCCCGCTGCAGACCACGGCGGATCTCAAGGGCAAGCGCGTGGGCTATGTCCGCGCCACCACCTCGCAATACATGCTGCTGAAGATCCTGAAGGAACAGGGGCTGACCTTCGCCGACATCACGCCGGTGGCGCTGTCGCCGCAGGACGGCCTGGCGGCCTTCAACCAGGGCAGCCTGGACGCCTGGGTCATCTATGGCGTGGTGGTGCAACTGGCGCGCGAGGCCGGGGCCCGGGTGCTGACCACCGGCCTGCACCGCCTGTCCGGCAACTATCTGGTGGCCGCATCCAAGGACGCGCTGGCCGACCCGCTTAAGAGGCGTGCTATCGGCGACTACCTGCAGCGCTACGCCAAGACCTTGGCCTGGATCGAGGCGGACTACACCCGCTGGGCCCGCATCCGGGCGCAGCTGACCAGCATTCCCGAGGCCGCCTACATCCAGGAATACCGGGAGCGCAGCGCCGGCTATCGCCTGCTGCCGATAAGCGACGCGGCCATCGCCTCGCAACAGGACGTGGCCGACACCTTCGCCGCCGCCGGCGTCATTCCCGCCCCGGTGGATGTGCGCCCGCTGTGGGACGACAGCCTGCATGAGGTGCTGGCGAAACTGTAACGGCGTAGAAGAATGCGTTTCGCGGTACGCCGCGATACGCGACTTTATAGAATGACATTAGCGCTACGCGGCGGGCATTGCGCTACGGGCATTGCGCTACGGTTAGCGATACGAGCAATTCGCGCCGTGTCGCGAGGCGCTACGTTTTGTGATTTTCCAAGATCGCAGAACGCGGTATTTTCTGAGGGCAACCGGGGAGAGCGGCTACTCTCCCCGGCGCCCTTCACCTCCCGATTTTCAGTTCCACGGCCATGCCGAAGAACCGGAAACGGAGATGAAGGAAGAAGGCCCGGATAAGCATCTGGTATCCCTCTTCCTGTGGCGGGGAGGCGGCCGATCCGCTCCCTGACCACAGGGGGAATCTTCCGTCAATCTGATCAAGCACCACGGCCTGATAGGAATGAAATGCGTGGGGCCGGAATTTTTTCAGGCCCCATGTCACACGGCCATGACGCCATCTCGTCTTTGGGGCATGCGATGACGCATGACCTGATGGAGATGACGATGAGCACCCACACCCCCCGCATCAATGACGCATTCAAGCTGGCGCCCGAGACCATCAAGGGGCTGCTGGCGGCCAGCAACGCCCTCAAGGCCAGCGGGCTGGAGCCGGCGCTGCTGGAACTGGTGAAGATCCGGGCGTCGCAGATCAATGGCTGCGCCTTCTGCCTGCACATGCACGTCACCGACGCCCGCAAGATGGGGGAGACGGAGATGCGCCTGCATCTGCTGAACGCCTGGCGGGATTCCTCCCTGTACACCGATCGTGAGCGTGCGGCGCTGGCCTGGACGGAGGCGTTGACCCGCGTGGCCGACACCGGTGCGCCGGATGAGGATTACGCCCTGGTGCAGGCCAACTTCACCGAGGCGGAGCAGGTGCAGCTGTCGCTGGCCATCGGCATCATCAACCTGTGGAACCGCCTGCAGGTAGGCTTCCGCGCCGCCCATCCGCCGGTGGCGCCCATCCAAGGGGCGGCCGCCTGATGAACGGCGGGGACACCACCGCGATCTTTCAGGCGCACCGGCCCCGGCTGGTGCGCCTGGCCTACCGCATGCTGGGCTCCCTGGCGGAAGCCGAGGACGTGGTGCAGGAGGCTTACCTGCGCTGGCGGCAGGCGGATCACGCCGCGGTGGAGGTCCCCGCCGCCTTCCTGTCGCGCATCGTCACCCGCCTGTGCCTGGACACGCTGAAATCGGCCCGGGTGCGGCGGGAGACGTATGTCGGCGCCTGGCTGCCGGAGCCCTTGGCCGGCAGTGACGAGGAAGCGGGGGAGGATGACCTGACCCTGACCCTGATGATGGCGCTGGAGCGGTTGTCGCCCCTGGAACGGGCGGCCTTCCTGCTGCATGACGTGTTCGGCGTGGCGTTGGACGAGGTGGCGGGCACCCTGCACCGCGATGCCGCCGCCGTGCGCCAGCTGGCCGTGCGCGCCCGCCGTCATGTGCAGGAGGCGCGCCCCCGCTATCCCGTGGCGCCGGAGGAGGGGGAGCGCATCGCCCAGGCCTTCTACGCTGCATCCCACCTGGGTGATGTGGACACGCTGCGGGGCCTGTTGGCGCAGGACGTGGTGCTGCGGGCTGACGGCGGCGGCAAGGTGCACGCCTTCCGCAACCCCATCGTCGGGGTGGAGCGTATGGTCCGCCTGTTCGCCAGCCTGTATGCCAAGGGGGAATTCCAGTCGGCCGCCTTCATCCGGTCCATGCGCATCGACGGCCTGCCGGGCTATGTCAGTGTGGAGCGGGGCACAGCGCTGCAGACCACCGCCTTCGAGATCGAAGACGGCCGCATCACCGCCATTTACATCACCCGCAACCCCGACAAGCTGGTCCGGATTGCGCAGGCGCTGGGGCTGGCCGGCGTGACCCCATGAATGGGCGAACCTGGGCACGACGGGAATTGTGAAGGTCTGAATCTGACCTGCCCTGTGCTTGCGTCGTGGTCGCTTTCATTGCATCCTCCCGTCGCAAATCTGGGGGAGTTTTGCGCTATGACTCATCGCATCCTGATCGTCGGGCAGGATCCCGACACCGTGGACTTCACGGCACCGGGGATCATCCCGGGCATGACGGCTGACAAGGTTCGCGCGGGCGTGACTGCGTCCAAGCAGTCGCTGGAGGACCAGGGCTACATCTGCGACAACCTGTATGTTCAGCCCGCCCCCGCCGTGGCGGAGACGGAAGTCACCGCCGCCTTGTCCCGCGCGACCTATGACGTGGTGGTGATCGGTGCCGGCATCCGCAACCCGCCGGCCAACCTCATCCTGCTGGAAACCGTCCTGAACACCATCCACCGCGTGGCCCCACACTCCCGTATCGCCTTCAACACCCGGCCGGATGACACCGACGCGGCGGCGGTAAGGTGGCTTGGGCGATAGGGCCCATCCGGTTCCAAGGGGCGGCCGCGTCGCCGTCTGCCCTAACGGCAATGACTGTGATATTGGAAAATATCACAGTCATTTGACGGGCAATCACTAATCACATAAGCAAATCTCGTTTTTATGGAACTGTGAAATACGCGAAACGAATGCTTCCCCATTCGTTTCGCGGAGCACTCTTCCATGGTTCGCCGGGCCTCGTTTTCCCCCGTTGCCGTTTCTTCGTTGCTGCTGGGGATTGCCCTGTGCGCGCTGACGGCATCCGCGTCAGCCCAGACGGTCCCGGCGCCGGTGGCCGAGGTGGCGCCGGACCTGGACACCAGCGGCGGCGGCATCGCCGATATCGTGGTCACGGCGGAAAAGCGCCAGACGCGGCTGCAGGAAACGCCCATCGCGCTGTCGGCCTACACCGGCGACGCCATCGCCGATCAGCACATCAGCACGGTGCGCGACCTGGCGGGCCTGGTGCCCGGCCTGACGGTGCCGCGCGGCGGCATCACCCCGACGACGCAGCTGTTCTTCCTGCGCGGCATCGGTGAGACCGACCCCATCTTCGACCCCGCCATCGCCCAGTACGTGGACGACGTCTACATCCCGCGCTCCATTGCCGCCTCCCCCCTGTTGGCGGAACTGGAGCGGGTGGAGGTCTTGCGCGGGCCGCAGGGCACGCTCTACGGCCGCAACACCAGCGCCGGCGCCATCCGCTACATCACCCGCGACCCGAATGACGAGGTGCGGCTGTCGGTGGACGCCGGGGTCGGCACCTGGGGTGCGTTCGAGACTCACGGCTACGTCTCCGGCCCCCTGATCGCCAACAAGCTGTACGCCAGCCTGGCCTACGGGCATGAGCAGCACGACGGCTACACCCGCGACCCCACCATCAACAAGGACGTGAACGACCTGAACGTGGACAGCGCCCGCGCCAAGCTGAAGCTGCAGGCCACGGACGACCTGGACATCCAGCTGACCCTGGACGCCAAGCGCGACCGCTCCACCACCGCCTATTACACGCCCAAAAACCAGCCGGGCGGCGGCTTCGACCCGTCGCTGTCGTTCGCGGAACCGCAGCCGCAGAACAACTCCAACTCCGGCGGGGCGGCGCTGCGCATCACCCAGGCGCTGGGCGACAAGCTGACCCTGAAGTCCGTGACTGCCTACCGCCTGTTCGGCCAGGCGCCCGTCGCCTACGACAACGACGGCGAGGCGGCGGTGAAGCAGGTGAACTACATCCGCTATTACGAGAATGAGCTGACGCAGGAATTCCAGGCCAACGGCAGTTGGGGTCCGCTGGACTTCACCAGCGGCCTGTTCTACCTGCACGAAAATTTCTCCAGCGACCGCAACGGTTTCAGCTATCCCAGCCTGGCCAACCCGCCGCAGGACCAGGTGGGCAACACCAAGACCGACAGCTACGCGGCCTATGGCCAGGGTGACTACCACGTCACCGACAAGCTGACCGGCACGGTGGGCCTGCGCTACACCATCGAAAGCCGCGACTTCACCTATCGGCAGTTTGACGACACGCCGGACGGCACGCGCATCACCGATGCCGCCGGCAACCCCATCGTGCCGGCCACGGCCACCAACAAGGCCGGCGCCTTCCAGGCCAAGTCGGACGCGACCTGGTACTCGCTGACGCCCAAGTTCGGCGTCTCCTACCAATGGACGCCGGACCTCCTGACCTATGCCAGCTATTCCAAGGGCTTCAAGGCTGGTGGCTTCGACAACCGGGCCAGCGCGCTGATCAACGCCCAGCTGCCCTACCAGCCGGAAAAGGTCGAGACCTATGAGGTGGGTGTGAAAAGCCAGTGGTGGGAGCGGCGGCTGCTGGTCAACCTGGCACTTTACTACAACGACTACACGAACCTGCAGGCGACGGCGACCGATCCCGCCACACTGCGCTCCCGCCGTCTGAACGCGGCGTCGGCCCATACCGAGGGGTTTGAGCTGGAGACCACCTTCCAGCCCTTCGATGGCCTGCGCTGGGACAATTCCGCCAGCTACACCCTGGCGCTGTACGACCAGTTCCCGAACTACGCCGGCATCGGCACCAGCGCCAGCGGCAACCGGCTGCCCTACGCCCCGCGCTGGACCTTCCGCACGGCCCCGACCTACACCCTGCCGCTGGCGGTGCCGGGCCAGGCGCAGGTAGGCGTGGACGCCCAGTACCAGACGCTGTCCTACGCCGACGTCGCCAACTCCTGGCAGGTGGCCATCCCGGCGCAGTGGAACATAAACCTATTCGCCAAATACACGACCGAGGACGAGCGCTGGACCTTCTCCGCCACCGTCCGCAACCTGGCCGACCGCCGCCTGCCCCAGGGCGGCAGCTATTCCGCCTCCGCCGCCGGCACGGTCTGGTACTACGTGGAAAGCCCGCCGCGCACCGTGTTCTTCAAGGTGGGGTATAAGCTGTGAGGCGCAGGTCTGCTAAGCTTCCACCAGCGGACCACCGGGCCTCAAGGCCACCTTCAGAAAAACTCGATTTCCCCGGCTATGGTCCAACCTCTACGGTTGCTGTCCACCCACCCATTGATGCCACCAGGCGGAGGGACGAGATGAGCGAGACCACCAACCCTGAGGCGCCGGCGCGGCTGCGTACCTTCGTCGGCCGGCTGGACGCGATCCTGGATCAGCGCCTGCCCGAGGGCGCGTTGCTGGATCAGGCGCGGGATGCGCTGGCGGAACTGGTGGCCCAGGACGACTGGCTGCCGGCCGCCTATGCTGAGCCCGACCCGGTGCGCTATCGCCAGTTCCTGCTCTATGCCGATCCCGATGGACGCTATTCCGTCGTCAGCTTCGTCTGGGGGCCGGGGCAGGAGACGCCGGTGCATGACCACACCGTCTGGGGCCTGGTGGGCATCCTGCGCGGGGCGGAATATTCCCAGCGCTTCGTCGTGGGGTCGCGCGATGAGCTGGTGGCCATCGGCCCCAAGCAGCGCTTGGAGGCTGGGGAGGTGGAGACGCTGTCGCCCCAGGCGGGCGATATCCACCGCGTAACCAACGCCCACCTGGACCGCACCTCCGTCAGCATCCACGTCTATGGCGCCGATATCGGCCAGGTGCGGCGCTGGGTCTACCCGGCGGAGGGACCGCGCAAGCCCTTCATCTCCGGCTACAGCAACGCCGGCGCCACCCCCGCCTTCGCCGTCACCCGCACGCCGGCCCTGGAGCACGCCTGATGTCCTTCGCCCCCTCCGCAGCCGCCGCCGTCCCCCCCGAGGACGTCCGCTTCCATCTGATCGCCCGGCGCGAACTGGCCCTGCTGGACGTGCGGGAGGAGGATCCCTACGCCCAGGCCCATCCGCTGTTCGCCGCCAACCTGCCCCTGTCGCGGCTGGAGCTGGAGGTGCTGGACCGCGTGCCCCGGCGCGATACCGCGATCGTGCTGTATGATGCGGGGGAGGGGCTGGCGGAGCGGGCAGCGGCCACACTGGGGGCCTTGGGCTACACCAACGTCCGCCTGCTGGCCGGCGGCCTGGAAGGCTGGCGTGCCGCCGGCTACGAGATCTTCCGCGACGTGAACGTGCCGTCCAAATCCTTTGGCGAATTGGTGGAGACGGAGGCGCACACGCCCTCGCTCAGCGCGCCGGAGGTCAAGGGCCTGCTGGATGAGCAGGCGGACGTGGTTGTGCTGGACAGCCGGCGGTTTGAGGAATACCGCACCATGAGCATCCCCACCGGCACCAGCGTGCCGGGGGCGGAGCTGGTGCTGCGCGCCCGCACTCTGGCACCCGACCCCAGCACCACCATCATCGTCAATTGCGCCGGCCGCACCCGCAGCCTGATCGGCGCCCAGTCGCTGCGCAACGCCGGGGTGCCCAACCCCGTCTACGCGCTGCGCAACGGCACCATAGGCTGGACCCTGGCCGGCTTTACCCTGGAGCATGGGCAGGAACGCCGCTTCGGTGCGGTGGACAGCGCGGCTCAGGAAGCGGCCCGTACGGCAGCCCGCGCCGTGGCCTATCGCGCTGGTGTGCGCCGCCTGTCTTACACCCAGCTGGAGGCGCTGGAGGAGCCGGGGCGTACCCTCTACCGCTTGGACGTGCGCACGCCGGAGGAGTATCAGGCCGGGCATCTGCCCGGCTTCCGCGGCGCGCCGGGCGGCCAGCTGGTGCAGGAGACGGACCATTCCGCCCCGGTGCGCGGCGCCCGCATCGTGCTGTTCGACACCCTGTCGGTACGCGCGGACATGAGCGCGTCCTGGCTGGCCCAGATGGGGTGGGAGGTGCTGGTGCTGGACGACGTTCCCACGTCCGCCCTGACCGCCACGGGGCCGTGGCGGCCCACTCTGCCGCCGGTGCCGGCTGCGGAGGCCATACCGCCCACTCATCTGGCGCGGCTGCTGGCGGCCAATCTACCGAATGGGGGCGGCGTCACCCTGTTGGATGTGGGCCCCAGTCCGGCCTATCGGCGGGGCCATGTCCCGGGGGCCCGCTTCATCATCCGCGCCCGGCTGGCGGCGGACCTGCCGGCGGCGGCGCGCCAGGGCACCATCGTCGTGACCTCCCTCGACGGCGTCGGCGCCCGCTTCGCCGCCGTTGACATCCAGGCCCTGACGGGCCGGCCGGCATTGGTGCTGGACGGGGGCACGGCCGCATGGACGGCCGCCGGCCTGCAGCTGGAAACCGGGGAGGGCGCCTACCTGTCCGCCCCTGATGATGTCTACCGCCGGCCCTATGAGGGCACTGATAACGCGGTGGAGGCGATGCAGGCCTATCTGGATTGGGAGTACGGCCTGGTGGGCCAACTGCGCCGCGATGGCACCCACGGCTTCTTCGTCATCCCACCCTCGCGTGAGGCCCACGACACCCCTGAATCGCTGTCGCCACATTTGGCCCATGAAGGGCACGGACGCTGACAGCGGGCCGGCGCCGCCCTTCAGCCGCCCGTCTCAGGCGATCGAGACGACGATCTTGCCCTTGGCGCTGCGGTCGGTGATAGCGGTGTGGGCCCCGGCCGCGCTGTCCAGGGTGTAGGTGCGCGGGTCCAGGCGGGGCAGCAGCTTGCCGGCCTCGATCAGGGTGGTGACCTGCGCCAGGATTTCGCCATGGTGGGCGCGGTCCAAGCCGGTCAGCAGCGGCGCCAGGGTGAAGACGCCGGAATAGGTCGCCCCCTTGAAGGACAGGGGCGCCAGGGGATGGCTGCCCCAACCCAATGCACTGACCACGTGGCCGAAGCGGGCCACCGCCTGGAAGGACGCATCCAGCACCGCGCCGCCGTTGGTGTCGTACACCAGTTCGAAGCCTTTGCCGCCCGTCAGCCGGCCCACATAATCCGCCACCGTTTCGGTCGCGTAATCGATGGGCGTGGCCTCGAGGCTGCGCACATATGCGGCATCCTCGGCGCTGGCCGTGGCATAGACCTTGGCCCCCAGGGCGCGACCGATCTGCACCGCCATGTGGCCGACACCGCCAGCGCCGCCCTGGACCAGCAGGGTCTGTCCGGGCCGCACCTTGGCGCGGTCCACCAGCCCTTCCCAGGCCGTAATGGCCACCAGCGGCAGGGCGGCGGCCTCGCGCATCGTCAGGTTGGCCGGCTTCAGCGCCAGCAAATCGGCATCGACCGCGGCGTACTGGGCGAGGGAGCCCTGGAGCCCGCCCACGCCGCCGGTCATGCCGTAAACCTCGTCACCCGGGCGGAAGGTGGTGACGCCGGGGCCCACCGCCTCGACCACGCCGGCCAGGTCCAGGCCCAGGACGGCGGGCAGGGGGTGGCGGGCATGGGCGGCGGCGCCGGCCCGGATCTTGGTGTCCAGCGGATTGACCCCGCTGGCCTGGATGCGGACCAGCACCTGGCCTGGGGCCGGCTGGGGGCGCGCGACGTCGGTGATGCGGAAGGGGCCGTTCTGCGTCTCGACGATCGCGGCCTTCATGGTGGTTGTCATGGCGGTCTGCTCCGGTTCGGGGGCGCCTTCATCGGCGCCAACAAACGTTGCGCCCAACCGCGATGCATGGAAATCTTAAGAAATGTACGAATGTCATGCAGTTTTGTTTGGGTGAGCTTATGCGCGTCCTGGAGTGGAGTGACCTGCCCATCTTCCTGGCCATCGCCCGGGAGGGTACCTTGGGCGCCGCCGCCCGTAAGCTGGGCCAGACGCAGCCGACCATGGGCCGGCGCCTGCGCGCGCTGGAGGAGGCGGTGGGTGCTGCCCTGTTCCAGCGCACCAGCGACGGCTTCGTCCTGACCGATGAGGGACAGGCCATGCTAGGTCCCGCCCTGCGCATGGAGGAGGAGGCGCTGGCCCTGCAGCGCCAGCTGGCCGGCAGCGTCGGCGGGCTGGAGGGCATGTTGCGTGTCTCCTGCTCCGACTGGTTCGGGGTGGCGATGCTTTCCCCCGTGCTGGCCGAATTCGCCGGCATGCATCCGGCCGTGGTGGTGGAATTGCTGACCGACCCGCGCCTCTACAGCCTGCCACGGCGTGAGGCGGATTTGGTCATGCGCATAAAACCGTTTGATGAGCCGGAGGTCATCGCCCGCCGGCTGGTGACCATCCCCTATGGCCTCTATGCCAAGCCCGGCCTGTGCAATCCGGTGGCGGGCGATGGTGCGGGTTGCCGGCTGGTGTTGATGGACACGGCGTTCGGCGGCATGCCCGACGTTGGCTGGGTCACCCGCTTGCTGCCCAAGGCCGCCGTGGTGTCGCGCAGCAACAGCCGCGAGGTCCAGGCCCGACTGTGCGCCCTCGGGGCGGGCCTGGCGGTGCTGCCCCGGCCCTTGGGGGACAGCACGCCCGGCATCGCCCTGGTCGATTTGGGCGAGGCGCCGCCCAGCCGCGACACCTGGATCGGCTATCACCGCGACCTGCGGCGCCTGCCGCGTCTGCGGGCGCTGTTCGACCTCATCGTCCAGCGCCTGGCCAATTGAAGGCCTAAGCCCTGTAACCGCTCAGGGCAGGGCGCTCCAACCCTGCCAGCCGATGGAGAGGCCGACCAGGATGATCAGCGCGCCGGAGGCATAGGGCGCCCGGCGGGCCAATACGGCGAAGGCGGCCCCCCAGCGGCGGGAGGCATGGCGCATGCCCAGCGCCGCCACGACGCCCGCGCTGACCATGGTCAGGGCAAGGCCGATGCTGAAGCATAGCACCAGCGCCACGCCGAGGCTGACCTGCTTCAACTGCAGGCACAGCAACAGCACGGTGATGGCGGCGGGGCAGGGGATCAGCCCGCCCGTCAGGCCGAACAGCACGATTTGGCCCGTGGTCACCGTCCGGTTGGCGAAGCGCCGCTGGATGTCGGCGGCATGTGCCAGCTCATGCGCGTCCAGATAGCCGGCGACGCCCAGATCCAGCCCGCCTGCCGTGTGGCGATGGTCGTGAGCGTGGTGGGCGTGATGATCATGGTCGTGCCCGTGATCATGCCCGTGATGATGGTCATGGTGGTGATCATGTCCGTGGCCCTGATGGTGGCCTGCTTCCTCCAGTTGGGCGCGCCGGGTGCGCCACAGCATCCATAGGGCGACGGCGATGATCAGGATGGATGACGCGATCTGGAAATAGGGTTCCGTCGTCTCGGCGTTCCAGCTGCGGCCGAAATGCAGGCCGGCCAGGGCCACGGCCCAGACCACCAGGGTGTGGGACAAGGTGGCGGACAAGCCCAGCAGCACCGCCTGGGAGACGGTGCCTCGGATGGCGATGATGAAGGCCGCCATCATGGTCTTGGAATGCCCAGGCTCCAGCCCATGCAGCGCGCCCAGAAGGATGGCGCTGGGAATAAATAGCCAGGCGTTGCCGGCCCCCTGCTGCAGCAGGTCGGAAAGCGGCGTCATGGGCGGGTGCCGAGGCGATGGGCATGCGTCATGGTGGGCTAAACCTATCCCCCCCGAGGGGATATGGCAAGTCCTCGGCTTGGTGCCGGGAACACCCGCCCGGCCTGGGCGTTGAGGCAGTGAGCCCAGCCCCAGTCCCTTCCCCCAGCCCTTACCCCGCGGATGCTGCCCAGGGATGCCGGTGCGGGGGACGGGCCACATGTCAACCCAGGCGAAGGAGTATGCGATGCGGATCCAGGAAATCATGTCCACCAACGTGAAGCTGGCGACGCCGGACCAGAAGCTGCGCGAGGCCGCGCGGCTGATGTCCGAATGCGACATCGGCGCCATCCCCGTCGGCCAGGGCGATCGCCTGGTCGGCATGATCACCGACCGCGACATCACCATCCGCGGCGTCGCCGAGGGGCGCGGCCCCGACGCCACGGTGGGCGAGGTCATGACCCCGCAGGTGTGCTACTGCTACGAGGACGAGGATGTGGAGCAGGTCTGCCACAACATGGTGAACGTGCAGATGCGCCGCCTGCCCGTACTGAACCGGGAAAAGCGCCTGGTCGGCATTGTCGCGCTTGGCGACCTGGCGCTGCGCGCGAGCGCCACCGCCGGTCGGGCCTTGAGCGGTATCTCCCAGCGGGACTGACATCATGGATCGCGACCTGGCCGGTCTCGCGGCCAGTGCCGCTGACTGCCGCCGGTGCGACCTTTACCGCGACGCCACCCAGGTGGTGTTCGGCGAAGGGCCGGTGGACGCCCGCCTGGTGCTGGTGGGCGAACAGCCTGGCGATCAAGAAGACAAGGCCGGCCGTCCCTTCGTCGGTCCAGCGGGACGTGTACTGGACGAGGCGCTGGCGGCGGCCGGCCTGGAGCGGGACGACCTTTTCGTCACCAACGCCGTCAAGCATTTCAAGCATGAGATGCGCGGCAAGCGCCGCATGCATCAGCGCCCCAACCAGGGGGAGGTGGAGGCCTGCCGCTGGTGGCTGGGTCGTGAGGTGGCGCTAGTCCAGCCCGCCGTCATCGTGGCCTTGGGCGCCACCGCGGCCCGGTCACTGATGGGCCGAACCGTCGCCCTGGTGCGTGAGGGGGGCAAGCCCCTGGCCTGGGCCGACGGCCGGCCTGGCATCGCGACATACCACCCCTCCGCCGTGCTGCGAGCCTGGGATGATGCCGCCCGCGCCCGCACCTATGACGCCCTGGTGGCGGCCCTGCGGCAGGCGCGGGGCATGGTGGGAGCCCAAGACAGTAAAAATGGAATAAAGGCCGGAATTTAAGCGGGGCTTGAGCTTGTCTATATTCGGAGCTTGAGCTTATCTATATTTGAAAATGCAGTAAATCTGGGAAAAATCTGGAACCGAGACGGGGTTGGCAGTCTTTAACAGGTATCCAGCGCATGAACCGCGTTGGACGTCTTGGCGCCAACGAATGGACGCCAGGGCTGATATCCCGAAGCAGAATGGAGTGATCCAATGGCTTCCAACACCTCGAACCGCGGCTTCGCGTCCATGGACGACGACAAGCAACGCGAGATCGCCGCCAAGGGCGGCTCCAGCGTTCCGGATGAGAAGCGCAGCTTCTCCCAGGATCATGAGTTGGCCGCCGAGGCGGGCCGCAAGGGTGGCCAAGCCTCCGGCGGCAATTTCGCCCATGATCGGGAACGTGCCTCCGAGGCGGGCCGCAAGGGCGGTCAGCACTAGAGACACCTGCATGCCTGTTCATGAGTGATCGTTCGTGAGTGAGGGGCCGGGCCTACGGGTCCGGCCCCGTCTTTTCCGCCGCACAGGCCTGTCCATTCGACCATAAGGAACCGCCCCATGAAGGCCGTCGTCTTCCACGATATCGGCGACATCCGGCTGGAAGAAGTGCCGGAGCCCCGTATCCAGGACCCCACCGATGCCATCATCCGCATCACCGCCTCCGCCATCTGCGGTACCGACCTGCACATGGTCAGGGGCACGTTCGCGGGCATGCGTCCGGGCACCATCCTGGGGCATGAGGCGGTGGGCGTGGTGGAGGAGTTGGGGCCGTTGGTGCGGAACTTTGATGTCGGCGACCGGGTGGTGGTCGTCTCCACCATCGCCTGCGGGTCCTGCGCCTACTGCCGCGCCGGTTATTTCGCCCAATGCGACGTGGCAAACCCTGGCGGCAAGCGGGCGGGCACGGCCTTTTTCGGCGGCCCCGGACCATCGGGCCCCTTCCACGGGCTGCAGGCGGAAAAGGCCCGCATCCCATATGCCCATGTCGGCATGATCAAGCTGCCGGACGAGGTCAGCGACGATCAGGCCATCCTCATTTCTGACATCTTCCCCACCGGCTGGTTCGGCGCCGACATCGCGGAGATCGAGGACGGCGACACGGTGGCCGTCCTGGGCTGTGGTCCCGTGGGGCAGTTCGCCATCGCTTCGGCCAAGCTGATGAACGCCGGTCGGGTGATTGCCGTGGACCGGCGGGAGGACAGGCTGGCCATGGCACGGCGGCAGGGCGCGGAATGCGTGAACTTCGAGAGCGAGGATCCGGTCCAGACCATTCTGGACCTGACCGGCGGCATCGGCGTGGACCGCGTCATAGACGCAGTAGGCGTGGATGCGGAACATGCGCACGACGGGCCGGCTGCGTCGGCCGCGCGCGACCAGGCGGACCAGAACTTGGCGGATGTGGAGAAGGTGGCGCCCGTGCGGCATCCCAAGGATGGCAACTGGCATCCGGGCGATGCGCCGTCCCAGGCGCTGCAGTGGGCGGTGGAGGCGGTGGCCAAGGCGGGCACCATCGCCATCATTGGTGTTTATCCACCGGCCATGGACCGCTTCCCCATCGGCCAAGCCATGAACAAGAATCTGACCGTCAACATGGGCAACTGCAATCATCGCCGCTATGTCCCGCACCTGGTGGAACTGGTGCGCACGGGCGCCGTCGACCCCAGCGCCGTCCTGACGCATGTCGAGCCTATGACCGGGGTTATCGAGGCCTATCGGGCGTTCGACCAGCGGCGAAGCGGCTGGGTCAAGGTGGAGTTAGAGCCGGCCAAGTGAGCGATGTGATAATCAATTCAAGAGATCGTCAAACTATAAGCGAAGCTACGGCTTAACTATATTTATAATTGCGGTTATTTTTAAATAACGACCGGAACCTCTATGGGCATTCGCGCTTATATGCGGGCGCCGTGAAGAAAAAGCACCCGGCCGATGGGCAGGACCGGGCGCGGCGCATCGCTGACATAAGAGAGGATGTCATGACCAAGGACAGCAACACCCGCGGCCGCGGCTTCGCTGCCATGGATGAGGGCAAGCAGCGGGATATCGCTAGCAAGGGCGGCTCCAGCGTGCCGAACGAAAAGCGCAGTTTCTCGCAGGATTCCGGATTGGCAGCGGCCGCCGGCCGCAAGGGGGGGCGGAACGTTCCCGACGAGAAGCGCAGCTTTTCTCAAAACCGAAGCCTGGCGGCCGAAGCGGGCCGCAAAGGCGGCCAGGCCTCTGGCGGAAACTTCGCCAATGATCCCGCACGCGCGGCCCAGGCGGGGCGCAAGGGTGGCGCCAGCCACGCCCATCGCTGACGGAAGCTGAGCGGTCGTTGGATATCGGCCACGCCGACGGATCTGCCGTCGGCGTGGCCGTCAGTCCCTCTGGAACCCCGCGCCGCACCGCGCAGTTCACTTTCCCCCAGCCGCATGGCCGAATGGTAGGAGCATATCCATGGACGACGCCATCCCCCCACAGCAGCAGAACCACCAGCCGGGCCATGAGCGTGAGATGACGCCGGCCCCGGATTATACCCCGCGCTTTCCCGGCGCCGGCCGGCTGGCGGACAAGGTGGCGCTCATCACCGGCGGTGACAGCGGCATCGGCCGCGCCGTGGCCGTCCTCATGGCCCGCGAGGGGGCCGATGTCGCCATCGTTTACCTGGATGAGCATGAGGATGCGGCCGACACCGTGACGCTGATCGAGGCCGAGGGCAGGCGCGGCCTGGCCATCGCCGGCGACGTGGGATCGGAATCCTTCTGCAAGGAGGCGGTGGACAAGGTGGTGGCCACCTTCGGCAAGCTGGACATCCTCGTGAACAACGCCGCGGAGCAGCACACGGCCGAGGGCCTGGGCGACCTGACGGCGCAGCAGCTGGAGCGCACCTTCCGCACCAATGTCTTCGGTTACTTCTTCATGTCCAAGATGGCGCTGCAGCACATGCAGCGTGGCGGCGCCATCGTCAACACCACCTCCGTCACCGCCTACAAGGGCAGCCCGCACCTGCTGGACTATTCGGCCACCCGTGGCGCCGTGCTGGCCTTCACCCGGTCCCTGTCACAGTTGCTGGTGGAGGCTGGCATCCGTGTCAACGCGGTCGCGCCCGGCCCCATCTGGACTCCGCTCATCCCCGCCTCCTACGACGCGGACAAGGTGGCGGAACATGGCAAGAACACGCCCATGGGCCGTCCCGGCCAGCCGAATGAGGTCGCCTCCTGCCACGTCTTCCTGGCCAGCGATGAGGCCTCCTACATGACGGGGCAGGTCATGCACCCTAACGGCGGCACGGTCGTGAACTCTTAAGCCAGCCTACGGGCGCGCTGGAGACGCGCTGGGGAGGGGACGGATTGCCCCCCGGTTAATCCAAGGAAAGCGGGTGGCTGGCATGGATGAGATATGGCATGCGCTGGCGATGGCATTCGCCATGGGCTGGCAAATGCTGTGGGCGCTGATCCTTGGCTTCTTCCTGTCCGGCGCCATCCAGGCCGTGGTGTCGCATCGGGAGATGGGCCGGCTGTTACCAGACGATCGCGCCCGCAGCATCGCCGTCGCCACTGGCCTGGGCGCCGCCTCGTCCTCCTGCTCCTACGCCGCCGTCGCCGTGGCCCGGACCATTTTCCGCAAGGGCGGCGATTTCACCGCCGCCATGGCTTTCCAGTTCGCCTCCACCAACCTCGTGCTGGAACTGGGCATCATCCTGGCGGTGCTGATGGGCTGGCGGTTCACTGCGGCGGAGTTCGTTGGTGGCCCCCTCATGATCCTGATACTGGTCGTGCTGTTCCGCTTGCTGCTTTCCCGCGGCCTGGTGCAGGCCGCCAAGGCGCAGGCCGAGAAGGGCGTTGCCGGCCGCATGGAGGGGCATGCGTCCATGGACATGGCGGTGACGGAAGGTGGGGGTGTCCTGCGCCGCCTGGTTTCCGCCCCCGGGTTCACGGCCACCAGCCATTACTTCGTCATGGACTGGGTATCGCTTTGGCCGGACATTGTCATCGGCCTGCTCATCGCCGGCGCCTTGGGGGCCTGGGTGCCGAAATCCTTCTGGGAGGGCTTTTTCCTGGCCGGCCACCCGCTGCTGGCCAAATTGATCGGGCCCTTGGTCGGCCCCCTCGTCGCCATCATCGCCTTCGTCTGTTCCGTGGGCAATGTGCCGCTGGCGGCCGTGCTATGGAACGCCGGCGCCAGCTTTGGCGGTGTGATCGCCTTCATTTTCGCCGACCTCATCGTGCTGCCCATCCTGGACATCTACCGCCGCTATTACGGCCTGAAAATGGCGGCCTTCCTGCTGGTCACCTTCTACGTCGCCATGGTGGGCTCAGCCTTGGCCGTGGAGTTCCTGTTCCAGGCGCTGGACCTGGTGCCGGAGCAGCGGACGGCCCAAGTCGTCGCCACCGGCATCAGCTGGAATTACACCACCGTCTTGAACATTGTCTTTTTGGGGCTGGCGGTGATCCTGGTTTGGCGCTTCATGCGCACGGGCGGGCCGGGGATGATCCGCGCCATGGATGGACCCTCGCCGCACGCCCATCCTGGTGCCCGAGCATCGCATCCACCAAGTGGATGAGGACGCACGGCACATCCAGGGGGCCGGCCAGCACCCCGGCCATGTCACCGCCGCCCCGATTGCCCAAGTTTTTACGGCTTATGGGTGCACTCTTCCTGCCCACCCTCCGGTCCGATGGCGCGCTGCAGCATCACAGTGTCGGTCCATTTCCCAAAGCGGAAGGCCACGGCTGCCAGGTAACCGACCTGGCGGAAGCCGCAGGCCTCATGCAATCGCAGTGAGGCGACGTTGGAACTGTCGACATAGCCGATCATCTGGCGGAAGCCGGCGGCGGCGCATTCCTGGATCAGGGCGGGCAGCAGCGCCCGGCCGATGCCGCGATGCAGGCGGTCGGGATGAATATAGATCGAATGCTTGACCGTGAACCGGTAGGCGGGGCGCTTGCGGAACAGCACGGCGTAGGCGTAGCCGACCACGACGCCATCGATGGTGGCGACCAGATGGGGCAGCTTGTGCTTGCGCATGTTCTTGCGCCGCGCCTTCAGGTCCTCGATGTCGAACGGTGTCGGTACGAAGGTGCCGAGGTTACCGACGCCATGCCCGATGTGATGCCGGTAGATGTCGAGCATGGCCGGCACGTCCTCGTCATTCGAGTGCCGCAGGACGATGGGCGACGGCAGCGTCCCCAGCGTGGACGAGGCCCCAGGCGTGGACGAGGCCCCAGGCGTGGACGAGGCCAGGTCCTGGCTGGCGCCAGGATCCTGGTTCATGCTGGGAATGGGCCCGGGAAAGGGCATGGAAGAGTCGGTCATGGCGGACATTCCGGCACGCTCACTCCTGCATCACATAGGTATAAAACCGCATCGACCCATCCGGCTCGATCTTGCGATAGAGCCCCTGCACCTCGTTCTCGAAGCCGGGGAACAGGTTGGCGCTCTGCTCGAACATCTTGAGATAGTCCAGCATGGGCTTGGCCCGCGCGTCCAGGCGCTCGCCCGGGACGATGGTGGCGATGCCCGGCGGATAGACCAGGAACAGGGTGGTGGCGATGCGGCCGTCGATCTCGCTCAGGGGCAGGTAGTCGACCTTGTTGCGCACCAGGCTGCGCGCCGCCTCATGGGGGGGCACCACCATTTCCGGCAGGTGCTCGGGCGCGAACTGCTTCTGCTGCAGTGCGCTGACGTTGATGTCGCGATAGAAGGCGTGCATTTGGGCGCACAGGTCGCGCAGGCGCACGCCCCGGTACCGCTGCGGCCAGCGGGTGACGAAGCGGGGCATGACGTCGTCCAGCAGGGCGTTGTCGTCATGCAGACGCTTGAACGCCGCCAGCGCACTCAGCAGGGTGCCGGCTTTGCTGGACTCCACGCCGGGCGTCAGCAGGAACAGCAGGGAGTTGAGGTCGTTCTTCTCCGGGACGACGCGGTTCTCGCGCAGGTATTGGGCCACCACCGGGGCCGGGATGCCATGGTCGCTGTAGGTGCCCGTCCGCCGGTCGAACCCCGGCGTCAGGATGATCAGCTTGTTGGGGTCGGTCATGGCCAACCCCTCGGTCACATGGCTGAAGCCATGCCAGGTCTCGCCAGGCGAGAAGGACCAGTACCGCGCGTTGGTGGCCAGTTCGTCGGTGCTCAGGCTTTCCCAGGGCACTTCGTGAGCCGTCTCCTCGGGGCCGGAGCCCGGGGGCGAGACGACGTCGGGAATGAAGGGCTCGAAGAACCAGCGGCGCGCGGGATCGGTTTCCTTCTGTTCGTACTCGCGGCGCAGGGCCCGCAGCTTCTTGCGCAGCTCGATGCCCAGCCGGACGGTGTCATCCCAGAGGATGGTGCCGGAGCGCCCCTTCATCATCTGCGCACCCACGTCCAGCGAGGCGAACAGGGGATAGAAGGGGGAGGTCGAGGCGTGCTGCAGGAAACTTTCGTTGAAGCGGCGATGCTCCACCCGGCGCTTCTGGCCCTTGATGTGCCGGTCGCGGACATGAATCTGCGAGGCCTGGGAGAAGCTGGCCAACTGCTTGTGTGTCGACTGCGTGGCGATGATGCCGGGCGCGTCCTCACCCAAATCCTTCAGCCCCATGGCGAAGCGACCGGCATAGAGGGGGTGGAACTTCATGAAGCCGGCCCAGGCCTCATCGAACAGGATGTATTCGCACAGGTGGCCGATCCGGTTCAGGATCATCTCCGCACTGTAGATGGTGCCGTCGTAGGTGCATTGCTCGATGACGGCGACGCGGAAGGGGCGGGGCTTTTTCCACGCCTCGGGATCGCTCACGTGCGGGTTCAGCCGGATCTTCTCCCGGATCGCCGCCTCGTCCAGCGCCTGGCTCTGGATGGGCCCGATCATGCCGTAGCAGTTACGGTCCGTTTCCAGGTAGATGGGAATGCCGCCGCTGATCAGCAGGGCGCCGTGGTGGGCGGCCTTGTGGTTGTTGCGGTCGAACAGGACCAGGTCACCCTCCGCCACCAGGGCGCCCAGCACCACCTTGTTGGAGGAGGAGGTGCCGTTCAGCACGAAATAGGTCTTCTCCGCCCCGAAGATGGCGGCGGCCTCCTTCTGGGCCCTCAGGGCGGGGCCTTCGTGCGTCAGCAGGTCGCCCAACTCGATGACCGAATTGTCCAGGTCGTCGCGGAACACCGCCTCGCCCAGATGTTCAACGAAAATCTGCCCAATGGGGCTGCGGCTGTAGAAGATGCCGCCGTTGTGCCCCGGGCAGGTCCACAGCTGGTTGCCCTCCTCGGCGTAATCCACCAGCGCGCCGAAGAAAGGCGTCTTCAGCGTGTCGGCATATTTCTTGAGGCGGCTGATCAGGTTGCGGGCAATGAACTCCGGCGTTTCCTCCGACAGGAAGATGTAGCCGTCGATGAAGTCCAGCACCTCCACCGGGATGTCCTCCAGGCGCTTGCGACGGACCAGGATGACGATGGGCATGTCCAGGCCGCGGCGGCGCATCAGGTTGATCAGGGCCGCCGTCTTACCCTCCAGCCCACGCTTGCCCCAGTCCACCACCATGCAGCCGATGGCGGCGTCGGTCTGGACGGCGATCTCCGCGTCCTCGACCCGCCGCGCCTTGACCACCTCGATGCCGTCGTCCTCGATGGCCGCGATGATTTTCTGAAGCCGCATGCCTTCCAGGTCATCGGCGTCGAAGCCGGGGGCGCAAAGAAGAACAGTGAAACGCTTAAAGAAATCCATTGCCAAGCCATCCTTTGTTCAAAGCACGCTGTCGGATCATTTAATGACAATTACGTGACGGTCTCGCCCCCTACCTTTGGACCGCACCGCAGTATTATCTTAAGCCACAGCGTTTCGCTTAATACAAACGCTACCGCATGGCGACCAGGATCAAAGCCATCCGCTCTCGCGGCGGAGTGTTTGTTGCGTCCGTAAGGTCCGCCATCTCGGGCTTTGTCACCAAACTGCAAACGCTTCCAGGTAACCGTTTGGGGACCAGGAGGACGACACATGACCGAACACGACAAGACCGAGACCCGCAGCTGGCTGGACATCGAGCTCGAAGACGATATGGACGAGGAGCTTGAGCAGGCCGTTGACGATGTGCGCATCCCGCCCGAACTGCGCGCCCTGATGGAAAGGCGCCAGAAGAGCACCCTCGACCGTCACACCTATTTCCGCGAGCTGCTGCGTCTTCAGAGCGAGCTGGTGAAGCTGCAGGACTGGGTGCGTTTCAAAGGCCTCAAGATGGTAATCCTGTTCGAAGGCCGCGATAGCGCCGGGAAGGGGGGCGCCATCAAGCGCATCACCCAGCGTGTCAATCCGCGCAGCTGCCGGGTGGTGGCGTTGCCGGCGCCGTCCGACCGCGAGAAGACCCAATGGTATTTCCAACGGTACGTCCCGCACCTGCCGGCCGCCGGTGAGATCGTGCTGTTCGATCGCAGCTGGTACAACCGCGCCGGTGTCGAGCGCGTCATGGGCTTCGCCACAGATACCGAGGTCGAGGACTTCTTCCGCGACGTGCCGGAGTTCGAGCGCATGCTGGTGCGCTCTGGCATCATCCTGGTGAAGTACTGGTTCTCCATCACCGATGAGGAACAGCAGTTGCGCTTCCTCATGCGCATCCACGACCCCATCAAGCAATGGAAGCTGTCGCCCATGGACCTGCAGTCCCGCGTGCGGTGGGAACAGTATACCATGGCTAAGGAGGACATGTTCGCGCGCACCAGCATTCCCGAGGCGCCCTGGCACATCGTGGAAGGTAACGACAAGAAGCGCGCCCGTCTCAACCTCATCTCTCACCTGCTTTCGGTCGTTCCGTATGAGGAGGTCCCGCATGAGCCCGTGACGTTGCCGGACCGGGTGTTCAATCCGAACTACGAGCGGCACACGCTGCCGGCCGAACTGTACGTGCCGCAGCGCTACTGATCGGGGTCCCCTGACCGGAAAGCGGAGACCTGGCCGGGGACCTTGCCCCAGCCAGGCCGTTCTGGCCGTCCAACCGGTATCCGGCCAGGTTCGACAGTAAATCCCTTGAGCGGCGGGCCCTTCAACGCGCCTTCGTCTTGGCGGTACTGAATAATTCCGATAGGCGCGGAACCCCCGCCAAGCTGGATTCTTATATGCCCATGCCGTCATTGACACGGCGGCTTGGCCTCGGCAGTGCCCGGATCGCTGACTGCCTGATCCGGGTTGCCGATGGTGGCTCCGCGATCTCTCCAAACTGCTCTTGGGACAGGCCACGCTGGACCGCCAGCGTGGCCTTTTTTGTATGGCCGTCAGGGCTGACGACGTGGTGAAAAGTAATTAAATGATAACGAAGCGAAAGCGTCGCAATAAAATTGTTTCTAAATCAAATATTTATTTGGATTTCCCATGAAATGAGGGGCGTTGACCGATAAAAATTCACCCTATGCGGAAAAAATGAAGGATCGATTTCCGTCCGGGGGCGTTGTTTGACGGACCGGGCATGGCAGTCACCTGCCCGGCCTATCGGATAAGCCAGGAGGAAATTCATGGCACGAGAACAATACGAGGATCCGCGCCGCCAGTCCCGGGCTCCCCAGGGTGGACGCCGGGATTACAACGATTATGAGGACGATCGCCGCCATGCCGGTGGCCGCGACGATGACGACGATGATGGCTACCGGTCCGGTGGCGGCAGCCGGCGTGGCCATTCCGAAGACGTCGGCCAGGGCGGTTATTTCGGCGATCCGCGCGGCCATTCCGAGATTGGGCGCCGGGGCGGCGAGGTCCGCCATGAGCGGGCGATGCGCGCCCGTCGTGATGAGGAAGGCCATGCGGAGGACGAGGGCCAGGGCGGCTACTTCGGCGATCCGGAAGGGCATTCGGAAATCGGTCGCCGGGGCGGCCAGGTTCGCCACGAACGGGCCATGCGCGCCCGCCGGGACGAATACGGCCACGCGGAGGACGAGGGCCAGGGCGGCTACTTCGGCGATCCGGAAGGGCATTCGGAGATCGGCCGCCGGGGCGGCCAGGTTCGCCACGAACGGGCCATGCGCGCCCGGCGTGACGAATACGGCCACGCGGAGGACGAGGGCCAGGGCGGCTACTTCGGTGATCCGGAAGGGCATTCGGAAATCGGCCGCCGGGGTGGTCAGGTTCGCCATGAACGGGCCGTGCGCGCCCGCCGGGATGAATACGGCCACGCGGAGGACGAGGGCCAGGGCGGCTACTTCGGCGATCCCGAAGGCCACGCCGAGATCGGCCGCCGTGGTGGCCAGGTCCGCCACGAACGGGCGATGCGCGCCCGGCGTGACGAATACGGCCATGCTGAGGACGAGGGCCAGGGCGGTTACTTCGGCGATCCCGAGGGCCATGCGGAGATCGGCCGCCGGGGCGGCCAGGTCCGTCACGAACGGGCGATGCGGGCCCGCCGGGATGAGGAAGGCCATGCGGAGGATGAGGGCCAGGGCGGTTACTTCGGCGATCCCGAAGGCCATGCGGAGATCGGCCGCCGGGGCGGCCAAGTCCGCCACGAACGGGCGATGCGGGCCCGGCGTGACGAGGAAGGCCACGCCGAAGACGAGGGCCAGGGCGGCTACTTCGGCGACCCGGAAGGGCACGCGGAGATCGGCCGCCGGGGCGGCCAGGTTCGCCATGAACGGGCCCAGCACGCCCGGCGCGACGAGCGCGGCCACGCCGAGGATGAGGGGCAGGGCGGCTATTTCGGTGATCCCGAGGAGCACGCCGAAATAGGCCGCCGCGGCGGGCAGAGCCGCCGGGCCAGCAGCCGGGATGATGAGGACGACGCCCCCGAGCGCAAGACGCGCTCCCGCTCCTCCAGCAGCCGGTCCTCTTCCTCCTCTTCATCGGAAGATGAGGACAAGCCGAAGACGACCCGCCGTCGCAGTAACGTGCATTGATCCTTGAAGGACGGGGCGTTCGCGCCCCGTCCTCCCCTTGGGAAGGGAGAGCAGACATGACGCGAGGACTGGGCGGTCACTCGCCCGCCAATGTGGCCCATTTTCTGAAGGGCATCGATTTTCCGGCCGACAAGCAGGCGCTGATCCGCAAGGCCAAGGAGAATGGCGCGGAGGGTGAGGTGCTGGAGATGCTGGAGGCCATGCCGGACGCCGATTATGAAACGGCGGCCGACGTGATGAAGGGGTATGGTGAGGCGGACGACGGCACCTTCGGGTCGCGGCGCAGGCACTGATGGCCTGATGGCATTTACCTGAGCGGGTTGGGCGGATACCGGCGGGGTGTCCGCCCTTCTTGTTTCAGGAATATCAATGCGCGGGCCAACCGCTCAGCAGTTCGTCGGTGGTCAGGGTAATGACCTGCTGGGCGAAACGGGTGCGGTACAGGGTCAGCACGGCATCATGCGACGTGTCGACTGAGCTGCAGACGGCATCGGTCACCACGCAGACGGGATAGCCGAGGTCGATGGCATCCAGCACCGTGGCTAGGACGCAGACGTCGGTCTCGCATCCGGTGACAACCAGGCCATCGGCCCCCCGCTGGCGCAGCAGGGACGCAAGCGTGCTGCGGATGAAGGCGGAATAGACCGGCTTGTCCACCACGGCGGCCGGCGGGCATAGCCGGGCCAGGGGCGCCAGCAACTCCAGGGCGTCGGGGGGGAGATGGTCCCGGGTGGCGTGACGCCAGCGTTCGTAATAAGGACGCCAGGTTCCGGGCATGGTTTCCGGCGTCCGTGGCGGGATGAAGCGGGTGAAAACGGTACGCATGGGAAAGCGTTCGGCGATGGCCGCCACCATCGGCAGGATGCGGGGCAACCAGGGGGTAGGCCAGGGACCAGCGGGGTGTTCCGGTGAGAACAGCCGCTGCATGTCCAGGCAGAGGTGTACGGTGGCTGGCGTCGGCATCCAGTTCATGGCGGCGCTTCCCGATCACATTGGCGACAACGGGCGTGGGCAATGAACCATGTAACGCGGCCCCGCGCCCCTTGAACTCGGCGGGTCGCCAATTGTTCACCGTGACGCGACCGGTTCAGGACGGCCATGCTGAAGCGGCCCTGGCCGGGCCGCGGACCTATGCGCCCAAAGATCGGAGTCGCCGGCGGCGGCCCGACTGCAACCGGCATAATATAAACTAAAGGTTATAATAGACGGTCTTGACCGGGTTTCGGGAGCGGAGGCCAGCTGGTGCATTAGGATAGCTTGTCCCGTTGAGCGGGGTGGCTGTCGGACCGCGGCGCACCCTTGGCCCCGGGGGAAAACGTTTAAAAAGTGGTAAAGGCTTCGCGCAAATGGTCGTCGCATATTGCGGCATTTTTCTCACATTTCGCTACTACGTACGCAAGGGGTACCGCCAAGTAGCTGGGCCTCACCCATTATTTTATAAGTTGTTATTAAATGTGACGAAATCATACACGAGGAAATGGTTAATCAACATTAACCAATGGGCTTCTTCGCCTTCCCCGATAGTTTAAGCCTCTGAAGATGCAATTGACATGAATTGCCCGACTATCCCAAAAGGTGGTGGCGCGCCTGTCCCCTTTGGATAGGTCGGGAACTTGGGGGCACGGGGCTCCGGGTTCCGGCGCGGAAGAAGGGTTGGGGTGGCAAGAAACGGATTTGGGTGTCGGGCGATGTTCCCCGGCGATACCCCAAAGCCGCCATTTTTGTCTCTCAGCCCGGCGATGGTGCAAACCAGTGGTTGGGAGACAGGTGGCATGGCGAAGCAGGCGGTTACGCGCGGTCAGGGCACGAAGAAGACGCAGCAGGCCTTCCTCCTGGGCGCATCGGCGCTGGCCATCGGCGTGGGCTTGGCCGCACCGAAGTCCGCCTGGGCCAGTGCCTGCGGCAGCTTCTCCACCAATTCCACCATCGGCTCGGCGGCGCACTGCACGGCGTTCACTTGGACGGGCACGGTGGGCACCGTCATCAACAACGGCACGCTAGTCGGCAACAACACCGGCACTTCCAGCAATTACACCGGCTTCAGCATCCAGGGCGGCAAGACCCTGACGGCCTTCATCAACAACAACCTGATCGGCGGCACCGGGACGACAGGCGGAATCGCCGCCATCGTCCTGACGGGCACCCCCACCTACACGACGACCAGCGGCACCATCAGCTACGGCATCAGCGCCTACACCACCATCGGCACCTTCGTGAACAACGCCGCCGGTGTGATCCAGTCGGATGGCGGCTACGGCGCCATCCGGATGATGAATGGCGTGAAGGTCGGCGGCTTCACCAACGCCGGCACCATTCTGGCCAACGGCAACAGCGCCTTGAACCTGACCGGCGTCAGCATCGGCACGCTGACCAACAGCGGCTACATCTACAGCTCCGTGGGCGGCGCCATCGACGTCGACGTCATCACGACAATCAGCACCGTCGGCACCATCATCAACAGCGGCATGTTGAGGGGCAACAGCGGCGGCACCGGTGCCGTGAACGTGTTCGGCGTGGTGGGCTCGGTCAACAACACCGGCACCATCCTCAACGATTCCGGCCCGGGCGTGGAGGTGCGGAACTACGGTGGCTTCGGTCCCACCGCCATCTTCCACAGCCATGTCGGCCAGGACGGTACCCTCAGCACCCTGACCAATTCGGGTCTGATCAGCGGCACCACCGGTGTTTCCATCGGTGCCGGCGGTTCCATCGTCAACCTGACCAACACCAGCATCGGCACCATCCAGGGCGGCATCGTCATTTCCAAGACCAGCGGCAACGCGTCGGTCACACATAACGGCTATTTGGGCACCCTGGCCAACAATGGCGTCATCATCGGCAGCATCGCCACCGGCGGCCTGATCGGCACCCTGATCAACACCGGCACCATCAGCGCCACGGGCAACGCCATCAGCATCGGCACCTCGGGTACCATCGCTGGGCTGAACAACAGCGGCGTGATCAGCGGCAACATCGTCAACAATTCCGCCAACACCTTCAGCATCACCGGCGGGACGGGCACGGTCCTCGGCACCTTCACCGGCGCATCGGGCAAGGGCTCGATCATCAACACGCTGAGCAACATCGTAATCACCGGCGGCAACCTGTTTCTGAACGACAATATCAACGTCGGCAGCGGAACGCTGATCAGCCAGGGCACCAACCTGACCATCGCCGCCGGTTCCACCATCACCGGCAACTATTACAACACGCTCTCGACCAACACCCTGACCACCAGCGGCCTGACGGTTACGGGCCGTGTGACGCTGATCACCGGCACCATCGTTCCGTCCTTCAGCAGTGCGGGCAATTACATCGTCGGCACGGCCGCCAGCCTGATCTATTCGCCCACCGGCATTTCCAACCTCGGCTCGGCCTTCGCCGCCGTGCAGGCCCCCACCGGCGCCCATTTCTCCAACATCGGCGCCAGCGGCACGACGCTGATCTATTACAACCCGCTGATGGATTATGTCGGTGGCGCCCAGGCCTCGGTAAGCGTGGGCAGCACCGTGCTGAACGGCGTCTCCACCATCTATCCGACGGCACTGTACATCGCCAGCACCGGCTCCCTGGGCACGCTGACCAACAGCGGCACGATCCGGGGCAACATCGTCAACTTGAGCGCCAACGACCTGTCCATCCGCGGCGGCACGCTGACCACCATCGGCACGCTGATCGGCTATTCCGGCTCCATCGGCACCATCAACAACACCACCAGCAACGTCGTCCTGGTCTCCGGCAACCTGCGGATCAACGACGTCATCAACGTCGGCACCAACACCCTGGTCAACAACGGGGCCAACGTTACCTTCGGCACGTTGGGCACCATCAGCCTCACCGGCAATTTCGCCCAGACGTCAACCTTGGGCACGCTGTCGCTGGGCACCAACCTGCTGTCCATCTCTGGCGCCGCCAGCATCGCCGGCACGGTGCTGAGCAACTTCACCACCACCGTCAACCACACGGTGGGTGAGGCCATCACCCTGATCTCGGCCGACGGCGGTCTCAACCTCAGCTACGGCACCCTGACCGGCGTGGTCAGTTCCTCCGGCACCGGCATCAACGTGACCGGCACCACGGTCGGCAACTACCTGCTGGCCATGGTGCAAAACTATTACATCGCCGGCACCTACGGCACGATCACCAACACCGGCACGCTGACGGCGGCTTCGGCCGTCTATGTCGCGTCCACCGGCACGCTGGGCGCCGTATCCAACACCGGTGTCATCCAGGGCAGCATCGTCAACAACAGCGTCCGCGACCTGACCCTGCTGGGCGGCAGCGCCGGCACCTTCGGCACCTTCACCGGCCTCACCGGCACGTTGCCGGGCAGCATTGTCAACACCGCCAGCAACGTGACGCTGTCGGGCAACGTCGCGCTCAACGACCATGTCAATGTCACGGGCCACACCCTGGTCAACAATGGCGGCAGCCTGTACCTGGGCTCCATCATCAGCGTCACCGGTAACTACAGCCAGACGGGCGGCACCTTGGCCGAGCGGTCGGCCATCAACGGCGGCGAACTGATCGTCAGTGGCGCGGCCGTGGTCAGCGGCGTCAACTACACGGTCGTGGGCGCCACCGGCGCCTATCACTATCTGCAGGGCCCGGCGGGGGCCACGCCCATCATCGCGGGCGGCGTTGGCTCCAGCTACACCAGCATCACCTACGACAGCGGCATCACCGGCCTGACCCTGGGGCCCCGCCGGTGTGGCCACGCTGATCTACATCGCCGGGGCGGGCACGCTGGGCACGCTGTCCAACAGCGGCACCATCCAGGGCAACATCGCCAACAACGGGTCGGCCGATCTCAACCTGCGCGGCGGCAGCGCCACCTGGGGCACCTTCGCCGGTGCCGGCGGCACGCTGGGCACCCTCACCAACACCAACAGCAACGTGGTGGTCTCGGGCGGCCAGGTCTACCTGGCCGACCAGGTCAATGTCGGCAGCGGCCTGCTGTACAACACCGGCGGCACCCTGGGCGTGGCGCCGGGGGTGACCTACCGGCAGCCTGGGCACCCTGGTCAACAGCGGCACCATCGCCGGCTCCATCGCGGTGGAGGTGGCGTCGGGCGGCAGCCTGGGCCAGGTGGTCAACACCGGCACCATCAGCGGCAACCTGGTCAACCTGTCGACGAATGCGCTGGTCCTGTCGGGCGGCACAGTGGCGGGCACCTACACCGGCGGCACCATCACCAGCACCCTGGCCAACGTGACCTTGGCCTCGGGCGCCATCGTCCTGGGCGACGCGGCCAATGTCGGCGCCGGCACGCTGGTCAACGGTGGCGCCTCGGTGTCGCTCAACACCATCGTCAGCATATGTCGGCACGGTGCTGGGCAGCCTGAACAACAGCGGCACGATCAGCGCCAGCAACGCGGTCTACGTGGCGGCGACGGGCACGTTGGGCAGCCTCACCAACACCGGCACGCTGCTGGGCGCCAATGCCGCCCTGAACAACCTGGGCAGCATCGGCACCATCACCATCGGCACGCTGACGGGCACGGGCACGACGACCAGCTATGGCACGGTGGGTCTGCTGCAAGGGGCGGTGGGTATGACCAACGCCGGCAGCATCGGCACGCTGGTCAGCTACGCCACCATCGTCGGTACCACCGGGGCGGCGGTCGACAACCAGGGCTCGATGTACAGCCTGGGCAACGCCGGAACCATCACCGGGGTGACCGCGGGCATCAACAACGCCGGCAGCATCGGCGGCCTGGTCAACGCCAACCAGGTCACCGGCAGCATCGGCATCAACAACACCGGCACCATCGGCTTCATCCAGAACTTCGTCTTCGCCACCGACAGCCTGACCACGTTCATCGGCAGCATCAGCGGCTCGGCCACGGGCCTGAGCAATGCCGGCGTCGTCGGCACCCTGGTCAACGCCGGCGCGATCACCGGCAGCATCGGCATCAACAACTCGGGCACCGTCCTGGGCTTGGCGAACGCCCTCTTCCCCACCGGCAGCCTCACCGCCGTGGTGGGCAGCATCGTCGGGTCGGCCACGGGTGTGCGCAACACCGGTGTGATCGGGACGCTGCTGAACCAGGGCCTGATCTCCGGCGGCGCCTACGCGCTGTACAACGGCGCCGGCGCCACGCTGGGCACCGTCCTCAACGCCGGCACGATCAGCGGCAACATCGCCAACCTGTCGACCGGCGACCTGGTGATCGCGGGCGGTGGCGGCACGCTGACGGGCGGGGTTATCACCAACACCGCCAGCAACGTGGTGTTCGCGGGCGGGGCCCAGGTGGTCAATGACGCCCTCAACGTTGGCAGCCACACGGTGGTGAACAACGGGGCCAGCCTGGCCTTGGGCGGCGACCTCAGCATCACGGGCAACTACAGCCAGGCCACGGGCACGCTGGCGCTGTCGACCAACCACCTGTTCGTCAGCGGTGTCGCCAATGTGAGCGGCGGGGCCATCACCGCCAGCGTGGACGCGGCGCAGAACTACGTGGTGGGGGGCAGCAACGGCGCCATCCTGATCCAGGGCGGGGCGGGCTCCAGCTACACCGGGGTCAGCCTGACCTCCGGCGTCAGCGGCCTGACCATCGCCGCCGGCGTGGACACCATCGGGTCCAACGTGGACCTGGTGGTCGCGGCGGCCAACGACTACATCGGCGGCACGCTGGGCAGCTTGGGGAACAGCGGCACCATCAGCGGGGTGGTCACGGCGGCCTACATCGCCACCACGGGCAGCCTGGGCACCTTGGCCAACAGCGGCCTGCTGGACGGCGCCCGCTATGGCATCCGCAACCGGGGCACCATTGGCCTGGTGGACAACAGCGGCACGGCCACGGGCCTGGTCGGCCTGTGGAACCAGGGCGTCATCGGCACGGTCCTCAACACCGGCCTGCTGAAGGACGCGCCCTCGGCCCAGGCCGCCGGCCTGAACAACGCCGGCAGCATCGGCGTGCTGACCAACATGGGCAGCATCAGCAGCGTCGCCTACGGCCTGTACAACAGCGGCAGCATCGGCAGCATCGACAACAGCGGCGTCATCAGCGCCACCGATACCGTCACGGGCCGGGCCCTGCGCAACGCCATCGGCGCCACCATCGCCGCGATCAGCAACAGCGGCACCATCGCGGGCGTCACCGCCCTGTACAGCCAGGGCAGCGTCGGCACCATCGCCAACAGCGGCGTGATCGCCGGCAACGTGGTGAACGCCAGCGCCAACGCCCTGGTGTTCACCGGCGGCACTGGTGCCACCATCGGCACGCTGACGGGTGCCACCGGCGTCGGCACCATCAGCAGCACCTTGGCCAACGTGGTGCTGGCCGGCGGCAACCTGGCCCTGAACGACCAGGTGGACGTGGGCGGGACCAATACCCTGGTCAACAGCGGCGCGTCCCTGCGCCTGTCCACCCTCATTGCCGTCACGGGCACCTACAGCCAGTCGGCGGGCACCTTGCAAGTGGCATACGGCAGCGGCCAGCTGGCCGTCAGCGCCGCCGCGGTGCTGACCGGCGGCACCATCGCCGCCACGGGCGTGCCGGGCACCATCAACATGCTGGCGGGCGTGGGCGACAGCGTGGCCCTGGTGGCCGGCGGCACCGGCTCCAGCTACACCGGCCTCAGCTACACCAGCGACGTGACGGGGATGGAGGTCACGGGCAGCGTCGGCGGCAACAGCCTCTACCTGGCCGGCATCAACGACTATGTCGGCGGCACGCTGGGAACGCTCAGCAACAGCGGCACGATCACTGCCAACAACGCCGTCTACGTGGCGGCGACGGGCAGCCTGGGCAGCTTCACCAACAGCGGTACGCTGCTGGGCGCCAATGCCGCCATCAACAACCTGGGCACCATCGGCTCCATCCTCAACGGCACGCTGGGGACGGTGGGCAGCAGCCTGGGCGTCATGGTGGGCGCGGTGGGTGTGGCCAACGCCGGCAGCATCGGCACGCTGACCAGCTACGGCACCATCCTCGGCACCACCGGGGCGGCGGTCGACAACCAGGGCGTGGTGTTCGGCCTGGGCAATGCCGGGACCATCACCGGGGTGACGGCCGGCGTGAACAATGCCGGGACCCTGAGTGTCTTCCAGAACGCTGGTCTGGTTACCGGCTCCATCGGCATCAACAATACCGGAACCATTGCGGTTCTCGGCAACATCGGCTTCGGTCCCTTCATCGGCAGCATCAGCGGCTCGGCCACCGGCCTGCGCAACACCGGCGTGATCGGCACGCTGCTGAACCAGGGTGTCATCTCCGGCGGCGCCTACGCCCTGTACAACGGCGCTGGCGCCACGCTGGGCACCATTGCCAACGCCGGCACGATCAGCGGCAACATCGCCAACCTGTCGGCGACCGACCTGGTCATCGCGGGCGGTGGCACCCTGGCCGGCACGCTGACGGGTGGCAGCATCACCAACACCGCCAGCAACGTGGTGTTCGCCGGCGGCAGCCAGGTGGTGGGCGACACCCTGGTCAACGTGGGCAGCCACACGGTGGTGAACAGCGGGGCCAGCCTGGCCCTGGCCAGCACCGTCACCATCACCGGCAACTACAGCCAGGCCACGGGCACGCTGGCCCTGGGCAGCAACCATCTGGAGGTCAGTGGCGTGGCCGCCATCAGCGGCGGCACCATCACGGCCGATATCAGCTCCATCACCAACTACATCGTGGGGTCGTCCACCGGCGTCATCCTGGTGCAGGGTGGGACGGGGTCCAGCTATACCGGCGTGGGCATCTATTCCGGCATCACTGGCCTGACCATCGGCACCGGCGTCACCACCATCGGGTCCAACGTCGACCTGGTGCTGGCGGCGGTGAACGACTACATCGGCGGCACGCTGGCCAGCCTGAACAACACCGGCACCATCAGCGGCGTGGTCACGGCGGCCTATATCGGCACCCTGGGCAGCCTGGGTACGCTGGTCAACAGCGGCGTGCTGGATGGTGAGCTCTATGGCATCCGCAACCGGGGCACCATCGGCCTGGTGGACAACAGCGGCACGGCCACGGGCCGGGTGGGCCTGTGGAACCAGGGCAGCATCGGCACGGTGCTGAACACCGGCACCCTGAAGGACGCGCCGGAGGTGAACGCCGCCGGCCTGAACAACCAGGGCACCATCGGCGCCGTGATCAACCAGGGCACCATCAGCAGCGTCGCTTATGGCCTGTACAACAGCGGCACCATCGCCAGCATCGCCAACAGCGGGGTGATCAGCGCCACCGACACGGTCAGCGGCCGGGGCCTGCGCAACAGCGGCACCATCGGCGCCCTCAGCAACAGCGGCACCATCGCCGGCGTCACCGCCCTGTACAACCAGGGCAGCATCGGCACCATCGCCAACAGCGGCACGATCGCCGGCAGCATCGTGAACACCAGCGCCAACGCCCTGGTGTTCACGGGCGGCACTGGCG
>NZ_JARPAF010000004.1:807995-808484 GCF_029594735.1 Nitrospirillum amazonense
CGCGCTGGGGTCCACCAGCGGCAGCAACCTGCAGGCCGTGGCGGGCAACGACTACATCGGCGCCAGCCTGGCCACGCTCAGTGTCACGGGCACCCTGGCCAACACGGCGGGCGGCGCCACGGCGCTGTACGTCGCGGCCACGGGCACCCTGGGGGCCTTGGCCAACAGCGGCACCATCAGCGGCAACGTCACCAACGTCTCGGCGCGGGATCTGACCATCACCGGCGGCGGCAACGGCACGGTGGGCGTGTTCACCGGCGGGACCATCCGCAACACGGGCGCCAATGTGGACCCTGGCCAACACGGCGGGCGGGGCCACGGCGCTGTACATTGCCGGCACGGGCACCCTGGGCAGCCTGGCCAACAGCGGCACCATCAGCGGCAACGTCACCAACGTCTCGGCGCGGGATCTGACCATTACCGGCGGCAGCGGCACCGTGGTGGGCAGCTTCACCGGCGGGACCATCCGCAACACCGGGGCCAACGTCA
>NZ_JARPAF010000004.1:808584-808764 GCF_029594735.1 Nitrospirillum amazonense
GATGATCCAGGGTGGGGCGGGGTCGTCCTACACCGGGGCCGTGGTCACCAGCGGCCTGACGGGCCTGGACGCCAAGGGCTCGGTCAGCGGCGGCACTCTGCTGGCGGTCGCGGGCAACGACTACATCGGCGCCAGCCTGGCCACCCTGAACGTCACGGGCACGCTGGCCAACACGGCCGG
>NZ_JARPAF010000004.1:808864-809171 GCF_029594735.1 Nitrospirillum amazonense
CATGATCCAGGGTGGGGCGGGGTCGTCCTACACCGGGGCCGTGGTCACCAGTGGCCTGACCGGCCTGGACGCCAAGGGCTCGGTCAGCGGCGGCACTCTGCTGGCGGTCGCGGGCAATGACTACATCGGCGCCAGCCTGGCCACCCTGAACGTCACGGGCACGCTGGCCAACACGGCGAGTGGCGCCACGGCGCTGTACATCGCCAGCACGGGCACCCTGGGCAGCCTGGCCAACAGCGGCGTCATCAGCGGCAACGTGGTGAACCAGTCCGCGCGTGATCTCACCATCAACGGCGGCGGCAACGGC